>NZ_SKCD01000066.1 GCF_006542765.1 Paenibacillus luteus
CCATGCAACTGTCGTAACTATTGTAGGCGAATCGTACCGATTGAAGGATCATTTCGTTCAAGAGGACAAGTGATTTTGTACATCCTTAAACAAGCAAAAGTGTACATGTTTATGTTGACATTTACAGTAATTGTATACACTGTTTCTAAACTACAAAAAAATAGGTAGCCAACGCTATCTAATTTATTGTAGACAGGTGAGGATATTAGATGAAAATAGAAATGGGAATTAAGGATTTATCACATGCTGAAGGTGTTTTGGAATTTTTAAATGCTATTCATGGAAATAACACTTATGAAATAAGAGTGTTGCCTGAAGGAAAGAGCGTAGCTTCTACCACAAGCATTTTACGTTATCAGGGCTATTTTTATGCATACCAGAATAAAAAGAAAGAATTGCTTTGCGAGGAATCAGCAGAGAACTTTGATAAAGTAGTAATTGAAGATTATCTGCGTGAGTCCTTACATGGTGCAGTATGCTTTACGGTCAACTCACCAAACTATGAGATTATGGATTCATGTACGGTCAGTAACAGCCATATTCGTAATGGTGGGAAAATAAACAGCCAGTTTGTTGATATTGACGCACCTAAGGAATATCGATTAGATGCTAAACTCCTAAGTCAATGGAAGCGTGAAACACTCGAACGTATAACGAGTTTCAAAGTCCCACCATCGATAGTATCGCGTACAAAGCATGGTTTTCATGTATATTGGTTGCTTTCCGAACCAAATGATGATGTAGAGTTATTTCATTACGTGCAAAAACAGTTGGTTAAGTATTTTGATGGTGATAAAAATTGTATTAACGAAGCAAGGGTTCTGAGGTTGCCGTATTTCATGCACCAGAAAGACCCGAGGAAAAAATATCCTGTAACTGTACCTATATTTGAGCCGGAAATTCGTTATTCTCAATCTATCATAAAACAAGATTTACCTGAATTAGACGAAGAAGATTCTATATTTATACCAGAAAGAGAACCACTAATCGAATTAGTCGGTGACAAAAAGGAAAAATTGGTCGAAATTCTCATTGACAGGTTAGAGAATAGTAGGCTAAGAGGTAACAGTATTTCAGCACGATGTTGTATGCCGGATCATGCTGATCGGAACCCGAGTGCATGGTTTGACATCCAGTATCTGTGGTACCATTGTTCATGTGGTGCGAGTTATTCAATATTCCAGCTTGCAGAGGTAATGGGATGGGAAGACGTATCTAAATTACTAGGGCATTATCCTCTTGATATACAAGGTGAAATAAATAAACTGAAGAGCAGCTTTCTTCTACCTAGCACAATCACTTCCACATCTGAGGTGGAAAAGGATGTTCAAAAAATTACTGATGATGTTTTGTTGGAATTTTCAAAACGTAATCAAACAATCAATTCAAAGCATGTTGAGTATATATTCAATATTGTATGTTTATTACTCACTGGAAAGCGAGATAAGCCATCTCTAATTACCCTTGATATGGGGGGTGGTAAGTCTACCATCATTGAAACCTTTATTAAGGTGATGCTTAGACAGGATAAGAATTTTGGTGCTATTCTTGTTCTAGAACGTATCATTGATGTAAAGAAAATCGTGAGTGAAATAAATGACGAATTGGGATATAAAGCACTCTTTGAAATGTATGGATTTGATAAAACAGAATGCCTCATGAACCAAAAGAATGGATGTAACTACACATCTTGTGCTGCATCTAAAAATAAAAGCAAGTGTTCTGAAATGAATAGTTGTCGATATTGGGGTCAGAAAATTGAACAGATTGACTATCCTGTATTAGTTATGACTTCAGAACGACTATTATCAAGTACAAAGGGTTTTACAAGTAAATATGGTTATTTTATGCGAGATGATAAAAGAATAGAGCGTAAATGGTTAATGGTTGATGAAAAACCTAAGTTTATTTACATAGCTGAGTATCCATTAAAATTATTTCAGTCTCTTACGGACAACATCAAGGATCGTTTGTTGGCAAATGGCTATGAGAAAGAGTCTTTAGAGCTTTCAAATGCTGTAACGACCATCCTATCATTATACGATTCAGCTTCAAAGTATCGTAAGATAATCGAGCAGACGAATTGTATTTTTGGATTTTCAGAAGCAACATTAAGAAAGCATACCGAGTTATTCGACATTACAGATAAAGAGTTTGCAATTTTGGAATTTATTAGTTGTGTTATCCGTAATGGTGGCATTATTGAAACGAAGACAGTTAAAGGGCAATCCGTTTCATCTATTGCAACAAGTAGATATCATAACTATAGACAATTCCAAGATTTCAACACGTATATCTTTGATGGCACTGGCGATATGGACGCTGATTATATCCATGGACGTTATCACGCTTATGATTTTGAGCCATTGAGAACGTTTGAAGGATTGACGTTATATCAATGTGCCAATGTAAGAGGAACTAAAAGCATCATGGAACAAGCAGGAACCGTGCAATCATTTTGTAATGATGTACGTATTATTGCGAATGAGAATCCATCTGAAAAGATATTTCTCCCAGTATTTAAAAGTCAACGCAATGAGGTGGAGAGCTTTTTGAGTGACTTGATTCAAGATGGCAAAATAAAAGTAGCTCATTACGGCTCCACTAAAGGGAGTAATAAATATCAAGATTGTAATATTGTTATCTTAGGTGGCATTCTCCATAAAGGTGAAGGATATTACATGGCAAAAACAAAAGCAATATTAGAACAAAAAGGTGAATCTCTTGAAAGTTTGGATGGCCTTACGTACACATCAAGAAGATTCATTGATCCGCGCATTGAAATATTTAAAATATTAGATATGCTGGTTGATTACTCACAGGAGCTTAAACGTTCAAGCCAACGTGATAGTTCAAAAAATGTGTTTGGTAAGATTTTCATGTTTTACAAAGACGATATTTTACTCCAATACATGGGGATCAAGTTTCCTGGTTGTAATGTAGTCAAATGGAGTCCTAAGAACATGCTCGATCTCGAAATAGATCGAAAAGGTAATGCTACTAACATGCATCTTGTAAAAAGACTCCTTAAAGAGGAAGCAGGAGCGGATATAATATGGTACAGTACTTTGTTGAAACGTTCGGGATTGAGCAAGGGTGTGTTTTCTCGAACTTTCAATCATAAGAAAATTCAAGAGTTTATATCTGCTCTGGGATACGCTGAAGAAGATGACGAAAACAAGTTGGACAAAAGACAAAGATATCTTACAAGAGCATCTTCCGTTTAAATAATAGTTCGCATTTTCCTATAAAGTATATGTAGGGAAATGCGAACTATTTTAAATGTGTAATACTAGCACAACTAGTAGATCAGTCAGCTGGCCTTAGTACACCACTTATAATTCCTCCTGAAATTTTCCTGATGTATCTTAATATCTTAAGGTAAAGGTTTGATTCTCTATTAATGCATTAGAAACCTTCGAAAAAGCATTATAGCAGTTAAGGTAGTAAAATAGAAACTTATGTGGCTACAGATTAAGCAAGCAAATGATACTTACAGATCATTCATTGTTATATTTAGTGATACGAAACGGTTACGACTCTAATACTGATGCAAAGTAAGGTTAATATATCGTTATCGTATCATCATCGTTGATCTATCGTGCCTTTGTGTGGCGTATGTTTTGATTGTAGAGAGTTTGACTTGCTTTCTTCCATTAACTCATGTTAAATGGAGATAGGTGGTATTTCTGCATCAGGTAATCGAAACCAACTTACGGAGGTGTTAGCAATCATGTTGGACTTCAAAGAGGTGCTTAAAGAATTTGAAGAGAAGAAAGCAGAGCTGTACATAGCAGAAAATGAAAAAGAACAGCAGTTGCTTAATGACATTTGCAAGAACTCAATTATCAAAGAAAAAACGCTTAGTAGTTTAATACCTCTCTTTATTTCAATTCCCCTGCAATTGCTTTCCTTGTTTCCCAAATTGCAATTAGATCATAGCTTAGTATGAAGTGATATAACCGGCTATAGGAGGTGTACGTTCTATGATGGATTTTAAAGAATTGACTAAGAAGATGATGGAGAATCAGAATGAGTTCTATACAAGAGAATTAGCTATTGAAAAGTCACGAAGAGAAGAAAAGCAGACATTAAAGCCTGAGAAAGCGCAAAACTAAGCTATCTCTTTAGTGGAAAAGCTTTGCTAAAGCTTTTGAAGAAGAAAAGCATGAATTTTATAAGTCTGTAGCAAAGGAAAGCCAAGAGCCAGCTAATCCAGCGAGTTATAAAATAATCCAATGGCTAAGGGAGAGTAACAATGATAAAACCTATTCTTAATAAATCAACTGGTATGACACAAGAACAGAGAGACGCTTGGAGCAAGTTTATCGGTTCAGATTCATCCAAGATGGACTTAAACAAAGTTAGAGATTGGTACAAGGAAAGCGAAACAAGCAAGGAAGACTAAGGCCGGTCCAGAGATGGATTGGTCTTTTGTTTTGATTTTTAAGAAGAGAACAACTTATTTTCATGTGTGTAAGTAATTTTACCTAGACCAAAAGGACTATTAGTGTTATGCTGATGGAATATATGGAATAAGGTGGGATAATTAAGTGAAAAGGTTTAATATTTTAATTGGAATAGTAGGCATATCAGCTTTTTTGTCAGGATGCAATGCTGCTAATAACAATGCAATTGATGATATTCCTACTGCATCACCAGAAACAGTAATTGTAGAAGAAAAAGATACAGATACAGAGGATAAATCCGATGTGTCATCTCTTTTTATAAAAAGTCCTGCTGGGTCAACCAGTAAAGAAGCCCCTTACACTAAGGGGCAGTTAGAGTCTGATCCAAAAGCGCCGTCTACCAATATAAATGACTATAATTCAGATGGTGAGTATGTTCCTGAAGGAGGAATCAGTGACAATCCTTCTGATTATAATGCAAATGGTGAATATAAACCAATTGAAGAAATGACACAAGAAGAAATGCGTATTGAATTAGAAGCGATGCTTGAAAGTGCATTGGAATAAAAACATGACTACTCTGGTAGTGAGTAACCCCACTTCTTGTATGAAGTGGTTTTTTGTATAGAGAAACTAGAAAAAAACCAAATAGGAAAGGTAATCCTGGTTATAGCACTAAGCTGGATCGTGATTGTATAGGATGTGAATAATTGAAGCTCAGAAGCGAGGGATTATGAAGGTATTATTAAACGTTTTGAAGGCGATATCGTGTTATTGAGATTAATGGTCAAACAGTGGAAGTAATACGAAAAAACAGAACTCAAATGTACTTTTAGTATCTTCTGATATCAATCTTCAAAACAAAGTGGAATATGTTAATTTATCATTTGTGGAACCATCTGAAATTTGTATTAGATAATTACTAATGTAATAATTCATTTATAGGGATGTGATTGCAATAGTTAAAATTAAATTTCCCATAGTATGCAATAACACTGGAGAAAATTTCACTTCCTATAAAGCTTACTTGCAAAGTAATCATTGGCAAGATGTTCGTGCTAGGTACAAAGCTTCAAAATTTAAAAATGAATGCAATGTATGTAAATCTAAATCTAAATTAAACCTTCACCACAAATCATATAAGCGTGTAGGTAATGAGAGATTAAATGACTTAATATATTTGTGTGAGTCCTGCCATAAGTTAGCGCACACGCTCCTTGAAGGTGATCACAGCACAAGAATAAATCTTTGGAATATCAACAGAAGAATGAGAAAAAGGAAAGATAGTCCAAGCTCGACATTTTCAAATAATAATCCTCAGAATAAGCAACGATAAATTAACTAGGGCAATGTTTATAAATTCTCGGATTTATTTGGAGGGATGTTATTGAAGCCTAGAATTGTTGAAAAAGCAATTGTATCTACCGCGATTTTTTCGGATAATGATGATTATCGATATAGATTAACACGCGTTTGGGATAAAGATAAAAAGTTAGCAGCTTTGGTAATGTTGAATCCAAGTAAGGCGACAGAACTAAAGTCAGATCAAACAGTAATGAATATGACTAATTTCTTGGTTGATAATGACTATGGTGGAATTGAGATTGTTAATTTATTTGCTTATATGACGACACCACGTTCTGGTCTTAAAAATAGAAGTCAAGAATATGAAAAATACAATGATGATTACATTATTCAAGGAGTCAATTCTGATATAGTTGAGATAATTATTGTTGGTTGGGGATCAGACAATACAGAACATGTTAGGCGTAAAAGACAAGTAGAAAAAATGCTTTTACCGTATAGGGAGAAGTTGAAATGTTTTCAAGATAAGGATGGTAAACAACCCAGACATCCTGCATATTACTCTGAGATGTGGACATTGGTGGATTATAATTTTGTCTTTTAGAAAAAAGATAAAATGATGATCTGAATTAGGTGCACATTGAATGTCGTAGAACGTCATATATAAAATATAGAATATACATGGTACAAGGGAGTATTTAATGTGAAGCACCTTATATTATACGAAGTAATAAGAAGGAAGGAGCCTAAGTAGCCGCTCCTTCTTTTTTAAATCCAGTTCATTTGATCTGTTTCATCGTTATAGACGTATTGTTTTATTCCTTTAAACAAATCAATGCTTATCTTCTTGAGTGCAAACGGATTATGGAATAACTTAAAGCTATAATGGAATCCCTTCTCTGTCAGAAGATCCTGAAGTGTTGCTACAGCACTGATTCGGGTGTTACGATGTGACTGGAACAATCCAGAAACTTCAAAACTTCTCTCAGGCGCATTGGACAAATTAGAGCTGTTTATAGATAAGACCAGTTTTTCTTCGCCGTACAACGCTTCTATAATGCCTGAATGATAGCTGTGAGTAATTGGAATCCTCATATCACCTGAAAAGATCAGTAGGTTAGTATTGTTCTTATCTAGTTGCTTATTAGTGGCATCTTTAATTGTCTTACGAATGCTAAGCGCATCATTACCACTCCACACAATGCTATCAGGCTCCTTGATAGGGGATTTTACTTCAACAAAGATATCGTCTGATTCAGTGTGAATTGTAAACTCGTCTTTAGTGTTGTTTTTTCCCTTGGGATGAAATGAGATTTTATGACCATTGCTTTCAACGCAATAAGCCGCCATTAGTTCATTCTTTGCTTGAAAGAAGGTATTCCATGCGTTCGACATTAAACGATTTTTTAAATCATCTTCCATTATCTCATGTCTAAATGCTACCTCAAGATAAGTGTCGAATTTAACTTGCCTGATTAATGCCCCCTCATCAGTGGCAGTAAGGAAGTATGGGACACCTTCTGGTTTTTTCATTCTTGCTAATTGCAACCTCATCTTATTTAATTGCGATTCCCCATATAATCTAACGATATTATTCATTTTTCAGCTCCATGATAGGAAAAAGTTAGTGAGTGTAGTCTATAGCGTAATATTCTTTTCAATATCTTTATTACGATTCATTACCATCCTATTCGATTTTTTTATACATGACCATATAGAAAGTATTGCTTATTGATACTGCTTTATTTGTCCTGAATTGAGACATATTACCTATTATATCGTATAATTGCTGGAAGAGAAGGAAGTAATAATGAAAGTTGGTGTATCAGTTGAGAGAGAAATTCGCATTCATGAATTATAAGCTAATTATTAAAATAATTGTCGCTGTTTTTTTCATACAGCTCTCAATGAAGTTCTTATCCAATAATAACTATTTAGTAAGTGGAGGATTTACCATAGCTGGTGTATTTTTATTAATTCATGTACTTGAGCGCAGCTATAACAACGGAAAGAATAATCAAAAATCAAACATGTTTAAATAAGAGTCTGATTTTATTTGAAATAGGGGTTAAAATAAATGGCAATTTGTATTGTTTTCGAATTAGTTCAGTTAACTAATTCAGGTGCTCGTTATAAATATGGCGAATGTTTAAAAGACTTGGATTATGAACTAGAATTTCGATTTATTGGGGTCGATTTTAATCAAGAAGACATTTTGATTGACGATATAATGATCCTAGTCAGCGAAAAGAAAAGTCGATTTATGGCGCTCAAAGTTTTCTCACAAGTATATAAGACTTACATCATAGATGGAACATTTATACCAAAAGGTGGATACTACGCGTAAGAAGGCTAATAATACACGGATTTTAAGATAATTCTATGAAAAATAAATGGAGGCACGAATTATGAATTTATACTATACAGAAATTTGTCAATTATTAAATGGAGATAGAGAACTTGAAAATTCAGGATACTTTGTAAAGACTGACGATGGTCGTATTGTACAGTCAGATACTGTCTTAATTGATGTTCAAGTAGTTACGCTTAAAGAGCTAGAGGACGCTTTGTACGAGGGATGTATACACATCGTTAATGAATTTATTTCAACGAATAATAACAAAGATGTCTATGCTTTTAATTTGTATGCTGACGAATACAACAGTTTTTATGTTTACTTAAATACTGAACAATCTTTTGAAGAGCATGTCGAACGTCACTACGCAACTGATACGAAGGATAGCAAACTAGAGATAAAATATAACCAAGGGGATTTTACGTATCAATTCTTTCCAAGCGATATGGGAAAAATGCAGGAGTTGATCGAGGGGTGCGAGCATTTAGCTTACAGTGGTGTTCAACACAATGAAGATTTAGAGGATTTATTAGATTGCGATCGAGCTTTAATCGCATATGAGAAAAAAATATTTAACGGTGGTTTTTATCTTGCAGCTTTCAATGCATTAAAACGAATCGGTAATACATCAGAATTGGATAAGTTACACAAGACTGATAATTTTATTTTCTACGCTGCAACAGGTCATGATTACATAGATTATAGCTTGTTAATGAGAAAAACTATTGACCTCCCATTGTTTTACTCTTGCTTTCCTGATCTGAAGACCAAAGATGATGAGTTTGATGGACTGATGAAATCAATAAACAGTAAAAATATAATTGAAATTGTAGACTTTATGGAAATTGCCCTTCAAGGCGAATTTAATGAAGGGTCACCATACGAGTATATTAAAATGGAATATCAAGTATTTGATACTTTTAAAAATAAAGGTGGTAAATTAGCCGCTGAGTGCACAAACAGATTAGAGAAGTCAATTATTGATGATTTAACTAATAACGTCAACAGAAACAAGATTGAAATTTATCTAAAAGCCTTAGAATTTATACAATGTGATGAAGAAATAGTTAATAGACTGCAAGTGGTTTTAAGTAAAGTCAGGGATTATCCATATAATGAATTTCTAAGTGGTTTTTTTACTCAAATACAAAGTGATATTGGGATACTAATTAGAAGGAATTCTAAAAGAAATTGATTTGATACGGCGTTTCTTATGCATAAATCTTCTTTTAAGACATCTAAACCTAAGGTAGATGGAGTACTTTCAATAGAGTAAGTTATGGAAAATCTTATACGTGCCCTAATTGTAGCAATCAGAATAAACAACCTCTTTTGAACGCTGAAGGTAAATCATATTGCTCTAGTTGCTTAGTTAAGTCTGGAGTCGTAATCAGCATGAAAGAAAGATTAGAATACTCGCATAGACAAAGAAGAAGATAAAACTGAGATTTTAAGTGGAGAGAAGTGTATTATTTGAAGCGAAAAAGTTTTGAATCAGTGAAAGAGGCAGCTGAGCATATCATTGCAAATGATCTGGATCGAGAAGCAAAAGATTATCTAATAGGACTTGATATTAAACAACTTATTTCATTACATTTTACATTAGGTATGTATGTTCGTAATAATTATGAAATTAGAATCGAAAATGATGATCCAATTTTTCCGACTCATCCAGACAATGTTTCGTTCAAGGTAATTAAAGAAATTGTGAGGAAGTTGAAATTACAGTAGTTAAAATACTAGCTTTATAGGGGGAGCAGTTTTGAATATTACGCAGCAGATGATGATTCACATTGATTGGGATGGCCCATATACCTTAGATCAACTTAAAGGACTTATGAATAGCAACACAGAAAAGGGAATATATCAGGTATACGGTACTCATCCAGTATATGGTAAAGATGTTCTGCTATACATTGGGAAAACAGGAAATCAAACATTTGGCAGAAGGTTGCTTCAAGAGAAATGGGATAATACAAACAACTATGGCGACATTAAATTCTACGTTGGGAGACTCGCAGGTAGTGTCACTCCATTAAGTGAAGTTTGGTTACAAGAAATTGACTTAGCTGAAAGGCTACTGATTTATGCACATAAACCAGCGTTTAATTCTATGAGTCTCCAAACACTGCCACATCAAGATTTATTTAAAGTCCATATACTAAATTGGGGAATGTTCAAACAGTTAATGCCAGAGGTTTCAGGCTTAAGGTGGACAAATGTGCTCGATGACATGCCTAACTACCAAGTATATGGTGATCATCAATGAGCTATAAAAGAGTTGTTTTAACCACTTTAAATAACACAGGAGAGTGTCAATAATGAAATACCATCCAGCATGGGAAAGATTATATTTTGCAGTTGAGTCATTAGCAAGTAATCAAAAAGACATTATTAATCGTCTAGAGAATGTATATTCATCCCATTTGCTTGCGTTAAATGAAAATGAATTCAATAGTGAGAATGCAAAACAGTTGTTTCGGAATATTATGAAGCCAGCTGTTGACGGTAGATTGAAGCAATGACATTTAATACAAGTGACAACAGAAGAAGCAAGTCAAATCGCAAAAGATATCGTCTCACTATTGATTCAAATTGATCATTTCAATGATGAGGATTAGAATTAAAACCTGAATTTTAAGGGGGGAAACAATGACTAGAAAGATTCAGCGTGGAAGATGGAATACTAGGGTTAACGCTTTAAAACAAGATAGAATTATTTATGATGGAGAAGGTTGGGAAGTAGGGTGGCACGACGGTAGATATAAGTTAGGGAAATACTTAGTGGATGGATACAGCCCGGATTTTTATAGAGATTATGAAGACGGTTACAAAGTAGGTATTAACGAATACGATTCAAGAGGTGTGAACAAATATTATTCAAGTAAGGAGTATAAGGAAAAACGAAGAAAATATCAATATCAACAAACTAAAAAAAGTGGATGTACATCAGTGATCATATGCTTATTTGGTATTGGTGGTGTAGTCGACCTAATAATTACCAGAATGTAATGAGATAGGTATTAAAAGGTCAATTTTAAAGGAGTAGGTAAGATGAATTACGTCGACATAAAAACTATTAGTAATCATTTCCGTGATGCGTTCGAGAATATGTCTATCGAATTTTTTCCTGACTCTAGTTTCTTTAGTCGATTCCCAAGTGGATGCTGCGGTGATTCAAGTCATTTATTAGCTAAGTATTTTAAAGATTCTGGATTGAGTCCTTATTATGTATGTGGTTGGAAAGGAAGTCAATCACATGCTTGGATTCAGGTGGACAATTTGATTATTGACATTACTGCTGATCAATTTGATGATGTATCTGATAGAGTTATTCTTACTGAGTATAGCGTTTGGCATTCGGAATTTGTTGTTAGTGATCGATATTTAAGTGATTTTGAACAACATAATGTACAAAGTGCTAAAAGGTATGGGATAATTTATGAGAATGTACTACGTTGGATAAAGCAAAACAAATAAAAGCTTGGATTTAATGGGGATGGAACTTGGGCGCAACGCAAAGGATGCCCATAAATTGAATTTTTTTAGATTATTCGTAGCTGGCTAGTTCATAGTTATGCTCGTGGTAGATACACAGAGTGAATTGGGTCAAAGAAGAACATGAACTATACTGTTAGAGCATTTCGAATATTGAAAGACAGGCCTAAATTGGCAGTTGATAAGCTTGGATTATGAAAAGTGGTTATGTAGCTGTTCTCTGTGGCTTGTTCTTACTAGATTGTTATTAAAATTTCTAAGGTTCTAGGGGGAATGTTTGATATGAAGTTATTGCATGAATCAGGGAGATATTATTATATTAGCTGTGAAAGATGTTCTAAGGAGAATAAGGTTCTTAAGGTTAGCTGTCAATCTAATGACATTGGCTATAAGTCCAATGCAGTTATTATGTGCTCTTGTGGAGAGTCTTCAAACATTATTAAGAAGCCAGCAAACAAACAGTTGTTTCAAGATACGGATAATTCAAACGAGATATTGCGTTGTCCAAAATGCAAATCCACTCAATTATCCGCAGGAGACAAAGGCTTTAGCCTTGGCAAGTCTGCTGTTGGAGGTGCTTTGCTAGGTGGAGTTGGCTTGCTAGGAGGACTTATTGGAAGTAAGAAACTAATGGTTGGCTGTATGAGTTGTGGGTATAAATGGGAAGCAGGAACTTCATAGGATAAGGGGAGTGGTGTTTGAAGTGCGAAATGCAATCTTAATTCTTCTTATTATTCTTTCTATCTCTATTTTATCTGGATGTTCAAGCACTGAGGCTCATGTTAATTCAAATTCGGACAATGAATATGATGAATTGCTGGTACAAGCTAAAGAATTACATAAGCAAGGAAAGACAGAAGAAGCATTTGAGGTTATTTCGGATGTTGTAATAAAGTCAGAGGACATGGATTTCTTTACTGAACTGCTGGACGTAATAAATAAAGATGCAGTTCCTATGCTTGAACTCACTGATATAGAAGTGAGTCGAGATGGAGATTACATTCGTGCAACAGGATCAGTAAAGAACAATGGTGACAGATCGTATTCCTACATAAAAGTTAAGGCAATATATATGGATGCAAATGATAATGTGATTGATACAGATTGGACATATGCCATTGATTCATTAGGGATTGAGCCAAACGAGACTAAGAAGTTTGAGATGCTGACCAAATATCCAGAAGGAATAAAGAAATATAAATTTCAACTGTTTGAATAGGTATAGAAGATCAAGATGCAGGAAGAACTGAATGATTTTCTCGAAGCTACAGATGAACAGCAGTTGGAGGAACTTGCTGATCTGCTTGAAGTGGTGTACAGCGTCATTCAGAATAAGGGTGTTGAAAGAGATGAACTTGAGCGAATTAGGCAGATAAAGTACGATGAGCGTAGAGGGTTGAGAAGCGTCTGATTCTTGAATCAGTAGAATGAAAATAAAGGAAGTGAGTTAATGAAGTATCCTCCATTTGTAGTCAATAAGGAGTGTAAACCAAAGTCTATTCTTAACGGCATGAAGGCGAGTTTTCATAACATCGAAGTTAACTTTGTCTATGATTGTCTTAAAGAACATGAAAAGCTTGATTCAATCTATCTATTGAAATCATCTAACCAGAACCATAAAACGGTGTTGACAACAGCAAAGCGCCCTCGACATCCAAATAGAATAAATATTGTTAAGTATATAAAATGTTCATCACTTTCACTAAAAGGAACTTTTTTATCACTTGTTATGAATGATGGGTAGTTCAAAAAGTATAAAAAGTGACATATTGAAAAAGAAGCCATTTTCGCATTTCAAAACATATATATTTCACATATGAAATATTTCATTATTATGATATACTTTTTGACATACACGATGTGTCAAAGGGGATGCAATTCATGAACCTAGGTTATGTGAGAGTTTCAACTAAGGAGCAGAATACTGAACGTCAGATAAAGAAAATGAAAGAGTTAGGGATCGAAGACCGATACATATTTATTGATAAGCAAAGTGGTAAGGACTTTAACCGTCCACAGTATCAAGCTCTGCGTCTTATTATTCGAGAAGGTGATCTTTTGTACCTTGATGCGTTAGACCGTCTAGGCAGAGACTATGACGGCATTATACGTGAGTGGAAACTTATCACAAGAGAATTGAATGCTGATATTGTTGTACTAGAAAACGAAACGCTATTTGATAGTCGTAAGTTCAGAACAATGGGAGACCTTGGTAAGCTAATGGAAGATCAGTTCCTCAGTCTTCTCAGTTATGTTGCTGAGCAGGAACGTAAAAAGACGAAGCTGCGGCAGGCAGAGGGCATTGAGATTGCTTTAAACAATGGTGTGAAGTTTGGCAGACCTAAGCAAAAGATTACAACTGAATTTGTAAATGCGTATGATGAATGGAAAGCTGAGAGGATTACAGCTGTGGGAGCAATGAAACGTGTAAACATGAAGCCGAATACCTTTTACCGAAGAGTTGCTGATTATGAAAGCGGCAGTCTGCTAGTGTCACAGTCATAAAATAATGTATGTCATAGTAAGTTGTTATAACTTGCTTTCATTAATGGCCGGTTCTCATTTAATTAACACTGAGAATACGGCCATTTTTCTTGAATAGCTAAGTCACATGGTTAGGAAGTATTGATAAAACTCCACTTTTAAAAGGCATGTATCCCTAGGGTAGGGGGCGGTGGTTTCTACCTTTTGGATCAAAAGCGGTTTCTTATTAGGGGGTAGCACATCTAAAACTTGAATATATGATTATAAAAAGTTAAATGCAAAAAAAAGCCATTACTCCAACAGCGAGTAGTAGCTTTTTTAGTTTATTCGGATGCTCATATAATTTAGCCTTTTAACATTTTTTATTCTTATCCATGACACTCCCCCCTTAAGAGAGTGAAAATGGATATAGAGTTAACTGTAAAGGTTTATGCTAAGGGATAGAAACTTATTGTTCTAACTTACATTTACTAACTTGTTTTTTTCTTGTTAAAAGGACAACTATTACTATAGTAACTGCAATTAAGAAACCAAAGGGTAAAGTACAGACTATTGATAGATTTAACATTGATCGCACCTCCTTAACTCTCTTGGGGGGAATGGCGACAATGTTAACTCTGAATCATTAGTAATATATCATTTCTTTATATTAAAATTCAAGGTTCTTATTATATGCTCCCTTAGTTAATCCAGCATATGGTATATTTAAACTGAGAATAGATGAGGTGGTTTTTAATAATGTCAAAACAGTATTCTATTTGAATTGAAGCAGAAGAATGGGCTGAAGGACAATGGGATATAAACGACGACAATACTGATGTTATTGTAACGTTTGAAGATAGATCGAGATGGATTGCATCGTTTTTTACATACAAAAACATACAAACGCTTGCTGCAAAGAATAAGCAAACTGGCGAGTGCTTACGTGGTAAGTACTTTTGGGGCAGTGATATGCTTCTTGTTGATGAATGTAGTCGTAATCGTATTGAGGAAGTTATTGGACATTTAATCAAAGAAGGCGAGTTTGAACGTATTTTTGATAGGTATAATGAGGTTAACTTGGATGAATGAAGATTGAATATCATCGTTAAGGGGACTGTTATGAATACAATGCAGAATGTTTTAAAACAAGTCATAAAAGAAACCATTGCTCCCTTATTTAAAATAGAAGGGTTTAAGAAGCAGGGCAATAACTTTGCTCACGTTTGTTCCTATTTAGCCCCCATTAAGACTTGGACAGTACACCCCTTACTTAGATACAATGAAAATAAGCGGAGGGGAACGAGCGATGAAGAAGAAACAGTACGATTTAAATTACAAGAAAATGGTTGTGGCCAAAGGGAAAGAGATTGGCAACATGACAGCCGTAGCGCGTCAGCATGAGCTTGATCCTAAGATGGTTCTAAGATGGGCAAGAGAACTGAATCGTAAGGACTTGGATCAATTGGACGGGAACAGCGTCAAGCAAGCGAAGTTTGTTCCTACTGCTGAAGATTATGCACAGCTCGAAAAAGAAAATGAAAAACTGAAGAAGCTCTTTGCAGAGCAAGCCCTAGAGAGGGATATTCTCAAAGACCTACTAAAAAAAATGAACCCGCACTTGCGGATAAAATAGAGATTGCCCGGAAATATATTGAACAAGGACACAACATCCGATTTGTTCTGCGGATCGTAGAAGTGGAGCGATCTACGTATTATTTCTATGTGAATCGATTGCAGGCTGAAGCCAAAATGATCCACAGGGTCGGTCGTCCGGCGCCTGGTTACTCCTATACACAAGAAGGCAAACCTGTTAGCGATGAACAGATCTGTGAATGGATCACGGAGTTCCTGGCCGGAGAAGGCGCAGCATACGGTTACCGAAAGCTTACCGTGCTTCTTCGAAGACGCCATAAACTGAAGATCAACAAGAAAAAAGTGTATCGTCTATGCAAGCTCATGGATGTGCTCCGACCACAGCGCAAAATCACCATCAAGTATCCTAAGCGACTTGCGAACACTCGCGTCATAACGGGCTCCAATCAATTGTGGGAGGTCGATATTAAGTATGGTTGGATTCATGGTGAGCAGCGATTTTTCTTCCTAATGAGTATTATAGATGTGTTTGATCGCGCTATCATCGCCTATCACATAGGGCTAACTTGCGAAGCTGTACATCTTGTCCAGATTACAAAGGAAGCGCTCATGAAGCGTCAGCTATTGGATCAAGAAGCTAAACCTGTCATACGTTCTGATAATGGTCCGCAGTTTATCAGTCATCGGTTTGCAGAGGCCTGTATGGCATTTACTATGGTTCATGAGCGTATACCTCCTAACACGCCGAATAAAAATGCTTATATTGAATCCTATCATGCCGTCATCGAACTTGAATGCTATCGTCGCCATGAATTTGATACCTACCCGCAGGCCTATGAGATCGTTAGTCAATTTATTCAAGATTACAATCGTATTCGTCTACACGGCAGCATCTATGACTTCTCTCCGTACGAATATATGGAGGCGGTCAAAAATGGGACTGTTCAACCGAAGCAAGTGAAAGTCTAGCTCAGATCAATTCAAAATGTGCATTTTCGAGAAAATCGGAGCATTTTAAAGCAATACTATGATCAAAGTCGAATAAGAGGTGCAGTGTCCACAATAAAGGGGTTTAACCGGTTCTGACTTCTCTGCAACAGTGAACATTCAGTTATCGAAGTGGAATACACAAGATGAAGTTGAGTTCTTTTTTAATACAGGCATTTATATAGAGAAATTATTCGGAACGGTGTTTCTTTATCAGCAACCATCATTTCCAATGGAAGTAAGCTCAGTTTTACGGATTCGTGCCACAGAACTAACGAAAAGTGATAGTTGGTATAGATTGACTATTGATACTGACGTTGAACAACTTAAACGAATGATAACAAAAGATATTACAGAGTATATATTCCCTCACTTTCGCAAATTTGAAACCATTAATGACGTAATCAAAGTAATGGAGTTACGTGAGAGAGATGGGGTTTACGAGAATCCCCATTATTTAACGGTACTCTACTGTTCAATAGGTAACATGGGAAAAGCACAGGAACGCATGGCTAGAGTGTTTAATGAATTGAAGTTGGATGCAAAAAAGGAATTTGCGAGAGAATTGGCTAACCGATTAGTTCTACACGTATAATGAAGGAAGTAAAGAAACCACTCCATTGTTAGGAGTGGCTTTGTCTTTATACATTGATATATATATTGTGGTCAAACTGTAATTTGTGTTTAGACACATAACGGTGAACCGTAGAACAAGTAGTTATTTTCTTTCTTATATGAAAGCACTATTTTTACTAGAGAGAAGGGGGAAATAAATTGAAATTCTATGTGGCTTCAAGTTTCAAAAATGTTGAAGTTGTTCGAGAAGTAGCAAGAAAGTTGCGTGATAGAGGATTTACACAAACTTACGATTGGACAGAAAACAAAGATGTAACAACTTATGAACAACTTAGGGATATAGGAGAAAAGGAAAAAGAAGCTATAATTGAATCAGATTGTATGGTCGTGATATATCCAGCAGGGAAAGGAAGCCATGTTGAATTAGGCATTGCTTTAGGATTAGGGAAAAAGATTTATCTCTATTCGCCAGATAATGAAATCAATAACTTTAATAACACAAGTACGTTCTACCATCTACGAGAGGTGGAAAAATGTAGTGGGACAATCGAAGGATTGATTAGTAAGATAGCTTCGGAATAAAAGAGCAATTTGATTAAGGGGGAAATGTATGAGGAAATATGTAGTTCTTGAAGAACGAGTTAACAATATAAAAAAAGTAATGATATATGAAACGAATAAAGGAGTATACGTTTTTTTATATGATACACACGAAGATAAGCCATGTTTTGCAGACTACTGGTTTGAATTGGTAGAGGATGCTGAAGATTACTGTGAAGAGCATTTAAATGTAAAAGAAAAAAATTGGCTTATAATTGGTGACCCCAAAGTTGGATGCCAGCATGATTTAATTGAATGTAAATAAAACATGGATATCATTAAACTGAATACTGGATACACTGGAAATGGGTGAATCAAGAATCATGCGCTACAAATTTTTTGCAATAGGTTACGCAATTGGATATTTTATTAGCTTTACAATTACTGGAGTGCCTGACTGGAAATATTTTATTCCTATTAAACTTCTCGCATTTCTGTTTGCATTTACTGTTGGGAACGTCTTATATTATGTAGTTGAAGAAAAGGATCATATTTTCTCAAGTACTTTTCGAACTATTAAATATGTAATCCCTTCGATCATACTACTTGTTATCTTCTCGGAATTTCAAGCTTATTTATACGCGATTAAAGGGGTTGATTTAGGGTTCATTACTGGATTTACAAACTAAAGTTTAATTGCCACATGCGAGTATATCAACTTCATGTGGTTTCTTTTTGTCTTATAAATTTTATTCCATTGCTTGCAGTAGTTTTGAAATGCCAATGCTTAGCCCTTGAATAGAGAGAGTGTGTTCGTATGTTTTAATAGCATCAATCATGAGGTGCGGTGCTGAAATGGGGATAGATAAAGAAAGAAGCTTGAAGGAAACGGTTTGTGGGAGAGCAGTAGGATGATGCTGCCTGAGCATAAAGTTGCCTTAAATGAATTGAATCGTAAAAATCAGAAGCTCCAACGTATAAATCTTGATGAGCAGGAGTGAGAAGATATTTCACGTGTAATTGTCGAGTCTGTGGAGCTGCGAAAGGAAATCAAGCTCAAAATGTATCATGAGTTTGAAAAACTTGAAGTAATCGGAATAGTGGATCGTGTAGATCAGTTTAAGCAACGATTTATGGTTGACGGAGAATGGTTTGATATTAGAGACATCGAGGGTGCTGACATTGAGCATTTAACGTCAAAAGCTGATGAACTACCTTGAGTTTAGTGTTGACTTGTTGAAATTAAAGACTGATCAATACACTAAGGAAGCTGAGTAGGATATCGTTCTGATGTGCTTTGCTAAAAAGATTTTACTAACACAACTTTCAATAGATATTACTGAAGGAAAATTTGACTCTAGCAATGAGTGAATGGAGGTAATTTACACTTTTTGTCGAATGGTTCCATCTAAAGGAGGTGTTCTGATGATAATAGATGATTAATTCGGCAAGATGGTTTTATTGACGCTTGATACAGGAGCAAAACATGAGGGGTTGTTGGAAGCTGTAGCTGGTAAAGAGATGGATGGTTATGTGAAGATTTCAAATAGCAATGAGGTCTTTATGGTTCCAGAGGATGATATCATAAGCGTGGAATCCGCAAGGCTAAATTAGAAATAATGGTAATCACAAGATTTATAAATGGAGGTATGGTCTTGCTAACGGAAAATGATGTTATATCAGCAGCTTGTTCAAAGATAGAAGAATTAGGCTTTGACATCGTTCAGTCACTCCATACATCAGCAAAAGGCATCGACATCATTGCATGTAAGAATGAAGTAACCTTATATGTAGAAGCAAAAGGAGAAACAAGTGCCAGCCTAACAAGTAGCCGTTATGGTAAGCCATTCAACGCTAATCAAATAGATTCGCACATATCAAGGGCTTTGCTTACAACCGCTAAACTGATTCAGCAAAAGCAAGGAGAGCTATTTAAAGTTGCAATTGCCTTACCTGATAATGACAGTCATAGAAAGGTAATTAATCAGATTAGGGCTGTATTGGAGAAATTAGGGATAGTGATGATTTGGGTGAAAAGTAATGAAAGTGTTACTTTAGATTACTACAGTGATAATACTTTCTAGCTTAGCTTTAAAAATTAAAATAATTAGTATTAGGTGTGGTGATCGTCATTGAGAATGATTATCTTTTAAAAGCTAAGCAGATATTAGAAAAAACAATACATAATGATTCCAGTGATCTGATAAAAAAGTTAGCAAATCAGATGCGCGAAATCGAATCTCACGGTTTGTCCGCATTAAACAAAGTTTTAATAGATAATACAAAGGTGTCGTCGAGAACATTTTTAAGTTACCTGGCCGAAAGTAATTTTGGTATTGAGTTAGCACGATATAATCATCCAGATGGCCATCTTCAATATGAACCCGAAGAATTTAATAGAACAGATTTTGTTTTAAAAAAGAATGAAGTCTATTATTGCATACAAATGAAGAGATTATCGAGTAGTGAAAGAGAAAATAGGCGAGCAAACATTGTAGAGGAAATACAAAGGAGATTTAAGCAAATAGCACTTGATAAATACTGTTCTATCCAGTTTGAAGAGGATTTTAGTGAAGTAGATATTACAGAGTTTATAGCGTTTGTTAGCTCAAAAGTAATGCTTAACGAGGACAATATAAAGTTTTACTACCCAACCAATCAACATACTAAGGCTGTTATTAAATTTATTGACTCCCCAGAAAGGCAATTAAGGCACTTAACAATAGGAGTGACTGGCGATCTACATATGGTTAATGTTACTAATGAACATACGTCTCAGGCGTTTAATTCTATGAAGAGAGCAGCTGGAGTTTATACATGGAATAATAGTGACTGTATGATCAATATCATCGCAATAGAAGCAGATCATTATGATGATATTGATATCAGTGAAGCATGCTTTGGAACCGAGGTGTTTACGTATTCACCAGACGGCAAGAGGTCATGGTACCGTAAGTCTAATGGCTTCTTTAATCATGCAGATTATAAAGATAAGATAAGTGTTGTGGTTGCTTTGCGTAGAACGGAAAGTGATATCCTTAGTTCCTATCACAAGACACTCTTTATTAATGATAAGTATGTTCATCAAATCTCGAAGATTGGTGAAATTATGGTAGTGGATGCAGTACTAACGAACAAGGATTTACCGATTGATTAACTAAACATGTATCAATGTAATATTATCTGTACGGTGGTGATCCAAAGTGAAAGTATTACTATCAGAACATACCGAACAACGAATCAAACAGCAGGTTATTAATAGGAATCAGCTTATTAAAGATATTGAGAGGATGCCGCCGATCAAGTCTAAGATTCGTTGGTTCTTGAAAAATGGGATTGTTGCGATTGTAGCACCCAAAGGTGAAGGTGTTGTGATAGTTATTACGATTATCTCAACAAAGAAATATAAGGATGCTTCCAAAGGCGTAAGAACCTTTTAGAGGGTAGTATTAATAGATACAATCAGAATAAAAATGGTTCGCAGTTCTTTATATAAGTATATATAAGGATCTGCGAACTATCATTGGCTAGTTAAGATGTCTAAAAGACGCAAATGAAGACAGCTGTTTATAGGCTGTCTTCTTCTTTGTGTTCAGTATGTTTGCTTATTTGTTTAGCTTTAATCGAATGTCGTGCAGGATTTTGATGATTTCTCCAAGTGCAATAAAGAAGATGCCTGTAATAAATCCGCCTATCCACCATTGGACTGCTATGGAAAAGGTAAATTCTAATTCGTCATAGTAGTCAATTTCACTGGCAGCTACAATACCGAATATAAATGCTAGTCCACATATTGATAGGCCAGTGTAGTATAAGAGCTTATGAATTCTATTGGTGTTTGATCGTATAACATCTAGAGAAGATGCTGTAGAGTCATTATTGCTGTGAAGCAAATCTTCAAATTCAGAACTCATGTTACAAGCTCCTTTTCTTCTGCGATTTCAAAAACGAAACGAATAGATTTAATAGAGTCAACGAGAAGAGAAAATCAAAGATTACACTTGCAGAGGATAAATAGCTATAGATGCTTCCTAGCATGAAGTAATCAACACCACTTACAAATCTTAGATACATGTCGATCAGATTGCTACATACATATAGACTTGCTCCTATTATTGAGATGGTAATAGCTGTTTTTAGTTTCATTTTTCGAAACTCCCTTTATCGAATACTTTCTTCGTCTATTTCTTTCTGTAGTTCTTCATTCTCTATTTCCTTTAGCGCATAAATTCTATCAAGTTCTAATTCTGGGAAGCACTTATGGTAAAATCTGTAGTATTCATCATAAAAGTTTTTCATCTCTTTAAAATGATGAGCGTAGAGTTCATATGAAGTTTCAACAATACTTTGATAAGAGCTATGTGAGATTAACCACTGAATAGATAAGTTTGCATCAGGACAGATACTTAAATATAGCTCAGGTGCGAGGTTTTCTTTTCTGAATTTATAGCAAAAAATATCTTCATTTGATTTAAGACCTACATATTTGCTTTTAAACTGCTCTATTAGTATCTTTTTGCGTTTCACTTCTGATTTAATTGACATCTTTCACCTCATGGGAATTTTGATAATAGAAGGCTTTATGCAGAGAATAGTCATTTGCTAACATTCTTATGATTGATCGTTCTCATGCCCATGTTGTTTCGTGAAATTACAGAAATACTCGTAATATGAAAGCATATCATTATAATTCTGCTCATACAGCTCAAGGGGAGTCTCAGCTAATGTATCACTTGAGCTATGTAAGATTAACCATTGAATAGATGGTTTCGTATTAGGACATATAGACAAATAATGCACAGGATCAAGATTATCTACTTCTGTGTATCTATAGGAGTTGAGATAACCGATAGATATCATGTCGCGATAATGTTTTTTGAAATCTTCAACTATAGCTTGTTTTTTTTCTAGAAATATTGCCAAAGCGTTCAGCCCCTTTAGTCAACCAAGTACAAATCATTAATATTATATCATAATTGTTCCTATATAGAACATTCATGATTTTAAGACCTAAAATTCAGTGTTAGAGAGGGCATCAATTTACTACACTCATTATGAGGTAGGTGTTGATGAATGAATAACCCTGAAACGCTTTTAAAGCTTGTTGGAAGTCGAATAAGAGAGTTCAGAAAGTTGTCCGGCTTATCGCAGGAAGCATTAGGAGAAAAGGCCGGTCTTTCATATTCATATATAGGTAGAATGGAAAATGGACATAAGAATATTTCTTTGTTGAATCTCGCTAAGATTGCAAATGTCCTTAACGTTAGTGTTCATGAATTTTTTTCGAATGTATCAGATTATGAAACATTATCTGAAAATGATAAATTAAAAAAGGAAATTTACCTGTTGCTTAATGAGCAGGATGGTGACGCACTACTACTCGCTAAAAATATCCTTAAGGAATTATTTAAACATAAATAGCAAGAAAATTAGATCGACTGCAGTCGGTCTTTTTTTGTTTACATAGTGATTGAAAAGGAAATGGGGCTTTTGTCTAGAATGGTTACGATAGTAGAATTCAGTTAAGACTTTAAATAAACATGTTAAGGAGCTGAATGGTAGTGAACATGTCTACTATTAGAGAGATCGGTACGGAGCTTGGCTTCGTCTTACCACAGGAAATTGTTGAGAAACTAGGTGTTAAAGCAGGGGATCATTGTAGCTTCAGTTTAAGTGAGGATGGTAGTATTGTTTTAAGCTTTCTAAACGCTCCAGAATCAAATGTTAGACCAGAAGTGGTAAGGGATTGCTAAGCAGAAAATGGAAAGCTATAGTGAGGCGCTAAGAAGCTTGAAAGAACGGTAGTAACTAGATTGTTAGGAAACTAATAAGACAATATAGGCGCTGCTTGAAAAGGTAAAGAGCAGTTATAAAACCCTGCTCTTTAGGTTTAATTTATGAAGTTGCTGCGTCAAATAGCTCATCTCAAACATATCGGACATAGTTCATAAAAGTTAATTTAGAGAAAAGGTATTATCCATACATATCAATTGCCATCTTGCTCACTACCTACAAATTAATATCGTTTAACGGATTGAACTTATCATTCTGAGTTTTTAAGGCGGTTCCAAACATTCGAACGTAGCGGTTTGTCATATCAAGAGTTTGATGGCGTAAAAGACGTTGTAATGTAAAAGCATCAATTCCATTTTGAATACACCTAACTGCAAAAGTAATCCTAAAAGTATGAGCAGATACCCGAATATCATCTTTAAATCCCATTGCCGTTTTAAGACGTTTAAACAACGATTTGACAGCATCAGGTGAAAGTTGTGTGTTTTGGTCTGTTGGAAATACATAAGCCCCAAGCGTCTTAAAGTGATGCTCACAGAAGATTCGATATTCAGCGAGTTCTTTAAGTAGTTTATCTGTAATTGGGACAGAGGATAGTTCACGTTTTTTACCAAGAATGAAGCAAGTGCCACTCTTGAAATCAATGTCAGCCCATTTCAAATTCACCATTTCTCCTAAACGGATACCAAGACCGAGCAATGATACACATATCATGTAATCACGATAATTATAAATTGTGCGTTCTTTTTGTTTGGATCGTCTCAAATACCCGAGCATTTGGTTAATGTGATACTCTGTAAACGGTTGAATATTTATGTCCTCTTTGGCGTAACTAACTTTTTTGATTGGATTTTGCTTAGCTGTATAGACTTCTATTTCCTCTAGATAGTTGAAGAAGGTTTTGAGTGTCCGAAGTTTCGTATTGCGCGATGTGGGATTGTTGTGTTTTTCATTCTGTAAATAGATCAGGAAGGCTTTGACAACATTCTGAGTAATCTCTTCTGTATTCACAATCTCTTGTGAAACACAGTATTTGTGGAACATATCTAAAACCAAACGATATGATTCGACAGTGTTAGGAGACAGGTTTTTATATAACCTATCTTGTAGAAAATCCTTAATTGCAAATTTTATAACCATAATAAAAAGCACACCTCCAACTGTTTTTGAGAAACAGTAAGATAGTGTGCTATACTTCAATAATGGAGTCCCTACAAGACCACTAAATCATTGGCCCTGTGGATAAGTCCAATTTCTTCAATAAGGATGCGGTCGAGAGGACTCGAACCTCCACGGCTGTTACACCACTAGAACCTGAATCTAGCGCGTCTGCCAATTCCGCCACGACCGCATATCTTGTTTCAACAGAAATTATCATATCATGAATATAGTGGGATAGTCAACAGTAATTTTAAAAAATGGAGGGAACTGCTGTGAAGCAATTGGAGCAAAAGATTTTGGACGAAGGAATTGTCCTTGGAGAGAACGTATTGAAGGTGGATTCCTTCCTTAACCATCAGGTGGACCCGCAGCTTATGCACAGCATCGGCCAGACCTTTGCTAAGTTATTTGAGGCTGAAGGCATCACGAAGGTGCTTACACTTGAATCCTCAGGCATCGCGCCAGCTGTGATGGCCGCGCTCTTGCTGCAAGTGCCGTTGATCTTTGCGCGCAAGCGCAAATCATTGACGTTGAAGGATGATCTTTATACGGAGAAAATTTATTCGTTCACGAAGCAAGAGGAGAGCGAGGTTACCGTGTCGCGCAAATTTCTGAATGCGGAGGATCGTGTGCTTATTATTGATGACTTTCTTGCAAACGGTGATGCCGCGCTTGGCTTGGCACGCATAGCAGAACAATCAGGCGCAGTGGTTGCTGGAATCGGTATTGTGATCGAGAAGGCCTTCCAGCCAGGGCGGGACGTGCTGATCCAGCAAGGCTACCGCGTACATTCGCTGGCAAGAGTGGCTTCGCTTTCAGGCGGCAAAGTATCCTTTGTAGCGGAACCTGTAGCCCAAGCATCTTCAAACGATTGACAATTGCTGCGGCATGTAACTATAATGCTTACATGATAGGTTGAGCGGCAGATCGAAATAAACAACAGACAGGAGGTGATTACGTTGACTAGCAACCGTTTTGCGGTAGCGGTTCATATTTTGACGTTATTGGAGACGAATAAGGCAGCGCGGTTAACTTCGGATTGGATCGCTGGCAGCGTAAATACGAATCCTGTTGTCATACGAAGAATCATGGGCTTGTTAAACAAAGCAGGACTCGTTTCCACAAATGCAGGTGTTGCAGGGGCTACCCTGACAAGGCCAGCGAGCGAGATTACGCTCTACGATATTTATAGTGCCGTCCATAACCATGGACAGGATGAGTTATTTGCTATCCATGAGAAACCAAACCCAGCGTGCACCGTTGGCCGGCACATCCAATCCTCGCTTGAAACGGCCTTTAGCGAAGCTCAGAAAGCGATGGAGGATAAGCTTGCGGACATTACGCTTGAGCAAATCTCGCAGGATGTCGTCAGCAAATCGAATTGAAATGGCTACAAGCGAAGAGAGGCCTGCGAAGGCCTCTTTTTTGTTGTTGCTATCCTTTGGTTGCCCCCGCAGTCAGACCCTCGATCAGGAAACGCTGCAAGAACAGAAACAGCAAGGTTACCGGAATGGCGACAAGCACGGCCCCTGAGGCAAACAGAGTAAATTCGGTAGAGTTGCGCTGACTGACCATTTTGTATAGTCCAACCGCAAGGGTTCGCTGTTCTTCGGTGCGCAGAATCAAATCCGCGAAAATAAAATCGACGAAAGCCCCGTTGAAAATCATCAGGCTGGCATAGGTTAGCATCGGTTTCGACAGCGGGATTATAATGCTGAAAAATACCTTTAAGTGGCTGGCGCCATCGATCCGTGCCGCGTCCTCCAAGCTCTTCGGAATCGTATCGAAGAAGCCTTTGGCGACAAAAACATTCGTAATGATAGCTCCGGTGCTGTACACAAGAATGAGCGCCCAATGGGAATTTAGCAGGCTCATCGCATTAAGCAGGACAAAGATAGCGATCATAGCCATGAAACCTGGGAACATTTGCAAGACAAGAAACAGCTTGAGCGTTGTCTTTCGACCGACAAAGCGGAACCTCGATATCGCATACGATGCGAACAGGAGGAGGAAGGTTCCGATTAGAGTGGAGAAAAAAGCGACCTTGAGCGTGTTTAGAAACCATGCCGGGTACATGGTTTTCTCGAATAAATCGATGTAATGCTGAAACGTAAACTCGCGTGGGATAAAGGTGTCGCTATATAGGCTGTTCCCGGTTTTCAGTGATGACAAGATAATCCATAAAGCAGGGAATACGCTGATAACGGTTAGGACACTTAGAATGAAATAGCTTGTGCGCAGCTTCCATTTGGCCGATGATGTTCTCATTGGATCATGTCCTCCTCTTTATAGGATCGCGTACGCGTGTAGCTCCAGATCGAGAAGGTCGCGACGATCATGAAGATGAATATGCCAATGACAGAAGCGAAGCTGAACTGCGATTGATTAAGTGCCAGCTTATACAGCCATGTCACCAGCAAGTCCGTATGGCCTGCGAATTGGTAATGGATATTGACCGGCTCGCCATTAGTGAGCAAATAAATCACGTTGAAATTGTTGATATTGCCTGCGAATTGCATAATGAGAAGCGGGGCGGTAGAGAACAATACCATCGGCATCGTAATGTAACGGAATTTATGGATAGCGCCCGCGCCATCAGCATCGGCAGCTTCATACAAATCGCGTGGAATGGTGGACAATACGCCAAAGGCCAGTATCATGGTAATGGGAATGCCCATCCACATATTGACGAGGATGACGGTGACTTTAGCCCAGAAGGGATCGGTCAGCCAAGGCAACCCTTTAAGGCCGAAAAATTTCAAATAACTGTTGATGGGTCCAAACTGATTATTGAACATATTGCGCATGACAAGCAGGGAGACCATATTCGGTATGGCAAAAGGAATGATTAATACGGTACGCCAAAATTTTTTGAAGCGGATCGCTGGCTGATGAATGAGGATTGCAACCAGAACACCGCCGATATAAGTCGTTACTGTCGCCAAAATAGCCCAAATGATAGTCCACTGCAGCACGCCGCCAAAGGTTTTGCTCCAGACCTTCATATTGATCATTTTGGAGAAATTGTCAAAGGCTACCCAGTCTACCAGATTGGCTGGCGGCAAGATGGGATCAGCATAATTGGTGAATGCGATCAGGATCGAGAACAATAATGGCAATACGCTCAAAAAAGCGATCGCGATAAAAGGGGGCAAAAGCACAAGATAGGCAAAATGCTTCTGCTCTAGCATAACAAGTGATTGCTTAAACGTGTGAGGGCGTTTGCCTTCGGCACGTGCGGCACCAACGATATAGGCGTCACGAATATTAAGGATGTAATATAATGCCATGAGAAGCGCAGCAAGCAAAGCAACCAAGCCTTTAATCATCATAAAAATCGAATGGTCGCCTTCAACCATCTTGGTCAATTTGCCCACTTTCACAAAACCGCTTGGCGTCTCGCCTAGCGTAATCAAGCCCCAAATATAATCGTAGAGCTCAAATATGAAAAAATAGATGCCGAGCAGACCTGCTGCCAAAAACAGCAAGCCCTTCAGCCATTGCCGGTTGTACAATTGCCCGAGACCCATCAATAGGGTGGACAGTGCTGCCGCTTTGCCTTTGCTGCTCATGAGGCTAAACCTCTCCTCTTCAAAAAGTAAGGACTTCACCCGGTCCCTTGAAGGGAGGGTGAAGCCAAGTGATATGCGTTGCTGCTCTTTGTTCAGCCGTTATTTCGCTTTAAGTCCGTCTTCAATCGTTTTGACCATATTGTCGAGTGTAGTTTTAATATCGAGGCTTGGATCATCCCAAAGAGCTACGAATGTTGCTTTCAAAGCTTCCCATACAAGATCAACGCCCGGAACAGACGACATAGGCACGGAATGGCTAAACTGCTGGAAGAAGCCGCTCGTAATCGGATCTTCTTTGATAAGCGGATCTTCTCCAGCTTCTTTATTTGTTGGAATGGCTCCAGTCAGCTCATAGTTGAGCAGTTGGTTTTCCTTGCTGCTGGCGAAGCTGGCGAACAACCTTGCAGCTATGGGGTAAGCGGTGTAAGAGTTGACATAATAGGATTTCACGCCTGAGAAGGAGACGGAATCATTGCCGTTCGGAAATTTAGGAAGCGGTGCTACACCGAAGTTTACGCTGTCCTTAAACGCGGCGACCGACCAAGGTCCATCAATATTAAGGGCAAGCTTGCCTTCTTTAAAGAGTTGTGTCTTGACATCGTATGTGATGTCACCGGCATTCATTGGAACAATTTTTTTGAGCGTTCGCAGATACTCGAATCCTTCGACCACATCCCCTTTGTTTAGTCCAATGTCAGCGCCATTCGTATTGTTGTCGCCGAACATATACCCGCCATAGCTGCCAATAAAAGGGTATGTGTAGTAGCCGACAAACTCCCACATGATGGCATATTTATTTTTAGCCGGATCATTGTACGTGTTGGCAAAGGTGACGATCTCCTCCCAAGTCTTGGGCGCTTCTGGAAAGAGATCCTTGTTGTAGAACATGGCATAGGTTTCTACCGATTTCGGATAGCCGTACAGAACGTTGTCGAATGAGGAAGCGACGACCGCCGTTTCGAGATTTGCTGCTTTGGTTTCCTCTTCGAAAACATCATTTGGCAAAAGCAATCCTGCTTTTACGGCTAAACCAATTTGGTCATGGGGAAGCGTGAGTACGTCGGCGGCTGTTTTGGAAGGGCCATCCGTCGATAAGCGGCTGCCTTGGTCACCGCCGGCTACGACTTCTACGGTTACGGGAACTCCATATTTTTCTTCGAATGCCTTGCCGACCTTCTGCATATAGTCTTGCTGTTCCGGCGCTTCCCAAATGACCAGCTTTGCCCCAGCTTCAGGCTTCAGTTCTTCGTCATTGCCTTCAGTTACTGGCTCTGGAGTAGACGATTTCCCGTTATTTTCGTTTGTTTTCGGTTCAGAAGCATTACACGCGGCAAGCGCCAGAACGAGCAAGGAACAAATAAGTACGGAAACCCATTTTTTGCTTTTTCCCATTGTTGCACCCCTTTTAAATGTTTTGTGATTAAACAAATCTTATCGAAGAAGTAAACATAGCGTTAAAATGGTGCACCTCCTATGGCGATTGGACAACAAAAAAAGGCACAACCTCGGCTACACATTATGTGCTCGAGGTTGTACCTGTACAGGTAACATCGCCTTTATATTGTGGTTTGAATTCCACTCGTGTTGTATGACACGCCATCATTATATAATGTCTTTAAAGCGCTTGCAAACGCCGTTTTTGTTCAAATTCACCCTGTTTTTTAACCAAATCGCTCATTCTCTTCGATTATCATGGATAAAGATGTATAATTCTCTTATTTTGTAAAATAAAAGCGATTCTGAATGTTAACTAATGCTTTTCGTATATTTTCCAGCTGCTTCACAAACAATGATAGTAAAAGGTGAGGAGTGTGCTGCAATGTTTAGACAGAAGAATCGCATAGGTGAATTCACAGGGGAGAAGGCTGTTGGAATAGGGATGCCCCGATTGAAAAAGGTGCTCGCAGCTGCATTGAGCTTATGTGCAGTTTTCGCTGCTGGAAGCTCGTCTGACAGGGTTCAAGCGTTAGCTGGAACATCAATTTCAGAGTTGAAAGTGCAGGGTTGGAGCGAACCGATAAAGGATATCCGTAAGATCTCTATCGTCATTGATGATTTTGGAAATGGGATGAATGGAACGGCTGAAATGTTAAAGCTTCCGGTTAAAATTACGGCGGCAATTATGCCTTTTATGCCAACGACGAAGCAGGATGCAGAAGAAGCCTACAGGCTAGGCCATGATGTTATCGTTCATATGCCGATGGAACCGAACAAGGGATTAAAAAAATGGCTGGGGCCAGGCGCGTTAACTACGGATTTGAGTGATGCAGAGGTCAAGAAGCGGGTAGAGGATGCGATCCTTGATGTTCCGCATGCGATAGGCATGAATAATCATATGGGCTCAAAAGTAACGGCTGACGAGAGAATGATGCGAATCGTGCTTGGCGTTTGCAAGGAGCATGGTTTATTTTTTCTGGATAGCCGGACGACGTACAAAACGGTGGTGCCTAAGGTTGCAGCGGAGCTCGGGGTTTCCCTCGTTTCCAATGATGTTTTTCTAGATGATGTGTATACGGTTGAGCATATTACCAAGCAGATTGGTATGCTGCGCAAGCATTTGGAATCACATGCAAGCTGCATCACGATTGGACATGTCGGCCCAGCTGGCCTGAAGACAGCAGCTGTTCTGAAGCAATCCATACCCGGGATGCAGCAAAACGTGCAATTCGTAAAGCTGACGTCGCTTATCAAAGGCGATTTAATGAACGATCCACTTGTACTGCCAAATTCCTGATGCAATAGCGTTTGCGACTTCCTCCTGGCGTTTCGGGTCAGTCAGCATAGCACGATCGCTGCTGCTGCTTATAAAACCCATTTCTACAATGACGGCAGGCTGCTGTACTCTTTTAAGCAAATAAAACGTATTTCCTTCTCTTGGAAGGAAAGCGGTTTTTTGCTGTCGATTCAATGAATCCTGAATGCATAAGGCGAGCAAATGGCTCTCACCACTGCTCTGATGCAGTACAAGAGGGCCTCTTTGCGAAGGTTTCTTGGACCAATTGACATGTAGGCTAACGAGCAGATCGCTTTCAATTTCTTCTGTAAGCTGCTGGCGCTGAGATAAATCCTTCCGATGCCTCGACCTTGTAATATGCCAGCGGTTGTCTTCGCTTAGCGCGTAATCTCCCGTTCGATTAAGGACAGCGGGGATGTTTTGACTGCGTAAAATCGTATAAAGCCTTCGAGCGATAGCCAGGTTAATGTCCTTTTCAAGGATGTCCGCTGAAGAAGCACCGCCATCAATTCCGCCGTGTCCAACGTCGATAATGACTGTGGTAGAAGGCAGCGCCCAGTCCTGTTCCATGCCTACAGGCAGCAGCGGCCATGCTGCCGATGCGCCGGACGTGCTGCAAATGGCCGCAAAGCAACAGATAAATAAGGATAATGCTGTTTTACGAAGCATATTGATCGTTCCTCCAGCTCACTTTGTCTTAAGGTTATCGTGGCTTTTTGAAAGAAAACTCATGCATGTTTACTTTCGAATATTGCTGGGCAACCTTATAACATCAACGATACGGCAGGAAGGAGCGGGTCAAATGGCAAAGGGCGAGGAATACGTGAAGTATATGGCGGAGCAATTTGTGGCCTATATCGAGACTCCAAGAGAAGAGAGGAAGCAGACAAGAACGTCAGCCAAAGCGAGAAGAGAGCCTTGGCTGACGCGTTGGTTCGGATGGGGGCCTGTCAGTATTATGCTATGGTGGAGGGGCAGAACTGAGCGTCACAGGTAGAAGCTGCCAAGCTCAAGCAGCAGCAGGAGTGGGATATATCGTCGTTCATCACTGTTTTCGGTTTCGAGTCCAATGTAAATATGGCCGCTGTTCCATTTGTTGTATCCGATAACAGACCACACATAAAGCATCTGGCCTTCGAACAGCTCAGCGGTATAGCGGAGCTGTTCTTTGTTGTTTATTTTGGCAAAGAGAGAAGAATATGATTTTGAGCTGATAGGAAGTGGCTGGCTTGTGAGCCAAGGCATCTTATCGAATGTGCTGAATGAGGGCAAGGTGACTTGTTTCAAAAGAGTGGCATTGCCAGTGATTTGCAGACGTTCAGCTGTAGGAAGCTTCGTTTCCGAAGCTTTAAGCCAGTCTTTGGACTGAGCGGGAAGAGCCTCGCCGCTGGCTGCATCTGCAAAATCTGAGCTGCTGCCGGAAGTTACCTTCCACGCAGCGAGCAGCGGATGCACATACAAAGCTTCAACGCTGTCGGCCGGCTTCAATAGCTCAAGCTGCTTGATGGAGCGCGAAATGGTGCGCCCGTCAAATAGCGGCTGGCTGCCGACCCCATATTCGCCAAGTTGATAGCCGCCTGCTTCCACGGCATGAATAATCAGATAGCCGACGGTCTGGCTGTTATGCTTCACCAGAACCAGCCAGCTGTGCGTTCCGGGACCAATCGGTGAAATATCGAGCGTAGAGGACTTCCATTTGGCAAAAGAGGACTGGACGGCAAGCTCGTCCACCCAACGCTTGGCTTGCTGCTGAAGCGGCTCATATGCTGCAGTAGATTGCTGGGCAGCTGCCGCAGGCTGCTGCTGCAAGCCCCCGGCATATAACACAACAGCGGTTAATACGCAGGCTGCTGTAAACTTAATGAATTTTTTTGGCATGATTCATCACCTCTTAGCTATTGTAACGGACAGGCTTGAAGAAGGCTGTTACAACGTGTCACGTGAAGGCGGCCTTGTGACCGCCTTTTTTTGGCGTATCGCTGCGGATAAGGTCTAATTGCTGTCAATCGATGCCCTCAAGGTGGAATATGCCGCAATTAATGGCGGACGCCGTCACACGCGGCTCATATTGCCAGCGGATCTCGGATTGCCTCTGCGCGAATTGCTCCTCAACCGACGGTCTGTTTTCTTCCAGCGCGTTCTTGACCAGCGGCTCGTAATATCCCCTAATGCGCTCGAGTTCTTCTTCCAGCCTGGCAGAAGCACCCTCTGCCCAGCTGTAATCATAGCTTCTAAGCTTACGCTCCAGCGTTTGCTCGACAATGTTTAATGCCTTGTTAAAGGAAATGCCGTTTTTCGTAATGTGAATATTGGCTGGCAGCCGTGGCGTTAGCTTATGGGTAATCAACCGATCATAGAAATGTTCAACGCATTGACCGGTCGCTAGAGAAATGCCATAACAATGTATTTCCTCACGCTTGCGGTCACTAGCGAATTCCACCCGCATGTTCACACCGAGCCAAGCCGTGTAGGGCGTGGAGGAGAAAGGATTCGCGCTGCGGCGCTCCGCCTCCTGGAACAAATGAACGAAGCTGCCTTTGGCTTTCGCTGCCTCGAACAGCTGCTCAAGCTTGCGAGCGCCGAAGAACAAATCCTCGCGAGGGACGCGAGCTGGCGCAGCCAGATTGCCGTGAACGAAGCCAAGGGAGCGCCCGAGCGCGGCGTTAGCTGCCGCATCCTGCGCGTTAACGGCTCCTTCCGCTTGAGCGTTAGCCGCTTCGGTTTTTTTGAGTTCCTCCGCTGCGTCATATTTATGTTTATCCGTAACGAATAGGAAGGTCATCGTCTCCGGATCAGCGCCGACCCGATCCACGAAGCTCCAATAGTAGGGGCGGTTCGTTAACTCGCGGTCGGCGTGAGGAGAGAGTTTCACGGTAAAATGAGTGGGCGATTTTTCCAAAATCGAGCACTCGGTAGCTTCTAAATAACGGTTGACGAATTTGTGCACCTGTTTCTCGTTCAAGGCTGCACCTCCACGGTTTGTCCAAGTGAATCTAGATTGATCAGCAAATCAGGAGTTGAAGCGACTTTGGCGTCGCCAGTAATTACCTCTTCGCGAATACGGCTGAGTGAGGAACCCAAATGGTTGATTTTTTGCTTCAAATCGGAATCATTGCCAGCTTCCAGCATCATTTTGGCTAATCGCTGCTCAATGGAGCCATCGCCTTTCTCAAAGCGCTCCAAGATGTGGTCAAGCTCACCGATAACCAGCTCGAACAGATTGATTTTCTCATGCAATAAATTGACGATATGCTCCTCAATGGTTCCGACGGTGCACAGATTGTAGATTTTTACATCTTCTTTCTGACCGAGGCGATGGACGCGCCCGATTCGCTGCTCTACCCGCATCGGGTTCCATGGCAGGTCGAAATTAATCATGTGGTGGCAAAATTGCAGATTAATGCCCTCGCCGCCAGCTTCCGTAGCAATCAGGATTTGGGCGCGGCCGCGAAATAAATCCATCATCCAATCCTTTTTGCCTCGATTCATACCGCCTCGGTACGGTACGGCAATCATATTTTGCGCCCGGAAAAATTGCAGCAAATATTCCTGAGTGGCTCGGTACTCGGTGAAAATAATGACTTTGTCATTCATTTCTTTGACGAGCTCCATCGCTTTTTCCGCTTTGGTATTCGCTTTAATATGCTTGATTTTCTCGACCAGCTCCCAAATTTTCGGGCGCATAGGCGAGTCCTCTGACGTTTTTTTGAACAAATTAACGAGAGTCAGAAACACGGCATCCCGGCTGCTGCACACTTCGCGCTGAAGCGTGACGAGGGAGAGCATGCTGGATAGATCGCCGCCGCTTTCTTCATAACGCTCCTTGACGAATCCGGTAACCGCATCGTACAGCGCCTTCTCATCTTCGGAGAGCGTTAGCGGAATGTTTTTGACAAAACGTTTCGTGAAATGGATGCCGCCATCTCCACGGCGATTGCGAATCATAACCCCTGACAATGCTTCTTGGAGCTGGTCCTCGTTCTTCGGAAGACGTTTGTCGACGACAAAATTGGCTGCGAAATCGCTTTGGCCGCCAAGCTGGCCGGGCTTTAGCAGCGTGATCAGGTTGAACAGCTCATCCATATCGTTTTGGATCGGCGTTGCGGTCAGCAGCAGGCAATATTTTTTGCGCAAAATATTAGCGAATTGATAGTTGGTTGTTTTCTTGTTTTTCAGCTTATGCGCTTCATCGATAATGATTAGATCATAATCGGTCCCGAGCACCAACTCGCGATGCGGCTCGCGCTTGGCGGTATCGATGGAAGCGACGACAACGTCATAACCCCAGGTATGCGCCTTCTTCTGGGCGACCGCGGAAATGCCGAACTTTTGGTTAAGCTCCCGCACCCACTGAAGCACGAGGGAAGCAGGTACGAGAATCAGAATTCGCTTGGCTAGTCCTCGCACCATATATTCTTTGAGCACAAGTCCAGCTTCTATCGTTTTGCCAAGCCCGACCTCGTCAGCAAGAATGGCTCTGCCACCCATTTCATGAACGACCTTGCGCGCCGTGCTGATCTGATGCTCCATCGGCTCGAAGGAGGGAAGCGAGCGCAAGCAGAGCAGCTCGTCGAAGCTTTCGATTCGTTTGGCTTGTTCTGCTTCCATAGCAAGTTGATATAGCGTCCAATCATCCCATGGTCCGCCCTTTGTCAAACGGTTTTGCAGCTCATCAAACCATGAGCGGTCACACTGTAGGTCAACTAGCGGATGCAGCTTGCGCGTCGCGATAGCTGTGCCGGTTTCGGCTGAAGCAGCCTGCGGCGTTGTAGGGATTGTCATTGCGTGCAGCTCCTTCCAGAGTAAAAGGGATAAGTTGTAATCAGTATTGCCTTTTCATCCAATATTAATAAGAAGCGGATTAAAAAAGAGATAGGACAAGCAAAAGCGAGAGCGTGGTCATGTAAGCGGCACTGCTTGCGTAATTTGGGTTTAAATGAACATGGAAATCAATATGTAGTATAGTATAATGATTAAATAACACAATATATTGTGCTTATTGCATATCATAACGTACATATGCCGATAGCGCGGAACGATGACGAAAGAGGTGGCTGGGATGGAGAAGACTGGCGGGAAACGTCTTGAGGGCTTAAGCGAAAAAATATTTTTGGACCGGTACGCGTGGAAAAATGCAGATACGAGCCAGACGGAAATCGGAGATATTGTGCTCGTTCTAACGAAGGATGATCCCAAGTTTCCTGTAAAAGAAGTCGGGGAAGTTATTGCCCGCCAAGGCGGGAGCGTAACGGTAAGGCTGGGCAGTGGAGAACAGGTCGAGTCTAGCGTGGAGAAGCTGACGCTGACGATTGAGAAAACACCCGAGGAGATGTGGGATCGTTTGGCCGAAGCGATGGCGTCGGTGGAGCAACGGACCAATAAACAGCAGGAATGGCAGGAGAAATTCAGATATATACTGGACGATTGGAAGCTTGTGCCTGGCGGCAGGATTGCAGCAGGTGCGGGTGCAAGCGAAGAGCTGACGCTATTCAATTGTTACGTCATTCCTTCACCCAAGGATAGCCGGGGCGGGATTATGACGACGCTCACAGAGATGACAGAGATCATGGCGCGCGGCGGCGGAGTAGGGATGAATTTGTCATCGCTGCGCCCACGAAGAGCCATTGTTGCTGGCGTTAACGGATCATCTAGCGGTTCGGTATCTTGGGGTGGACTGTTCAGTTATACGACAGGATTAATAGAGCAAGGCGGCAGCCGAAGAGGCGCTTTGATGCTGATGCTCAACGACTGGCATCCCGACGTGCTTGAATTCATTACCGTAAAGCAGACAATGGGTCAGGTGACGAATGCGAATTTGTCTGTTTGCGTGAGCAACGCTTTCATGAAGGCCGTGAAGGAAGACTTAAATTGGGAGCTAGTATTTCCGGATACGAAGGAAGAAGGCTACGACGAGCTGTGGACGGGTGACCTGGATGAATGGAGACGGCTGGGCAAAAGAGTCATCGCTTACAAAACCGTTCGCGCCCGCGAGATTTGGCAAGCGATTATCGAATCGGCTTGGAAATCGGCTGAGCCCGGCGTCGTCTTTATGGAATATTACAACCAAATGTCGAACAGCTGGTATTTTAATCCGATTATCAGCACGAATCCTTGCGGCGAGCAGGGCTTGCCTGGCTGGGGCGTGTGCAACCTGTCCGCCATTAATCTGTCCAAATTTTATGACGAAGAGAAACATGATGTCGCTTGGGAGGAGCTGGCCAAGGTTACGCGATGGTCAGTGAGGTTCCTTGATAACGTGATCGACAAAACGCCTTATCATTTTGAAGAGAACGAACGGAACCAGAAGCTGGAGCGTAGAATCGGACTGGGAACGATGGGGCTTGCGGAGCTGATGATTAAGCTGGAGGTTCGTTACGGCAGCCCGGAGTCGCTTGAATTTCTAGATAAGCTATACGGCTTTATGGCACATGAATCCTATTTAGCCTCTACTGAAATCGCTGCGGAGAAGGGATCTTTTCAAGCTTTTGATGCAGACAAATTCGTTCAAAGCGGATTTATGAAGCATATGATTGCTGAGTTCCCTGACATTGGAGAAGCCGTGGCGGAGCGGGGCATGCGCAATGTGACCGTCATCACGCAGGCTCCTACAGGAAGCACCGGAACGATGGTCGGAACCTCAACGGGAATCGAGCCATATTTTGCTTTCGAATATTTTCGCCAAAGCCGGCTTGGTTACGATAAACAGGATGTGCCAATCGCTGCGGAATGGAAAGAAGAGCATCCCGGGCAGGAGCTGCCCGATTATTTTGTTACTTCAATGAGCTTGTCAGCCGAAGACCATATCCGTGTGCAGGCAGCCATTCAGCGCTGGGTTGACAGCTCCATATCCAAAACGGCGAATTGCCCGGCAGACTTCACCGTTGAAGAAACAGGCCGACTTTACGAGCTTGCGTTCGAGCTTGGCTGCAAAGGGGTAACGATTTACCGTGACGGCAGCCGTGACGTACAAGTTCTCTCTACGTCCAAGGCAGAGAAGGCAGAGAAAACAGAGGTACAGACAGAGGAGAAAGCAGACTCCGAAGCCGCTCCTACAGTGGACAGTGAAGCTTATTTTGATGCAGACTTGGTGGAAGCCATCGTACCGGGCGCACTCCCGCAAACGGAGCAGGTGATGGACAAACAGTATAAACGCAGGCCTCAGGTGCTGCGCGGCGCGACTTACAAAGTAAACACGCCATTCGGCATGGCCTATATTACCATTAACGATCTGAACGGCACGCCAGGCGAAATCTTTTTGAACGTGGGCAAGGCAGGCTCGGACGTATTTGCCATGGCTGAAGCGCTTGGCCGCGTTTGTTCATTATTCTTGCGTTATGGCGATCATGGAAGCAAGGTCAGCTTGCTGATCAAGCATCTGAAAGGGATTGGCGGGACGGGCGCAATCGGCTTTGGCGTAAACCGGGTTGAATCAATTGCCGATGCGGTTGCCAAATCGTTGGAGCTGCACTTGGCAAGCGCAGAGGAAACGGCAGTGGCAGTTGAAGCGCATGTGTTGTTGGCTCAGCCTGAGCCTGTCCCAGTTAAAGAGGCTCCTATCGCAGCTAATCAGCATGGACACGAGGCGCACACGGGCTCCCGCGATCTATGTCCGTCATGCGGCTCGGCTGCTTTGATCAATATAGAAGGCTGCAAGCAGTGCAGCAATTGCGGGTATAGCAAGTGTAATTGAAGATGTTGGGTGAATGGTTAGAAGTCGACAATTTTCTCTTGTCGACTTCTTTCTGTTGGTTACATCAGTTGGTTACATATCCCTAGCTAAATGTAATGGTTAGAAGGTTTATTATAAAAGCATAGAGAATGAACCTTCGTTTGAGCTGAAAAATGCAACAGATTCTTCGGAATGAAGTTTCATCCCAAACCAAAATTCAATGGAGCTAGTTAATAGAAATATTGGAAATTTTTGAAACTAATTGAAAGGTCTTTCGTCTAAATAATATAAACATATTTGCATAAATCGACTTGTATGGAATTCAACAACATCCACTCAGCAAATCGATGTCGCACAGCATAAAAAAGAGCAATTCACTTGTGAAACAGCCATATTTGAAAAATATCTAAATAAAAGGTGAGAATATGAGAATGTGGTTTAACTTTATTTTGTATGGCCTATTCACCTTTTTAACTGCGGCATGCATTAACTTAGTTTTAAATCACATCATGTATATAGAGACGCCGAAATGGTATGAAACACCATATTTCCGAACGACTTGTCTCCTAATTATGTATCTAACCGTTTCCTACTTTTTCTTTCGAAAGAGGACAGGCTTCTGAATAAACGGCAGAATTGTGATTCTATTACCATTCAAAGCCACTATGAACAAAAAACTCGAAAAAGACTAAGCTCCCTTTTGCGAGAGAGGCGCTTAGTCTTTTTTTTATCCAGCATAATACGCCAATTAAGGGCTGGATCATTAGACCTGCGGCCGATATTTTTTCCATTTGCGAATTTTCGCCCGGAACGTTTTGAATGGGGCTGCGGAATTAATATGAATCCACCGGGACATCGGCCATTTTGGATTGGTTCCTGTCCATTGGCGCATGCCTTGGATAAAAAGCTCATCATCACTTAGCGTGCTGATCCAGTCCTGCCATTGATGTTCGGTTTTATTGAGCAATCTTCTGAGCTCGTGTAAGGAATAATGAGAATAAGTGCTGTAAAAGGATTGATACATTGCGCCTAATTGATTCCATTTATATTGGGGATGCGGCATACTCACAGGTTTACCTGCTTGTTCATCCCGATCCCAATTCATAACAAGGTTAAGCCAGCCAAGCTGGTAGGCTATGATTTCAGCGGGTGTCCGATCAACTTCGGCAATGCTTAGATCTTTATGTTCTTCCGCAATGTCATTGAATTCAACATCCAAAAGCAAATAACCGCTATGAATGGCTTCTATTAATTCATCTTTGGATTGATAGTCGTAACTGCTTATGTCTAGCTCACTCCTCGTTCTTTTTGACTAGTTTATCATGTATAGAGTAAAAAATGTGAAACTTTGTAAGCTGTTTTGCCGTAAAATAGATTAATGCTCTGGTCTAGAGGAGCGAAGTTACTTCGGGTACATTGATCGATTTTATTCGGACTGAACGAAAGCTGACTCTCAACCGTCTAAGGGGTACATAGCTATTATTTTCTTAACTAAAGGAGTGTTTTTGGAATGAGACCATCTTCTAACCGCAGTAAGAAAAATATAATTGCCGCATCACTCGTACTTGCAATGACAATTCCTTCAGCTGCACAAGCAAGCGCTAATGTCGCATTACAAGCTAATGAAATAACGCAACAAACGGATACTTCCATGCAGGTTGCAAATGGGCAATTGATCCCAGTCAGAATCGTGGCTGAAACGTTGGGCGCAGAGCTGAAATGGAACGCGACAAATAAGGCGGTTACAATTACGAAAGGAACTAGCCAGATTGTGCTGACCATAGGGAAATCCGTTGCGATCGTAGATGGCAAACAGGTGCAATCCGGACAAGTACTCCTTGATAAAAATGGAAATATGATTGCTGCGCTTAGCTTTATAAATGAAGCGCTTGGAAGCAGCGTCACGTGGAATGCCGACCAACAATCGGTCATATTTGGTGAAAATGATTATGCGGGGCGGGCAAGCTCCTTTGTGTATCAGCTCTTCAACAGCCACCATGCCAAGCTCGTGACAACGCTGAATGAGCAATTGAAGAAATCACTCCCCGCTCAGGCATTGAACGCTATTTCACAGCAGTATCCACTAGTTTATGGAGCTCCTTCCAAGCAGCTTTCGGCTGCAATCGAGAACAATGACGTGCATACGAACGTTGTTATGGTTTATGAAACCGACAAAACGCCTCTTGCCATAACCGTCAGATTTGATAAAGCGGGCCTTATCGACGATTTGTATTTTGAAATGGCTGCTCCTGCAGGGCAATATGCTAAGCCGTCCTATGATAAAAGTAATTACACGGAGAAACAAGTTGTCGTAGGCGAAGGCGAGTTTGCTCTTCCAGGAACACTGACGGTACCTGCCGGTGAAGGTCCGTTTCCGGTTGTCGTACTCGTTCAAGGCTCCGGTCCGCATGACCGCGATTCTACGATCGGAGGCACTAAAGTTTTCAAAGATATCGCTGCTGGCTTGGCTGCCCAAAATATTGCCGTATTGCGCTATGAGAAAATTTCCAGAGAGCATACCTTCAAACTTTCAAGCCAGCCAACCTTTTCCGTCAAAAATGAATCGGCAGATGACGCTTTAAGAGCGGTTGCCTTATTGAAAAAGGCCGACAAAATCGATTCGTCACGAATCTTTGTAGCCGGACATAGCCAAGGCGGCTATGTGATGCCAATTATTATCGACAATGATCTAAATAATGATATAGCTGGAGCCATACTGCTTTCAGCGCCAAGCGAGAATATCACTACCGTACTGGTCGAGCAGCAAAATGAAGGACTGGACCGGATGAAAAAATTAGGTCTCCCCGCCGAGATGATCGCTAGCCAAGAACAAGCGGCAGAGGCGTGGACGAGTATCGTTGAATTGATTCATAATCCGGACTATTCAGCAGAGAAGCTGCCAGCGAATTTCCCTGTTCCGCCTGCCTATTGGTGGTATGAGCAGCGGGATTACGAGCCGGCAGCAGCAGCGCAAAAGCAAACAAAGCCGCTCTTGATCTTGCAAGGCGAGAATGACTGGCAAGTATCCATGAAGCAGCTGGAGGGCTGGAAGAAAGCTTTACAAGCCAAGCCAGAAGTGAAGTTTGTATCTTATCCGAACGTAAACCACTTGCTGACGGAATATGAAGGCTTGTCGATTGGGATGGAATACAATACGGCTGCTCATGTGTCAGCTTCAATCATTAACGATATGGCGACTTGGATGAACAGCAAGAAATAAGATAGAAATGACGGAAGGGATGCTTAACCGCATAATCCTTCCGTCATTTTTATTTGGAAACTGTTATTTTTTAAATAAAGGGGCGGGGTCTACATATTTACCATTATGGATGGTTGAAAAATGAAGATGACTTCCAGTGGATTGTCCTGTGCTTCCCATAAAGCCAATCTGCTCACCAGAGCTTACAACTTGTCCTAGCTGGACATTGAGCTCTGACAAATGACGATACTCACTTTTCCATGAAGCGTTATGTTCAATGATAATCGTAAGACCAGTCAATGAATGATACTCAGCTTTGATGATCTTGCCACCTTCAGCTGCATGGACAGCGGTCCCTTCCAAATTGGCAATATCGATTCCATCATGCAAAACGGGATTCGAATTATTAGGGTAAGTCTGATCTCCAAAAGAAGTTGTCATATCGCCAGCTGCAGGCAGTTGGAATGAATATTCGTCAACAGATATATTGCCTCCGTTTGCCGCAAAGGCGGATGGCAAGGTTAGGATGGCTGTAGCGATTAGGACGAGAAGTCCAATTACAGTTAACCGTTTCTTTTTGGCTTGAAAGTTTTTGATCATGATAAGTCTCCTCGCGATCTGATTTTTATAACCGGAGAAAGAAGCGCTAACGAAAGACATTCTTTGCTTTTCTCCGATCTCGAGCATTTTCACAATGCAGGCTGCATAGGTGTCCTTAATTGGCGGCGCTGCTTGCAATACGCTATCGTCGCAAGCGAGTTCCTGCTGAACACGCATACGAGACAGGCCATACCAAACGATGGGATTAAACCAATGGAATGCAGCGAGAATAACGGCCAATAAGTTTACCTGTACATCCATCCGTTTAAAATGGGTAAGCTCATGCCGAAGTACGCATTCCCATTCTGCTTCACTCAACTGATCTTGCATATAATGTGGGACCAATACGACTGGCTTAAATAATCCGAATAACGCAGGAGTAGACGTTTGCTGCGACAATTGAATGCGAACCCGCGGACGGATGCCCATCTGTTTTTGCAATTGCTGTAACTGCTTATTTATGTGATCTGGTACAATCAAACCTGTTTCAGCTTTCAGTGCCCCTGATATTTTCAGATAGCCAATCAGGATGTAGATTAGAACAACCACAGCTCCGATCAACCATAGGCCTAATGCAGATTTTAGCCATAGCTGGGTGATAGCTTCACTGCTATTAGTGCTATGGGAGGCAGTTTGAATTAAGCCCTCCGAAACCAGTTGTGATGACAAGTGTACAGCATTTGTAGAAAAAATTTCGGAATCGATTAAATTTGCAGGTTCAGTGTGTCGCAATGAATCTAACCAGCCACCTTGTAAGGAGGGGAGAGCGGCCCAACGCAATGAGCGCTGCATCGGTTCTGGCAGCCATGCCAGTAAGAGCTTGGCAATGAATACGAGCCATATGGCATGCAAAGTCGCAGAGGAGAGCTTCGTCCGCAAGACCGTCGTCAACAGGAGGAGCACGCCTATTAGAAAAACGGTTTCAAATGAGGCAGCCAAGGTTCGCTCAAACAATCGCAGTAGGATTTCCATCGTTTATTTCTTCTGCTCCTGCAGAAGCGCCTTGAGTTCATTGATATCCTCGGACGAGAGCTTCTCCGTTTTCAAAAAATGAACCAGCATTGGCTTCAGAGATCCGCCATACATGCGTTTTAGAAAAGAATGGCTTTCGGCATGTACACATTCTGTCTCAGTAACAATCGGAAAATAGGTATATTCCCGGTTGTCTTTGTTGCATCCTAACGCTTCCTTTTGCACGAGTCGGCTAATTAACGTTTTTACTGTTTTTGGCTTCCATGTGTTGGTCTCATCAAGATGTTTAATGATTTCCGAAGCAGTTAATGGCGATGATTGCCATATGATTCTCATGACCTCCCATTCTGCTTCAGTAATATGGGGCAATGTCTTCATTTGGTACCTTCCTTTCGATTACACTTGTAGTCTACGAATTAAGATTACACTTGTAGTCAATAGTTGTCAATATTATCTATGAAAATAATTATAATAAAAAGCTAGAAATAAAAAACCTTATAGGATCATTCGGCTTTTGAAAGAGGTCATAATGCAGTCTCAATCAAGAAGCAGAGTCTATTATTCTATAAAACCCTCATCTGTCTATTACGAAAGCTAGAGTTGGTTCATATGTTGTAAGTATCTTCTAAGAGGAGGAATTACGCATATGGCAAAAGAAAAGAAAAATGCAAAAAACAGCTCTGCAGGTAACCGTACAGGAGGAAACCGCACGGGCGGCAACCGTACAGGAGGAAACCGCACAGGCGGCAACCGTACAGGAGGAAACCGCACAGGCGGCAACCGTACAGGAGGAAACCGTACTGGCGGCAATCGTACAGGAGGAAACCGTACTGGCGGCAATCGTACAGGAGGAAACCGTACTGGCGGCAATCGTACAGGAGGAAACCGTACTGGTGGCAATCGTACAGGAGGAAATCGTTCTGGAGGTCATTGTACAGGTGGCAACCGCAGCGGCAACCGTTCAGGTGGCCCAGGTCCACGCGCTGCTGCGGAAGGTACTACCGAATAATGCAGTGAGCTATCTGCGGTGAGCAAGCAGCTTGTTTCTCTTCTGAGGAATAAGCTGCTTTTTCTTATTCATGCTCCGTTCTCTTGCGCGTGAGCTTGGCTAAGTCATCCCACTGCTCTTCCGTCATCTCGGATAAGCCGTTGAACTGTCCGGCGCCTTGCAGCCATTCTCCTCCATCAATCGTTACCACTTCACCATTCATGTAGGCGGCATAGTCGGAGACCAAGAAAGCAGCGAGATTGGCCAGCTCTTCTTTGTCACCAACCCGCTTCAGTGGAACGCGGTCCAGCATCTTTTGTTCCAAATCTTGCGTAGGAGACAGCCGTGACCATGCTCCTTCAGTAGGAAAAGGTCCTGGCGCTATCGCGACCTGCCGGATGCCATAAGGTGCCCACTCTACAGCTAGGGATCTTGTTAGTGCGAGTACACCGGCTTTGGCTGCTGCAGAGGGGACCACATATCCTGATCCCGTTGAAGCGTAAGTTGTAACAATATTCAGCATCGTACCGGCTCTTCGCTGTTCAATCCAGCGTTTGCCGACCTCGAGGGTGGTATAAAAGGTGCCATGCAGCACGATGTTTAGAATCGTATCAACAGCTCTCGTTGATAAACGATGGGTTGGACTTATGAAATTTCCGGCAGCATTGTTCACGAGAACATCGATATGCCCAAAATGGTTCTCAACCGCATCGATCAGGTCAAAGACTTGAATGGTCTCCCGTACATCGCAGCTTTTATAATAAACCTCGCTTGCTTCTATGCTCATCTCTTTTGCTGCCTTTTCAAGAACAGGCTCGTTTCGGCTGGCAATAGCGACATAAGCCCCTACAGCTAAAAACTTCTCAGCCATCGCACGGCCTAGCCCTGTCGCTCCGCCAGTAATCAGGATGACTTTACCCTTCAATAAATCAGCAGAAAGTGGTCCCATTTTGCCAGCCTCCTCTTAAGCTTGAGCAATCCCATGATTCATCATATCGATATTCATCCCGAAGTATGTGCGAAAGGGAAGGAACAGTGCCGCAGATATGAGAATAAAATCCAGTCTGCTTAGGAACAGTAAACGTGATAGGGAGGCGAGTGGAATGGGAACAAAAGAGGACAAGCTGTCATGGTGGCAGTTTTCATTATTTGGCGTAGGCTGTACGATTGGTACCGGTTTTTTTCTGGGCTCAAGCATCGCAATCAAGAAAAGCGGAGGGCTGGTGCTCATTATTTTTTTGCTGGCGGCACTGGCTACTCTATTTGTCTATGAGGCACTAGCTCAAATGACAGCCAAACACCCAGAGAAAGGCTCCTTCCGAACGTATGCCAAAGAAGCTTTTGGCAGATGGGCGGGCTTTAGCATGGGGTGGGTCTATTGGTCTTCAGAGATGCTTATTTTGGGAAGCTCATTAACCGCAATCGGTTTATTTTCGCAATATTGGTTCCCGGGCGTGCCGCTGTGGATATTCGCTGCCGGTTACTCGGTGCTCGCTTTGCTTGTTGTTATTTTAGGGTCAAGTGGAATCAATAAGGCGGAGAATCTATTTGCGATCGTTAAAATAGCAGCCATTGTGATGTTTATAGTGGTTGCAGGGTTTGCTCTTATTAAAGGTTCAGAAGCGGCGAAATCCGTTACGGAGAGCGTCTCGGAATGGGGAGGAGCGGGCTGGATGGGGGCTTGGCGCGGATTGCTGTATGCCTTTTATGCCTTTAGCGGCATTGAAGTGATGGGGTTTATGGCGATGAACCTGAGCAAACCGAAGGAAGCGCCAAAAGCAGGGAGAGTCATGCTGATTGTGGTGACGCTATTATACATGCTTTCCATTGGATTAGCGCTTCTGTTCATTACAAAGGATCATTTGACGCTGGACAAAAGTCCGCTCATCCTTCCTTTGACCAGCCTAGGTTTGCCTATTCTCGTACATATTTTAAACGGCGTGCTGATCGTAGCAGGCTTCTCGATTTTGGTTGCCTCGCTTTACGGAGTTTCGACGATGCTCTCTGCTTTGTCCGATGATGGAGATGCGCCTGCATGGCTGGCCAAGAAGAAAGGAAAACGTCAGCTTCCACTCTATGCACTTGCTGTCAATACGGCAGGGCTGTGCATTTCTATTGTTTTGGCTCTAGTCATGCCCAAGAGCATCTTCGAGCATATTACGACGGCGGGCGGGCTGGTACTTCTGTATACGTGGCTCTTTGTTCTAATTACTTACCTGAAGCTGCTGAAGCCGAGAATTGGCGGGCAGATTAAATCTTGGGTCGCTATGGTACTGATTGCCGCGGCAGTTTCGGGTATTCTTGCCGAAAAATCAGGTCGAGCCGGCTTTTGGACCAGCTTGCTGATTGTGGTTATCGTGCTTCTGATTACTTGGATGATGAATCGCAAATGGGCGCAGAAGGGAATGACGTAATTGCTGATCCTTTATTTATGAAACTTGATGCCCAAGCTCTTGAACTTGTTCTTCATATAAGTAAATGGACATTTGGAGGGCACGCTCTCGTCATCCCGCAAAAAATACTGCTTCCACTCATGATTGTCTTCTTGCCCGTACCATTTGAGCGAAGGGTGGGCGGGAATGCCGTCATATTCAACCAGCTTTTGGCGGATCAGCTTCTTCATATTGCGTCCAAACGGAGTGGAGTCATTAATTTCTTCAAACACGAAGCGGGGCTGGAACGCAATGAGAAAATGAGGCGACATCCGGCTTTTCCGTGCTTCATGGGAGGGCGTGCTGCAAAAGGCGAAATAGGGCTGGCCATCAAAACAAAATTCCCAGGAGTGGTGGGAAGGGTCCGTGGAGATAGCTTCCGGCCAAGGCGTCTCGTCCTTTGCGCTTACCCGGCTGAGCACTGACCAGAACAGCTGCTCATAGTCAGCGACGCGAAAGTCGTTCAACATCTCCTCAGGCGTCTTGAAGAAAATAACGAGCGAAGCGTATTTTCCGGTGTCACGGGCACATCCGCCATATTCCTTAAGCAGCTGCGAAACCTCTGAAATGGCTTGCTCATCTCTCGGGTCGTTGGCAAAGCCAAAGCGCAAATTATTGGTCAGAAAGCCATGTCGGCCGGGGATGCAAGGATATTTGTTGTCGGCGTCTGCAATCATGCTGCCGAATTGACGAAAGGCATCCTGCTGCCAATTCGGTAAATCGTTGAGATGCTCATCAAGCCAGACTTTACTAGTGAGTTCAGCCATAAAACAAAAAAACCTCCTTCAGAAAGTACGACGAGGCATACTATGCGAAGGAGGGGCTATAGGTGAATGTCCAGCTTAATGGGTAAGCTGCAAGAACGCTTGATAACCAAAGTATAGGCCAAAGACAATCAACGATATGCCAGCCAGTACCGAAATGACTTGCAAGGTGGTTTGATTGCCGAACTTGTGGAAGGTGCTCGCAAGCGTAGCCATCACTACATCCCAGAGCAGGATGCCGGCGAAGATCCCGAAGCTGTGCCACAGCACTTGTGCAAAGCCATGCTGCTGCACGCTTTCTGCAAGGATAGAGCCGTAAATGCCTAGCCAAAACAAGATGTTTAATGGGTTTGTAAGCGCCATGAGAAAGCCCGAACGGAAGGAGCTCGATTTTGTAGCGGTTTCGATTCCGCGGGTCGCTACTGCCTTTTTCATATTTTTTAAGGTTTCGATTCCCGTATACAGCAGCACGAAGCAGCCGAACAGCCACAGAAATGTTTTCATGAACGGCGTATCCAAAAAGTGGGCCAGTCCAAAATAAATAAGGAGCATGTACAACAAATCGGCGCACATCGCCCCAAAACCGACCAGCCAGGCGTGGGTAAAGCCAAATCGTGCCCCTTTATCCAACTGCGCGGCGTTAATCGGACCGATCGGTGCTGACAGCGACAGGCCAAGAAACATATAAGCAAAAAAAGCATTCATTCACATCGCTCCTTGAATATAAATGGACTTGTACAAGTCATTATATTCAAGGAGTTCTGGAGCTAGAAGGAATTAGATAATCTCAGCCTCAATGTCTGTACATTTATAGCCGTTGCATACGCTCTCCTCGCAGGGACATGCAGAAATAGCGATAATCAGATCCATTTCGGCACGAAGCTCAATATAATCGCCAGGCTTCGAGTGCGGTCTTTCCACACTAATTTTTCCCGATGCTTGAATGACGGTATTCATGAAAAGGTTGAAGGGATAGTGCTGATCGGGAACGGGGATTTGGAAAGGCTGTAAGGCTTCATTGATGTTTTGGTAGCAGCTAGCATGATTTTTTTTGTTGTATAATACCTCATACATTTCGGGACGACAAGCGGAATTAATAAAATCATGCCGGCCAACCGTATCCCGGATAATCGTCAGCATGGGTCTGTACTTGTTGGAATACAGCACATCATTCGGTTGAATATTCATTGTATGCAGAGCATCCATCGTGACGCCGGGGTCCAGCCGTTCAGTAAAATCACCTGCTTGATAAGCGACAAAATCAGCCACCTGTTCACCTTCCACATCCGTAACTCGGACGACTTCTCCTTGTTTTAGCCGAAAGCCGACACCCTGCGTGGCTGGAATAAGCCATTTTTGCTTTAGCATTTACTTTGTGCCCTCCTGCTGATGAGTATGACTTACCTTCTAACAGTATGGCTCTGAATGGAATGGGCTATCCGGCTGCATATCGCCCAAGAAAGTCGATGACTTTCTTCTCATAGGCTGCTTTGTCGATCAAATAGGCCATCCCATGCCCGGCGCCTTCAACAATGAGCATTTCCTTGTCCGAACGGCAAGCTTCGTAAAGTCTCCATACCATTTCCGTTGGCACGAATAGATCATCTGAGCCGTGAATAAACAGCATGGGCAGTTTGTTTTTCTCGAGCTGCTTTAGGGCCGAGGCTTCATTAAAATGATAGCCTGCTTTCAGTTTGGTCAGTAAGCTGGTCGCAGGCAGGATTGGAAATGCGGGCAGCTTGTACATCCTCTTTAATTGATAGAGGAGCTGGTCATGAACGGAGGTGTAGCCGCAGTCTTCAACGACGGCTTTTACTTGCCTCGGCAGTTGTTCTCCGCTAATCATCATGACCGTAGCGCCGCCCATTGAAATGCCGTGCAATACAATTTGTGCGGAGTCGCCTACCACCTTGATCACTTGACCAATCCATTGCAGGTAATCCTTCCGGTCAGGCCAGCCGAAGCCAATGTAATCGCCTTCGCTGCTGCCGTGGCCGCGGTCGTCAGGCATCAGCACGTTATAGCCCAGTCGCTCATGATAAAATTTAGCAAAGCTCCCCATATCCTTGCCTTTGGACGTATAACCGTGAGCCAGAATGACGGTTTTATTCGTTGATGCCTTGGCTGGAAGGAAATAACTAACAAGAGCAAGCCCATCGTCAGAGGTTAAAGTCCAAGTATCATAGCTTTGGTCTTCTATCCATTCCACTCCAACGGCTTCCACAGGCGTTGGCTGCGCAACTTCCGTCAATGTAGCCGCTGCTTGTTCGTTTGCTTTTTTATTGTCGCTGATTTGTACCAAGTCTTCGTTATTGCTCAAAAACTCCTTGTTATTGCGTTTAATCGCAAGGTTGTAGAAATAATAGCTTGCAGCAACTAAAGCTCCGAGCAACAGAACGATCAAACTTCCTAACACGAGCATTGCTATTTTCATCACAGAAAACTCCTCTAAATTTCTTGGCTATCAATGAAACGTTTATTTAAAAATAGCAGTGTTGCAGCGAACATGCAATATCTATGGCGGCTCGGTACTTATGGCAAGAAAGGGCTAGCTTTGAAGAGCAAGGAAGAATAATCGTTAGGTTCAATTGAAAATAAATAAGCGAAGTGACCCACCAGAGGATCACTTCGCTTATTTATTTTATCGCGTTCACAAAGGCTTCGACACGTACTTTAATGGCATCTCGAACGCTTCGGAATTGCGCCAAAATTTTCTCTTCTGTGCCCGCTGCTTTGGAAGGATCATCAAAGCCCCAATGCCATATCACCACATTTGGATTGGATATGACTGGGCAGTGCTCATCGGCATGGCCGCAAAGGGTAATGACATAGGTGGCACGATTCAGTAGGTGTGGATCGATTACATTAGATTCATTTTCGCTAATATCAACGCCAGCTTCTTTCATGACTTGAACTGCTCTTGGATTCAGGCCGTGCGCTTCGAGCCCGGCGCTTTTTACTTCGAATTGCTCACTGCCCAAGGCGCTTAGAAATCCATCCGCCATTTGGCTACGGCAAGAGTTACCCGTACACAAAAAATATACCAGCTTTTTTTCCATTTTTGCATGGCTCCTTTAACATTCTTTTCAGTGGATGATGCTAAGCCAAAAGTAAAGGCCAATTAAGGTAATAAACAAAACGGGAAGGGTGAGAACGATACCAAGCTTAAAGTAATAGCCCCATGTAATTTTCACGCCTTTTTGAGAAAGGACATGCAGCCAAAGCAGCGTCGCGAGTGATCCAATGGGCGTCATTTTCGGGCCTAAATCAGAACCTATGACATTCGCATAAATCAGGGCCTCGCGCAATACGCCATTCGTATTCGTTCCTTGGATAGCCAAAGCGTCGATCATGACTGTAGGCATGTTGTTCATAAGGGAAGAGAGGATGGCAGCGATAAATCCCGTACCTAGCGTTGCTATGAATAAGCCTTGATTGGCGGTCCATTGAAAGACTTTGCCTAACTCATCCGTGAGCCCGACATTTCGCAGTCCATACACGACAACGTACATGCCGATGGAAAATACGACAACCGACCACGGTGCGCCTTTGATAACTGCTGCAGTATGAATGGCTGAGCTCTTGCGAGCCGCGATAATAAAGACCAGTGCCGCTACGCCAGCAACGATGGAGACAGGGATATGAACAAATTCGCTAGCTAGATAGGCTAACAATAGTATGGCTAATACGATCCAGGATAGCTTAAACATTCGCATATCTTTGATTACAGTGCGGGGTTCTTTAAGCTGATTCAGATCATAATGCTTAGGAATTTGTTTTTTGAAAACCAGAAAAAGGACAAGCAAGCTTGCTCCTACCGCGAAGAAATTCGGGATAATCATCCGACTGGCGTATTCAGCAAATCCAATACCGAAGAAGTCAGAGGAAACAATGTTGACGAGGTTGCTGACAATGAGTGGCAAGGAGGCCGTATCCGAAATAAAGCCGCTTGCCATAATGAATGGCAGGATCATACGATCATCGAACTTTAAAGCCCTGACCATGGCTAGAACAATCGGCGTAAGAATAAGCGCAGCCCCATCATTGGCAAAAAAAGCTGCAACAGCAGCGCCAAGCAATACAACCAAGGAGAACATAAGATATCCGTTGCCCTTTGCAAAACGTGCCATATGAAGTGCCGACCATTCAAAGAAGCCAATCTCATCCAGAATGAGCGAGATAAGAATGACGGCGACAAAAGCTAATGTCGCATTCCAGACAATGCCAGTGACATCCCACACATCATTAAAATCAACGACGCCAAAGATTAGGGCGAGTATAGCACCGCCAACTGCCGAATAACCAATATTCAAGCCTTTTGGCTGCCATATGACGAATAGTAAAGTGAGGATGAAAATAAGGGATGCGACAACTAACATAGGTCCTCCTAAATATCTTTGTTGATCATTTGATCTGAAAAATAAGCTTGTCCATTAATTACAGCAGTCAGGTTTCAGCTTCTCTAACTCTTCTTTCATGGAAGGAAGCAGATCCAAAATGGCTTGAAGATTAGCCGTATTCTCAAGGTTTAATGAATAATATATCCATTGGGCCCGTCTTGTTTCATTGACCAAGCCACCTGCTTTTAACTTTTTTAAATGCTGGCTTACGTTGGGCTGTGTCGTTTCAAGCACCGTTACAATATCACACACGCACAATTCCTTTTCTTTTAGCATTGCGAGTATGGTTAGTCGAGTCTTATCCGACAACAGTTTCAACGTATCGGCTAGAGTAGTAATCGGTTGTTTCATGCAATCACTCCTTCGCTGTTTATTATACTCATTCTATTATATAAGTAAACAATTATATAATCATTTACTTATATAAAAGGAATGAGGAGATATTGATAAATTCTCTATTGCTATTATTGTTCTTTGATTATTTGGAGATTAGATTAGTTTTCAGCGCAAAAAGAGAAGGTCGGTTGGACCTTCTCTGCTTGCTGTTCGTTTTATAATGAGGCTAGGTATTTCTAATCGAGCCTACGAGATAATCAGAATCGTATCATTTGCAGCATTCCATTTGACTCTTGCACCCAGTGCTTCTGTAATGAAGCGGAGCGGGACGACTGTCTTAGCTTGAATATAACGCGGTGCCTCCGATACTTGCCTAACGTTTCCGTTAATGGTGGTTAAAGTTTTGTTTATTTCAAGCGTAATGCTCGTTTTGCCCTTGCTAATCGAAATTTTGCCGGCATCGTAATTGACCTTGGCGCCCATTGCCTGAAATACGTCGCGGAGTGGAACAAAGGTCGTTCCGTTGATGATTACAGGGTCTGCGCTTAGCTTAATGAAGTTATCATTAAGCATGATAGAGTAGCTTTTGACAACGGCAGCAGGCTTGATTTCACTACCTGTTTTTGGCGGAGCAGAACCTTGACTAATTGACCAGTATTTTCCTGCGCCCCAGGACCACACCGTCCCATAGCTATCCAAGGCGAGACCGCTATTTGGCGCTCTTGCTTCGATGGCGACAATTCGACTGAGGCCCTTAATCTGAATGAGTGAACCATTTTCTTCATTGTTCCAAACGGTACCATTTTGCAGTAAAGCCAGATTGTAATTGGAATTGTATGGCGCAGCAGAAATGGCTTTGAATCCGCTCATTGGCTTGGTGGAAGAGGGCTCATAATAACCGACCGAGCCGTCTTTACGAAGCAGAAAAACGTTTCCCATATCATCATTGTACATTTCTGATATCAAACTAATATTTTTTGTGGCCCATGGCAGCGTGTCCTCACCCATTCGGCCATTATTCCAATTGCCCCAACGGTTAACGCTGCCGTCAGACCTGACAATCGATAAATTGTTTGGCGAAGCCGCAATGGCAGTAATGTCGGAACGTTTAATTAAGCCAGGCGAATAAGCATTCGCTTCATCGGTATTTTCATCATAAGTACGGCAGTAGCTTTCGTTGAAGGTGAAATCGGATCTTGTCATGGCAGAGAGGCAGACATTTCCCCATACCCAAGCCTTGCCATCCTTGGTCAGCGCAACATGAAATGAACCTCCGCTTGCGATAGCCACAACATCTTTAAGTCCCTTCACTTGTGCCGGCTCTCGGGATACGTTGGTTCTCAGCTTATCAATCATGCCGTTGCCGAGCTGCCCCCATTCATTGGTTCCCCAGGTCCAAACGGTGCCGTCTGCTTTTAAAGCAATATTGCCAATCTCTGCAGCGATGGCACCCGGTATTTTCGGTCCTCTTTGTGCCTGATCAATGCCATTCCAAGTCCAGACAGTTCCGTCCTTCTCAAGCGCCAGATGCGATTCAAGCATGGAATCGATATCAATAATCCCCGTCAGGGGTGTGCCCTTGAGGGTCACATCCTGCTTTGCGAACACCGTATTCACCTGGAAAGTGCATACCGCAAGCAGAAGCAGCGTCAGTCCCGTCCATTTCTTAAGTGGTCTCATCCAGAGGACTCCTTCATATGCAATTTAGATTATTAATAGTTAGACGCAGCGGGTAGCTAAAAAGTTATTTAGGTCATTAAAAATAGTTGGCGAATGCAGTCGGAAATAGATGGAAGCGGATAGGAAAAGATTGTTGCTGCTCAGAGCCAGAGGAATGAAGGTGATAGATGATCTAATCACGATGAAAATCTGCTTTCTGTCAAAAAATAGTATATACTAGCGATACCAAGCATTTATTCGGATGATATAAGGAGTTAATGAGGCATGGATATCGTTGAAGCAACTATTTCATCCGTTCAAGAAGCACTGGAGGCGGGCGAGTTAACGTCGCGTGAGCTGGTACTCATGTATTTCGAACGCATTGCCGCACATGACAAAGACGGTCTAACGATTAATTCGGTTCTCGAGCTCAATCCCGACGCCTTGTTTATTGCTACAGCTTTAGATAACGAAAGGTTGGCTAAAGGGCCAAGAGGCCCGCTTCACGGTATTCCTATTTTGCTGAAGGACAACATCAATACTGGTGATCTCATGCATACGAGTGCGGGGTCGCTGGCGCTTGCCCATTCCTATGCGGGTGAGGACGCTTTTATCGTGAAGAAGCTTCGGGAAGCAGGAGCTGTTATTTTAGGTAAGGTAAATATGACGGAATTCGCCAACTTTATGACGGACGGCATGCCATCAGGCTACAGCTCGCGCGGTGGTCAGGTACTTAATCCTTACAATATTTCAGCGCCGACAGGAGGCTCGAGCGCAGGGTCGGGTGTAGCCGTAGCCTGTAACTTCTGCATGGCTTCCATCGGTACCGAAACCTCTGGTTCGATATTGAATCCCGGTAACCTGAGCTCGACCGTCGGTATTAAACCAACGGTCGGACTTGTGAGCCGCAGCGGCATTTTGCCGCTGTCGAACAGTCAGGATACGGCGGGTCCGATGGCAAGAACGGTAACGGATGCCGTGCATGTCTTGAACGCTATCGTTGCCCAAGATGCCAACGATGCATCCATGGGTGCAGGATTGTGGCGCAAGCAGAGCGATTACAGCTTGTTCCTTGATTCAAAGGGACTAGAGGGCGCGCGTATCGGCATTCCCAGAGATTATTTTTTTGAGGAATTGACGGACGAGCAGCTTGTGATCTTTAACGATGCGGTGGAGTTGATGAGGCAGCATGGCGCAACGATTGTGGATCCGGCTGATATAAGAACCGCACGCCAAATCGTTTATTCCTCCGTCGTGCTGAATGAATTCAAGTCTGCGATCAATGCCTATTTGTCGAAGCTGCCACCAGGCTTCAAAATTCGCACGCTTAAGGATATTATTGCGTTTAATAACGAGCGTCCAGTGGAGACGCTGAAGTACGGACAATCTACACTGCTGCGCGTAGAAACCACAACCTCAGGCACGCAAACAGAGCTGCCTTATTTGCGGGACCGTATGGCCGATTTGCGATTATGCAAGGAGGAAGGGATAGATGCCACAATGAAGGAGCACAGCCTTGACGCACTGCTGTTTCCGGCTGATTTTGGGGCAAGAATTACTTCCCGTGCAGGTTATCCATCCATTGTTGTTCCGGCGGGTTATACGGAGAAAGGTGTACCGTTCGGCGTTACTTTTGCAGCCCGGGCGTTTGAGGAGCCTACGCTGATTAAGCTGGCTTACGCTTATGAGCAACTCAGCCAGGTGCGTAGGGCTCCTTCCTTAAAAAGCTTTATTTAACGTCGACAAAACCCCTCATTCTTCATAAGAATGAGGGGTTTTGTCGAAAAAAGAATTCACTAATTTTCATATGAAAGATGTTCAAGTTAGTACTGTATTTCCTTATTTTTCTATGTGTTATTCTGAAAGCGCATTCAAAATAAGGGAGGGTGTTCGATTGATCAAAAAATCAGCAAGCAGAGTGGGTGTGTGGTTATTAATTGTAGCTATCTTGACGGGAACAGCATGGGTGGGGGGAAGTCATTCCGTTGAAGCAGCGGCAAGCCAACCATACAACTGGAAAAACGTTGTAACAGGAGCAGGAGGCGGATTTATACCAGGAATTATTTTCAACGAAACAGAGCCTGACCTGATTTATACGAGAACAGACATCGGAGGGGCTTATCGCTGGAACCCGGCAGATAGCAGCTGGATTCCGCTTCTGGATCATATCGGCTGGGATGAATGGGGGAAAACAGGCGTCGATGCGCTGGCTACCGACCCGGTTGATCCTAACAGGCTGTATCTCGCAGTCGGGACGTACACGAATGATTGGGACCCGAACAATGGCTACATTATGCGGTCAGCGGACCGCGGAACGACGTGGCAGCAAACAGAGCTGCCATTCAAAGTAGGCGGCAACATGCCGGGACGCTCTATGGGCGAGCGGCTTATGATTGACCCGAACAAAAACAACATCCTCTATTTTGGAGCACGCAGCGGCAATGGTCTTTGGAAAAGTACTGACTATGGCGTTACGTGGGGCAAGGTCACCTCTTTCCCTAACCCCGGCAATTACGTTCAAGATCCTACAAATCCCTACACAAGCGATATTATGGGTCTGGCTTGGATCACCTTTGATCCTTCCACAGGCTCCCCAGGCCATGCCACCCAGACCATTTATGTAGGAGTAGCCGACAAGAATTCAAGCGTCTACCGCAGTACGGACGGCGGGATTCATTGGTCAGCTGTATCTGGTCAGCCAACGGGTTTCCTTCCTCATCATGGTGTTTTATCCTCAGACGGCAACCTTTATATTACTTATAGTAACGGAATTGGCCCCTACGACGGCGAGAAGGGCGATGTCTGGAAACTCAATACGACGACAGGCGGATGGACGAATATTAGCCCTGTTCCAAGCAGCAGCACGGACAATTTCTTTGGGTACGGCGGGCTTGCCATAGATGCGCAAAAGCCCGGAACGCTGATGGTCGCGGCGCTTAACTCATGGTGGCCGGATACGATCATTTTCCGCAGTACGGACAGCGGGGCGACATGGACGCGGATTTGGGACTTTGATGGATATCCGAACCGCAAGCTTCGTTACACGCAAAATATTTCAGCGGCTCCTTGGCTGGACTGGGGAGCAAACCCGCAGCTTCCCGAAATAACGCCGAAGCTTGGCTGGATGGTTGGTGAACTGAAAATTGACCCTCATAATTCGAACCGAATGATGTATGGGACAGGTGCGACCATCTATGGCACCAACAATTTAACGGATTGGGATGCGGACAAAAAGATTAATCTGACAGTCATGGCGAAAAATATTGAGGAAATGGCGGTTAATGATTTGATCAGCCCACCAACGGGCGCTCCATTGATTAGCGCAGTTGGTGACGTATCCGGTTTCAAACATGACAACCTAACGGTCGCACCGGCTAAAATGCTTAATAATCCGGACAGCACCTCAAGCCTGGATTTTGCTCAGTTGAATCCAACCTTTATTGCTAGAGTCGGTTATGCGGACAAAGCGGTTAATCCGAATGCAAAATCGATAGCACTCTCCTATGACGGAGGTGGCAATTGGTTTGCGCCAAGCGCGGAGCCAACTGCAACAAAGGGGGGAGGCCAAATTGCCGTAGCGGCGGATAATAGTTCGCTTGTTTGGAGTACCTCGGATGTAGGTGTCTATTATTCCAAGTCCTCAGGCAATTCGTGGACAAAGAGCACCGGTCTTCCCGCTAACGCGAAGGTTGCGGCAGACCGCGTGAATAAAAATAAATTTTACGCGGCGGCTGCGGGCAAATTTTATATCAGCACCGATGGCGGCGCAGCATTCGCTGAGACGGCAGCGACAGGTTTGCCGCTTGAAGGAGCGCTTTACTTTAAGGCCCTCCCTGGCGTGGAAGGTGATATTTGGCTCGCAGGCGGCAATGAGGATGGCGGCATTTATGGTTTATGGCATTCGACAAATTCAGGGACGTCATTTACGAAGCTGTCATCCGTGCAAGAGGCCGACAACATTGGCTTTGGAAAAGCTGCACCCGGCCAATCCTATTTAGCGCTATATACCTCGGCAAAAATAGATCATATAAGAGGGTTCTTCCGTTCCGATGACGGAGGTGCAAGTTGGATTAGAATTAACGATGACCAACATCAGTATGCTTATACGGGCAGTGCCATCACAGGGGATCCGAGAATTTACGGACGGGTGTATATAGGTACCAACGGCCGCGGCATCATCTATGGCGACATCGCAGGCAATCCGACGCCAACGCCAACAGCATCGTCAACACCGGTGCCGACTGCGACAGCAACGCCAGTGCCAACAGCGACGCCAACACCGGTGCCGACAGCGACAGCAACGCCAGTGCCAACAGCGACGCCAACACCGGTGCCGACAGCAACAGCAACGCCAGTGCCAACCGCAGCAACCGGCAGTATCAAGGTTCAACTCTACAATGGGGCTACAGGAAGCTCCGTGAATACACTCAATCCACGAATAAAGCTTGTGAACACGAGCAGCGCGGCAATTAACTTGGCAGATGTGAAAATTAGATACTACTACACCGTAGACGGTGATACAGCGCAGAGTTTCTGGTGCGATTGGTCTACAGCCGGCAATACAAATGTAACAGGCAGCATCGTTAAGCTGGCATCAGCGAAGACAGGCGCGGATTATTATTTGGAAATTGTTTTTAGCAGCGGAGCAGGGACAGTGGCAGCAGGCCAAAGCATCGAGATTCAGACGCGGTTCGCCAAGAACAATTGGAGTAATTACACGCAGTCCAATGATTATTCCTTCAATGCCTCGTCTACAAGTTATACGGACTGGAACAAAGCTACGGGCTATGTAACAGGCAGCCTCAATTGGGGGATTGAGCCTTAAACGTCCACCCTTTCATTAAAAAACTTCCCGGCAATCCATTGTCGGGAGGTTTTTTTAATTCTGGCCGTTTATTTCTTCGCTTTAAAGTGGACAACCGCACTATAGAGCATTTTCTCGATTTTGGGATTAAACACGGCATGATGGCTCACGTGGAAAACTTCAAGGAGAAGACCTTTGTTGTTCTCAATTTGTTGGTCGATCTTGCGCTCAAGCGTCTTCAAGTCATAGGCTTCAAAAAATTCGATCTTGTTCTCAATTAAATCCAGTCGGAAATCCATATGAATAGCTCCTAATCCAAAATGATTATTTTGTTCTATTATACAGTCGTCTTCTTTATTCACAAAGCTTCATTTTAAATTTAAGGTATACAGCAGCAGGGCGGAATTATATAATTTAGTAAAATTATGGAATGAAAAGAGGCAGACGATGGAACAACAACCAGACATTTTACAAAAAAAAGGAGTAGGAGCAAGCAGCACACAAGCAGGCATCTCGCAGCGGATATGGAAGTATAAGCTTCATTATTTGATTGTCATACCGGCACTATTGCTGCTGCTTATTTTCAAATGGATCCCATTCTTGAACGGCGTTTTCCTTTCTTTTGTCGATTATCAAGTGTTTAAGGGGATCTGGGAGAGCGAGTGGGTAGCTTTAAATAACTTCACGCATTTGTTTGATGATCCCGTATTTCGTGAAGTATTTAAGAACACCATAATCATAAAAGGCTTGTATATTCTGCTAAGTGGTGTGATCACCTTCTTGCTCGCGCTCGCCCTAAGTGGTATACGTTCCAAGCTGCTGAGAGGATTTTTCTCGTCCTTATTTCTTGTTCCGTTCTTTATTCCTTCCGTTGTGTTTGCCAGTATATTCATTTACGCCCTCTCGCCAAGCACGTCTCCTTTTTTCTCATCAGGCTCGTTGATTTTGGTGAATGCGGATTGGTTTCAGCCCGTGCTGGTTTGCATTGAAGTACTGAAAACATGCGGAATTCCGATCGTAATCGCGGTTGCAGCTATTGCAGCAAAGCATGCTACGGTAAGCGGTGATGGCAGCGGCGGGATCTCTTTCAAGCAGAGTTATTCGCAAATGAATGTCATACCTGCGGCAAGGGCAACAGCAGCCTTTATGGTGCTTCAGTTATCGACTTTGCTGACTACGGATTTTGAACTCCTGAACAGCTTGCTGAACCCTTTGGTATATGAGACAGGGGCTACGATAGACCATTATAGCTATCAGACCGGTTTTCTAATGATGGAGGTAAGCAAATCTGCTGCTATAAGCATGGTTCAATATGGTATCCAGCTGCTCTTTACCATACTTGCTTATATCATCGTCAGAGGTTACTTCTTCAAAGATTTATTTCACAGCTATACCAGTGCTTCAGCTATACAGTCAAACAGCAATGCTAAGAGCGCGCTAGGCATTGCAATGGCTAGTCTGTATGCTGTAGTCGTCATTTTATTACTCTTTATGTTATTTATTTATCCGTTTACGGGATCATCGAGTACGGACGTGACTAGCAACCAGGTAGGGCAGCTGTTTACGTTTTCGAATACTTTCTATCATGTATTTGTTGATCTGTTTGCTGTATTTGTATTTATGCTTATTACCGTTACGCTGGCTTACCCTCTAACGATCAGAAGGCTGCCAGGCAGAAGAGCATACAAGCTGTTGCTTCTGCTTTCCTTCACGATGAGCGGTGGGCAAATCAGTGAATATATGTTTGCTCGAAATTTAGAAATGGTAAATACTATTTTTCCTCAGCTGTTCTTTGGTTTATTTAATCTGGCAGCCGTATTCGTGCTTAAGAGTATATTTAATTCCAAGCATGCCGATTTGAAAATGCAGGCGGAAACAGCGGGAAGGGGGGAGCTGCATACGTTCTTCACGCTTTTTATACCGAAAATATGGAAGCCACTGCTCGCCCTTGGAGCATTGCACTTAGTCATGCTGTGGAATGCCTATTATCCTTCGCTGATTTATATGGCCAATCCAGAAAGCCAATCCCCCATGCTCCAATTTATGCTGTTAACGAACGCAGGGGAGTGGGATGCCAAGCAAATTCTCCGTCAGGGCGCATGGCTGAGCCTGCCTCCGCTTCTTTTATTTCTACTGTTTCGGAGATGGTTGACCTCCGAGGTGCTGATCGGCTCAATCAGAAAGCTGTAATTTTATATTTGTTATAAATGTTACTAATTTGTTAACGGAATTTATGGGCATCAGGCTATCCGTTCTTGTAAAATAGAGATAGAAGACAAAGGGGGGTATATACAGATGGGAGTTCCTGTTGGCGTTTGGATTTTTTCGGGTATAATCGTTGTACTGCTCACTTGGCTTACGCTATGGATTACTAAGAAAGCCTATTCCAAAAAATGGGATGAATCGGATCACTAGTTTGCGTAGAGTCCATATATGATGATTAAATTAGAAATAAGACGCTTTGGCCATTAGCTAATGCGTCTTATTTGTTTGTGCATAAAGTTATGTAATATGCTTGGGAAATCATGTATAATGTGGATACTAATTTTGAAGGAGCTGCCGTTTATTGAATAGCTATGAATTGAATTATAGGCTTGTACATAAGAAAGAAGAGCAATATTATACACTGGCTCTTGTGTTTAGCATTTTGGTTTACCTTGGCGCGTTGATCTCAGTCGTTTTTCTTTTCGTGATTATAGCGCTTATTCTTCTTCCGTTGTTCGCTCAAGGCATCATGCTCGCCCACATACGTACGAATGGTGTTCGGATCACATCCCGTCAATTCCCCGAAATATTCGAAATTGTGCAGGAGCAATGCAGCAAGATGGGCTTTGAAGCTATTCCAGATGTTTATGTTATGGAGTCAAGCGGTGTGTTAAATGCGTTTGCCTCGCGGTTTTTCAGAAAAAATATGGTTGTGCTGTATTCCGATCTCTTTGAATTGATTCAGAAGGAGGGAGAGAATGAGCTTGCCTTCGTAATCGCGCATGAGCTTGCTCATCTGAAACGGAAGCATTTGTCCAAGCAGATGTTCATTCTCCCGGCCATGTGGCTTCCGTTTCTCGGTGAAGCCTATTCACGCGCATGCGAATATACTTGTGACCGGATGGCTGTTTATTATACGAATAACGTGGAAGCGGCCATGAATGGGTTGACGATCTTAGCCATTGGCAAAACGCTTTATCATCGTGTGGACCGTGAAGAATATTTGCTGCAAAGCAGCAATGAGAGAGGGCTATTTGTATGGCTGTCCGAGAAGCTGTCCACGCATCCTACGCTTCCCAAGCGCATTCATGCGATTCAGCAGTTTGCAGGGTTACCTTCAAGTATCGTATTTAAACCGCAAAGGATCGGTTTGATCCTTACTTTGGCATCCGCTTTGTTCATCGTTGGAGCGTTGTCCTTCGGCTTCTTGGTGTCCAAATCGGTTTCTACTTGGGTGACCACATTTGAAGAAAGAGGTTCGGCTGAAGAACTGCTAGCCGCGGCTTCCGCTTCAGATGCAAGCGAGGTTCAAGCGCTGTTAGATTCAGGCGCAGATCCGAATGCGGCCGACGAGGAAGGATGGACTTCCTTAATGTGGGCGGCACAATTCAACGAAACGGAAATAGGCTCGGCTTTGCTGGATGCGGGAGCAAATCCCGACCTGGTAGAGTTTAGCTATGAAGAAACGGCTCTCACGATCGCATTGTATAATTTCAGCTTTGAAATGGTCACGCTGCTTCTGGAGGAAGGGGCAAATCCGGATCTGGAGGATAGTACGGGCTGGACGCCGCTGATGACGGCAGCAACCAATGGAGATATGGAGGCGGCAATATTATTGTTGAAAGCCGGGGCTAATCCAGCGAAAACAGATCATAACGGGTATACGGCAGGAGATTATGCCAGTGATTATGGTTTTGACGATCTGGCGCTGCTGCTGCAAAAAACAGGCGAAGACATATAAAAAAAGAAGCTTGAGCAATCAAGCTTCTTTCATTTATGTAGTATGCTTTAAATGTTGTGGACGATGGTCGGGACGACACGATTTGAACATGCGACCCCCTGGTCCCAAACCAGGTGCTCTACCAAGCTGAGCTACGTCCCGCTAAAAAAGAGTGGTGCCGTCGAGAGGACTTGAACCCCCAACCTACTGATTACAAGTCAGTTGCTCTACCAGTTGAGCTACAACGGCACGTGTATTTCGTTAAGCACAAGATGTATTATTGCATAGAACCTATTTCAATTGCAAGTGTTTTTTTATTTTTTTTTGGGAAGGTTGATGAGGATGAAAATCGTGCTGGCGCCAGACTCTTTTAAAGGCTCAGGAAGCGCTTATCAGATCGCAAAAGCAATGGAAATGGGCATTCGGAAAGTGAAGCCAGACGCCGAAATTATTCAGCTTCCAATGGCGGATGGGGGCGAGGGGACGATGGAGATCCTTGTGCATGCAACGGGTGGCCATTTTGTAGCAGTGGCTGTGCATGATCCTCTAGGCCGAAGGATAGAAGCAAAATATGGCGTGCTGGGTGACGGTTTGACTGCCGTCATCGAGCTGGCGGAGGCTTCGGGTCTGCCATTGCTGAGTCAGCATGAGAGGAATCCAATGTATACTTCTACCTACGGTACGGGTGAAATGATTAACCATGCGCTTCAGGCAGGTTACCGCCAGTTTATCGTGTGTCTGGGCGGCAGTGCCACAAACGATGGCGGGGCTGGCATGCTTCAGGCACTCGGTCTGAAGCTGCTGGACGAAAGAGGGGCGGAGATTTCGCCAGGAGGGATGCATTTGACGAATCTGCGTTCAATCGATGATTCGAATTTTAATGCGAATATCTGTGCTAGCCAATTCATCATCGCAGGAGATGTCCGTAACCCTCTGTGCGGAGATCAAGGCGCTTCCGTCGTATTCGCCCCCCAAAAAGGGGCCAGTGCGGAGGAGGTCAAGTTACTGGACCAAGCGCTATTGCAATATGCGGTAGTGATCCATGAGCATACCGGGCTGGATGTAGCGAGTCAGCCAGGAAGCGGTGCTGCGGGTGGAACGGGTTCAGCTTTGCTAGCATTTTTCGGTGCCGATATGCAAGCGGGCGCCCGACTTGTGATGGACAAGATTCAATTCGATGAGCAAATTCAAGGTGCAGATTGGATCATTACAGGCGAAGGAAGGCTGGATGGTCAGACCGGTGGAGGCAAAGTTATCGAAGCCGTGTGCCGATCAGCTGTTCTTCAGCATATTCCGGTCATTGCCGTTTGCGGGACTGTCGAGGCTAATCAGGAAGCCGCAGCAAGTCTTGGGTTGCGCGCCTGCTTCTCCCTCGTACCGGGACCCTGCACCGTTGAGGAAGCCATGGGCCGTACGGAAGAGTGGTTGCAAGACCGGATGGCACATATTTTTAGTTTAATGTAGGTGGTTGCTGAGGCAATTGTTTGTTGAGGCTGGAGGGCGGGGGTACCCGTTCATTCTGATGAATACACTTTAAATGATAAATCGCATATAATCGATTTATTACCCTAACATCGGAGGATTAGTTAATCGTGACTAGAGCAGTTGGAGAAATTAGCGAGATTCGTCGGTATCCTGTGAAGTCGTTTGCCGGAGAACAGCTGAACACATGCAAGATTGACAGCTATGGCATTTATGGAGACCGATTTTGCGCGTTTTATGATGAGACGAAGGAGGGATGGGACAGCTTCTTCACAGCGAGAAAAAGCGCCAGCATGCTCACCTATCAAGCCAGCTTGATAGGTGAAACTGTGAAGGTTAAAGGGCCGGATGGCAGAAGCTTTAGTTGGAATGAAGAGCTATTAAGTGAAATTCAACTCTTATCTAAACAGAAGCTGTCAATGAAGAGTTGCCGAGCGCCTAATCCAGAAAATCCCGAGCTAATGTCCGTCGATCTTGGCAGCATCTTAATCATTACAGATACATCGTTACGCAAACTAGAAGATCTATGGGGTAAAGCTTTGGATCACCGTCGTTTCCGTGCGAATTTTCTTATTAGATTAAGCGACAACTCATTTGATGAGGGGTATTGGATTGGCAAACAATTAGAAGTGGGTGACGCAGCACTGCAAGTGGACCAACACTGTGAGCGCTGCTCCATGATAACGCTTGATCCGGATTCCCTTGAACGGGATGCCTCTCTCTTGAAGCGGGTCAATGAGGAGCTGAATTTGAAATTCGGCGTATATGCTTCCGTCAAGCAGACGGGAAATGTACGAAATGGAGATAAAGTATACATAAAGTAATCAGCGGTAAAACAGTACGGTCTCTGGCAAGAAGAGAAGCAGCCCTCTGACATTCAGCGGCTGCTTCTCTTGGTTTAGTAAAGGTTAGTTGTTAAGCAGTCTCGCCTTCGATAGTCTCTTCATTTTGCTGAATGAGCATTTCGACTTTGCGAATCCGGTTTTTGCTTGTTTCTCGAATAATGAATTTATAATTTTCGTAGAAGTGCTCTTTGCCTGGCTTAGGATCGGATACTTGGCTGTATAACCAACCGCCAACGGTATCTACGTCTTCTTCTTCGAAATTCATGCCGGTCAAATCGCTAAGCTCGCTAAGCGATACTTTACCGTCAAGCAGATAGCAATGCTCATCCAACTGTTCAATTTCCTTGCGCTCATCGGCATCGAATTCATCCCGAATTTCACCCACGATTTCCTCCAAAATATCTTCAATCGTAATTAGGCCGGAAGTACCGCCGTATTCATCCACCAAAATGGCGATATGAACACGTTCCTGCTGCATCCGTTTTAAAAGCATCTTAACCGGAGTAACCTCGGATACGCTTAGTACAGGATGAACAAGCTTTTTGAAATCCAAATCACGGTCAGACTCATATTCAAGGAAAAGCTGCTTCGTATTAATCATCCCGACGATGTTGTCCTTGCTCTCAAGCGCAACAGGGAAACGGGTATATTGTTCTTTGCGGATAATTTCCATGTTTTCTGTGAGTGACTTATTTGTGTACAAGCATATCATGTCGGTGCGAGGCACCATGATTTCTTTGGCCAGCAATTCGTCAAAGGCAAAGATGCGGCTGACATAACCGTATTCTGTATTGTTAATCTTTCCACTCTGGTAGCTCTCATTAAGAATAATTTGAATCTCTTCTTCTGAATGCGCTTCTTCATGCTCCGTAGCGGGCTTTAGACCGAACAGGCGGACCAAGGCATTGGCCGAGCCGTTAAGCAACCAAATGAAAGGATATAAGATCTTGTGAAATAAAATAATTGGTTTTGCTGTAAGAAAGCTGATGAATTCAGCTTTTTGGATCGCCCATGTTTTTGGAGCGAGCTCGCCGACAACAACATGCAGGAACGTTACCGAAATAAATGCAATTAAAAAGGATAGAATATGACTAATGTCATCGTTTAATGCAAAGCGTTCAAACAAGGGTAAAAGCATTTTTTCAACTGTTGGTTCTCCCAGCCAGCCAAGCCCTAGTGCTGTGATGGTAATACCTAATTGGCAGGCTGACAAGTAGGCATCCAGATTACTCGTAACCTTTTGAACGGCAAGCGCGTTCTTCCGGCCCTCAAGCACTAACTGATCGATCCGACTGGAGCGAAGTCTGATGATGGCGAACTCCGTTGCGACGAAAAAAGCAGTTAATAAAATAAGAAGAGCAATCATGAATAAATTGAATCCTATACCCATTTTCGATTCTCACTACCCTTTTATATTTATATTTTTTTATTCTTATGATCTACTATAACGAATCATTACAGGTTATGACAAACGCCAAATGCAACGGTAACAGCCTTTTACGAGCAATTAGAGGGTTTCTTGGAGATGGAAAAGCTCATTCTCATTGATTTTCGAGCCTTTACAAGCGTCAATCTCCGGCATATGATGAGTTCATATGAACTTGTAACTTAGTAAGTATGACGAAAGCGCAAGGAGGAAGGGATATGGAGTCCTTTACGCTTACTCGAAAAGAGATGGCTTGCTTGCTGCTTGCCCTGGACGGAAAACATAGTCATAAGCCGCTACAGGTGCTGCAGGCCGCATGGACAAAAACGCATCAGAATGATTTGGAAAAGGGATCGGGCTTGCCCGCTTTTTTATCTACGCTGCTGCCACCGATCATTGAGAAGTTGATCAAAGGCAATGAGCTCAAAGGCTTCTCGCTTCATGAGATTGCCGCGCTCGGACAGCTGATTGAATATTCGAATTTGTCGATTACCTCCATGCAAAACTGGGTAAAGCGCGATTTTAAACCTTATTTTGATTGTCCTAAGGCTGGCAAGAAATATTCGCTGAATCAAGCTGCCTTGTTGTTTATTATTGATGATTTAAAGTCAAATCTTGATTTTGAATCCATTCGCAAGCTTTTTGAAATTGTATTCAAGAAACCAGAGGATGAAACCGACGATTTGATTGGTCCTATAGAATTATATGCATCCTATACGAGTATGTTTGAGGAGCTTGATGCAAATAATGACCAGCTTCTTGATATTTCGGGTCATTTGAAGGAAAATCCGCATCAGGATTTATTGACGGAGCATGTAATTCGCTCGTCTGCCAATCAATTTGCCAGCCGTTTGCCCAATTTATCGGAAAAGCAGTGGGAAGCAGCACGTAATATTTTATTAGTCGGGGTCATTTCGATCCAAACGTCCTACTTTCATTCCTTGGCAAGGCGCTACTGTAATGCGACTTTATTTCTAGGCCCTGAATAAAATAGTGCTTAAGGGATGTACAGAAACACTTAAATAACCTATACTGGTTTATGTTGTAAATACAATCATAGACAATCTGAAAAAGGCAAACTAGTCGAAAGACTAGGACGCAAAGTTATGGGCCTAAGGTGATCACACTACGGCGGCCAGACCGCCGGAAGGATATAAAGCTTTTCTTAGCTATCCGCCTCCTGGGGCTGGATAGCTTTTCTTTTTTCAGGAAACAGAGGAGAGAGAGAAAACATGTTTTTGAAGGTATGGATGGAGAGAGCTGGAAAGCTGACAAAGAGGCTGAATACCAAGAAAATCACGACCAGGCTAATCATTATTTCTGCAATCATTACTCTTTTTAATCTAGGTTCCGGTGTTTTCATCTATGTACAAAATCTTTCGGTAGCGCATTCTATTAAGAAATCAGAAGTGTTGACGCATGTGGAACGCAACTATCAAGGCATTTCCAACAAACTGCTGAAGACGATGCTGCTTATGGTGGATGCCATTGAGAATGGGCAAAGCGACGCTTCATCCATTATGAAAGAGTTGGAGCACTTGCCTAAAGACATTGACGCGCTTGAGAAGCAGCTGGTTGAAATGGACAAGAACTATCCGCCGACTGTGAAAGACGGTCCCGTTTATGCGAACCAGATTGGCGTCATCAGGCTTGCGCTTGATAATCTTAACCAAACGAATACAGATATTACCGGCTTAACGGCAGAAGAGAAATCGATGCGTGTAAGCAATCTGATAGGTGTTTATACAATCGTGCTTAGTTACTCCAATGATACCATGCATGAGCGATTGACACTTGATGCAGAGGCTACGAGCAATGACTTAAATGCAAATGTGTCAAGTGCAAATATCATCGTGCTTATCAACGTCATTTTGCTTGCTATTTTACCAGCGCTTATGATCTTTGCCGTTACGCAGTCGATTAAGACTGGACTTAAAGGCATTACGAGAAGAATCAGTGCGTATGGAAAAAAAGATTTTACCAGTCAAGAGAAGCTCGTTCGATCTGATGAGTTCGGAGATATTGATAAAGCCCTTGCGGATATGGGTGACAGTTTGCGGGATACCATAAAGGCTACGCTTACGGTGAGTGAATCTGTTCTTGATGTATCTCGCAACATGGATACGATGATCGGAAGCAATCGCAAAGCATCCGAAGACGTGAAGGGTCAGGTTGATCTTGGCAGGGAAGTGCTGCTCTCACAGTATGATGATGCCTCTTCAATTTCGGCGGTCACGGAGGAAATCTCTGCTAGCTCACAGCAAATCGCAGCGTCGAGCGAGTATATCAACAATGACATGCAGCAAATGAAGCAATCCTCCCAAAGCGGATCACACCAGATGGCTGGAGTTGTTTCAATGGTCAATGAAACCGTAGAGCAATTTGCGAAGCTTACGGAAGCATTTGAAACGATGAATGAACGCTATAACAATGTATCCAAGTTTTTGAACGGCATTCAGGATTTAAATACACAGACCAACCTACTGTCACTTAATGCATCAATTGAGTCCGCAAGAGCAGGTGAGCACGGCCGAGGTTTTGCCGTCGTTGCAGATGAAATACGGAAGCTCTCTAGCCAGACAGATACAATTTCTAAGCAAATTACGAAGGAATTGACGCTGATTCAGCATGACGTAGCAGCTAGCAGCCGTACGATCAGCAGCTTCGCTAGTGTTATTACTACAACACGTCAAGCATCGGAAACAGCAAGTGACACATTCCAGACTCTTGAGTCGCAAAGCAGTGTGTTATCGGATCAAATGAATGAAATATCGACGGCAATCAGTGAGATCACTTCGGGCATGACACATATCGTTTCTGCAGTTGATAAGCTGCTAACCACGTCCTCTGACGTTAATGGAAAAATGGAACATATGAGCGAGCTCTCCGTAAAACAGAATGAAATTTCGGATGATTTGCGCACCCTTGCCGAGAAGCTAACACATTCCTCGCAGGATTTGAAGGAAAAGGCATCGGTTTTCAAATTGTAATCTGCAGCTTCATCAAGATAGGTTCAACCGTTCAGCTCAGCGCTGAACGGTTTTTCTTTTTGCTCGATGGTTCCAACTTGCAAGCAATGGTTGTCATAGAAAAGTCATACTACCGTTAAAATAGTCACGCGATTAGCAGTAGAATGATCGGAGTGCTTATATAATAAAGAGAAAAATGGAGGTAGTGGAGAATGACGACTGTAATATTTCCTGATGGGTTTAAATGGGGGACGGCTACGGCAGCCTATCAAATCGAAGGTGCACATGATGAAGATGGACGGATGCCTAGCATTTGGGATACGTTCGCTAAAACAGAAGGCAATGTCCTAAACGGCGATACGGGAGATGTGGCGTGTGATAGCTATCACCGCATTAATGAAGATATCCGGCTGTTGAAAAAACTTGGCGTCAATGTATATCGCTTCTCCATCGCATGGCCCCGTATTGTTCCGAATGGGACAGGGGAAGTGAATCCGCAGGGCCTCGCTTATTACGAAGAGCTGATTGATAAGCTGAATGCAAGCGGCATCGAACCGTTCGTGACACTGTACCACTGGGATTTGCCGCAGTCTCTTCAGGATGAGGGTGGATGGGAAAACCGAGCGACCATTGATGCATTCGTTGCGTATTCCGAGGCCGTCTTTCATAAATTCAACGGCAAGGTAAAGAAATGGATAACGCTTAATGAGCCATGGTGTATTTCCATACTGTCCAATTACATTGGCGCACACGCACCAGGCAAGCAGGATTTGCAAGCTGCGCTAGATGTAGCCCATCACATTTTAGTAGCCCATGGAAAAACCGTTCAGCGTTTCCGCGAACTTGGTATCGAAGGAGAAATCGGCTATGCTCCGAATACGGAGTGGAGAACGCCGTACAGCACCTCTGCCGAGGATATTAAGGCTACCGAGCTGCGTAATGGATCGTTTAACGAGTGGTTCCTCTCACCTGTACTAAAGGGGGAATACCCTGAGCTTCTCACTACCTGGTATGAAAACAAGGGTTATAAGGTCAAAGTCGAGCCGGGAGACATGGCAATCATATCGCAGCCCATCGATTTTCTCGGTATTAATTATTATACGGGCAGCCTGATCCGATACGCCGAAGGAAATGATATCTACAATAGCGAGGAAATTAGCTCCAGCTTTGCCAAAACCGATTTTGACTGGAACATCTATGCCGACGGGTTCTATCATGTGCTTACCTGGATTACGGCAACCTATGGCCAAATTCCGATCTACATCACGGAGAATGGGGCATGCTACGAGGCAGAACCACAGGATGGAAAAGTCAATGACGATGCAAGAATCCGATTTTTGAGGGACCACATTATGGCTTTGCACCGCGCCATTGAGTCTGGTGTTCCTGTGAAGGGTTATATGGTGTGGTCGCTGATGGATAATTTTGAATGGGCATTTGGCTACTCTAAGCCTTTTGGACTTGTTCACATAGACTTCCAGACACTTGAGAGAACGCCGAAGGAGAGCTATTATTGGTACCGGCAGCTTACTACGGGCAATCAACTGGACGTTTAACAGCAAATTAGAATGGAAAAGAAGAGCAGGTATTTATCCAGACGACTGGATGAATGCCTGCTCTTTGTGCGAGAAAAAAAGGATACATCTGTAAAATGTCGAATGTAGTGGTCAAAGTTAGCAGATCAGACTTTCAGCGATTGGTTGACGCCAGTCGAACGAAAGTGGTTCAATTGAACTAACGACAACAGAGAGGACTGTGACAGTGAGATGTTCAAGCAATTTTTGAAAGCTTCCAGGATTAGAGTCCTTCCAGTCATGCTTATACCCGTAGCGCTTGGCGCTCTTGGGGCATTTGTCTGGAATGGCCTATTTGATCCTTTTTTATTTTTGGTAACGATAATCGGAGCGGGCGCTGCTCATTTGTTCTCCAACATGATCAATGATTTATGGGATTATTATAATGGCACCGATTCGGCTGCCCAAAATACGGAGGGAGCGATAGCGACCAATTCGGGTTATCTAACGAAAGGGACCTGGAGCGTACGCACCTTTGCAGCCGTAACCTGGGGACTTTTTGCCCTTGCAGCGGTTTGTGGCCTTATTCTTAGCTTTTTTAGCGGCTGGCTGGTGTTCGTTTTCGGTATTGCAGGAGCGCTGATCGCTTATTTCTATGTTGCTCCGCCCGTTCAATTCGGTTATAAAGGGAAAGGCTATAGCGAGGTGGCTATATTATTATCATTTGGCGTACTGCCGGTCATGGGAGCATATTTTGTTCAAACCTCGCTCCTGGACTATCGTGCTTTGCTGCTTTCGCTACCGATCGGGTTGTTGACGACGCTAATTTTGTTCAATCATCACTTTTTGCATTGGCAGGCTGACAGGCAAGCGGGAAAACGCACATTAGTAGTGGTATGGGGCGAGAGAAGAGCGTTGTTGTTTTCCAGAGTGCTGCTTGCGCTTGCATATTTTGCACTAGTTATTAGCGTAATAACTGACGCCTTGCCGATTTATGCTTTGCTTGCTTTGCCAACTGCTATTCCGCTTTATCTGGTATATGGCAGGTTATCGACGCATAATGCTTCCACTGCCTATATTCCGCTCATGGGGGCATCGCTGCAAGCGACGATTCGCTGTGGAGGCATCATGATTGTGTGTTTAATTGTTCAAGGACTGGTTTAAACCATACAAAGAAGAAAGAGGTTATCAACATGGACAAGCAATGGGTTTTAGGTGATTTCCATACCATCTTAAACGAAGGCGAAGTTTGGAAGATCGGAGGCTTTCCGCTGCAGGACGGTTCGTTCTGGCAGTATCGTGAACCGAATGCAGTCGTAATTGTTCGCAATGGGATCTTATATGTCAGAGCGCCGCTAAGCCGCTCGAATGATCAAATTCAAATTCTCGATAATGCCAAACATATGTATTATTCTGCAGAGCCAGTGAAGGTGCCAGAGACAGGGGAAATCAGCTTCGAGCTTCAAATACGCGCGCGGACGCAAAATACGGCGGCAGACGATTTATATGACGGATTCGTCTCGTTGAATCTGCTTGATTTTACGACAGGCGGAGCGCTTGATTTTTTTGTAGGCAATGATAAATATGCTAGTGTTTATGCGGTGTTGCCGTTCCCAGGTGTCAAGGTGCCTGAGACAGACAAAACTCGTTATTTTTGCGTGTTCAAAGAAGATACGGATTTTGAAGCGAGAGAATTCAATACGTACAAAATTACCTACAACCGTTCGGAGGATGAAGTTGTATTTTTCCTCAATGGGCGCGAGGTTCGCAAAGAGAAGAATATGCCGGTGAAATTCAACCAATTCACGGTCGCGTTAGGTGTTATGACGGAGAAGGATTTAACGCCTGAGGGCAGCGTATCCGTGCATGGACAGACAGTCATAGCGGAATGGTCTCCGATAACGATCCAAATAAAAGAGTAAGTGATGGTAAAGGAGCTGCGTGATGTTATTTGTTCTTATTGCTCTGTGGGCTATTGCAGCCATTATATGGCTCTCAGACCGGCATGCATCAGTTAATCATTGGCTGGGCGCGGTAGCGTTCAGCGGTGGAGCAGGGGCACTAGCAGCCGTGCTGGATTTACAGTGGCTGCCTGCCGCAGCGGAAGCGGGAATGAATCAGGTAGCGCAGCAGCTCCTGTATCGATTGCAAGCGGTCTCTTCTCTCGTTTCCTACTATGGCTTGCCGTATTCGTTCCTGTTGTTTGCCATCGTGTATCGTCCTTTGCGATTATCCAAGCGTCTGCTGCAGACGTTGCCGTTTTTATTACTCATTCCAATAATATTGTGTATTGTATTTACTCCCTTCTATACGGTAGTGTATCCGATTTCGTTTAAAATCGTCATTTGGTGGGCAGTCCCATACATTATATTTGGGGCAGTCCAGATCTTGCTGAAGCGCCAACTGCATGCTTCTTTTTCAAGGTCCCATTGGATCATTTGTTCCGTTGTGCTGCCGCCGGTAATGTTCTGCATGGTTATGAATTATGTATTTCCTAGCTTTGGGATGCTGAGAATGTGGGTGTACAATACTTGGGTCGTCGGACTTGGCGTAACCGTCTTTATTGTGGCATTGTTTACATACGGGTTCATGGGTGTGCGGGTAAATATTGATAGGCGCCGCTTTGATTCGACGCTTCGGGCGGTTACCTCGGGGACGGCTATCTTGAATCACGCGATCAAAAACGATGCAGGTAAAATGCGTTTATTCTCGGAAAAAATGAAAGCGTACGCGATAGAAACCAATCAGCAGGAGCTGCTTGAGGACGTTGAAACGGTGCTGAACGCTTCGCGTCATATGCAGGAAATGCTTCAACGGGTGCATCGGAGAACCGAGGATTTGATGCTGCAGCTCGAAACGACTGATCTTGCGGTTCTGATTGAGCAAACGATGAAGGGGTATGAACCAGTACTCAGAAACGTTAAGCTGCATACTGCGCTCACGAAAGGCTGGCATTGTCGAATAGACCCCGCACAGATAAGTGAGGCGCTTGGCAATATAGTGGCGAATGCCGTAGAAGCGATGAAGGGCAGCGGTGAGCTGTTTATTCAGCTGAATGAGACCAAGAGAGAGCTGATTATTGAGGTGAAAGACACGGGGCCAGGGATGATTAAGAGCGAAATGGGCAAAGTGCTTGAACCTTTTTATACGACCAAAAACGGAAGTGATACCAATTTTGGTCTCGGCCTGCCCTATGCTTACCATGTCATGCGCAAGCACAGAGGTATGCTCGATATGCGCAGCAAGCCTGGGGTAGGCACTTCTATCTATTTAACGTTTCCGAAACGAAGCGTACAAGCGGCAAGAGCAGAAGGGAACACAAGCGAGAGGGGAGAAGCAATTGGGTGATGTTCGGGTGTGGATCATTGAAGATGACCGTGATTGGTTGCGCGGCCTAGTGGCGTACTTAAACAAGGAGCCGGATTTGCAAGTGGTATGGACCGCAAGCGAAGCTGAGGTTGTCAGACAGGCGCTGAGAGATGGCAAGCAGTTTGATCAACCGGCTGACGTCATATTGATGGATATTATGCTTGATGGGCGGCCTGAGGGTATTCTCCTCGCCGAGGAGACGGCTGCAGCAACAGGGGCGCGTGTGATCATGCTGACCTCCATGGAGGAGAAGGAGCTTATTTTCCGGTCCTTCCAAGCAGGTGCGATCGATTATCAGATAAAGTCCGATTTCGAGAGTTTGCCTGATGCGGTCAGATCCGCATTCCGCAGCCATTCGCCGATAAATGCGGCTGTTGCGGAGCGCATGCGGGAGGAGTTTCGCAGGCTGAAGCAGCTCGAACGTGAGTTCGAGGTGAAGAAGGTAGGCGATCTGATTACGCCATCCGAGCTGCAACTGCTGGATTTAATCGACCAAGGCTACACGCAGCCGCAAATTGCGGATAAGCTGGTCGTATCGATCCGTACGGTAAAGAATCATGTCAACCATGTTCTAAAAAAGCTAAATCTCAGCGGTTCACGTGAAGCGGCAACTAAAGTGAAAGAAATGGGCTTGTTTCATAAGAAAAATGACGAAGATAGTACCAAGTAAATTTGGTACTATTTTTTTTTTTTTTGTTTTTATTACCAAAATAGAGTAAAGAATACATTCGCGTGCATTTGAAATGGGGGGAAATAAAATGACATTTGAAATGTTCTCCGCAGCGCATATTGCTGGACTGGTTGTTTTTGTACTGGTCATGGCAGCCTTAATCCTTTTTCGGGCTCGACTGAGAGAGCCTGCGCTTAATCGCCTTATTCGAGTGACGTTGGCTATTGTGCTGCTTGGCTGCGAGCTCTCCTTGCAGGCTTCTTACTTTATGGAGCACAGCTGGTGGATCGGTTCGCTTCCGTTTCAGCTCTGCAGCTTAATGGTGCTCATAAGTGCAGTCGTTATAATTGCGAATCACAAAGGATTTTATGATGTAATTTTTTTTCTTGGAAGCATGGGCGCCTTGCAAGCGCTGCTAACGCCAAATTTGGATGAGTCGTTTCCACATTTTCGCTATTTTGAATTTTTTATCGCCCACATCGGAATCGTTGCTGCTGCCGTATTTATTTTAGCTGTAGAACGGTACCGGCCTTCTTTCCGCTCCGTGCTGCTTGCGATGGTTTGGCTGCATGTACTGGCGATACCTGCAGCCATAACCAATATCGTCACAGGTACGACAAACTTTATGTTTTTGGCGCGCAAGCCTGGAACGGCTTCGCTGCTGGATTTGCTTGCGCCGTGGCCTTGGTATTTACTGCAGCTTGAGATTGTTGCTTTTGGGATCTTCCTGTTGTTGTACGGAGCAGTGAGGCTATTTCCTGAGAGTGAGCAGGCAAAAGGGACATAATTGCAGTTATATGGGGGATAATGAAAGTGATCCGCTTGACAAGCGTTTTTGATTATTATAAAGTAACTTACGTAAAGTAATTAAGTTTTCCGGAATATGGCATAGGGAATCACGATCAGCCAACTCCCCCAACTTTAAACCAATGAGAGGCAGGAGAAACAATGACATCAGAAGCATTTTTCGACGCAGTGAAATCCAGACGTTCCATTTACGCGATAAACAAGGAGGCTGTTATCTCCGACGAAAAAATCGTAGAAATCGTGCAAGACGCGGTTAAACATACGCCATCATCCTTTAACTCGCAAAGCGCACGGGTAGTTGTGCTGCTTGGAGATAACCATGATAAATTTTGGGATATCACAACCAATACGCTCCGCGCCATCGTGGCGGCAGATCAATTTGAGCCTACTGCGCAAAAAATGAACTCATTTAAAAGCGGCTACGGCACGGTATTGTTTTTCGAGGATAAGAAGGTCATTGACGGCTTGATGGAAAATTTCGCTGCCTACGCACAAAACTTCCCGATCTGGTCGCAGCAATCTTCCGGCATGCACCAATTCGTTGTATGGACTGCGCTTGAAAAAGAAGGCTTCGGCGCATCGCTTCAGCATTACAACCCGCTGGTTGACGAGGAAGTGCGCTCGACATGGTCCTTGCCTGATTCTTGGCAATTGATTGCACAAATGCCATTCGGCAAACCGACAGCAGCTCCAGGCGAGAAGACGTTCCAGCCGATCGACGAGCGCGTGAAAGTATTCAAATAAGCATCGTATTACGGAAAAGAAAGGCCGTGCCCAGCGATGGGACACGGCTTTTTTAGCGAAGCGAGAAGAACATTCTGGAGATATGCAGTGCTCGCCTTTGTAGCCTGATTCTTATCATTATATGATAAATTAATCAAAGAATTTGGCTACAACCGCGAACTTAAAGAATGACTTGCTAGCGCAGCGATCACAACACAAATGATTTGATTTTTTCATGATGGATGCAGGAATGTCTATTTCAATTGTCATAACTATGCCAGGAAAAGGGGATTTCGGTGATCAAAGCCGTTTATTTTGATTTGGATGATACGCTGTACGACCAATTGATGCCTTTTCAGCTGGCATTAGAGGCGAGTGGCCTAACGAAGCTGGCTAGAGGCGGATTATTAGCAGAGGCTATATTTAAGCGCATTAGATTTCACAGCGACCGATTATGGAGCATTCATGTGGAAGGAAAGCTATCGCTTGCTGAGCTTCGAATTCGTCGCACGACGGAAGCGTTTGCCGAGATTGGACTTGAGATCACGGACGAGGCTGCCGATGCTCTGCAGCGGAATTATGAGCTGGAGCAGTCTCGGTTGTCGCTGCGGGAAGGCGTATTGACGCTTTTCGGGCAATTAAAGGCAAAGGGCATAAAGCTTGGTTTGATTACGAACGGACCGGTGCAGCATCAGCTGAATAAAGTAACGGCACTAGGTTTGCTGGAGGTTATCGACAAAAGCGAGGTGTATATCTCTGACGGAATGGGCATTGCCAAGCCAGACCCGGAGGTGTTTCGGCATGTTCAGCGATTATCCGGCTATTTGCCAGAAGAGCTAGTTTATGTCGGTGACGCTTGGCATAACGATATTGCGCCGTCAAGCAGCGCAGGCTGGACGCCTGTATGGCTGAACGCAAGAATGCAAGAGCCCTCAGGAGAGCGGATTCCGGTTGACTATTTGACATGCCAATCCATATCCGAGGTTTATGCAAAGCTTATCCTTCATGAACAATCGAAAACTGGCTGTTTGCTATAAAAACATGTACAATAATAACCGATATAGTAATTATCGCATTTATTATGATCTGTTTATGAATGAACATGCCAGGAGGAAACCATGAGTATAGACCCGCGAATTATAAAAACCTTGCTTCAGCTACAGCTTACGCCAAGTCTGGATATGCAAGGCACGTCGAACCCGTTGCAAGCTGCAGCAGGCGATGGCTCTCCTTCTTTATTTGATACTCTGTTGTCACAATATATGTCTGACAGCGCTTCTGATCAAGCTTCATCGCTTCCGGTTATGCCAGCCGATGCGCTTGCCCAGCTATCTGCGCTTAATCTTCCGGCTAATTTCACTTCTAGCAGCGAGTCGTCAGCCACAAGAACGCCAAGCGAGTACGATGCAATCATTCAGCAAGCCTCCAGCAAATACGGCGTGGATGCAAGCTTGATTCAAGCGGTTATCAAGACGGAATCCGGCTTTCGTCCCGATGCGGAGTCAGGTTCCGGGGCTAAAGGCTTGATGCAGCTTATGGACGGCACGGCCAGAGGGCTTGGGGTAACCGATTCCTTTGATCCCGTTCAAAATATTAATGGCGGGACGAAATATTTGTCGCTGCTGCTGAGTAAATACAACGGCAACGAGCAAGTGGCTCTGGCAGCCTACAACGCTGGTCCTGGACGAGTGGACCGGGCAGGCATCCGAACGAACGAGCAGCTAATCGAGAAGCTTGAAGCGCTGCCTGAAGAGACGCAGCGTTATGTTGCTAAGGTGCTGCAAGCAAAGTAAGCCAGTTGAAGCCATAAGATCACGATGAGCTCTCGGCCTTTACGGGCGGAAGTCATTGCTGATCTTTTTCTTTTTTGGAAAAGGAGCTATGTTATGATGTTATATTTTGATCATTCTGCCTCTACACCGCCTTATGATGAAGTCGTACAAACGATGATGGAGGTCATGAAAACGCAGTACGCGAATCCGTCTTCGCTTCACCGGTTTGGGATGGAGTCCGATAAGCTGATTGAACGTTCACGTGCCTTGCTCGCCGATCGCTTGCAGACGGACAATGGCAGCTGGGTGTTTACCTCCGGCGGGACCGAATCCAACAATATCGCCATCAAGGGTGTGGCGAGGCAATATGCAAGTCGGGGCAAGCATTTGATTACGTCTCAAATCGAACACGCTTCCGTTTACGAAACTTTTGCCCAGCTTGAAGCGGAAGGGTACCGTGTAACCTATTTACCTGTAAGCAAAACCGGCCATATTGACGTAGAGCAGCTTGAAGCGGCTATTACGGATGAAACGATACTTGTAAGTATTATGCATGTTAACAATGAAATCGGGACGGTTCAGCCCATTGAAGCCATCGGACAAATGCTCAAACATCATCCGAAGATTAGGTTTCATGTGGATGCCGTACAAAGCTTGGGCAAGCTGCCTATTGCCATCGAGGAATGGGGAATTGACTTGCTGACTGGTTCCGCTCACAAGCTGCGGGGACCTAAGGGCATTGGTTATTTGTATGTTCGGGAAGGGCTGACGCTGTACCCGCTCGTGTCAGGAGGCTCGCATGAGGGAGGCTTTCGCTCGGGCACGCCAAACGTTCCGGGCATTGTGGCCTCCGCTAAGGCGCTGCGCATGTCACTGGACAAACGGGAGCAATGGTTGATAAAGATGCAACAGCTACGAAATCAGCTGCTGGCGATCCTTGGCGAAATCAAGGAGCTGAAGCTGAACGGGGCGGAGCCTATTGCCCCGCATATCGTTCATTTCTCCTATCCGGGGATGAAGCCTGAGGTCGTCATTCACATGCTAGAGCAGCATGGTATAATGGCATCAACGAAATCGGCTTGTTCCTCGAAGGATGATAAGCCAAGCCGCGTGCTGCTAGCTATTGGCGCCAGCCATGAGCAGGCGTCAGGCGGCATTCGCATCAGCTTCGGAGATGAGCATGAGGAACGGGATATTACTGCACTTGGCGCAGCTCTGCACAAAATCGTTGCGCAGTTAAAGCCGCTTGAGAGGAGATTGACTTAATTTTGCTTTATGATCAGGTTGTGCTCCGGTACGGAGATTTAATGGTAAAGGGAAGAAACCGCAATAAATTCGAGAAACGCATGCTGGATCAAGTGAAGCAGGCATTGCTCGCTTATGGGAATATTACATTTTTCAAATCTTTTGGACGTTTGTATGTCAAGCTTAACGGCCATCCGCATGAGCCGATTGTGGATCGGTTGAAGGATTTATTCGGCATCGTGTCGCTTAGTCCGGTCATCTGCACGGAGCCGGATCTTGAGAAAATTAGAGAGGTCGCACTTGCGCTTATGCAATCTGTGCCTGTTAAGCCGGCTACGTTTAAAGTCAGCGCCAAGCGAGCATGGAAATCATTTCCTCATACCTCACAGGAAATGAATCATTTGGTCGGCGGCCATGTGCTGCGCGCGATTGCGGATCTCAAAGTTAATGTCAATCACCCCGATGTGGAATTGCGAGTAGATATCCAAGAGGAAGCAACTTATGTCTTCTATGAGGTGATTCCGGGTGCAGGCGGATTTCCATTCGCGTCTAACGGCAAAGCTATGCTGCTGCTCTCTGGTGGCATTGACAGCCCCGTGGCTGGCTGGCTTGCGCTGCGCAAAGGGCTTGAGATCGAAGCGGTACACTTTCACAGCTATCCATTCACTAGCGAGCAAGCCAAGGATAAGGTCATCGAGCTCGCGAAGCGGTTGTCTTATTTTAGCGGAGAGCCGATCAAGCTGCATTTGGTGCCTTTTACGGAAATACAAACCACATTGGTGCAAGCTAAGAGCGACAATCTCATCATCACGCTGATGAGGCGGGCTATGATGCGGATAACGGAGCAGCTTGCGGAGCGCAACAAAGCGTTTGGCATTGTGACTGGCGAGAGCCTCGGCCAAGTAGCAAGCCAGACGCTGCCTAGCATGAATGTCATCGGACGATCTGCGCAGCTTCCACAGTTGAAGCCGTTGATTATGATGGACAAGCATGAAATTATTCGTATGGCTGAGAGGATCGGTACATTTGAAACCTCGATCTTGCCTTACGAGGATTGCTGTACGCTGTTTTTACCTAAATCGCCTAGCACCAACCCAAATCTACGAATCGTGGAGAAGATTGAATCTCTGATTCCGAATTATAAGGAGCTGCTGGCTGCAGCAGTCGAAGGGACAGAGGAGCTGCTGCTTTCCCCGATAGTTGAAACAACGGTCCATACGGCAGGCGAGGATAGCTGGTTTTAAAATGAATGTTACAATGCGGACAGTATCCTGGGGGCGTTGCCTGAAGGAGCTGTCCCTTTTTTATACCCGTGAATAGGGCATTACAGTGAAAACCCGTTGCAGGCAGATAAATGATGGCTATAATGGGATAAAGAAGTTGGCGAGGAGGGACAGGTTATATTTTATTCGTTAAAAAGCCGTTTGATTGCGATTTTTTTTCTGCTATTCGTACTCTCCTTTGTCACGATGGCGATTCTATTATTCAACCAGTCGCGCTCGATTATAAGGTCCTACATCGAATCATCGGCGCTGGAGAAAATGGATGAATACGGCTCTTATATCGACATGGTACAGACGCAAATTTATGATTTGGCTTCCATCGTGTTTAATAGCGATATTACAAAAAATTGGAACGCCGTGGTATCGGATGCGGAAGCCTCGGGAGGGGAGAAAAACCTTACCCATTACCGGATGAGCCAATTTTTGATGCAAACGACAAACAGCTACTCCAGTGTATCAAGCGTAACCGTCTACAGTCAGGAAGGCATGTGGGTAAACAGTGGGAATTTAGTGGTTTCCGATTCGTCATTTTTGGAGGAAAAGTGGTATCTTGATTTCAAGAACAAGGATCAATACTGGGTCCCTGCTCATACAGATACAGCGGAGCTGCGAAATAAGAACAAGCATCCGGTTATAAGCATGATTATGCCAATTGGCTCGTTCGAGCCCTCGCTAACGAGAAGCCTGATGAAGATTAATGTAAGCGCAGACTATTTCCTTGAGCCGCTGGCTCGCATCCATTTAGGAGAGAGCGGAACAATCTACTTGTTAGACCAGCTTGGCGAGCCGATGATGTCCCAGAGCGAATATAGTACCCATCAGGACATGGCGCGTCAGGTGGAGGATATTCGCAGCAGCCCAAGTCGGCAGGGCGTTATGTATTCGACTAACGAGCGAGGGGACAAAGACATTCTAGTCTACAAGAAGCTGGCCCAGACCAATTGGATGCTCGTTGGCTTCGTATCAGAGAAGGATTTGTATTCTCAGCTCTTTCGTCTAAGAAGTACCATCTTTATCGTGGCTGGAATCATGCTTTTGCTGTCTTTAATTCTGGCAACTTGGCTCTCACACGGCATTACGAAGCCGCTTACACGGCTTGTGCTAGCCATGCGCCATGTCCAGCGCGGTGATTTTATTCTTGCAGAGAGCCGTTTGGCGCCGGAGAAAAAGGTGCGCAATGAGGTTGGCTTTGCGACGGAAACATTCCGCAATATGGTTATCCGGCTACGTTATCATATCAAAACGGAATTCGAGCTTAAGCTGCTTCGGCAGCAAGCGGAATACAAAGCTCTGCTTATGCAAATCAATCCGCATTTTCTGTTTAATACGCTGGAGCTGATGAGCAGCCTAGCCATCCAGAAGCGGACGGACGACACGGTCGAGGTCATTGAGTCGCTTGGGAAAATGATGCGTTTTTCGTTGAAAATGAGCGATGATCTCATAAGGCTGGAAGAGGAGCTTCTGTACGTGCGTTACTATATGTCGATATTGCAAATCCGCTTCGGAGATCAGCTGGATCTATCACTGGAGGAAGAGGGCGAGCTTGGCAGGCTGACGACGGTGAAATTTATATTCCAGCCGTTGATTGAAAATGCGGTTAAATACAGTTTTCTGCATCAATCGAACGCAAAAATCCGCATCCGAATCAGGCACACCGACGGGCGTGTGCATCTTAGCGTCTCCGATAATGGACCTGGCATGACGACAGATCAGCAGAGGCAGCTGCTGGAGCGCTCCGAATCTGTTCAGCTAGAGCAGCTACTAAGCAGCAGAGACAGCCAGATTGGCCTGGGCAACGTCCTTGCCCGCTGCCGTCTCTATTACGAATCGTTATTTGAAGCTCGAATTGTTTCTACTCTTGGCGAAGGCACGACCATTGAGCTTATACTACCCGCACAGGAGGAACGCCAGCATGTATAAAGTAATGATTGTGGATGACGAGCCTGAAATTCGCCAAGGGTTGAAGCTAAAGGTGGATTGGGAGAGTATCGGGCTTCGCATATCAGGTGAGGCTTCCAATGGCGTGGAGGCGCTGGAGAAGCTCTCGGCAGAGCCCATCGATATCGTCATTACGGACATGAATATGCCGGTTATGGACGGGATGTCGTTTCTGGATGCCTGTCATGAGCAGTATCCAGAACTGAGGCTCATCGTGATTACAGGGTATGAAGATTTTCATTATGCTAAGGCAGCCATTCGAAATAAGGCCCGAGATTATTTATTAAAACCGGTAGCGAGAAAGGAACTGACTGATACGCTGGCAAATGTGAAGAACGAGCTGGATAAGGAGCGGCACAGTCAGGATCAGGCTGCACTTACGCAGTGGCGGCTCTCGCAATATTACATGGAAATGAAGGAGCATTTTATCATTCATCTCGTAAAGGAGGAGATCGACCGGGAAAGCGTCATCAAGGATCGATCTCGATTGTTCGAGCTGGATGTCTGGGAAGATCGCGACGTGCGGTTTTTAGCTGCAGGACTGCTGGAGCGTGAGGTGCCAAATGCTGAAATGGAGCGTACGCCGGACAAGTTCAGACTGCCCTTTGACATCATTTCAAGGGAATGCGCGGCGAATTACCGAGGCAGGATTGAAGTGTTCCGTGACGTGAGCTACCCGGGATTAATGCATTTTGTCCTGCTTGCCGAGGAAGCTATGGAGCTGGAGTTTTCTGAAACCCTTCGCCAGAGCGTGAACACATATATGGGTTTTGAGCTTAAACTAGGAAAAGGACAACCCGTGAGTGGCTTTAAGCAGTGGAAGGAGGGCTATATTTCCTCCTTGCTGGCTTGGTATTTGCCTGCGGGCAGCACGGAGGGAACCGCTAAAGCAGCTGAAGGGCAAGCCGCGCTTCCCGAGCATACGATGAAGGTGATCGAGCGTTATTTGATTCGAGGCGAGCTGGATTCCTTCAGGGGAGCCATACGTCAGGAGCTGCGGCAAACGGCCGGTTCTCAGCTTCGTTTCGTGAAGGTTATTTTCCAGCTGTACTTGATGCTGGAGAACATGGCCCAGGAATCGCGCATTAGCATGGAGAGCGCAGAGCAGCTTTGGCTAAGACCAGAGATGACGCTGAGCCTCGATTCGGTTGAGAAAGCCGAGAGTTTTCTAATGCGGATTGCCAGCAAGATTGAACACAAGCGGCAAAGCGATTCCGAGGAAACGGATCCTTCCTTGATTTTGGCCGCCAAGCATTTTATTGACGAGAACTATATGTATGATCTGAACCTGACGATGATTGCAGAGAAATTTAATTATAATGCCACTTATTTCTCCGAGATGTTCAAAGCAAAGGTAGGCAAAACCTTTATTCACTATTTGAACGAGGTTCGCATGGGCGAAGCTGTTAGGATGTTAACGACAACAACGCTTAATTTATGGGACATTGCCGAGCTTACCGGCTTCTCGAACGCGAGCTACTTCAGCTCCAAGTTCAAGCGGATGTATGGAATAACCCCATCTGATTATAGGCTGCAGGCATCTGAAAAAATTGATAGCGAACACCCGAAGAAATAGCATTCAATCGCGAGTACCCCTCCTTTATGATGGAACTACATCATTAAGAGAGGGGTATTCGCGATGAGAAAAAGCCGCAAGCCGCTGGCCAATCAGCACAATTTGACGGCATATACTTTTTTGCTTCCTTGGCTGATCGGGTTTTTCTGCCTGACGCTGGGACCGATGCTTGGATCGCTTTATTTGTCGCTCACCAAGTATAACTTGCTGACACCGCCGCAATGGATTGGCTTTGCCAACTACATTGAAATTTTCAAAGAAGACGATACCTTCTCGAATTCGCTATGGCTAACCATTAAATACGTGTTCATTTCCGTACCGCTGCGCCTTGCTTTCGCGCTGATGGTTGCTATGGTGCTAAACAAAGGAATTCGGGCGCTGGGCATTTACCGAACCATCTATTATATTCCGTCCCTGCTTGGCGGAAGCGTCGCAATCGCGATTGTATGGCGGCAGATCTTTGATGGGAGCGGGCTGGTCAATCAATTCTTGGGTTGGTTCGGCATTCAAGGGCCTTCCTGGATCTCCCATCCGAGCTATATCGTATATACGATTATTTCGTTATCCATATGGCAGTTCGGGTCGGCGATGGTCATCTTTCTGGCGGGCTTAAAGCAAGTGCCCGCGGACTTATACGAAGCGGCGCAAGTGGATGGCGCGAATAAAGTACGCCAGTTTTTCCGGATTACACTGCCTATGCTATCACCGGTTATTTTCTTCAATCTTGTCATGAGCATTATCAATTCCTTCCAGGCCTTTACGCCTGCATTCGTCATCGGTGACGGACGGGGTGGCCCGCTCGACGCGACGATGTTCTATACCCTGTACCTGTATATGAAAGGTTTCTCCTTCTTCGACATGGGTTACGCCTCGGCGCTTGCCTGGATTATGCTGCTGATCATCGGAGCCTTTACGGCCATTATTTTCGTAACCTCGAAATATTGGGTGTTTTACGGTGACAGCAAGGAAGGGAGGTAGGACAGCATGGAGGTAAAAAAAATCAACGGTTTTACGAAACATACGCTTATTATCATTTTTGGTGTCGCCATGCTCTATCCGGTGCTCTGGCTTATCAGCAGCTCATTTAAGCCGAATGAACTTATATTTACAGAACCGGGTTTGTGGCCAAGTACCTTCACACTGGACAATTACGTGAATGGATGGCGCGGCTTTCAAGGCGTGGCTTTCAGCAAGTTTTTTGCCAACTCATGGCTGATCTCGATCCTTAGCGTGCTTGGCAACGTCATCACTTGTTCCTTCGCTGCTTATGCATTTGCACGTTTGAACTTCAAGTTTCAGAAGATTTGGTTCTCGTTAATGCTCGTGACCATCATGCTGCCCTATCATGTTACGCTAGTGCCGCAATACGTCATCTTTAATGAGCTGCACTGGATCAATACGTATTTTCCGCTCGTGCTGCCGAAATGGCTTGCTCATGATTCCTTCTTTATACTGATGATGGTGCAATTCATTCGAGGCATTCCTAGAGAGCTCGATGAGAGCGCGACGATCGACGGCTGCAATCAGCGGCAAATTTATTTCCGGATCATTATGCCGCTGCTCGTTCCTGCCTTGATATCCGCTGCTATTTTCACGTTTATCTGGTCTTGGGATGACTTCTTTAGCCAAATGATCTACTTGAGCGATATCAAGCTGTTTACCGTTCAGCTTGGCATTCGATCCTTGTTCGATCCTACTGGTCAATCGGATTGGGGTGCGCTGCTTGCGATGTCGGCTTTGTCACTCGTTCCGATAACACTCATCTTCTTGATTTTCCAGCGTTATTTTCTGGATGGCATCGCAACGACTGGTCTGAAGTAAACTGGTTGCCAGCCGGAAAAATTGATATTCAATACCCGAAGGAATGAAATTCCGAATGGTAGGAAATAAGGGTAGCATCAGAAGTGAAAGGGAACTCAAATCAAATCTAGGGGGAAATCAAGATGAGACAACGGTTGATTATTTTGGTGCTGGCGATGTTGATGGTCTTTACTGCGGCATGTTCAAGCGGAACAAGCAGCAACGGGGCAAAAAATCAGAATGGTGCTGGCGGGAACGAAGTAAGCCAAGTAGAGCTGCGCATCATGTGGTGGGGAGACCAGAAAAGGGCAGATATCACTAACGAAGCACTGAAGATTTTCCAAGAGAAAAATCCGGGAATCAAGGTAGTCGGAGAATTTGCTCCTTCCACCGGTTACTTCGATAAGCTAAATACACAGCTCGCATCAGGCACAGCGCCTGACATCTTTTTCCTAGGCGGCAATGTGGTGGATTACGCGAATAAAGAAGTGCTGCTTGATCTTTCTCCTTATGTGGACAAAGAGCTTAACCTAAGCGATATGGATCAATCGATGATTCAATATGGCACGATCGGCGGCAAGCTGCTTCATATTTCTGCTGGAGCGAACGCCCGCGGGGTTGTCGTGAACAAGACGATGTTGGAGAAAGCCGGCATTCCGGTGCCAACGGACGGATGGAACTGGGAAGATTTTGCACGCATCAGCAAGGAGATTTCCGACAAGCTGGGTAGCGGCATATACGGCACTTATAACATGTCCATCGATGGCATGGATATCGGCCTGAAGCAGCAAGGCAAGCAGTTGTACGATATGGATAAGGGAACGCTTGGATTCGAAGAGGCGGACGCGCTTAAATGGTTCCAGTATTGGGATACAGCAGCCAAATCCGGCGGTGTGGTGCCTTCCGAGCTGCAGGTTTCCAATCCTCCGGGCGATACGAGCAAATCGTTAGTGGTTACCGGAAAAGTGGCAATGAGCTTAATTCCGTCCAATCAGCTGGCAGCTATTCAAGGGCTGACGCAGGATGAGCTGATTATGGTTCAGGTTCCTCGCGGAGAGAAGGGCACGGGAGTCGTATTCGAATCGAGCCAAGGCTTGTCAGGCTATGCGAAAACGAAACATCCGAAAGAAGTTGCGACGCTGCTAAGCTTCTTTATTAATGATCCTGATGTGGCCAAAATATTGGGGAATGACCGTGGAGTTCCTGTAACATCGGCCAACCGCACGCTTCTCGAGAGCAATGCAAATGACGTGGAGAAGATCGTATACGACTACACCAGCCGTGTATCTGAAGCAACGAAGACGGAACCATTCGCTGTGAGCTACAACCCTCCAGGGTTCTCTGAATATTCGAAGCTTGCTGAAACGACGATGTATGAGGTTGGTTTTGGCCGCAAATCGGTAGAGCAAGCCGTAAGTGATTTCTATAGCGGTACGGTGAAAATTTTCAAGAACAATCAATAGTCCGGCAAAGGACATGGTGTGAATGAGATAATGAACAGGCTGCCTCGCGGCAGTCTGTTTCATTTCAAAATATAGGAAAGCCTTGTTTGCGAAAATAAAATAAAGTGAGGGGATTATGGTGAGCGAATCACTGCTAAGGCAGCTGCGAGAGGTAGATATAGATGAGAAAGTTGGATCGCTAAATAAGCCTACTGATAAGAACAGCTTGGAGCAATGGAAACGCTCCGGCATTCGTTTTACGGCGCGTTCCGGCAAGCTGGAGCAAGTCTATTACCAAGCCGTGAGAACTCTCTTTGATTGTATTGTACCGACGGCTGGAGACGCGCCAATTCTGCATGAAGGCGGGATATACCTGGGGTGCTGGCTGGAGAGCACGGGAACAATCAACGCGGAGCTGCTGTCCCGGTTTATGCCATCGGTGTCAGAAGCCACGTACCGATCGTTTGCTGTGCACCAGCGGGAGGATGGCATGCTGCCCTACAAAGTGACAGAGAATGGGCCAGCCTATCGGCAAATCCAGTTGGTGACGCCGCTTGCGCGCAGCGTCTGGAATCACTACAAGCTGAATGAAGCAGGCAGGCCGTTCTTGCAAACGATGTACGATGCAATGGTCCGCTACGATGAGTGGCTTGTCCAATACCGTAATACACGAGGTACAGGATGCGTCGAGGCTTTCAGCACGTTCGATACGGGACATGATCTCTCCCCTCGCTTCTGGCATGTTCCGGATACGCCGCACCGCAATGATGCGACGCAGGTTAATCCCGATTCGCCGATTCTGCCCTTTCTTGCGCCGGATTTGACTGCAAACGTGTACTGCCAGCGTCTTTATTTGGCCCGCATCGCGGAGGAGCTGGGGTTGCCGGGCGAGCAGTGGCAGACGAAAGCCGAAGAGAGCTTGGCGAGCTTATACCGCTATTGCTTTGACGAAGAGGATCATTTCTTCTATGACCGCGACCGGAACGATGAGCTCGTTCGCGTGCAGTCGGACGTGCTGCTGCGCGTCATGGCTTGCGAGGTCGGAGACCGGGCCTTCTTCGATACGATGTTGAAACGTTATTTGTTGAATACACGGAAGTTTTTTGCGAAATATCCATTTACGTCCATGTCAATGGACGATCCGAGGTTTGATCCCTTCTCAACCTACAATAGCTGGGGCGGGGCGTCGAACTTCCTGAGCCTGATTCGCGCGCCGCATGCATTCGAGCACCATGGCCGCCACGTTGAACTGACATGGGTGCTTTATCCTATACTGGCCTCATTTGCGAAGGCTACCCGATTTGCTCAGGCAGTCAGCCCATGGACGGGAGACGAAGGCTTCACGGAAGCATATTCTCCATCAATCTTATGCTTGCTTGATTATGTAGAGCGTTTAAGCGGCATATTGCCAACACCAGACGGCAAGCTGTGGTTTACGGGACTTGTCCCTTATGATGTGGACCATGGGGAAGAAATCACGGGAGAGACCGGCTATAGCCGGATGATAGACGGTGTCACTTACGAGCTGCTGAACCTGCAGGAGGAATCCTTGCTATACCGAGATGGAACAAGTTATATGCGCTTCCCTAGCGGAGTACGCGTAGTTACTGATCGGCAAGGAAAATTAACAAGCCTGATCGGCATGAGTGTCCGAGAGATACAGGGGACTTTATTTTATCAGGATAGGGAATACCCTTTTCATATAAAAGGAAATCAAGTTTTGGCATTTGAGGGCGGAATTTTTATCGAAAAATTAACCATCGGAGTCGTAAACCCAACATACAAGTAGGAGAAGGAGCGCTGATGATGCTGAAAAGCGGGGATTTGCAAATTCGAGATCCGTTCGTACTGGCTGTCATTGATCAACAAAAATATTATTTATACGGCAGTACAGACAAAAATATTTGGGGGAAGGGTACCGGATTCGACGCTTATTGGAGCCATGATCTGGCGTCATGGGAAGGGCCGTTTCCTGTCTTTCGGCCAGATTCTGATTTTTTTGCCGATACGAACTTTTGGGCGCCTGAGGTTTATGGATATAATGATTGCTTCTATATGTTCGCTACCTTTCGCAGGCAGGATAATGGCCTTCTTGGCACGGCAGTGCTGGCATCGGATGATTTGCTTGGGCCGTTTGTGCCGCATAGTGACGGGCCTGTTACGCCCGAGAGCTGGAGCTCCCTAGACGGAAGCTTGTTTGTGGATGAGGAGAAGCAGCCCTGGATGGTATTTTGCCATGAATGGCAGCAGACAGGGGACGGGGAAGTTTGTGCAGTGAAGCTAAGTAATGACCTCACATGCGCAGTGTCGGAGCCGGTCGTCCTATTCTGCGCCTCGGAAGCGCCTTGGACAACCCCTTATGTTTCGCCGCGATATCCGGATCAGGACAATTATGTAACCGATGGACCGTATTTGTTTCATTCGTCATCTGGCAGCCTGTATATGCTCTGGGCCAGCTTTATCGACAACAAGTACGCCCTTGGTATAGCGCAGTCTGCCACTGGCCTCGTAACGGGTCCATGGACGCACGCAGAGGAGGCGCTCTATCAGAATGACGGAGGGCATGGCATGGTCTTTCGCTCCTTCGACGGACGGCTGCTGCTCACGATCCATACACCGAACCGCACGCCTGATGAGCGGCCTATCTTTGTGGAGCTGATCGAGGAGAGAGGCGAATTTAAAATTGGGGCTCTTCTTAAGTAGCCGCATTGTGATGAAAAAAAAGCAGCGATCCCTTAGTGGGATTCGCTGCTTTTTTGCGGATTATCTTTTTGCTTGCGCTTGTTGGTGAGCCAGCCGGCAGCGATGGTGAGAAGGATGACGGAAATGATGAACAACCAGTAAACCCATGGATTCTCAAAAAAAGCGTGGAATGATTTTTCGTGTGTAATCATTTTGGCAGCGGTATACGCCAGTACAGCAGAACCGACATATACAATCCATTCGTAACGGTTGATCAGCTTAATGAAAAGGGTGCTGCCCCAAACGACAACAGGAACGCTAATGATTAGGCCGAGAACAACAAGCAGTGTATCGCCATGTGCGGCTCCTGCGACCGCAATGACATTATCGATGCCCATCGCCGCGTCTGCAATGATGATTGTGCGGATCGATTGCCAGAGTGTATTGCCTGATTTGATGCCGTCATGCGCATCCTCCTGCACAAGCAGCTTATAGGCAATCCAGACGAGAAGAAGTCCTCCCACAAGATTTAGCCACGGTACATTCAGCAGTTGAACAACAAGAAGGGTTGCGATGACCCGAATGCCTACAGCTCCCGCTGTGCCCCAAATGACTGCCTTCTTTTGCTGTTCTTTGGGCAAATTCCGAGCCGCGAGTCCAATTACTATGGCGTTGTCTCCGGCCAAAATCAAGTCAATAAAAATAATGGTAAGCAGGGCGGAAAAAAATTCGACCGAGAAAAGTTCCATATTCGGTGGCCATCCTTTCTTAAAAACATAAGAATGGATAAGTTTTTCAACTTATACGGGATTCTTATATTTCACGGCGCAACGTGCCTTCACCTATAGGGAGCATGGAGTGACGTTAACGCTTGATACTAGCTTATTTATGAAGCTTAAAAACAATGCGAAGAGCAAGAGGGTTGAACTCATTTTTTTTTAGGACATATTCTCCGAAGCTTGTACATACAGCTGTTAAGAGGAGGGATGGATGTTGGACAGCGTAATCCTGTTTATCGAAATCGTATTGATTAATGTACTGCTGAGCGGCGATAATGCAATCGTCATCGCAATGGCCAGCGGCCAGCTTCCGCCTGAGCAGCGCAAACGCGCCGTTTGGTGGGGAGCGCTGGCAGCCGTTCTGCTTAGATGCTTGTTGACACTGGTAGCGATTAGGCTGCTAGATGTACCTTTCCTACAGGCGATCGGCGCCTTGCTGCTGTTTTATATCGCGGTAAAGCTGCTTGCCGATTCAGGCGGGCAGCAGGAAACGCATAAGATCAAAAAAGCAGCAACGATCGGGCAGGCGATTTGGACAATCGTGGTGGCCGATTTCGTCATGAGTCTCGACAATGTATTGGCTATTGCAGCTGTTGCCGATGGAGATCCCGTTCTTATTTTGCTCGGAATCGCGCTAAGCATTCCTATGATTATATGGGGAAGCCAAATGCTGGGAACGCTGCTGCAAAAATTCCCAGCACTTTCCTATATAGGTGCCGCTTTGCTCGCCTACGCTGCTGGCGAGATGCTGATGCATGATCCCGGAATGGATAATTTGCTATTCCATGGCTCCAAAACGCTCGCGGAAGCGATTCCATTACTTTGCGTTCCACTGGTCATTATTTTGGCCATTGCCAAAAAAAAGCCCATTTTATAAGGCTTTCGCCTTGTTCCGTTCATGCAAAATAAGCATGAACGGTTTTTTTTTGTTCAGAACCGCGCAACGTACTGGTATTTTTGCGTCAGTTCCTTTAAACTAATATAGATAAAAACTGTCGTCTTTCGTCAACATATGCGATTGGCGTTGTAAGGAGCGGAAGCGCGTATGCCTAATAACAAATATTCCGCTGGAATTATTTTGCTGTTAGCCGGGCTCGTTATTTTGTTGGGCAAGTTAGGCGTATTCGGCTTTTTGGGCTCGATTTTCTGGCCGCTGCTGGTACTGATCCCTGGAATTCTGCTGCATGTTCTTTATTTTGGCAGATTGGTTCCTGCGGTCGTGCTTGTACCAGGCGGAATGCTCGTCGTATATGCTGTACTGTTTATCGTCTGCAACCTTTTTGGATGGGATAAGTTGAAATATTTGTGGCCGCTGTTTATTTTCGGTGTGGCAGCAGGCCTCTACGAATATTATTTGTTCGGTTCATCCAGACCGCGTGTAGTACTCACGGCATCGATGGCGTTAGCTGCCGCATCAGCTGTGTTTTTTGTTCTTGTTCTTTTGTGGAGCTGGGGAATTTATGCGATTGCTGCAGCATTGATTGCAGCGGGTGTATGGTTAATGCTAAGCAAACGCAGACGTTGGTAAAAGATTTAAATAAAAAACAATTGGAGTGGATTACAAGTTATGCAAGCAAGAGAGAACTTACGGAATATCGCCATTATTGCCCACGTTGACCATGGTAAAACAACATTGGTGGACAAACTGCTTCAACAATCAGGAACATTCAGAGACCATGAAGCCGTTCAAGAGCGCGCTATGGACTCCAATGATCTTGAGCGTGAACGCGGGATCACGATTTTGGCTAAGAACACAGCAATTAATTACAAAGATTATTTGATCAACATCGTGGATACGCCAGGACATGCTGACTTCGGCGGCGAGGTTGAGCGTATTATGAAAATGGTTGACGGCGTGCTTTTGGTTGTTGATGCATTTGAGGGCTGTATGCCGCAAACGAAATTCGTATTGCGCAAAGCGCTTGAATCGAACCAAACCCCAATCGTTGTCGTTAACAAAATTGACCGTCCGAACGCTAGGCCGCAAGAAGTTGTTGACGAGGTTCTTGACCTGTTCATCGAGCTAGGCGCAAATGACGAGCAGCTTGAGTTCCCGGTTGTTTATGCTTCTGCCCTTATGGGTACTTCAAGCATGGACCCTGAGAAACAAGACGAGAACATGGAAGCTCTTTATGAGACGATCGTTAGCAATATCCCATCGCCTAAAGAGGACACTACGCTCCCATTGCAATTCCTCGTTACGCTGCTTGATTATAATGAATATCTTGGCCGTATTGCCGTTGGCCGCGTTAACCGCGGTATTATCAAGCAAGGCCAAACCGTTGCCGTTATGACTCGCGAAGGCGGTACTAAGCAAGCTCGCATCGAGAAATTGTTCGGCTTTGTAGGTTTGAAGCGCGTGGAGATTGAAGAAGCAGGCGCTGGTGACATCATCGCGATCGCAGGTATTCGCGAGATCAATATCGGCGAGACGATTGCTGATCCGCAGAACCCTGAAGCTTTGCCGGTTCTGAAGATCGATGAGCCTACTCTTCAAATGACATTCCTCGTTAACAATAGTCCGTTTGCTGGCCGTGAAGGTAAATGGGTAACATCACGTAAGCTTCGTGAGCGTCTGTACAAAGAGCTTGAAACAGATGTAGCACTTCGCGTTGAAGAAACAGACAGCCCGGATGCTTTTATCGTTTCCGGACGCGGTGAGCTTCACCTCGGTATCCTTATCGAGAACATGCGTCGTGAAGGCTTCGAGCTTCAAGTATCCAAGCCTGAAGTTATCATTAAAGAGATCGATGGTTCGAAGAAAGAGCCTTACGAGCGTCTTCTAATTGATACTCCTGAAGAGAGCACTGGCGCTGTAATGGAGAGCCTTGGAACTCGTAAAGCTGAAATGCTAAACATGATCAACCATGGCAATGGCCAAGTTCGTCTGGAGTTCAAAATCCCAGCACGCGGTTTGATCGGCTACCGTACTCAATTCCTGACACTAACACGCGGCTATGGCATTATGAACAACGCATTCGACAGCTATGGTCCTCTTGCAGGCGCTGGCGTAGGCGGACGTCACCAAGGCGTACTGGTAGCTAGTGAGAACGGTACTTCGACATTCTACGGCATGATGGGCGTAGAGGATCGTGGTATTCAGTTCCTGGAGCCAGGTACAGAAATTTACGAAGGCATGATCGTTGGCGAGCATACGCGCGAGAACGACATCATCGTTAATATTTGTAAAGTGAAACAGCTGAACAACATCCGTTCTGCTGGTAAAGACGATACCGTTACGCTGAAAAGCCCTCGTCTATTCTCACTTGAGCAAGCGCTTGAGTATCTGAATGATGATGAGTATTGCGAAATTACACCAAAATCAATTCGCCTTCGCAAAAAGATTTTGAACAAAAGCGAACGTGAGCGTGCTGACAAAAACCGTAAAAACGCTCAAGCCAGCGTCTAAGATTGCATCCTTCAACGAACGTAAGGCTTTGCGCGAGCAAGGCCTTACGTTTTCTTTAAAATATAAGTGGGATTATAAGTTGCTTAACTTATAATCCCACTTATATTTCATATTGAATTCACATTCGTGCAACTAATACGCGGCTACAGCCGTTTAAATGGAGAAGGAGGTAAGGTGCATGCAGGCGTGGCTAAGCGACCATAAGCTCGTTTCTTACTTAATCATTCTGGGCTTTACGATATACATATTTAATAAAGTGTTTCGTGCTCAGCAGAAGCTGCCGTTGTTCAAGGAGATCCTCGTTTATGCTTTGATTGCATTCGGTTCTTTCGTACTTATGATCTTGCAAGTCGACAAGCTGCCGATTATTCAATGTATGGGCGTTGCTGTTCTTATGATGCTCATGCTTCGGGGGCGTCAGCTCTATGACAAGTGGAAAGGTATTAGAGAAAGCAAGGATCCGCAGCAGAATGCTGGATCAGGCAAATGAAGTTCGAGGATGCTTTGTTTAACTGGCTGCAAATAAAGGTGGTATCCAATGCCCGTCAAGACGATCAGGCGGCTCTGGATACGCTCTCTTTTTTTGAGCAAATTTTGTCAGAGGATCATGGCCTCTCCGATTATTCGATCATCAGGACCGATGAAACGATGATCCATGTCAAGTATACGAAGGAAGGCCGTTCCAAGCTGCAGTTATATCCGCGCGAGCTTGGAGAGCAGCTGCTGACGGACATCGAATCCAATCCAAAATACAATTGAACATGAAGGTGGCCCATATGAGTAAAGGAACTACAGAATTACCATCAAGAGCGGCCGCCCGTCAGCCGGTAAAGAAAACCAAGAAACAGAAGCCAAAGAAAAAACGTTCCGTACTGAAAATGTTTTTTGTCGTGCTATTTGCCATTCTGCTTATTATTGCGGCAGGCTTGGCGTATTTGGTGTTCAAGGCTGATAAAGCGGTTGACCAAATATCTGTGCCAGGCGAGACGGAAGTCGTTGTGCCCCCGGAAGAATCTGTGAAGAAAAAAGCGGTTGGCATGCTGCTCATGGGCATCGATTCCCGCTCCCATGGCGGAGGCTTGAATACGGATGTCATGATGGTAGCCGTATTTAACCCAAACAGCAAATCAGCGACGATCGTAACGATTCCCCGCGATTCCAACATTGACATCGACGGCTATCGTGCACGGAAAGCAAATGCCTTCTATGCGGACTTTTACATGAATGCATTAAATACGAAAAAAATGAAAAAAGAAGCAGCTTACGCAGACGCGAAGCAAGAAGTGCGAACCGTCATGAGCAAGCTGTTTGATATTGATCTCAAATATACCGCCGTCATTAACTTCCAAGGCTTTGCCGACGTCGTGGATGCACTGGGCGGGGTGGAGGTCGATGTCGATATGCGCATGAAGTACAAGGATTCGGCTGATGGCACAAATATTGATTTGCAACCTGGCTTTCAGCGCTTGAGCGGGGAGAAGGCGCTTGATTTTGTCCGTTACCGCAAATCGAATAATGGCAAAAACATGTCCAGCGACTTTGACCGCAACAAAAGGCAAAGCCAAGTGATCGGAGCGCTAACGGACAAAATGAAGTCTTTGGACGGCATTACGAAATTAGGTTCTGTAATTGAGGCGGTTGGGAATAACTTAACAATGGATATGCCTTCCAATGAAATTAAAAACATGATGTCTACCTACCTCGGCATCAGCCGTGAGGAGGTTACATTCATCCCGCTCGAGGGAACGTGGAAAAGTCCTTATGTTTATTTGAGCGAGCAGAATCTGAACGAAGCTCGGGCTGCCCTTCAGGCAAAAATGGCTGAATAGCCATAGACTGCCGATAAGGATTTGGATATAATAAGCTTACAGAGGCCGTTTCTGATATTTGTACAGAAGGAGGTCATGCGAATGACCCAAGCCGTATTCGCAAAGTCCAAGCAACCGATCGAAGATCTGCCTATGCAAACTTTCGCTCTACTGTACGAGATGAATAGGGTATCTGAACAACTATCCTCTGGCGTGTCAAGTCACGTGGATGTTGCAAACGGCGTATGCTTGTCCTCTGTCTATGTGATTGACCAAACGAATAAGAACCTTGCTGCGGACAACTTGGATGTACAGGTTTATGCTGCCATGAAGAAAGCCTAGTGAATAGCTCACTAGGCTTTTTGTGTCTTCGGGGAGCCTTTACAATTTCTTATTCATTTTCTGAGCTTCTTGTTTCTCCGGCTCTTGTGGCAAGACGTCTCGCGGCATCTGTGGAATGATTCTTCCGATGATATCAGCCATTTCTTCAGCGAAACCGGCAATCGGCCTGCCGCGTCTGATATCGGCTCCAATTTCATTAATACGCTCGGATAGATCGAGATCCGCGGTGACAAGAGCATCTACGCCGTAAGGGTCCTTGCGGAAGGCTTCAGCCACGGAATATTTAATGGTTCCGACTCTGGAGCGTTCCATCTTGGCATCTACATCAATGCCAACAATCGCAGTATTTCCGAACACGACACAATGTGCGTTCGTCACGCCGTCAATTCCTTTGGCCAACTGCTCCAGATGTGCCGCAACCTGCTTCGAATCTTTGATCTCTTTTTTCCTCGGTTCGGTCTGCTGAGCCCGCACACGGCCATTATTTTGAGGAGAGGGTGATGTCTCATTACGTGCGACGCTGCTGCAGCCTGTCGCTACAATCGCGATAATGATCATAGAAATTAGCCATTTGAACATGTTTGCCACCTCTTTTTTTACGTTGAAAATCATATAGTAACTTGTCGCCATAGTTTACCCGCAGCTGCGCTTTGCTATGTATGGCCTCTAATGAATATCCAACGCCGGGAGGGTTCTCATGAAAAAAATATTCGTGCTCGATACAAATGTGCTGCTTCATGATCCGCAAGCGATTTTCGCTTTCGATGATAATGAGGTCATAATTCCCGCGGTTGTGTTGGAGGAAATTGATTCTAAGAAGAGGCTGGCCGATGAATTAGGACGCAATGCACGCTCGATTTCGCGTCTGCTTGATAAAATGAGAGAGAAAGGCCATTTGCATGAAGGAATTGAGCTTCCAAGCGGCGGCGTGCTCAAGGTAGAATTAAATCACCGCAGCTTCATGCGCGTACAAGAAATGTTTGGTGAGATGTCCAACGACAATCGGATTTTGGCGGTAGCTCTGAATTACCACATCGAACAGGAAAATGAGCCAGAGAAACAAAGCATTGTCTTAGTCAGCAAAGATGTGCTTGTCCGTATTAAAGCGGATGTGCTCGGCCTGCAGGCACAGGATTATTTATCGGACCGCGTGGTGGTATCCTCCGAATTTTATACCGGATATATGACGCTTTACGTTCATCCGGCAGTGATTGATGAATTTTACACGTACCGTTTTCTTACGGTGAATAATATGCATTTGAACATTCGTTTGAATCCGAATGAATTTGTCATTCTGCGTGATGAGATGGGTACCTCCAAATCCGCGCTTCTGAAAGTAAGCCAGGACGGCGCAAGACTGGAGCCGCTTTATTTAAGCAATGATCCGGTATGGGGCATTACCGCTCGGAATGCGCAGCAGCGCATGGCGCTGGAGCTGCTCCTGAATGACGATATCCCGCTTGTTACGCTATCCGGTAAGGCAGGAACCGGCAAGACGCTCCTCGCGCTCGCTGCAGGTCTCCTGAAGACGGAGGATGAGCATAAATATAAGAAGCTGCTCATCGCAAGGCCGGTTGTGCCAATGGGTAAGGATATCGGGTATTTGCCAGGCGAGAAGGAAGAGAAGCTGCGTCCATGGATGCAGCCGATTTATGATAATCTCGAATATTTATTCGACACGAAGAAATCGGGCGATATTGATAAAATATTGATGGGGATGGGCAGCATTCAAGTCGAAGCGCTCACTTATATTCGCGGCCGCTCTATTCCGGGGCAGTTCATCATCATCGATGAAGCGCAGAATTTAACGAAGCATGAAGTGAAAACAATCGTTTCCAGGGTCGGTGAGGGCAGCAAGATTGTACTCATGGGCGATCCGGAACAAATTGACCATCCGTACCTCGATTCCATCAGCAATGGCTTGACTCATATTGTAGAACGCTTCAAGAACGAAGGCACCAGCGGTCATATGACGCTCGAGAAGGGCGAGCGCTCTAAGCTGGCTCAACTTGCTGCAGATTTGCTATAGCCTATAATAGAGAACCTTGATGGCCAGATATTTGGCTATCAAGGTTCTTTGCTATTGTAATCAGTCTCCTTGGTGTATCAAGGGGGTTCATTTTGTTCAAATCGATTCGGTATTAGTTAGAGATATTTTTGTATTCTTTAGGTGTGGTCCCAACGACTGTTTTAAAGACGCGGCTGAAATAATGATGATCCTGATAGCCTACGATTTCTGCAATGTCTTTCAGCAGCATGGAGGGGTAGTTAAGCATGAGTGATTTTGCTTTCTCCACGCGCAGCGCGGTAATATACTCCACGAATGATTTGCCGCTATTGTTACGGAATAAGTTACATAAATAGGAGCTGGAGATATGGAATCGTTTCATTAAATCACCCAATGTTAGTGCTTCCTTCAGATGAGAGGAGATATAACTTTCAATCTGTTGGAAGAGCAGGGCGCCTGAATCGGATTCATGAACCTGAGGCTGGAACACGTGAATGATTAAATCCCAGAAGGAATCTGCCGTTTCCGAGAACGAAGACGAGACAAAGCATATTTCCTCTATTCGAATTTCCAGAGTTTTACTTGTTACGATGTCGATAGGAGGCAATTGCTGTTCCAATAATCGAACGATGGTCTTTACGTTTTTTTCCAAATATAAGAGGGGAGTATGTTTGCTGCACCAGTTCCGAAAGAGATGATAAATGAGTTTCTTAATTTGGTTCCAGTCACTTTTATTCAGGTAGAGGGAGAGCTGCTCGACTTCCTCGGCTTTCAATAAAAAATCATCATGGACAGCCTCTGAGAAGTTAGCTAAGGATATGAGCTTAGGCTCTCCAATGACCAAGTTCTTGTATAGCTCATCCATCAGTTTTTGCTGAACGATATGGATATCTGCCAAATGACTCAAGTTATTACTGTAAGCAATGGAAGGACTAAGGCCTTTGTTCATAAAATGATGCTGTGAAAACTGAAGAAGATTATGCAGCTTTAGAGCTGAATCTTTCTGAAAACCAATCAGGATCGCAAGCTCCCGCCTACTCTTTGTCCGCAATACCCAAAGCTCTTCCTGTTCGTCGAGGTAGCTTATGGCTTTGCTATAGTAGTTTTTTTCTGCGCTTAAGGACTGGGGAAGCAGTAAATCATTATCGATCGAGAAGTCATGATCTGGAATGATCAGCAACCCATAATTGGAGTAAGGAAATAACCGCTCTTGGATAAGCTCAGGTAACGAGGAGTTTCGTTTCGATTCAAGAATCAATTGTAAAATTTCTTTACTCCGAGAATAGGTTTTGTTTGTTAGTCTTTCTTGAATCCGTAAAAGTACGTTTCGTACGGCATCTGCTTCAATGGGCTTTAACAAATACTCCTCGACGTTAGCTCGTAACGCATCTCTGGCATAATCAAAGGTGGAGAAGCCGCTAATAATGATGACTGCGGTGCTAGGCCAACGCTGCTGGACTTTATGAGCCAATTCAATGCCGTCCATCGCCGACATCTTAATATCCGTAATAATGACATCTGGAATTAATAAGGGGATTTGATCAAGCGCCATCTGACCGCTATAACATTCCGCGATAATTTCAAACGAATAGTTCCCTTCTTCGGAGGCTATCCGAATAATTAGTTCTTTTAATTGCTCCAGAAAAACGGGTTCGTCATCTACAAGCATAATCTTCATTACGTGTATGCCTCCTAGAGAAATTTAATATTGCCGGACATCATGATGTAAGCTCCCCTATTCACATTGTTACCTACCGTGTAATGAAGCTGGTTTTTCAAGATCAACTGCATCCTCGCCAGGGTGCTGCATAATCCCAACCCCCCGAATCCCAATCGATCACCTTGCGCGTGGGTATCGAGTTGTTGTAAATAGGATTCAACCTTATCGCGTATCGTTGGCAAGATGGTCTCTGAAAATCCAATTCCGTCATCCTGCACAGTCAACTCCCACCGATCTCCGATAATCTTACCGGTAATACGGATAGTAAGGGTGTGAGCATCTCTAAAGCCATGTTGGAGGCAGTTTTCCACTAATGGCTGAAGGGTTAGTTTAGGTACGATCAAATCATCCATTTGTTGATCCAAATCAAAGCTGTACTCCAAGCGGTATAAGTAACGGGATTTCATGAGCTCTAAATATTTCCTTGTGAGCTCTATTTCTTGTTTTAATGAAGTTACAGCTGAGCTGGTAGCAGAGGAATATCTTAAGAAATCCGCTAGATTAGACGTGATTTTATTGATTTTATCCGTATCCCCTTTATCGGACAAAGCTTGAATTACTCCTAGCATATTAAAGAGAAAGTGGGGATTGATCTGTGATTGCAGTGTATCGAAATGGGATTGCAGCTGTAAGGTGCGAAATTGGATAATTTGCTGTAATGAGTTTTGCAGCCGATCATTCATAATCCGGAAGGCTCGGTTAATCTGATCAACCTCATTCATTTTATATTTATTCTCAATGCCCAGGGGCTTGTCTACCAAGTCAATTCGATCTATGCTGCTTTTTAGCTTAATTAAGGGATTTATTAAAATTTTGGCTAAAAAAGATAAGAAGAATACGGAAAAAATAAGAAACACCGCAAGAGATGCGATAAAGATGTTTCGAAGTAATCGAATGGGGGAGAGCACAAGGTCCTTGGTGACGGCTAGCTCGGCAACGATATATTTCTTGCTGGTTGTTTTCGTAAAAGTATAGTAGTTATCTCTGTTATTACTCGTAACTTCTAGTTCTTCGTTAGCTATCATGGTGTAAAAAGCATTGCCTTTGTCGTCCAATAAACGGAGTTGGCTTCCTTCCCAATTGAGTGAATCAACGGATGCAAGAATATCGGCGGCTTTGATCTGTACTTCGATATATCCCGATTGCTGGTCGTTAGGGTCAATTGCACGGATGAAGGAAAAAATGGAAGGCTGCTGTTCATTCGTCCATTCGTCGCTAGCGGAATATCGATAAAACGTATTGCCGCGAAGCGGAGCGATTAAGGAAATCCAAGTATGAGAGGCTTCCGATTCATAGATATTATTAACGATGGGTCTGCTTGAGAATAGAAGACCGCTATTAGCATAGAGAGTAATACGATATAGGTCTTGATAAATGGAACTGTTAATCTGGATAAATTTATCAAGGGATTGCGTTGCTTTTAGTCTTTCGATTGTATCAGTAGACTTATTAAGAACATTAAGATAATGTATCATCGTATTGCCGGCAGCATCATAATTCAGATAAAGCTGCGTGGAGATATTATCAAACTCGTTCTGAAAGGCATTCAATTGATCAGACACGCCTTGAACTGACTGCTCTAGGTTAGAGAGAGTACTGCTTTCGATATTTTCTTTAATGTAAAAATAAGAGGGAATGGATACGCCAAGCGTACAGACAATAATAATCAGCATGTAGGTTAGGAATAGTTTTGCTCGCAAGCTGCTGAAGGAGAACATTAGCATCCACCTATCATCTTCGATTTCGTTCATTTTTTTAATACTGTAACATGAACCTATATCAATTGAAATAGAATCAGGATTAACTATGGAGCTAGACTGACGATTGCGAGATGTAGATAAGATTATCCACCTGCGATGAATAAGAATGTCTATTTCGTTTGATGAATACAGACGGTACACTGAGAACGACTCAACCAATATCGATTTGAAAAGAGGGGAAAAGTATGAGAAAAAAATATTTCGGGAAAGTTTTTGCTGCAGCGATATTAGCTTTGTTGATGGTGGTCGTTACAGCATGCGGCAGTGGGAATAATGAGGGTTCAAGCAGTTCCACGAACAATGGTAGTTCGCCAAGCGCTAGTCCATCTACACCTGAAGAAAGCCCAAGTGCATCTTTGGAGAAGATCAAGATCAAAGGGATTGGACATGCGAGCTGGTTTAAAAGCGGTATGGATGAAGTCCTAATCGCAGCAGCTGAGAAAACAGGCATTGAATTAGAAATAGAGAAAATCCCAGAGGGTATGGATGGCGTTAATCTAGTCAAAGCCCGCTTTGCTACTGGAGATAAGCCGGATCTACTGTTCTACTACGCTGGTCTTGGGGATACACAAGGCTTCGGTAAAATGTCCGATACATTCGTTAGCCAAGAGGATCAGCCGTGGATAACTAATTTTGACAAGGAATCTTGGAAGGGCATTATGACAGCTCTTGAAGACGGTAAATATTATGGAGCTCCATATGGCGGTTCTAATACAAGTGTAGTTCTGTATAACAAAAAGGTATTCGAAAGCTTAGGGCTTCAAGTACCCACGACGATGGATGAATTCTGGAGCGTTAGCGAGGCGCTCAAGAAAGGCGGGAAAATTCCGGTATACCTTTCCGGTAAAGATGCATGGACATTGCAATTACCCGTGCAGCATGCACAAGCCACATCTTCAACGGCTGAGATTCTCGCTAAAATCGATGTTAATCAAGCGAAATTCACAGATTGGTCAGCTCGTAAGACAGGGCTGCAGTTCCTTAAAGATGTGACTTCTAAAGGGCTGACGAACAAAGATGTGCTGTCTGATACTTACGATAATGCACAGAAAGCTTTGGCGACGGGCGAAGCAGGCATGTACATTATGGCGACTTGGGTGATGACCGATATTGCCAGTAAATTCCCGGATCAGACAGCAGACATTGGCGCGTTCATTATGCCTTATCAGGGTGCTGATGCCGATAAAAGCTATATTTTTGCACCAAATGCCGTCTTTGTGGTCAAAGGTAAAAATGAAGAAGCTGCACAGAAGTTTGTTAACTTCTTCGAATCTCTAGAAGCGCAAAATATTTTCTTCGGCAAAGATGGCGGAATTCCAGCAATTAAGGGAGTAACGGTGACATCACTAACACCAGCAGAGCTTGAAGCCAAAGCCTTTTTGGATGCCGGTAGAGCAAGTGGCGACGGGTTTAGTATGAAATACGATATCAACGCGGCTTTCCCAGCTTATTTGCAGGATATCATTATTGGTGGGAAAACACCGGAACAAGTGCTAGAAGCGCAACAAAAGGATTATGAAAAAGCAGCAAAAGCCAAGGATGATCCAAACTTCAAGTAAAGACATTAGAAAGAGGGGGGAGTTCAATACTCCCTTCCTTTTATATAGAGGTGCCGAATGATAAAAAAAATGTATTATAGCTACTGGCTGCTGTTGCCTGGCTTGTTGATTTTTAGTGTTTTCTTCATTTATCCAAATCTAACAGGATTTCTATATGCCTTTACGAATATGGACGAAAGTTTCAAATATACTCGGTTTGTTGGATTCGACAATTTCAAATCCTTGTTCCAGGAGGATGATCAGGTTATCGCGTTCAAGAATACCTTTATTTTTGCCATTATTACTACCGTTTTTAAGATTGTTTTAGGCTTGCTGCTTGCGTTGCTGGCCAATGCTAAGTTAAGGACAACACTCTTTTTTCGATCGATGCTATTTTTCCCAGTTCTTCTAAGTACATTGGCAGTTTCACTTGTATTCAGTGCTTTGCTGCATCCTAGCAGGGGACTTTTAAATGTGTTTCTCGAAACGCTTCATTTGGATATGCTTGCGCAATCATGGTTGACTGATCCACAAATTGTTATCTTTTCTGTGAGTTTTGTTGAAATTTGGAAGTGGACTGGTCTATCGATGATTCTATTCTTAGCGGCACTACAAACGATCCCTCAGGAATTGAAGGAGTCGGCGATGGTTGAGGGGGTTAACTCTTGGCAAATGTTCCGACATATTACGCTTCCTTTAATAATGCCAATTGTTAATACAAACGTTATTCTCAGTGTAATCGGCGGTTTGAAGGTATTTGACATTGTATATGCCTTGACAGGGGGAGGACCAGGAAATTCATCCCAGGTCATTAACACAATCGTATTTAAGAATTTTGCTGCAGGTAGAAATGGGGAGGCTACGGCAGCAAACGTCATGTTGTTCCTGATTGTCCTGGTGATCGTGCTGCTGGTCAATAAGGTGCTGAACCGGAAGGTAGAAGGGTGATCAGATGCGCAAATGGAAAAAAAGATTACTAGAGCTGATTTCCTTGGTTCTAAGCGGAATCGTAGCAATACCCTTATACATGGTTATTGTGAACTCTCTTAAGAATCAAAGCGATGCAGCAGACCTAAAGTTGACACTGCCTAAAGATTGGTCAGGTTTTAATAATTATACAGAGGTATTTAGAATTGCACGTATTCCACAAGCGTTCTGGATTACTCTGTTCATAACCGTTGTATCTGTTGTCCTTATTATTATCGTTTGTGCAGTTGGCGCTTTTGTTATTGAACGCAGAGATAGCCGTCTTATGAGACTGTTGCAGCACGTTCTAATAGCGGGAATGATCCTTCCTGGCTCTATTATTACAACCTATTATTTAATGCAATCGCTGCATCTCATTCGTACGCTCACGGGGATTGTTTTACTTTATGTAGCCACTAATTTCCCCTTCATGACTTATTTGTATATTTCATTTCTTCGAGGCGTGCCTAAAGAACTCGACGAAGCGGCTATTATCGATGGAGTAGGAAGGTTTAAATTATTTTTTAAAATTCTCTTTCCGTTATTAATGCCAGTCAATGCATCTGTTGTTGTCCTTTCATCCATGAACATTTGGAATGATTTTCAAACGCCATTTTATTTTCTGAATACGGCAAGTCGATTTACGTTAAGCATGACCATTTATTTCTTCTTTGGTCAACATTCCAGTGACTGGAATTTGGTGTTTGCCAATATTGTGATTGTCTCGTTGCCCGTTATTTTATTGTATATATTCGTCCAAAAATATATTGTTTCAGGTCTTACTGCTGGTGCAGTTAAGGGTTAATAGAGATAGCTATTCATTATAAGAGTAATGGGAGGCGTTTTCTCAGATGAAGCAGGCTATGAAAAATGCGAAAAATAAACTTCTAAAGGTAACACTTGTTATTGCTGTTTTGGTGGCTACTTTGCCATCTTATGTAATTAACGCCGCAAATGATAGTAGCGTTGATACGCCGGCTTTACAATCAACGACTGAATACTTATGGCTAGAAGGAGAGAATGCGCAATCCTACGACGGAGGCTACCAAGTTGTCGGAGAAGGGGCTTCCAGCGGCGCCAGTTTTTTGAAGTTATATACTCATGATGCGAATACCGTCGCTACAGCGAATTATCAATTGGATATTCCAGCAACGGCTAAATATGATATTTGGGTGCTGGGTACGCCTGGAGATAACATATGGCTGTCGGGTTACAATTGGAAGCTGGATACAGGTGCTTACAGCGCTGCTGGCTCCTTTTACGGAGAAAGCGTATTTACTACGCCGGATGGCATGCCATTCTATTGGATTAAGCTGAGCTCTACTGATTTGGAGCAGGGTCAGCACGATTTGGGGTTTCAAACGAATACCCCGAGACAGGGAAATTCGGACGGGTTATACTCGCAAGGAATTGATGCCGTGGTGGCTGTGCCGCATGCATGGGAATGGAAGCCTAATGAATTGGAACAGCCTACAAATATGGTTCTTCCTGAAGCGGATTCCCTGTGGGTAGAAGGAGAGGATGCGCAAGCCATCAATGGAGGATATCAAGTCGCGGGTGAAAGCGCCTCTAGTGGAGCTAGTTATTTGAAATTATATACTTACGATGCGAATACGGTCGCTACGGCGGATTATCAATTGGATATTCCAGCAACGGCTAAATATGATGTTTGGGTGCTGGGTACGCCTGGGGATAACGAGTGGTTATCAGGTTACAAGTGGAAGCTGGATACAGGTGTTTATAGCGCTGTTGGCGAAGCTTTCGGAGAAAGCGTGTTTGGTACGCCGGAAGGCATGCCGTTCTATTGGGTAAAACTAAGCTCAATGGATTTGGAGCAGGGTCAGCACGACTTGAGATTTCTAACGGATACCCCGAGACAAGCCGCGTTGGACGGTTTATATTCTCAAGGGATTGATGCTGTGGCTGTCGTGCCGCAGGTGTGGGAATGGATACCAAATGGGTTGGAACATCCTGCACCCAAACCCATTATTCCTCCTAAATATGTCTGGATGGAAGGCGAAGCTGCTTCTATAACCGGAGAGTATCATTCGAAATATAATGCTAAGGCAAGCGACAAACAAATTCTTGAAATGTATACAATGGCACCGGGGGCTACGGGCACAGCGGATTATGAGTTTGATATTCCTGAAGCCGGAAGCTATTCCATCTGGGTATTGGCTTCACCCGGAGATAACCCATGGCTATCCCCATTTAAGTGGAAGCTGGATGCCGCCAGCTATAAAGTCGTCGATTCCCCTTCAGCTAATACGGTGTATGTCACACCGGAAGGATTGCCTATGTCATGGCAAAAGCTAGGTGTATCTGAATTAAGCCAAGGCCAACATTCGCTAGGTTTCTTAACTGATACGCCAAGGCAGGCCTCTTTAGATGGCTTGTATTCGCAAGCAATTGATGCTTGGGTTATCGTTCCGGATTCGTGGGGATGGTCTCCAAAAGGCCTCAATAAGCCTTTTAATGGGCAAGAAGTGAAATTTAGTTTTGTTAGCGGCGAACTAGATAAGACCATTGTGCAAAGAGAGGACATATTGACCGTCACCACTACGAATAAGGTGGAAGCAGATTTTAACGGCGAGCTGTACTTCTTTGCCGATCTGATGCTAAACGAAGAAGTCGTATCACGCGAGGTTGTTCCTTCCGTTAAGAAGAGCTGGACGAATGGGGAAGAAAATGTTCAGACGATGCAACTGAAAATTCCATTTAATGCACCTGATGGCTCTTACGAGGTGAGAACGGGAATCGTCGATATTCCTTACACGAATGCGCCGGATGGTAGCGACTCCGTACTCGTGCAGTCATTCGCAATGGGATCGGCTCAAGGGGATGCGCCGGAGCTTAAGACGGAAATACAGGAATTGATCATACCGCAACAAATGAACCGTGAGGCGACCCTGCAGGGAACGGCTTCCTTCGAATTGCTGCAAGCTGTGGATTTCGATACGACAGCCTATCTAAGCTTCTGGAAAGATGATGTATTGTGGGGCGTATCGGAGCTTGCATCGGTGAGTACATCTAGCTTGTCCGTCGGTGAAAATAAGGAAGTCGCGTTCGATTTCCAGCTGCCCAAGGACATTCCAGCCGCGAGCTATGTTGTCCGATTTGGACTTCATAAGCTGCAAGCGTTACCATCGACACCGAGCTCGACGGTTGTTTCCACTACGGCATCGAGCGATGGCTACAAGCCGCTCACGAATGGCAGCTTCGTTGACAAGAAGCTAGGTGAAACCCACTTTTGGTATGCAGACCAAAACCATACGATGATCTGGGATGGGGCACCGTTTGTTCCCGTAGGGGGGTTGTTTACCTCTGATTATTTGATTTATTTCTCTACAACGGATGCGGCTGCCAACAAAGCGCGTTGGGAAGACGATAAGCAGGTTTTACAGTATATGAAGGCTCAAGGGTTAAAGGATTTGTATATTAATGCCGTCGTACATGGAGCTGGAATACCGGCATGGGCATGGCAGTGGTTACTCGATTATTTGGATGAAGAAGGATTTACTTACGGTATTCAATTTAATGCGATCAACCACGGAGATGAGGAAGAGGTCGTTCAGACTGCGTATATGCCTAGGGCGAGCGATGGGGCTACGTCACTCAAGGCAGCCAGCGGCGGACAATTCCTGAAAATGTACACTAAAATTCCCGGCTCTAAAGGGACAGCGGATTATTCATTTCATCTTCCAGCCGCGGGGAACTATGACATTTGGGTGCTAGGCACGCCGAATAATCAATCCTATGTTTCCACTTACCAGTGGAAGCTTGACAACGGGGCTTATCAATCAACGGGAGCTGCATCTGGCGAACCGGTATATAGTACCATTGAGGCCTTGCAAATCGGATGGCATAAGCTGGATTCTGTACAATTAGCAAGCGGAACGCATTCACTTGGCTTCTTGACCGACTCGCCGAGACAAAGTGTCAATGACGGCTTATACGCCCAAGGGCTCGACGCGATCGCGGTAGTGCCTGAAGCTTGGGCATGGACACCGAATGGAATCGCTAAACCGAATCATCCGATCAGTGATTACGCCTGGATTGAGGCGGAATCAGGGAACGTTACAGGAGCCTATTTATCCGGTTGGCTGAAAGTGGAGGACATTACCCAAAGTGGCGAAGTCTCTCTCACCGTTCCATCCGCTAACGTTCAGAATGCAGTAGCGCCAGCTTCAAGCTTTAGCATAACGGCTATATCTAATTTGTTTACAGTCATTAACCCCAAGACGGGGGAAGTGGTCGCTTCGGGCAAAGGGACGGTGGAGAAGCAGAGCGGCAGCATGCTTGAATTTAAGGCGGATGTCACGGTACCGACTTTAAGTGATGGCACGTATACGGTCTACTTTACTCCTCAGGTGAAATACAAGAGTCACGTACTGGTCAATATTTGGGATAAGGGAGATCTCTTTCTTGATAAAATCAAGAGCCATGTCAGTAAGTTAAGGCTCGGGCCTAACTTCCGGTTATTCGTAGACCCGGTCAATAACGAATCGGGCGTATATGCCGAGAACGAGAGCATGTTGATTGATTCGCCTGTCTATCGCGCTCAATTTATTACGTGGCTGAATAATCGTTATTCGACGATTGAGGATTTGAATGAGGCATGGAAAATGCTGACACCGCTTCCTTCTTACGAAGCAGCAGCCCGTCTCGTGCCTATCGTGAGGGGGGAGAGGGAAGAAGCTTGGAAAAACCAGCTTTTGCTAGTCGATTCAGCATCTCCTGATATCATGTACAAAGCGGATGCCTATCAGGGTCGACTGTGGGATGATTATGCTGATTTCCGGGACTATTCCTTTAACGATTATCAAATGAAGGTTGCCGACGCTATTAATGAAATTGTATCTATACCTGTTATTTATAAATACGTTTCAAGCCAAAGGAAGTATTTTATCAACCATAAGCAATCCGGCGGTTTTCAAGGCATAGGTGGAGAAGTATACGGAAATACAGAGTATTTGGTAAGGGAGCGGGCCGGATATCCTTACTCGGCAGCCGAACAGTCTGCGCAAACGATGTGGCTGATTACAACCGAAACACAGTTAGATGAGAATATGGAGCAGAAGTATAATTCGGGTGTGAAAGGCTATCCGGATCAGCAAACGATGTACAATCATTTCGATAATTTGATCAAGAGCGGCTCGAAAGGCATTTATGATTTCTTGCTCAATTGCAGCTATCATACAGCTTGTACCGAAGCTTATGCCTATTACACAGCCAAGCCTATTCAATTTGAATGGCTGGATGAATATCGGACGAATCTATTAGATCCAGATTCGTTAGCTGAGCTGGTTGCTTATCGTCCGGAGGTTTATTATGCCTACCCCGCAGGAGAAATGTGGTGGGGACCTAACAGACGCAATGTCGTATTGCCTGGAAATGACTATCAGGGTGGAGCAACGCTTACGACTGCGAATGACAAATGGGTGCTGCCTACATTCGATCCTAAGGTAAAAACCGATGTACTGCTCGTCAATCTCGAGGATGATCCAGCGACTACGGTTTATGGAAAAGCATTGCTGGAGTTAGGGAGCTTAAAGGATGGAACGCGAGATACCGTCTATATGGGTTATCGCCGAAATTTAGGCGCATTGCCGGAGATTGATAGCTATTTCACGAACGAATTTACAACGTTAGAGAATGGGACGGTTGTTCAGGTTCTGAATCCACAGGCAAGTGCTACCGCTGAGATTGTATATCAGACGGCCGAAGGCAAAGTATGGGCACTCAGGGACGGAAACCTTTGGATTATTGGGGATACAAACTGGATACAAAGCTTTGAAGGCAAGGAGCCGAAAGGAACGGCCAAGTACATTGATGAGTTGGATTTTGCAGCTGTAAATGGCACTACGCCGACACCATCACCAATAGCAACGCCAACGGCAACACCAACGCCAACACCAACGGCAACAGCGACACCAACGCCAACAGCGACACCGACAAGCAACAATAGTAATAAAACAAGTCGTTTTGTGATCGATGAGGGCAAGGTGATTGTAGAGCTTGGCAGCAATGAAACTCTCTTTTCAGTACCCCTAGAGAAAGTGGGGAACCTTCCTGTGCAGGTGAAATCGGGAGCGGCCGTATTTACGATTAATCCAGCCGTACTTAGCAGGCTTTCAGAGCAGGCGGGGGTAACATCGGGCGCTATTCTCGAGGTTCAAATGTTGCCTGTAAAAGATTCGAACATCTCGAACTCTCCGGTACGGGGAGGGAAAGCGCGAGTAGTCGCCGCAGGCCAAGTGTATGAGCTTAGCATTACGTTAACGAAGCCAGATGGAACGGTGTACACAGCTGAACAAGTATCGGGTGACGTGGAGATCACATTGCCTTTTACAACGGGATTGGATCAGGATCTTCTAGGCATTTATTTCTTTAACGAGTCTACAAAGCAATGGGAATATGTAGGCGGTACGGTAGATAGGGTTACGGATACGATAAAGGTCAAGCTTAAGCATCTTAGCAAATACGCGGTGCTGGAGTATAACAAGACTTTCGAGGATGTTCCAGCAGCTCATTGGGCCGCTAGCACACTTCAAGTACTGGCAGCGAAGCATCTTGTAACCGGCGTGACCGAATCCATATTCAAGCCTGCAGCCTTGACGACCCGAGCTGAATTCACTGCTCTACTGGTTCGGGCATTAGATCTTGAGCTCACGGACATTGCTACAGGATTTAAGGATGTTAAAGCGGATTCGTGGTATGCGAAAAGCGTTCAAGCTGCTGTAGCGGCGGGTATTGTTACAGGAATAAGCGAAGACAGCTTCAGACCGAATCAACCGATCACACGTGCGGAAATAGCGGCTCTGATGGGGAGAGCACTTAAGCTAACGGGGAATACCGCTAGCGGTGATTTGTTCTCCGATACGCAAGAAATACCACGCTGGGCATTGTCTTACGTAACGGAGCTTAAGCTTGCAGGCCTTGTCCAAGGCAGAACAAACAATCGTTTCGCGCCACAGGAAAAGGCAACGAGGGCGGAAGCAGCAACCTTTATCTTTGCCATCATCAAGGATAAGAACTAAGACGGTTAGGATAGCGGCCTCATAGCCTTTCGTGAGGCCGCTCCACCCCTCTTCAATTAAAGTAGCGCAGTTGGTCAACAGGGTAATTATCATAAATAAGAGGTGTTAGTATGTCGAAAGCAGGTTTCATTCCTTTTGGTTTTCAGTATTACCGTTCCCCAACTCCCTATCGGGATCAATGGGAAGAGGATCTACGCAACCTATCCCAAATGGGATTTAACTGCGTAAAGTTCTGGGTGCAGTGGCGGGCAAGCCATCCAGCCGAAAACACTTTTGTATTTGACGATATCCGGGAGCTAATGGATATAGCCGGCCGTTATGGATTAAAGGTTGTGCTCAACACCCTATTTGACGTAGCTCCGGCGTGGTTTTACAAGAAATATCCAGATTCCAAAATGATTACATCAGACGGAACGGTTATTGAACCGAGAGCGTTAAGTTACCGACAAATAGGCGGAGCTCCAGGCCCTTGCTATCATCATGCGCCGGGACAACTGGAGAAAGACAAGTTTTTGGCGGAGGCGGTAAAGGCGTTTAGGGATCATCCTGCTTTGTGGGTATGGGACTTATGGAACGAACCTGAGCTGACAGCCGGAATTAAACGTGAGCTGTCCTTTGATAATCAGGTTTGTTATTGCGGGCATTCTTTGCAAGCATTCGGAGGATGGCTGGAGCATAAATATGGCACGCTGGAAGCACTTAATTACAAATGGCAGCGTACCTATCAAGATTGGGATGAAATTGAACCCCCTCGCGGGCAAGCCGTATTTAACGATATGGTCGATTGGCGCTTGTTTATGTCAGATGCTTTAACGGATGACTTGAAAAGCCGCGTAGCGGTAGTCAAGCAATTCGATTCCATTCATCCTGTCATGGTGCATACCGTTCCCTCCCCGATTTTTAATCTCATTACGGCAGGGTCGGATGATTTCAAATTGGCGGAGCCTTGCGACTTATTCGGCAATAGCTTGGGATCGTCGGCCTGGTCCGCGGATCTCTTGATCTCAGCGGCGAAGGGAAAGCCGATTATTAATTCGGAAATTCATGCGCTGCCTGGAAATACGGCACTCAAACCGCAAAAGCTTCCATGGCTAGAGCTGAAAAAACATATATTAATCCCGCTCGCTAGAGGCATAAGCGGTTTTTTGTTCTGGCAATACCGTCCAGAAGTGCTAGGACATGAGGCGCCAGCATGGGGAAGCACTTACTTGGATGGAAGCGAAACACCGTGGCTAAGGGAAATGGCGAGCTTAAACGAGACGATTCAAGCGAATCGCAATTCATTGCTCAATTCGTACAGACCGTCGGATGGAGTCGCCATTTTGTTCAGTTCGGAAAACCAAATTGCTAATTTCTCCGTTTACGCGCATTTGGATACCTATACAGATTCCGTACAAGGAGCACACAAGCTTCTGCATGATTTGAACTACAAGGTCGAATTTATTCATGACCATGATATTTCAAAAGAGGAATTGGCCAAGTATAAATGCCTGTGGATGCCTTACCCTCTCTATTTAAACAAACAAATGACGGATGTCATTCGTGAGTGGGTAAGCGAAGGCGGAATTCTTCTGTCCGAATGCTCCTTTGGAGCTTTGCAAGCGGAGGATGGCACGCATAGTTATCAAGTGCCTGGTTATGGGTTTGATGAAGTATTTGGAATACGTGAAACGTGGATTCACTCTATAGAAAATTTAGATCATAGCTATCATCATGTTACGGTTCAATCCAAGCAGAAAATTCCATTGAACAGTGCGCTTGGAAATGATCCTGCTCAAGGTTCCTACTACAAAACGGAAATTGAGTTGCTAAGGGATGTAAGAGTTGCCGCTACATTCAGTGAAGATAACTCGGCTGCCGTAACGGTTGCAGATTACGGGAAAGGGAAAGCGGTCTGGGTAGGCACCTTACTCGGCGCATCCTATTGGCAAGAAGAGGATAGGAATACGCTTGATTTTATGCGGAAAATACTTGAGGAAGAGCTTGGTTTGGAGCCTTATGTGAAGGTTCATGGCGATCAGGCTCGTGCAGATGTTCTGGAATGGAAGCATGATGGCGAAGAGGGCGCCTTTCTATTTGTTCATAACACGACGAATAGGGCTACGGAGTTTACTGTGAGTTTGCCATTCACCTATGAGCGAGTAACGCCATGGTTTCCAGAAGGAGCTAATACCTTAGAAGAGAACGATGTTACCGATTCTATAAGGCTATCCCTAAAAGCAGGCGACATTCAAGTGTTTCAATTGCATCAGCCATTTACTCGTTGATTCAAGCAGCAGCGCTTTCTGTTATTTGCATAAAAAGACAATCTAACGAAATGGATGGGGACTAGAACAATGATGACGATGAATTGGCAAGCCAAGTGGATTTGGGGAGAGGGGGACGAAAGTCCTCGCAATGAATGGAGATGCTTCCGTAAAACATTCGACGTATCGGCTGTAACAGAGTCTCTCTCAGGCGCAAAACTAAGAATTACGGCTGATTCACGATATGTTCTATACGTAAATGGAACGAGGCTTGGGCGTGGACCTGTTCGCTCATGGCCGAACGAGCAGTCCTATGATACGTACGAAGTTAGTCATCTTCTAAAGGCTGGCGAAGAAAATACGATTGCTGTGCTCGTCATGCACTTCGGGTTGTCGACGTTCTACTATGTAAGGGGAAGGGGAGGTTTGTTGGTTGAGCTTAATGATGCGGATGGGGAAGTCGTCGTCTCGACCGATACGACTTGGCTGACTTCGCGTCATCTTGGACAGCATCCACGAGCACCGCGAATGTCGGTTCAGCAAGCATTCTCCGAATACGTTGATGCCACAGCATGGGATTCATCATGGATGGAGCTGGCAGATAACAATACGGGATGGACGAATGCGATCGCCCTTGGTTCGGTCGGTATGGCGCCTTGGACGACGCTTAAGTCCAGGGATATCCCGATGCTGACGGACGAGACAGTATACCCTGTGCGGGTGGAGTCATTGGCGAAGGTGAGATCGTTCCATGCGACAACAGCGATTGATGTTCGGAATGCGCTGAACGACGGCAGTGAGGACCATGCGAATAGGTTGGAATTCACGGGATTCCTGATGACTGCAATTCGAGCAAAATGTGCGGGTGCAGTAACGCTTGGTTTCCTGCAAGGGGGAGAATGCTTTCGCGAGCTGTCCGTTAATGGTGAATTGGTCACCGAGGACCGGATATATGGAACCATTCCCGAACGATATATGGATGTTAACCTGAACGAAGGGGATAACCTGCTCATCATCGATGTATCTGGCAGCCTCCACGCCGGCAAGCTGCAGCTCGGCATATACGGAGAAGAAAGCGGGGAATTGTCATTCGTTGCCCCTTTAGAACTGCAAGCTGATCATTCTGTTTCCACCTTCTTCCGAATCGGTCCATTCGATGCTATCATTCCGATTGATCATCAGCCCGTTCGTGCGCTCGATTGGACACATCCGACCTATCTTGAATTTCTCGGCGCGCTGAAACGACCGGAGGACTTGGAGCGGTACGGAAATTGGATAAGCCCCATTGATCCGAAGTACGTGTCAGAGGTCGATGTGTTCGCACTAAGTGTTTGGCGTAAAGAAAACGTGAAATTTGCAATCCCCGCACAGCTTCAGAATGCTATCATTCCGAATACTGAGGCAGGTATCGTGCCCTTATTTGAAGGCTGCGATACCGAGGTGCTGTTCGATCTGGGCAAGGAGTATTCGGGGTATCTATCATTCGAAGTCGAGGCGGAAGCGGGAACGGTACTTGATTGGTACGGATTTGAATACCTATCTGGACAATATCGACAGGATACGTTCGATCTAGATCATACGCTTCGTTACGTATGCCATGAAGGCAGGCAAGTGTATGAGACGCCTATTCGCCGTGGCTTCCGTTACTTGGCGTTGACGGTGCGCGGGGCAAAGGTACCGGTGAGTATTTATGGCGTGACCTTCATTCAAAGCAACTATCCGATGGCTGAGATTGGGCGGTTTGAATGCTCCGACGTGCTTCTGAACGATATCTGGGAAATTAGCCGGCATACGACAAAGCTGTGCATGGAAGACACATTCGTTGATTGCCCGGCGTATGAGCAAACGTTCTGGGTCGGTGACAGTCGGAACGAAGCGCTTGTCAGCAATTACTTGTATGGGGTGCAGGATATTCTGAAGCGTTGCTTACGACTTGTCCCAGGCTCCAAGCACCAATCGCCGCTCTATGCGAACCAAGTGCCGAGCGGATGGAGCAGCGTGATTCCGAATTGGACGTTCTTCTGGGCGATCGCTTGTGCGGAATATTACGAGCAAACCGGGGATGAAGCGTTCGCGGTGGAGATGTATGACGCGATTCGGTACACGGCGGAGCATTATTTGCTCAAGATTGACGAACGCGGCTTGTTTAATGTAGAGGGCTGGAACATGCTTGATTGGTCGCCAATTGACCAGCCGAACGACGGTATTGTCACGCACCAGAACATGTTTTTGGTTCAGACGTTACGCGTCGCTGCACAGATGGGGAGGATTGCGAAGGATGAGGGGGGCGCTGCGAAATTCGACGCAGCGGCTAACGATCTTGCGAGTGCAATTAATGAGCAACTGTGGGATGAAGAGAAGAAGGCGTATATCGATTGCATCCATGCGGATGGTCGTCGCTCCGATAGCCTTAGCATACATTCGCAGGTTGTAGCCTCACTTACGGGAGTCGCTCAGGGAGAACGCAAGCAGATTATCGATGCTTATCTCGTTCAACCTCCTGAACACTTTGTGCAAATTGGTAGTCCGTTTATGTCCTTCTTCTATTATGAAGCGTTGGCCAAGCTGGGTGAGGTTCGTCTCATCTTGGACGATATCCGCCAACACTATGGCATGATGATCCGTCATGGCGCGACTACGTGCTGGGAGCAATATCCGAATTTCCTCGAGAATCGGGCTAATCCGGATATGCTAACGCGCAGTCACTGTCATGCGTGGTCGTCTGCCCCAGCCTATTTCTTGGGTCGTGAGTTACTTGGCGTGAGGAGCTTGACGACGGGCTGGACCGAAGTTGAAATTGCACCTGTTCCATGCGGACTAACATGGGCGAAGGGCAGTGTTCCGCACCCAGCAGGAGGTCGGATTGATGTTTCATGGACCGCTGATGAGCGTAGCCGGACGATTCAACTGCACGTGTCCTATCCGGGAGGGATGATGGCGCGTATACGGTTGCCGGAAGGCTATACCGGTTCAATCACGGAAATGAAGCTGGAAATTTTATAAGCTTAGCTGTGATTTAAATGAAGAGAGGCTCCAAGGCTGCAATTGTCTTGGAGTCTCTTTTTTCGTTTTGATACTTGTGCTGGCCTTCTCCGAGATTCCAACGCTTGGCGAATTTTCTTGCCGAGAAGCGGGCGTAGCCAATAATCATTATTTTATTTGAAATACCCCCTTGAATGTATCAGTGACACATAATAGTATTAAATGTATCAGTAAATATTAATTAGAATCAATCGATCAGAGGAGTGTCGGAATGGCCAATTTAAAGCTGGGAATCAATCTTGGTTTTGCAATCAACAAGTATATTGAGCCTGAAGTGTGGACGCGTATTGTAGCTGAAGATTTAGGGATCAAATACGTTCAATTCGTTGCCGATCTGTTGAACGTCTTTCTACCGCCCGACATTGTGGACCGCCAGGTGGAGAGGATTAATACATGTACACAAAAGCATGATCTTGCAATTACGAGTACGTTTACAAGTGCATTCACGCGTGTTAATCACTTCATGCATCCGGATGCAGATACCCGCAAAGCTTGGCTGAATTGGTTTAAGAGATTCGCAGACATCTCTGTTCAGATGGGAGCGAGAACGACAGGCAGCCACTTCGGCATACTAACCTTTGCTGATTATGACGATGTTCGGCGCAGGGAATATATCATCGAAGAAGGGATCAAGAATTGGCAGGAGCTTAGCTGGTACTGTAAGGAGCTCGGCATGGAATATTTGAATTTCGAGCCGATGTCTATTCCGCGTGAAATGGCGAATACGGTCGAGGACACAAAGGAACTGCTAGCGCGATTAAACGATGGTGCCGGAATTCCGTTCAAGGTATGTCTGGACGTGGGGCACGCTCCCCATCCGAATGATCGTGATCCATACCGGTGGGTTAGGGAGCTTGGCAGCGTTTCGCCAATCATCCATATCCAGCAAACCGAGAAGGACCACAGTCGGCATTGGCCATTCACGGAAGAATACAATAAGCTCGGCATTATCCATGGTGAGCTATTAATTGAAGCCATTGAACAATCGGGTGCAACCGAGGCGGAAATTATTTTCGAGCTTTCCCATCGGGAAGCGTGGTCAACTGAATTCAGAATTATCCAGGATCACATAGAGTCGGTAAACTACTGGCGCCAATTTATTAAGAACTAAGCAGCACGGATATCAGATTGGAGGAGAAAGGATGAAGGGCTGCGTACTGCACGGACTCGGGGATTTACGCGTGGAGGAAGTCGATACTCCCACGCCTAAAGAGGGTGAAGTGCTTCTGCAGATCAAAGCATGCGGGGTTTGCGGATCCGACATTCCGCGGGTATTCACCAAGGGAACCTACCGTTTCCCGACCATACCCGGGCATGAATTCTCAGGTCTAGTCGTACAAGCGGGAGAAGGCGTTGATCCCAGCTGGATTGGAAGAAGAGCAGCAGTCTTTCCTTTGCTGCCTTGTCGCAAATGCGCTTCTTGCGAAATTGGCGAATTCGCCCAGTGCGAGGACTACGATTACATGGGTTCGCGGCGAGATGGTGCTTTTGCGGAATTCATCTGCATCCCGATATGGAATTTGGTCGCTGCGCCCGATACGTTGTCTTATGAGGAATTGGCTATGGTTGAGCCGGCGGCAGTAGCCGTTCATGCTTTGCGGCAAGCTGGAATTGGCATTGGCGATCAGGTTCTGATCAGCGGAGCTGGTCCGATCGGCATGATGCTGGCCTTGTGGGCCAGAGCCTGGGGGGCATCCCGTGTATTGCTCGCGGATATTGATCCGGCTAAGCTTGATTTCGCCGTAGGTCAAGGGTTCCCGGATGTATACAATCCCTTGCAAGGCGACATTAAGAAGTGGGTATACGGGCTGACGGGACGAGGCGTAGATATATCGGTAGAAGGAGCCGGAAGCCCGGTTTCATGGGAGAATTGTCTAAAGTCAACCCGGAACTTTGGTAAGGTGGTGCTGATGGGCAATCCAGCCGGGGGGATGAGCCTGACGCAAGATGGCTATTGGGAGATTCTCCGCAAGCAGCTGACAATAAGCGGTACTTGGAATTCCTCCTATTCGGATATTCCAAGGAACGAGTGGAAGCTAGCCGTCGATTATATGGCAGCGGGCAAGCTGGATGTGAAGCCCCTCATTAGCCATAAGGTTGCGCTTGAGGGGATCTATGAGGGAATGGTTATGATGCGTGACCGTAAAGGCTTCTTTAACAAAGTCATGTATGTGAATGCTAACGAATTAATAAAGGTGGAGAAGGATAAATGATGAAAGCAGCTGTTTTAGAGCAATTAGAGCAAATGGTCGTAAAGGAAGTGGAGAGACCATCCATAGATGGTGATAGTATTCTAATGAAGGTCGAGGCTGTAGGCATTTGCGGTTCGGATATTCGGATATTCCGCCATGGGAACAACAGGGTGACGCTTCCGCAAGTGCTGGGGCATGAAGCTGCAGGGCGAATCGTTGAACTAGGCTCAAATGTAAACAAATTCAAAATTGGAGATCGAATTTCTCTAGGTGCGGACGTACCCTGCGGGGAATGTATCTTCTGCGAGGCTGGAATCGGCAACAATTGCCAGATCAACTACGCTATGGGCTACCAATTCGCGGGCAGCTTCGCAGAATATGTGCTTCTGAACAAGACGATGGTGAATTACGGTCCGATCCACAAGATCCCGGATCATATCTCCTATGAGGAGGCCGCTCTGGCCGAACCGCTTGCTTGCGTTCTAAATGCCTTGGAGCTATCGAATATTAAGCTGGGGGATTCTGTCGTTGTCATCGGTGCAGGTCCTATCGGCTGCATGATTATAGAGATTGCGAAGCTGATGGGTGCCACGAAGGTGATCCTCGTGCAACGTTCCAGACCCCGATTGGAGATGGCTAAGCAGTTTGGTGCTCATGCTTATATCTGTTCGTCCGAGGAGAACGCCATTGAACGGGTATTGGAGGAAACGGGCGGACTCGGAGCAGATGTGGTCATTACTTCAAACCCGTCGCCGGAAGCACAGGTAGATGCGATCTATATGGCGAAAAATCGCGCAAGGGTGAACTTCTTCGGCGGTCTGCCTAAGGGGAAATCGATGGTTACGCTAGATACCAATATTATTCATTACAAAGAGTTGTTCGTTCATGGGGCGCATGGTTCCTTGCCTGCACATCATCAGAAAGCCATTGATTTAATAGGCTCCGGCGTCATCGATATGAAGCGTTATATCTCTCATCGTTATCCCCTTGATGAGATCAACCAAGCGATAAGCGCGGCAGAAGATCATGTCGGGATGCGGGTTATTGTGCAACCGTAAGCTTTAATAACTAAGGAGGTGCAGGTATGGGAGGCAGAATATCGCCGTCGATCATGTGCGCAGATTTCAGAAATTTGGAGACAACGATAAGAGCCTTAGAGCGAGCCCGTGTTGATTATTTGCACGTGGACATCATGGATGGCAGCTTCGTGCCTAATTTTACGCTCGGCCCAGACTTTATGAACAGTGTCAGAGAGATGACGGACATTCCGCTCGATATTCACCTGATGATCAACCGGCCAGAGGATTTTCTTCCGATCTTCGCGATTCGTCCCGGTGATATCGTATCGGTCCATCAGGAAGCCACTATTCATCTGCAACGAACGCTTCAGCAAATTAAGGACAAGGGGGCGAAAGTTTCGGTCGCACTAAATCCTTCCACGCCAATTTATACGCTAGACGATATTCTCGACGATATCGATATCGTATTGATTATGACGGTTAATCCGGGATTCGCTGGCCAGAAGCTTGTCCCTGCCACTCTAGGAAAGATCCATAAATTGAAGCAATATCTTCAACAATCCGGCCATTCGCATATCGAGATTGAAGTAGATGGCAACGTTAGCTGTGAAAATGCGCAAAAGATGCGCTTGGCGGGTGCGGATATATTCGTGGCAGGCACCTCGAGTATTTTTAAGAAGGATCAGGATTTATACGAATTGACGGAGAAGTTCCGCGAGTATATTGCGTGAGGTGAAATGCGTATTTGAAAAGCGGATACGCGGACAAATTACTGTAATGGCGTTGATTAGTCGATCCAGATGCATTATGTTAGTATCAGTGATACATTGCTGATGAAGGATGAGCGGATATGAACAAAAACATAAAGGAACAGCTGACTAAAGGACCAATCGCGTTATATGAGCAAATGCGGCAGAAGGTAATGGCTTTAATTGTGGAGAGACAACTGAAGCCCCATGACCCGGTTCCGTCAGAGGGAGAGCTTGCCGATCTGTTTGGCGTAAGCCGAAGAACAAGCAAGCAGGCGCTCGAGCTTCTCGCCAAGGAAGGTATTCTCTATCGCTTGCCTCGGAGAGGGACTTTCCTCTCCGAGAATTCGGAGACGATGCTTAAAGCTGCCGCTCTGTCAGGAATGTCGCTGGTGCCCCAGCAAGCGGTCGTCATTGTTGTTCCTATGCTGGATGAGTTTATTGGTTTGGCCGTTACTGCGTTCCTGCAGGAGGGGGCTTTCCATGGTTGGGAAGTACTCATCCGAGTGACGGGTAACGATCTTGAGCAAGAGGACGCAATTCTACGGGAGATTAGCAGCGGGGGAAGAGTACGCGGTATTGTGCTATTTCCGGGCGAGCGGAGGATGTGCGGGCAAGAGGTGTTACGGCTGCACCTGAACGATTTTCCGGTCGTTATTATCGACCGGGTGTTTCGTGAAGTGGACATTACGGCGATCTACCATGATCATTTCTTGGGAGCGTACGAGATGACCAATTATTTAATCGACAAAGGTCACCGTAATGTGGGTTTTATTTCTGAGCCTATTACGGGCATTATGAGTAGGGAAGACCGCTATTATGGATATATTCAAGCTCAGCTTGATGCCGAGATCCCCTTTATGATCAATGCCATCATCTCGGATTGGGATAACGAACAAAAGGATTCTAGCAGATTGGCTCGTTTTTTTGAGCAGAACCCAAACATGACGGCTCTATTCTGTTCGAATGATTTAGTCGCGATACAAGTGATGAATATATCCGAAGCATTAGGCCGTAAAATTCCGGAAGACTTATCCGTAGTCGGGTTTACAGACCTGATGATTTCCAGAGTGGGTAGAGTTTCGCTAACGACCGTAATGAAATCTCCAGAACAATTAGGCAAAAAAGCTTTCGGTTTACTCCTTCAGAAGATGGCCTCAGAGGGTAGCAGAATTGAAAGCGTTAAGCTTCCTACTCAGATTATTGAACGTGGAAGTGTTCGGCAAGTGATATTGTAAACAACAAACCCGCCAATGCAACATGGCGGGTTTGTTGTTTGTGTAGCTATAAATACAATTGCTTATGGAATCAGCCAGATCGATCAGCATGGCCATTGCATTGGCTGCTACCTATTATATCCAATCTAAAATAACGCCAAGCTTCGCCTGTTTCGAATCCAATAGTAAATCCCATGCTTCCTTAGCCTGTTCGACAGGAAAGCGATGAGTAACAAGCGATGTGGTTTGAAGCCAACCTTCTGCGATTCCTCGCAAAGTCTCATCCATAGCTTCTTGGCTCCAGCCGGATGGACAATGCAAGGTGACCTGTTTGGTACGCAGCATTTGGATATCAATCCGGCCATCCTCACCGAGAAACCCAGCCGAAACTAAGTGACAGCCGTACTGCGCGAATGAAATTAATTCGGTTACCGTTGCTAATGATCCCACCGTATCCACAATGATCGAGATTGTATCCCTGACATCCTGAAGGGCTTCTTTAATCGAAGATACTTTCGTATTTACTTTATGAATACCTTTTGGAAGCAGATCCAAGCGGTCATGATGTCTACCAAGTACAATGACATGAGCCCCGCGATGCATTAGCGTTTGGGCAGCCCATTGCCCAATCATTCCATCTCCAATGACGACTGCATAATCGCCTTTTTTAACGGGTGGACACATGCCACAGTTGTAACCAACCTGAGTTAATACGAGCCCTGAATAAGCAATAGGATCAGCTTCAGCCGGTAGCTTCCATACTTGGCTTTCATGGGTGACAGCAGGACTGACATGTCCTCCAGTAGAATAAAACATTCCATTAACCTTACTGATTGTAGCAAAGACTTGATCGTCAACTGCAAAGCCTTGCACATCTTTTCCCAGTGAAGTGATTATGCCAACCTTCTGATACCCTGCTACTTGTGGAAAAGGAAGCGGATCACCATCCCTGAACGGTGTTTCCCCATCTATTCTCTCGCCTCGGAGAAAAGAGGACTCCGTTCCATTGCTAATCCAAGAATGCTCGATGTCTATCATAACCTCATCATCCTGTAGATCGGGAATGCTGACATCTTGATAGGCTACCTTCAGTATTTCGGTAAAAACGACCCCTTTCCCTATCATAGGGATTTACCTTTAACGGAAGCTTCGTTGAAGTCTTCTTGAGGGTGGAAATAAACCTTAATCGCTTTTTGCTCTCTTAGCAGCTGCACGGCTCCGTCATATTTAGTAAAGGAACCATGATGGGTTTGGAGGCACTCCATGTTTAAGTCTTTATCCACGACCAGATCGATCAACAAATCATGATCTCTTTGAACAAGTCCTCGATATTTGTAAGACTCCAGCTTAAAGCCTTTAAACCATAAATGGTCGGCGTATTTCAATTCCCTCGTAATACGCCAAAAATAACGATATGCTCCTCTACGAAGTTGAATAGATTTTGCACGGAAGGTGCTGCTCCTACACAGTCGTAGCCAAGGTCGAACTTTTCAACGGTCAAATCGCTAACTAGCTTGGCTTCAGTAAATCCTCTTCTTTTAAGCAAACATATTGCGCATAAGCACCTGGAGCATCCCCAATATGTTCTAGCGCCGCAACACGATCACCCACTTTAAATTTACGGATCCCACTTCCAATTTCCAACTTCATTGTAAGTAATATAGCCTTTGAAGTATTTATTAAATCTTACTTGAATTGACGTAAACAGCTGTTAAATTCTACTTATTCAATATCTATATAGACTTTTTATTTATATAATATTTCACTGTTTCAGAATATTCACTTGAAAAAGGTATACAAGCAATTCGGTTTTAACTAATGTTAGGCGTAAAGAAGTATATGGAACAGGGAGGTGGGATGAAATGAGGTTATAAAATTATGGTAAGGTCTATCATGATTTTACAATTACACCTGATTACAAAACGAGTGGCATACATCCTACCCAAGAATTGCTTTATCTTGCTTCTGGTTCTTTCCAACTGCATTGGCTAGGTGAACAATACGAAGTCTCATCTTCTTCTTTATTTATTTTGAAGCCCGATACCTCTCATGATTTAATCATCCACTCCAAAAAAACTGTTTTTTGGTATATCGAATTAACGGGTAATAGCGGAGAATTCAAACGAAAAACAGGCCTAAGTCCAACGAACTGACGAAAGCAGAAACCATCATAGGAATAGATAATATTATGTAAATACTTCCCTACTCCATTGAGGTAGACTGATCCTGATTTAAGATTAGATAACTAAGGGAGTATGCCATTTATGAGTAAACATGAATTCCCACGGCTTCATCAACGGTTGAAGGATAAGTCCGAGAATCCAGGAGCAAGAACGGTGATATATGTTGCCATAGGGGACAGTGTCACCCAAGGATGCCTAGGCCCGAATGAAATTGAGCATGAACAAGTCTATCATGAGCTTTTGCGTCGTCGAGTAGAAAAACATTACCCTGAAGCTAATTTTAATGTCATTAATTCAGGTGTCGGCGGGGATACAGCGGAGCAATCCAGAACACGTTGGGAGCGTGATGTCCTCTTATACAAGCCAGATTTAGTAACGATCTGCTTTGGTCTCAACGATTGTCATAGGGGCGAAGCAGGAATAGAAACATATATTACAGCTATTGGTGACCTCATTAATCGAATACGGATGGAGACAGAAGCAGAAATACTTATCTTATCTACGATTATGATGCTCAAAAAAGATAATCCAAACGTCCCAGACCTTTATCAAGCTATGGTTCCTGATTTTATCCACCTATATGAAGAGGGGACCTTATTAAAATATAACCATGCGCTTCGCAGCTATGCTGCTGATCATGCTATACCTTTGCTTGATGTATATGCGATCTGGGAGCAGATGGATCAAGAAGGCGTTGATATTCATACCCGCTTGTCGAATGGAATCAATCATCCGGATATTGCCTTTCATCACCAGTTGTCTGCTCAGCTTGAAGCTAGGCTGCTCGAGTAACTTATTGTATGATCGAGGGCTTTATTAAAAGGAGCTGAGTATTTAAATGGCGCAAATAGGTGTAATCATTAAACAAGGCCCTCAGCATTGGGCGATTATTCAGCAGGAAAAAGGTTTTGGAAGCATAGCTTTATCAGGCGTTTGGGCGGGTATGATCGATCGGGTAATCAACCACGCTCAGGTTTTAGCTCGAATCGTTAATGAAGCGGATGGTAGAATAGTCGTCCCTTGGCGGCCTTGTAGGATGCAAGAGGGGCAGGCTTGGGAGATAGCCTTGGATGAGATTCCAGCAGGAGGATTATATCGACTTGAAACCTGTCTGCAAATTGATAACCATCCGGCTTTGGAATGGGCTGCTCGAGGGGATATGATCCACCATATCGGAGTGGGAGATATCTGGGTTATAGCTGGGCAAAGTAATGCTGCTGGATATGGCAAAGGTCCTATTCAAGATGCGCCACAGTTGGGAATTCATTTGCAACGACATAACGGGATATGGGATTTGGCATCCCATCCGTTTAACGAATCTACAGCTTCTATCCACTATGAGAATAGAGAATTTGCTAATCCAGGCCATTCCCCGTTTCTAGCTTTTGGTAAAATGATACAGGAAAAAACGAGTCGCCCAATTGGATTTTTGCAAACCGCATTTGGTGGATCACCTTTAAAGGCTTGGAATCCAGATGAGGATGGTTTCTTATATCGCCATATGATGAAAATCATTGCATCCGCAGGGGGCAAAGTTCGCGGTATTTTATGGTATCAGGGCTGTTCGGATTGCAATCCTGAGGAATCCTCCAGCTACTCGGTACGTTTCGAGAAGATGGTTAAGCATATTCATCGAGATCTGAACGCAACGGATTTGCCTATATTAACGGTTCAGCTTAATCGATGCACGGATGTTGCTACCATAGAGGGTAATCAATCATGGGGAAGAGTGAGGGAAGCCCAGCGGCAAGCCGCACTTACCATTCCGGAAGTGTACACGGTTCCTGCCTTGGATTGTCCCTTGTCAGACACCATACATAACAGTCCTGCTGGAAATGTAATCATTGGTGAGAGATTGGCTAAGGTTGCATTAGCTCATCTCTATTCAAATGCGCTTGAATCTGCAGCCGCCCCAAATCTATCCTCCGTTGTTTGGCTGCATGAAGGAAAGATTCCAAGTATTTGCTTGAAGTTTGACAATGTGTCTGGTTATCTTATTGCCATTTGCCCGACGGATAAAGTGTTCTCTGTTGAAGATGCAAACGGAGAAATTGAGTTGATTCAGTGGGAAATAACGGCACGCAATGAGATCACACTGCGCTTATCTAGGTCTCCTGAAGGTGATACTTTCATTCATGGTGCTTATGAAATGAATCCTTCCAGTCATTTGCCGTTAGATACGGGCACTTATATGCCGATGCTTGCCTTTTATAAACAGCAAGTACAGTTAGCTGAGTAATAGCTTTTATCTATTTAAGTTCATTTTATAGTCGCCAAATACACATGTTTTTCAGTGGCCTCCAGAGATGAGGGGCTTTTTTTTCGCATTTAAGCTCAAGATCAAAAGGTTCATTTGGACAAAGCGGGAATTTATTGTTATCCTATTTTTAGTAGATTTAAGGATGAAAGGAAGAAAGCTGTGACTCCCAGAAAATATGTGCCTTTTTTTGTTGGCATGTTGCTGTTGGCAGCGTTGTTGCTGATCCCCTTTTCCAGAAATACGAATCAGGTCAGTATCGGCAAGCCGGACGGGAAGACCAGCGTTCAGCCCGCGCCTGGCAAGCTCATCGTTGATCAGTCCGCTCCTATTCATGTAAACGTTTCCTTACCGGAAGCGCAGTTTGAGCAGCTCAAGGAATTGAACCGGAATTTTATAATGAAATATCCCCATATCCAAGTGGAGCTTGCCAATGAGCCAGTCAAGAGCGCGGCATATGAATCATGGGAGCTGCAGAGCCAGCAAGGGGAAGGCGCCGATATTTTGCTGCTGGACAGCAGCTGGATTAAGACGTTTGCTGTACGAGGATACCTTAAACCGGTGGACAGTATGATGACAGGCGATATTTTATCCGATCAATTAGCCGGTCTGCTGGAGCCGCTCAAATGGAACGGTTATTTGTGGGGGGTACCCAGGGATGTCAATCCCTATGTCATTGTCTGGAACAAGCTGCTGTTGGAGGAAGCGGGATTAACTGAGCCTCCAGCGGATTGGAAGGCTTATCAGGAAGTTGCAGCGAAAGTGGTTGCGATTCATCCGGAAGCGAGTATTCTCAATTGGAGTACAGGGGATTTGCAGCAGCAGCTGATTTGGTTAAAAGCATTTCAGCAAGGTTCTTCACGCCTGCTGAGCATTATGCCTTTGGATGAATTTCAAATCACGCAGCTTGCTTGGCTGCAAACGATGGAGTCGCATATTAGCAGTTTAGCTTTAGGGGTAATTCATCCGTTGAACGCAGCTTTTCAGGATATGCGTTTATTAGCTGCAGTCATGCCTTGGACAAATTATGAGCTTCTGAGCGAAAGCATACGCAGCAAGCTGACGGTTGACCAGGACCATATTTCATTTCCTTGGTTAAACAGCCGGAGTTATGCGATTTCATCGAATAGCGATTCTGAAGAAGAAGCCATCTTATGGATTCAGGAGATGACGGATGCGAACAATCAACAACTCCAGTATAACGATGCAGGGGAGCTGCCAACCAGAGCATCCTTATATTCTTTGAATAGCTCCATTCAAGTTGATCAGGTACTCTTGCCGCCTGCTTGGTGGAAAAATGTACTCAATACAAAACCATCCGAATCTGAATTTCTACCAGCCGATCCAAGATGGATCAAGAAATGGCATTTCCGAGAGCAAATGTGGAAGCAGTATTCGGAAGGCCCTGCATTCCGATTGACTGATTACCTGGAATCGCTTGCCTTAAACGGAGAATAAAGAAGAGCCTAACCACCCCGAGTGGAATAGGCTCTTCTTTCAAAATATAGGACTTTAATTGTTTCTTCTTGTGAGAAGAGAAAGTTATAGCTTGAGCTGGAGTTTAATCGTAAGCTCACCGTCCTTGATCTCGACTGCATTTGCTTTCAGGAATGAAACGATCAGATCGGGATAAAAGCCTAAATCAAATTCTTCTTCCAGCGCTCGGCTAGTCGTGTCTGGAAGCGAGAATCCATTGAATATAAGTTCATCGACATGGAAGAGAATCGCGTTTTTGGGGTCATTTTCAATCGTATAATGTCCAGTAATCTTAATTTCCATATTGTCGCTTTTACCTTGGGCAATGATTTTATCGTCCTTGAAAGTAAATGCGAAGTTGTTGAAAATATCGTTTTGCTCGCGCAAAAACGAATTCAAATCATCTTCAGGCACCCGAATGGTGTAATTAAACCCTTTAATTTCGAGCAGCTGTTTGTTATCCTGTACCCAGGATGGTAAGTTCTTCATAGCCTTCGATAAGGCGCGAAAATATTGTTTGACTTCGTTAATGCCTGCGGTTTCCCAATAAGAGGTAAGCTCGTTCATCAATATACGGATTCGGTCAGCATCTGATCGTCCAGAGAGCTGTGCATCAAGCTGTTGTTCGAGCGCCAGTACCCGTTTTTTTTGCGTTTGAAGCTGCTCCTCAATGGCGTTAAGCTCCGCTTGGCGGGTCTGCAGCTGTTCATAACCTTGCTTGACCTTTCGATATTGCCCAACGTATGTATTCAAGGTATCTTTGTCATGAGTAAGAATAATTTCGGCGTAATCCAGCATTTGAAACAGCTCGGATAAGGAATTAAAGGACAATAGCGCTTGAAGTAAAAAATCTCTGTCTCCCATATAATAGGCGCGAAGAACATTTCCCGCTTCTTCCTGCTTGTCCGATATTTGCTGTTCCTGCAGCAGCAGCTGCTTCTCTGTATCTGTCATGGTAAGCATAAGTTCCTGCTTTTGCGCAGAAATTCGGCTAATTTCCTTATCAATTTCCACAACGGATAGGCTTTTTTCAAGCAGTGAATGCATTTCCTCTTCATCGGTTGGCAAGGGCTCTGCCCATACGGGAAGCCGAATCAGCAGTAACGCGATCAGAAGCATAGCTGTGGCTGCTGCGGATATACGATTGCGCTTGGCTGTCCATGTCAACGGCATCGTCCTCCTCAGCATTCATTTTATGCGGCAATCCATTCTATTATATCTTACATTTGGAAAAGGATGAACCTTATGACGAAGGAAAATGCACTTACAGCGGCATTAGCAATAAAGATATCCGCTTCCTCTTTATATGGCTGGTATGAGGATAGGGCTGGAAGACATAGAACGGTGCCATGTATCACCTTTCGTGACTTCATGGACGCCTGTTTGTACGACGTGAAATTCGGCTATTATCGTTCAGGTCCTGTTCGTGTAGGCAAGGCAGGTGACTTCTACACGAGTTCTGCCATTGGAGATGTGCTTGCGCAAGTTCTTGCAAAGTTCGCACTGGACTATGCGCAGGAAATAGGAGAACCGCAGGGCTTCATTGAATGGGGAGCGGGAACGGGAAGACTCTCAGCGCAAATTGCTGAAGCTGGCTGCAGGCAAAGTATAGATTGGGGCCGTAAATTTCGCAGTATTCTGATTGAGGATCACCCGGCACATCAGCAAGAAGCAAAGAAAAAGTTTTCGGAGTCCGGAAATCTGTGTGAACTTCATGTGCAAATCATGTCTTCAGAGGAAGCCTGGAAGTCTGAGTGGCTGCAAAAACCATCGTTAATTCTTGCCAATGAGCTTATAGATGCTTTTCCCGTACACCGCATTCAAAAGGTAAATGATCAATTAATGGAGATCGGGGTAGCACATAGTAAAGAGTTGGGTTTTTATGAAGTAAACTTGCCTCTAACCGATGATCGGATTTATGAATGGCTAATTCGTGATGGTATTGAGATGAATGACGGACAGCAAACGGAGATTCATGCCGATGCTTCATCGTTCTTAAGACAGCTGGGGACAGTTGTGAAAAAGGGAAGGCTGGTTCTTATTGATTATGGACATGAATCCGTCGAATATGCAGCAGAGCACCGGATGATGGGAACGCTTATGTGTTATTGGCGGCACCAAGCAGGTGGATCTCCGTATAAACAGATCGGGGAGCAGGATATTACTTCGCATGTTCCTTTTACATTTATCAGGCATGAAGCGGAGAAAAGCGGCTGGCAGGTAAGCAGCTATGCTACCCAAAAACAATTTTTAATGGAGCACGGCGTGCTGGAACTTCTGCAGAATCATAGCAGCGCCGATCCTTTTAGTGAGGCAGCGCGGTCTAATCGTGCTATCAGGCAGCTATTGCTTAGTGATCAAATGAGCGAATCGTTTAAAGTAATGGTGCTGGATAAAAAGTAGCTGGAACCAAAAACGGTACCGTCCTAGTTAAGGGCGGTACCGTTTTTGAAATATAGGAAAGTATATCATTGCGCTATCCCTTCTCTACATTTCTCGGAATGAAACGCGCTGCGCCGCCAAAGGATGGCGCAGCCGTTTCACCTTGGTTGTTTAAACCTTGCTTATGTATGCGTGTGACGTATACATTTTAAGGCAATCGGTGAGCAGGCTGCTTGTCCTGATTAGAAGCAAGCGCTGATCACGTTTCGCTTTGTATTTTGCTTGCCATGGCGTATTTCTTTGTTGCCTTGGTTAGAAAGGCAAGCCCATCTTGAAGACCGACCAGTACGTGAAACCCACGAATGAAATGATCATATATCCCCAGAACATTACAATGTAAGTTCTTTCGGAGAAATTCAAGTAGCCTAGAAATACGAAAGCTACGGCTTGCGCGAAAAACAAAAGCGCAAATTCCGTCATATGGCCTGCAAAAGCCATTAGTCCGATTACCAGGGTCCAAAAGCCAAGTACCCGATACATGCGTGCCATGATAACATCCCCCTTTCGCTGCGACCCGATTTTCTAATGATCATTATAACGTTTGGTGAAATAAGTGTAAACTAAAAACCTTGACGAAATCATAATTTTTTTGTTTAAAGACCGACAATGCACACTGTGCTTGAATATAGTTTGCTCAAATATAACGGTTAACATGTATGAGCAAGCGAAAATTTGGTTATACAAATTAGTATCCAATAGATTCTATGAACTCTACCAAGGGCATAGAGATAAAGTAAGCGCCTTTACGTTAGGAGGTTTTTGTTGCATGACAGCAGTTAGACAAGATGCGTGGAGTCCGGACGATGATTTAATACTCGCCGAGGTTACACTACGCCATATTCGCGAAGGTAGTACACAGCTTGCAGCTTTTGAGGAAGTAGGAGAGAGGATTGGCCGGACATCCGCAGCCTGTGGATTTCGGTGGAACAGTTGTGTTCGCAAAAGGTACGAGGATGCAATACAAATCGCTAAGCAGCAGCGTCAGAAACGTAATTATTTAAAGAAACAGACGATTGTCGCGACACCTCATGTATCATCGATTGCTGTGTTTGAGACCGATGATCGCGGATTGAGACAAGAAAGCAATTCGATCGAGGAAGGCTTGTCGGTAGATGCTGTTATTCGTTTTCTTAGAGGTTGGAAGACGACCTATCAGGATTTAGCTCGTCAAATCAAATGGTTCGAGAAGGAATTGAAAGAAAAAGATGATGAGCTTTATCGCTTGAGAGATCAGAATGAGAGATTGTCCAAAGAGGTTAACAATGTCCAGACGGACTACCGCGCAGTAAACGATGACTACAAGACGCTGATCCAGATCATGGACCGCGCACGGAGACTGACGGTACTCACAAGCGACGACGAAGCAAAACCGAGATTCAAGATGGACGCGAACGGCAATTTGGAACGTATTGAATAAGTTATACCGATTGCAAAAAGAGAGGCAGGCCTTTTGAAAAGGCCAGCCTCTTTTTTTGCGTTTGAATGAATTGCTGAAAGTGCATGACAAGCATCGCATTTATTTGTTGCTATGTTTTCGGCACATTTGATACGATAATTAAAAATGGACAACCATTATAGGCTTGCAAGGAGGAACATGTGAGAATCGATGTAGTTGGAGCAGGATCGATAGGACTACTCTATGGAGGAAGGCTGGCTGAAGCTGGTGCCGACGTGACGGTCTGGACGCGAACCGAGGCGCAAGCAGAGAGGATTGCAGGTTCAGGCATTCGTCTTCGTGAGCTCGGTGAAGAGAATGAGCGGATCATTCCGTTGAAAAGCGGCTGGATTGGACAGGCTTCCTCAATCAAAAACTCAGGATTGGCATGCGAAAAGGGAGATAACTACCGGTGGATCTGGCTGACGGTCAAGCAAACGGACATTAATGATGAGCTTATAGCAGCGCTTAAAATCATGGCATCGGGCAGCGAACGAACGGCTGTTGTATGTTTGCAGAACGGTATCGGCCATTTGGAGCGAATAAAGCAAGAGCTTCCGGCCATCCCGCTATTTGCAGCGGTTACAACAGAAGGGGCTAAACGGTTAGATATGCGCTCGGTTGAGCACACGGGCCGAGGGCAGCTATGGCTAGGCGAATGGGAGGATAATGCACGCTTTCCGGAGGCATGGCATGATTTGTCACAGCAATTGTTGATTTCTATGCTGCAAACGGCAGGATTTTCCTCTAATCTGTCGAATGAGTTGAATAATCGTATTTTTAATAAATTGCTTATTAATTCAGTCATCAATCCGTTGACAGCTCTTTTTGATGTAGAAAACGGAGAGCTACCCAATCATCCGAATAGGGAGATGCTGATGCGTTCGCTCTATATCGAAACGGAGCAGGTGCTTGTGACAGCGGGGATGCGCGCGCCCGAAGACGGGTGGCAGCTCATTCTAGATGTGTGCCAGCAAACCAGCCGCAATATTTCCTCCATGCTAAGCGATGTACGTGCAGGAAGAATAACAGAAATCGATGCCATCAACGGCGGTGTTGTGAGGCTGGCTAAGAGGCACAGTCTGCAAGCGCCGCTCAACCAAGCAATTGCTGAACTCGTGCAAGCGCTGCATCCTAAGCAGAAGTAGGGGGTAATGAAGAAAGATGGAGTTCATCAAGCATCTGTATGCTTATATGGCGGTCCTTCCAATCATACCTTTCGCAATCATATTATTTGGTTACGGGGCATACATTCAGGATCGGAAGAAAGCCTTCCGGTTAGCCATGGATATTACAACAGCATTATTGATCGGCTGCGTAGCGGTGTTGTTCGACGATTTATTCAAAAGCAACTTCGGTCTCTACGGCATCATGTTGTTTATGCTGCTTGGAGGAGGACTCCTCGGAAATGCACAATTTCGCAAGCGGGGAGCGGTAGATGTCAAAAAAGTTTTTCGGACGATATGGCGGCTTAGCTTCTTCACGATGAGCTTGCTGTATATCCTGTTTATGTTTATCGGAATCGGAAGAATGGTGTTTACTGTCTGACTCCGCCAAATGAGCCAAACGTCTCTCCTATGCAGAGGCGTTTTTGCTTTGACGGACGGCTTCTCCTTTGTGTACAATTATGGAGCTAAGTTTATTTATATCAAAGTCGTTGATGACGACTATAAAGCGGGAGGTTGCAGGCTGCGCTATGAGAGATGAAAACTATGCAATGAAAAGCGCTCAGCCTTTGACAGAGGCTTATATACATCGCACTGATGAACGTGCTGAAGCTTTGTACGGCTATCATGCGGGAGCCAAGCAGGATTGGGAAAGACGGTTTAAACGGTTGCAGGAAAGCGCTCATGTGCGGGCAGAGGCAACTGAGGCAGCGAGCGTGCTTCGCACATACAATGAGAAGGCGGATGCAGCTCCAGAAGTATTTGCATCCATTTCTGCGATTGCGGAAGGAGCGCCTGTTGTTATCGGAGGCCAGCAAGCAGGCTTATGGACCGGACCGCTGCTCGTCATACATAAAGCCGTATCCATTATTGGTGCTGCAAGATCGGCGAGTGAGCAGCTTGGACAAAAAGTTGTGCCTGTGTTCTGGATTGCGGGTGAGGATCATGACTGGGACGAGGCTAATCATGCCTATGTACTGACTGCAGAACAAGAGCTGCGCAAGCTTTCCCTTGCCCGGCCGGAAGGGCCCCGCACGTCAGTCAGCCGCACGGAAGTAACCTCTGAAGATTGGGCGCAGTTGCTCGCTGAACTCGAACAAGCGCTTCCGTCCTCTGAATTTAAGCCGGTGATGCTTGAGGAATTGCGCAAAATGTCGGAGAATGCACAATCGCTATCCGATTTTTTCGCCATGCTGCTCAGCCATTTGTTCGGCAGCCACGGCCTTGTGCTGCTTGATTCAGATCATGAGAGCATTCGCCGCTTGGAGTCGCCTATGTTCAAACGCATCATTGAGCGGAATGACGACTTGGAGAAGGCTTATGCTGCCTCAGCTGCTAAAGTAAAGGAGCTTGGTTATGAGCTGCAGGCGGACGTAACACCTGGAAGCGCGAACCTGTTTCTTTTTCAATCATCCAATGGCAATGAAAGAACGCTTCTCCATAAAAAGGACGGCCGTTATGAGGATCGCAAAGGTCAAGTGTCCCTTACCGAGGAAGAGCTGCTCAGGATTGCACAGGTTGAGCCACAGCAACTGAGCAATAATGTGTTGACCAGACCACTCATGCAGGATTATTTGTTTCCGGTTCTGGCAACCGTACTCGGCCCCGGCGAAATTGCGTATTGGGCGCTGACTGGAGAGGCCTTCCGTACCCTTGATATGGAAATGCCTATCATTGTTCCGCGCATGTCCTATACCTTAATTGAAGGAACCGTAGCCAAACATATGAGCAAGTATGAGCTTTCTTTTGCAGATGTGATGGAGCGCTTTGAGGAGCGCAAGGCTTCTTGGCTAAAGGAGCAAGACGGATTATCGATTGAACAACAGTTTGGCGAGGCAAGGGATGCTTTCGAAGAGCTCTACAAGCCGCTGCTTGCGCTCGCAGCATCCGTTCAGCCATCTCTCTCCAAGCTCGGAGATACCAATCTGCAGAAGATCGTGGAACAGATCAATTATATGGGCTCCAAGACGGTGGATGCTTTTAATAAGCAGTTTGAAGCTTCGACACGTCAGCTTGACCGCATTCATCTATCGATTCAGCCGTTAGGAAAGCCGCAGGAACGCGTAATGAATATGGCGGCCTACTGGAACCGGTATAGCTTAAATTGGCTGGATTCCCTGCTGGAGGCGCCTTATAGCCGAACAGGCGGTCATGAAATTGTATATTTATAAAAATACAGGAGGTTTTTACGATGAGTACAGCAGATAAAAGCATTGTCGCCGATATGTCGTTGGCGCCCGAAGGGCGTTTGAAAATTGATTGGGTTGCAGCACACATGCCGGTTTTGAATACGATTCGCAAGCAATTCGAAAAGGATCAGCCTTTTAAAGGATTAAAGGTGACCATTGCGCTTCACTTGGAAGCGAAAACGGCCTATTTGGCTAAGGTCGTCAAAGCCGGCGGCGCGGATGTAACGATTACGGGCAGTAATCCGCTATCGACACAGGATGATGTATGTGCTGCGCTAGTGGAAGACGGCATTACTGTTTATGCGAAATACAATCCAAGTGCGGAAGAGTTTAAGGCATTAAATGTTAAAGCGCTGGAGTGGAAGCCTGATCTCATTATTGATGATGGTGGAGATCTTGCGACTATTCTGAACTCGGAGCATCCGGAATTTGGTGAAAATCTTCGCGGCGGTGCGGAAGAAACGACAACGGGTATCATTCGGCTTAAAGCCATGGAGAAGGATGGTTCTCTGAAATTCCCAATGGTTGCAGTTAATGATGCTTATTGCAAGCACTTGTTCGATAACCGATATGGTACCGGACAATCGGTATGGGACGGCATAAACCGAACGACTAATCTGATGGTTGCCGGCAAAACCGTTGTAGTGGTCGGTTATGGTTGGTGCGGCAAAGGTGTTGCGATGCGTGCCAAAGGATTAGGTGCAAACGTTGTTGTCACTGAAATTGATGCCATCAAGGCTGTTGAAGCTTATATGGATGGATTTGCTGTAATGCCGATGATTGAAGCGGCCAAAGTTGGTGAGTTTTTCGTTACCGTTACTGGAAACCGGGATGTTATTCGCGGTGAGCACTACGAGGTAATGAAAGACGGAGCAGTTATTTCCAATGCGGGCCACTTTGACGTGGAGGCTAACAAGCCAGAGCTTACGGCTTTGTCAGCAAGCGTGCGTACGGTCCGCCGCAATATTGAGGAATATAAGCTAAAGGATGGACGCAGCATTTATTTGCTGGCTGAAGGACGTCTGGTTAACTTGGCTGCTGGCGACGGACACCCAGCAGAGATTATGGATATGACGTTCGCGCTGCAAGCGGTCGCACTGCGTTATGTGAACGAACAGTACCAGTCCATTGGCGCGAAGGTCGTTAATGTTCCTTATGAGCTTGATGAGCAGGTCGCAAGATTGAAGCTCCAATCGCTGGGCTTTGGCATCGACAAGCTGACAGAGGAGCAAATCGCATATTTAGACAGCTGGAAAGAAACGGAATAAATATGGAATAAAGCAGATCATAGGTAGTACAGAAAGAAGCCGCGAGCAATCGCGGCTTCTTTCTGTACTATAAGACTTTATAGGTTTCACGCTATAAAGTATTCTTCTATTGGATATGTAACCTTTTATTCCCAGACGGCGTCTATAGGGAAAATGAACAGGGGGAGATATTCATGTATAAACAAAAAAAACAGAAAAAAGCACTGGCAGTTTGGGCCGTCGTTGTCGTTATATTGGGCTTGCTTGCAGGCTGCTCATCCGCAAACAGCGATTCAGCCAATTCCAAGCCTTTATCTGATCAATTCAGAGAGGAAGCAGATGGAACGGTTGCGACTGAAGCTTCTGTTGCTGAAAACGGGAGTGAGGTTCCACAAGAGGTAAATGTAGAGGCATTAAGTTTTTCAATTGCAGCTACAGCGGGAGGAGGCTTTGCTGCGGATACGGCAGTTGTTTCCGAAGAATGGAATCAGAAAATTATTTATACCGCCTCACTGAATATGCAAGTAGCTCTTCTGGCCGAAGCCGCGACCGAGCTGCGCAATGCCATTCATCAGAGCGGTGGCTATATTTTACAATTTCAAGATACCAGAAACGAAGGAGAAATCGGCTCAACCTATACCATCAAGGTTCCAGCTGACGGTTTTATGTCATTCATTGACCGTATTGAGCAAATTAAGCATAAAGACTTCGAACGTAAGATTGGCGGCAAGGACGTATCGGAGGAATATGTAGATCTAGAGTCGAGGCTAAAAGCGAAGCAGCTTGTGGAAACAAGGTTGTTAACGCTGATGGAAAAGGCGGGTAAGGCCGATGATTTACTCAAGTTCTCCCAGCAGCTCGCGAGCGTTCAGGAGGAAATCGAGCAGATTAAAGGGCGAATCCGTTATTTGGACAAAAATGTCGCTTTCTCTACGGTGGAACTGCGGATGTACCAAACGGAGCAAACCCTAATCGATGCTGGTGGGGAAAAGAAACATCTAGGCGGAAAAATGGCTGAGGCGATCAGCGGCAGCACAAAGGTCGTTTGGGAAACGCTTAAGCTTCTTCTCATTGTGATTGCCGGAGCTGTTCCAATAATCGCCGTGCTTGCTGTAATTGCTGTTCCCGCTATTTGGCTGGCAAAACGGAATAAGAAGGGGAGAACTGTTAAGCTGCCGGAACAGGACGAGGAGCAGCCGCCCACCCTTTAATTATTAATAATCATTAATACTATGAAATATTTTAGAAAAATCCTGCTCTAAGAGCAGGATTTTTATTTTAGGTGGCGAACTACTGTATCTTAGTGGGGAAAAGTGGGGCAAAGTGGTGGAGATAGGGGAAGGGGTGGGGCGAACTCATGTTTATGGGTGAATATCAACATAGCATTGATGACAAAGGCCGCATCATTATTCCTTCGAAATTCCGTGAATCACTTGGCGCTTCGTTTATCGCAACACGCGGATTAGATAATTGCTTGTTTGTGTATCCCATGAGCGAGTGGAGTGTTTTGGAGCAAAAGCTCAAATCATTGCCTCTTATGAAATCCGACGCACGCGCGTTTACCCGGTTTTTCTTTTCTGGGGCAACCGAATGTGAGCTGGATAAACAGGGAAGGGTAAACATACCCAGCCATCTGCGCGAATATGCGAAGCTGGACAAAGATTGCATGGTGCTCGGGGTATCCGGTCGCGTTGAGATTTGGAGCAAGCAGACATGGGATGGCTACTATGAGCAGTCGGAGCAAACCTTTAACGAAATCGCTGAGAAACTCGTCGATTTTGATTTCAACTTCTAGAATGGACAACAAGAATGGGGGGGCTGAGGCGTGTTTCAGCATATTACAGTGCTATTGGAAGAAGCAGTTGACGGTTTGGCTATTAAGCCGGACGGCATTTACGTCGATTGTACACTTGGAGGAGCTGGCCACAGCGAGCTGATTGCATCTAGGCTTGGCGAAGGAGGGCGGCTAATCGCATTCGATCAGGATGACTGGGCGCTGGATAATGCTCGCGTGAAGCTGGCTCCATATATGGATAAAGTAACACTGGTCAGAAGCAATTTCCGCGATTTAGAGCAGGAGCTTCGGGGCTGCGATGTTCCAATGGAGGACGGCATTCCGCAGGTAGACGGCATTTTGTTCGATCTGGGTGTCTCCAGTCCGCAGCTTGACGAGGCAGAGCGTGGTTTCAGCTATAACCACGATGCGCCGCTCGATATGAGGATGGATCGGGAGGGCGATTTAACGGCTCACGAAATCATCAATACTTGGGATGAACGAGACATTTCCCGTATTTTGGATCGCTACGGTGAGGAGAAATTTGCGCGTTCTATTGCGCGTAATATTATAAAAGCAAGAGAAAAAGCACCAATCGAGAAAACCGGTGAACTTGCCGAGCTAATCAAAATGTCCATTCCTGCCGCTACAAGGCGCACAGGCGGTCATCCCGCCAAACGTTCGTTCCAAGCGCTTCGTATTGCAGTAAACGATGAGCTTGGTGCCGAAGAAGAGGCGCTTGAACAGACGATTCGATGTTTGAAGCCTGGGGGACGAGCCTCAGTGATTACATTTCATTCGCTTGAGGATCGCATTTGTAAGCAAATGTTTGTGAAGTTTGTGGAGAAATGTACGTGTCCGCCTGACTTTCCACTATGTGTATGTGGAAACGCTGGCAAAGTGAAACTGGTTAATCGCAAGCCCATAGTTCCGTCGGAGAGAGAGTTGGAGCTTAATCCACGTGCACGGTCGGCAAAGCTTAGAGTCGCAGAAAAATTGTAAGAGGGGGATTTGAATTGGCGTATGTGAATGGCAATTTAGCGCTGCAACCTAAGCGTAAGCAGGATCAACAACCGGTAATTAAAGAAACAAAACGATTGGTAAAAACACGTAAATCCTTACCCGTCCAAGAAAAGCTATTGTATATGTTTACCGTACTAATGTGCGTTGTAGTCGCTGGTGTCATTATTTTCCGCTACGCGCAAATCTACGATATGAATGTTGAAATTAAACAATTGAATAGTCAATATCAGACGATGAACATTGAAATGGAAGATTTGAAGAAACAAGTGGAAATGCTTAGCGATCCGGAACGGATTCGCAAGTTGGCTGAGAGCCAAGGAATGGTTAGCGTGCTGGAAGGCGGCATTACAGTGAATACCGGTGACAGCGAATTGAAATCGGCTATGCGTGAATAAGGTGATGAAGATGAAAAAAAGAATCAGATTGCGCACACTGTTGTTTGGAGGGGTAATGACCCTCCTTTTTCTCATTTTAATAAGCCGAATGTATGTCGTGCAGGTAGTAGAAGGCGCGAAATGGTATGATCTTGCGAAGATTAGGTGGTCTGCTGCTGAAGAGCTAGTAGCCAAGCGTGGCACCATCACAGATCGGTCAGGCAATGTTCTAGCGATGGATACGATTGCCTATAACCTGTCTCTTAATCCGAAGGTGATCAACGAAGCAGAGCTTACAGAGGAAGTGATTGACGGACTGCATGAAATTCTTGGTGTATCAAAGGACGAATTAAGAAAGAACGTAATGGCCAAGAAGGATGATGGAAACTTCGTGGTGCATCGGGAGGTACGTAATGGCGGCTGGCAACTGGATAAGTCAGTTGCAGACCAAATCAAAGCTTTTCGTGAAGAGCTCTTGAAAGAAAATAAAGAAAAGAAGGTGTATGATGTTGGCATCGATTTGACCGATAATTTAAAACGCTATTATCCCCGTAAAACTTTGGCTTCTCAGCTCGTTGGTTATTTGGACCGTGACGGAGCTGCCATGACTGGCGTGGAAGCTTCTTTTAATGAGCAGCTAAGCGGAGAAAATGGCTTCATCAAGTATGAGAAGGATGGAAAGCGGGTCCAATTGGCCGAAGGCGACGTAGAGTATAAGCCGGCAGAGAATGGGCAAGACATCAAGTTGACCATTGATAACGATATTCAGCACTACGTCGAGGAAGCGCTCCAGGAAATTGTGAAGAAGTATGCGCCCAAAAGTGCAACCGCCATTGCGGCGGATCCGAATACGATGGAAATACTGGCGATGGCGAATATGCCGCAGTTCAATCCAAATGAATATTCGGTAAATAATTCCAGTTCTTATAATCATGCAATTAAATCTCTTTATGAGCCAGGGTCAACCTTTAAGATCGTTACGCTTGCCGCAGCGGTTGAAGAAGGCGTTTTTAATCCGGATGAGATGTATAAGTCAGGGCTAATCAAGCTCAAAGGCGTGCCTACTCCCATTCGCGATATTAAGCGTGACGGTTGGGGAACGATCTCGTTTCTAGATGGCTTAAAATATTCCAGTAACGTTGCTTTCGTTAAGCTTGGCTATGAAAGATTGGGAGAAGAGAGACTTAGAAAATATTATACCAATTTCGGCTTCGGCCAAAAAACAGGTATTCCATTAGGTAACGAATCAACTGGAACGATTAATTTCCGGTATGCAAGTGATATTGCCCGGGCAACTTTCGGGCAAGGGGTTGTTACGGTAACGCCAATCCAGCAGGTTGCGGCCGTTGCGGCTGTTGCTAACGGAGGCAAACTGCTTCAACCGCAAATCGTGAAGAGCATTACAGATCCTGTAACTAAAACGACCCAAACCTTCGAGCCGAAAGTGGTCCGTCAGGTCATTTCGGAGGAAACCTCCAAAAAAGTCGGAGAGTATTTGGAGCAGGTCGTCTCCGATCAGGAGAAGGGTACAGGGAAAAACGCCTACATTGAGGGTTACCGTGTAGCGGGAAAAACTGGTACAGCCCAAAAAGTTGATGGCAAAAACTACTCGACTACCAAGTTTGTCGTTTCTTTTATCGGTTATGCGCCAGTGGATGACCCAAAAATTGTCGTCTATGTTGTAGTCGATGAACCGAATGACCCTTTGGTAGGGGGCGGTAAGGTAGCTGCTCCTGCATTCAAGCAGATTGTGCTCAAAAGCTTGCGCAAAATGGGCGTAGCTCCTAACTATCCCGCAGATTCCGAAAATGCTCAAAAAGAAGTATCCATAACCGTACCGGATATGAAGGATTATAAAGTCGTACAGGCCAAAGCGGAATTAACCGCGAAGGCGATGACCTTTGAATTAGTCGGAAATGGTAAAACAGTATTGCAGCAAATACCGGCTGCAGGTTCCGCGGTTCACCCAACGCAGCGCATCTATTTGATTACGGAGCAGCGGGAGAAGCTTGCGATTCCGGATTTGAAAGGAGTCTCCTTGCGTGATGCGCTGGAAATTACGTCGCTGATTGGCATTAGGCTCATCCCTGAGGGACAAGGTTATATCGTCTCGCAGAAGGAAGAAACCTTGAATAACGTTAGAGTATTAAAGGTCGTGCTGGCACCGCCATTTAGCGAAGCACCTAAAACGGAAGATGCAGATGGAACCGGAGATTCTGAAGCGAAGGGTGAGGGAGAGGCTGGTGCCGAAGGCGAAGCCCCGGGCACAGATGGCACAACCACGCAAACCGACCAGCAGATCACGGCTGGCGATGAAGCCTCCGTTAACTCTACGCCATAAGTTCTAGGTTTGCCAAATAACCAAAGCTGTTAATACGTAAAGCTTGTTCTATCCGCCGCTTGTCCCGAATAATCTGGGAATGAGCGTCAGTGTACGCTCCTTCGAAACAGTCAGGCGGAGGGGGAACAAGCGGTGAAGGTATCTAATGTAACTGTAAGGCGACGTTTATTTATCGTTCTTATATTGGCCGGGTTTTCATTCCTAGCCTTATGTATCAGACTTAGCTACGTCCAGCTATGGCAAGGGGAAGAGCTTGCGAATAAAGCGGAGAACTCATGGCGGCGCGATATTCCTTATGTAGCGAAGCGCGGCGAAATTGTGGACCGTAATGGCGTTCAGCTGGCTTATAATATCAGCTCGCCAACCGTGTATGCGATTCCTGTGCAAATCAAGGATAAGGAAGCTGCGGCCGTTGCTCTTGCCCCTTTGCTGGATATGTCGCAGGAGACACTGCTGGAAAAAATTAAAACCAAAAAAATGATCGTTAAGCTCGGGCCAGGCGGCAGGAAAATTACGATCGATAAGGCAGAGCAAATCCGCAATCTTGCACTTCCAGGCGTAGTCGTGGCGGAGGACAACAAACGTTTTTATCCTTACGGCAGTTTGGCCGCGCATGTGCTTGGTTTTACCGGCATCGATAACCAGGGGTTAACCGGCATTGAGGCAAAATACAATACCGAGCTTAGCGGAATCGGCGGCAGCGTATCTTTTCTGTCCGACGCAGCCGGCAGGCAAATGCCGAATTCCTCGGATACCTATGTCGAGCCGAAGGACGGGCTTACGATGCAGCTCACGATCGACAAGCAAATACAGACCGTTATGGAACGAGAGCTGGATCAGGCGATGACGAAGCTGCAGCCTAACGGAATCATTGCGATTGCCATGGACCCGAATAATGGTGAGATTTTGGGCATGGCCAGCCGGCCTACCTATGAACCAGACAAGTATCGTGAGGTGCCGACGGAGGTATACAACCGGAACCTTCCTATCTGGATGACTTACGAGCCGGGCTCTACATTTAAAATTATCACGCTAGCCGCCGCTTTGGAGGAGAAGAAAGTTGACTTGAACAATGAGCGCTTTTTTGACCCCGGTGCGATTGAGGTTGGCGGCGCAAGGCTTCGCTGTTGGAAGAAGGGCGGCCATGGCAGCCAGACGTTTCTTGAGGTGGTTGAAAATTCCTGCAACCCAGGGTTTGTCACACTAGGGCAGCGGCTTGGCAAGGATATGCTGTTCGATTACATCAAAAAATTTGGTTTCGGCACGAAAACTGGCATCGACATTGGCGGGGAAGAAAACGGGATATTGTTCAAGCTCAGTCAAGTCGGTCCAGTAGAGCTGGCTACAACAGCCTTTGGGCAAGGGGTTTCCGTAACGCCGATTCAGCAAATTACCGCTGTATCCGCCGCGATTAACGGCGGGACGTTATATAAGCCTCATGTGGCAAAAGCATGGATAAATCCTGAATCTGGAGCAACGGTAGAGACGGTGGAGTCCGTCGCCGTGCGGAAAGTCATATCGGAGGAAACCTCCAAGCAGGTGCGCGAGGCTCTCGAGAGCGTCGTTGCAAAAGGGACGGGACGCAATGCGTTTATCGATGGTTATCGTGTTGGCGGCAAAACCGGGACGGCCCAGAAAGTTATTAACGGACGTTATTCGCCGAATGAGCATATCGTATCCTTTATTGGTTTCGCGCCTGCCGATGATCCGAAGATTGTTATTTATGTGGCCGTAGACAATCCCCAAGGGATTCAATTCGGAGGCGTCGTTGCCGCTCCGATCGTTCGAAATATGATGGAAGACGCTCTATCTATACTGGAAATTCCAGCACGTGAGAAACAGATCGACCGCATCTACAAATACGGGGAGACTCCTATCGTAACAGTGCCGAATTTAGTTGGCAAAACCGTCTCGGATATTTATGAGGACATGAACATGAATTTTAACCTGACCTCTGCCGGATCAGGGAAAACGGTTATCCGCCAAGCACCCGCAGCGGGAACCCGCGTGGACCGTGGGTCAACCATTCGCATCTATTTAGGTGAAGACGATAATATATCCCACTCCCATTGACTATAATGGTAGTTAACGAGGACGTTCCTGCGGCCTAACGGTTTTCCGCCGGCGTCCAAGGGGGGAGTGTGGCAGATGCGTTTAAAGGAAGTGGCTGAGCTGCTTGTCACTGCGCGGCTCATTGGCAGCGGAGAAACGCAATGGAACGGAATTGAATCCGATTCGAGAGTTGTTGCGAGCGGTCAATTGTTTATCTGCTTGCGAGGACATACCGTCGACGGGCATTTGTATGCACCGGAAGCTGTGGAGGCCGGTGCTGCCGCCATTGTTGCGGAACGAGCGCTTGATCTGCCGATACCGCAAATCATCGTCAGGGATTGCAGGCTTGCCATGGCTGCGATCGCCAATCATTATTATGCTTATCCCAGCGATACCCTAAAGCTTATCGGAGTGACAGGTACCAACGGCAAAACAACAACTACCTATTTGATTGAGCAAATTTTAAATGACCAGCTCCTGCCGGCAGGAGTGATTGGCACGATTGAGCGCCGCTTTGCCGGAAAGTCCTTCCCAATGAGCAGCACAACTCCGCAAACCCTCCAGCTCCAGCGCTATCTCGCCGAAATGCGGGATGCAGGCACGAAGTACTGCGCGATTGAAGTTTCCTCGCATGCGCTGGAGCAGGGCAGGGTCAAGGGCTGCCGCTTTCGAACGGCTGTCTTTACCAACTTGACGCAGGACCATTTGGATTATCATGAAACGATGAGCCGCTACGCAGCTGTAAAGGGCTTGTTTTTCTCAAGGCTTGGCAATGAATATAAAGCTGTAGAGAATGATCGATCCTATGCCGTCCTCAATGCTGATGATTCAATCTCATCCGCATATGCAGAGCTTACGGCAGCCGAGGTGATCACTTACGGCATAGATAATGAGGCAGATATTCGTGCCTCAAACATACGGATTACGGCTCAAGGAACTACCTTTCACGTTCATACGTTTCGAGGCGAGGCAGACGTCACCTTGCAGATGGCCGGGAAATTTAATGTATATAATGCCCTCGCTGCCATAGGAGCGGTTCTGATTGAAGGCGTTGAGCTCAAAGCAATCACGGAAAGCCTTCGTAACATTCCCGGCGTGCCTGGCCGTGTAGAGGCGGTCAACGCTGGTCAGCCCTTTGCGGTTATCGTGGATTACGCGCATACGCCTGATGGGCTGGAGAATGTGCTCCGGGCCGTGCAGCAGTTTGCGGAGAAGCGAATTTTATGCGTATTCGGCTGCGGTGGCGACCGCGATCGCACAAAGCGGCCGCTAATGGGAAAAATTGCCGTTAAATATGCGGACTATGCGATCATTACTTCGGATAATCCTCGAACAGAGGCGCCAGAGCTCATTTTAAAGGATATAGAGGATGGGCTTATTCGGAGCCATATTGACCCGTCTGCCTATGAATTAATAGCTGACCGAAGGGCAGCGATTCAAAAAGCGGTTGAAATGGCAAGCCCAGGCGATGTAGTATTGATTGCGGGGAAAGGTCACGAAACCTACCAGGATATCAGTGGAGTTAAATATCCATTCGATGATCGAGAAGCAGCGAAAGAAGCGATAAGGGGAATCATACATTGATTAAACGTACGATCAAGCAAATAGCCGAGATGAGCGGCGCAAGATGGAATGGCAAAGAGAATGAGCTTATGATTACGGGCGTGACGACGGACTCGCGGCAAGCTGCCGCGGGCCAGTTGTTCGTTCCGTTGGTCGGCGAGCAATTTGACGGGCATGCATATTTGGAGCAGGCCGTCCAAAACGGAGCGGTTGCCGCGCTATGGAAGAAGGGGCAGGAGGTTCCGGAGTCAATGGCCCATGTGCCGCTCCTTATTGTTGGCGATACCCTCGTTGCCTTGCAGCGGCTGGCTACGGCATACCGAAGCGAGCTCTTTGTGCGCGTTGTTGGCATTACTGGCAGCAACGGCAAGACGACGACAAAGGATATGACGGCTGCCATTCTAGGTACTTCCTACAAGGTACACAAAACAGAAGGCAACTTCAACAATCATATCGGGCTGCCGCTAACGGTGCTTCAACTGGAAGAGGATACCGAGGTTGCTGTGCTGGAGATGGGTATGAGTGGATTCGGCGAAATAGAGCTGCTAACGAAGATCGCCCAGCCTGACGCTGCTATTATAACGAATGTAGGCGATGCCCATATGCTGCAACTGGGCTCCAGAGCGGGAATAGCGAAGGCTAAGCTAGAGATTGCTCTAGGATTAAGTGAGGATGGATTGCTGCTTTACAACGGCGATGAGCCGCTTCTTGAAGCGGAGCTTCAGAGCGCGATTCTGCCTGCAGGCATCGTTCGCCGCACATTCGGATTATCCGCGGATAACGAGTGGTCTTCCGCTGATATTCGAATTGAATCCGAGGCGTCTTCCTTTACGGCACTTTATAACGGAACGCCTAGCGGTTTGGGAGAGGTTCATATCCCGGTACCTGGCCAGCATAACGTGAGTAATGCATTGGCAGCGATTGCGATCGGCCGTTTCTTCGGTGTTCCAGCAGCAAAAATAGTCGAAGGGTTAAACGGGATGAAGCTGACGGGCATGCGTATTCAGCCGGTAAGAGCATTTAACGGCGCCATGCTGCTCAATGACGCCTACAACGCTAATCCAACAGCCGTACGCGCAGCTATTGATCTTGTTGAGCAGTTGGACGGCTACAGCCGCAAATGGATCGTACTTGGCGATATGCTGGAGCTTGGTCCGGAGGAGCAGGAGCTGCATTTTGAAATCGGCGCATACATTACGCCAAGCAAAGCTGATGCCGTGCTTGCGTTTGGGCCTCTAGCGGAGCATATAGCAGCAGGAGCCGCATCACAGTTTGCCTCTATCTCGGCAGACGCGGTTGTTAAACATTTTAATGATAAAGAAGAGCTTGCACTGTGGCTAAAAACGAAGCTTGAGCCAACTGATCTGGTTCTGATCAAAGGCTCGCGCGGCATGCGTATGGAACAGATTGTCCAAGCTTTGGAAGTGGGGTGAGGATATGGACATGATGGTCATTTTATTTTCGATAGGCGCTTCTTTCCTGCTAGCGGTTCTTCTCGGACCATTGTTCATTCCGATGCTTCGAAGGTTGAAGTTCGGCCAGCAAATTCGTACGGAAGGTCCTCAGAGCCATCTGAAAAAGAGCGGTACGCCAACCATGGGCGGCATCATTATTATGCTGGCGCTTATGATTGCATTTCTGAAGTTTTCGGATAAAACGCCTGAATTTTGGGTGCTGCTGACAGCATCGCTCGGCTTTGGGCTCGTCGGCTTCTTGGATGATTACATTAAAATTGTTTTTAAAAGGTCGCTGGGCCTTACGGCAGGGCAGAAGCTGTTCGGTCAGCTGCTGTTCTCCATCATTGTTTGCGCAATGCTCTATAACATGCATCACAGCACCGTGATCTCTGTACCTGGCACAAGCTGGGGATTTGACCTAGGTTGGTTCTACTACCCGCTGGTGGTCATTATCTTGTTTGCGGCGAGCAACTCGGTCAATTTTACCGACGGGCTGGATGGCCTGCTTGCGGGAACGAGCGCAATCGCGTTCGGCGCATTCACGGTCGTTGCTTTGCAAACCTCTGCCCATGAATCAGCTGTTTTCGCTGCGGCGATGGTGGGTGCGGTTCTTGGTTTTCTCGTATTTAATGCGCATCCAGCCAAAGTATTTATGGGAGACATGGGCTCGCTCGGGATTGGCGGAGGCATTGCGGCCGTAGCCATTCTGACCAAAACAGAGCTGCTTCTTATTGTCATTGGCGGCGTGTTCGTGCTTGAAATGCTGTCGGTTATTTTGCAAGTAGGCTCCTTTAAACTGAGGGGCAAGCGTATTTTCAAAATGAGTCCTATCCATCATCACTTCGAGCTGGTTGGCTGGTCGGAATGGAAGGTCGTTACCGTGTTTTGGCTCGTCGGATTAGTGCTAGCTGCCATTGGCTTGCTGATTATAATATAATTGAGAGTAATATAACGGAAAGCGGCTTCCGATACCTATTGGGGCCGTTTCATGTATCTATATGTATCTATAGGAGGGACTGTCAGTCATGAATCATCCGGCATCTTATCAAGGCCGCCGAGTTGTTGTACTAGGCTTGGCTAGAAGCGGCGTTAGCGTTGCTAAAGTCTTTCATCAATTCGGAGCAGAAGTCGTTGTCAACGATAAAAAAGATCGCGAATTATGCCCCGAAGCGGACGAATTGACTGCTTTGGGCATTTCTGTGCTATGCGGTTTTCACCCAGACGATCTAATTACAGAAGAGACCGCATTGCTCATTAAAAATCCAGGCATCCCTTACAGCTCTCCTCCCGTTCAACGAGCGGAGGAGCTTGGGGTTGAGATCATTACGGAGGTTGAAGCCGCATATTGGCTTTCACCTGTGCCAATCATCGGTATTACAGGCTCGAATGGAAAAACCACGACCACAACCTGGCTCGGCAAGATTCTTAGCGATGCAGGCTTAAAGCCGATCGTAGCCGGCAACATTGGACGTCCACTGTGCGAGGCTGCACTGGAGGCAGCGCCGGATCAGTGGATCGTTGCCGAGCTCAGCAGCTTCCAACTGAAAGGGACTCATGCGTTCCGTCCGCATATCGCAATGCTGTTGAATATTGCGGAGACGCATCTGGATTATCACGGTGACATGGATGACTATGTCAACTCCAAGGCCAAGCTGTTTGATAACCAGACTGAGGATGATGTGGCCGTCATTAATTGGGATGATCCAGAATGCAGGGCAATCGGAGAGCATCTCATCGCGCAGAGATTTCCTTTTTCCCTATATGAGAAGCTTGAAGCGGGTCTGTATATCGATCCTCCATACCAGCGCGATGCGAACGGCGCACTTATCTCGGATGGAACCGAAGAGCTCGCTGAGAGGCAAATCGTTTTTCGCCAAACGGATGGGGAGGAAACGGTCATATTACCGGTAGCTGAGCTAGGGATTCCAGGCGTACATAACGCCGCTAACGCGCTTGCGGCCATTGCAGCGAGTATTTCAGCGGGTGTGACTATAGAACAGCTTAGAGCGCCGCTCAGAGAGTTTGATGCCGTAGAGCATCGATTGGAGTTCGTGCGGGATGTGAATGGCGTCAAATATTACAATGATTCGAAAGCGACCAATGCGGTTGCTACGACCATAGCTATTCGATCCTTTACTGCGCCGATCGTACTCATCGCAGGTGGTTTGGATCGCGGTTCTGACTATATGGAGCTTGAACCGCTGTTCAAGGAAAAGTTGAAGGCGCTTGTTGCTTACGGTCAGACGAGCGAGAAGCTCGCGAATGTAGCGAACCTTGCAGGTTTAGCCAGAGTGGAAATCGTCGAACCTAGTGAAGACGCTGAATCCGTTCTGCAGCAAGCGGTGAAGCAAGCTGCTGCTATTGCAGAGCCGGGCGACATCGTGCTGTTGTCTCCTGCTTGTGCCAGCTGGGACATGTTTGCTTCATATGAGCAAAGAGGGCGCATTTTTAAAGATTCAGCGCATACCTTGTAAGTAGGGGGCATGTCCCTACTTTCCCATGCTAAGAGGTGTGTTCGCTATGGCCAAAGCGCGTTCTGCCCCGGATATCTGGATGCTGACTGCAATTGGGCTCATTCTCACTATCGGGTTAATTATGGTGTACAGCGCCAGTGCGGTGCTTGCTTTTCATGAATTCGGCGACCGGTTCTATTTTGTGAAGCGCCAGCTTTTATTTGCGGGCTTAGGCATAGGCGCGCTTCTGTTTACGATGAACACGCATTATACCATCTGGAAAAAGTGGGCGCCGATGGCATTGATTGTTTGCTTCGGTCTGCTGCTGCTCGTTCTCATTCCAGGGGTAGGCGTCGTCCGCGGAGGCGCACGCAGCTGGCTAGGCATTAGCTCCTTCGGCATTCAGCCATCGGAATTCATGAAGCTGGCTATGATTTTGTTCTTGGCAAAATGGCTTTCAGAGAAGCAGCAAACGATTACGCAGTTTAGAAAAGGACTCGTACCGCCGCTTGGACTGGTTGGACTAGCCTTTGGGCTGATCATGCTGCAGCCGGATCTCGGCACAGGCGCGGTCATGGTAGGAGCATCATTGCTTCTGATCTTCACGGCAGGTGCCCGAATGGCTCATTTGGGCGGCCTCGCGATGATTGGCATCGCAGGCTTTGTCGGCTTGATCATAGCGGCGCCATATCGGCTGAAACGCATTACGAATTTTCTTGATCCATGGGCGGATCCGCTCGGCGGCGGCTATCAAATCATTCAGTCACTATATGCAATTGGTCCCGGCGGCCTAGTCGGTTTAGGGCTAGGAATGAGCCGGCAGAAGTTCAGTTATTTGCCGGAGCCGCAAACCGATTTTATCTTTTCGATTTTATCTGAAGAGCTTGGCTTCATTGGCGGAGCAACTTTGATTTTATTATTTTTAATCGTCGTATGGCGCGGCATACGCGCGGCTATTGCCGCTCCCGATACATTTGGGAGTTTGCTTGCCGTGGGCATCACGGGCATTGTCGGAGTTCAGGTGCTAATTAACATCGGTGTTGTCATCGGTATGATGCCGGTAACGGGAATTACTTTGCCGCTCGTTAGCTACGGGGGCTCATCACTTACGCTATTGCTGACGGCGCTAGGCATCTTGCTCAATATCTCGCGATATTCGAGGTGAGGCCAGGTGCCTGCCTGGATCGTTGAAGATCAATTGTTCACTTTGGTTCGGATTATGCAGTTGATGTTAAAGCTTTACAACACGAAAACCTGGATCCGGCTTCTGATTAGTTGCAGTGCGCTTTGGCGCGGCTGTGTCTATTAGAGCCGGATATTGCTGTCGTATTTATAGAAAGCAACCGTGAATGTGAAAATTGGCCAAAATGGGCGACTGTCACACAAGAGCCTATAAGGGCATAAGATACACTATATTCGTGACCGTCACCCACGTGGAGCGGTTATTGCAGCAGAAGCATCCGGTTGTGACCTTTACAGCCGAAATGCAGCGAATTCTATTGATTATCATCATGTTGAGCAGCACATGAGCATGGGCATGCTTACGAAGTCGGTTTTGCATCACAAAACCTAAGCAACTGCTTACGAAGTAGGTTTTGCTTCACAAAACCTAAGCAACTGCTTACGAAGTAGGTTTTGCTTCACAAAACCTAAGCAACTGCTTACGAAGTAGGTTTTGCTTCACAAAACCTTAAGGAGGTTCTACTAATGGAAGCATTTAAAGCGGAATTGGAACAAGCCAATCTTGGCGAAGTTTTGTACAACGAGCCGCTCTCGAACTATACGACATGGAAAATCGGCGGTCCCGCCGATATATTAATCCTCCCTCGTAGCAAAGAAGAATTAGTTGCTGCGGTTCGTTTGGTGCAAAAGCATCAAATGCCATGGACTAATTTGGGCAGGGGCTCAAACATGTTGGTGAGCGATAAAGGAGTTCGGGGTGTTGTAATTAAGCCACACAGAGGGTTGGATTATGTGCGCTTTGAAGGGCCTACAGTTACTGCAGGAGCTTCATATTCTTTAATCAAACTGTCAGTAATGGCAGGTAAGGAAGGCCTAACCGGTCTGGAGTTCGCGGGAGGAATACCCGGTACGGTAGGCGGAGCCGTTTATATGAATGCTGGCGCGCATGGATCGGATGTGTCACGTATTTTTAAGTCAGCTGATATTGTACTGGAGACAGGAGAATTGGTTCGCTACGAACGAGACGATATGCATTTCTCTTACCGGCATTCCATTCTGCATGAGCAAAAGGGTCTTGTCGTTGAAGCAACCTTTGAGCTGGCAGAAGGAGATAAGAAGGAAGTTCTTGCCATGATGGCCTCCTACAAAGAGAGAAGATTGAGAACGCAGCCGCTGCAGCTTGCTTGCGCAGGAAGTGTATTCCGCAATCCGCCGAATGATCATGCTGCCAGACTTATTCAAGAGGCGGGACTTAAGGGTGAGCGTCTCGGAGGTGCGCAAGTATCAGAGCAGCACGCCAATTTTATCGTTAACACCGGGCAAGCAAAAGCTGAAGACGTTCTCGCCCTCATGACTCATATACAAAGCACTATTCAGGATCGCTATGACATCCTGTTGGTGCCGGAAGTATTGGTGGTGGGTGAGCGGTAATTCGGAGGTGATACATTGGACAAATTGGTGATTGAAGGTGGGAAACCTCTCTCAGGAACCATAGTTATCCAAGGAGCGAAAAATGCCGCTTTGCCGATTCTGGCTGCCAGTCTGCTGGCCGAAGGCACAACAACGATTGATCATGTGCCTGATTTGCTGGATATCGACGTCATGCTGAACATTTTGCGCGAATTAGGATGCCGCGCCGAGCATGTGGGAGGAACGGTTGTGCTGGATACAGAAACTGCACATACTTCCCACGTGCCGGAATCGTTAATGAGACAAATGCGCTCTTCTATTTTTCTAATGGGGCCTTTGCTTGCTAGGTTTGGAGAGACGCAGGTTTACCAGCCGGGCGGTTGTGCGATCGGCGAGAGAAAAATTGATCTTCACCTGGAAGGCTTGAAGGCTCTTGGTGCGGATATTGAAGAAATAGGTAACCGCATCATCTGTCGTGCAGACAAACTGCGGGGCGCTGATATTCATTTAAGCTTCCCAAGCGTTGGAGCTACAGAAAACATCATGATGGCCGCTGCTTTGGCGGAGGGCCGGACAACGATCAGTAATGCTGCACGTGAGCCGGAAATACAAGATTTGCAACATTTTCTAAATGCGATGGGCGCGAAAATTATGGGTGCCGGTACAGATACGATAACGGTAGATGGGGTACAGTCGCTAACGCCATGTCGTTATAAAGTCATTCCGGACCGCATAGTAGCAGGGACAATTATGGTAGCGGCCGCCGCCACACGTGGGCAGGTAACGCTCCTAAATACTCAGCCCGCGCACTTATCCTCCTTGATTCATGTTCTGCGTCGTGCAGGTGTTCAAATTGTTGTCGACGGTGATATAATTAAAGTCGGCTGTGCAACGAGGCCGAAAGCGGTCGAAAGAATCGTAACCTCTCCATATCCGGCTTTTCCTACCGATTTGCAGTCTCAATTGATGGTTCTGCTTACGCTGGCGGATGGCGTGAGCATACTGAAAGAAACGATTTTTGAAGGCAGATTGAAGCATGTCGATGAGCTGTCCCGAATGGGAGCGGACATCCGGGTAGATATGAATGCTGCATTTATTCGCGGTGTCCCTAGGCTTTATGGTGCCACGGTGGAAGCCACAGATTTGCGCGCAGGTGCTGCTCTTGTTATTGCAGGATTGGCTGCACAGGGCAAAACCGTTGTTGAGCAAATTCATCATATCGACCGAGGCTATGAGAAAATTGAAACGATGCTGTCTAGATTGGGTGCGCGGATATCGCGTTATGCTCCAGTGCCTAATAATTAATACTATGCGTTTGAGCTGCAAGATAGAAACAGCCGGTTTCCTGGCACTGCAAAGCAATGGCTGAAGCAGAGAGGAGAGCCGGATGTTTTTTGGGGAAAGAAGGGACAAGTTATGAGCGCACAGATGCCTGTGCTGAAAGAGCCAAGTCGCAAGCGAATGGGCAACCCCAAGCTGTTGACGATTCTCATTTTATTGTTTGTTGCTCTTTTGGCTGTATTATTTTTTAATTCCTCTATCAGCAAGGTTTCAGAGATTCAAATAGAAGGAACGAGATTCGTTACGAAGGAAGAGATTGGCAAAGCGGCAGCCATTTTGGTCGGGGATGCGTTTTTTCGAACCTCATCTTCCACGATAGAGGATCGAGTGCTTGCTCTCCCGCAAATTAATGAGGTCAAGGTAACAAAGGTATTTCCTGGCTTGTTGAAAATAACAGTGGAAGAATACCCTGTCGTTGCATTTGAACTCTCCAAGCAAGGTGAAATGACAGCGCTTTTGTCAAATGGAACGACAGTAGAGGCGGATAGCGACGTAATGCAGCTCGTGGACAAGCCTGTGCTTTCAGGCTGGGCAGATGAAGACCCCGTCAAGGCTGAGCTGACGAAGCAGCTCGGTAAAATTACGGCAAAGCAGCTTTCGGATCTTTCTGAAATTATTCCTAATCCCTCTTCGGCGTACCCGGATCGTATTTTAATGTATACAAGAACCAAATTTGAAGTTATTACAGCAGTCTCTGTTCTTGTTGAAAAAATTGATACGTTGAATGCGGTTATTGAAACGCAGGAACCAGGGAAGATTACGATGCTGCTTGCAGATAAATATGAAGCTTTTATTAATGAAAATTTAGACTCTGAGGAAAAAGAGACTACTCAATAGCTTGAAAGAATGGTAGAATTTTATTTATCGCTTTTATACTCGATGAAGCTGGATAACATTAGGATATATCAGGTCTCGCAAGGGGCGGGACTCGCCAGGAAATGAAAAAACAATGAAAATCTTGTTGAAAAAAGAGGGAAAATATTAAAGGTGTTGAATTAGTAGAAAGACCTTAACGAGTAATGTAATAATTTTTATTTGAAACGGAGGTGCCGCAAGATGAGCAGCAACGACATCATCGTCAGTTTGGACATCGGTACATCCAAAGTTCGTGCTATTATTGGTGAAGTGAATAATGGAGCCATTAATATTATTGGAGTTGGATCTGCTGACTCAGAGGGTATTCGCAAAGGAGCAATAGTAGATATTGACCAAACCGTGCAATCGATCCGTAATGCTATAGAGCATGCGGAGCGCATGGTAGGCATTCAAATATCCGACGTTTACGTGGGAATTCAGGGCAATCATATTGCACTGCAGACCAATCGTGGCGTCGTTGCAGTATCCAACGAGGATCGTGAAATAGGCGAAGAAGATATTGAACGCGTATTGCAAGCGGCTAAGGTTGTCGCGCTCCCGCCAGAGCGCGAGATCATTAATTTGGTACCGAAGCAATATTTGGTTGACGGACTGGAAGGAATATCCGATCCGCGAGGTATGATTGGAGTCCGCCTTGAGGTTGAGGCGACAATCGTCACGGGGACGAAGACTGCCATACATAACCTTATGCGTTGTGTAGAGAAAGCAGGCCTTCGTATTTCTGGCGTCATATTGTTATCATTGGCGTCCGGCGTGGTCTCTCTAACTAAAGACGAGAAAGCAATGGGAACTGTACTTACGGATATTGGAGCGGGCTCCTGTACGATCGCCATTTACGATCAAGGCGGACTGGCAGCTACATCTACCCTGCCAATCGGTGGCGAATATGTAACAAATGATATCGCGTATGGCTTGCGCACACAAAGCGATCAAGCTGAGAAAATCAAGTTGAAGTACGGCTGTGCGAATGTACTGGATGCAGCGGAAGACGTAAAATTTAAAGTGACACGCATGGGAAGCAATGTGGAGAAGGAATTTTCGCAGGTTGACCTTGCAAGCATCGTTGAGCCTCGCATGCAAGAAATTTTCCATCTTATTCGGCAAGAGGTGCGCCGTCTAGGTTATGGAGACAAGGTAAATGGTTATGTCCTGACTGGTGGTTCCGTATCCATGCCAGGAACGCTCGCTTTGGCCCAGACAGAGCTGGAGTCTACCGTTAGAATTGCGTTGCCTGATTATATTGGAGTAAGAGATCCGGCATACAGCAGTGGTGTTGGCATGATCCAATACGTGTCGAAATATATGGGAGCTCGTGGAACTGGGGCAGTGAAGAAAACGGCAAGCCGCAAATCAAGTCCAGCACCTTCAACCAAACCCGGTATGTTCGAGCGGATTAAGAGTATGTTTAATGAATTTATTTAAAATATAAGATAATATAAGTTTCAACTTTAAAATATAGGAAAGCATATGGTTTCGCCATCCTTTCTCTATATTTCTTGGATTGAAACGTGCCGCGCCGCCAAAGGACGGCAACAGCCGTTTCACCTTGTACGATGCTTATATTTTACCGCGAAACGTTGCTGTACCGTCACATGATGCTATCAGCAGTTTACGCTTGACTGGGGGAAAATGAAAGATGTTGGAATTCGACTTTGAGCTTGAGCAGCTTGCTCAAATAAAAGTAATAGGTGTTGGCGGTGGCGGTAGCAATGCTGTTAACCGAATGATAGAGAATGGTGTTAAAGGCGTGGAGTTTATTACGGTAAACACCGACGCTCAGGCGCTGCATTTGGCTAAATCTGAGCATAAGCTGCAGATCGGCGATAAGCTGACGCGTGGACTTGGTGCGGGTGCCAACCCAGATGTAGGCAGCAAGGCAGCAGAAGAATCTCGCGAAATTATTATGAATCAGCTAAAAGGCGCGGACATGGTTTTCGTTACAGCGGGTATGGGTGGCGGAACAGGAACAGGCGCTGCGCCAGTTATTGCTGAAATTGCGCGTGAATGCGGCGCGTTGACAGTTGGTGTAGTAACTAGACCGTTCACTTTTGAAGGCCGCAAACGTGCTGGACAAGCTGAGCTTGGTATTGAAGCACTAAAAGAAAAAGTGGATACACTTATTGTCATTCCAAATGACCGTTTGCTTGAAATTGTTGATAAGAAAACCCCTATGCTAGAAGCGTTCCGTACGGCAGATAATGTATTACGTCAAGCCGTACAAGGCATCTCAGATCTTATTCAAGTACCAGGCCTAATCAACCTTGACTTTGCAGACGTAAAAACGATTATGACAGAACGCGGCTCCGCTTTGATGGGTATCGGTATTGCTACTGGTGAGAACCGTGCTGCTGAAGCTGCGAGAAAAGCGATTATGAGCCCGTTGCTTGAAACATCAATTGACGGCGCGCGTGGTGTAATTATGAATATTACTGGTGGCAGCAATCTTTCGCTCTATGAAGTGAATGAGGCGGCTGAAATCGTTATTTCAGCCTCTGATCCAGATGTAAATATGATCTTTGGTGCTATCATTGATGAAAGCCTAGAGGACGATATTAAAGTAACCGTTATCGCAACAGGTTTTGAACATAAAGCGCCAACACCGCGCCGTTCTCCACAGCAGCCAGAAGCAGTGGATACAAGACCTGCAGGCAATACCGGTGCTGTTAAGCCATTTGGTGCAAGCAACACGTCTAGTGACCAACTGGAGATTCCAGCATTCCTTCGCAATCGCCCACGCAGCGATCGCTAATCTATGTAATGAAACGCCTCGCCATTCCTGGTGAGGCGTTTTTTTTTTTGTTGTTGATGTACATTGCTCATTGATGCCGAAAGAGTGCTGTAAGCACATATATGCTCTTACAGCTAGAGAGTAGCCATCCAATACGAGATGATTTTGGCGGATAAGCGAATCTGAGAACTGCAAACGACTGATTTCAGCAGAATGTGCTCGGTAACCGTCAATCTCAATGGCAAGCCGCAGTCCATCATTAAAGTAGGCAAAGTCCAGATATCTTATCCCATCGCGATAGTCGGCGACTTCAAACTCCGGATGCAATCTGTCGAGGTCGTGGAAGGCGGGATACCAAATGTACTCGACAAAATGTTTTTCCGCATGGCCAAGCCCCTGTTCCAGCCTTCATCTACACTCCCCCTTACGATTGTTCAGTTCCTTTTCCAGCCATAGCTCATATTCCGTTTGAAACGACAAATCGATCCCCCCTTGTAAAATAAAATACCGCATACTTCGGGTAGGTACTCCCGAGTAGGCGGTGTGCTTCACTGCTTTCCTTCTAAGCTTCGTATCATACGATAATTTATAAACGCGAACAAGCTTTTTCTGAAAGGAACAATCACAAGAAACGCAAAAGTTGAGGCGGTTTTTATACTCCTACTCGACAAAAAAAGATATGTCATGCTGTCATGAATAGACAGACTTTGAAATAGGATTTTAATATACTAGTCTCAATCGTTCTCCCGGGAGCCGGATGCAGGTCCGTGTATCGCCAGTTGCAGGAAGGTGACCGAAGTGGCTGTTTATGTGGATGTTATGTTTTTGCGAGAGCTTCTCGTGGACGGCGCGATTCTACTAACTTCCGCATGGGCGCGTCATCTTAAACCAAGGCCTTGGCGGGTGTTAGCGGCTTCTGCTGTCGGAGCTTGTTATGTCGTTTTGATGCTTTTTCCGCAATTATCTTTTTTATTTACGCTAGTTGTAAAGATCGGTATATCGCTGCTTATGGTTTGGATTGCGTTTGGGTTTGCTTCGATTCAGCATTTTGCAAGGAACATTGCGGCGTTTTATGCGGTTAACTTTGTGGCAGCGGGTGCCGTGCTAGGGCTTTATTATTTATTCATGCAAGGATCAGGTGAAGTATGGAGAACGATTAGTTTCGTAAATGGCAGTATGCATGTGGAGCTCAAGATGGGATTGTTTTATTTAATTGCTGCGTTTTGTATCGGACTGTATATCTACCGTACCGTATTGACGCAAAAAAGAGAACGGGAGCTGGTGCAGACTCATTTAGCAGAAGTGAAGATTACGATTGGTGAACGAGTGCAGACCTGTGTTGGTCTAATCGACACCGGGAACCAGCTATATGACCCGCTTACAAGAACGCCAGTTATGGTGATGGAAGCTTCTATTTGGCAAGAAGATTTGCCCGAGTCGTGGTTGAATAGCATACGAGATGCACAAGTAGATCGTCTTGTGGCGGGAATGGATGATCAGCCTTACTTCATATGGCAAGACAGGCTTCGTCTCGTTCCATTCAGAGGGGTCAACCGAGGATCACAGTTCATGCTCGCAATAAAGCCTGATGCGGTTGAGATTACTAGGGAAGGACAAGTTTTTGAAACGCGAAAGGTGCTTATCGGGCTTGACGGCGGAAAGCTAACGTCTGATGGGGCATATCGAGCCATTATCCATCCGTCTATGGTACAACAATAAAAACGTATGCTCATACAAACGAGGAGGGATGGGCCAAATGCTCGTCAAGTACAAATTGATCCTTCAGTTATATTATTATCGTGTCATGTTTTTATTCGGATTAAAAAGCGAAGAGATTTATTATATCGGTGGCAGTGAAGCGCTTCCACCGCCATTAACACGCGAAGAAGAAGAATATTTGCTGGAAAAGCTGCCTTCGGGCGATACGGCCATTCGGGCGATGCTGATCGAACGAAACCTACGGCTTGTCGTATATATTGCCCGCAAGTTCGAGAATACCGGCATTCATATTGAAGATCTCGTATCGATTGGCGCGATTGGTCTAATCAAGGCGGTCAACACCTTTGATCCGGAGAAAAAGATCAAGCTGGCCACTTATGCCTCGCGTTGTATCGAAAATGAAATATTGATGTATCTGCGCCGCAATAGCAAAACACGCACCGAGGTATCTTTTGATGAGCCGCTCAACATCGACTGGGACGGCAATGAGCTGCTATTGTCCGATGTGCTGGGAACAGAAAATGATACGATCTACCGAAACATCGAGGAGCAAGTGGATCGCAAGCTGCTGCATAAAGCGCTCGATAAGCTGTCTGAACGTGAGCGGATCATTATGGAGCTGCGCTTTGGTTTAGCTGATGGGGAAGAGAAAACGCAAAAGGATGTTGCAGACCTGCTTGGCATTTCCCAGTCCTATATTTCAAGGCTCGAGAAGCGGATTATCAAAAGACTTCGCAAAGAATTTAATAAAATGGTCTAGAGGCCGCGTCCTGCCTGCGGTTGTCGAATGATGTCACAATAGGAATAAAAAGGCCGCCTGAGGAGATAATGTACAGTAATGTTTCTCCTTGGGAGGTAATCACGTTGACCCGAAATAAAGTCGAGATCTGTGGAGTGGATACCGCGAAACTGCCTGTCCTAAATAATGTCGAGATGAGAGAATTGTTTACGGCATTGCAAACCCGCAACGAGTGGGCAGCAAGAGAGAAATTAGTAAACGGCAACCTGCGGCTGGTACTTAGCGTTATTCAAAGGTTTAACAATAGGGGAGAGTTTGTGGACGACCTGTTCCAAGTCGGCTGCATCGGACTTATGAAGGCGATCGATAATTTTGACCTTAGCCAAAATGTCAAGTTTTCCACCTATGCCGTACCGATGATTATCGGAGAAATACGCCGTTACTTGCGAGATAACAATCCGATCCGCGTCTCGCGCAGCTTGAGAGACATCGCTTATAAGGCGCTCCAGGTAAGGGATAGCTTAACGAACAGGAATTCACGCGAGCCGACGATTTTTGAAATATCGGAGGCATTGAACGTTCCGAAGGAAGATGTTGTTTTTGCACTGGATGCCATTCAGGACCCAGTTTCCTTATTCGAACCCATCTATCATGATGGTGGTGACCCCATCTATGTCATGGATCAAATTAGTGATGAGCGTAATAAGGATGTCTCCTGGATTGAGGAGATTGCCCTTCGGGAAGCGATGCATAAGCTGAACGACCGGGAAAAAATGATTTTGTCGATGCGCTTCTTTGAAGGCAAGACGCAAATGGAGGTCGCCGATGAAATCGGGATCTCACAAGCACAAGTTTCACGTCTGGAGAAGTCAGCTATTCAGCAAATGCAAAAGCATGTAAAATCGTAAAAAACGGTGCCGCGAGGCACCGTTTTTTGTGTGTGAAAAAGCATATGCGGACGGCTTAAGTAATCAGCATAAGCCAGACGGTTAAGCAGGAAAGGAACAGGCACAGAGGTGAATAAACGAAGGTATCCATGCGGGCAAAAGGGGTTTTGCGAATGCGCTTGAAAAGGCCGACCGTATTAAATTCGCCAACTGATCGAATTAAAAAAACAACAGCAAGCGTCCACCCGCCAAAGTTGGCGAGCCATGAAGGCACCATTCGTGGAATGACCTCGACATGCATGAGGAGAATCAGGACTGCAGCCCAGAAAACCAAGATTACCGCTCCAATGCCATACGCTAGCAGCAAAGGCATATCAAACCCCTCCAGTATCATTATTCAGGCTTTCCGATAAACGAGAGGATTTGTACGATCTGTTTTTCAGTTTCTTGAACGCTCCTTGCTTTATGCTTATTGCGTTCATGCCAACCCAAATAATAATGGTACACAAAATCTGAGATCGATAATGCCCTCTCCAGACTGAAGCCGCAATCCACAAGCAAGCCGCTGCTGTTCGATGGTTGATAAAAGGTCCTCGTATTTGCTCTCCGTCGCCCCAAGCTTGCGGAGATGGTACACAAAATCCTTCGTGTCAACAGAGCTGAACATCAGTTTCAGTAATTGGCGAATCTTCTCTGGCGGCTTCACAGCATGGTGCATTTCGATATGGGCGATAATCGACGCCGTTGCAAGCTCTTGCCAATGCTCTGTGATGCGGTTAATTAATAAGGGGCGGTTTTTGAAATACCAGATGCCGTACATAAAATGTAGCAAATGCCTCATATAGTTATAGGAGAAGTTAAAAGGACGATCACTCTACGTGAAAAGCGGTGAACGGTGATGAAAATATCTGATTTTCAGACGAAGGATGTCATTAATATTGTGGACGGGAAGAAGCTCGGTCAAATCTCGGATTTGGAGCTGGATTTAAGACAAGGGCGTATTGATTCAATTGTCGTGCCACAGTTTACTAAGTTTTTGGGGATGTTTGGAGGAGGAGGGACGGAGGTTGTTATTCCTTGGCGAAACATTGTGAAGATTGGTGCGGACGTTGTGCTGGTGCGAATGGATGATACGAAGCAGCTCCGTGCCGAAGAGGATGATTTGCACGCCCGCTCTTAACGCGGTAAACTATTTTTAGATATTAAGGTAGAGACGCTGAACGCTGAGGGAGAAAGGAACGGCAGCTCTTGGCATGACTGGTTAAGCAGCCAGCTTCTCAAATCTTTGAATAGAGGTGGAACAGTGGAAGCTTTCGAACATCTACAATTAGCGAAGGGGCCTTCGCTTTTTTTGTTGCCCAATTGGATGGTCCGGAATGAACGGCTAACTGTCGGTTTTACGGGCCGGGAAGGCGGCTCAAGCGAAGCACCGTGGTCGAGCTTGAACATGGGTCTTCATGTAGGGGATGAGGATCATTCGGTCATCGCTAACCGGAGGGCATTAACAGACGCTATAGACTGGCCATTTGACGCGTGGACATGTGCGGAGCAGGTACATGGGAATACCGTGCATCAAATGATAGAGGAAGACAGGGGACGCGGCAGAGACTCGTTAGGCAGCGTCATAAAGGATTGCGATGCGATAATGACGGATGTTCCCGGCGTGCTGCTGGCTTCATTTTATGCGGACTGCGTACCGCTTTATTTCTATGATCCCGAGCATGATGCAGTCGCTCTTGCCCATGCAGGCTGGAAAGGGACGGTGCAGGAGATTGCCGCAGTGACGATTCATGCGATGGAAGCCGCGTATGGAACTAATCCTAAGGTCCTTCTTGCAGCGATAGGGCCATCAATTGGTAGTTGCTGTTATGAGGTTGATGGTCCCGTGATCAATCAGGTACAGCAGCTGCTGCAAGGGCTTGGCGTTAAAACGGAAACCGCTGAAACGATGTTGAAGTTGTCTGGAGATGGAAAAGCGAACTTGCACTTGAAAGAAATAAACCGACAGATTATGATAAAAGCAGGAATTTTGCCGATCCATATCGAATTAACAGAGTGGTGCACCGGATGCAGACGAGATTTGTTTTTTTCTCATCGCAAAGAAGGTGGCCTAACCGGCCGGATGGCCAGTTGGATCGGCATTCGGGAGAGGTGAAGCATGTCATCTGCATTTGAGGATAGAAGAGCGCTCGTAGAAGAGCGGATTAGACAAGCTTGTGAGCGTTCAGGACGCAGCAGGGACGAGGTTCAAATTATTGCAGTGACCAAATATGTGTCTTTGGACACAACCAAGGAAGCGCTTGGACATGGCTATCGCCATTTAGGCGAGAACCGCTGGCAGGATGCACAGGTCAAATGGGAAGCCATTAGCAGCAATCCTATCGGGGAGCCTGACGATCAACCCATCTGGCATTTCATTGGTTCATTGCAAACGAATAAAGTGAAGGACGTCATTGGGAAGTTTACATACATGCATTCGTTGGACAGGCTATCGCTTGCCGAAGCCATCGACAAGAAGGCCTCTCAGCTTGGTATTATCGTTCCTTGCTTTATTCAAGTTAACGTATCGGGCGAGGATTCGAAGCAAGGTCTGGAGCCAGAGGACCTGCTTCCGTTTGTGGAACAGCTGAAGCGGTTTCAGTCGATCAAGCCAATTGGCTTAATGACTATGGCGCCTTATGAAGCCGAACCAGAGCAAACAAGGCCCGTGTTTCGAGCATTGCGTGAATGGCGTGATGAGCTTCAGCGGCAATCGAACCATACAAGCACGATCACTCATTTATCTATGGGGATGTCGAATGATTTTGAAGTCGCGATTGAAGAAGGAGCCACTTGGATTCGTCTTGGCACGATACTAGTTGGGAAAGAGGAGGAATAAAGGATGAGTGTCATGAACCGATTTATGAGCTTTCTTGGTCTGCAGGACGAAGAAGAAGTTGTAGAGAGAGAACGAGTTGTACAGAATGAAGAACAAGAAGCTGAAACCACACCGTTCGAAGCACGTAAGACTACAAAGAGCAATAACGTCGTCAGCATCCATTCGCAGAAAAATGTACGAGTTGTGCTTAGTGAGCCCCGTTCGTATGACGAAGCGCAAGAAATTGCCGATCATCTGCGCTCGCGTCGTGCCGTCATCGTTAATCTCCAGCGCGTCCGGAGCGATCTCGCCGTTCGCATTGTTGATTTCCTGAGCGGTACAGTGTACGCTTTAAGCGGGAGCATCTCTAAGCTTGGTCCTAATATTTTTCTTTGCACGCCGGATTCAGTGGAAATTCAAGGCGCTATAACGGAAATGCTGGCGGAGGAGAACGACTACAACAAAATGAGGTGACCTTGAGTTGTTTAATAGTGTGGGAGATGTCATTGGTACACTGCAAAGTATTTACAGCTTTATGATTATTGGTTACGTGCTGCTGTCTTGGCTGCCAAATGCCCGTGAAAGCTTTATTGGCGTTTTTCTAGGCAAAATGGTCGAGCCGTATCTCGGGATTTTCAGAAGGTTTATTCCACCGATTGGCGGAATGCTTGATCTGTCCCCGATTATCGCACTATTCGCTTTGCGTTTCGTGGCGATGGGTCTGATTGCGGTTATTGAATTTTTGATCCCGTAATGGAATGTCTGATTTAAATAAAGGAATGAGATCGTATGAAACAAGGTATATATGATCATTTTCACCCCGATGAGAAGCCTTTCGTAGATCGGGCGGAGGAATGGATAGAGCGGTCCGCACAGCAGCATGAGCTGAAGCGGACCGATTTTTTAGACCCGAGACAAGCGCAAATATTGACGATTCTGGCTAATCGCAATCCGGATGTCAGCATTCGTCTGGATGGCGGTTATGAGCAAGCTGAACGCTGCCGGGCGATCATTGGGCCGGAATATCGTCATCTCGATGACGAAACAGCGGGAATCTCCGTTCTTGTGGTAAACTGGCCAGGACAAGCCCAGCTTGAACTGGACCATGGTGATTTTTTGGGCGCCTTGCTCGGACTTGGCATTAAGCGTGACCGAATTGGTGACATACATGTTCATGAACATTTTTGCCATATTGTCGTCATGGATGAAATTGCCGACTACTTAAATATCCATCTAAGGCAGGTCCATCGAATTAGTGTTCTGACGGACGTTATTCCTCTAAATGAGCTTAAGACGGTCGTTCCGAAGCTGGAGGAGATGAGCTTGTCGGTCGCTTCCATGCGACTGGATGGCATCGCTAGCGATGTATATCGGATCAGCAGGTCCAAAATTGTCGATCCGATCAGGGCTGGCAGATGCAGAGTCAACTGGAAATCGGAGGAGGACCCTTCGAAGCAGCTTCGCGAGGGCGATGTGGTATCCTTTAAGGGACTTGGCCGGTTTAAAGTACTAGAGATGGACGGAGTGACAAAAAAAGGCAGAATCCGAGTCAAAGTCGGCAAATTTATTTGAGCGAATGCAGGAATTTCACTGCGGTTGTCGAAAATGTTCACAACAAATAGTATTTCCCGTTGCCAGAGTCACAAATACCATGAGGAGGTGCGCCAATGCCGTTATCACCATTGGACATACATAACAAAGAATTCGGCCGGAGACTGCGCGGCTATGACGAGGATGAAGTCAATGAATTTCTCGATCAAGTAATTAAAGACTACGAATCGCTCATTCGTGAAAATAAAGAGATGCAAAATCAAGTGCTTGGCCTGCAAGAGAGATTGAATCATTTTACAAATATCGAAGAAACGCTTAGCAAAACGATCATCGTCGCGCAGGAAGCTGCCGATGAGGTGAGAAGCAATGCGAAGAAGGAAGCACAGCTGATCATTAAAGAGTCAGAGAAAAATGCTGACCGTATTATTAATGATTCACTGGCGAAATCTCGCAAGGTATCGCTTGAGGTGGAAGAGCTTAAGAAGCAAGCATCGGTCTATCGGGCACGTTTCCGTACACTAGTTGAGGCGCAGCTTGAACTGTTAACGGTAGACGGCTGGGATACATTGGAGCCGCAAGCTTCCAGATCCTCTGAGCATGAGCTGACTAGAGGCTAATGTTTTAGATTTAGGCGAAATGCCATTTGACATTTGGCCTGTCGGTAAGCTATAACTAGGATAATGAATTGATAATCCAAACTTCGTTGATGAGAACAAGTACGCTTTACGTTCACTCCAAAGAGAGCCGGCGGCAGCTGAAAGCCCGGTGTGTGAGCCATTGCGGAATATCCTCTCTGAGAAGCAGCGCCGAACCTGCAATTGCACCAATAAGCGTTGACGGCCGTCCCCCGTTACAGGGAACGCGAACGAATCGTTCGCGACTAAGGTGCCGCATGAAGCACAGCTCGGCTTGAGCTGCCTGCCTTCGGCTTCAAGCTTACTTTGTATAGCTGAAGCATGTGCGGAACAAGGGTGGTAACGCGACTAAGCCTCGTCCCTTCTCATAGGGATGAGGCTTTATTTTTGTTTTTAACATAGGAGGCTGAAATGATGCAACGCGTAGACGTAAAGGAACGTGCACGCTCTCGTGAGCTGCGTGTGCTTGAGAAATGGAAAACGGAAGATACATTCAAGAAATCAATCGAAAATCGGGAAGGCAAACCAAACTTCGTCTTTTATGAAGGGCCGCCAACCGCTAACGGTGCTCCGCATATCGGTCACGTGCTTGGCCGCGTAATAAAGGATTTTATTTGCCGATACAAAACGATGGCAGGCTATCGGGTCATCCGTAAAGCGGGCTGGGATACGCATGGCTTGCCAGTTGAGCTAGGCGTAGAGAAGCAGCTTGGGATTTCCGGCAAGCAAGAGATAGAAGATTATGGCGTAGAGAAATTCGTCAAAAAATGTAAGGCCAGCGTATTTGAATATGAGAAGCAATGGCGCGAGTTGACAGAAGGCATTGCTTATTGGACCGACTTAGACAATCCATATATCACCTTGAAAAATGAGTACATCGAAAGCGTATGGCATATTTTATCGACGATTCACGGCAAAGGCTTGTTGTACCGCGGTCATCGCGTTAGTCCTTACTGCCCGGATTGCCAAACGACACTCAGCTCCCATGAGGTTGCTCAGGGCTATGAGGATGTCAAAGATTTGAGCGCGACTGCAAAATTCAAGTTATTCGAATCAGGCGAGTTCGTTCTAGCTTGGACGACTACGCCTTGGACGCTGCCAGCGAACGTAGCGCTTGCTGTTAATCCTGAACTGGATTATGTTCGTGCAGCCAAGAATGGCGAAGTTTATATCGTAGCTCAAAACTTAGCGGAGAAGGTATTTAAAGATGAGTACGAAGTGCTTTCGGTTGTAAAAGGTGCTGAGCTCGTTGGGCTTCGTTATGAAGCGCCATTTAACTACGTAGCGCTCGACAAAGGGCATGTCGTTATTGCCGGCGATTTCGTCAGCGATACAAGCGGTACCGGTATCGTTCATATCGCTCCGGCTCACGGTGAGGATGACTACCGTGTCGCGCGTGAGAACGGCATAAGTATGCTGAGCGTTGTTGATTTGGCAGGCCGCTACGTTGCAGAAGTAACCGACTTTGCCGGGCGTTTCGTCAAAGACAGTGAGCTAGATATCGATATCGTGAAAAACTTGAGCGAACGCGGTTTGCTTTACTCCAAGGAACGTTATGAGCATAGCTATCCGTTCTGCTGGCGCTGTAAAACGCCTTTGATCTATTACGCAATGGAAAGCTGGTTTATTAAAACGACAGCTGTGAAGGATCAATTGATTGCCAACAACAATACAGTTGATTGGTATCCGGGCCATATCCGTGAAGGTCGCTTCGGCAAGTTTCTGGAGGATCTGGTTGATTGGAACATCAGCCGGAATCGTTACTGGGGAACGCCTCTGAACGTTTGGGTTTGCGATGTGACTGGCAAGGAGTATTCGCCAAGCAGCATTGCCGATCTTCGTGCGATGGCTGTCGGTGATGTACCGGAGGATATCGAGCTTCATAAGCCATACGTGGATGGAATTAAGCTCAAATCGCCATATGCCGAGGGTGCGGAAATGACCCGTACCCCAGAAGTTATCGATGTCTGGTTCGACAGCGGATCGATGCCGTTTGCTCAGCACCATCATCCATTTGAGAACGAGGAGCAATTTGCTGATCAATACCCTGCGGATATCATCTGCGAAGGAATCGACCAAACGCGCGGCTGGTTCTACAGTTTGCTTGCGGTCTCTACGCTATATAATGGCAAGGCACCGTACAAAGCGGTTATCTCAACCGGCCATATTTTGGATGAAAACGGGCAAAAGATGTCCAAATCCAAAGGGAATGTTATCGATCCTTGGGAAATCATCAATGAATACGGAACAGACGCGTTCCGCTGGGCTTTGCTAGCAGATAGCGCTCCTTGGAACAGCAAGCGCTTCTCGCGCGGCATCGTTGGCGAAGCAAAATCCAAAGTGATTGATACAATCGTTAACACACATGCATTTTTCGCATTGTATGCGTCCATTGATGGTTATGATTATACGGCGCATGAGGAAAAGAAATCGGACAACAAGCTGGATCGCTGGATCATTTCACGCTTGAACAGCTTAATCAATACGGTGAATAAAGGGCTCGAGGTCAATGATTTCCTTAACCCTGCCAAATCCATTGAGCTTTTCGTTGATGAGCTTAGCAACTGGTATATCCGCCGCTCGCGTGATCGTTTCTGGGGAAGTGGGCTGTCAGAGGATAAGCTTGCTGCTTATCAAACGCTGCGCAGCGTGCTGCTGACGCTCTCGCGTCTAATTGCGCCTTATGCACCGCTTCTGGCTGAAGATGTTTACGGCAATCTTGGCGGAACAGGCAGCGTTCATCTCGCAGATTATCCGAAAGTGGATGAGTCGGCGATCGATGAAACGTTGGAGCTAGACATGGAGAACGCAAAACAAATTGTTGAGCTGGCACGCAATGTCCGCAATGAAACAGGCATCAAAACTCGTCAGCCTCTTTCGGAGCTTATCGTATCTCTTGATCGTGATTTTCATGTGGCGGACTACGAGGATATCGTAAAGGATGAAATCAACGTGAAAACCATTACGGTACAGCATTCAGACAGCGGCTTTGTCGACTTTACTTTGAAGCTGAATCTTAAGGTTGCAGGCAAAAAATACGGTAAAAACGTCGGTGCTATTCAAGGTCAGCTTAAAGGTCTGAACGCTGATCAAACACGCGATATCGTAAATGGCGGAAGCTTCGCCTTTACGAGTGCAGAGGGCGAGCAGCTTGCGATTTCCGTAGAAGAGCTTCTAGTCGAAAAACAAGCGAAATCCGGCTTTGCATCAGCATCTGGAAATGGCGTGACTGTAGCCTTGAATACGGATATTACGCCTGAGCTCGAGCAAGAGGGCTGGGTCCGTGAAGTGATTCGTGCCGTGCAGGATACGCGCAAAAAGCTTGACCTCGCTATCGAGAAAAGGATTGATCTTGTCCTTGATGTAGATACTGAGCTCAAGGCTGCGCTTGAAGCGTTCTCTGAAGTGCTCTACGATAATGTGCTCGTTCAAAGCGTGACTTACGAGGTAGTGCCTGAGATGGAGAAAGTATCACTCGGCAGCAAGGAAATAGGGATTTTCATCCGCGGTTAAGGATATAGTATAGAGTAGAATAACAAGCGAAAAACGAGGCCGTCGCCTGCCGGCTGCTGCAGCCCGCGACCGAATGGTCACATGGCGCAAGCAGTAGGAGGAAAGGGCCTCGTTTTCTTGTTTGACAAAGGGGATGCCTCGTATGAAACCAAATAACCCGGAACAGCCGAAAAATTTGAACGAGCTACATACTTCGTTAAACATGCTTGATAAACGATTGCAAACGATCGCTGCGGATATGGAACGATCACAGATGGCCGAATATGTTGACTTATTGAATAGGCCGCGAGCATTGATTTGGAGAAATCTGCTCGCGGGTACGGCCAGAGGCGTCGGCATTGCCATCGGTTTTACTTTTTTTGCTGCGACTATTCTTTACGTGTTGAAGATACTTGGAGCCCTAAATCTTCCTATTATTGGCGACTATATCGCAGACATCGTCCGCATTGTTCAAATTCAGCTGGAAGGGAAAACGTACTAATTATCCGTTTTCGTTCAGCTCGTCGTTTTCTAGTCCGTGATCGCCTTCACCTGCTTTTAAATAATGCTGATATTCACGGTTTCGAATGACGGACACATGACGGCCTGTTATGTCAGTCGCGAGAAAGCTTTCAATGGACTCAACAAAGCCGTCATGCTCAAACGCATCGATGCCTACATGCTCATAATCAGCTACATCCCGATTTTCAGACATAGCAGGTGAATCGGCATTGCCCCATTGCTCGACAATTTGCCAGGCATCCTCCCCGTCAAAGCCGTTATAAGAGTCCTGCTCGTCCATGCTGGTTCGGCCAAATGGGGGATCGAGCAGTAATTCTTCTACAGGCCTGCGCAGCGACACATACTGACGGGGAGCGTGCTCAATGCAATGCAGCGTATCGGGAACAGCATCGAGCCGCTCAAGCGGAATCGGCTCATTGCAGGCTGCACATATCCCATATGTGCCATTTGCAATGGCCTCTAAAGCGGCGTCAATTCGCCTTAAATGAAGCTCCTCTTGTTCAAGCAGTGCGATATCCTTCTCACGCTCATAAAGCTCGGTTGCCGTATCGCCGGGATGATTATCAATCGAGGTAAGCTCGCCAGTGTTGTCCCGCAAAGAATGTGAAAGCCCATAATGGTCTTCGTCGGATAGGCGATGTTCGATTTCGCGCTGCTCATCGAGTAGTCTGCTTTGAAGCAGCATAACATGAGCTGATGATGGGGTTGTCATTTAGAGCGCCCTCCTTAAAAGGAAACATAATTGCTGTATTAGCTTAACCGAAAGCCGGCTTTTCAGTATGGACTTGAATGGAAGAGAGGCCTTTATTCGCCGATGCTGGCTCTCTTTTGGTTCAATATGCTACAATTGATTGGAATAATAGGGACAAGCATGATAATGAAGCTCGATTGAGCTACAGTCATGAGTGTCGTGAAACGTGGCTTCACCAAAAAATAGGAGTGATCACATGCGTTTTTATTATTACTGGATCGCGGTACTGGTTTTTATTCTTGATTTTGCAACAAAAAGATTAATTGAATCCAAACTAGTCATTGCGGAGCAAATTAGCGTTATCGGTAATTTCTTTCTGATTACTTCGCACCGCAACCGTGGAGCAGCATTTGGCATTTTGCAGGAGCAGCGCTTGTTTTTCATCATTATTACCTTGGTTATTGTCTCAGGCATTATTTGGTACATACAGATGATGCGCAAATCTGCAAAGCCATGGCTGCTTGTAGGGCTAGGCCTTGTGCTTGGCGGAGCGATCGGGAACTTTTTGGACCGTGCTCGCTTTGGTGAGGTTACCGACTTCCTGCAATTTAATTTTGGCAGCTATGAATTTCCGATTTTCAACATTGCGGATTCAGGTATCGTCTGTGGAGTAGCCTTAATTTTAATTGACACGCTATTATCAGCTAAAGAAGACAAAAAACGTTCGCAAAATGGAGAGGACAAGGATCAAAACAATCATGAGCAGCAGCCTATATAATGAAGAACCGCTCGAATGGATCGCAGCCGAGGAGCAAGCCGGCGAGCGGGTAGATAAGTTTGTAACCGACAGCATGGATGAACAAGGCGTGTCAAGAACGCAAGTACAGGAATGGATCAAGGCTGGAGCCGTTGTGGTAGACGGCAAGGTAGCGAAAGCAAATGTGAAAATTGCTGAGGGCAACAAGGTTGTGCTGCATATACCAGAGCCAGAGGAAGCCGCAATCGTTCCTGAGAACATTCCGCTGGAAGTGATTTATGAGGATTCGGATCTGATCGTTATTAACAAAAAACGCGGCATGGTCGTGCACCCAGCGCCAGGCCATTCATCGGGAACACTGGTTAATGCGCTAATGTATCATTGCAAGGATCTATCAGGCATCAACGGCATGATCCGCCCCGGGATTGTACATCGTATAGACAAGGATACAACGGGATTGCTGATGGCAGCGAAGAACGATCTTGCACATATTTCCTTAGCAGAGCAGCTTAAAGATCATACGGTTACTCGTAAATATATCGCTTTGGTGCATGGCAATTTGCCGCATGATCAAGGTACAATTGATGCGCCCATCGGACGTGACCAGAATGACCGCAAGCTGTTTACGGTGACAGAACGCAACAGCAGGCATGCGGTGACTCACTTCCATGTGCTGGAGCGTTTGGGGGATTATACGGTAGTGGAGCTTCAACTGGAGACGGGCCGAACTCACCAAATTCGCGTGCATATGAAGTACATCGGACATCCGCTAGCAGGCGATCCGGTTTATGGAAGGAATAAGACCGTTGCACTGAAAGGTCAAGCCTTGCATGCGACCTTGCTTGGCTTTACGCATCCGCGCAGCGGGGAACGATTGGAGTTTGAAATGCCTTTGCCCGCTGACTTTGAATTTGTGTTAAGCAATCTGCGATCCAGATAATGTGAAACGTCCAAAAGTGCAAACTTTTCACCACTTTATTCATTATTTCGAGCTGAGAAGTAAGTTATTCTAACAATAACAACAGAAATCAATGAGAAAATAAGGATAGGTGACATGAAATGACATCCATTAATCAAAATTACTTGGAGCTGCAAGGCAGCTACTTGTTCTCTGAAATTGCCAAGCGCCGCACAAAATTTATTCAAGACAATCCGAATGCTGAAATCATCAGTTTGGGTATTGGCGACGTTACACGCGGTTTACCAGATGCGGTACTGAACGCTATGCACAGTGCAGTAGATGAGCTTGCAGCTCCCGGTTCTTTCCGCGGCTATGGCCCGGAACAAGGATATGATTTCTTGATTAATGCGATTATCGAAAATGATTATAAATCACGCGGCATTGACATTGCCACGAATGAAGTATTCGTGAGCGACGGATCCAAATGCGATGTCGGCAACATTCAAGAAATTTTCAGCGAAAACAGCATTGTAGCCGTACAAGATCCCGTATATCCGGTTTATGTCGATACGAACGTAATGGCGGGACGCTCGGGCAAATACAACCAAGAAACAAAGCGTTATGAGAATATTGCTTACTTGGAGTGCACGGCTGAGAATGATTTCAAGCCAAGCTTGCCGGACCGCAAAGTTGATATCATATACTTGTGCTATCCGAACAATCCAACCGGCATGACGCTGACTAAGGACGAGCTTAAAGTATGGGTTGACTACGCGCGAGCGAACAACTGCATCATTCTTTATGATTCTGCTTATGAAGCGTTCATTCAAGAAGAAGATGTTCCGCATAGCATTTATGAAATTGAAGGAGCTCGTGAAGTGGCAATTGAATTCCGCAGCTTCTCCAAAACGGCAGGCTTCACGGGTGTACGCTGCGCATATACAGTTGTACCGCGTGAGCTGAAAGGTCTTGACGCTTCCGGCAACGAAGTATTGATCAACGATTTGTGGAACCGCCGTCACACGACGAAATTCAATGGCGTTTCTTATGTGACACAGCGCGGGGCTGCAGCGATTTACTCAGCAGAAGGCAAAGAGCAAATCAAAACGCTCGTTGATTATTACATGGCGAATGCTGCGATTATCCGTGATGGGTTGGCCTCTCTTGGCCTTGAGGTGTTTGGAGGCGTGAACGCTCCTTACATCTGGTTGAAAACACCGAACGGCATGGATTCCTGGTCCTTCTTCGACAAGCTTCTTACTGAAGCTAACATTGTAGGTACGCCAGGCGTAGGCTTCGGTCAGAGCGGCCAAGGCTACTTCCGCCTTACCGCTTTCGGAAGCAGAGAAAATACAGAAAAAGCTGTGGAAAGAATTCGCAAGCTTAGCCTGTAACCATTTTTAAACATAGAAGACTTGCTTACAACGCTTACCTTGTATAGCCAATCGGAATAGGACCACACTAAGTACAAGCGGAAATAATCGTTTTTACTTGACATCTTTTGTCGAACGTGGGATAATTCCTATGATATACATCAGTACCTTTAAATCAGTCCCGAGAGGCTGGCAAGGTAGCGTGAATAACAGGCACATCGAAGAGTGAAATAGGACAGCCTAAAGGGCAGCTTTCTGTGACGGAAGCGGCTTGGGCTTGTACCCTGTCTCTTCATGGCCGGTCACAAGCTCCTTGCGATTTATGGCAAGGAGCTTTTTTGTCGCAACCTGGCATTTGGGCGATTATGGAAGGAGTCAGCGGAAATGACGGAAGAAGAGCATTTAGTCATCATGGATGAAACGGCAATTCGACGTGCATTAACGCGAATTGCTCACGAGATCGTGGAGAAGAACAAAGGCATCGATAATTGCGTAATCGTCGGAATACGGACGCGGGGCATCTACCTTGCTCGCCGCATTGCCGAGCGAATCGGTGAAATCGAAGGCAAGCCCGTTATCGTAAGCGAACTCGATATCACACACTATCGCGATGACCGGAAAGCAGGGATTGCAGCAGACGTAGAAGTCGCCGCAGCAATTGGCGATACGGACGGCGTACCCTTTACAGTACAGGACAAACGGATTATTTTATTCGATGACGTGCTGTACACGGGGCGCACGATTCGCGCAGCAATGGATGCGCTAATGGATTGTGGCAGACCACAAAGCATACAGCTTGCTGTGCTCGTGGACAGAGGCCATAGAGAACTTCCGATCAGGCCTGATTTTGTAGGCAAAAACGTGCCTACCTCAAAGCAGGAGCAAATTGAAGTGGCTTTAACTGAAATTGATCAAATCGACCAGGTAACGATCATTAACCAGAGGGGGCAAGCCGGATGACGATGACGCAGCTTAAACAACGGAGTTTGCTCGGATTAAAAGAGCTCAGCAAAGAAGAGATTGAATCAATTCTGGATCGCGCCGCTTATTGGGAAAACCAAGCGGTAAAAGTTCATACGACGATGCAGGGCAAGTTTGCAGCCAATATGTTTTTTGAAAACAGCACGCGTACCCGTTTTTCGTTCGAAGTAGCTGAGAAGCGTCTGGGTACAGAGGTACTGAACTTCTCGTCTGCGGTATCAAGCGTCCAGAAGGGTGAATCGATCTACGATACGGTTCGCACCTTGGAATCCATGGGAATCGATGTGGGTATCATTCGTTTGAAGCCCATTGGCGTCCTTGCCGAGCTGGCAACAAAGATCAAAGTGCCTTTGATCAATGCCGGTGACGGCAATAACGAGCACCCTACACAAGCGCTGCTCGATATGTATACGATGAGAAAACATTTTGGACAGCTGAAAGGCTTGACGGTGTCCATCATTGGCGATGTGCTTCACAGCCGTGTAGCCAGATCGAACCTGTGGGCGCTTCAGAAATTCGGGGTCAACGTAAACTTCTGCTCGCCGCCGAATATGCAGGCTTCTGAACTTGATGTCAATTATGTATCTATAGATGAAGCTTTAAAATCAGATGTTGTCATGATGCTGCGCGTGCAGCTTGAGCGTCATGAGAGCGGCATGCTAAGCTCCGCTGAGAGCTACCGCGAGCATTACGGCCTTACAGTGGAGCGGGCAAGCAAACTGGCCAGCCATGCGATTATCATGCATCCTGCGCCAATTAACCGCAATGTTGAAATTGACGATGAACTGGTAGAGCATTCGCAATCACGCATTTTCCCACAAATGGAGAACGGGGTTCCGATTCGAATGGCCGTTGTAGAACGGGCTCTCAGCTAGCGCCAGCAGCATAGAACGAACAAATCCGGAGGGGGAATCATCAATGTCATTATGGATTATAAACGGTAACGTATGGAACGAAACCTCGGGCAAACTAGAAAGCAAGCATATTCAAATCGCAAACGGTAAAATCGAAGCGGTCATTGACGGCGGACAATCGCCGGATACGGGCAGCGCTGAGGTTATCGATGCGCAGGGCAAGCTGGTATCGCCAGGCTTCATCGACATGCACGTGCATTTGCGTGACCCTGGTTTCGAATATAAAGAAGACATTGCAACGGGAACAGCTTCGGCAGCCAAGGGCGGCTTCACAACGATCGCCTGCATGCCTAACACGCGTCCAGTAACGGACACAGCCGAAACCGTTCGTTACATTACAAACAAAGCCGAGCAGGTGGGTGTGGTTAAAGTGCTTCCTTACGCATCCATCACCAAAAATGAGCTTGGCCGTGAACTCACTGATTTTGCTTCTCTGAAAGAAGCTGGCGCGATTGGCTTCACGGATGACGGAGTCGGCGTGCAAAACGCCCAAATGATGAAAAATGCGATGGCGCTGGCGCAATCGATGGATATGCCAATCATCGCACACTGCGAGGACGATACGCTGGTTGAAGGCGCATGGGCTTCGGAAGGCGAATTTTCCCGCAAGCATGGCCTGAAGGGCATTCCGAATGAATCGGAAGCGATCCATGTTGGCAGAGATATTCTGCTGGCAGAAGCGACAGGCGTGCATTACCATATTTGCCACGTCAGCACGGAGCAGTCGGTTCGTCTGATCCGTCTAGCGAAATCGATCGGCGTAAAGGTAACCGCAGAGGTTTGCCCGCATCACCTGCTGTTGTCCGATGAGGACATCCCAGGCCTAGATGATGCGAATTGGAAAATGAATCCGCCGCTCCGCACGCCGCGTGACGTGCAAGCGGTAATCGAAGCGCTGGAGGACGGCACAATCGATATGGTCGTAACCGACCATGCGCCGCACAGTGCAGAAGAAAAGGCGCGCGGCGTTCAGCTTGCTCCTTTTGGAATCGTGGGCTTCGAGACGGCTTTCCCGCTCTTGTACACCAAGTTTGTACAAACCGGCAAATGGACGCTTGGCTTCCTGCTGCAGCGCATGACGGCTGACCCGGCTCGCGTCTTCCGCCTTCCGACTGGCCGCCTTGAGCAAGGTGCTCCTGCGGATGTCACAATCGTAGATTTGGACAGCGAACGTTCGGTTGATCCAAGCACCTTCGCTTCGAAAAGCAACAATACGCCATTCGGCGGCTGGAAGCTTAGCGGCTGGCCGGTAACTACCATTGTTGACGGAGCGGTCGTTTGGTCCGAATAATACCTGATTAACAACTTACTTAAGCCTATATATAGGATGAATCAACACCTGAGGAGTGATACGGATGCAAGCAAGATTATTGTTAGAAGATGGTACGCTATTTACAGGCCTCTCGTTCGGCGCTGAAGCACAGATGATGGGTGAGGTCGTATTTAATACAGGAATTACGGGTTATCAAGAGGTTCTGTCCGATCCTTCCTACTGCGGTCAAATCGTGACGATGACTTACCCGCTTATCGGCAACTATGGCATCACTCGCGATGACTTTGAAGCCATGCGCCCATTCATTCACGGCTTTGTAGTCCGCCGTCATGAAGAAGTGCCAAGCAACTGGCGCGCGCAATATTCGCTCGGTCAGCTTTTGAAAGAGTACGGCATTCCGGGCATTAGCGATATCGATACTCGCATGCTTACGCGCAAACTGCGCAACTACGGAACGATGAAAGGCCTTATTACAACAGGCAACGAACGTGTGGAAGAGCTTGCTGAGCGTCTGAACATTTCCAAGCTGATGACGGATCAAGTTGCACGTACATCGACTTCGCATGTATTCTCAAGCCCAGGTCAAGGCGAGCGTATCGTGCTTGTTGACTTCGGTGCAAAAAGCGGCATTTTGCGCGAGCTTACGAAGCGCGGCTGTGACGTCGTGGTCGTTCCTCACAATACAACAGCAGAAGAGATTCGTCGCCTGGCTCCGGATGGCATTCAATTGTCGAATGGCCCTGGGGACCCACTGGATGTACCTTACGCTGTGAAAATGATCTCTGAGCTGCTTGGCGAATATCCGATCTTCGGGATTTGCCTTGGTCATCAACTGTTCGCACTGGCTTGCGGCGCACAAACGACTAAGCTGAAATTCGGCCACCGCGGCGGAAATCATCCAGTCAAAGAACTGGCAACAAACCGTTGCTACATTACTTCTCAGAACCACGGCTATACGGTGCTTGAGGATTCTATTCAAAATACACCGTTGTTGGTTACTCATATCAACAATAATGACCGGACAATCGAAGGCTTGAAGCACAATACATTCCCGGCGTTCTCTGTTCAATATCACCCTGAGGCAGCGCCAGGACCTTACGATTCCAGCTACCTTTTCGATGAATTCCTTGAGATGATCCGCACGCATAAGAAAAATAACCCACAAAAACGTCGTCAAGCGGTATTATCGGAGACGTTGAAAGGAGAGCTTCAGTATGCCCAAAAATAATGAACTCAAAAAAATTCTCGTAATCGGATCCGGCCCAATTGTCATCGGACAAGCGGCGGAATTTGACTATGCAGGTACGCAGGCCTGCCAAGCTCTAAAAGAAGAGGGCTACGAGGTTGTCCTTATCAATAGTAACCCAGCAACAATTATGACGGATACAAACATGGCAGATAAGGTTTACATCGAGCCAATCACGTTGGATTTCGTATCCCAAATCATTCGCCAGGAGCGTCCGGATGGTCTTCTTCCAACGCTTGGCGGACAAACGGGTCTTAACATGGCGGTTGAGCTTGCTCGCGCTGGCGTTCTTGAACGCGAAAACGTTAAGCTGCTCGGAACACAGCTAACAGCGATTGAGAAAGCGGAGGATCGCGATTTGTTCCGTGATCTAATGCGTGAGCTTGAGCAGCCGGTACCGGATAGCGATATCGTAACCACAGTTGAAGCTGCGATCAGCTTCGCCAAAACCATTGGTTATCCAATCATCGTTCGTCCAGCATATACGCTTGGCGGAACAGGCGGCGGCATTTGCGCTAACGAAGACGAGCTTCGCGAGACGGTGGCTTCCGGTATTCGTTACAGCCCAATCAGCCAGTGCCTGATTGAAAAATCGATCGCAGGCATGAAGGAAGTTGAATATGAAGTTATGCGTGATGCGAACGACAACTGTATTGTTGTCTGCAACATGGAGAACTTTGACCCGGTTGGCGTACATACCGGCGACAGTATTGTCGTAGCGCCTAGCCAAACGTTGTCTGACCGCGAGTACCAAATGCTCCGTTCAGCATCATTGAAAATCATTCGTGCTTTGAACATCGAAGGCGGTTGTAATGTACAATTCGCACTTGATCCGCAAAGCTATCAATATTATGTTATCGAAGTTAACCCGCGCGTAAGCCGCTCTTCGGCACTAGCATCCAAAGCAACAGGCTATCCAATTGCCAAGATGGCAGCTAAAATCGCGATTGGTTACACATTGGATGAGCTTGTTAACCCGGTTACAGGTCAAACGTACGCTTGCTTCGAGCCTACGCTGGATTATATCGTATCGAAAATTCCACGCTGGCCGTTTGACAAGTTCGTGAATGCGAACCGTAAACTAGGCACGCAAATGAAAGCAACGGGCGAGGTTATGGCGATTGGCCGTACGTTCGAGGAATCGATCCACAAAGCCGTTCGCTCCCTTGAAATCGGCGCACACCGTATTCATTTGAAAGAAGCTTCTTCATTAGAAGATGCTGTACTGCGCTCGCGCTTGGAGAAACCGGATGATGAGCGTATGTTCCTTGTAGCGGAAGCTTTCCGCCGTGGCTACAAGCTTCAAGAAATTCAAGATCTTACGAATATCGACTGGTGGTTCCTAGATAAAATTCAGTCAATCGTAGCGTTCGAAGATCGCATGCGCAGTGAATCAACCTTGACGGCTCAGACGCTTTACGAAGCAAAACGCAAAGGCTTCTCTGACCGTTCGATTGCAGAAGTTCGCAGCGAAGGCTTCCCTAATGGCAGCCATACGACAGAAGCAGATGTTCGCGCGCTTCGCGTACAGCAAAACCTGAAGCCTGTATACAAAATGGTAGATACTTGCGCGGCGGAATTTGAAGCCTCAACGCCGTATTACTACTCGACTTATGAAGTTGAGAATGAAGTTACTCAAACGGACAAACAGAAAGTGCTCGTTCTTGGTTCTGGTCCGATTCGTATCGGTCAAGGTATCGAGTTCGATTACTCCACTGTTCACGCAGTTTGGGCGATTCAAAAAGCAGGCTACGAAGCGGTTATCATCAACAACAACCCTGAGACAGTTTCGACTGATTTCAGCACATCGGATAGATTGTATTTTGAGCCTTTGTTCTTCGAAGATGTAATGAACGTCATTGAGCAAGAGAATCCAATTGGCGTAATCGTTCAATTCGGCGGCCAAACCGCAATTAACCTTGCAGCTCCGCTTTCCAAAGCAGGGGTACGTATTCTTGGCTCCAGTCTTGAGAGCATCGATTCAGCAGAGGATCGTAAGAAATTTGAAGCATTGCTTCGGAGCTTGAGCATTGCGCAGCCTGATGGCAAGACTGTAACAACGGTTGACGATGCTGTCGTAACAGCACAAGGCCTTGGTTATCCGGTTCTTGTACGTCCTTCGTACGTGCTTGGCGGCCGTGCGATGGAAATTGTTTACTCGGACGAAGAGCTTCTGAGCTATATGGAAGTTGCTGTGAAAATCAACCCTGAGCATCCGGTGCTTATCGACCGCTACATGCTTGGCAAAGAAGCAGAAGTGGATGCGATTTGTGATGGCGATACTGTCCTGATTCCAGGCATCATGGAGCATGTTGAGCGCGCAGGCGTTCACTCTGGGGATTCCATTGCAGTCTATCCGCCGCAGTCGCTATCCGATGATATCAAGAAACAAATCGTTGATATTACGATCAGCATTTCCAAAGCGCTCAATGTAATCGGACTTGTTAATATCCAGTTCGTTATTCATCAGGAGAAAGTGTACGTGATCGAGGTTAACCCACGTTCATCCCGTACCGTACCGTTCTTGAGCAAAGTTACGAATATTCCAATGGCTAACCTTGCTACGCAAGCGATTCTCGGAACGAAGCTTGCCGATCTCGGTTATGTGGACGGCTTGTGGCCTGAGGATGAGTATGTATCGGTTAAAGTACCTGTATTCTCCTTCGCTAAGCTGCGCCGCGTTGACCCTACCTTGACGCCTGAGATGAAGTCAACGGGCGAAGTTATGGGCCGTGACGTACAATACGCGAAAGCACTCTACAAAGGCCTCATCGGTGCAGGTATGAAAATTCCAACATCGGGAGCGATTATCGCAACCGTTGCGGACAAAGATAAAGAAGAAGCAACAGAATTGCTGCGCGGATTCTTTAATCTTGGTTACAAAATCATTGCTACAGGCGGAACGGCTAAAGCGCTGGAAGAAGCAGGCTTGATCGTTACTACTGTCAATAAGCTAAGCGAAGGATCGCCGAATATTCTGGATCTGGTACGTGAGGGCCAAGCGCAGTTTGTTGTCAATACGCTGACAAAAGGCAAAGCTCCTGAACGTGACGGATTCCGAATTCGCCGTGAAGCCGTTGAGAATGGCGTTGTTTGTATGACATCGCTAGATACGGTTCGCGCATTGCTAGTGATGCTCGAAACGTTGAATTTCTCCTCGCGCTCGATGCCGGTGCTGCTTCAAAAAAAATAAGCTGTTATCAGCTTAAAGTACGGCCAGCGTGATATGCTCCGCTATTCTCTGCTTGACATCCTGTCACGCGAGAATAGTAAGGAGCAGACGTATGGCCGTTTATTATGCCAATGAACAGAGAAAAAGGAGCGATTTCGAATGAAATTGTCAAACGAGCAAGCAGCAGGGCGCATTATGGTTGCATTGGACTACCCGGATGCGGCAGCGGCGGAGCGTTTAATCGCGGAGCTGGAGGGTATTCCTTGTTACATGAAGGTGGGAATGCAGCTGTTCTACGCTGCTGGGCCTTCGTTTGTGCAGAGCTTGAAAGAGCGAGGCTACTATGTTTTTCTCGATGTCAAAATGCATGATATACCGAACACGGTCAAAGGCGGGGCAGGCAGCGTAACGAAGCTGGGCGTGGATATGTTTAATATTCATGCGGCAGGAGGAAGCGCCATGCTGGAAGCTGCGATGGAAGGCGTGGATATCGCGCTTACGGGAAGCGCTCTGCGCAAACCGACGGTCATCGCGGTTACCCATTTGACAAGCACGAACCAAGCGATGCTGAATGAGCAAATCGGTATTGGCGGTACGGTTGAATCTGCGGTATTACGTTACGCGGAGTTAACGAAAAAAGCAGGCCTGGATGGGGTTGTGGCCTCGCCTTCTGAGGTTGAAGCGATTAAAGCGTTATGCGGTCCATCCTTTAAAACAGTAACGCCAGGCATCCGTCCCGCTGGATCGGATGTCAATGACCAGTCCCGCATTATGACGCCTAGCGAGGCTCTGCGGCAGGGAACGGATTATATGGTTATCGGCCGTCCGATTACAGCAGCACCTAACCCGCGTCAATCCATAGAATCCATTATTGAGGAGATGACTACTCATGAGTAAATTTACAGTAGCTGAATTGCCTAACGAGATTGCTAAGAGCTTGCTTGAGATTGAGGCTGTCGCTTTGCGGCCGAATGACCTTTTTACTTGGACTTCAGGCATCAAATCGCCTATTTATTGCGACAACAGACTGACGATGACCTATCCTGCCATTCGTGACTTGGTTGCGGAAGGCTTTGCGGCGATTATTCGCGAGCAATATCCAGACGCAGAGGTCATTGCGGGTACTTCTACGGCAGGTATCCCTCACGCAGCATGGGTTGCTCAGAAACTCAATCTGCCCATGGCTTATATCCGTGACAAAGCAAAAGGCCACGGCAAACAAAACCAGATCGAAGGACGAGTTCTCCCAGGCCAGAAAGTAGTCGTTATTGAGGATTTGATCTCAACGGGCGGAAGCTCTTTGAAAGCGGCACTGGCTGTTCGTGAGGCGGGTGCTGAGGTTTTGGCCGTGCTTGCCATCTTTACTTACGAATTCGACACAGCGATTCAAGCCTTTGCAGCGGAGCAGGTTCCACTGGCTACGTTGTCGAATTACAGCGCCTTGATTCAAACGGCATTGGAGCTTGGCAAGGTTGCTCCTGAGGATGTAGCTTCCCTGCAAGCTTGGAGACAAGATCCTCAATCCTTCGGTAAGTAATTGCAAAATTACGTGTAGACGAAAGGCATGCACTCTGTTTGAAGAGAGCATGCTTTTTTTATTTGGTAAATATAGGATTCGACAATATAATTTTAATATTTCTCATTTAATCTACTTATTTATCCGATTTTCCCGATAAATAGGTATAGAACTATTTTCATGTTGGAGGGACGGGATTTTTGATGAAATTATCTTTACGTTTGAGATTAGCGCTGCTGGCTATAGTGCCCTTGTTCTTTTATGCAGGGACAGGCCTTTATTTGCTCGGAGAGCAGCGCAGTATTTTTAACGATATGAAGGAGGGAATTTACGAGACATCCAATCAAATGGATACGCTCGTTTTAAATGCTGACCGCGATATGTACCAAGCTTATCAAGCCTATCTGAAGATTGAATCAGGTACATTGGACCAAGCAGGCTTGGAAGCTCAGCGAGCAGACTTAGCAGCAAATATTCAGCAGGTAGGGGAGCGTATTGAAGCTGCTCAAAAGATTTTGTACGATAATGAACTTCAAAGTTTGGCAGGCGGCACATCCAAACGTACTATCGATCAAATTTTAATTGAATTTAAAGCTAATTTTAATTTCTGGTCAGCAGCGGCAGTGAAAGGGGCTGCCGATTCAACCAGTCAATTTAAGAATGACCGAATTGATAAAAGCTTCGAAACCAGTCGTTCAGGGATTGATGAGATTGGAGAAAGCATTGACATTTATTCAGAAGAAACCATTGCTAGGTTGACGAAGGAATTAAATCAGACCCAGATCTTTATTTATATGGGGATTGGCTTAGTTACGCTCGTTTTGTCCATTAGCGTATTCTTTATGGTTCGGCAAATTATGAGAACGATCAAAAGCGTCGTATACAAAACCGGAAAGGTTGCAGAAGGAGATCTAACGGTCCTTCCGGATCAAAAGTATCAACATGATGAGCTAGGAACCATTTCAAAATCAGTCGACCACATGATCGAAGCGATGAAGAAGCTAGTTGGCGGCATCGCAGACAATGCAGCGGAGGTAACAAGCTCGACCCTGCAATTATCAACGGCTTCCAAGGAGTCTGCTGCAGCGACAGAGCATGTGGCTTTGAATATTCAGGAAGTGGCAAATGGCTCTGAGGTACAGGCAAGAGGGGCCGAAGAGACCTCTCGCGCTGTTGAAGAGATGACCATAGGTATTCAAAGAATTGCGGAGAATACGGCATCTATCGCTGATAAGTCAACTTCAACCTCTCGCCAGGCCGAACTCGGACATGAATCGCTGCTGCGCCTAGTTTCTCAAATGGGTGAAGTGACGGCGGTTATTGTGAAGCTGTCGGCTACCATTGTGACTCTGGAGCAGCGCTCCAAGGAGATCGGTACGATTGCTGAAAACATTACAAGCTTCGCTAATCAAACGAATATATTGTCGCTCAATGCATCCATTGAAGCAGCACGCGCAGGCGAGCAAGGCAGAGGCTTTGCGGTTGTGGCAGGAGAGATTCGCAAATTGGCAGCAGGCTCTCTTGCATCCGCAGATGGTATCCATCAGCTTGTTGATGAAACCCGCGGAGAAATTGCGGGAGCATCTGCCTACATGGCACAAACGAAGGAAGAGATGGAGCGAGGCAGCGAGCGTGTAAATGATGTTCGACAAAATCTCGATATTATTGTTGCTTCTATTAACCAGATGAGTGAGCAAATTCATGAAAATTCTGCGATTACGCAGCAAATGTCGGCTAGCTCAGAAGAGGTAAGTGCTTCTATGGAGCAAACGGCTTCCACTGCGGCTGCCAACCTAGAGAAGACGGAAAGCGTTGCAGCTGCCACGGAAGAGCAGCTGGCTTTGATGGACAATATTTCGTCTGCTGCCGGTCATTTAGATGCGATTGTCCGTGAGCTGGACCGTGCGATTTCGCAGTTTAAAGTGAAATAACAAGCTTGCTAATAGCTGTCGTCAGCGGGATTAAAATGCCTAAGCTGCCGGCAGTTTTTTTGCGTTTACAAATGTTTTAAAAAGATGTTTAAATTTGACGTAACTTTTTGAGCATGTCCTACGTCTATCATGTAAGATGAGAATTATGAAAGTTGGTTAAGGAGGGATCTGAAGCGCTAATGGCTATTTCGCAGGGAGAAGAACAGACAACAGAAGCGCAGCTGGAACCCGCTGAAGAAAGGCGTAATCTACTAACCGTTACCGATGTAGAACGTACATTTCAAGTTGGAGGTTCTCCGCTGCATGTATTGAAAGGCATTCGAATGGAGCTAAAGGAGCGCCAATTAGTGATGCTGAGGGGCAGATCCGGCTCGGGCAAGACGACGCTTCTGAACTGCTTGGGCGGACTGGATACCCCCAGCAAGGGAGAGATTATGTTTAACGGCATGCCTTTCCACACCATGAGCGATGACAAAAGAACATTAGTGAGGCGCAAGCACATGGGCTTTATCTTCCAAGCCTTTGCTCTTATGCCGCTTTTGTCCGCCCGGGAAAACGTTGAGCTGTCACTTCGCATGGCCGGTGTTCCTAGGGCGCAATGGAAGGACAGGGTAACGCAATGTCTGGAGCTTGTTGGTTTGGAGCGGAGGATGAGTCATCGTCCGTTTGAGCTCTCTGGAGGCGAGCAGCAGCGTGTAGCTATTGCTAAGGCCATTGCCCACAAACCAATGCTGCTATTGGCCGATGAGCCAACGGCAGAGCTTGATACCGGAATGTCTGCTCAGATTATGGCGGTTTTCCAAAATATTATTCGCACTGAACAAGTTACAATTTGTATGACTACACATGATCCTACAATTTTGGAGGTTGCCGACCGTGTCTATGAAATGGTGGACGGAAAATTTATTTAAACGTTCAATGGTTGTTGTAATGAGTGTATCCCTATTGTTTGCGAGCGGCTGTTCGCTCTTTCCCGCAGAGGAAGAAGAAGAAGTTCTGCCAGAAATTGCGCCTGCTCAGATCTCGAAGAAGCCAGAGTATGAGGTGACGACTGCTAATCTCGAAACGAAGGTGCCTGTGATTGGGAAGCTTATTTCCCTGGAAGAAGAAACTTTGTTTTTCACATTGGACGGCAAGCATTTGAAGACGTTGAATGTGAAAGCGGGTGATACGGTTAAGGCGGGTCAGGCCATCGGTGCCTTGGATGTTGATGACCTGTCTAAAACCTTGCGCATGGCGAAACTAAACTTTAAGAAAGAAGAAATTGCCATGAAAGAAACGCTTCGTGCACGCGATGAGATGGATCCGATTGAATTTGAAGAGAAATCCATTGCCTTCGAAGAGAGCAAGCAGAAACTGGTCGACATGGAAGAGGAAATCGCGAAAGCGACCTTGACAGCACCGTTTGGCGGGACGCTCGTCACACTTAACGTACAAAAAGGCGATTTAATCAAGGCTTATGCGCCTATTGCGATTGTTGCAGACACAAGTAAGATAACGGCTGCTGCGAAGCTCTCCAAAACCGAGCTGGAAAAGGTTGCTGTTGGTATGGAAGTAAATGTGAATATCAGCAATGTGGGTACATTTAAAGGCAAAGTTAAACTGCTTCCCGTTAAGACAGCAGAAGCGAACAACGGTGGCGGAGGCGTTGGCGGCGAAACCAAGCCTGAGAGACCTGAGGATTTTCTTATTCTTGACCTGAAGGACTTGCCGAAAAACCTGAACCGAGGTACGCCATTATCCATTAATATCATTACGAAGCGCACAGAAAACGCAATTGTCATTCCACCTTCTACGCTTCGTTCGATTGGTTCCCGCACGTATGTGCAGGTTATTGATGCTGAGGGCAAACGCGAGGTGGACGTAGAGGTAGGCCAACAAACCGCAACGCAGGTAGAGATTCTACAAGGTTTGAAGCCAGGGCAGAAAGTCGTAGGTCGATAGCCGATGGGGATTCCGCTGTTTCGTTTTTTGTTCCGCAAAATGTGGAACACGCGCTGGCTAACCTTGAGTACGCTGGCGGGTCTGACCTTGGCGGTTGCGTTTGCGACCAGCATACCGATGTACGCGGATGGCGCGCTCAAGCGAGTCGTTGCTGAATCGCTTCAGCAGAAGAGCGCCGGATTGCCGGCGGGCTCGCTGCTTATGAGGTATCAATCACCCGCTGGCGGGAAAACGGATTTATCGGCGTTATCGGAGCTTGAACGCTACATTTCTGAAGGCGTACCGAAGGAAATCGGTTTTCCATTTAATACCTTTGTCAATAGCTATTCCATTCGCAGTACGGAGGTTGTCCCGGAGGATTCCACAAAGGTGGATGCGGGCCGCAATCGGCAATTGACCATTATGACCATGTCTGGGCTTGAAGCGAATACGGAACTTACACAGGGCCGTTGGTTCGTCAATGCTGAAGGAGATGGAGACCTGCTCGAAGCGGTTATGTTCGAGGAGGCTATGTATCGAAATGATGTACATATCGGCGATGTATTTGAATACCCGGTATTCGGCGGTTTAAACCTTACGCTAAGGGTCAAAATCGTCGGAGCGGTTAAGCCGCTCACGGAAACGAGCTCATACTGGTATCAAGGAATGGAGAGCTTGCTGAACACGTTCCAAATCAGCGAGGCTGCATTCGATAAAGTGCTGCTTGCGAAGAAAAACATTCCGCTTCACAATGCCAGCTGGTACTATGCATTTGATCTCTCGCAAATTCAAACGAGCCAGCTTACTCCGCTAGGAAGAACGCTGGAGCGACTGAATATCGAATTGTATCAGCGCCTAACCGATACAAGGGTTGAGATTTCCTTTGCTTCCACGCTTACGGAGTTCAAGAAGCAGAGCTTGCAGCTTCAAACACTGCTGTTTACGCTCGCTGCTCCGATGCTCGCCATGGTCTTCTTCTTTATCGCGATGAATGCAAGGCAGTCGTTGGATAAACAGCGGAGTGATATTGCTGTGCTGCGAAGCAGGGGAGCGGGCACACGGCAGATTATATGGATTTATCTGCTGGAGGGGCTGTTGCTTGGAAGCTTAGCGCTTGCTAGCGGTCCGTTTATTGGCTGGTTTATGGCCAAGAGTATTGGGTCCGCCAACGGATTTCTCTCTTTCGTTAACCGTAAGTCGATTCCGGTCGGTTTCTCTACGGAAGCCATGATTGCAGGCGGAGCTGCAGTATTGCTTGCGCTTCTTGCGACCATTATTCCAGCGGTTATTTATGCCAGATCATCAATTGTTAGCTACAAGCAGGATTTAGCTAGATCCGATCGCAAGCCTGTATGGCAGCGCTGGTTTCTTGACGTCTTGCTGCTAGCGGCGGCAGGATATGGCTGGTATATGTTCAACGAACGACAAATGCTGACGTTCAAAACGGGAATGACAACGGATCAATTAAACGTTCAGCCGTTTTTGTTCTTTGTACCTGCATTGTCGATCTTTGCGCTTGGGTTATTTTTCTTGCGTTTGTTTCCATGGCTATTGAAGGTATTCACTTGGCTCGGACGCAAGTTCTTGCCCGTACCGCTTTATTTGACGCTAACTCAGCTATCACGTTCATCCAAGGGTTACTATCCGCTGATGATTCTGTTGGTGCTTACGCTTGGACTAGGGGTATATAATGCATCGGCAGCCCGAACCATTGATTTGAACTCGACAGAACGGACGCTTTATAAGTACGGAGCAGATGTGACGATTCAAACCGTATGGGAAGGCTCAGCTGAAATTACAACGACACCTAGTGGAAACGGTGGAGGAGGAAATGGCGGCAATGGAGGGGGTTCGGGCGGCGGCTCAGGTGGCGGCGGCACCGGAGGAGGCTCTGGCGGGGGTTCCGGTGGTGGAAGCGGAGGCGGCGGCCAAAGCGTCCCTACAAAAATGTTGTTCAGTGAGCCTCCGTTTGAGCTATTCCGTTCCCTCGAAGGCGTAGAAGCGGCAGCACGTGTATTGCAAGCGAAAGGCAGTGTCGTTATCTCAGGCAAGTCTATCGGCCAAGGCACGATCATGGGAATTGATAACGTTGATTTTGCCAAAGTAGGCTGGTTCCGCAATGATCTTTACGCTGCTCACCCTTATTATTATTTAAATAATTTAGGGGTTTACGAGAACGCTGCACTTATTCCATCAAAGGTTGCAGAGAAATATCAGCTGAAGCTAGGCGATCCGGTATCCGTTGGTTTTACAGAGGGCAAGGTGGACTTTATCGTTGTAGGAATACTGCCATATTGGCCTAGTCAATATCCGGATAAATCACCATTCATAATTACGAATTTGGATTATATTTACGACCAGATTCCGCTTATTCCATACGAGGTATGGCTGAAGATGGAGCCGGATGCGAAGGTAGCGCCGATCGTTGATGAGCTTCAAAAGGCGGGTGTCGAGATTGCGGCCATTAAGGACGTTAGAAGCGAGCTGATTTCTCAATCCAAGCTGCCAACAAGAGGCGGAGTTTTTGGTATTTTGAGCTTGGGCTTCCTCGTCTCGGTAGTTATCACTTTAGCCGGATATGTCCTTTTCTGGTTCTTCAATTTATCTGGACGTGTCGTACAATTCGGGGTATTGCGAGCAATGGGATTGTCCCGCAGGCAGCTTACAGGGATGCTGCTGCTGGAGCAGCTATTTACGGCTGGTTTGGCAATAGGACTGGGCGTATTGATTGGGAAGGCAGTCAGCTTGTTATTTCTGCCGTTTCTGCAAACAACAGAAAATGTTGCGGAAACCGTACCTCCTTTCCGGGTTATCTTCGAAGCGAGCGATACGAATCAATTGTTTATTGTAGTCGGATTTATGATGCTGATTGGCGCAATGCTGCTCTTCCTGCATATCCGCAGACTTAAAGTGCATCAAGCTGTCAAGATGGGAGAAGAACGATGACAACAGCGATGATCGATTGCGAGGGTCTGGTAAAAATCTATAAGACCGATGATCTGGAGGTCGTCGCCTTGCAAGGCTTGAACTTAAAAGTACACGAAGGCGAACTGATGGCGATCATCGGCAACAGCGGCAGCGGAAAATCGACGCTGCTCAATACGCTGGGCGGTCTTGACCGCCCTTCTGCCGGACAGGTGCATGTAGGGCCCTGGGATCTGCTCAAAATTACCGAAGAGGATCTTGTGAAATACAAGAGAGAAACGGTAGGCTTCATTTGGCAGAACAATGCCCGTAACCTCCTTCCCTATCTGTCAGCACTCGAGAACGTAGAAATGCCGATGATGCTCTCGGGCAAAGTGGATCGCCCTTACGCGAAGCAGCTGCTGGAATGGGTCGGTTTGAAGGAGCGCATGCACAACAAGCTTCATCAGCTGTCCGGGGGCGAGCAGCAAAGGGTAGCGATAGCGATTTCGTTATCTAATCGTCCCAAGCTCTTGCTTGCCGATGAGCCTACAGGCTCAGTTGATACGGCAACATCCGATTTAATTATGGGGATTTTTAGAAGGCTTAACCGCGAGATTGGCATTACGATTGTCATTGTTACGCATGATTTGACGCTTGCCGGCAAGGTCGATCGGGTAGTTGCCATTCGCGATGGATTGACGAGTACAGAGTTTATCAAACGTAATCCGAACATTAATCCTGATGGGGGTGAGGCCGAGCTTCCGGCTGCTGCCAGCGGACTGCAATCGGTGCATGAGGCATATGTCGTCGTTGATCGGGTCGGACGGTTACAAGTACCCAAAGAGTATTTAACAGCTCTAAACATTAAGGACAAAGCAACTATGGAATTTGACGGTGAGCGGATCATTATAACTCCGCCAAAATCATTGGAGGTTAAATCGGATGAATAACAAACGAATGTCAGGAATGCGTTTACGCAAATTTACTTTAGTGAGCCTAACGCTTGCGCTGCTTGTTGGTTTGCTTGCAGCTTGCAGCAGCGGCTCTGATGAATCTGCAGAGAAACGGGTACTCCGGATTGGCGTTCTTTACGGTGGATCAGACAACGAGCCTTATTTCCGCCAACAGTATACAGATATGTACGAAATGTCTCATCCGAATATTGAATTTGAAATCGTGGGCGCCATTAATTACGACGAGCAGCGCTTTGAACAAACGGATTCATCGAAGCCGATCCCGCAGGCTGATCCGTATGAGAAAATGAAAGAAATGCTTAACGGTCAAAACCCTGTAGACGTTATTGTACTGGACTACAACATGCTTCGCCGGTTCACGCAGGATAATCTGCTCCAACCACTTGATCCGCTTGTAGCCCAAGATAAATTCGACTTGAGCGATTATGTTCCGACGGTTATTGAGGGTATCAAATCCGCAGGTGATGGCACTTTGTATGCCTTGACGCCAACGTTCAGTTCATCCGCACTCTTTTATAACAAAAAATTGTTTTCAGACGCTGGAGTGACGCCTCCGACGGACAAAATGCAATGGTCGGAAGTACTCAACGTAGCTCGTCAGGTTGCTAAAGGCGAAGGAGAGGACCGTAATTTCGGATTCTCATTCAACCGCTGGGCTTCAGATGGCTTTAATAACTCACAGGTATACAGCCAAGCATTGCAGTTGAAAATGTTTGATGACAAAGGCGAGAAAATGCTCGTTAACAGCGATCAATGGGAAGAGGTTTGGAGTACTGTAGCCTCGCTGGAAAAGGATGCAATCACGCCAACGCAGGAGTTCATGAACAAATTGTATGAAAAGCAAAGCGCTGAGGGCGGCAATGATCCGTTTTATGGTGATTTGTTTATTAAAGGCAAAGTAGCCATGACGATTGGAGATTATGGTTACATTAATGAATTGAAAAAAGCGTCGGATAACGCATCTAAAATTAAAGATTTCGAAATGGTAGACTGGGATGTTGTAACGGTGCCGGTCAGCCCGACTGATCCTGACGTTGGCGGAAGCATTTCGCTTAGTCAACTTATGGGTATTAACAGCAAAGCGCAAAACGATAAAGATGCTTGGGATTTCATTAAATATTCAAACAGCAAGGAATGGGCGAAGCTAAAATCAAGAAGTCTTTATGAAATGGTTGCACGTAAAGAGTTCCTAACGCCAATTGGCGGTATGCAATACAATATCGATGCTTTTACTTCTTTGAAGCCATTGCCGCCATCCAGCACGGATAGCGAGAAAATTTACCGTGACAATCCAGGCGTATGGGAAGCACAGCAACCAGGCTATGAGCTGTTCCAGGAAGTGGTTAAAGGAACCAAGACTGCACGCGAGGCGCTTGCCGAGTGGGAAACCAAAGGCAACGCAGTGCTTGAGAGAATTAAAAACAATCCGACCGGTGGAGGTGTGACTGACGGCGGAGGCGGCATCGAAATTATGCCGGTTCCTAGATAACCAGCAGCAACACAGAAAGCCCTTAAACGACAGAAATGTCGTTTAAGGGCTTTTATTTATATCGATGATGTTTTCCTCATCCTCTTAGCAGAAACGACTGATAGGCGGTCCAGGAGCCGTTATCGGTCTGATAAAGCAAATGGATGCGATCAATTTTCGTCAGCAGGTCGATCGATTGCATTCGGAGGTTCCCATATAAATCATGCAGCTCATCAGCTGACAATTCTTGCCCAATGGTAACGTGGGGAGTGTACACGTACTTTGGGGATGCTACGGTTAAAGGACCGCTGCAGATCGCCGATTGAAGCTTCTCCATGCCAGTTGTATCTTGCAGCGCGAGATAGAGAACATGACTTACAGGATAGAAAGTCGAGACACGGTTGAGGGATATCGTGAATGGCGGCATTGCTGAAGTCACTTGCTCCAGATGGGCGACGGTGTGCTGCAGCTGCTCCTCGGACCATTCCTTCGCCTCTCTTAAAGTCAAGTGAGCGGGAATGGAGGCATAATGAGGATCATGCCGTCTTCGCCAGCTATTAGCGATGTCCTGAACATGTTTTTCCGGGAAAGCGACGATTCCATATAACATGGTGCTCAGCTCCTTCGTATTGGCCTAATTTGAGTATACCCGATTTGCATGAATAATAAGAGTTCATAAGCGTGATGTGAAATAGGGAGCGGGATTAGGAGCAATGTGCTTCTTTTGCTGGCATGCTCTTCTTATAATAAGGATTCCATTGGTTCGCTTGTATTATCCGTATTTTGGGGTATTCTAATGGCTACAACCTTTGTTAATGCGGCTTAGCGGCTGCTTATCTTATCAGACAGCGGAGGGAATAGGATGAGATGGATATACTGGGTTCGCCTATATGAGTCGAAGTTTCAAGCGGGATGTCTCGTTAGAAGAATGGAAAATGATTGGTGGGTATACGGGTACGAATGTCCGCGTGAAATCGAGGTTTTTCGGTCGCGGAAAGGACGTTTTGGCGTGAGGTATATTCCGTGAAAAATAAAGAAAAAATAAATTAGCATATTTTGCTTGACTTAAAACACCTCCATATAGTATATTATTTTATGTCGCCATTTCAAGAAGCTTTGCTCAAATGGATATACGTCGCGGGGTGGAGCAGCCCGGTAGCTCGTCGGGCTCATAACCCGAAGGCCGCAGGTTCAAATCCTGCCCCCGCAACCAACCTTTCGATGAATACGTTGAAATAGACGTTTTTCGAGGGCCCTTAGCTCAGTTGGTTAGAGCGGTCGGCTCATAACCGATTGGTCGGGGGTTCGAGTCCCTCAGGGCCCACCATAAGCAAAACCTTCACAACATGCCGGGGTGGCGGAACTGGCAGACGCACAGGACTTAAAATCCTGCGGTGGGTGACCACCGTACGGGTTCGATTCCCGTCCTCGGCATACCTCGAAAGCCTGGAGCTTTCACGAAGTACATAAGCGTTATATTTATATGAATCTCATACATAGTAATGTGTACTCATGATTCATGTAAAAGCTGAATAACCTCCTTTGTAGCATCTGGCTAGATCAGATACTAACGAAGGAGGTTTTTTCGTTGTCTAAAGAATATAGTATTGATAAATCAACATATAGTTAATACAATCAACATTGGGCAGCACCGAGCTGCATGAAATTATGTGTATATAATTTTATATGGGACATATTACCTATTCTATCGTATAATTGTTGAAAAAGGTCAAAGTAATAGAACCGGGGGAATAAGTAATGAATGCAGGTTTTTGGATTAGGTTTGGAGCGGGTTTATTAGATGGAATTATTGTAGGTATACCTTTGGCGGTTATTTCGTTGCTCATTTCGGGTTCAATGGAAGGCTCGAATTATATAACAGAATCGCTTTCTTTTTTGTATTCCCTGCTGATTCCTGTTTTCTGGAAGGGATTCACGATTGGTAAACGGATTTGTGGCATCAAGATTCAAAAACTCGACGGTACGCCTCCTGGTATTGGTACGATGCTTCTGCGTCATCTGCTTTGCAGTCTCATCTATGCGGTGACATTAGGAATTGCGGCTATCGTAAGCGCGTTTATGGTCGGTCTGCGTGAGGATAAACGGGCAATTCACGATTTAATAGCTGGAACCGAAGTTGTGTATAGCGAATAACTTTTTACAAGCAGGCCTGCTGTATATCCTTACAGTAGGTTTTTTTCATGGCTATAAAAGTAATCAAGCGTTATGGTTTTGCATTCTCTATTTTGGATGAAGTAAACTATAATGAAGGAACAGATGAAAAAGTGTCTTTAGGGAAGCAGGTGAAGGAATGAACCAGCAGGAGAACAAGGAGTCGTTACTGAGACAAAGCGCGCGCCGGTTATATGCGGAAGTATTCTCCTTAAAGGATACGCTGTATAATGATCTGCTGAATCGCTTTAAGGATGATGCGTCCATTTTAGAAAAAGCAGAGCAGTGGAAGCTGGGCATCATGACTGCTTCTATTGCGACAGCCTTATATAGCAAGGTGCTGGCAGGGAGCAAGGAGTTTCCTTATATTTATTCTTATCTAACGGTAAAACTAAACGCCGAACATCCAGAGGGGGAAGCGGCGTTTGAGGATTGCATGGGTGCGATCTCCAAGCTTCTGAATGATGCCGAATATCACGCGGGGGCATTTTCAGAAGGACTGGCGCTGTGGCTGTATTTTAGCATACGAGGAAGAGAAACGTTTGTGGAGGAAGAGACGCTGCCCTATCTGCTAGCCGGACAGTATATTAATCAATCCTTCCACAATTGGTTTGATAAGCAATAGTTAAAGGCAACAGCGTAGTCGACTAGGTTAGATGCATACATGAAAGGTTTGAAAAATAGCGGATACAAGGCTCTCGTAAGAGTAGTCCTTGCTTCCGCTGTTTTTTTTATGCCATATTTGTTTACTAAGGTCTGTTAGCTTCCGTTCGTTTTTTCTTTTTATATTTTTCGCATTGATTAGACAGAGCTTATCTCATAGAATGATTAGAGAAAGCGCTTAACTTGATTTGTGAACGCGTTTACATCTTAAAAACATAGAACATGATTATGACGAGATGATGCATCTTTTGAAGAAAGAGGAGTGATGAAAATGAAAAAGAACTGGTACCGCCGCATGCTGCTTTCCTATTTTCCGATATTTTTGTTTACGGTGACGATTTTAATCTTTTTGTCGTTTATTATGGTCAATGAAATATCTCATAAGGAAACGGTTAAAGCTGACCGCATATCAACGGGTTATATTACAGACACGCTGACTAGGTCGCTAAGAGGGATTGAAAGCAATGTGCTTGAGGAAGTAGAGAAAAATGCTCATTACCGCGAGTTTCTTAATGTTGAGCGTACACAAGAGAATAGAGAGGTCATCTTTAATGTAGTGAATAGCATGCGCTCCTTAATTGCCAATGACAGCTTGTTAGACTCAATGTATGTGTACCGAATTGAGGACAAGCAGGTGCTTACCCGAATCGGGCTCGTTGCGTACGAGGATTTTGCAGATCGGTCGTTTCTGGATCAGGCGCTCAAAAATGCTTCTTATCAAGGCTGGTCTTCGATTCGGAATTATCATGAGCTTAGCATGGAAAGTGACAAACGGGTGATCACCATGTACAAAAGAGAACCGCTCCCCTTTGGAACCGAAGGGCTCGTTGTTATTAATGTGAACATGTATGCAGTGGAGCGATTGATTCAATCGATGAAAAGCGATAGCGTGACGTTTCTTCATATCAAGGACAAGGAGGGCAAGCTGCTGTTTTCAACAGTACCAAATCAGGAAGACAGCGGAAAGGTACTTAACCAGGTAACGCTAGACTTAATGGGATGGACTTTTGAGAGCGGCATCGTGGCCGGTCAGCTCTTCTTATGGGTATCGGTCATTTCCTATGTTTGGGTGGTGATCGGTCTTCTGACCGTCGTATTTGCTATTTTTTATATTATTTATATTACTCGGAAAAACTATAAGCCAATCCGAGTCATGATGAATCGAATCGAATCCATTCAGCTGCAAAATGACGGCTTTAGCATCAAGATGGATGAGCTTTCTCTCATCGACAGAACGCTTGAGAATTTGATCCAGCAGACGGAGGATTATGATAAGGAGCAAAATGAAAATTTGCTGGTAGGAAGAAAACAGCTGTTCTTTGAGTTGATTCAAGGTGAAGACGTTCCTCATATGAACGAGCGGCTGCACAAGTTAAAGCTGCTTCCTGAAGGAAGAGAAGTGCTGCAGTTTGCTTTTATCGTGGTTGAAATCGGGCATTATGGCCAATTCCGCAGCGGTTTTTCCGTTCGTGACCAGAATACACTGAAATTTGCGTTAAGTAATGTGCTGCAGGAGCTTGCGAGAGACGAGGAAATGCAGGCGTGGGCGGAATGGATCGGCGAGAGCAGAATGGGCATCATCGTTGGCATCAGCGGCGGGGAACGGGAAGCGAAGGAACATATACGTCAATTTGCGGAAAAAGGAAGCCTTTGGGTCACCGAAAATCTCCGTATGTCATTAACCTTTGGCATAGGCCCGCTTATTCAAGGCTTGGAGAAAATCACGTCTTCCTATAAACCGGCAGTGGAAGCTATGCATCATAAAATGTCGCTGGGCAAGGATGCAGTCATTATGAGCGAGGATCTGCCTGGTCAAAAAGCTCGAAAGTCGTATAAGCATTTGCAACTTGCAGCGGATCTGGTTCGGGAATTCCGCTTGTCCACAGGGGAGTGGCGCATCCATTTCGAACAGATCTTCGAATCTCTGGAAGCGGATTGTTTAAAGGATGAAGACATTCGGATGCTGCTGCAGACGATGATGGATATGCTTGGCAGTGAGCTTGGCAATGTATCCGAAGATTTACGAGAGCATTTTGCAGGAGAGAAGGCTGAGCAATGGAAGCAAACGATGGAGGAGACGGCTACGCTTGAACAGCTCCGGTCACTTTTTCTAGAGCATTTAACCGAAATTTATCGCCTTTATGTTGCTTATTGTGAAACGAAAAACCACAAAGCGATGATCAATGAAATGAAAGCTTATATCGAAGAAAACTTTGTTGACCCGGATTTGTCGCTTAAGCATCTAAGTGACCGCTTCCATATTTCCGGTAAATATGCGAGCTATTTGTTCAAAGAGGAATTTAATATGAAATTTGTGGATTTCATCGTCCAACTGCGAATGGAGCATGCGGAGGGGCTGCTTGCAGAAACGGAGGATTCCGTGCAAAGCATTGCCCTTCAGGTGGGCTATGCCAATTCGATTACGTTTGGCCGCGTGTTTAAACGGGTGGTAGGCGTCACGCCTGGCGACTACAGAAAACTGAAGTTAAAGCCTGGGAAAGCCCGTCATACCGGGCATTTATGAAAAATGTTTAGTATACGAATCCGATCGGTAGTTCCACATAATGGGTATTCCTCCTTCGGGTTTATCCATTAGAAACTAGTTTATTGCGCCTTATTCTCGAGTCATGCCATACTTTGGTCATTCCAGTCGAGGCTGCGGCAAAAGGAATGTAAGCGCTAACCAGGTGAGTGATGCAGCCAGATTGGAATACTACTCGATTCGAAGAAGGGGTTGGAACGATGACTAGAAACATGAAAAGAAAACGGTTCATTGGTTCGAAAACATCTATGCTCGTGCTTGCGGTTGCGTGTTCATTATTATTTACCGCATGCTCATCGAAATCTTCACCAAATGCCGCGGAAGGCACTAACGGTGGAGGAGCAGCAGCGAAGCCGGTTACACTCAAAGTTGAAGTGTTCGATCGGGGAAATTCACCAGCAGGTTCTACCATCACAGATAACTATTGGACCAAATGGGTAAATGAAAATTTCGGAGCTTCAAGCAATATAGATGTCGAGTATGTTCCAGTTCCTCGCTCAGAGGAAGTGGAGAAGCTAAATGTACTAATGGCAAGTGGAAGCAACGTGCCGGATATCGTATTTACTTATGACCCGAATACGTTTAACCGTTATGCGAAGCAAGGTGGCTTAACTGATGTCGGTCCGCTTCTTGATGAATACGGCCCGAATTTGAAAGCGTTTTTAGGCGATGATGTATTGAATTACGGAAAGTTTGAAGGTACGCAGTTTGCCATTCCAGCGAAGCGCTCGAATACTGGGAAATATGCATCCTTTATCCGTCAGGACTGGTTGGATAAGCTTGGCATGCCTGTACCCCAAACGACGGCTGAGCTTTATGACACCTTGATAGCATTCAAAGAGAAGGATCCAGGCCAAATCGGCGGTCAGGTCATTCCGCTAGGCATGACAATCGCATCCGCACAATATGAACCGCTGCTCTGGTCTTTCATTAAAACGATGACTGAGGAACAGAAATTCACCTTAACACAACAGTTGGGCTCTAATGATTATCCAATCTTGCTCCCAGGCTTTAAAGATGGGCTTCAATTTATGAACAAGCTTTACAATGAAGGCCTCATGAACAAGGATTTTGGCCTCGATAAGGACAAGAAGAAATTAACTGAAGATATCTCCAACGGAAAAATTGGTTTTTTCACTGAAGATGATGTGAATATTTACTATGAAAATGGAACCTATGCGCTGCTGCAAAAAAATATACCGGGTGCTGAAATTGCTGCGGTAGACGTATTTACGAATGAAGAAGGAAAGCATGCTAAACCGAAATATGCGTCAAATGGTCTCTATATTATGATTCCTAAATCAAGCGAGCGTGCGGTTGAGGCCATTAAATATTTGGATTGGATGGCGTCAAGCGATAATCTGTTCCAGCTTCAAAACGGAGTTGAGAATGAAAACTATACCCTCGTTGAAGACATTCCTGTTGCCGCAGAAAATCCAACGGTAGAAGCGACCAATCGGATGTTCAATGCTGGCGATATGGCTATTATTTCAAACGGCAAGCAGCTTGGCAGCTTGGAGAAAAACCTGAAGGCCAGAGCGTTTCAAATGCCAAAGGCATTCCAAGAACAGGTTGCTGTAGCACAGGATATTGCAAACACGGATACCATTGATCTTATCTTGCTGGACAGACCGATCGAAGCGCAAACTAAATATGCAACAACACTATTGGATAAATTCAACGAAATTATCGTTAAGACGACGATGGCGAAGCCGGACCAATTCGACAGCATTTATGAGTCTATGCTGAAGGATTACATGTCGAGCGGCGGCCAAGCGATTTTGGATGAGCGCACTGCCTTATATAAAGAGATGAAATCCAAATAAAGCGAGTGAAAATCGGTGAGCGCGGAAGAAGAGGCAATCCTCTTTCTCCCGCGGCATCCGGTTTTAATAGAGGAGGCAACCGCTGTGAGCATGACCAACTATTTTCGCAGATATTGGCAGCTGTATGCGCTGCTTGTTTTGCCGCTGTCGTATTTCATTATTTTTAAATACGGTCCGATGTACGGCATTCAAATCGCGTTTAAGGATTTTAATTTTTTTCAAGGGATTAACGGCAGTGAGTGGATCGGCTTTGAAGCTTTCAAAGAAGTATTCGGTATGCGTGATTTTTATATTACGCTTCGCAATACGCTGATGCTAAATTTTCTTGATTTGTTGGTATCCTTTCCTGCGCCATTGGTTTTGGCGATCATGCTGTATGAGATGAAGATGGTTTGGTTCAAAAAACTATCCCAAACGATTTTATATATTCCTCATTTTATTTCGTGGGTTATTATCGGTGGAATTGTGTATCAGGTATTTGGTACGCAATCGGGCATGATCAACAATATCATTACTTCGATAGGCTTTGACGCGGTTCCCTTTCTTACAGACAAAAATGATTGGCTGATCACGTATTTGTTAGTCGGCGTTTGGCAAAGCGCAGGCTGGGGAACGATTATTTATTTGGCAGCGCTGACTGGGATCAACAAAGAGCTGTTCGAGGCGGCAGGCATTGACGGAGCGGGCAGGCTGAAGAGAATCTGGCATATTACGCTGCCAGGCCTCAAACCGACGATTGTGGTCCTGCTTATCATCAATCTGGGCCATATGATTTCCATCGGATTCGAGCGGCCTTATGTCATTGGGAATCTGGCGGTTCGCGAATATGCGGATGTGCTAAGTACCTTTGTATATCGAACCGGTATACAATCCGGCCAATATACGCTGGCGACGGTCGTTGGCTTGTTCCAAGCGGTCGTGGGGCTCGTATTTGTACTGGGCGCGAATTATGCTTCCAAAAAGCTGACGGACGAGAGCATTCTCTAATAGTAGGTAGGAACGATCCGTTGTATAGCTATGACTATTTGAAAGGAGCGGATCAAATGAGAGAACAAACCGCTAACCGAATATTTGACACCGTTAATTTTATTGTATTATGTGTTTGCACGCTGATTTGTCTTGCTCCATTTCTTCATATATTGGCGATTTCCTTAAGCTCCGTAAGGCCGATCGTGTCGGGGCAAGTAAGCTTATTCCCGGTGGAGCTTAATTTTGAAGCTTACTTTAAGGTGTTTTCCGATCCTGCGATGATTCGTTCACTAGGCTTTACGATATTGCTTACTGGTATTTTTACAGTACTATGCATGGTCATGACGATTGCAATTGGTTACCCTTTGTCCAAAAAGAAGCTTAAGGGACGCAAAGTATTTATGTTTGTCGTCGTGATTACGATGTTTTTCAGCGGCGGTATTATTCCTGAATATATCTTAATTCGGAACCTGCACTTGCTGGATTCGATGTGGGCGCTTGTTCTGCCTGGCTTGATCAATCCTTTTTATTTAATTATATTAATTTCTTTTTTTAACAATATCCCTGAGAGTCTCGAAGAATCGGCCGAGATTGATGGCAGCAGTCATTTCCGAACGTTATTCAGCATCATGCTGCCGCTATCACTTCCAGTAATTACGACGCTCAGCTTGTTTTACGCGGTTGGCCGCTGGAATGGATTTACGGATACGTTGATGTATATTACGAGCCCAGAGCTCTATCCGCTTCAACTGAAATTGTACCAGCTCATTCAAAACAATATGATCACCGAGCTCATGCAGATGGAAGGCGCTCAAATGGCGACCGTCGTGCCAGAAAGCTTAAAGGCTGCCAGCGTTATTTTTGCTACGGTGCCGATTTTAATTGTGTACCCGTGGCTGCAGCGCTATTTTGTAAGTGGTGTAATGCTGGGGGCGGTCAAGGGATAACGAGTTTCAATTGGATCAAATGAAATCAAGGCAGAGGAGGATGAGCATGTACGAGAAGCTTGTAGCAATAAACGATTATTGGGCAAACGAAGGTGCTGAACGCCAAGTGCTGGACCCGAATAGCCGGTATTACGGGGGAGTAACCGAACCGGAGAATGGCATAGCATGGCCTAGTCATGGCGGCTCTCCTATGGTGATGGCGCTTTGGGCAGCAGCTCTGATTAACGAGGATTCGGCATATTATCATAACGAGGATATGCTTGCCCGTCTGGAGCTCGGCACGCAGTATATGCTGCGCTCGCAGCATGGGGATGGTACGATTTCACCAGGCTGGACCAATATGCATTCCCCACCGGATACGGCATTTGTCGTTGTTGGGCTCGCGCAGGTTTATCAGCTGCTGCACGAACACCAATGGGAGCCTCTTCTTGAATCGGCAGCCAATATTCTTACATTCCTGGAGCGGACGATTCCTGCTTTGTTAACGGGCGGCTGTCATACGCCAAATCACCGCTGGGTGTTGACAGCTGCGCTCGCATCAATGTATAAGCTAACAGGACGAACTGAGCTGGTGGTGCGAGCGAACGAATGGCTGGCAGAGGGGCTGGATTGTACCGAGGATGGGGAATGGACGGAGCGAAGCAATGGGATTTACAATGCGGTTAGCGATATTATGCTTTACCATACCGCAGAGCTGCTGAACCGGCCTGAGCTGCTAGAGCCAGTTAGACGAAACTTGCGAATGATGTCCTACCTAGTACATCCGAATGGCGAGGTCGTTACCGATTATTCAGGTCGGCAGGATTACGGTCTAAGCTTTACTATGGACAGTTATTTTCTTGTCAGCAGGCTAATGGCAGAGAAGGATCAAGATCCCTTATTCGCGGCTATAGCGGAACTGGCTGCTCAAACGCTTAAACATCCGGGCGGGTTGCCCAATAATGCCTTGCTGGGGTATTTGCTGCACCCGGAGCTCCGTAACCTTACTATTGAGCCCCAGACATTGCCAAGCAGTTACCGCGTAGTGATTAACGGGAACTTTCCTCGCGAGAAATACTTGAATGCTATGGATTCAGCTGGTCATAACGGAAAGATCTATCACAGCCGGCTTCATCCGGATTTTGGTGCTCCGATCGCCCGTGAACGGCAGGGGGCAACCAGCTTGACGGTTATAACGGAAGCGAGCTCCATTGCTGCTCTTCGGCATGGCGAAGCACGCTTGTTAGCCGTGCAAATAGGCACTTCATTCGAGCCGGGACATGTCAAAATGAATCAATTGCATGTAGAGGAAAATAGTTACCGCTTGGTGGCGACAGAGACTAAAGGTTATTATGGCCCGATCACAGCTGCTGATTTGCCGGAGACGGCTGGATCTGAGATAAGTCCGTGGTATTTGCTCCCTCATCATGTGAGGGAAATTACTCATTTGCAGCAGCATCATGTCGAGGCGGAATTGACGGAAAGTGAACAGGGCTGGAAGCTAAACATCCGTTGTACTGAACCAGAGGGCATGATGGTGCAGGTTGCATTTGTGTTTGGGAATGAAGGAGTGCTCACAGGAGAGGCAATAACACCTATGGATGACATTCATTTCTGGAAGGATGGCAAGGCACGTTATTCCGCTGGCGAAGATTGGATTGAACTGGACGGAGGGGCGCATGAGCACTGGGTGAAAGCTCTTCGAAATGCTAGCGTACCTACCGGGTGTCAATCGCTGGTCGTGAATTTAATGACGCCGTATGATCATACGTTCGATATCAAACTCTCCGGCGGCAATCCAAAGCTTGCGAAGCATGGTGCTGCATTGGATGACGCAGAAGAGGGGCTGATACGATGAGCACCTATTTGGAGCCTCGTGAGAGCAGCCGCTATTGGTACGGTGAAGATGAGCAGCGCATACTTGAGGTGCTGTCAGGCAGATACGTTGGAGCGAATCCGCCCATTCCTTTCGCACTTAGAGCTTTCGCTAAATCGGGTATTTTGCAAAATGAAGAAGGCTTGTATGAAATGAACATGCTGGAGAGGCTGCAAAATGCCAATATTGGCGATTACTCATACCTCTATGGCCTTGTCTGGAGCGACGACGAGCGTTCAATTGACGGTTTAATGGTGCCGTTCGGGCCCATTCAGTTCTTTTTAAACGGGGAGCAGCTTTACCGGTCGACAGTGGTCGATGAGCTGAAGACGGGTGCTAGAGCAATTATTCCTCTCTTGCTTCAGAAGGGCTGGAACCAGCTTGTCATCGAAGCGCGCAAAACACCGGTGGGCTTTGGCTGTTGTTTTGGGGCCGATGAAGCTAAAGTTCGAATTCTGCAAGTGCTTGCCCCCTTCGAGGGACGTTCAGGCAGCGCCGGCTGGGTGTATTCTGAGCCGGTACCAGCTTCGAAGATGAAGGCAGAGATCGATGTTTTTGATTATCGGTTGCCGGAAGAGAAAAGCGGATTAACATGGCTACCACAAATGAATTGGAGTGCCGAGCAGGAACGCAAACCCAATTGCGAGCGCCTGTTCGGGCGACCGTCGGCGGAGACTGCCGCATACGGATGGACAGTGCTTAGGTCACCAGCAGCGGGGGGCACTGTGCAGTTAATAGGAAGAGCTTGGGGGCCGACGACCATTTGGCTGGACGGGGCGTTGGCATTAACCATTGAGGAAGCAGGTCCATTTGAACAGCCTATTTCTCTGCCAGCTGGCTGTGGAGAAGTGCTGGTTCATACCGTTAGCAGCGCGGAGGGATGGGGCTTTGAGCTGAATATCATTGAAGAGGGCGTTCCACTTGCATTAAGTGTGCCAAGACTAGTACACGGGTATGACAAGGAATGGTTTTTTGCGGGACCACTTGATCCAAGTCTAGCCATGTCTCCTTCATCCGTATGTACGATGACATCAGTTTTCCCTGCAGTAAATCTCGATGCTCAACCATGCGGCGCTGCTTATTGGTCGCTGGATGCACCGGATGCGCGAGTTCGTCCCTATTACGAAAACGCGATGCTAAGCAATAAGTGGACTACCGGCAGCGCGACGAATTATGGTCGCTGGGACTATCCGCTTGGCGTTACGATGTACGGGTTGCTGAGAACAGCGCGCGAGCTGCAACGGAAGGATCTGCTCTCGTATGCGCTCGGCCATATTCGGAGCTGTACAGAAATGTATGACTACTCAATGTGGGATAAAGAGGAATACGGTTTTCCTTCTATTAACCATCAGCTCGTGCTCATTCAGATGCTCGACAATTGCGGTTCATTTGGATCTGCGATGCTGGAAGCCTATGCGGAAACTAACGATCTTACGTTTAAACGGATCGCAGATCGCATTGCGGAGTTTATGCTTCAAGGGCTGGAGCGTACAGAGAAGGGGGCATTCTACCGGCTTTGCGAAGGTGAGTATTCTGCGGACACGATGTGGGCGGATGATTTGTACATGAGTGGGCCCTTTCTTATTCGTTATGCGCAAGTATCCGGCGAGCAAGCGGCGCTTCATGAAGCGGCCAAGCAATTTCTGCTGTTCAAAAGCTATTTATATATGGAAAACGAAGGTTTAATGTCACATGTTTTCGATTTTAAGTTTGGCCATGCAACGCAAGTCCCTTGGGGACGGGGGAATGGCTGGTGCCTGTTTTCCTTATCAGAGCTGTTGGAGAAGTTGCCGGAAGGCCATGACGATAAGCCTGCATTGATCGCATTTTTCCAGGATATGTGCAAAGGCGTCGCGGCTCTGCAGGCCGATTCGGGGTTATGGCGTCAAGTGCTTAACCGGCAGGATGCCTATGAGGAAGCGTCGTGCACCGCCATGTTTGCTTATGCAATCGCACGCGGGGTTCGTTTTGGGTGGTTGGACAATTCAAGCTATTTTTCTGAAATTGCGTTGAATGCGTGGCAGGGACTGACTGGCGAAGCCATCGACAGGCAGGGGAACGTGCATGGCGTATGCAGCGGCTCGCGTTATTCCTTTTCCCCCGATTATTATATGTATGATCTTCGGACTGTCCAGAACGATAATCACGGCATTGGCATCATGCTGCTCGCAGGCGTGGAAATCAGCCGATTAAAGGCGGATAGGAAGAACGGATATCCTTTTTCATTGCAGGAAAAAGCGATCGTTTGAGCGATGGTGACAAAAATAATAGATTCCGACTCTCCTTTGTTATGTTCTAAGTAATTAGAACATGGTAAAGGAGAGTTTTTTATTTTAAAATAGAAGAAATGACCAGTTGACCAACTTAACTAGATTTAATAATTCACCGCGAAGCGGGCTTCACTGGCCAAGGCCAGGGATAGCGGTATACGCTTATCCGTCGACGAAGGAGATGTGTCCTATGACTATTGAAATTAAGAATGATTGGCCGCTGTACTTGGAGAGTGAATTTAATGCTCCATATATGGTGGAGCTGCAGGCTTGGCTGGAGGATAAATACAAGCTTGAAACGGTATATCCGGAAAAGGATCATATTTTTAACGCACTAAACTATACCACTTATGAGCAGACGAAGGTTGTTATTTTGGGTCAGGACCCTTACCATGGTCCCCAGCAGGCTCATGGCCTGAGTTTTTCGGTTCAGCCAGGCATAAAGATACCGCCTTCCCTGAAAAATATTTACAAAGAGCTTGAGTCGGACGTAGGCGCTCCAATACCCGATCACGGAAGTTTGGTGTCTTGGGCTCGTCAAGGGGTGCTTTTGCTGAATGCGGTGCTTACCGTGGAGAAGGGGCAGCCTAATTCACATCAAGGCATGGGGTGGGAACGGTTCACCGATGCCGTTATTGCGGTCATGAATGAAAGAGAGAAGCCGGTTGTATTTATGCTTTGGGGCAAGTATGCCCAGGAGAAAGCCAAAGCTATTAATAAGGATAAGCATCTCATTATTTCTTCTGCGCATCCGAGTCCGTTTGCTGCTCGCAAAGGTTTTTTTGGCAGCAAGCCTTTCTCGCGGGCAAATGCTTTTTTGGAAAACACGGGAAGCGAGCCAATTGATTGGAACATACCGGCTCTAGCCGAAGACGCAAGGTAGCAGACGGATGAAATAAAAAAGGCTTCTCCGCTTGTCTGAACATCAGCTCAGACAGGCAGAGAAGCCTTTTGATTATTTCGTTATTCCACAATGATCGCAGGGCCTGTAGAGGCCTCGCTTCCACCGGAGGTTACGGGCAGTACCGGCTTCAACTTAGCATCAATATAAGTAGAAACCTGAACGTCTGTTATGACCTGCGGGTACATTTTTTCAGGGTCTGGCAATACCGCTTCCACATGGATGATCGCTTGGTCTCCGTTGAATTCGATGGAAGTAATGCGAAGACCATATCCAGGGTGTGGCACTTGTGCAGTTACAGTTACTTTGTTAATATCGGCGTTTACTGCCGTAACGGTCAGCTTGGGATCAAGCGTAGGCTGCTCTGGCAAATTTGGAATCGGAGCCGTCTCCTTTACGAATTGAATGGCATTATAGAGCCAGCCGGCTGCATCACTGCGCGTGATGGCTTTTTTCGGATAAAACTTATTGGTTTTGTCGAGTGTAACCACTTTGGAAATAATCAGTTTCTGTATGCTGTCCATATAGTCTTTATTGACTTCAGCTTCATCCTCAAGCAGCATAAAGATTTCAATAAACGCATAATCGCCTTTTTTGGTCATCCCTTTGAACAAGGGGTGAGCGAATTGCTCACGGGTCATGATATCATTTGGTTTTACACCGTTTGGAATTTCAAGCCCGTTTAGGCTGGCGATAATGAATGCATCCGAATACCAGGCATCATCTTTCACATTCGGGTAATAATCGCTCGCTTTGGGTGCTCTAATGAAACGGATGTTATCGATGTTCAGGCCAAGGCCTCTAACGATCAAAGAAACGCCTTCCGCATAAGTTAAATTGCCTTTTGGGTTAAACTTGTCCTGAGCATTACCGTTCAGTATGCCCAGCTTTTTTAATTCAGCGATTTTTTGTTCATTTGTATCGTTTTTAACATCCTTGAAGGCTAGTGCGGATTGCCCGAGAGTAAAGAGCATCATCGCAACTAACATTATGATGACTATCGGTCGTTTTCTCATTAGGTCACCTCTTTATCTTATTTGCTGCAGCACCTATTTTGACGTTATTATAAACGGAAATGTTGCATTTTTCCTAATTCTTTCGAAAATTGTATATGATTATTCGGAAGATTTGATCTACACCTGTTGAACGAACCAATTACGTTATGATTGCTGCGCAAGCAGATCATTCTTACGATCGCGCTTGTAGCCAGATTCTTTGATGCACTTAGACATGTAAAGGTAAGAATCCGGCTACAAAGGCGAACATTTCGTTTAATAACGATGATTTTCAACTGCAACTTTTTTATACATGCAGTCGTATTGTAAATGTTGTTAAAAATTTACTTTCTAGGAGGAGAACATGAACAAATATTTTAATTTTACTAAGTTGCTTTTCATTGTAGCCATTTCAACCTCTATTTTATTTCCTGCTCATTTATTTGCTGCTGGATCTAATCCTAGATACTTAGACAACATAGTACAGGTCAGCACAGGAGGATACCATTACTATTATCCCCACACCTTAGCATTGGATAAGCAAGGTGTTGTATGGGCATGGGGTGAAAATAATTATGGGCAACTGGGCAATGGAATCAAAGGTTATAATTCTGCCGCTATTCCGGTAATAAAGGATGTCATTAAAATTGCTACAAGTGATACCAACAGTTTTGCAGTTAAAAATGATGGTACTGTCTGGATGTGGGGCAAAGCAACTGGTTTGCAAGGAAATGGAACACTAAATTCCTATTCTAGCCCAGGCATTACTGACTTTGTTAATCCAACAGCAATCAAAGCGCTATCTGACGTTGTTGATATAAAAGCCGGCATTACTCATGTTCTTGCTTTGAAATCGGATGGAACGGTTTGGAGCTGGGGAAGTTCAACTGGGGGCAAGCTTGGTAGATCTGAATGGAAGGAATCCACTCCGAAAGCCTTCACACCGATGAAGGTACCTGGTCTTCAAAAAATAAAGACCATCTATGCCGGAAATGATTTTTCCGCGGCAACGGATGAGGCTGGAACCACATGGGCTTGGGGGACGCTCAGCAGTTATTTTAATGTTGTAGATCGTCTAGTATCCAGATGGGAGCCTGTAAAGCTCTTTGACTTTCCAATTAAAGAAATCGATGACTTCCATAATCGCATCTATGTGACGAAGACAGACGGTACATTTTGGGAGGTTCAAAAATCCTTAGAAATAAAGCCAATAATGGGGGATGTCTTGTCATTTAAATGCCATTATACTGGTTGTTTGATTCTGAAAACAAGTGGAGAAGCGGTCAAATTTAGCGATGTTAATAATATCGAAAAACATGGTTTAGTGATAAATCCGCTAGAGATTAAACAAATTGATTTCAATTATTCTACTATGCTTTTAAAAATGGATGGTACCGTCCAGTCGTACGGCCCGATTTCTGCGAATACCGGTAATGAAACGATAAATGATACAGACTATAAGAAGTATGCAAATGTAACAGAAGAGATGGTCAATGCGACTCAGCTTAGAACTGTATGGAAAGCGATCACTTTAAAGCTCAACGGAAATGAGCTCAAACTGCCTACAAATCCAATCATTATAAATGGAGTCTCTTTCTTGCCGCTGCGAGGGGTAATTGAGCAGATGGGCGGACATGTTCAATATGATAGTGGGAATATTACCATATCAAGCGATAATGATCAGCTGAAGCTCCAGATAAGAACGACAGCGGCTTCAAAAAACGGGCAGAATATTACGCTAAGCAGCCCTCCTTTAGTAATTAGAGGAACGACAATGGTTCCACTTCGCTTTGTAAGCGAGGGATTAGGAGCATCAGTCAATTGGGACGAAAAAAATCGATTGATTACGATTAAAAGCAAAAAGTAATAACAAAGTGAATCGCACCAATTTCCGCACCAAATCTAAAATGGTTAGTATAACCACTGGTAAAATGAAAAGGAAAAAGCCCACAATCCCTTATGGTACAAAGGATTGCGGGCTTTTTATTTGTATGATCTGAACAGGGTTCGAACCTGTGACCCCTACCCTGTCAAGATAGTGCTCTCCCAGCTGAGCTACCAGATCATGTTAGCGACAATTAATAATATATCAGAGGCGGAGAATGAAGTCAATACTTTTTTTGGAATTTGTTGCACCATGCGAAACCTTATTTTACACGGAGCCAAGACAACTATATAATAGCTGAAGGCTGATGCCTACTTATGTTTTACATCACCTATGTGACGGGAGCGGTTAAGAGACATGTTTAATCTTGAGGTACATAATCAGTTTGCAGCAGCAGTTCAACAATTGATCGGCAAGTCAGGTGTCATTCATTTGCAAAATGACGTCGATTACAAGATTTCGGTACAGCAGTTTACAGGTATTGAAGTAACGGAGCATTATGATAATGAGAAGGATCCTATGATTTTTCAACTATCGTTTTTGAATGGGCTTGGCCAAGAGGACACTTTGGAAATTTGGGACAGCGCGATACTTGAACTAGATCATACACAGCCGGAAGTGGCAGAGGAATGGGTGCCGCAGGGCCTTGCTTTTGCCTTCGCTGTTCTTAAGGATGAAAGCAACGCGGTTGAATTCTATATGGCTTAACTAGGATCGGCTATTGGCTAAGCATCCGGAGTATTCATTAAGGAGAAAATCCAGCTCCTGGCTGATTTTGACGACAGCGTGATCGGTAAAGTTGTTGCAGGCTTCGAATAAAAGGACCATTTCTGCACGTACTTCTTCAATTTTTTGCTGATAAAAATGGTTGTCCATCATAATCCCTCCAACTTTTCATTTGTTAAACTTAGAATAAACGAAGGTTGTTAGAATTTTCCGAAATAAAAATTAGGTTTATGTTAGCTACAAAAATAATTAAGAGCAGAGGACCTTCGTATTTGATTTACTAAACGGATAATCTTCATATGAAACACTTTCATAATGCAAAAGTTGATTATTTTTCCTGTAATGCATAAATACGAGGGAAAATCCCCCAAAGCATTTATTGCTTTAAGGGGGATTTTTTTAAACACGAATATCTATGTTTTTGCCAAGATTAGGTTGAGCGCTGCTTAACATTTGTACGAGGTTCTGACCTTGCTGATTTGCTTGATCCTTGGCTATGGACATGACGCGAAGACTTGCGGCCAGCGCCAGACTGTTTTGGCTCATGGCCATTGATACTGCTGCTATATCCATCTTACACCTCCTACTTCCATTATCGGAAAATCGAAGGGACTTGTTTACACCTAATCATAATGAAAGTCCTTCCTAGTCGATGTCACATATTGATTTTATCGCATCAACGCATGTGCGAATCTTATACTAAAGCCCAATGTTACCGCATACCTATAAAGAAAGCGCGCAGGAGGCGGTTTCTGTTGGCTGCAGAGTATGCCTATTTGGCCATATGGCTGGCGGGTATGTTTGGAATTATTGGTATTGTGATTGGTGCCGTTGCAAGGTTTGCGATTTATGATTCACTTTCGCATGATGAGCAGTTTGTGTGGTTGAGAAGAATTCCAACAGAAGCTCGCAAGAAGTAAACAGAAATCCGGCAATCGCAGAAGGATGCGAATAAGCCGGATTTTTTTTGTACTGTTCTCAAAAAAGACAAGTAGAATATTTCATAGTTATACAATGGTGGGGCATCATAATAATTGGCTGTACATTTGGTTAATCTGAGAGGGGCTTATGCAAAAATGAATGACTTCAATGGCGGACAAGATGCAAGGGAACATATTGTTGCGGTACAAAAGGATGGAGACGGTGATCTGACGGCTTTCAAAACCTCTGGCGGGCGTGTACTCGATTATTCAACCGCACTCCAAGAAGTACAAGCAGGGCATATTGCGGGCGTTAATACCTTCAAAGGCAAGGATGGCGAATTTTATATCCGTGGAGATGCTGATGGCGATCCAACCAATAATTTGGACCAGCTACCTCTCTTTTAGCACCGTTATTTCATGTAGTAAAATAAAAATTTTAAAGCAGAACTATGAGTCAGAAAGACGGTGTTCTGTATGAATTTCTGATTAAGAAAAGCATATAAGCTCGACTCAAAAAAGGCGCCGCATGCGTAACATGCTGGCGCCTTTTTGAATGAACAGAAGTTATCGCTTTAATGAACTCTTTCTTTATAAGAACGAAAGAAGTGCTATTGTTTTCCTCTAAATAATTTCATACCTTTTGTGCTGTTCAACAATGCGCATGGAGCCGGTTTTGCCTCTGTACTCTTCAATAGTATCACCATAATGCATAAGCCAGGTTTTCTTCTGAACAGCTTCAGGAAGCTGTACGAGTTCTTCAAGTGAGGCATGCACGACGCCGGGAGGCTCAAGCTGGCAATCGTGATAAATCGTAGTCACACCCTCATCGATCAATTGCTGAAGCAGCGAGGGATCGTAACGCATGTCGGCGGAATAAAAGAAATGACCGTTAAAGATAAAAGAATAGCTTGGTTTATTCGTAATATGTTTGGTTTGAATCAGTCGAACGGTTAAGCCGGGGGACAGCTCAATGTCTGTATCCGGCTGAAGCGGACGAACCTCGAAAAAGTCTTCAAGCTTGTCCAACGGTTCCTGCGTTAACCCCCCACGAAGCGTGTGTTCCCACAAGGGCTGAACAAGTGTCTCCGCAAGGTATAAGATGGGTTTTCGCTTATATTTGAACATCATCTGAAAGGCATATTCTTCCAATCCGCCAACATGGTCTCCATGTATATGACTGATCAGTACAGCATCCAGCTCGGGAAAGGAGAGGCCTTGCTCATGCAGCGCTTTCGGCAGGGTAATCCCGCAATCCACTAACAGCCGATAGCCGTTTACCTCAATAATTCCATTGTTATTGTCGTACTTTTTCGCGAAAGCACTCCCCGTTCCGATCATCGTGATATGCATGAAAATTCCCTCCTTATCGTCCATTCATTTAATGTACCAAATCCTGTGTATCCTTGACAATTGTTGATGCACATTTGCCTCTATGTACATACAATGCAAAAGCAATATGTTCAATGGAGGCGAACAAGGCATGAGCAAAGGAAAAGGTAAAGTAGCAAAGAAGAAACAGCCGGCAAGCGACCGGAAGCAGTATTCCTATAAGTTAGTGCTCTCGGATACATGTGCCGTGTGCAAAACACCATGTGCCAGAGGCATCAATTACTTGTCCAGAATGCGTCAGCCAGGCACTGTCGGCAAAGGCGTGCCCTGTGTACTGACGAGAACGTTTGGGTAATGATTGCGATTATTTTATTTATTTCCCAGGCAAGCGCAGGTTTCAACAGCGTTTGACAAGATGGGTCGTATGAACAATGCATTCAAAATAGTTTCTTTAAAGGCGCAACTTTGCAGGAATTGCTGAGTATAACCTTACATCCAGGCTATCGGATGGAGGGCTTACACCTATGAAATTCAGAAAAGTTATTATTCCGCTGCTGCTGCTGTCATTATGGGGCGGATCAATGCTGTTTGCAGATTCAGCAACCCAGAAGGTTCGCGTTTTAATTAACGGACTTGAACAGGATGGCGGGGGGTTAATGACCGACGGCAAAACCTATTTGCCGCTTCGCCAATTAGCCACTTCCATGCAGGCTATTATCGAGTGGGATGGTCCAAACAAACGTGCAACCGTATATAAACCTAATGTGCATATGTTTCTATTCCAAAATAATGCGGTATTCGGAAATGTAGCCAAGGGCTACCAAGCAAAGTTTAAGGTATTCGCCCAGCTCGATAACTTAAAAACAGACGTCGTCGCCGTAAAAGTATCCATCTTCGACCCCTCCGGCAAAGAGAAAGTAATCCAGACCGAGACTGTGAATACGTCCAAGGACAATTTCTGGTATGCAACGGACGAGATCGATTATAAATTCGATGCTAGTGGAAAATACCCAATTCGCTTCTATCTGAAGCTCAAGGGCTCGGAAGAATGGACCGCAGTTTCAGAAAAACTCATATCTTCCCAATAATCGGAACCTTGCCATGATTCGCTCCTCTTATTTGAGGGGCGTTTTCGTTTGACCTTTCATAGAATGTCATGTTACTATACGATAGTCTATAAACATTATTGAAATGGGGTAATAACATGAGCGAACATCAGCATACCGATGATTGCGGATGTGGTGAAGACCACGAGCATGAAGAGCATGTCTTTATCGTGACTGACGACGAGGGCCAAGAACGTGAAATGGTCATGGTTTATACGTTTGAATCCGAAAACAATGTATACGCAGTATTGCTCGATCGCAACGATCCGGAAGCGGACGGCGTTATTTTCCGTATTGAAGAAGAAAACGACGAATCCTTCCTTGTTGGCATTGAAGACGATGCCGAGTGGGATCGCGTTACTGCGATTTACGAGGAAATTGCCCGTACGGAGAGCGAAGGAAATTAATTTCGTGCTTCCTTCCAGCTGACAAGCAAATAAAGAGAGGTCTGCGAGCGTCGCTTGCGGACCTTTCTTTGTGTTGCTGTAAGTCATTGTTAACCCCTCAAAGATCGGATTTATTTTCTCGGATTAAAGTATATGGTTCGTCCATTAAACATCGTCAGTTCTGCTTTCAACTGCTTTGCTATGTATTTGCATAATTCATTTGCTTTCGCTTTATCCCCGTGAGTGGCTTCATCAGGAAGCACGACATGAATGCATGGAACCGAAATGCCCGTGGTGCTAGGTGCTTCACTGGGGCCCAAAATAATATGTTTATACAGCGGGTTGATTCCCTTTAAATAAAACCAACGGTCATCCTGCTTGGATTCGATGGTATAAGGGAAAGCCGCTTCTGCGTAATCCCAATCAAGTTGGGTGCCAGTTAGCGTAACTTGCTCACGGTAATGCAGAAGCTGGTGGCGTATATCCTCCAGCGACACTTGCTGAACGGATGATCCTTGCACAAATTTTATGTAAGCGCTCTGACTCATCGCATCTCACCTCTGCCAACATCATAGCACGAGCGAAAACCGTTGACAATAAGTGCCAGCTCTGAAAAATCGCTTTAAAAAACGGCCCCATCCGCGCAAAGCGCATAGAAGGCCGTTTCGGGTGTTTGGATTACGATATCGCTGTTTCTTCCACGATAACTTTAACAAATTCGATGCTGCGATCTTCCGGTCCCTTGACCGGCAGGCCGACTTGCACGTGATCGACGATGTAATCGATGTTTTTTTGGGTAATGACCTCGCCTGGCAGCAAAATCGGGATACCAGGGGGATAGACATAAATAAACTCGGCAATGATACGGCCTGCTGATTCTTTAAACGGAAGGACTTCGGTCTCACCGTAGAAAGCGTCGCGCGGCGTTAGAGAAAGCTGCGGAATATCTGGAATTTTTACGACCAATTCACGCGCTTCAGCGCCTTCATGGAAATGCTCGGACAAGCCGCGCAATGAAATTAATAATTTAGATATGGAATCTGAGGTATCTCCAGGCGTAACTAAGCAAAGAATGTTATACATGTCGCTCATTTCGATTTCCACATTATAGTTGTCCCGCAGCCAGTTCTCGGTCTCATAGCCTGTAATGCCAAGGTGGCGCACATGGATGGAAACTTTGGTCGGATCGTAATCATAGGTAGCCTCGTCACCGAGAATTTCCTCGCCAAAGCAATACAAACCAGGAATTTCGTTAATTTGCTTGCGGGCGGATTCGGCAAGCTCAATCGCCCGTTCCGCGATAGCATGTCCATTCAACGCCAGATTGCGCCTCGAGGTGTCCAGCGAGCCTAGCAAAATATAGGAAGTTGATGTCGTCGTCAGCATGCTGATAACCGTTTGGATGCGATGTGGGTTAACTCTTCCTTTACGCACATTAAGCACCGAGCTTTGAGTCATGGAGCCGCCAAGCTTATGCACGCTTGTGGCAGCCATATCCGCACCGGCCTGCATTGCAGACATTGGGAGCTTCTCATGGAAATGGATGAGCACACCATGCGCCTCGTCAACGAGTACAGGAACGTCAAAGCTGTGAACAAGATCGACAATTTCTTTCAAGTTGGCGCAAATGCCGAAGTAAGTCGGGTTGATGACAAGGACGGCTTTGGCATCCGGATGACGCTCGAGCGCCTTGCGAACAGACCGGGTGGTAATGCCGTGGTCAATACCGAGATTGTTGTCTCGAGCAGGTGAGATAAATACAGGTCTTGCTCCTGCGAAAATGATAGCGGCCATAATCGACTTGTGAACGTTACGCGGGACGATGATTTTATCGCCAGGCGCGCAAACGGTCAGAATCATCGTCATGATCGCGCCACTGGTGCCTTGCACGGAGAAATAGGTGTAATCCGAGCCGAATGCGTCAGCAGCAAGCTTCTGTGCTTCCTCAATAACGCCTGTTGGCTGATGCAGGTCATCAAGCGGTGCTATATTGATTAAATCGATCGACAATGCGTTATCGCCGATAAATTCGCGAAATTCCGAGTCGCTGCCTAATCCTTTTTTGTGTCCTGGAATGTGAAACTGTACGGGATCCTTCTCCGCATGTTGGCGAAGCGCTGTGAAGAGCGGGGTTTTATTATGATCCATCGCTAACATCCCTGCCTTTCATTAGAGGTTACAAACAAAGTTGAGTATAGCAAATACAGGGGGGAATGCAAGCTTCATTTTTAAGAGAGCACCCATAGCAGTGTTATTTGTTCTTCAATTGTTCATACATGCAGGATAATCGGTTATGGTAACATAGGTTGGTGGAGGGGTTGCAGCATGAAAGATAAACGGATGCTTATTGTTATGGCTATTTTAATGACAACATTTATAGGGTTTGGCATTATCATTCCGGTTATGCCTGAAATTATCCAAGCGGCAGATCCGAATAAAGCGGAAATACATACGGGCCGGATGCTGGCCATTTATTCCGCTGTCTCTTTTTTTCTATCCCCATTCTGGGGCAGTTTGTCCGACCGGATTGGCAGACGGCCGATTATTTTAGTTGGCGTGCTTGGCTTTGCAGCAAGCTTCCTGCTGTTTGGACTCTCATCCGGGAACTTGACACTGATGTATCTATCACGGGTGCTGGGAGGATTGTTCTCAGGGGCTGTGGCTTCAGTTATTGTCGCCTATGTCGCTGATATAACTCCGCCCGAGGAAAGAACGAAGGGGATGGGGCTTGTCGGGATGTCGATTGGTCTTGGCTTTACGATCGGACCTGGCGTTGGCGGCCTATTAAGCGTGTTTTCCCTGGAGACGCCATTCTATACGGCATCAGCACTGGCTTTGATTACGTTTGTGCTGGCAGCGATGAAGCTGAAAGAATCGCTTGCACCGGAACAGCGCAAAAGTAAGTCAGAGAAGCGGGTGTCAAGGTGGGCTGCTTTTACCGGGCCGCTCAAGTATTTGTACGTACTGGCGTTTTTTGTAACGTTCACATTGGCAGGCATGGAGGCTACGCTGCAATTTTTTGGCATGAGGCGTTTTGACGTAACTCCGCTTCAGGTCGGCATCTTGTTTTTTGTATGTGGATTTGTTGGCGCTCTCGTTCAAGGCGGCATTGTACGCCGCAGGATCAAGAAAGGGGAGGAGCCGAAATACATCGCCATCGGTCTTGTGATTTCGGCGCTGGGCTTCTTCATGCTCTTAGCGGCTCACTCGTTATGGTGGGCGACCCTGTCGCTGGCGGTCTTCGGGATTGGAAATTCCTTAATCAGGCCTTGCGTAACCTCGTTAATTACTCAAAAGACAACCGTTGGCCAAGGTGTCGCGTCCGGCTTAAGCTCGTCGATGGACAGCTTGGGCAGGATTGCAGGTCCGCTGCTCGGTTCCTTCTTCTTTACGATTGAGATGGGGCTGCCGTATTTGCTTGGTGGCATCTTATGTATTGCAGCGCTGTTGCTGCTGCTTCGCTTCCGTCAGTTGGACAAGCAAAGCTTGCAGTCGCCTGTCATGGATTCAGCAAAATAAAGAAAAAGCCGTTGGTTCATCACAGGATGAGCCAACGGCTTTTTTTGTGCTTCGTTTATGGTGCAAGCCCTTTTATGATAAAAGTGATGGTTGCTTCCCGTTCCATTTCGTCATTCCATGTCGTGTTCTTTTCCTTATTTACAAAGCTGCGGGTAAGGACATAGCCGATCAGCGTGGATGCAGTCAACCGGATAACCGTATGAGGCGACCACTCGACAATAGCTCCTTGTCTTTGGAATTTCTTGATATTGCTACTGAATTTCTCAAGTACCTTAGCAAGTATGAGCTCTTGAAATTGCTCTTGAAGCTCGGGATGGAACGGAATCTCCTGAATGAATATTTTAAATACCTGCATATGGCGTTCTAGGAACGCGATCCGATTCTCAATAATGGCTCGAAGCATTTCCTCGAAGCTGTCAAAGCTGCTGTCGAGCACCTTGAAGAAGTCGCGGAGCACAAAAGGTGCTATGAGCTTAGCCATAACGGGAGCGACGATGGAGAAGAGCAAATCTTTTTTTGTTTTATAATGCCGGAAAATCGTTCCTTCGGCTACCCCAGCCCGCTGGGCGATCTCGCTCGTGGATGAAGCAGCAAAACCTTTCTGTGCAAATACCTCCGAGGCAGCCTGCACGATTTTCAACTGCTTATCCGTCATTTGAATATCTTCGTTATCTAATTTTAACAGTTCCTGAAGCCATTGCTCGACAGGTTCTTGCATGAAAGACACTCCTTCTTAACTACCCATTCCAATTAGTATATCAGAAGCAGCGGTTTTCTACATACGGCGATGTTTCTTCAGCGCCAGTACGTTCAGTATGGCAAAGAGTAAAGAGAACCCGATCAAGACGTAAACATCCCTATGGAAATCCATCCAGCCCTCCCCGCGGATCATAATCCCTTGCATAGCGTCAGCACCATAATAAAGTGGCATAATCAGGCTGAGCTTTTGCAGCCAAGGGTTCATCGCGTCCAGATTGAATAATCCAGAGAAAAATACTTGCGGGACAATGACAAGCGGGATGAATTGGATGATTTGAAATTCGCTGCTGGCAAAGGAAGAGAGCAGCGTGCCAAGCGTTAATGCCGTTAACGATAGCAATAAATTAATGACCAGCATATACCCGATACTCCCCGCCATGTAAAGGCCAAGCACGTCAACGGAAAACCAAGCGATCAAAGAAGCCTGAAGCAAGGTGAATATGCCGAATCCGGCTAGATAACCTGACACGATCTCGCTGCGACGAATCGGAGTGGCGAGAAGCCGCTCCAAGGTTCCGCTTGTTCTCTCCCGAAGGAAAGAGACACCGGCGAGAAGAAATACGAAGAAGAATGAGAAAAATCCGATAAGTACTGGCCCAAAAGCGTCGAAGGCAGCCATATCGGGTCCGCCGTGTAAATAGCTAATGGTTGGCGACGTGCTGGCTGCCCCATTCTGAAAGGCATTTTGCAGCAGAAGTAGAACGGCTTTATTGACCGATGGATCGCTTCCTTCAAGGATAAGCTTGGGCTGACCACCATCAAGCTGCAGTATGGCGGCCAAGTCGCCAGTTCCGAGGGCTGATTGGGCATCGCTCGCATTTGCAAAGACGGTGATGTCAGCATGCAGCTGTTCCATTTTCTCGATAAGTGTTGGAGGGATATCGACCGCTCCGATTGCAGGCGAGACCGTTTGACCGTCAAAAATAAGCTTCATTAAGCTTAAAACAAGAAGAGGGGCAAGAAATAACAAAGCCAGCGTCCGTTTGTCCTTAATAAATTGGTGAATGATCCGGATCGCCAACGCTTTGATCCTCATGCTTCCTCGCCTCCCGCTTGCCCAAATGCGATGAATGCTTCTTCAATGGTCGTGGTGCCAGACTGCTCCATAATTCCTTTAGGCGTATCCACTGCGATAAGCTTACCGCCTCTGATTAGTCCCAAGCGATCGCATTTTTCCGCTTCATCCATGACATGGGTCGTTACGATAATTGTAACGCCCTGCTTGCTGAGCGCGGATAGCTCCTTCCAGATCGATTGGCGCAGCACAGGATCAATACCAACAGTAGGCTCATCGAGTACGAGCAGCTGCGGCTCATGCAGCAGGGCTACCGCTAACGACAGGCGTCGTTTCATTCCTCCGGAGTAGGCGGAGGTTTGCTTGTTCAAATGATTCGTTAAGTCAACGAGCTTAGCGACGCTCTGGATGCGTGCCTGAAGCAAAGCTCCTTTTAAACCAAACATGGCGCCAAAAAAAGCGAGGTTTTGCTTGCCGGTCAATTCGGCATACAATGCGTCCGCTTGCGCCATGTATCCGAATGTTTGCAGCATTTTGAGCTGAGGCATAGGCTCGCCAAGCATGGCAACCGTTCCTTTATCCGCACGGTCAATGCCAGTCATGAGCTTAATCAGCGTTGTTTTGCCCGAGCCAGAGGGACCAAGCAGCCCAAACAGCTGTCCGCGCGGAATGGCAAGTGTGATGTCTTGGAGAACGGTGTGGTTGCCAAAATGCCGTGAAATGCTTTTTAGCTCAACCGCAGGTGCGGATGCTAAAGGCTTATTTGGAAAGGCATGCATACCTGTTCACGTTCCTTTATCCATAAGTGAGTAAGTACTCACTTCACTATAACCGATAATGCTTTTGAATATAAGTGAGTACTTACTCATTTTATAGGCCTCCGCCTGAAGTCGTAGACGGATTACATCCAGAGGCGAGCGGGAAATCCATTCTCTGGACGTTTTTAACGAATCCTACTTCTCTCTATGATTAGAAAAGACAAATAAATGAAACCGTTACGGAGAAGGAGCAAGAAAGAAATGAGCAAATTTACAGAATGGTCGTTCCGAAACAAAGCGGCTGTTATTCTGATCGTCATTATGGCTTTGGCGATGGGGGCGGTCAGTTACTTCCGGCTTCCGATGGAATTTCTGCCTGCTGCGGATAACCCGCAAGTGATGATTACAGCGATCGGGCAAGGCAGTGACGCCAAGACCATGGAGCAGCAAGTCACGAATCCGTTAGAGGATGCAGTGACGCTTGTGAAGGGAAAGACGAGTATGTTCTCGACCTCAGGCGTTGGTTATGCTCAGATTAGTTTAAACTTCGATTCCAAGACGGATATGAAAGAAGCTAAGGCTGAAATTGAACGGATGGTAGGACAGGTACCGCTTCCTGCGAATGTGATGAAGCCATTCGTCGTACAGTTCAACACATCGATGATTCCGATTGCCTGGGTTACTCTTACCTTCGATGAGTCGATGAGCGAGCAGGAAAAGGAAGCTAAGCTGAAGCTGTTTACGGCAGAGCTTCAAAAATCTGAAGGGGCAGGTGAAGTCAGCGTAAGCGGGAAGTCTTCGCCGACGATTCACATTGTGCCGAATATTACAAATCTGGAAGCAGCTGGTATTCCCGTAGAAGCACTCATGGGTGTGCTTCAAGGACGCGGAGCATCCGTTTCTATTGGAGAGAGAAATGTGGACGGGGCAGCTGGCAACATTAATGTCTATGACCAGATTACCGACGTGGATATGCTCCGCAAGCTTCCGGTTGCTGCAGGTGTACAGCTATCGGATGTTGCGGATGTCGAGCTGGCCAAGGATCAGGAGAGCATCAGCCGAATGAACGGCAAGGATGCCATGATGTTTACGATTTCAAAATCGGCAGATGCGAATGCCGTTACGGTCGGCAATGCCATCAAAGAAACGGTTGAACGTTTAAATGCAGATGTAAAGGGAATCGATGCGTCCATTATTTTAAGCACATCCGATTCAGTCGTTTCTTCGGTTAACAGCATGATGCGTGAAGTGCTGCTTGGGGCCTTGTTCGCTACGATCGTGATTTTATTGTTCATGCGCAATATCAGAGCAACGATTGTTACGATTGTTTCGATTCCGCTCTCCCTGGGGATTACGCTCTATTTGCTGCAATTATCAGGCGTATCTTTGAATATTATTACGCTTGGCGGCGTAGCCGTAGCGGTAGGCCGTCTGGTAGACGACAGTATTGTTGTCATTGAGAACATTTATAGAAGGCTCCAGAAAGAGTCCTTCTCCGTAAAGCTCATCATTGACTCCACGAAAGAGGTAGCCTCGGCGATTACATCATCGACACTCGTTACGGTCGCCGTATTTTTGCCTATGGGACTGCTGCGTGGATCGCTGCAAGCCTTCTTGCTGCCCTTTGCATTAACGGTTGCTTATTCGCTGCTTGCTTCCTTGCTTGTGGCTTTGACGGTCGTGCCGCTTCTAAGTGCGTGGCTGCTGCGTGGAACGAAGGAGAAGGCGCATGCCGGATCACCTAAATTTGCTTCCTTCATCCGTTGGAACCTTGCGCACAAAGCAGTGCCTTTGCTCATTGCTGTGCTGCTGTTTGCTGGCTCCATTAGCGCGTATATGTTCATGCCTAAGGGAGCACTGGATTCTTCCAGCGCAGAAAATATTAACGTGACGCTGCAATATCCAAGCGATACCCAAGCGGATAAAGTGCTGGAGGCGGGCAAGCAGTTAGAAGCTTATTTGACCGGGAGTTCCGATATCGAGTGGGTTATGATGATGCTCGGCAACAGCGCTGATGCGGCAAAATACGGATCAGTGTCCTCGCCTACGTTGATTACGTATATGATCGATCTAAAAACCGGTGTTGACGCGGAGCTGTTCATGGACAGCGTAAAGTCTCAGAAGGATAACTACAAGGAAGCAGAGCTAACGGTAAACGCTTCTGACCTAATTATGGGAGGCGGCTCGCCGCAAATTTATATCGATGTAACAGGGGATGATCCCGAGCTGCTTACCCAAACGGCGGATCAGTTGATTGCAGCTATCGAGCCGATCGAGGGCGTGCAGAAGGTGGAGAGCAACCAAGAAGAGAAACAAGCCGTCTATTCCTTCGTTGTTGATCCCGTAGCTGCAAAAGGCCAGGATGTGGCACTGCAGTTGCAAAGCATGTTAAACCCCATGCCAATCGGTTCTATTCGGATCGAGGAGAGCGACACTTCCGTCATTTTACAGCCGACAGTGAATCCGGCTTCTGAAGCGGAGCTGAATAACTTAATGGTGCGTACAGCTGATGGCGTCGTACCTGTATCATCAGTGGCACAATTGGTTCGAACCGAAGAGCCTTCCCTTTACTACCATAAGGATGGAAAAACCTATATCCGCGTTACGGCGAGTGCCGATGCGAAGCAGCTGTCGGTCGTTGGCGACAAAATAACGAAAGCGGCCAATGAGCTTAAGCTGTCTGATGGCGTAGCCTTCGCGGTTGGAGGGGCTTCTGCTGACCAAACGAGCGACTTTGCAGATTTGGGATTAACCGCGTTAATTTCTATTGGAATCGTATATCTGATTATGGTATTGACGTTTAAGACGCTTCGGGCACCGCTGGCCATTATGATTTCACTTCCGCTAGCGGCCATCGGAGCGGTCACGGGCCTACTCGTCTCTGGCGTAACGCCTGATTTTACCGCGATGTTTGGGGCATTGATGCTCATTGGCATCGTGGTTACGAATGCAATCGTCTTGATCGACCGCGTGAAGCAAAATGAGCTGACCATGTCTATACGTGAAGCGCTGATCGAAGCTGCCGCGACCCGGATGCGCCCGATCGTGATGACTGCGGTAGCGACGGTATCCGCCATGCTTCCACTTGTGTTTGGCTCGCATGAAACGGGAAGCATCGTATCGCAAAGCTTGGCAATTGTCGTCATTGGCGGCTTGATAGCAGCCACGTTGCTTACGCTCATCATCGTGCCTTGCGTGTATGAATTGTTGTTCTTCCGTACTTCACGCAAGCAGCGGCACGCTGGAGCTGCATCCGCGCAATCCGAAGCTGCCTTATCGTAGCAAGCATAAGTAAGAAAAGTAAAGGCTGTACCTGGACTGGTCTATGTCGACCAATACCGGGTACAGCCTTTTTTTGAAAATCTATACACTCGCCATATGATAGAGCGGCATCAGCTTCTGGTAGGTGGAGGAGGCAAACGCTAGCAGGGCATCGCCATCACGAAGGATAGGGTCGTTGACTTGAACATGGCGGCCAATGAGCAGCTCGGCTTTCTGCACGTCACGGAAGCGAACAAGCGCATCCTTCCAGTCCTGCTTGGACATTTCGCTAACCGCTTGGGAATCCTTCTTCATGTGATCCAATGAGAGCACATAATCCTGAGGCACGGTTGCGATGACGCTGTCGATCTGTTTTAAGAACGCTGTTGCAATGTTTGCTTTATTCGGTACTTCATAAATGAGTGCCAGCCAGATAAATAAATGGTCATCAAACAAGCCCAGCTGAAAATGAGGATGAGCTTTATAGCCGCGTTTATTGTTGCAAATGGCAAGCCAAGTATCCTTTGGTGGATTGACTTTGCGGCGCGCATGCCGGGCCACATGCAGATACATTTCATTGCCTGCATGAACGGCTGCATCCACGCTAAGCTGCTCTCCGAGTGAACGGAATTTAGGCTGGATTTGATTTTGTATGGCTGCCATGCGTTCTTCAAGCCCTTCGAGATGAAAGACGTCAAAGTCGGCTTGCGTGAATCCTGGTAGAGAAGCGGTAGCTGCTTGGTGTTGGGTTGTCATTCTAGTAATCTCCTTCGGCATCTAAATCACTGATGCAATAATTTCAAATAGAAGATAGCGATTTGCGTACGGTCACGCAGCTCAAGCTTGTGTAAGATCTCCGTAATATAATTTTTAACGGTGCCTTCGCTCAGAAATAAGGAAGCTGCAATTTCTTTGTTCGATTGCCCATCTGCGATGAGACGGACAATTTGAGCTTCGGCGGGCGTAAGGCCAGCGATTGTAACGGCTTTGCTTGTATCGGCACGTGGTGTTTCGATCATGCCCGCCAGCTTGCGGGCGATATCAGGATGAATCAGCATAGAGCCCTCGTGCACGGTCTTAATGCCGCTTATAATGCGACTCGGGGGTACGTTTTTGAGCAGGTAGCCGTTCGCGCCGTTTCGAATGGCCTGTGCGATATATTCATCGTCATCGAAGGTTGTGAGCAGGAGGACGGCGGGTGGGGAAGCGAGCGCTCGCAGCAGCTTTGTGCCTTCTACGCCGTCACACACGGGCATGCGAATGTCCATGAGAACGACATCGACAGGCTGTGCACGTACGAACTCAGCCGCTTCCTTCCCATTGGAGCAAATGCCAGCAACCTGCAGGTCGGCATCCAATCCCAAAATCACATTCATGCTTTCCCGGATAAAGGGATCGTCATCTACAATCAACACTTGAATCATAAGCTGTCCATCTCCAATTCCGGACGGGAGTTTGTTCATTAGCTGCCAAGCAGCGGAAGCGTGGTCGTAACTGAAAAGCGGTCATCCATCCGCCAGTCGAGCTGCCCTCCAATGAGGGCTATTCTTTCTTTCATGCCTTTTATCCCAATTCCTGTTTCAATAGAATCGCTTGGCAAGCTGCCGTTATTGGATACAGTTAGCGATACACTTGTGGTGGAAAATTCGAGATCGATGGTTACTGACGTTGCTTTTCCATGACGAACCGCATTCGTAATCGCTTCTTGAGCATTTTTGAACAGGATAAGTTCAATGCTTGGATACAACGGTCTTAAAATGCCAATGATTTGAAAGCTTACTGCGATGCCAAGGCCTGAAGCGGATTCCTCTACCAGTCGGTCAAGCGCATAACGCCTTGCGTCCTTCTCGCCATCCGCAGCTAGCCTTCGCACCGTTCGGCGCATCAACTCCATGCTATCCTGCAGTTGATCGCGAATTTGCTCCACGGTGAGCTTTGCTCTGTTCGTGTCTGCATCGAATAAATGCAAGGCAGCCTCGGACATCATTTTGACTCGTATCAACCGGTGGCCTAGATCATCATGAATATCTTTGGCGATGCGATTCCGTTCCTCGATTTGCGCGTTCAGCTCTACTTGGGAGGCATAATCTTGCATCCTGCTCTTTGCTGCTCCGAGCTCAACATTGCTGGCGGCCAGCGCCTCGTACAGATCCTCGATCTGGAGTCGTTTATCCTCGAAATTATTGGAAGCATAAAGAATGGCAGCCGTTGTCGCCCATAGAAGGGCAACAGCGAACACGATTTCGTAATCGCTTCCCTGCATGCCTGCGACCAAAGCCGTAAAACCGATGACCGTCCATAACAGGCTTGCGGTAGGAGATGGTCTGCTCCGGAATATGGCGATAAGGCTGGAAAATAGCAAAAGAAACAAAACGCCGCCATACGTATACGAGAGCCAAGAGTAGGCAAGAAGCTCCGAGAGCGCTAATAAGGGCCGGAACCTGGGCAGCATCGAGCCTGCTTTAATCAGGAGCATAATAAGCAGAACGTAAGCAGTATAAAAAGCATAAGAGCCAGCCTCAACATGCGCAATGCTAATTATACAAGGCAGTACCGCCAGCAGGATTCGAATTCGGTACAGCATACTATTCATAAAAAAACGCTCCCGCAGCTGAATTTGCTTCATTATAGCATAATGAAGCAGGGGCACACGACAAGGAGAAAGCTTTTCATCCAACCTTCATGTCTTGAAGGCAATGATTAGAACAATATGACTTTTGTCACCCTCGAAGGTGACTTAATAAACCTGTATGCAGGCAAATCATGACGTACAATGAAAATATCAGATACAAACCGAAAGGATGAATAATAGATGAGCTTGGTTGCATTTCGTGAGGTTGTCAAAAAATACGATACCGTCTTAACGGTAAATCATTTGACGTTCACTATCGGCGAGGGAGAAATCTTTGGCTTGCTGGGTCCGAACGGGGCTGGCAAAAGCACAACCATCCATATGCTGTCTGGATTGCTAGATCCAAGCGGCGGCGATATTTTGGTTGATGGCTTCTCGATTCGGAAGCAGCCAGTTGAGGTGAAGAAGCGGATCGGCCTTGTACCACAGGAACTGGCCATTTATGAGACGTTGACTGCACGCGAGAACGTCACTTTTTTTGCGAAGTTATATGGGCTGAAAGGGTCGCTGCTGCGGGAAAGGGTGGATGAAGCATTACAATTCGTAGGCTTGCTGGAGCGGGCGAAGGATAAGCCCTCGACGTTTTCCGGAGGGATGAAGAGGCGGCTAAACATTGCTTGTGCAATCATGCATCGTCCGAAGCTGATTATTATGGATGAACCAACGGTGGGAATTGACCCGCAATCCCGCAATCATATTCTTGAATCGGTCAAAGCCTTGAATAAAATGGGGTCGACGGTTATTTATACGAGCCACTATATGGAAGAGGTAGAATCGATCTGCACTCGGATCGGTATTTTGGATCAAGGAAAGCTTATCGCAGTCGGCACAAAAGATGAGCTGAAGCGCCAATTAGGACAGCAAGAGAAGCTTATTTTTGAGATTGACCGGCACTTGGAGAGTGCGATCATAGAGATGGAAGAGCATCCTAGCGTACAACAATTGGATGTGCGGGACCAAGGCTTAACGCTGGAGGTATCGGTAAAGGAATCTCCGTCCATTTTGCAGGACTTATTATTCATTTTACAGAAGCACGACATCCATCTTCGAACGCTTACGAGGGTAGAACCTAATTTAGAATCACTTTTTTTGCAAATGACTGGACGCACATTGCGTGATGAATAGGAGGTGCTGGCAATGTTGGTATGGTGGACGACTGTGTATTACGAGCTGATTAAATATAGCCGCATGCGTTCGGTTCTTATCCTATTAATAGGTTTGCCTTTATTGTTGATCTTGCTGCTCGGCAGCGCTTTTGACACAGAGATCAAGCCCGCCAAGGTCGCGCTATACGTAGCCGATCACGGAGAAATGCGCGAGAGCATAGACCAGCTCTGGAACGATGATGCGATTAAGCCCTATGTTAAAGTGCTGGACGCCGGGTCTGAAAAGGAGGTTCAGGATTGGGTGCGTGAGGGGATAGCCGACTTTGGCGTCCATATTCCCGTGAACTTCTCTAAGCAGCTTTCCGCAGGGGAGACGGCAGCGTGGTTTACGTATTCAGGGAGGTATGGGGAAAAGAATTTGGCAGCGGAAGCGGTAGTGAATGGTTATTTGGGTAATGCGAATATGCGTATGGCGGCACTTCGGACGCTTGGCCCTGCGGCTTTCGAAGCATCTGATGATGATCGCAGCACAACGCAGGCAACGGAATCTCCTATTCTCACACATAATTTGGGATATGGAGATAATCAAGGGTTTGGTAAAACATCAGCTCTTCAGTATTATTCAGCAGCTTATCTGATTATGTTCTTGCTGTACGGGGGCATGTCGGCGGCTATTGCGCTCTTGAACCAGAGGGAGAGTGGTACGCTGCAGAGGCTGTATGCCGTACCTAGTTCGTTTAAAGCCAACGTATTCGGCATTATAGCGGGCGCGATGCTGCTTGCGGCATTGCAAGCTGTCATTATTGTCGCATTTACAACTTACGTCTACGGCGTGGACTGGGGAGGGCATTTGGGCTGGATTGCGCTCATTTGTTTGTTCACCATCGCTGCGGGTGCCGGATTTGCGATTATCGTCAGCTCCTTTGTCCGTTCAAAGAAAACGTTGCAAAGCTTGTTTACGATTATTGTATTCAGCATGACTTTTGTAAGCGGAGGCATGGTAACGGGCATCGATCGAATAATTGGCGGCGTAGGTAAATTCACCATTAATTACTGGGCTAATGAGAGTCTGAGGGAGATCATGAGCAATACGGGCCTCTCTGGCGTCAGTTATCATGTGGGAATCCTCGGTCTCATCGCTCTTGCATTAACGATTATCGCTGTCTTAAGGATGCCAAAGGTGGTGAAGTATCATGCCTAGCTTGCACATTGCCGCCCAGCTCATTCGAAGAACCATGGGCTCGCGCCGTGGCTTGATCATGAATGTATTCATTCCGGCTATTTTCTTAGCAATCATTTCAGGTTTGTTCTCTAATCTGGAAGGGCAAAAAGCGGTTATTGTGGTTCAAAATGCTGACTCTGGCCTAATGGGCGGTTACCTTGCTGCCGCTTTGGAGAAAGAAGCCTTATATGATATTCAGCTGGAGGTTAAGCTCTCGGAGGAAGAGTTGAAAAATGCTGTGCTTGACCGCAAAGCGGATGCGGCAGTCTATATTCCTGAGGATTATTCACAGAAGCTTCTCCAAGGCATAACTGTCGAAGCGGGACTATATCGCATGAATGAGCAGCTATGGAGTGCGGCATTGGAGACCAGTCTCGCTGCTGAAGCGAGCAAACTAGCTGCCTCAGCCTCCATGGTTCGTGCCACAGGTGGGACGGCTGACTTAACCAAGCTCAAGGAACTGCTGGATGCACAGGCCACGCCAACAATCGTAGCTCAGAATGCAGGGATGAAACTTGGAGACGTAGTATCCAATCCATTAATGATCGGGCTTATTCTTATGTTTCTTATGCTGCTTGCCAGTCAATCCATTGGCTTTATTATGGAGGATCGGGAGAAACGGACAATGGCTAGAATGTTTACGGCTCCGCTGCGCGCAATCGATATCGCGATTGGCAATTTTGCCGGAAGCATGCTGGTTGGCACCATACAGCTGCTTATCGTTCTCAGCTTAACGTATTTTGTATTTGGTTACTCGCCGGGCATCTCATTTGGAGAACTGCTTCTCGTATTGGAGATCTTCTTGCTGGCGGCGGTAGGTCTCGCATCGGCAGTCGCGGGGCTTGTTCGCAACAGCACCCAGCTGTCCCAAATCAACAATTTAGTCATTACGCCGACCTCCATCATTAGCGGCTGCTTTTTCCCTATATCCATGCTGCCCGATTTCATGCAAAAAATGGCTAATTTCACACCGCAAAAATGGGCGATTCAAGCGATAGATCGCTTGGGTGGCGGAGGTAGCCTGAGCGATATTGGAATGCAGCTCTCTATACTGTTTCTGTTCGCAGCGGTGATGATCGCCTTTGGATCGGCGGTACTCCGACCGAATCAAAGCAGCAAATCCTGATTTTATTCCTAATGTAGAATGTGCTTGACTTCACCAGCGTTGTATTGTAAGTTTGTCAAAAGTTAATGACAGCAAAACAGCGTTGACCAAGGCTATGTTGACCAGCACACGTTTATGACAGAGAGGAAGCCCGCAGGCTGCAAGGCTTCTATGAACGACTGATCATTCCCTACCTTGCAAGCTGCAGCGTGGAAGCTCAATCAAAACGCTGCCGGAATATTTTATTCCGTTATCCATGAAGAGTCGCATGATTTAGTTAAGCGGCGATATTAGGGTGGTACCACGAACGCATTCGTCCCTTACGAATGCGTTCTTTTTGTTTTTTTAACGTAATTTCAATAATCGGAGGACAGATGGATATGAGACAAAGTCAATTATTAATGCCTACGCTGCGCGAGGCGCCATCAGAAGCAGAGGCGGCGAGCCATCGGCTGATGCTGCGTGCAGGTCTGATCAGACAGCTTGCTGCTGGAATTTATACGTATTTGCCGCTTGGCCGCAGAGTGCTTCGAAAGCTGGAGCAAATTGTGCGCGAGGAAATGGATTTAGCAGGAGCACAAGAGGTGCTGATGCCAGCGCTGCAGCCAGCTGAGCTATGGCAGCAATCCGGCCGCTATGATGTATATGGGCCAGAGCTTGTTCGTCTGCGTGACCGACATGATCGCGAATTTACACTTGGGCCTACGCATGAAGAGGTGATTACCGCTTTGGTTCGCGGTGAGGTTAGCTCCTACCGCCAGCTGCCGATGACCCTCTATCAGATCCAGACCAAATTCCGTGATGAGCAGCGTCCGCGTTACGGGCTGCTGCGGGGTAGAGAGTTTCTGATGAAGGATGCCTATTCCTTCGACGAATCATGGGAAAGTCTTCACCGCAGCTATACGAGTATGTACGAAGCTTATAACCGTATTTTTACAAGATGCGGGATTCATTTCCGTCCGGTTGAAGCTGATGCTGGTTCGATCGGTGGCGAAGGCGGAACGCATGAATTTATGGCGCTTGCCGACATCGGCGAAGATACGATAGCGGTCTGCTCGGCCTGCGATTATGCGGCCAATCTGGAGAAAGCTGAATATCGCGTGATGGACGGCGAGAAAAGCATACCAACCAAATCACCAGTTGAGCTTGAGCGCCATCACACACCGGGCATCAAGAAAATAGATCAGCTTGTTGAAGCGTTTCGCACAGGTGCGGATGCGTTTATGAAAACCTTAATTTACGTTGCGGACGGGAAGCCGATCGCGGTCATTGTTCGCGGCGACCATGAGGTTAACGAGATCAAATTAAAAAATGCTTTAGCTGCGGAGCAACTGGAGCTTGCGGATCAGGAGACCGCCGAACGCGTGACCGGAGCTCCTATAGGCTTCGCAGGTCCGATCGGACTCGCGATTCCGGTTCTTGCTGATTTTGCGGTTATGGCGATGGAAGAGGGCATTGCGGGAGCCAACGAGCAGGACTATCATTTGGCTCACGTTATTCCGGGCGTTCATCTGGCTCAAGTGCAAGCAGGCGATTATCGCAACGCGGAATCCGATGACGGCTGTCCTCGCTGCGAGCAGGGGCGATTAACCTTTCATCGCGGCATTGAAATCGGGCATGTATTCAAGCTCGGCACGAAATACAGCGAAGCGTTGAATGCCAAGTTTCTGGATGCTACCGGCAGAGAACAGCCGCTTATTATGGGGTGTTATGGAATCGGCGTATCTAGGCTGCTGTCGGCTGTACTTGAGCAGCATTCCGACAGCAACGGCATCATATGGCCAAAAGCCATTGCTCCCTATCACGTTCATGTGGTTCCGGTGTCGGCGAAGGATCAAACCCAGCTCGATCTTGCGGCACATATAACAGCTAGATTGAGTGAAGCAGGCATTGAAACTCTGCTGGATGACCGAGACGAGCGGCCAGGCGTGAAATTCAAAGACTCCGATCTCATCGGGATTCCACTCCGTATCGTAGTAGGGAAGCAAGCGGCTGAGGGCATAGTGGAAGTGAAGCGCCGAAGTGAATCCGAAGCGCAGAAGCTAAGCTTGGAAGAAGCCATTGCCCTTGCGCTAGAATAAGCACATTGAAGTTTGGATGAGGGCAAGCTTTCAGCCTGATCAAAATTCAACGCATGCCTATAGAATATCAATGGAATAAGGGCGCAGCCGTCTTGATTTACAGACGACTGCGCCCTTTTTTAAGTTTAGTCGGCTGTAAGCGTAAAAATAGTCAATAATCCAAGTTGCCAGAACATAAGATGGAGTATAAGATGAAGATAAGAACAAATTATCAGAACATTTCGTCAACTATACTGAGGTAAGGGAGGGATTGCCGTGAACAAAAGCCACGAAGTCGAATATTGCAATTTGGAGCTGCGATTTGACCGCCGGCAAATCCAAAATCTCATCCGCGATCTTATTCAGGAAGGTTACTCCTTGTATTGGAGCGAAACCGAAGGGCAGTTTCTTGTATCCATTCGGACTGGGCGCAAGCTCGTTAAGCTCCAATTTCAACGAATGAAGAGTCGTTACAAGATTGTTGGAGATTACATCATTAAAGACGAGAAGCTATCGGAATTGATTGAAAAGCTGATTAATGACACACGTGGACATGCGGTTGTGAAGCGCATTAAAGATCGTCAAATCGTCATTGAGAGTATTATGTTCGGTGAGATTATACGACTCGTGGAGGTGTCCGGTATGGAACATCGGATTATTTATCAGAAGAAGCCTTTCGTAACAATAGAAGAAATGATTAGAGCCTTTCAATCCAAGCGTGCAGAAGAAAGAGCAGTCGTACTTCGTTACGAGCTGGATTACGAGTTGTCGATGCTGCATGATGCGCTGCAAGGCACGGATGAGGATGCCATTGCTGAATCCAAAGAGCGGCTGATGGTCCTCCGTACGGAAATGCTGCAACTGGAGCTATAAATGAGGGATGCTGGTCCCTGTATGCAAACCTAAAGCGATCGAATGCTGTTAGTTTCACGCAGCGTTTGATCGTTTTTAGGTCGGTTATGAACTGGATTTTTGAGAGGTGCTTTGGGGCGTAAAAGCGGCTGATTACGCCATATATAAGCTAAACTTTTTGAATCGGTCAATAATTCTGATGTTTGGTTTGCGACATTTTTCCTCCTAAATAGTTTTCTTATTGGCGCAAAAGGAGTAAAATAAAACTATTGTGACCCAAAATAGATGATGAAGGATGGAAGAACCAGATGTCTAAACAGCAAATTGGCGTTATTGGATTGGCCGTAATGGGTAAAAACCTTGCCCTTAACATTGAAAGCAGAGGCTTTACCGTTTCTGTATTTAACCGCTCGCGTGAGAAGACAGATGATCTCGTTCAAGAAGCGGTTGGCAAAAACCTTGTTCCTACCTATACGATTGAAGAGTTCGTGCAATCGCTTGAAGTGCCACGCAAAATTTTGATCATGGTACAAGCAGGAGCAGGTACTGACGCAACAATCGATTCACTTGTACCGCATTTGGCGGAAGGCGATATTATCATCGATGGCGGTAACGCTTATTTCCCTGACACGGTACGTCGCAGCAAAGATCTTGAAGCAAAAGGCTTCCGCTTTATCGGTACAGGCGTTTCCGGCGGTGAAGAAGGCGCTTTGAAAGGTCCTTCCATTATGCCGGGTGGCCAAAGATCAGCTTATGAGCTTGTCGAGCCGATCCTGACTGCAATCTCCGCTAAAGTAGGCGACGACGCTTGCTGTACGTATATCGGACCAGATGGTGCTGGACATTATGTGAAAATGGTACATAACGGCATTGAGTATGGCGATATGCAGCTCATTTGCGAAGCCTATGACCTGCTCAAAAACGTGCTTGACGTTAGCGCAGAAGAGCTTCATGAAATTTTCTCCGAGTGGAATAAAGGTGAGCTGGACAGCTACCTGATCGAAATCACTAGAGATATTTTCTCGAAATACGATCCAGAAACAGGCAAGCCAATGGTTGATGTTATTCTTGATTCCGCTGGTCAAAAAGGTACAGGCAAATGGACAAGCCAAAGCTCGCTGGATCTTGGTGTGCCACTTTCCATCATTACAGAATCCGTATTCACACGCTTCTTGTCCGCAATGAAAGAAGAGCGCGTAGCTGCAAGCAAAGTGCTTAACGGACCAGCCAAAAAACCTTTCGAGGGCGATCGTGCAGCATTTATCGAATCTGTACGCAAAGCGCTGTTCGCAAGTAAAATTTGCTCGTACGCACAAGGCTTTGCTCAAATGCGCGCAGCTTCTGAAGAATATAACTGGGATCTTAGCTACGGCGAAATCGCAATGATTTTCCGCGGCGGCTGCATCATCCGTGCACGCTTCCTGCAAAACATCAAGGATGCTTATGATCGTGATCCTAACCTGCGCAACCTATTGCTTGATTCATACTTCCAAAACATCGTTGAGTCCTACCAAGGCGCATGGCGTGAAGTTATTGGAACGGCTGTTACTAACGGCGTACCGGTACCTGCTTTCTCAAGCGCAATCGCGTACTTTGATAGCTACCGTACAGAACGCTTGCCTGCTAACCTGCTTCAAGCGCAGCGCGATTACTTCGGTGCCCACACGTTCAAACGGTTGGACAAAGAAGGCAGCTTCCACTTTAACTGGATGCAATCTTAATCGAAGGGCTGGCTAAAGCTTCGGCTCGTGAGGATTGTCCTTATTTAATCCGTAGGCTGCTTGACGCAGCCAATCACGCAGCCGATCAGCTTCTTGATCGCAGTAATGTCTGCGGTGAATGAGCGACATGGCCGCTTCGGCAAAAAAATGAAAGTTTTGCAATAAGCGTGGCTGCGACAGATCCATTAAGGCGGGATCTTCGTCAGCCACCTTTTTTTTAATATATTCAAGCATCCAGATGACATCTTCGCGGCGCAGAGGATGATCAGGATCAAGAATACGACTGATGCGTTTTTTGGTAGGATGGGTATCAGGCAAATGGAGATCACTGTTCATTGCTGGCATCACTCCTGTTTTTTGAATATACATCATTATCATCCATACGGCATATGCAACTTTTTTATACCCTAGAATTGCAAAAAAATGATATGATATTGTAGAAAAATTGCTTTAGAAGCACGAAAAGGGTGAAACGGCTACGATGGAGAGGCAGCAGCATAAGAAATTAGTGCTCATTGGCTTTATGGGAACCGGCAAATCAACCGTAAGCAAGCTGCTCACCGAGAAGCTAGGCTGGAAGCGCGTTGACGGTGACGAGGAGATTGAGAGACTTGAAAACAAGCGGATTTCGGACATCTTTGCCGCAGACGGCGAAGCGGGTTTCCGCGTAATCGAAACGCAAATGCTTGAGACGATTTTGACCAATGAGGAGTCTTGTGTTTTGGCAACGGGCGGTGGGGCGGTTCTAAGCGCTTATAATCGAGACCTGATGTTAAATCATGGACTAGTTGTAGCTTTAAAGGCGAGCCCAGAACAAATTATTGCGCGCGTGAAAACAGATAGTGCAAGACCGCTGCTGCATGGGGATGCGGCAGAGAGAGTCCATCAACTGCTGGAGCAGCGCAAACATGCCTACGACTTTGCACATATTTCAATCGATACGACCGATCTATCTGCAGAAGAGGTTGTCGAGGCAATTTTGGCCCAGTGGAGCTTGGAGCAATAAATGACTTTACCATCACGTTGACCAGCTTTCGAGCCGGTTATGGTGTATATATTATTGTAAAGGGAGATCATACGAACTATGGACGTTTTAGTGACACCAACGCCAAGACTTGAAGGTGAGCTTCAAGCGCTTTCTTCAAAAAATTACACGACTCGTTACCTGTTGGTAGCGGCACTTGCAGAAGGAACGAGCACCATCTATTTTCCGGCTCATAGCGAGGATAGCGATGCTATGCGTCGCTGTATACGTGATCTTGGAGCAATCGTGGAAGAGGATGAAGAGAAAATTGTCATCACAGGCTTTGGCCGCAACCCAAAACCGGTTGAACAGCTTGATGTGGGCAATGCTGGGGCGGTTTTGCGTTTTCTGATGGCTATCGCTGCGTTATGCCCGGATGTTACCTTTATTAATCGTTATCCGGATTCGCTGGGCAAACGTCCACATAGCGACTTGATTGAATCTTTGACTGCCATGGGCGTATCTATTGAGCATAATGACGGCAAGCTCCCGATTCGCATTCAAGGTGGAGCGCCTAAGGGCGGAAAAATACAAGTGTCAGGCAATATCAGCTCCCAGTTTTTGAGCGCGCTTCTATTCTTGACACCGCTGCTGCCAGAAGACAGTGAAATCGAAGTGCTGCATGATTTGAAATCGAAGGTAGTCGTTGGCCAGACGCTTGAGGTGCTTGAGCAAGCGGGCATCGTCATTCATGCTGATGAGGATTATATGCGTTTCCGTGTTCCTGGCAATCAAAGCTATGCGGCAAAAACGTATTCCGTACAAGGAGATTACCCGGGCTCCGCGGCGATCTTGGCTGCTGCAGCTGTTACGGAATCCGATGTCATCGTGCACCGTCTCGTCGAGAACAGCAAGCAAGGAGAACGTGCCGTCGTAGATGTACTGAAAATGATGGAAGTTCCACTTACGCATGAAAATGGGATTGTTCACGTTAAAGGAAACAAAAAGCTGAAGGCAGTGGAGTTCGATGGGGATCATGCAACAGATGCCGTACTTGCCATGGTTGCCGCAGCTGTCTTTGCTGAGGGCACGTCGCGTTTCTATAATGTAGAGAACCTAAGGTATAAAGAATGTGATCGAATTACCGATTATTTGAATGAGCTTCGCAAAGCAGGCGCTAACGTGGAAGAGCGTCAGGCCGAAATCATTGTGCATGGTCGGCCGGAAGGCGTTGAAGGCGGCGTAGAAATTAACGCTCATTATGATCACCGTGTCATTATGGCGTTGTCAGTTGTTGGTCTTCGTGCGAAAGAGCCGATCCGCATACGCGATGCCCATCATGTGGCAAAGTCTTACCCTATTTTCTTTGACCATATGAAAGCTTTAGGCGCAAACGTTGAATGGATTGAAGGCTAAAAACTCGGACGTTTTTTAACATAACGGATGGAGGCGTTAAGATGGCATTTGAGAATCCGAATCGTGAGCATATCAAAGGCATTTTGGAGAAAAGCACCACAGTAGCCGTAGTTGGCTTGTCTGATAAACCTGACCGCGTATCTTATATGGTATCGGAAGCGATGCAAGCTAAAGGTTATACGATTATTCCAGTCAATCCTAATGCCGATACCATTTTAGGGCAAACCAGTTATGCTTCCCTGAAAGATATTCCTGTACCTGTTGATATTGTGAATGTATTTAGACGCAGCGAGCACACGCCTCCTGTCGCTTCGGAGGCCGTTGCCATCGGTGCGAAAACACTTTGGCTTCAACTTGGCATCGCCAATGAAGAAGCGGCAGAGATTGCGGCCTCAGGCGGCTTAGAGGTCATTATGGACCGTTGTATCAAGGTAGAGGATTCGATTTTGCTGCCTAACGGAAAACCCAAAACCTGACTGTAATAAAAAACGCGGTACTCCTGCACAATAAGAAGGCTTCGGATGTGCGCGCCGAATAAACACGGCATCGGCGTCACGAAGACTTTATGATTGTAATCCAAGGAGGACACGACGTGAATCAATTTTCGCAACAACCGGGTCATTTTCAAGGTCAACAGAGCTACCTGAACCAAGGGACTTCATTTGAGCCAAGTGGTTATGTGCAATCGCACTATCAAGGGCAGCTCAGCCAGCCGACTTTTGGCAGACAATCGAATTTTAACGGTTCAATTGCGCCAAACGGTTATCAATCGTCTAATTCGTATAACCAAGGTGCGCAGCATTTTGCATCTAATGGTTACACGAACATGACCCATCCGGTGGGAACGAACAATTCATTCATATCGCATCAGCCGGTTCAAAGCTATGCGCAATCGCCGGCAACGGCATTTGGCAATGTAGGTCCGGTAATCGCACACGTTGGCTATCAAGCTGGCGCTGAGCAGCAGCATTCATATTATCAGCCTACTTCCAACATTGGCAACCAGTATGCTCAGCATACTTCATCCAATTATGGAGGCTATGCCCAAGGTAATGCGCAAAACAATTACGGTGGCATGACAACGACGCATTCAAACACCTCGATCCACCCGGTTTATGAGGCGACAAATGCATATCAACAATCCGGACCGGTTATTTCGCATGTAGGTTGGCAGTCGCAAAGTGCCGCTAATTCTCCATATTCCGGTGGTATGCGCTAATCAGTTTTAAAAATTAAAGAAAAGAATCATCGACACCGGCGGGCCTAATTAGGCTCGCCGTTTTACTTTGACAAAAACGAAGCAAACGCTTAACATCGAAATAGATGTGTAGGACTAGATGCTTACGAAGTCAGTTTTGCTTCGCAAAACGAAGATAATGCTTACGAAGATAGTTTTGCTTCGCAAAACTTTGAGGAGGTGCGTGATGGCTTTTATGGGAAGCCTGCAGCAGCTCGGTAGAGCGTTTATGCTACCGATGATTGTACTGCCGGGTGCAGCTATCTTTTTGAGCTTGAGCAAGCTGCCTTGGTCGTACATTGGCTTGCCAGGAATGGAAGGATACTTGCTTGCAGCAAGTGATACGATTTTTACGTTTTTACCTTATATCTTTGCGCTTGGCATATCGCTTGGGTTAACTGGAAATGCGCTTGCAGCAGGGATGGCAGCTCTTGTGGGCATGATTATTTACAGCGGCGTGACGGGCACCGCAGAGGTGCAGATTGAGCCGACCGTTCTGATTGGTACTTTAATTGGTATGGTTGCTGGCTTTAGCCATGAACGGTTCAAAAGTCTTCGGCTGCCGGAATACATACAATTTTTTGGGGGACCGCGATTTGTCCCGCTGTTCGTGAGCTTTGTTTGCTTGATTTTCTCGATCGGGATGATTAATATTGCCCCTTATTTGCAAAACTTGTTGATTGAGCTTGGGGAGGTTGTTGCTTCAGGCGGGGGCTTCGGTGTATTTTTATACGGTTTTGTTCATCGTATTTTGGTCGTATTCGGGCTGCATCATTTGGTAAGCCATGTATTCTGGTTCCAGATTGGCAGCTATGAGACAACCTCGGGGCAAATGGTGTTTGGGGATTTGCCGCGGTTTTTTGCAGGAGATCCATCGGCAGGCGTATTTATGGCTGGTTTGTACCCGACGATGATGTTTGCTTTGCCGGCTATTGCGCTCGCCATCATTCATGAAGCACGCGAGGATTTGAAGCCGAAAATACGAAAAACCTTTTTATATGCAGCACTTGCTTCGTTTCTTACGGGCGTAACGGAACCGGTCGAATTCGCATTTTTATTCGTGGCGCCTTACTTGTACGTCGTTCATGCCATTTTGTCAGGCATTATTATGTGGGTCACTTATGAGCTGGGCATAAAGCACGGTTTTTCATTTTCGGCAGGCGCAATCGACTTTGTCATTAATGAGCATTTGGCAACTCGTGGCTGGCTGATTATCCCCATAGGCATTGTGGTTGGATTTATTTATTACTTCTTGTTCCGCTGGGCCATTCGGAGATTCCGGATTCCTACTCCAGGTCGTGAGGAAGGTTCGCAACTGGATGAATGGGCGGGCGACATTCCTTACCGGGCCCCGCTTATCTTGCAAGCCATTGGCGGCAAGCAAAATATTGTGAAAATGGAGTCATGCATCACACGATTGCGGCTGAAGGTTTCTAACGACAAGCTGCTTGATATCAATGCGCTTCGCAATCTTGGAGCTGCAGGTGTCATCAAGCTGGGTGGAGGGCATGTTCAAGTCGTATTCGGAACTTATTCTGAGCTAATCCGTGAAGAAATGATCAAAACGATTCATCGCGATCAAGCGCAAATTCTGTTCCATTCTCCTATGCAAGGTCGGATGATTCCGCTTGAAGAGGTGCCGGATCCCATTTTCGCAGGGAAGCTTGTGGGACAAGGGGTTGCTTTTATTCCTGACAAGGGCGAACTCGTTTCTCCGGTAAAAGGGAAAATCATGCATATTTATCCGACAATGCATGCCATAGGCATTCTTACGCCTGAAGGGTTAGAGGTGCTGCTCCACATTGGAATAGATACTTCGGGGCTAGCAGGCAAGGGCTATTTTAATGCAGTGGTTAAAGAGGGCGATGAGGTTACGCCAGGGATGCTGCTTATCAAGTTTGACTTGCAGCGTGTGCGAAAGGAGAGCAAGTCGCTTGCTACTCCGATGGTGATTACGAATTCCGATCTTGTACAATCGTGGCGGTATGCGCCGTTCAAAGCGGTTAAAAAGGGGCAGTCTTCGGTTATGTCCGTTGTGCTTAAAGAGAGAAACGGTGGAGGGGAAACACAATGATTCAAGGAATAGGGGCGTCAGCAGGCATAGCGATTGGGAGATCGTTTGTGCTTCCGAATTGGGAATGGGAGCTTCCGGAGCAAAAGATCGATGTCGCGGATTTTGCCCGCGAGTTTGAGCGTGTGTATGAGGGCATACGTACGTCAAAGTCGGAAATCGAGCAGATCAAGGATGAGCTGCGAGACGTTGTCGGGTCGGAGGAAACCCATATATTCGATGCTCATATCGCCATTTTGGACGATCCTGTCTTCATGAATGAAATTCAAGGCATCATTCAACGTCAATATAAAGCGGCGGAAGTTGCTGTTAAAGAAGCGATCGATCATTTTGTGACCATGTTTGATTTGCTCGATGACGAATATATGAAGGAGCGCGCACTCGATATTAAAGACGTAGGCAATCGGCTGCTGAAGCATCTGCTTGGCGCGCCTGAAATTACGCTGCCCTCAGATACGCAGCCGTTTATCTTGATCGCGAAGGAGCTGTCGCCTTCCCAGCTTGCTCATATTAATCCGCAGCATGTACTTGGCATTGTTACCCTCGCAGGTAGTACAACATCGCATTCCGCAATTATGGCGCGCGCACTGGGTGTTCCGCTTGTTGTCGGTGTGGAGGCTAAGCTGGAGGAACCAATTCAAACCGGGCAAACAATCATCATCGATGGAAGCGAAGGCACAGTGTTTATTGATCCCGTGCAATCGATCATCGATTCTTTTACGGCACTGCACAGTCACCAAGCCGAAGCGAAAAAGAGGCTGCATGGCATTGCGGGTTATCGTCCGGTTACGCCAGACGGGAAGCGATTGGAGCTTGCGGCCAATATCAGCTCATTTAAAGAGCTTGAAATTGCCCTTTCCAGTGGAGCACATGGCGTAGGTTTGTTTCGTACCGAGTTTCTATACATGGACCGGAATCGTTTTCCCAAAGAAGAAGAGCAATTCGAGGTGTACCGGAGTGTGGCAGAGAGGCTGGGCGGAGAACCGCTCGTCATACGCACACTTGATGTGGGCGGTGACAAGCAGCTAGATTATTTTGAGCTGCCGGAGGAAGATAATCCATTTCTGGGTTACCGAGCGATAAGGATTTCATTGGATCGCCAGGATTTGTTTAAGACGCAGCTTCGTGCGATCCTGCGTGCGAGTCATTATGGGCAAGTGAAGCTCATGTATCCACTGATTTCATCGGTCGATGAGGTGCGCGCCGCCAACGCTGTGCTGAACGAAGCAAAGCGCGAGCTCGAGGAAGCCGGGTTGCCTTATGACAAAGGCATGAAGATAGGCATTATGATTGAGGTGCCTGCTGCTGTCATGATTGCTGACTTGCTGGCGGAAGAGGTGGATTTTTTCAGCATCGGGACGAATGATCTTGTTCAGTTCACGCTCGCGGTTGATCGCATGAATGAGGAGATCTCGCATCTGTATGAGCCTTATCATCCTGCGCTGATCCGAATGCTCCGGATGACGGTGGAAGCTGCTAAGCGGCGTGGAATTACTGTTGGGGTATGCGGCGAGCTTGCAGGGGATTTAAGAGCGCTGCCGATATGGCTGAGCCTTGACGTGGATGAGCTGAGCATGTCTTCTCATTCCATTTTGCAGGTGAAGGAGAGATTGCTCTGCACCTCCCAGGAAGAAAGCAAAGAGGTATTCGAGCAATTGCATGGCTGTCGCACGAGCACTGAAATATTGGCGCAGCTTAACGGCTTTATGGAGCGCGTCGACAAAAAAACAGCGAATGGTTAAACCATTCGCTGTACAAGTGCATCTACGAAAGCTTTGGCATATGGCGGGAGATCTGGCGGACGGCGAGCGGAGATAAGATTGCCGTCGACGACAACCGCTTCATCGTACCAGGTTGCGCCTGCATTTTCCATATCATCACGAATGCCTGGGGTGGAGGTTACTTTGCGGCCTTCTAAAATTTTCGCCGAAATGAGAACCCAGCCGGCATGGCAGATTTGTCCGATAGGCTTGTCTGCTGCATTTAACTCCTGCACAAGCTGCAACACCTTTGGGTAGCGGCGAAGCTTATCGGGAGCCCAGCCGCCTGGAACCAACAGACCGATGATATCTTCGCTATTGACTTCATCAAAAGACAAGTCGGCTACTGCAGGCACGCCATATTTCCCAATATGCTTTTTGCCTTTCTCAGGCCCTGCGTATAGAACGGTTGCTCCGGCCTCGCGAGCCCGGTATACAGGATACCATAGCTCTAAATCTTCAAATTCGTCGTCAAGCAAGCAGATGACGGTTTTATTTTGCAATGTCATGATTTCCCCTCCATCTATTAAAGATCTCTATTATTGTAACGAAGGAGAAACAATGAAGCAAACAGATTCGAAAACCGCTATTTTTTCTTTTCCTAGAGTAGTAAGATTTTTGCCGGCAGTAGCCTGGATGGCTGTTATTTTTGTATTATCTGCAAGAACAGGTGACGAGATCAATACCATGTTGCCTTTTTTTCAAAAGTTTCTACCGTTTATGGAAGACTTCAATTGGGGTCATTTTCTAGCCTATTTTATTCTGGCGCTTATGATTGATTATGGCATAGGCAGGAAGGGCGACCGCTTTTGGATCAAAGTGAGTATAGTCCTCTTTTGCGGACTTTATGGGATTTCAGATGAATACCACCAATCATTCGTAGGCGGCAGAATGCCGGATCCACTGGATGTGCGCAATGATATGATAGGGGCAGCGCTCTGGGTAGCATTAGCAGCCGTACCGCCCATTCGAAAAGCATGGAGAAAAATAGCGCCTTAAATACGGTTATTTGACATTTTGAAAATTTAAAAATAGTAGTAAAAATTACATAGTGAGGAAAGCAGGATTTTTCGCGAAATTGGTCGAATCATTATTACATTGTAACTCTGAAAGCAATGCTTAGCGGCGTTGGCTGCTACTAAGAAGGAGTGGACCACTTTGCATAAACGGTGTCATTGTGGTGACATCATGAAGATGAAACTGCGCACAGTCATTTATTCGGGTAAGGTCGAAATCGACAACGTACCTATTTTTTCCTGCACATCCTGCAATAGAAGCGAAGTGTTCCCGGAAGTGAAGCCGGATTTAACCGGATTAATTGCTCAGCTAGGAGCAAAGCCGGATAAACAGACATTTCTTTTTAACGAATGCAATGAATGGGCCAACTTGCTGGTTGAAGCGAAGGCAGAGAAGCTGAAGACAGATCAACCTGCTTTTGAGAGTATGATTGAGCAGAGAATTAACCAACTGCTTGATCTCTATTTGCTTGCTCAAACGCTTAACGATGAGGCTTGGATTTTGGATTTGAAAAAGAGGCTGGAGCAAATCAGCCGACGTACGCTGCTTACATAGCTGCCCAGACACTAGCAATCATTAAACGGCAGCAGAAGGAAGCAAGTAAGTTGGATGCTTGCCTTGTTTTATGGCATGACTTATCTCTTTTTAAGGATTAGTGGGGGAGCAATAGGGCTAGGAATTAAAGCAAAGCGATCGTTCCGAGGGTGTATACCGGGAGCGGTCGCTTTTTTTCAAACATAGGACTTTATATGTTTGACGTGATAAGGTATTCTTCTATTATTACAAGAAACGGATCCCCTCCTCTTGAAGAGGACGAGGAAGCCGTTTCACCTTCACGTATAGGAAAGTATAGGAGTTTGCTCACACTTTCTCTACATATTTCGCAGAAACGATGGCGTGTACAGAAAGGACGCCGTCAGGCGTACTACTTATGCGTTTCGAAATTTTTTAAAAATAGTTCATTTTTCCTACTCTATGGTCGATAAGTAACATAAAAAGATAGCGTTGTATTAGGAGGTAAGATATGCTAGGTTAATCAACGAGATAGACATAGAAATGTAAATCAGGAGGCTTATATGAAAAAACAGGTTGTATCTTTCCTTTGTTCTGTACTTATCTTATCATCAATTTTGCCAGCATCCGCACTTGCTCATTCCGGGCGCACGGACAGCAGCGGGGGGCATAACTGCTCTGAGAAATCGAAGGCAAAGGGATTGTGCACAGGCTATCACTATCACAATGGAGGCTCTAGCAGTTCCGGTTCTTCCAGCTCTTCCTCTAGCTCCTCGGGCTCTTCTAGTTCATCAAGCTCCAGCTCGTCCAGCTCTGCTGCCAAAGCGGTACCAAGTGCACCGGCACATAAATTTCTCAATCTTAATTTCTACTATAATGACAAGCAGCAGAAGCTTAACAAAAAGCTTGTCAGTTTAAAGGATACGACTTACGTTTCCGTGCGGGATTTTTCGACGATTTTTGGATTCGGGCTGGAGACGGACCAAGCAGAGAACATTATTTTGAAAAAAGATAAAAAGGCAATTAAAATCGAACATTCCAGCAATAAGATCTATTTGGATGGTAGCTTTACTGACGTGAAAGCGATTAAGATTGAGGGATCCTATTATATACCACTGCGTTCTGCGGTTAAATGGGGAAATGCAAAAATAGTTTCCATCGATAATTCCAGCCTTTATGTTGCATCGAACTAACGGGATAAGGCTTGCTTCAACAAGCGAAATCAGCTGACAGTGCATTTATTTGCTTGATTGTTCAGCATTTATGAAAACGAATGAAAACCTTGATAGTTCTGGGTTTGTGCTCTGTTAAGCTTTGCGTTGCCTCCCCCTTTATGCTATGATTACGTTAATATGTGGCGTTCGTAATTTAAAAAATCTGAGCTAATGGAGAGAACCACTGTGACGGTAACCATTTATGATGTAGCAAGAGAAGCAGGAGTGTCGATGGCTACGGTTTCCCGGGTTGTAAACAACAATCCTAACGTGAAACCAGCAACGCGCAAGAAAGTATATGAAGCAATAGAGCGACTAGGGTATCGTCCGAATGCTGTAGCAAGAGGCTTGGCAAGTAAGAAAACAACAACGGTAGGCGTAGTCATCCCCGATATTTCAAATGCTATTTTTGCAGAAGTAGCGCGGGGCATTGAAGATATTGCGAATATGTATCATTATAATATCATTTTGTGTAACGCGGATAAGAAAAAAGACAAAGAAATCCGCGTTATTAACACGCTTTTGGAGAAACAAGTCGATGGTTTGCTATTCATGGGCGGTGCCGTAACCGAAGAGCATTTGCAGGCTTTTAAAACAGCGAATGTTCCAATCGTGCTTTGCGCGACTTCTGATGAGAGCGGACAAATCCCATCTGTTGATATCAATCACGAGGATGCGGCTTTCGATGCTGTGCAGAAGCTGCTTGTCCAAGGCCACAAACGGATTGCTATGATCAGCGGAACGCTGCAGGACCCTTCCAATGGATTTGCTCGGTTCCAAGGCTACAAGCGTGCGCTAGAGAGCGCAGGCATACCTTACGATGAGTCATTAGTACGAATCGGCAACTATCGCTATGAGTCTGGTGCCGAAGCGATGAAATACTTTATTGAGCTGGACGAGCGTCCTTCAGCAGTCTTTTCTGCAACCGATGAAATGGCGATTGGCGCGATTCACAGCATTCAGGATTCCGGGTTGAAGGTACCTGAGGATATTTCGGTAATAAGCGTAGATAACAGCCGTATGGCCTCGATGGTTCGTCCACAGCTTACAGCTGTTGCTCAGCCTATGTATGATATCGGTGCCGTTTCTATGCGTTTGCTGACAAAGCTGATGAAAAAAGAAAATGTAGAACAATCCAAAGTAGTACTGCCGCATGAAATTGTTATGCGTCAATCGGTTGGAGGAGTATAAAGGATATGTCGTTTAACAAAATAGGAATTATTGGCGCTATGGCGGAAGAAATTGAACTGCTGCATGAGCATGTTGAAGTAGCGTCGGAGACGACAAAGGCAGGCATTACCTATTTTGAAGGTACGCTTCATGGCAAGTCAGTCATCTATTGCAAATCGGGCGTAGGCAAAGTCAACGCTGCAGTCTGTACACAAATTCTAATTGATCTTGGTGCAGATTCTGTGTTGTTTACCGGTGTTGCGGGTGCGGTAGATCCACAGTTGAACATTGGAGATATTGTCGTGTCTACAAGCTGCATTCAGCATGATATGGATTGTTCACCGCTTGGATTTGCGCGTGGAACGATTCCTTTTCATCCGAAATCCGAATTTTTTGCTGATGAGCGTCTAGTCGAGCTTGCCTCTGATGCTAGCACAAGACTTTTTTCCGGACGAAGTTTGAAAGGTAAAGTGCTGTCGGGAGACCAATTCATCGCGAGCCGCGATACGGTAAAGCTCCTTCATGAAACGCTGGAGGGCGCATGTGCCGAAATGGAAGGCGCTTCGGTCGCTCATGTATGTGATATGAATGAAATTCCGTTTGTGATTATTCGTTCAATGTCAGATAAGGCAGACGGATCAGCGCACGTGAACTTCTCGGAGTTTACCGTAACGGCATCGAACCATTCGTACCAAATTATTGATGATATTGTTCAGCATATTTGATTGTTGTTAGGAATGAAGAGAACCAGCTGCGATGCTTTCATCGCAGCTGGTTCTCTTTTTACTTTCGAGCTATAAATCTTGTATGACAATATGCTGCATGGCTCTATTTTTATTCGTTATTTCGGTGCGTCTGGGCATCGGCTCGATGTCCGCCGGATCGTCCATCCATTTCAAGGGTAGCTGATGTGGGCTCTTTGTCGACCAGCGGCTGAGCCAACGATCGGGAAGCATCGCTTCTTCTCCTTTGGCAATAGCCTTTGCAAGTGGATGGTCAGTCATTGTAAGCCATACCAGTGACCAGGCTCTAGGCACAACTCTGAAAATATCATAGCCGCCGCCTCCAAGCGCAACCCACCGTCCATTCGTATACTGATGAGCGAGCTCATGGAGAATGGCAGGGATTTCAGCATAAATCTTCATGCTACAATGAATGTGGGATAATGGATCGTAGGCGTGCGCGTCGCAGCCATGTTGGCTTATGATGACATCCGGCTGAAAAGAGGCAATCACTTTGCGCAGCGTGACGTTGAAGCTCTCCAGCCAAGAATCATCTTCTGTATAGGGCTCTAACGGCATATTAAAGCATGCGCCAAAACCGTGATCTACGCCTTTTTCATGGACGTATCCGGTACCTGGAAATAGAAATTTTCCAGTTTCATGAATGGAATACGTGCACACGTTTGGATCATCGTAAAAAATCCATTGAACACCGTCTCCATGATGCACATCCGTATCAATATAGAGCACCTTGGCGCCATATGATTGGCGAATATGCTTAATAGCTACTGCAGCATCGTTATACACACAAAAACCAGATGCGCGATCAGGAAAGGCATGGTGGAGTCCACCGGCAATATGGTAGGCATGATGGGCACGTCCTGTCATAACGGCGTCGGCGGCGGCCACAGAGCCGCTGACAATGGTCATTGCTGCTTGGTGCATGCCCGCAAAGTAAGGAGTATCCTCTGTATGAAGACCGAACTGTTGGGCGAGTATACTGTTATCATCAGCATTCACGTCTTCGCTTAGTTGCTTGACCGCTGATAAATAGTCGGTTCGATGTACGAGTGAGAGCAATTCTTCTTCCGTAAAAGAGGAGGGATCCTCGATCTGCTCGTCAGTTAGTGCGTTGACTTCCTTAAGCAAGTCAACGGTAAGCGTAATTCGGAGAGGATCAAAAGGGTGCTCCTCACCAAATTTATAACCGCTGGAACCGTTATGATGTATAAAAATAGCATCTGAAGCCATCCCTATCCTCCTAAAGGTTTGCGAAGCAAACCATCTTCGTAAGCATGTGCTTAGGTTTGCGAAGCAAACCATCTTCGTAAGCATGAGCTTAGGTTTGCGAAGCAAACCAACTTCGTAAGCATAAGCTTGGGTTTGCCAAGCGAACCCAAATAACTCTAATACATAAAGCGCTGCCGGAAGCGTACAGTGTCGAAATACTCTACCGAGCTCAGCGGAACTTCCTTGCCAATGCGAACCATAAGGCAATTTGCTGGGTGGGAGCAGATTTCAGGATCATCCGTGGCAAACCAGACCATGCCGACAGCTTCCATTAACCGCTCCATCATTTTGCGATACTCCCATACATTAAGCTTCGTGCCTTCCAAATCCCAGTGCCAATAATATTCCGTCGTAAAGACAATCATGTTCTCTAATTGCTCATCTGCAAATGCGAGCTCAATCATCCGCTTGCCGAGACCACAACCGCGATACTCATCGGCTACCTCAATAGCACCAAGCTCAATTAAGTCTGTCATGCCGCCTTCCGACCAGCGTTCAAGCTCATCGGCATAGTGAAAGGTAACATAACCAACAATGATGTCTCCATCGCGTGCCAAAATAATTCTGCCTTCCGGCAATCCGGCGATTTCTACAAGCGCTTCATGCTGCTCAGGGGGCCTGCGGAAGGCGTCCAGTGCTTTGTTCATGGTCATTTGCGCTAGTCTTTCGGGAGGGACGGGGCCTTCTAAAATAAGCTCACGACTTGCGTCTAGGGAAAGCTGCTCTCGCTGCAAGCGCTTTCGATGTTCCAAGGCTGAACCTCCTTTGCTGTTCGACTGCTGCCTGCACTCGAACCTCTATTACTCTTTATATCAAACATTTGAGAAAATGAAAAGCGTAGTCGAATAGAAAAGAGTTATGCTATAATGTGTTTGGCGGTTTAAAACCATGGGATGCGCAAGAGGGATGTCGGCTTGTTTGCCTCAAACGACGACTCTTTTTTGTAAGCGTATTCTAAAAATATGCGACATACAGATTTGATGGGAGAGTGATAGTATGATCAACCTACATCAAGAAAGAATTCCAGCTACGGCAACAAACCCGAATTTACCTAATTATGAAGAAGCAGTGGAATCGTTTGACTGGCAACAAATCGAGAGTCAGTTTAGCTGGCATACAACCGGGAAAGTGAATATGGCTTATGAAGCCATCGATCGTCATGTTGAACTTGGCAAAGGCGACAAAGTGGCCTTGTACTACAGTGACAGTGAACGGGATGAATCCTACACTTTTGCCGATCTAAGCAAGCAATCCAATCGGTTCGCCAACGTTTTACGCAAATTAGGCATTACGAAGGGCGAGCGGGTATTTATTTTTATGCCTCGAACGCCAGAGCTTTATTTTAGCGCCCTTGGCGCATTGAAGGTAGGGGCGGTTGTTGGGCCTTTATTTGAAGCGTTTATGGAGACTGCTGTGAAGGACAGGTTGCAAGATAGTGAGGCAACTGCCATTATTACGACACCAGCATTGTTCAAACGGATTAAGCGAGATGAGCTTCCGAATTTGAAACATGTGATTGTATTTGGCAAGGACGTGCCTGACGAAGCAGGCGTGATCAATTTTGCGGAAGAGATGGCTGCTTCATCGGATGAAGCGGATATTGAATGGCTCGATCGTGAAGACGGTCTTATTTTACACTATACATCAGGTTCTACGGGGAAGCCAAAGGGTGTCTACCATGTGCAAAATGCAATGGTACAGCATTTGTACACAGGCCAGGTTGTGCTCGACCTGAAAGAGAATGATATTTACTGGTGTACAGCTGACCCAGGCTGGGTTACGGGTACTTCATATGGTATTTTTGGTCCATGGCTAAATGGCGCAACGAATGTCATACGCGGGGGACGTTTCAGTCCTAGCGACTGGTACAGCGTCATTCAAAAATACAGTGTAACCGTTTGGTACAGCGCACCAACCGCGTTCCGCATGCTTATGGGTGCGGGTGACGATATCTCCCAGCAGTTCAACCTGTCCAGCTTGCGGCATGTATTAAGCGTCGGCGAGCCTCTGAATCCGGAGGTTGTACGTTGGGGCTTGAAGGTGTATGGTCAACGAATTCACGATACATGGTGGATGACGGAAACCGGAGGCCAACTCATCTGCAACTACCCTAGCATGGATATTAAACCTGGATCTATGGGAAAACCTTTACCTGGCATAAAAGCAGCCATTATCGATGACAGCGGTAATGAAGTACCGCCTTATCGTATGGGGAATCTGGCCATTCAGACTCCTTGGCCATCGATGATGCGCAAGGTGTGGAATAACCCGTCCAAGTATGAGGAGTATTTTTATCTCAAAGGCTGGTATATCTCAGGAGATTCAGCGTATATGGATGAGGACGGATATTTCTGGTTCCAGGGGCGCATAGATGATGTCATTAACACAGCAGGAGAGCGCGTAGGGCCGTTTGAGGTCGAGAGCAAGCTTGTTGAGCATCCAGCAGTGGCAGAGGCAGGCGTAATCGGTAAGCCAGATCCGATGCGCGGAGAAATCATTAAAGCGTTTATTGCGCTTCGTGAAGGCTATGAAGCATCCGATGAACTGAAGCAGGAAATTTCCCAGTTTGTAAAAGTGGGCTTATCCGCTCATGCGGCTCCTAGAGAAATCGAATTCAAGGATAAGCTTCCGAAGACGCGCAGCGGAAAAATCATGCGACGAGTACTTAAAGCATGGGAGCTGAATCTGCCAACGGGAGATTTGTCTACGATTGAAGATTAATGAACTCATGAATAAGCAAAAAATAGTAGAAGAGAGGATGGCTCCCGTGGGAGTCATCCTCTCTTTTTTGACAACAGGGCTTAACGCTGAAACAATTCAACCCATTCACCTTCCGGCCCGCTTACAAAAAAATAACGATACCCATTCGGAAGCGTTGTAATTTCATCATCCAAGAATACAACCTCAAGCTGTTTCAATCGACTAAATTCAGCTTCAATATCACTAACAGAAACCGCAAAATGATGAACCTTTCCTTCTGTTGGAAGGTTGTCGTTATAACCTCCGATCAGTTCCAGCTCGGTTTCGTCAGAATGTCCAAAGCCTAAGAAGGCAAGCTCGATGATGCCGTTCGTATGAGGAATTCGCCCTTTCAACTCAAATCCGATGATATTGGTGTAGAAGGCGATGGAAGCCTCCATATCTTGAACCATAATGCCCACGTGATCAATACGCTTTCTTGTCATTGAAGGATAGTCCTTTCTCTACTAGGTTTATTAACGTTTATTTGTTGTTTATCAATGTTTTCTATCATAAGGAGAAGGAAATTAGCTGTCAAGTAGGAATTATCGGATTATCTAGAGCACTTCATTGATTTCTGGAAAAAATGGGTTGACAATTGTCGATACGGATTTATAATGGGAATAGTTCCGAGTATTTTGGTAGGAATTATTGGATAAAGGAGGTTTACTTATTGGAAAAGCGTCAATTAGGCAATAGTGAGCTATATCCTTCCGTTATTGGGTTCGGTTCTTGGGCAGCCGGCTTGTCTGGCTGGGGAGAAGTTGATCATAACCAAATTGAGAAAGTCGTTCAGCGCGCTTATGAATTAGGGATAACCTTTTTTGATACAGCTCCTGCTTATGGGCTTGGACGTTCCGAGGAAGTGCTTGGCAAGGCGTTACAGCCTTTCCGAGAGCATATTATTATTGCAACCAAAGCAGGATTGGTATGGAATGAGCAAGGCCGATTTAGTATAAACGTAACGAAGCAGAATATCGTTCGCGAGGTAGAAGAGAGCTTGCGGCGCTTAAATACGGATTATATTGATTTGTATCAGCTTAATTTCCCGGATTCCAGTGGGAAAACAACAGTCGAAGAAACGTTTGATACGTTAAATGAATTGGTGAAACAAGGGAAAATCCGTTATATAGGCGTATCGAATTTTAATGTGCAGCAGCTAGTAGCTGCACAAACTGTTAGCCATGTTGTATCGCTGCAATCACCCTATAATTTGTTCCAGCGGGATGTGGAGCATGCGGCTTTGCCGTACGCCAAGCAGCAGAAAATAGGGTTTATTCCTTATAGTCCGTTGGCGCAAGGGCTGTTGACCGGCAAATTCAATTATTTAACCAGGCTCCCGGAAACGGATGTCCGAGCACAGTTGAATCCGTTATTTTCCGAAAAGCAATTTGTTAAAAATCTTGTTATTGTTGAAACCTTTACCGGCATTGCCCGTGCCATTGGCAAGCCGCTGAGCCAGGTTGCGATTAATTGGCTGCTGTACAGAAATGAAATTTCTACGGTGATTGCAGGAGCCAAAACGGCTAAACAGGTGGAGGAAAACGCCGCTTCCATAAAGTGGAAGCTGTCTAGAGAGGATTATGAGCAAGTGAGTCGATTATTTGAGACGGATTCCTCTTATGTGATATAAGGCTTGGGTTCAAAAAAAAGGCAGCAGCCTCGGAAGAGGCTGCTGCCTTTTTGATTAATATTTTACCTAATGCGGATTAACTCACGGTTTGCTTTGAAGATGGAGCTGACTCGCCGTTTACGTTCTCCGATGTCACATAGAAGGCTCCTGTGATCAATGGAGCCACATACTCAAAGCTTGTTTCGGAAGTGGACCCGATTTTTGTATATTTGCCATCGTTATTTTGGCTGTAGTACACATGATATTGGGTTACCTGATCAGATACGCTATTAGACGACCAGGTTAAGCGTACGCTGAGATCGGATTTCGCTGCTTTTACGCCAGTTGGTGCAGAGGGAGCTGACGTTGCTCCAGTCTCATTGCCTGATCCGTTCCCACTGCCATTTCCGCTACCGTTATTCCCGCCTCCGTTGCCGTTATTACCATTATCGCCACCCGCTGGTGGATCTGGCACGACTGGAGTGCTGCCATACTGCATCAATTGGCTTGGCGCCGATTCCTTGCCGGCCACGTCGACAGCAGTTACATAAAAGGTTTGGGAGCCCGATGCGTATAGTTTCATACGCTTCTCAGCACCTAAAATAATGGATTCGCCTTGCTTCTCATAGGTTCCCTGACTTGTCGACTTGTAGACGCGGTATCCGACAACGTCTTTGGCCGAACTGTCATTAAAGGTTAAGATGAGCGCTCCATCTGTTGATTGCAGCTTCACAATGGAAGGAGGCGGCGGTGCTGCTCCGTCATCGACCCTTGGATCATTTTTCGAAGGGGCATTGTTCTCTGCATCTGCTGGCAAGTAGACCTCAAGTGCTCGGCGGCTGCTTGCAGGAAGCTTCGACTGTGCTGTCTTAATCTCATCCATCAGTTCATCAAGCGGCTTCTTCCGCTTAATCACGATTTTTTCTTTCACCATGTCACTTGGCGTCGCAGGATTTGGTACATAATTGACGCCTTCGTAGGTGATATATGCCATCTTAACAAGGGCATCATCGGCTTTCTTCGGAATATATTTTTTATTGAACCAGTCGGTTACCATCATACCGGCCTCTTTGGTCAACTTGCTTGGAAGTAAACCGCTGGCACTGGAGACTGTTGCTTTAACGATGCCTTCAGGGCGCTCGAATTTGTCAGTGACGAACATCTCCGGCTTTGTCTCGACCAATTTGTTCATAATAAGGGCCCATATGGAACGCGCTCTTGCTTTACCTTCCTCGGACAAGGAGTTGACTTGCTCCTCATAACCTGCCCACACACCCAGTGTCACGTCCGGCGAGAAGCCCATAAACCAAACATCACCATAGCTTTGCGTTGATCCCGTTTTTCCTGCAATTGGAATTTCGCCATACTTGTCGAATTGCTTCTTCAGCTTGTTGGCGGAACCGTTGCTGGCGGAAATAACCGTTGAAAGCATATCGGTCATTAGGAAAGCCGTTTGCTCCGAAAATACTTGCTTTGGCTCTACTTTATGCTCGTATACGATCTTGCCGTTGGCATCCGTAATTTTAGATATCATATAGGCATCATTGAAAACACCTTTGTTAGGAATAGCTCCGTAAGCATTCGTAAGTTCCTCTACGGATACCCCGATGCTTAATCCGCCAATTACGCCAGTTTGCGCATAAGCATCCTCGGGTTGAAGGGTCGTAATGCCAAGCTTTTTGACAAAGCTCCAGGCATTTTCAATTTTAACCTCTTCATTGAATATTTTCAGAGCTGGAAGATTCAATGAACGATTTAAAGCTTCACGGGCAGTTACAAGACCAGCGAATTTTCGGTTGACGTTCATTGGAATATGGAAGCCCTTTTGACCATCCTTCAGTACCATTGGCGCATCATCGATGATGCTGGCTGGCTGGATGATGCCCATGTCGATCGCTGGAAGATAAGCGGCCAATGTTTTCATGGTTGAACCTGGCTGTCTCGTCATCTGGGTCGCGTAATTAAGCTGCTCCTCATAGAAGTCGCGCCCTTCTAGCATTCCGACGATCGCGCCGGTTTTGTGATCCAGCATAACGGCTGCAATCTGTTCTAAGCCTTTCTTCTCGCTGAAAGGGGAGAAGTTATCGGCATTGGTCCCGATTTCGCGCATCAGCTGATAAATATCCTTGTCGATCGTCGTATAGACATGATAACCGCCGCGAAGCAGATGCTCGCGAGCCTCTTCGATGAGAGGAGCGTTTTCTTTTTTTCGTAGATCGGCTTTCGTTAAAGTGCTATCTTGCTGCATCAGCATAATTTCCGCTGCTTGCCGCTCAGATTCGAGCATTAAATAAGGATAAGTAGTATAGGCCTTCTCAGACGGCTCGGCAAGCGTTTTACGAATATCGAATTTGAGAGCTTCGTCGTATTCTAGCTGAGTGATACGGCCAGTCTCGAACATTCTCTTCAGGACCGTCCGCTGACGGCCTAAAGCAAGGTCAAAGCCAGCTTGATTGAATTGTCCTTTGCCCGTAAACGCGGTATACGCAGAAGGACGCTGCGGAAGCCCCGCTAAATAGGCGGATTGGGCTAAATTCAGTTGGTTAAGATCGGAAATGTTAAATATGCCTTTGGCAGCAGCTTTAATTCCGAACAGATTATAGCCGGTTGAACCGTTGCCAAACGGCACTTTATTCAAATAAGCGGCCAAAATCTCTTTTTTCGTCAAATACCGTTCCATCCGCAGCGATAAGAAAATCTCCTTGATTTTGCGGCTATCGGTTTTGTCCAAACTGAGAAACACGCGCCGTGCGAGCTGCTGCGTCAGTGTGCTGCCCCCGGTCTGCGTATCTTCATTTAGCAGCTTCTGCTTGACGGCACGGCCAAGCCCGTTGATGTCTACGCCTTTATGCTCGAAAAAATTGTTGTCTTCAATACCAAGCACGGCATTGATGACTTGTGGCGGTAGATCATCATATGTAATGATCATCCGGTCTTCAGAGGTTCTTAGCTGCCCGACAAGAGAATCGTCATTGAAGTATACAAAGCCGGTTATTGCATTTTCCCCAACTTTTTCTTCAATAACGGTTCGTGGTCTTATTTCTTCGTTTTTCACGAGTGCTGCCACATAGCCGGTCACAGCGCCTCCGGCAAGCAAACCGATGAAGATTCCGAAATATACCATCCATTTTACTGTTATAAAAGTTACAATTCCGAAAGTACGCCACTTGCTTCGTTTGACTGGCGTCGGTTTTTGTTCTTCTTGCATGTTCATGACTCCTCCTCCAAATAGCACACCTATTATAACATAAATCGCCAAAGTAACGCATTGTTTAACAACAATTGACTTCGATAGAACCCTATGGTATAACTTCAATTAATGTTTCATCTAATCAAAGCTATGAAGGGCACGAGTAGACAGCGAATCGTCATTGCAGAGAGCCGGTGGTTGCTGAGAACCGGTATGCGCCGCTTGTTGAATTACCGCCTGGAGCTAAGTGAAGGAACCGTATGCTCTGTTTATCAGTTGTAGTCCAGCCATGGCTAGAAGCCAGTGGACCGCTGAATGAGCCGTAGTAGTTCACTTCGGAGACCGTCTCCGTTATCAACAACGAAGTGAGAGCGACGTCTTTTTTGTCTAAAAGGCAGGCGTGCTCTAACGAGGGTGGTACCGCGAGCTAATCCTTCTCGTCCCTTGGGGCTGGAAGGATTTTTTATGTCTATATAGACGCATACGGAGGAGGAAAAGTTTTATGGTGAAGTGGGAAAGTTTATCGCAGGAGCAGCAGTCAGAGGTGGAACGCCAGCTATCGGTTATTCGGCGCGGCGTTGTGGAGATCGTACCGGAGGAAGAATTGAAAAATAAAATAGCGAATGCTGTTGCAACAGGAAAGCCTCTTAAGGTCAAGCTGGGTCTTGATCCTTCAGCGCCGGATATTCATATCGGGCATACCGTTGTCTTGCATAAGCTGCGGCAATTTCAGGAGTTTGGCCATGAGGTGCAGCTTTTGATCGGTGATTTTACCGGAAGGATCGGTGATCCGACAGGGAAGTCAGAGACGCGGAAGCAGCTGACGGAAGAAGATGTGAAACGGAACGCGGAAACCTACCAGACGCAAATTTACAAAATATTGGACCCGAACAAAACAAAACTTTACTACAATTCGGAATGGCTGGCACCTCTTAATTTTGCGGATGTCGTCAACCTGGCTGCGAAATTAACGGTCGCACGCATGATGGAGCGTGACGATTTTACCAAGCGCTATACGACCGGCTTGCCGATCAGCGTTCATGAATTTTTCTACCCGCTTATGCAGGGCTACGATTCCGTTGCACTGGAATCGGACGTAGAGCTCGGAGGAACGGATCAGAAGTTCAACCTGCTTATGGGCAGAACCCTGCAGAAGGAATACGGCAAACCGGCACAAGTTGCTATTATGACACCGCTGATAGAAGGCTTGGACGGCGTCAATAAAATGAGCAAGAGCCTAGGTAATTACATTGGCATCGATGAGGAACCGAATCAGATCTATGGGAAGTCGATGTCCATTCCTGATGAGCTTATGTTCAAGTACTACGAGCTGGCCACCGATTTGAGCAATGAAGAGCTTGCCGGATTGAAATTCGGCCTGGAAGACGGCAGCGTTCACCCGAGGGATGCCAAAATGCAGCTGGCCGCAACATTCGTTCGGATGTATCACGGGGAAGAAGCTGCGAAAGCAGCCGAAAACCATTTTATTACCGTTTTTCAGCAGCGTGCGCTTCCTGAAGACATTGAAGAGGTCGCAGTGCCGCAAGGTGAGCTTAATCACGGACAAATACGCATTGTAAGGCTTCTTACTTTGCTAGGCTTGCAGCCGACGAGCAGTGAAGCAAGGCGAAGCGTTCAGCAGGGTGCTGTGCGTATTAATGAAGAAAAAATAACGGATGTTAATGCGGAAGTTGCTCCAAAGGACGGGGATGTCCTTCAGGTAGGCAAGCGCAAATTTGTAAAACTTATATTGGCATAGTCGCTCTAAATAAACTTGTTGAATTAATATCATTCAACAAGTTTTCTTTTTTTGGAAACAAAATCCCAATTCAAACGTATTAAATAACGGAAGCACTAACAGGTTCTGGATACTATGAGAGGAGGATGAAGTTGGAGACACTATTTATGTCATGTCTAGTCGGAGGAATTCTTTACGCGCTCGTGAGTGTGATTTTTGGGGATTGGCTGGGGCAGGCGCTGGACGGTGCGCTCGATTTTCTATCGTTAGACGGTCATTCATGGCTGTCACCGACTGCCCTTGTGGGGGGGATTACCGTCTTTGGCGGTGCTGGCCTTATGCTTCAGCGGTACACAAGCTTCGGCGTGCTGCCCGTTCTCATTATGGCTTTGCTCATTGCGCTTATTGCGGGAACTGCAGTATTTTTTCTCTATATTAAGCCGATGGAGCAGAGCGAGAATTCCATTGCTTTCTCCATGCATGGACTATCGGGGATGATGGCGGATGTGCTTACGCCCATTCCTGCCGCAGGCTATGGGGAAGTGATGGTCAAGGTCGGAGCAGGCTTCACGAATCAAATCGCGGCTAGCTTCGATGGTGTGGATATCGCTGGCGGATCAAAGGTCGTCGTCGTGGAGGTCAAAGATAGTACGCTTTATGTTTCAGAGATCAATCTATCCTAATACATGCAGCCGAGAGGAGAAATGTCTATGCCGGAATATCTAATTATACCTACGATCGTAGTTGGGGTGCTTATTGTCCTTGGTCTTGCCTTTTGGGCACGCTATAAGACCGTTAGTCCTGATGAGGCGATGCTCGTCACAGGCTCGTTTCTAGGCACACGGAATGCAAGCACGGACGAATCAGGACGCAAAGTCAAAATTATTCGAGGCGGAGGGGCGTTCATTCTTCCGATTTTCCAAAAAGCAGAGTTTCTTTCACTGTTATCCCATAAGCTGGATGTATCCACGCCGGAGGTTTACACAGAGCAGGGCGTACCGGTTATGGCAGACGGGGTCGCGATTATCAAAATAGGCGGAGCCGTTGAAGATGTCGCGACTGCTGCAGAGCAATTCCTAGGCAAGCCAACAGAAGCGCTGAAGGGCGAAGCGCAGGAGGTACTTGAAGGCCATTTGCGGGCCATTCTCGGTTCCATGACCGTGGAAGAGGTATACCGTAACCGAGATAAGTTTGCGCAAGAGGTGCAGGGAGTAGCCGCTAAGGATTTGAAAAAAATGGGGCTGCAGATCGTTTCCTTTACCATCAAGGATTTACGTGACAAGCATGGATACTTAGATGCGTTAGGTAAGCCTCGTATTGCTGCAGTAAAGCGTGATGCCGAGATCGCAGAAGCTGAGGCTGTGCGTGACGCCCGTATTCAGAAAGCGCTTGCTTCAGAGGCGGGACAGAAAGCTGAGCTCGTACGCGATACGAATATCGCCGAAGCAGAGAAAGAGAAAGAAATGAAGGTTGCTTCCTTCAAACGCGATCAGGATACGGCGAAAGCCGAAGCGGATCAGGCTTATTCGATTCAGGAAGCCCGTGCCAAGCAAAGCGTGGTTGAGGAGCAGATGAAGGTAGAGCTCGTGCGCAAAGAGCGTGAGATTGATCTCGAAGGAAAAGAAATTTTACGTAGAGAGAAGCAGTATGACGCAGAGGTGAAGAAAAAAGCGGATGCGGACCGTTACTCGATTGAACAAGCGGCAGAAGCGAACAAAGCGAAGCTCCTCCTGGAAGCAGATGCTTTGCAGTACCGGATTGAAGCCGAAGCAAAGGCGCATGCGGCACAGAAGAGGCTGGATGGTCTTGCTGTAGCAGAGGCGGAGAAAGCGAAGGGTACGGCCGAGGCTGAGGTTATCCGCCTGAGAGGTTTAGCGGAAGCGGAGGCGAAGGAGAAGCTCGCGGAAGCTTTCGAAAAATTCGGAGAGGCTGCGATACTGGATATTATCGTGAAGATGCTACCGGAGCTTGCGGGCAAGATTTCGGAACCGCTTAGCAATATCGATAAAATTACGGTTGTGGACACCGGAAACGGGGAGGGCGCTGCAAGGTTAAGCAATTATGTAACTTCACTAATGTCCACGGCACCGGAAATGCTGAAGAGCGTATCGGGAATTGATGTTAATGCCCTTATTAAAGGTTTAACGACAAAAGCAATAAGCGCGCCTGCGGTTAGCAATAAAGCATTAGATATCGTTGCAGCCCCAGTCACCCCAATTCATTCGGTTGCACCTAAGCTCCCTGACCTATCGTAACTCTTGTTCACAAGCGTATACGACTGTTACCGTCTTCTGGCGGCAACAGTTCGTTACACTGTGAAATATATGACTCTCCTTATATGAAGAACCTGTAAATTCTTATAAAAAAAACCCCTCGAACCGGCCGGTTCAAGGGGTTTTTCAATATTAACGGCTGTAGAATTCGACGATTTGTTTCTCGTCGATATCTTGGGAAAGCTCACCGCGGTCAGGCAGGCGAAGGAATTTACCTTCTAGTGCTTGATCGTTGAACTCAAGGTAGTTCGGAAGGTGATGACGGCCTTCCATAGCTTCTTTAATTGTTCTAAGGCTGCGGCTGCGCTCGCGCAAACCGATTACATCGCCTAGCGAAACGCTGTAAGAAGCGATATCCACTTTCTTGCCGTTTACAGTTACGTGACCGTGTGATACCAATTGACGTGCTCCTGCACGTGAGTTGGAAAGGCCAAGACGGTAAACAAGGTTGTCAAGACGGCTTTCAAGGAGGCCCATGAAGTTTTCACCGGCTTTACCTTTCATTTTTGCCGCTTTGTCAAACAAGTTGCGGAATTGTTTTTCATTCAAACCGTACATATGACGAAGCTTTTGTTTCTCTTGCAATTGAACGCCATAGCCGCTCAGTTTTTTGCGTTGGTTAGGTCCGTGTTGACCTGGTGGAAATGCGCGTTTTGCAAGTTCTTTACCTGTGCCGCTCAAAGAGATTCCAAGGCGACGGCTTAGTTTAAATTTAGGTCCTGTATAACGTGACATACGTAATATTAACTCCTTCATCAAATAAATTTGTGAATGGGGTTGTGTTTCGCCGAATACGTTCAACGTCCGAGCATGCTCGTCCCTGCAAGGCTAGTCAGCCGCTGGCCTGCAGCGAACGTATTTCATGAGGGTGACACAAAACCGTACGCCCATCTATTCATCAATAAATAATATATGAAATCGATAGGCGTTGTCAAGGTTCATACACGAAAATTAATCCAATACCATTAGCATCTAAAGTCCTATATTTTATAGAGTTGGTAGTGCAAAATTCTCAAAAATGAAGTATGATGTTTTTAAATATTAAGCGAAAATGGGAAGCTCATCTCCATGGTTGACAGATGGAAGGGTTGGGGCTGCATGGTTGATCGAATGAAAAGCAATTTTGCATATCGTAAAACGTCATCAATTGTGGATACATCAGCAGAATCACAACCAGTTTGGTTTGGTAATGAAGATATTAGCGATGCAGACGAGCCCATGCTGAAACCTTTGCTTATGGAAGGCTTTAATCAATGGGTGAATGAAACCGGTCTACCCTTGTTCGAGGCTGGCGAGTTTGCGTTATTCAATAGAGCTGGGGAAGAGATTGCTGCAGCAGGCGCGTTGAATGAAGACAAACGAAGCGCATACACCGATTCGCTTGCTGCACTGATCCATGAGGTAACGAGCAGTGGAGAGGCGCGTTCAGAAACTGCTGCGAATATGTCACTAACAGCATATCCACTCTATAGAAGAAAAGATAAGGCTGTATTTTGCATATTCGTCTATGTAACGCGGGTGGAGTCTTCTATTGAACTGCCGATCCTGGAAATGTGCGCTCTGCATTTTAAATCCTGCTTTTATCACCAATTCGAACAAATTTATGTGAAGGATCTACTCCTTCAGCAGGAGCGCGCAGAGAAGGAGGCTGACAGACGCGATGCTTTGTTCAAAGCAGCCAAACGGTTGTACGATCAAATCGACGTTTCCTCCGTACTCTCGGAACTGCTTCGCAGCATGGAGGATTTATATCCTAGCTCTGAGGTACACTTGTACTTGTCGCAGGATCATCTGAATGGCGATCCGCGCGTAAAGCCACTTATTTTCAAAAACGCGGAGCACGATCTTGTGGCCAAGGCATTCTTAAACGGAAAGTCTGTCACTGAGCACGACAGGGATGGAACACTGCGCCTTGCTGTACCTATGACAGGCAAGCAAGCTGCTTATGGCGTGTTGTGCATGTCTATCGGTCCCGGCAAATGGGATGAGGCAGACTTACCGGCGTTTTTGCTGCTGGCGGACACATCAGGCTCAGCCTTTGAGAATGCCAAGCTCTACGAGCAGTCAAACTTGCTCATTAACGAGCTTCGTTTAATAAATGAGCTCACGAAGCGTCTGAATCAATCGTTAAGGCTGAAGGAAATTTTTCAATTTGCAACGAGTGAGCTTTTGACCATATTTGATGCGGATTATTGCTGCGTTCTGCAGCTTAACAAAGTGAAAAATCAATTTGTCGTCATGTCGAGCAACTTCCCTGCCCTTACGAGCGAGGAATTTTCGCCTGATTATGGTTTTTGCGGTATGGTCTTCCGCACGCAGGAACCGCTTATTATTTCCGACTACTGGCATACACGTGTCGTCACTTCTAAGCTGATGGACAATACCAGCTCAAGGTCGCTGATTGCAGCACCGATCATGGTGGATGGGGAAGCGGTAGGTGTTATTCTGGTGACGCACAAGGCGCCTAATTTTTTCTCATACGAGAACTACAAGCTGCTTCAGGTCATGAGTACACACATTGGACTTGCCGTCACGAACGCTTCCTTGCACGCGGAGGTGCGCCGCATGGTGATTACTGATAATTTAACGGGTCTGCACGCGCGTCACTATCTAAATGAGCAAATCCAGAACAAGCAGCGCAAGGACCCATTTGGTTCACTTATTCTTGTGGATATTGACTTGTTCAAACGGGTAAACGACACTTATGGGCATCAAGTAGGCGACCGGATTCTAATTCAAGTGAGCGAGATCATTCGTGCTTCAATTAGACAAGGCGATATTGCAGCTCGGTGGGGCGGCGAGGAGCTTGCGGTTTATTTGCCTGGTATCAGGGCAGAGCAGGCTTATCGTATCGCAGAGCGCATCCGGGTACATGTGGAGAAGGAGACAGATCCTGTTGTTACGGTATCCTGCGGCGTCTCGGAGTGGACCTTTGAGGATGAGAAAATTAGCGTTGAGTCGTTATTTTACCGCGCTGACATGGCCTTGTATGAAGCCAAGCACAACGGAAGAAACTGCATTTTTGTCGGACAAACCTAATATAGCCATATCCCTTGAAGAAAAGGATGCCCATCGGCATCCTTTTCTTTTTTGTACCAACCAAGAATAAGGAGCTGTGAGGATAGGGACGATAGTATAGAAAAAGGTTGCGCGGGAGGTCTAAAGATGACACGAAAACGAGCCAAGGCAACAACCGTTCTTGTATTAGTCGTTATGCTGGCAATGGCGGGCTGCGGTAAAGTAGGTGAGAAGCGGTCACCAGAAGAATGGCTTTCCTTGTCCTACTCAGGGCTTGCTGCTACGGACCAATATGCGTTTACAGGGTCTATGAGCATTAAGACAGCAGCGGGGCTTGAGTTCAAACCTGAAATATTTGAAGGCAAGGTGGTGGACCATCAGCAGTTGACCTTACAGTCCGATGGCGAGGACCCGCTTCATTGGAATCCTGTACAAGTGCTGGAGGCGCTGAATAATGAGAATGACGCGGTTGCGATATCTGAAGGTCCCCACGAGCCCGGCACGATGATGCTGCTGGTTACAGAGCCTCCTCGTGTCTCTAAAGCGAGATGGGAAAAGCGGCTTCGGCTTCAGGTTGACCAGCTTGGGACAAATGGTCCTGCTCAGGATCATCCTGGTAGAGTGGAGTGGAGCAAGGAACTTGAGCGGTCCCGGCAGCAATTGGAAACGATGTTATCTACGATGCAGGCTGCTACGCAATATGAGCTGACGATCGATAGAGATCGGCTGCTCCCGCTAAAAATGGAGGAGAAGACCACGTTCATCTACAAGTATGCGAAGCAAGCGGTAACGGAGGAAAGATATACGACCGTCCGGTTTCAGTCCTTTAATGGTGCTTCCAGCAGCACTGTTCAACAATCGTTGAAACGTGGTACCATAAATTAGTTAACAAGTGCAGGTTATTTGTGAAAGATGGAAAGTGAGGTTATAACCATGCGTGATCCACGATTGCAAAAGTTGGCACAAAATTTAGTTGAGTATTCAATCGACGTTCAGCCTGGAGAAAATGTACTGCTTGACATGATCGGTTCAGAGAAAGAGTTGACCAAATGCTTAATAGAGGAGGTTGCGAAGCGCGGCGGGAGACCCTTTGTGGAGTCGAGCGATCGTTCCGTGCTCCGCACCTTATTGAAATATGCGACAAAGGAGCAAATGGAGCTTTGGTCGTCGCTGGATTTGGAGCGCATGAAAAACATGCAAGGCTATATCGCAGTCCGCTCGGGGGACAACGTCAATGAGCTCGCAGGCATTCCCGAGGCAAACATGCGTCTTTATGATCAACTATATCGTAATCCAGTACATATGGAGCAGCGCGTCAAAAAAACAAAATGGGTCATCTGTCGTTATCCGAATCCGTCAATGGCTCAGCTTGCGAACATGAGCACTGAAGCATTTGAGGATTTTTATTTTGATGTTTGTAATTTGGATTATGCGAAAATGGACAGGGCGATGGACCCGCTGCAGGCATTAATGAACAGGACGGATCGTGTCCGCATTGTTTCACCAGGAACCGATATAAGCTTTTCCATTAAAAATATCGGCTCCAAAAAATGCTCAGGACATCGGAATATTCCGGACGGTGAAGTCTTCTCAGCCCCTGTCCGCGACTCGGTGAACGGAACGATTTCCTATAACGCACCGAGCGTGTACTCCGGCGTAACCTTTCAAAACATTTCCCTTACATTCGAGAATGGCAAAATCATCAAGGCAGAGAGCAACGATACTGCCCGTTTGAACGAGATTCTCGATACGGATGAGGGTGCTCGCTACATTGGGGAGTTTGCGATTGGGTTTAATCCTCATATTTTGCACCCTATGAATGACATCCTGTTTGACGAGAAGATTGCGGGCAGCCTGCACTTCACGCCTGGCCAGGCATATGAGGAAACGGATAATAGCAATCGTTCCTCCATCCATTGGGATCTGGTGCTTATTCAGCGCCCGGAATACGGTGGCGGAGAAATTTACTTTGACGAAGTCCTTATCCGCAAAGACGGTGCATTTGTAATCGCAGAGCTGGAAGGCTTGAATGCGGAGAACTTAAAATAAGCGTTGATTTTGACCTCGTATTCTTATGTAATAAATGGAAAATAAAGCGTTTTTCATTTTTCCCCTTGCTCGATGTGAAAATTCAGGTTATCATGGTGACAAAGGTAAGCTTTACTAATTTAACTGGAGGGATCTCCCATGTCCAACAATGCAGCTATTGTAGAAATTTCCCAAACGGCTAGCCAATTCACTTCATCCATCGTTCTGCAAGCCGAGAGCAAATATATCGATGTAAAAAGCATTCTCGGACTATTTACAACACTGGTAGGCGGCCACGCCTATGAATTGCATGTACACGGCCCTGATGCCGAGGAAGCTAAGACAGCAATGAATAATGTATTCGCCAAGCATAACCTTAACGTTACGGTTATTACGGATTAGTAGCATTATATAATTATTGAATAAGCGTCCCTTCATATTTTGGAGGGGCGCTTTTCTGTTTTGACCTTGTATAATCCCTCTTTTTCGTCTAATATAAAAGGTATAGAAGACGGCGGATACGCGCACAGGGGGGAAAACGATGTCTTCACCGGAAATTACGGTACAATTGCATGAGAAAGCACTTCGTCTCCTTCAGGAAGATGCGAGTAAAATAGAAAAGCTAATCGAAGTCCAGATGGAAAATTTGACAACCCGTCAATGTCCACTGTATGAAGAAGTGCTGGATACGCAGATGTATGGCTTCTCGCGAGAGGTTGATTTTGCTGTTCGGGCTGGCTTGATTGCGGAGCTTGCAGGCAAGGAAATCGTAAGTAGACTAGAACGTAATTTGGCGATGTTATATGAAGCTTTGGAAAGAAAAGGATAGCCTCTTAACGGAGGCTGTTTTTTTTGCAAGCTTAACAAACAGGAAGAAAGAGCCATGCTGCTGCATGGCTCTTTCTGGCGTACGACGAAGCGAGTGACGATGTCGTACAGGAATTAAACAAGATAGAAAGCTATGCCGAGGATGATATAAACCATAATCAGCAGGAAACCTTCATACCAATTTGTTTGTCCATCACGTGAGACGGATTTAGCGATGAATACTGAAACGCCAATAGCGGTTAACTCGATAGGCGTGAAGACGATATCCATCGTGTTGCCAAACAATGCGCTGACAAGAATGAGTACCGGTGCTACGAACAAAGCGATCTGCAGACTGCTTCCGATGGCAATTTCGACAGCTGCGCCGATTTTGTTTTTCAAGGCGAGCATGACGGCTGCGCTGTGCTCTGCGGCGTTGCCGACGATCGCGATGACGAAGGCCCCTATAAACAGCTCAGATAGGCCAAATTTCTCGCTGAAGGCATCAAGCGTATGAACCAGCCATTCGCTGACAAAGGCCACCATAACCGTAGCCAGGACGAGAAATAGAATGGACCTGCCTTTGGTCCAGGCAGGCTCCTCGCCATGGTCGGCGTTCATGGTTTCGTCGGAGAGCATGTCCTTGTGCGTAATCATAGAGAAAATTAGCCATAGAATATAGGAGACGATCAAGATACCCGCAACAGCGAGGCTGAGGAATTGATCTTTCTCAAACGTAAACTTCTCCGATACGACGAACACGGCGGGTACGAACAAGCCGATGACAGCCATAATCATTAAGGTAGAATTGTGATCGGCTAGCCGGGCGTTAAAGCGCTGCTCTTTGTATTTGAGCCCTCCGAGCAGGATGCTGAGCCCCAGCACAAGCAAAAGGTTCCCGATGATGGCGCCAGTCAAGCTAGCTTTTACCATGTCAAATTGCTGCGCTTTGATCAAGAATATCGCTATAATCAGCTCAGCGGCATTGCCAAAGGTCGCATTAAGAAAACCGCCCAGCCGTTGGCCGGCATAGTGGGCAACGCTTTCGGTAGCTTTACCTAAGAAGCCTGCCACAAAAATAATGGCGATTGCGGAGATAATGAATTGCAGCGTGTTGTCCCAGTGAGCATAATGACCGATTCCACTGAGCGCAAACATAATAATCAATCCAGAGAAAAACAGTTTTTGATTCAAACCGAGCACCTCTTCGCAATATGCTGAAAACCTGACAATACTATATAGGATATCGTTACCTAAGTAAACATTCCCAAAGGCTGAATTTTTTAACCAAAATCCATCTTAATTGAGGGTGATTGTTTAAAAAAAGATTGTCACATTTTGGTGGAATTTGGTAGAGTGTAGATAATGAGTGTGGGTAAGAGGGATTTCTTTTTTTGAAAGGAGTGAATGGATTGTTAGGAGTTATTATTATTACTATTCTTATGGTGATTGGCTTGCTTATGCTTCTTGTTTATCTTATTATCCTATCCATTAAGGGCAGAAATAGTTTAAGAGATGAGGCTAGGGCTAGGGGAGCTTACGCTGTTATTACTGCTGAGCATTTCGAAGGGCTTGGAATTAATAAGGAATGGTGCAAAATCTTTGCTTTGGAGCAAGAAATTCAAATCGAATCTAAGGGGACACAAATGGCGTTCCATGTACCTGTCGACAGAATCAGGTCTGTCTTACTGAAAAACAGCAAACAGCTAATCGAAATGGATACCACATTACGATCGCATATGCTCCTTGGCGGACCAGAGGCGTTGAAGGCATCGAAGAAAAATATGTTCCTTTACATCATTATAAATTATGAGAGTGGAGCAGGCGAGCTGCGGAGAGTGTTGTTTCGCGCAGAGGCAGGCAGTTTTGGTGTAGCTCCCTTTATTTTAAGAGTGAATAAAAGTTTGGCTGCCGCGCAGAGCGGACGAATTATTGACCTTTAATGTTCAAATCTCTAGTAACCGGATTAACAAAAGCTTTTTACGACTCTGCTTTGCCGTCGCAATGTCCGTCTGCTATAATAAGCCTATATGGCAAATTGAGGAGTGAGTCACATGACCGAAGATCTTCAAACGGGTCTTATTCGAATCTCTGATGACGTAGTAGCAACGATAGCTGGACTCGCAGCGCTTGAAACACCAGGCATAGCGGCAATGTCAGGCGGAATTTCCGAAGGACTTGCGAAACGCCTCAGCGGCAAAAACGTGCAAAAAGGGGTTTCTGTCGAAGTTGGACAGACGGAAGCGGCTATTGATCTTCGTATCATTGTCCATTACGGCATACCTATTCAAGAAGTTTGTCGTCAACTCCAGCTGAATGTAAGAGAATCGGTTGAGAACATGACAGGGCTTCATGTTGTGGAAGTGAATGTGAAGGTAGAAGGTGTTGCCTTCAAAGAAGACGATATTGAAGAAGCGCAGCAGCAACGGCTGAAATAAGCCAGCACTACAAAATTAAAAAAAACGGTATCTCTTATCTAGCAGAGGTACCGTTTTTTTGTTTCCGATTGTCGCCTTGACTCTCAATGCGGTTGGACTCCCGGGAGATGCTAAGCAGAACGCCTATGGACATTAGACAAAACAGAAGGGACGATCCGCCGTAGCTAATAAAAGGGAGTGTGACCCCCGTAAGCGGAATCGTAGCTGTAACGCCGCCAATGTTGACGAATGCCTGAATAGCGATCAAGCCTACAATGCCTACTCCGACTACCGTGCCGTATTGATCCGGACAACGAAGCGCAACGATGAGTCCGCGCCATAAGAAAACGAGATAAAAGAGCAGGAAAAGAGCACTGCCGATAAAACCGAATTCTTCACCGATAATGGCAAAAATAAAATCGTTATACGGGTATTTCAGGTAGTGCAGCTTCTGCACGCTTTCACCGAAGCCTGCGCCGGTTAAGCCTCCATGTCCAAAAGCCTGAAGGGACGAGACGAGATGCCAGCCGCTTTCTTGCGAGTCGCTAAGCGGGTCTCTAAAGATGGTAAGCCGATCAATCCGGTATTTCCATGCTGTAGGATTAACCGCCATCGAGATGCTAAATACAACGGCCATAATCATGGAGACAATCGTTCCAGACATGAAAACTTGCTTTAAATTCGCCCCGCCAGCCAAAATCATAATCGTCGCACTCGCAGCAAGAACCAAGCATGAGCCTAAATCGGGCTGAAGCATGATCAGGCCGCAAACGAAGCCGACGATCAAGATTACAGGGAGAAGTCCTTTTTTGAAGCTGCGAAATTTATCGCCCTTCTTCGTAATCAGCGCGCCAAGGTACAAAATGATGGCCAGCTTCGCAGGTTCTGTCGGCTGAATGCCAAGTGAACCTACGCCAAACCAGCTGCGTGCGCCATTAATGTTTTGTCCGATGAACGGAACGAGAAACAGCATAATGACGACTGGAATGAAAAAAAGGATATATAATCGTTTAAATACCTGGTAACGAAGATTCATCATAACTAACATAACCATAACACCAAGACCAGCCCACATGAACTGGCGCTTGGTAAAATACAAGGCATCCTCTTTCGTCACAACAGCAACGCTTGAACTTGCGCTGAATACCATTACAAGTCCGAAGCCGACGAGAAGAAGCGTTAAAATGAGAAGCAGAAAGTCCGGTCTTCCACGGCTACCGCTCTGTGTGGCTTTCATGTTTTCACCGTTACGCCAGCAATTGCTTCAGTTGTTGAAGTCTTTGTGTAGCTGTGTTCATGATAGGCTGAGGGACCGGAGATTCATATTCAAGGCCATGCGGGAATGTGGAGCGTCCGATGTAGACGGATTCAATTAGCAGCACGGCGTGAGGAGATTCCAGCTTGCCCTCGATCGCGCGCGTTGTAATTCTTAAGTAGTAATCGGAGCCGCTTGCACGATCCTCAAGTTTCAAATCGTATGTAGCGCGATAATATTCCCATTGCCAACGGACAAAGCCAACCTTTTCGGCAGATTCGTCTAAATGGTCTAGTTCGCTTTTAACACCGTTTAAGCCGGTATTTTCAATAATCATGGTAGTTCCTCCCAAAGGTTTTGTGAAGCAAAACTGGCTTCTTAAGCATATGCTTCCATTTCTAAAGACAGAGTTGTACATTCTTTTCTCATGATAGTATGTTTCCCCAGCAAGCGCAACCCTTACTCCCATCACTTCAAGCGAACAATCGTGACATTTTGAAGAAATGTATCCTTCTCATCGATTCGATGGGGGATAAGCTTCCTTAATAAGGCTTACTTCTGTTAAACTAGATAAAATGTTCTCAATCGTTCGAAAGCAGGGGCTTCCGAGTAGAATTGTGAAAGAAAAGCAAACAAGAGTTAAGGAATTGTTTTGTAAAAATGTTAGGAGGTTTGCGATTTGCAGACAGAGGATATCGTAGATCTGGAGCTTCAGCAGTTGTTTCCGAAAATGGTGCGTTGGCGCAGGCATCTTCATCAGTACCCCGAGCTATCCTTTCATGAGCGAGTAACGTCAAGCTGGATTGCAAGCCAACTGGCGGAGCTTGGCTGCGACGTTCGGACAGGCGTCGGCGGGCACGGACTCATTGCAGTCATTCAAGGGGAGCTTCCGGGACCGGTGGTCGCGCTGCGGGCGGATATAGACGCGCTTCCGATCCAGGATGAGAAAACATGCGATTATGCATCGAAGGTACCCAATGTCATGCATGCCTGCGGACATGATGGTCATACGTCTACGCTGCTTGCGATTGCGGCTTATTATTCTGCTAATCGGCCGTCGCTCAAAGGGGAACGCAGGCTTCTGTTTCAGCCTGCAGAGGAGGTAACTCCGGGCGGAGCAAAGCCCATGATCGAAGACGGGGCACTGGAGGGCGTGGATTCCATTTATGGCGTGCATTTATGGACACCGCTGGCCCATGGCTTGGTTGCATCCAAGCCGGGACCTTTTATGTCTGCTGCGGATGAATTTGTTATTGATATTATCGGGCGCGGAGGCCACGGCGGACTGCCTCATCAAGCCATTGATGCGATCATGATTGGCTCGACACTCGTTCAGTCCGTCCAATCCATCGTCAGCCGGAATGTCAACCCGCTGCAGCCTGCTGTCGTTTCTATCGGTTCCTTTCAAGCAGGGTCAACAAACAATATTATCGCAGAGCGCTGCAGGCTGAAAGGAACCGTCAGATCGTTCGATGAGCAGACGAGAATGATGATTCATGATCGCCTTGAGGCTTTAGTGACTCACGTTTGTCAGATGCATGGAGCAGAGTTTGAGTACCAGATGCGAATTGGATATCCTCCAGTGGTGAATGACGAAGTAGAAGCTGAGCGGTTTTTCAAGGTAGGAGGGAAATTATTCGGCGAAGCTTCTGTCGTGCGATCTGAAGCCATAACCGTAGCAGAGGATTTCTCTTACTATTTGGAGAGGGTACCGGGCTGTTTTATGTTTGTAGGGGCTGGCAATGAGAGCATAGGAGCAAGCTATTCACATCACCACCCGAAGTTTAATTTCGATGAGAACGCTATGCTGCGAGCCGCTAGGCTGTTGATCGGAATGGCGGATGATTATGCAGAGGGTGACTTAGGTACCGTCTAAAGCCTGATTGGCACTTTAGTAGGACATGCTTTGAGCTGTAAACATCGTATTTAGAATAATATATGGTCACCCAAAAAAAAAGGCTGCCGAGGCGTGTTAACACGTCTCGGCAGTCTTTTTTTGAACAGAGATTACTTTTTATTGTTCCGAGCTAGGTTTCGTGACTCAGAGGAATGTGATCGCCATTAACGTTGATAACAAGCAAAAGATCGCTAGTTATCCTCCCAGACGGACACTAATTCATTATATTGATTATAAAGCTCAGCGGGGTCTGATTCTTTGTTGTTCCAAATATTCGTTGCGCCCCATTGCAAAATATCAGAGTCAGAAGTAACAGTCTCATCTGCTGAGGAAACGATTACTATTTGCTTTGCTTCTAAAATATAAGGCCCAAATGGGAAAGTTTGATTGCCGCGTACGCTGACGAGTTTCCAACCGTTCATCGGAATGGCATCGTTTGTCGTATTTGTAATTGTCACGAGCTCTGCGACCTTGTCGACATCCATGGTAATGCCGGTTCGTGCTGCTTTCTTAACGGGAAATTCGGTATGCGTACTCTCGTCCGTATTGCTCCAGAGGCCTTTCTTCGCGACCTTGGCCTGCTGCTCTAGCTGCTTGTACGCGTTCTCCATCTTGACATTGGGCTCTACGATTAGTACCTTAGCGAGCCCTTCCTCTAGCAAAAGCTCGTTCAAAATCCGTCCGTCCTTGAGCTCGACCATGGCAAGTGTACGGTCATATTGGTCGTTCAGCTCTTTATCAAAGGTCAGTCTGACCTCCTGTGACTCAGTCAGAAGCTCCTTCGTATAAGCGGATGCCTCAGGACCGAATGGCTCTACCGGGCTATCCTGTTTTTTGGTTTCCGGCGTATCCACATAAAGTAAGCGAATCGTCGTTTCATCGGAACCTGTCTTGATCTTGAAGGTGTCTCCGTCAATGTAACCGGCGACTTGGTACCATTGGTTCGTTTGAATAACGTTCGAATTAAGCTCGGAAATGGCCGAACAGGCGGCAAGCGGCAAGCATGCGAGCATGAGGAGAATTATAAACATTCTTTTCATTGATGTAGTACCTCCAGCCCGACGTGCGGTCAAAATGAGAGCTTACTCATTTACTATAACACATCTTGTATATAAAAATCGCGTAAAGACGCTGTCGGATTCAAGCATAAAAAAGTGCCAATTTCTTCATACTGAGAGAAGGGGCATCCTGTGGCCACTTTCGTTTGCCTTGCAGAAGTAATCTGCAAGTCCTAATCTTTGAGGAGGAGAACCATGCACGATCTTAGTGAGAGGCCTTTAATTGTCCAATCAGATTTAGTGGTGCTGCTTGATGAACGCAAGCCAGCGGCACAGCAAGCCAGAGACAAGCTCGTTCTCTTCATGGATGCGGTTCGAAGGGCGGGTAACATACATACGTATCAAATGACGCCGTTAACGCTTTGGAATGCTGCCGCTGCCGGGATATCATCCGACGACATTATGAGCTGGCTGACGGGGTACGGGCGGTATGAGGTTCCCTTTCAAGCGGAGGCGACGCTTAGAAAGCTGATGGGAAGATACGGAAAGCTTTGGTTGTCATCAGATTCTGGTAGATTGCTATTACATGGCGATCCGATCTTGATGGAAGAACTGGAGCATATTACGACAATAATGGACGCGGTTGTCCTAAAGCATTCGGCCATTGCATGGGAGATGAACGAAAAGTACAGAGGGATTTTGAAGCAGGAGCTGACCAGGCTAGGTTATCCCATCATTGATTTGGCAGGTTATCATGCCGGAGAGACACTGGCTATTCAGTTGACGGATATGACCCGCAGCAGCCGTAAATTTGAATTAAGAAGTTATCAGCAAGCGGCTGTCGATCAATTCTATAAGGAAGGTACGGTGCAGGGCGGCAGTGGCGTAATCGTACTTCCTTGCGGTGCGGGGAAAACGATCGTCGGCATTGCCGCGTTGGCCCGACTTGGAAGGGCGACCCTAATTCTTACCTCAAACAGCACCTCGGTCAAGCAATGGAAGGACGAACTTTTGGATAAGACATCATTGGCGGAGGAGCAGGTTGGCCAGTACTGCGGTACGCTTAAGCAGGTACGTCCAGTAACGATTGCCACTTATAATATTTTGACACATCGAAGATCAAAAGAGGCGCCTTTCACTCATATGAAGCTGTTCACTGAACGGGACTGGGGACTCATTATCTATGATGAGGTCCATTTGCTGCCTGCTCCGGTGTTCCGGATGACTGCTGACATTCAAGCGACGAGGCGTCTGGGCTTGACGGCTACTCTCGTTCGTGAGGATGGCTGTGCAGAGGATGTCTATTCCTTGATCGGACCAAAGCAATATGACATGCTGTGGAAAATGGCTGAAGCTGGTTCGCATATCGCCGCTGTATCTTGCACGGAAATCAGAGTTCCGCTCCATAAGAGCAGCAGAGTGCTTTACGCGCAAGCAAGTATACGTGCCCAAATTAGAATCGCAGCTGAAAACCCGGGGAAAACACCTGTTGTTGAGAAGCTGCTGAAGGAACATTTGGGGAAGCCTACTTTAATTATTGGGCAATATTTGAGCCAATTGCATGAGCTGGCTGTAACGCTTGGGGCGCCAGTATTGACAGGCGAGGTATCACATGCAGAGCGACAACAGCTTTATGAGAAGTTTAAAGCGGGACACATTTCGGTGTTGATTGTTTCAAAGGTTGCAAATTTTGCGGTTGATCTGCCGGATGCTGCTGTGGCTATACAGCTCTCAGGCAGCTTTGGCTCGAGGCAGGAAGAAGCGCAGCGCATAGGGAGGCTGCTCAGACCGAAAGCTGGTCATAATCGAGCATGGTTCTATACGATCGTTACGGACGAAACAAAGGAAGCAGAGTTCGCGATGAAGCGACAGCTGTTTATGCTGGAACAGGGCTACAAGTACGAGCGTGTGACTGTTCCGACAGCTGATCACGTTTTGGCGGAGGAGGCTGCGGCTCAGTGAGAATAAATATGCTTCTTGGCAAGCTCTCTAACGAGCACAGGGCAAGCTTAGATCATTCGCCCATATGGCTTCGGGCTAGGGAGAGGGGAATGCGATGGGAAGAAGCGGCGATAAAGGACGAGGAGATTCAAGCAGCTTCCCGTTTGCTGCCCCCTTATGCAGCTGAGGTATTGAGAATGCTGCTGCGCAGCTTTGCGGCTGTTCCTGTTGAGAGCGATAGGCTGCTCAAAGAAATACGCAAGCATTCGGAGTTATCCGGTGCGGAAAGCCAGCTTGGTCTAGCGGAGCTTGAGGGAGCTGGCGTGTTGTTTTCAGTTCGGAAGGTATGGGGGGAACGTTTGTATTTTATGCCGTTGGACAGTTTTGGTGGCTGGCAAAGAGCTTTATTCCCATGCAAGGTAGAGCCGATCACTACACAGGAGAGAGAATATTTGATGAATGGTGCTATGAGGGGTTATTGCAAACCATTCGGGAGACAATTACTTGCAGCCTTTTCGATCTTAGGTCGCTGCGGGCTTGCCCTTACTACAAGCGGTACGCTTTCCAAAAAAACGATTGCCAAGCTCATGCAAGCCGTTGATATAGACGAGGGCGCGCTTGCGTCGTTTGGTTTGAAATGGCCTTTCCCAGACAAATATCCGCTGACGGTTGCCTTTATATTGGAAGCAGGTTTTGCTTTTGGTTTGCTTGAGCAGGATGAGGGTACATTGAGATGGAATGAGGAAATGCTCAGCAGATGGCTAATGCTTGAAGAGCGCGATCGGGAGCGCCAGCTTATGGCTTGGGTACTCGCGTTATTTTTGCCGGCTAGCGGCGGAAGTGCACATCTGGCAGCGGCGATGGCTGGGCTGCAAGCGGGAACATGGTACTCAAGGAAGAAAATACAGGCAGCGCTAGAGGTTAATATAGTATCTGAATATACAGAGTCCGAACAGCGATTGGATTGTTTTAATCGGCGCTGGTTTGAATTATGGCATAGCTTAGGCTGGTTGGAAATTGTTGATCGCGAAGGCAATGGTGACCGGGAGTGGTTTGTCAGATGGAAGGCGGAAGCACCGCTTCATGACCTTATTTCTACAAGTATGGTCAGATACGAACCTCCGTTTGTCACGGTATCTCCTAATGGTGAATTAATGGTCGAACCGGAGTGTCCATTCTGGGTAAGGTGGGAGCTTGCGCTGCTTGCAGAATTAAAGTCAGATGAGCAGGTGGCGGTATATCGGCTGGAAGCTGCATCGGTTGCCCAAGCAATAGAGCTAGGGAGAACTTCCTCGGACATCAAAGCGTTTCTTGTTTTCGTTTCGGGCGGAGAGCCGCTCCCGACTGCCGCCGAGTATTTGCTGGATGTGTGGACGGCCCGGGCATGCCGTACGGCATTTGCGGAGGTTACGCTGCTCCGCTGCGACAATGAGGAGATGGCTGCGCTGGTGGAGCAAATCCCGTCCATGAAAGCTTATCTAATTCAGAAGCTGGGGAAAATGGATTACATTGTTGAGCGAACTCAAATCGCTGAGATCCGGCAAGCCTTGAAGAAAGCAGGCTATGAGCCCCGCAAAGCTGTACAATTAGAGGTTGGAGCGATAAGCACCGCTTATCCTCAGTTTTCTCTAGCAGAGTGGGAAAATCAATTACGAGGCACCATTCATACAGAAGAATGGAGACGATCAACGCCAGCGTTCATCTATGAAGCTTTTCCCCTCCAGCATTTCGAGCTTAATGGGCCTTGTCTGAAAGGGGAAGTGCCAGCACTCGCTGAAAGAGACAGAGTTCCGGCGATGTGGATCAAGCAATTTCGAGCGTATCATCATTCGACAAGAAGAGAGCTTATTGAGCAAGCCCTGCAATGGCAAACGCCAGTACAGCTGCGAATCGAGCGGGAGCTGCGCTCCTTTGTCCCTGAGAAGCTGGAGCAGCAGGATGACGGGTGGGCCGTCATCGGGCTGCTGCGTGACCAGCCAGGGAGTTCTCTGATTCGTCTTACGCCGGATATGTGGGAGGAAATGCGTTTGGTTATTCCTGGGCAAGACGCTACAATATAATCTCTATCAATTAACTAAGCGATTATGATATGATAGTGTAGTATTTATGTAAATTGAAATGAGGTGGATGAATGCCAACTGCTGAAGGTTTAACGACTGTTCAGTTGGAGCAACCGCAAGGCGGCGTTTCTTCTCTCGATATGGCGTCTCTGCTGCTTTGTGCTTATGAACTAGGGGATTGGATCAATCAATCGGCGGAAGTCGCCGAATATTTATATTGGAAGTCGGCTGTGAATGAGGACGAGGTAGTGAAGCAAACGGCTAAGCGGTTCGCGAAAGCGAAAGAGCTGTTTGTCGAGTGCGAGCGCTTCGGACGTTTTCATCCCGATTATAACGAAGCGAAAGACAAGGTGAAAAAAATCGAACGCGAGCTAAGCGAAATTGAAAGCGTTAGGCGCTTTAAATTAGCCGAGCAGGTTGTCGATGAAATGCTTTATGATGTATCCCGCACTATAGCTGAATCCGTTTCTGATAATATTAAAGTGCCTGGAAATGAGAAGGCTGGGGGCGGCGGCAGCTGCGGAAGCGGCGGATCATGCAGCTGCGGAAGCGGTGGCTGCGGCTAGGTGCTGTTCATGAAGCGCGGAAGCTATGCTTGCGAAGAGGTTTGCTACGCAAACCTTAGCGAGTGCTTACGAAGTAGGTTTGCTACGCAAACCTTAGCGGATGCTTACGAAGTAGGTTTGCTACGCAAACCTTAGCGGATGCTTACGAAGTAGGTTTGCTACGCAAACCTTAGCGGATGCTTACGAAGTAGGTTTGCTACGCAAACCTTTAAGGAGGAATAGGATGCTGCCGGAACGAACGGGTTATATAGTATGGGTTAGCGATTTGAAAGCGGCTAGATCGCTGGAGCGTTTCGGAACGGTTCATTATATGTCGCGCAAGATGCATTACGTTGTGATGTACATGAACGCAGAGCGATCGGAAGAGGCTGTGCGGCAGATGGGGAAGCTTTCATATGTTCGCAAGATCGAACGGTCTTACCGTAACGAAATCAAGACGGAATACAGCAAGGATAGTGAAGACAAAACGAGGTTTTATAGCTTGTAGTTCTGACGTAATGCTCTGTTTTGACAGCTAAGCGCGCGATGACTTCGTTCAAGCGGATGGTCAGTTGTTTTAATGGAAAATAATATAAACATGTTTGTAACGGGCGCTTCTCAGCGACAAAAAATGCTGAGAAGCGTCTTTTTTATACATAATCATCCAATAACTTACAAATATGGTCTGACTTTAATTTATTGTTGTAATCTCGGACAATCGTGGTAAAATGGAATTAAATTCATAGTAAAAAAGACCCGGTTCCTTGGGAGGAGTTGGTTGCGCAATGAAAGATAAAATGACGAGAAGATGGAGCACATACGAGTCGTTTTATATCGATCTAGGTGATAAGAAAGTAGCGGACATCGTCATTACGAACCATGCGAAAGTACGCTGGCTCGACCGGATTGAAAGTGAAAAAACCGGCTTCGAAGACATTGCCGAATTTTTGTGGGAATGCTTGAAGCAAGGGCGTATTGAGCCATATTACCGCAACGAGCAGGATGTATACTTAATCGATGATGACCTCGTGTTTGTAGCTGAATTTGCGGACTCTTTAACAGAAACGGACATTACCGGAGTTCCTCTCCAGAAGATGATTATCGTAACCTTCCTCGGCCGCATGTCAGAGACGATTGAGCTAAGGGACCTAAAGTCCTATTATTCATGGCTTAGGCACTCCCGTCGCATGACCCTTGTTAAGAGCAGCAGAAAAAGAAAATAAGAAATAATAACATAAAATAATGATACAGAGCGTGCATCTAAAAAAGATTGCATGCTTTTTGCTTTGGTTATAAGACTCTGTACAAGCTTTGTAGTATAATATTCAGCAGAAGAAAGGATGATTGGAATATGGCGCTTAATTTTCACCAATTACATATTTTTTGCACGGTTGCGGAACGAGGCAGTTTTTCGGCTGCTGCGCAATCTTTACATATGACTCAGCCTGCCGTGACTATGCAAGTACAGTCACTGGAAGATTATTTCGGAACAAAGCTGCTGCAGCGCTCTACAAAACGGATTGAATTGACGGAAGCAGGCAGGGCGCTTATGCCCTATGCTCAGCGAAGCATTGATTTAATTCGGGATACGGACCAGGCGATGTCTGCATTTACGAAGCAGCTCAAGGGAAGGCTTCAACTAGGCTCAAGCTTAACGATAGGCGAATATATATTGCCGCGTCTGCTGGGCCCGTTCGGACAGGAATATCCGCATATTTCAATTAGCATGAAGGTGATGAATACGTCGCAAATCATGGAAGATATACTTAATCATCAGCTTAATTTTGGATTGATTGAAGCTCCAGTTAATCACCCTGATATGCATATGGAGGCCGTTATGAGTGACGAGCTTCGGCTAATCGTGTCCAAATCACATCCGCTTGCTGACTGCGCATCCGTTACATTGGAAGAGGTTATGGAATATCCCTTCGTGCTGCGTGAACAAGGCTCGGGAACTCGGCTTGTGATGGAAGAGCAGTTGCGGAAAAAAAATATTGATCCTGCAACGATGAAAATTGTGATGGAGCTGGGCAGCACAGGAGCAGTTAAGTCAGCAGTTGAAGCTGGTTTAGGCATTTCCTTTATTTCCTCGTCCTCTGTTAAGCATGAGGTGGCCCTTGATTTAATTCGAATGATCAAAGTGTCGGATTCCAAATTTCAACGGCAATTTTATTCGATCTATCTAAAATCAGCCATTTTGCCCATATCAGCCGTTACTTTTTTATCTTTTCTGAGAGAGAGGGATCTGCAGCAATGGCTTTAATACAGGGACTTGCTGACTTACATACGCACACTACGGCTTCGGATGGTATGCAATCCCCTGCTGAAAACGTCCGGTTGGCAAAAGCGGCTGAACTTGCGGCTCTAGCCATTACGGATCATGATACGGTTGCTGGCGTGGCAGAAGCCATCCGTGAAGGGGATCGACTCGGCGTAACGATCGTGCCTGGAGTGGAAGTGAGCACGGTGGCAGACGGGACGGATATTCATATTCTCGGTTATTATACCAACAATGACGATGATAAATGGCTGGCGCGTTTAGCTAGTCTTCGCGGGATAAGGGACAGACGCAACGAAATGATTGTTGAGAAGCTAAACGAACTGGGGCTGTCCATAACGATGGATGAGGTTTTAGCTGCCGCCCATCATGAGAGTGCTAAGCAGACGCAACAGTCCTCTGCGAACAGTATCGGAAGACCGCATATTGCTGCGGTTTTACTGCGGAAGGGTTTTGTCGCCAGCATGAAGGAGGCTTTTGACCGTTATCTGGCTTCAGGTGCTTCAGCGTACGTCAATCCGCCAAGAATCACTCCCTTTGAAGCTGTGGATTGGATTAGAGAAGCGGGCGGGACAAGCGTAATCGCCCATCCCGGGTTGTATGCCAATGATAAAGTAGTGCAAGAGATTATAAACTACGGTGTACAAGGAATTGAAGTGTTTCATTCTGATCATGGCCCGGAAGAAGAAATCCGTTATGCACAGTTTGCAGAGAGTAAAAACTTAATTGTCACGGGCGGTTCGGATTTTCATGGCTCGCGTCAAGGTATTGTATTTCATGGTGCCATTGGCAGCCGGACAGTCGATATAGAAGTGTTAAAACAGCTGGAGCCTTCATGGAGGAGAGAGCGGTATGACGCCTAGGCTGTATACGATTAAAGAAGTTTCATTGCGGTCAGGCGTATCTACGCAGCTTATCCGTAAGTGGGAAGAGCGTTATGAGGCTGTGATGCCGCAAAGGATGCAGAATGGGTATCGTGGCTACACGAAGCAGGATATGGAAACGCTGGTTTGGCTAAAAGGGCAGGTGGACGAAGGCGTTCCAATTGGAATGGCTGTGCTGGAATGGAAAAATGAACAGGAGGCTGCTGCAAAGGAGCTGGAACGGGAAGAAATAGAGTTGGCATCCGAAGACGCTATTGTGAAGCTGCAACAATTTTATATGCCTACGGCTATGGACTGGAACCAACCGATCGAGCAACTGCTGCAATTTTTTATTCAGCTCGATCTTAGCAACGCACAGCGTTTTTATGAGCAGCTGCTTGCTATTCATAACCTTGAGCATTTGCTGTTAAATATTTTAGAGCCAACACTGGTCGAGCTTGGAGAACGCTGGGAGCGAGGCGAGATCTCGGAATACCAGGAGCATTTTGGAAGTCATTTTATTCGGGACAAGATGCTTGCCATCCGCAGCTTATTTCGTCCTAACGATGAAAGTCCCTTGCTCGTAACGGCATGCGGACCGGGCGAACGTCATGAGCTCGGGATTCTTTTTTTTGGATTTTTCGCTCAGCAGGAGGGCTTTCGGGTCATTTACCTCGGAAGCTCTCCCGCAGAGAAAGGGATTTTTGATTGCTTAGCGGATGTGCAGCCGACTGCGTTTACCTTCAGCTTCTCTATTGAGGAGAGGCTTGAGTCCGCAGTTCCTTTTTTACTAGAGCTGGATCGTCGAATTACGGAAAATCATTTTCGGACGAAGGTTTTTATTGGCGGAAGAGCCATTCATGAGGATGCTCTGCTTCAAGGGACAGAGCAGGTGTATCTCATTGCCGGTGACGGAAAAAGCTGTATTGAGAAAATGAAAGTAATTCTGCATTAGACCAATCCAATGAAAAAAGGCAGAACAGGGGAGTTGCTCCTGCTCTGCCTTTTTTGCGTATGGATGTTTTTATTTCGTCTCGCATGAAAGTGATTTGATTCGCTGCTCGTCAGGCGTAATGAATAACGTTTTTTGGTTATCGTAGATGACAAAGCCAGGCTTTGCGCCGCTTGGCTTGCGAACATGGCGAATATAGGTGTAATCAACAGGAATCGAGCTGGAGTCACGAGCTTGGCTATAATGCGCAGACAGCATGGCTGCCTCTTCCAACGTTGCGTTGCCATACTCACCGCCCCTGATGACAACATGGGAGCCTGGAATATCTTTGGTGTGAAGCCAGGTATCCGAGGAGGAAGCCAGCCGGTTCGTTAAATATTCATTTTGCGTATTGTTTTTGCCGACATACATGGCTACGCCTTCTGAGGAGGTATAGCACAGCAGCGTTGGCTTGAGCGTTTTTTTCTTTTTTTGGCCCCGTTTTCCGCGCTCTTTCATATACCCTTGTTCGACGAGCTCGTCGCGTATTTCGCCAATATCCCCAAGCGAAGCGTTATCAACTTGCTGCAGAAGCGATTCAAAATAGAGGATCTCGGTACGGGCGATGTCCATTTGCTCAGCCACAATAGACAAGCTGTTCTTATGCTTCGTGTATCGACGGAAATAGCGCTGTGCGTTATCCGACGGTGTAAGCTGAGGGTCCAGATCGATTTTGACGACGGCTTGTTCTTCATCATAGAAATTAACGAGCTCAATGGAGGTGTCGCCCCGTTTGATTTGATGCATGTAGGCGGTCAGCAGCTCCCCAAGCACACGGTATTTCTCGGCGTCCCTAGCCTCCACGAGCGTATCTTCCAGCTTTTTGATTTTTGTAATGTTTTTTGCTTTTTCATTTTGGACGAACCGGATGAGATCCGCCGCACGCTGCTTCACCGTATCCCGTTCGGCTTTATTGCCATAGAAGGCTTCGAGACAAGCGCTAATATCCGGGAAAATCACAGCTTCTCCTTCGATATGCGTTAGCTCCGTGCTGGAAAAAAAAGATTTTCCAGTTTCGGTGTTGGTTTTTATGGTTGGCGTGTAGCGGTTATTTCTGACCTGCTCGCTGAATTGCGAGAAGGCACTCCATAATGCCTCAAGGGTTGGCTGTGCAGCTTCTTCTGTGGCTTTCACTGAATCTGCGCCGCCTTGTGCACGGTAAACGAGCTCTCTGGCAAGCAGTGGGCTGAATCCGCTGAACCGGTCAACAAGCCGCTTATGTAGTGGGGCTGTCTCATCAGTGTCGTTAAGTGCCTCATTGAGTTGCTGCTCGCTCGTTATGGCAAGTGGATCAAGCTTGCCTTGCTCAGGCGGCGATGTGTAGCTGCTGCCGGGCATAACGATCCGGTGACTGCTGATTGCAGGCGTGACATGGTGTATGCCGTCATGAATCATTCCCGTAGAGGGGTCCATCAAAATAATATTGCTATGCCGTCCCATAATCTCGACAATGATTGTTTTATTGGACAAATCGCCTAGCTCGTCCCGGTGCTTGACTTCAATGTGAATGATCCGCTCATTTCCCACTTGGCGGATGGATTCGATCTGTCCGCCTTCGCAGTGCTTCCTAAGAAGCATGCAGAACATAGGCGCTTCCATCGGATTGACGTAGGTGCCTGTCGTCCAGTGGACGCGGGGGTAGGTTGGGTTGGCAGACAAGAGCAGCTTGCCATGCGCGCCTCCTCCGCGAATGGAGAAAACAAGCTCGTGATCGGTCGGTTGGTGAATTTTATGTATACGCGCGCCAACGCAGCGCTGCAGGTCATGCGTGATCGCATGGGTGACGATGCCGTCTAATGCCATGGTGTGGTTCCTCGCTTCCTTGGTCAGTCTATCTCTATCATGCCATAGTTGAGACAAAAACTTAAGTCCCTGGTGGGATATTTTATGGGCTGTCCGAATACATTTACCCTATATAGGCTGTCCGAAGGGCCGGCGTCGTTACTGCATGGCTCGGCATATTATGGGAGGGAGTTATACCATGGAACAAATGAAATGGCATCAAATGGGGACAAGTGAGCTGGTGGACGCTTTAGTCAGCTCCCCTGAACAAGGTCTGGCGACGTTGGAAGCGGCGCAGCGCTTAGAGCAAAATGGACAGAATGAATTGACGGAAGGAAAGCGTGTCTCGCCAATCTTGCTTTTCCTTAATCAATTTAAAGATTTTATGGTGCTTATTCTAATGGGAGCGACGTTGATCTCTGGCTTGCTGGGCGAGTACCTGGACGCCATTACGATTGTGGCAATTATTGCGCTTAATGCCGTTCTCGGCTTCGTTCAGGAGTTTAGAGCGGAGCGCTCGCTGCGGGCTCTTAAAGAATTATCAGCTCCTACCGCGAAGGTGATCAGGGGCGGTGAGCTGCTCACCGTGGCTGCTAAGGAACTGGTTGCAGGTGATCTCATCTATCTGGAGAGCGGGGACCGCATACCAGCGGATGTACGACTCCTTGAGGCGAACAGCTGTTATGTGGAGGAATCGGCGCTGACGGGTGAATCTGTCCCGGTTGGCAAGCATTCAGCAGCGATTGCTGAAGACAATTTGCCGCTTGGCGACCAGAAAAATATCGGTTTCATGGGTACAATGCTCACCAGGGGTACAGCTAAGGCAGTCGTTATTCGAACAGGGATGGATACGGAAATGGGCAAAATCGCCGGTCTGATCCAGCAAACCGAATCGATGGAGACGCCTCTGCAGCACAGGCTGGAGCAGTTGGGTAAAATTTTGATTGTCGTGGCGATCGCGCTGACGGTTATGGTTGTTGTTGCCGGTATTTTGCATGGACAGCCGGCGTATGGCATGTTCCTTGCTGGTGTGAGTCTGGCCGTAGCAGCCATTCCCGAAGGACTGCCTGCTATTGTGACCATTGCGCTTGCGCTTGGCGTTCAGCGGATGATCAAACGCAAGGCTATCGTGCGCAAGCTTCCGTCAGTAGAGACGCTTGGCTGCGCTTCGATCATTTGTTCAGATAAAACGGGAACGCTGACCCAAAATAAAATGACGGTTACCCACGTTTGGGTTGGCGGCAGGCAGCTAGAGGTCAGCGGCGAAGGCTATGATCCGACCGGGGCTATTTACGAAGAGGGCAATGCGCTGGATATCAAGCATGATCAGTCCATCAAGCGTTTGCTGCAAGTGAGCGCATTGTGCAATAACGCCCAAATCGTCAAGGTGGAGAGCGAGGATACCAGCAAGCGAAAAAGCAAGGAGATCCAGCAGGAATGGGTGCTCAAGGGGGACCCGACTGAGGGAGCGCTTGCTGTGCTGGCAGCTAAGCTCGGTTCTTCCGCAAAATCATTGGAACAGCTGTACAAGCGGGAAAAGGAGTTTCCGTTTGATTCCGAGCGCAAGCGGATGTCCGTCGTTGTTGCGCATCAAGGCGGCAAGCTAATTTGTACCAAGGGTGCGCCCGACTTGCTTATGGATCATTGCTCCTACGTGCTTTGGGAAGGCAAGGTTGTGCCTTTCACGGCTACGCTTAAGCGCAAATGCGCGGAGGCAGGCGAGCTTATGGCTCAAAGTGCGCTTCGCGTGCTCGGGCTTGCCTACCGTGATTTGCGTGCTAGCGACGCTTGCGAGACCGAAAGTGATGCGGAATGTCAACTGGTATTCGTTGGTTTGACAGGGATGATTGATCCTCCGCGCCGCGAGGTGAAGGAAGCCATAGCAACCTGCCGCCGTGCAGGCATCAAGACGGTGATGATTACAGGTGATCATCAATTAACGGCAGAGGCGATTGCAGGTCAGCTTGGCATTATGCCGCGTGGTGGCATTGCCATGAGCGGCAAGCAACTGGAAGCTATGGAAGATGAACAGCTTGATCGGCTTGTCGAGAATGTTTATGTTTACGCGCGGGTTTCGCCGGAGCACAAATTGCGTATTGTCAAAGCGCTTCAACGCCAGGGTCACGTAGTTGCTATGACCGGTGATGGCGTCAACGACGCGCCTGCGATCAAAGCGGCTGATATTGGTATTTCCATGGGCATCACGGGAACGGATGTCACCAAGGAAGCTTCTGCGCTCGTGCTCAGTGACGACAACTTCTCGACCATCGTAGCTGCGATCGAGGAAGGCCGGGGCATCTATGAGAATATCCGGAAATTTATCCGTTACTTGCTGGCATCCAACGTGGGTGAAATTCTCGTGATGTTCCTTGCGATGATGGCAGGCCTGCCGCTGCCGCTCGTACCGATTCAGATTCTTTGGGTTAACTTGGTAACGGACGGCTTGCCGGCTATGGCACTAGGCGTAGACCAAGCAGAGAAGGATCTGATGCAGCAAAAGCCGCGCTCGGCTAAGGAGAGCATATTCTCCCGCAGGCTGGGGTGGAAAATTATTAGCCGGGGCATTCTGATCGGCGTTTGCACACTTGGTGCTTTCTGGATTACGCTGCACGATGCACCGGGCAGTGCGGCACAACTGATGAAAGCTCAGACTGTAGCTTTCGCAACGCTTGTCATGGCGCAGCTTATCCATGTATTCGATTGCCGGAGCTCCCGCTCTATTTTTCACCGGAATCCGTTTCAAAATAAATATTTGGTGCTAGCCGTACTGTCATCACTCATTCTTATGCTAGGCGTGCTCTATATTGATGCACTGCAGCCGATCTTCAAAACCGTTCCAATTGGCTTCCGGGAATGGTGTCTGGTGTTCGTAGCTGCGGGAATTCCTACTTTCCTAATGGGAATAGGCAGTGTGCTAGGCTCGCCGAACAAAAAGAAGAATAAAACAAAATGGCCAATCGGACCGCAAAGCGCGGCGAGATAACTAAAAAATACAAATGATGATACAAATTATGAATAGCCTTTCTCCTTGCTTTGCGGTATGCTATTGAGAATAAATCATAGCTTTATCATACCAAGAGATGTGGCAAGGAGAGGGCAATTAGATGAATTTTACAAAAATGAACGGCTTGGGGAATGACTTTGTAGTAATCGCGGGCGAGCAGCAGCTTCCAGAGGGTGTGGCGGATCTCGCGGTCTCGTTATGTAACCGATTTTTTGGAATCGGGGCAGACGGTCTTGTCTATATATTGCCTTCGGAGATCGCAGATTTCCGCATGCGCATCATTAATTCAGACGGATCGGAAGCGGAACAATGCGGCAACGCTATTCGCTGCGTAGCCAAATATGTATACGATAATGGCTTAACCGATAAAGAAGAAATCACGATTGAAACGCTGGGCGCTGGGGCGCAAAAGGTTCAGCTTACCGTGGACAATGGGGAAGTATCCTCTGTCCGTGTTGATATGGGCGAACCGATCCTCAATGGCTTGACAGTCCCGACAACGATTGACGCTGAACGTGTTATCGAGCACCCGATTGAGGTGGATGGCAAGGAGTTCCGGTTTACGGCCGTATCGATGGGCAATCCGCACTGCGTCATTTATGTGGATGATGCTGTGAACTTTGATTTGAACGTATGGGGGCCTAAGCTGGAGACACATCCGCTCTTCCCTCGCAAAATCAATGTAGAGTTCGTAACGGTGAATTCCCGCAACCACACGGATATGCGCGTATGGGAACGGGGAGCAGGACCAACGCTTGCTTGCGGCACTGGTGCGTGTGCGACAGTTGTGGCATCCGTATTGACGGGTGCGACTGACCGTACGGCTACAGTATCGCTTAAAGGCGGCGATCTTCTTATCGAATGGAACGAGTCTGATAATCATGTTTATATGACGGGTCCAGCTGCGGTTTCCTTCCGCGGGACTCTTTAAAGCAAAGTAAGATGGGTGGAGAGAATATAATGAAACCGGATTTGAGGGAGGCGCTCCAGCAGCGCATCTTAACCGGGGACGGCGCGATGGGAACCTATCTATATCAGATGGGGTTCCCTGTCGGCGTTTCTTATGAAGAATTCAATACGCTTCGTCCCGATGTCATTGAAAATATTCACAGGCGCTATTATGAGGCAGGTGCGAGAGTAATAGAGACGAACACGTTCTCAGCCAATATGGAGAAGCTGTCGAAGTATGGCTTGGAAGGCGACATGGATGCCATCAACCGAGCGGGTGTCCGCGTTGCGCGTGCAGCCATTGGCGATGATGCTTATGTTGTAGGCGCTGTGGGCTCCATTCGTGACGGCAAGCTGAAAAATCTTCGGACTGCAAAAGTTATTGAAGCCTACCAGCGTCAAATGCATGCTTTGCTTGATGAAGGCGTAGACGGTATCCTACTTGAAACGTTCTATGATTTAGACGAGATGTTGTTGGCGCTTCGAATTGCGAGAGCGGCATCAAGCGTACCAGTCATTTGCCAGTTTGCTGTTGAAGACGTGGGCCGTACGCAGGATGGAAATGGCATGAAGAGCGCCTTCGATCAACTGCAAGCCGAAGGTGCTGACGTTGTCGGCTTTAATTGCCGCAGTGGTCCTAACGGCATTATGAGAGCCATTGATTCCATTACGGGTCCTGTAGGCTTGCCATTATCGGTTTATCCAAATGCTGGTATACCTGATTATATTGACGGCAAATATGCCTATTCAGCAGGTCCGCAATATTTTGCGGAGTCCGCTCAGCGTTTTGCCGACCGCGGCGCACGCCTCATTGGCGGCTGCTGCGGCACGACGCCGGAGCATATTAAGGCCATTGCGGAGGCGCTCGACGGCTATATTCCACAAATTGGACAAACAGCTCCGATTGCTGCACCGAGAGAAGCGATTATTGTGAAGCAGGCGGAACAGCCGGCTGAAGCGACTGTAACGTCGCAAAAGCAAGTTGTTCAAGAGCCGTCTATCGTTGATCTTGTCCAAAAGAGACATACGGTTATCGTTGAGCTAGACCCGCCGCGCGATCTGGATATCCGCAAATTTATGGATGGTGCTGCCGCGCTTAAAGAAGCGAAGGCGGACGCGGTTACCATGGCAGACAACTCGCTGGCTGTAACGAGAATGAGCAATATAGCGCTTGCAGCGCTTATTCAGGAGAAGGTTGGCATTCGTCCGCTCGTGCATATTGCCTGCCGCGACCGCAACCTGATCGGAACGCAGTCCCATATGATGGGGCTTGATGCGCTGGATATCGATCATGTGCTAGCTGTTACTGGAGATCCTGCCCGATTTGGCGACTTGCCGGATTCGAGCTCCGTATATGACCTTACATCCTTTGAAATGATCCGGATGATCAAGCAATTGAACGACGGAACGGCATTCTCAGGCAAACCGCTGAAGCAGAAAGCGAAATTCGTCGTAGGCGCCGCCTTTAATCCGAATGTGAAGCATTTGGACAAGGCGGTGCAACGTCTTGAGCGAAAAATTACTTCAGGTGCTGACTACATTATGACGCAGCCGGTTTACGAACCAGCTCTTATTGAGCGTATTGCAGAAGCGACCAAGCATCTGACTGTGCCTGTATTTATAGGCATTATGCCGCTTGCGAGCGGGCGCAATGCAGAATATTTGCATAATGAGGTGCCGGGTATTCAGCTTTCGGATGAGGTCCGTCAACGAATGGCGGGGCTTGAAGGCGAAGCGGGGCGTGCGGAAGGCGTGCAAATTGCGAAGGAACTGCTTGATGCCGCACTGCCGCATTTTAAAGGGATTTATTTAATTACGCCGTTCATGTTCTATGATATGGGCGTACAGCTTACGCAATATGTGTGGGATAAGACCAACCGCAAGTAGCCAAATAAGGCAGAATGTATGCGAAAAACAGGCTTTTTTGCTTGTTTTCGCATTTTCGCTTGTTCGTTCGTGAAAAATCAATTAAAATAAAGCATGGATACAGTTGCCACAACTATTACAGATGGCAAGGACAGGCTGCCCATAAGCGGCGCCAGCATAGGCTGAGCACGCTTCGGGACGTATGTCCGGCACTTTTTTCGTCAACAATAGTGCAGTAGTTCTGTCGGTATTTGGCAAGAAGCGAACTTGTCGTTTTTACATCTACTAAACATAAAAAATCGGATTTGAACATTTGCAGGCAGATGCACAAGCAAGACCGTAGGCGGAGGAGGAACCAGGCTTGGCTATTAAACTCATTAATATCGGATTCGGTAATATTGTATCAGCGAACCGCATTATTTCAATCGTTAGCCCGGAATCGGCTCCAATTAAGAGGATCATTCAAGAGGCACGCGACCGCCATATGCTTATAGATGCGACATATGGACGCCGAACGCGTGCTGTAATTATTACGGATAGCGATCATGTGATTTTATCGGCAGTTCAACCAGAGACGGTTGCGCACCGATTATCCACGAAGGACGACGATAACGACGAATAGTACGGGGAGTAATATGGATAAGGGATTGTTAATTGTATTGTCCGGCCCTTCAGGGGTAGGCAAAGGAACGGTATGTTCCGTTTTGCGAAATAAGGTGCCTGAGCTGGTCTATTCGGTGTCCGCAACGACCCGTCTGCCGCGTCAGGGTGAAGTTGATGGCGTGAATTACTTTTTTAAGACCAGAGAGCAGTTCCAGGATATGATTGCGCGAGACGCACTCTTGGAGCATGCCGAATATGTTGGTAACTACTACGGTACACCGCGTGATTTCGTTGAACGTACTTTGGAGAGCGGGAAGGACGTTATTTTGGAGATTGAAGTGCAAGGAGCGCTTAAGGTGAAACAAAAGTTTCCCGAAGGCATCTTCGTATTTTTGTTGCCTCCGTCCCTCGATGAGCTGAAGCAGCGGATAACCGGCCGTGGTACAGAATCTTTGGATACGATCAATAACCGTATGTCTGTAGCTGTAGACGAGATGAATTTGCTCGGACACTATGACTATGCGGTATTGAATGATGAGATAGATGCTGCTTGCGATCGTATTCGCAGTATCATGATTGCCGAGCATTGCCGCAGAGAAAGATACTTGCCTTACGTTTCAGGAATGGTTGCCGCAATTGAGAAAGCATGAGTGAGGAGAATGAACGATGTTATATCCGTCCATTGATGAAATGGTGAAAAAAGTTGACAGTAAGTACACGCTAGTCGTAGCTGCTTCCAGACGCGCTCGTATGCTCCGCAACGGAGACAAGTCGGAGCTCAAGAACCCACGCTCCCGCAAATATGTTGGCGTAGCGCTGGAGGAAATCTACGGCGATATTCTTCAAGTGGAAAACCTCGCAACCAAAGAGGACTAGTCAGCGGAATGAACATATGGAACGGAGTATCTGCTTAGCGCAGATGCTCCGTTTTTTTTTTTTTTTTTGAAATATAGGAAAGGATATCATTTCGCTATCCCTAGTCTATATTTCTCGGAATGAAACACGCTGCGCCGCCAGAGGACGGCGACGTCCTTTTCACCTTGCGCCATTACATAAAATAGCTATTTCAAAATGCCTTCCGATTGTATATAATGAGAATGATTATCATTTAATGCGGAGTTATGACTTTCTTAGTGCAGTCTTAAAGAAAAGGGTGTTGTTTATATGCATTACCATCTTGGAAAAGTACATAAGCATGTTGCGAATATGGATATCATAGCCGAGGCAGGCAACTGCCATTCGATTTGTATTGTTATGGCTGGAAACGGCACGATAGGCGTTGGTGATAAGAGCTTTGAAGCAAAGTGCAGTATGGCCATTGTTGCAGAACGAGGTCATACAGTTACGTTGCATGCAGCTCCCTTTCATGCCATGCATGTGTTAAGAATTGAATTTTCTGAAAAACCAGTCATTGACCATGGTAAAGCAAATGAGGATAGGGCTTGGTGGTCTTGGCCGTTAGAAAACAGTATTAAGATTAAGCTGAACCGGCAGTTGATGCAGCTGGCTGTTGATTTGGAGCGGGAATGGAGTTTAGGCGGGAATTTGGACAAACTAAGCGGCTCGGAAGCGGCTTTTGTTATGCTTCTCAATAAGCTGCTGGAGCTGCATGGGAAAATAAAGCAGCCGACTTCTCATTCTTGGATGGAAAATGCTATTCGGTATATTAAAGAGAATTACCGTAAGCCCTTGACGAGGAAGGAGCTGGCTGCGATTGCAGGCGTGAGCCCGGAACATTTCTCAAGGGAATTCATGAAGCATAGCGGGAAAACCTTTAAAGCTTACATAACGGAGCTTCGCATTCGTTCGGCGCAGGAGCAATTGCTGGGGTCAAACTCGGATCTATTCGAGATTGCGCTTCAAGTGGGTTATCAGGACGGCTTTTATTTAAGCCGAAAGTTTAAACAATTTGTCGGTACTGCACCTACGATCTATTTGAAAAAACCGAAGAAAATCGCATCTTTAACCTACAATTATTCGGCAAGCTTATTAGCGCTCGGAATAACGCCAAGCGTGGCGGTTATATCCAACTGGGTATTCAATCATTTCCGCGGTTCTATTGATAATAAATCTGCGCAGTGGCACGACAACGTACCTGCGCAATTGTACGATACGATCCGTCCTACTAGACCGGATCTTATCCTGGATTATAGTTTGGATGAAGAACGTGCTGCAGAGCTGCGGGCCATTGCCCCCTTGATTCATCTGCCATTCGAGGAGCTTCCGTGGGATGAGCAGTTTCGTTATATTGCCGATGTTGTGGATAAAGGAAGGGAAGCGGAAAATTGTTTGAACCGGCTCCAAGCGTTGATAGAGCGAGCAAACCAAAGGCTAGACCTTGAGATGGGGAAGCGCGGTACGGCAGTTGTTATTGAACTTGGAATGGATAAATGCTACGTATTTGGCGACAAATGGGGACGCGGTACGCATGTATTGTATGATCCGCTGCAATTTGCACCGCCCGAGTGCCTGCTCCAAGGCGGTCGATGCAAGATTGGCTATGAGGAAACAACGCTGGAAGTGATACGCGACTATGCAGCTGACTTTATATTTTATAATTTGCCGGACAACGCAGAAGAACGCTCACGCGTATTGGCCTTTATGAAAACAGAAAGTTGGGGAAGCCTTGCGGCCGTCAAAAATAAACAAGCATACAGGATCGAAGGGGATGCTTTTTATGGTTTTGATCCAGCGTCAACTAAGAAGCAACTGACGGATATGGTGGCTTTATTAACCAGAGGAAACGGCAGCTAAAAAAACGGCATCACATTTAGGCATGGACGAAGATGGCGCGAAATTGGTAAAGTTATTTTGAGAATGATTATCATTCGTATTAAATAACTAGCGGAAAGAGGAACAGTAAGATGCAAAAATGGAACAAAGGATTAGGATTTGGGTCAATTTTTCTTATTTTTATTTTGCTCATGACAGCATGCGGCGGAGCAAGCGGACAAAACAGCAATGCACCAGCAATAACAGATACGGCAAGCACCGAAGCGCCAACAGCGGAACCGGAAAAGACAACAAGAATCTACAGCACTGTCAAGGGAGATGTGGAAATTCCGGTTGCACCGAAGCGCATCATCGCTGAACAATATTTGCAGACTATCTTGGCTCTAGGCGTTAAGCCGGTAGGAGCAAGTGAATATTACATCGATAATCCATATACGAAGGATTTGGCGGCTGGCATAGAAAGCACAGGAGACCGAAGCGGCACGAATTTGGAGAAAGTGACCGCACTCGAGCCTGATCTAATTATTACGGCTACAGTGGATGACAATACGTATGAGCAGCTATCGAAAATAGCCCCAACGGTCGTTATCCCTTTCGGAACCGATGCACAGTTCAAAGGCGTGCATGAGGAAGTTAAAGGAATAGGAGAGCTGCTTGGCAAACAAGAGGAAGCAGAGAAATGGCTCTCGAACTACGATGAAAAAATCACCGAGCTGCGAGGCAAGCTGGAAGGCGTGATTGCACCTACGGAAACCTTCTCCATCATTGAGTCAGGCGGAAAAACGTTTTATACGTTTGGGGACAATTTCGGAAGAGGGGGACAAGCCATTTACGGAGCTTTGCAGCTCACGCCATCGGAAATTATTAAGAACGAGCTGATGACCGCGCAGTGGAAAGAGCTTACGCTTGAGGTTATTCCCGATTACGCTGCTGACCACGTTTTGCTGTTCTCGGAAACAGGTTCTGACGAATTCAAGAAAAGCAATGTGTGGCAATCGATTCCCGCGGTAAAAAACAATCAGGTTTATGAGCTTCCTGCCGACCGGTACTGGTATTTCGATCCTGTGTCCGTGCTGGCTCAGGCAGAGGAAATTACGGGAATGCTGCTTGAGAGAAATAAAAAATAGGAGTAGATGCCCATTCAATTGAAAAGCTGTCCAAACGTAGCTCTGCTGCTTTGGGCAGCTTTTTTATGTAAGGAGGCCAAAAGTTTGATAAACTAGAGTAACGTTGTTCAAAGTGGATCGCTTGCGGAAACCGAAGGAATAAACCATTTTTGGGGAGATGAATGCTTTGGCGAATGAGCAAGAAATTCAGGAAATAAAAAGAACGCTCAAACAACTAGAGGATCAGATTGTCCAGATTAAAAAGGAAGCGCGGAAGCCTAGATCGTTTTGGTCGCGTTTTGCCATCGGTTTTTTAATTGTCTTTATTGGGATGCTTATGGCTTCGGGGGTCCTATCGTTTTTTCAGTATCATAAATAAATGAAGAGGAAGTTCAGGATATGTCGATTATACTACAAGAATTTCCAGCCCTTTCTAAAGGAATCGTATGGGGCCCTGTTGAAAATTGCTTCACCCTCGATTATGAAGTGGACGAGGCTTCGGTAAGCAATATTAGCATCATTCCAATGGTTGGCGAGAAGTATGTGATTATGAAAATCGATAATGGCAAGTGGGAGCTGATTGGCGGAACCTTGGAGCCTAATGAATATTATATGGACGCCTTGTCTAGAGAAGTGAAGGAGGAGTTGGGGGCTGAACTGGTTTCATACAAGCTCTTTGGCTGCTTTAAGTGCCACTCTTCGGCTAGCGAGCCCTATCGGCCTCATATTCCCCACCCTAATTTCGTCAGACTTGTTGGTTATGGCCAGGTCAATATTGTCGGTGCTCCATTAAACCCGCCAGATGGCGAGCAAGTGATCGCGGTTGAAGTCGTTGAGATTGAAGAAGCGATCAGAAGGTTCGAGGAGATTGGCCGTTTTGATATTGCCGAGCTTTACCGGATGACACATCTGTTAAGAGCCGGAGCTTTGTAACCGTATTGACTATTACGAGGCTGCGCTTATTTATTTTGGTTTATCTTTATTCATAAAAAAAGTGGATGATCAGCGTCAAAATCGGCTAGGTCTAGTTAGATTTTGAGGCGGCATATGATATGATAGAAAAAGTGATGTATGCTGCAGTGACGAATGAACAGGAGGGAACGGAATGGACAAATTGCGTTATCCGATTGGCAGGTACTCGTTCGAAGGAATGACCGTAAAGCATCGGGAACAATGGATTTCAGACATGGAGAAGCTGCCTACGCAGCTTAGGGAAGCGCTGGCGGACTTAGATAACGAACAATGGGATACCCCTTACAGAAGCGGTGGCTGGACCGTGCGTCAGGTCACGCATCATCTGGCAGATGCTTCCATGAATAGCTACTCGCGTTTCAAGCTTGCGCTCACAGAGTCCAATCCCACGATTAAGCCTTTTAATGAGGAACGCTGGGCAGAGACGGCAGACAGCTTGCAAGCATCGCCAGAAATCAGCCTTGCGATCGTTGAAGGGATATATGCCAGGTGGGTGCTGCTGCTGCGTTCCATGCAGCCTTCGGACTTTGAGAAAATGTTTTACCATCCCGAGAAGGGCAGTCAAATCGGATTGGCCTTTTTTCTCGGCTTCGTCGCTTGGCATGGCAGGCATCATGTCGCTCATATTACAAGCCTAAGAGACCGTAAGGGCTGGTAGCAAAAGTCTGCTATCGGATATAAAACCCTTTATGCACTAATACACTAGCTTATAAGCTTGACAGGAGATACACCATGCTAAAAGGAAAATCGATTATTCTCGGCATTACAGGCGGGATTGCCGCTTATAAAGGCGCAGCGTTATGCAGCAAGCTCGTGCAAGCAGGCGCTAACGTTCATGTGATTATGACCGAGTCGGCAACCAAATTCATAACACCGCTTACCTTGCAAACGTTATCGCGTAATCCGGTTTATATCGATACGTTCGATGAGCGGGACCCGGCGGTTGTATCGCATATTCATTTGGCGGACCATGCTGATCTCATCGTGATCGCTCCGGCGACAGCCAATGCGATTGCGAAGCTGGCAGGAGGCCATGCAGATGACATGCTTAGTACGACGCTGCTTGCGGCAACTTGTCCTGTGCTGATCGCGCCCGCGATGAATGTTCATATGTATGAGCATCCCGCGGTCGTGCATAATTTGGAGCTGCTTGCTTCGCGCGGCGCGATGTTCATAGAGCCAGGCACAGGTCAACTTGCCTGCGGTTATGTGGCAAAGGGAAGACTTGCGGAGCCGGAAGATATTGTGCTTGCTATTCAATCGTGGTTCGATAGCGGCAGCAAGCTGAAAGGGAAGCGGCTGCTCGTGACGGCAGGCGGAACGATGGAGCGGCTGGATCCTGTTCGATATTTGACCAATGATTCGTCAGGGAAGATGGGTTTTGCATTAGCAGAGGCGGCTCTGCTCATGGGTGCTGATGTCACCTTGGTAGCAGGCCGCACGACAGCGGCCCCTCCAGCAGGCGTCAAACTGATCCGTGTGGAGTCCGCGCAGCAAATGCTGGAAGCGGTGACGGGCCTGTACGATGATATGGATATCGTCGTGAAATCCGCAGCCGTTGCCGATTATCGGGCGGTTCAAATCAGTGATCATAAGCTGAAAAAAAATGGTGAAAAGCTTGTGCTGGAGCTTGAACGTACGACAGATATATTGGAGACGCTCGGACAGAAAAAGAAGCAGCAGTTTCTTGTTGGTTTTGCCGCTGAAACGGAGCAGGTCGAGCAATATGCGATGGACAAGCTTAGACGTAAAAACTGCGACCTCATCGTTGCGAACGATGTTAGCAAAGAAGGAGCGGGATTTAACGGCGACACAAACATTGTTCAGGTATTCGGAGAAAAAGGATTGGTCGCCGCGCTGCCGCTCCTATCCAAGAGAGAGGTTGCCGCTCGGCTGCTTGATTTGATTGCAGCACGGCTTGCTTCTTCTGGAGGGAAGAGGGAATGATTGCTAAAGTAATTGTCGACGTGCCGAGCCGCCAGACGGATCGGCCGTTTGATTATGAGGTGCCTGCCGCCTTCGAAGACTGGATCGAGGTTGGAAGCCGGGTCGGCGTGCCCTTTGGCGGACGTGTGCTGCAGGGCTTCGTGACCCAGCTTGCCGAAACGACAGATGTTGCCTTAAGCAGGCTTAAGCCAGTTTCCGAGCTGCTGGATCATGTTCCGCCGCTGCTGCCTGATCTTATTGAGCTGGCGAAGTGGATGAGCGAGAAATATTGCTGCTCATGGACAACGGCGCTGCAGGCTATGATACCAGCCGCTTTGAAGGGAAAAGCTGAGCGCCTTGTCGGCATTGGAGATGAAGAAGCGGCAAGGGAGGATCTTCCGCAAGCCATGATCGATTGGATGGGAGCCAGCGGCCAGCTCGTTAAGCTGGAAGTGCTCCTTGAACGCTTTCCGGAGCATGTCAAAGCTGTGAAAGCAGCTCTTCGCGAGGGTGTGCTTATGGAGCAGACTTCCATCCGCGACCGCCATGCGATACGTAAAGTATTGACCGTGTTCGTGCCTGACGACGTCGCTACTGTCCGCACGGAAATGGCAAGCTTGCCATCAAGGGCGGCAAAGCAGCGTGAAGTACTGGCCTATATGCTCGAACACGGAGGCCCGTTGCCGCTTCAGCAGCTGCTTGCAGAAGCAGGCGGATCTGCTGCAAGCGTGCGCTCGTTGGCAGAGAAAGGGCTGCTTATCCTGCAGGAGGTAGAGCAGCAGCGCGATCCTTACGCCGGCCGGCTGTTCGAGCGGACGACTCCGCTTGCACTGACCGACGGGCAGAAGGCCGTTTATGACCGCGTGGCGAGAGCTGTTGCAGCAGGAGAACCAGAGACGATGCTGCTTCACGGAGTCACCGGAAGCGGAAAAACTGAAGTTTATCTGCAATCGATCCAATTTTGCCTGGAGCAGGATAAGCAAGCGATCGTTCTTGTGCCGGAAATTTCACTAACGCCCCAGATGGTCGAGCGCTTCAAGGGACGATTTGGCGATGCGGTTGCCGTTCTTCACAGCAGGCTCTCAAATGGGGAGCGCTACGATGAGTGGCGAAAAATCAGGAGCCGCCAAGTACAGGTAGCCATCGGAGCGCGATCGGCTATATTCGCGCCTTTTGAACGCCTTGGCCTCATTATCATCGATGAGGAGCATGAATCTTCCTACAAGCAGGAGGAGAGCCCCAAATACCATGCGCGTGATGTGGCCGTTAGGAGAGCAAGGCAGCATGGGGCCGCAGTCGTCCTTGGCTCAGCGACGCCTTCCTTGGAATCCTTTGCGGCGGCAAGCCGCCCGTTAACGGCCAAAGATGAGGGGAAGGAGCCAGCGCTATTGCCGATGCCCGGCCGTGTAGGCGGCAGACCGCTTCCTCCGGTAGCCGTCATCGACATGCGCGAGGAGCTCAAAGAGGGGAACCGATCGATGTTCAGCCGACTGCTCCACAGCTCGCTTGCCGAGCGGCTTGAGCGCGGCGAACAGTCGGTTCTGCTGCTCAATAGGCGCGGCTATTCCACCTTCGTTATGTGCCGCTCATGCGGCTATACGGCAGCTTGTCCACACTGCGATATTTCGCTGACATACCACCAGAAATCGCGTGCGCTGCGCTGCCATTATTGTGGGCATGCCGAGCAAGCCCCGACCACATGCCCTTCATGCCAGAGCGAGCATATCCGTTATTTTGGGACAGGAACTCAGCGTGTGGAGGAGGAGCTCTCCAAGCTGTTCCCTGGTATTAGGGTCATCCGCATGGATGTGGATACAACCACAGAGAAAAACTCGCATGAAAAGCTCTTGAAGCAGTTCGGGGACCGCAAAGCAGATGTTCTGCTTGGCACTCAAATGGTAGCGAAGGGGCTTGATTTTCCATATGTTACACTAGTCGGAGTCATTGCTGCCGATACGTCGCTGAATTTACCGGATTTCCGTGCGGCAGAACGGACCTTTCAATTGTTGACCCAGGTGGCTGGACGTGCCGGGAGGCATCATCTGCCCGGCGAGGTCGTCATTCAAACCTACGCCCCCGAGCATTACGCGGTCATCACAGCGCAGCAGCATGATTATGGGGCTTTCGTAACCGAGGAGCTGCGCCATCGCAGCGCGATGGGTTATCCGCCTTACTGTAGATTAATCCTCGTAACCATGTCGCACGAGCAATTGCCGCTGCTCTCTTCCACGAGTGAGCGATTTGCGGCAGATTTGCGTGAACTCTCCGAGAATGAAGGCGTTTTGCTGCCGCTTAACAGCGGATTTTCAAGAGCGCTAGAGGTGCTCGGACCCGTAGCTTCGCCCATTTCAAGAATGAAAGATCGCTACCGTTTTCAATGTGTGATAAAATATCGTGGGAACATCGACGCTTCGGCACTTGTTCGAAAGGCGCTCGGGTCATTTACGGACGGTCCGCCGCAGCGCCTAGTGCAGTTCAGTATTGATGTGGATCCACAAGTTATATTATAAATAGCTATTACTATTTTAATGATCGTAAAGGAAGGGAATAATATGAGTATCCGTATCATTGTGAAAGAACCAGACCCGGTATTGCGGGAAGAAGCAAAGGAAGTAACGAAGTTCAATTCAAATTTGCAAAAGCTGTTGAAAGATATGGCCGAAACTATGTATGACGCAGAGGGCGTAGGCCTAGCTGCACCTCAAATCGGCATTTCGAAGCGGGTAATTGTGGTTGACGTTGGCGATGAAAACGGCCTGGTTGAAATGGTCAATCCGGTTATCATTGAGCAAGAAGGCGAACAACTGGGACCCGAGGGCTGCTTAAGCATCCCTAACTTAAACGGCGATGTGCTGCGTGCCGATCGCATTGTGGTAACGGGTCAGGACAGCACTGGAAAGACCTTTACGGTTCAAGCTCAAGGCTATTTCGCTAGAGCATTCCAGCATGAGGTTGACCATTTGAACGGCATTTTGTTTACCGATTTGGCGGAGAACATCTACGACATTTCGGAAAGAGCTAGAAAAGGCGGCGAATAGCTTCATGCGTATCGTATTTATGGGAACGCCGGATTTTGCCGTTCCCTCTTTAAAGCTGCTTCTTGAGCAGCAGTACAATGTTGTCGCTGTTGTAACGCAGCCCGATCGGCCGAAGGGCCGCAAAAAAACGTTGACGCCGCCGCCTGTAAAGGAAGCGGCTTTGTCGTTCGGGCTGCCTGTACTGCAGCCTGAACGCATGCGCAGCGCGGAAGCTGTAGCTGCGATAGCCGAGCTTAGTCCTGACCTTATCGTTACGGCCGCCTACGGACAGATTTTGCCGAAAGCACTGCTGGACATTCCGCGTCTAGGCTGCATTAACGTGCACGGCTCCTTGCTGCCCAAATACCGCGGCGGCGCGCCAATCCAGCGCTCGATCATAAATGGAGAAGCTTCGACAGGCGTGACGATTATGTATATGGCCGAGGGACTCGATTCTGGCGATATGATCAGCGTTGTCGAGCTTCCGATTACAGACGAGGACACCTCCGGTACGATGTTTGAGAAGCTGAGCCTAGCGGGAGCGGATCTGCTTGGCCAGACGTTGCCGGCAATTATTTCGGGAGAAGCCAAGTCGGTTCCGCAGCAGGATGAGCTGGCAACCTATGCCCCCAATTTGAACCGCGAGGACGAGCGTATCGATTGGACGAAGTCTGCTCGCGCTATTTTTAACCAGGTCCGGGGCTTGTCGCCTATGGCTGGAGCTTTCACTTCTTTGAATGGTGAAGTATTTAAAGTATGGCAGTGCAGCGTACCTGTGGATGGAGCTTCCGGAAACAAAGCGGCATTGCCTGGAACGGTGATTGCAGCAGACAGCGGCGGCATTCATGTGCAGACAGGTGCGGGCACGCTGGTGCTGAAAGAAATTCAGCCGGCTGGCAAACGCGCGATGAACGCGGCGGATTGGCTGAAGGGCGCCCGCCTTGAAACAGGCACACGGCTTGGCGATGGGGGTGCGCTATGACTGAAAACACCCGTAAGTCAAGCAGCAATGGCGCTGTCTCTGGAAATGTTCCTGGCAAGCCTAAAGCAAAGCAAGGGCACAAACGACCTGCCGGCCGGGGGAAATCTCCGCAGTCCGTGCAGACGCAGCAGCCTGCGCCGCGCAAGGTGAAATCTCCTCGCGAGCTGGCGATGGATGCGCTTGTCAAGGTATCTCAGACGGGCGCGTACAGCAACTTGCAGCTAAAAAGCACGCTTCAAGATGCAGGACTCCAGAAGGCGGATGCGGGTCTTGTGACCGAGCTTGTGTACGGCACCATTCAGCGTCAGGCGACGCTGGATTATTGGCTGAGCCGCTTCGTATCCAAAGGTCTGCATAAGCTGGAACCTTGGGTTCATCAATTGCTTCGCATGAGTGCCTACCAGTTGTTATACCTAGACCGGATACCGGCGCATGCTGCAGTAAATGAGGCAGTAACCATTGCGAAGAAGCGTGGCCATTCGGGTATCTCCGGCATGGTGAACGGCGTACTCCGAAGCATTGACCGTAGCAGAGGCGAGCTGCAGGCAGCAGAAATCAAGCATGCAGATCCCGTCACGCAAATCGCACTTCGGCATTCCTACCCGGAATGGCTCGTAAGGCGATGGGTCGAATCTTATGGAGTGGACAAGGCGGAAGCCATATGTGCCGCTGGCAACGAGCATCCCCATACCAGTGTTCGGGCTAATCCGCTTAGAGGCAGCCGCGAGGAAGTTATTGAGCAATTGAGAGCAGCTGGATACGAGGCGGAGCCATCCACGATTGCTCCTGCGGGCATTGCTATCGTCCGCGGTGGGAATTTGGCCGATACGGACGGTTTCCGTGAAGGCTTATGGACATTGCAGGATGAGAGCTCGATGCTGGTTGCGGAAGTTGTAGCTCCGAAGGCTGGCATGCAGGTATTGGATTGCTGCGCCGCACCTGGCGGCAAGAGTACGCATTTGGCGGAGCTGATGGGCGGCAAAGGGAAGGTATGGGCTAATGACCTGCACGCGCACAAGCGCGACTTGATCGTGATGCAGAGCGAGCGGTTAAAGCTCCGCAACGTGGAAGCCATTACCGAGGATGCACTGAAACTGGCTGACCGCTTCAAGCCTCAATCGATGGATGCGGTGCTTCTCGATGCGCCTTGCTCTGGATTTGGCGTCATTAGACGGAAGCCGGAAATCAAATGGACCAAAACCGCTGGCGACGTATCCGATATCGCGGCCGTTCAGCAGCGATTATTGCATGCTGTAAGTGGATTGGTGCGTCCTGGAGGCGTGCTTGTCTACAGCACGTGCACGATGGAGAAGGAAGAGAACGAGCAGCAGGTCGCCCGTTTTCTGCAAGAGCATCCTGAATTCGAGCTCAGCAGCGATTGGCCGCAGGATATCGTTCGGCAGCTAAGGAACGCAGGGGTCGTTGGCGAGCATTTTGATGGACAAGCACAACTGCTTCCGCAGCATTTTAACAGTGACGGTTTTTACATTGCAAGGATGGTCAAGCGCCTGTAATTGCCGCTTATGGCTGAACATGGGCGTTTGTGGTAAAATAAATCGATGGCGGCTTTCCGAAGAGGGGGCCGTCCTACTATAAGGTACAGGTGTGATGAAATGAAACCATGCGTATATGACTACACGCTCGAGCAGCTTCAGCAATGGATGATAGATAACGGTGAGCCTGCATTTCGCGGCGGCCAGCTGTTTGATTGGCTTTATGTGAAGCGGGTTAAGAGCTTTGAAGATATGTCCAATCTCTCGAAAGCGATGCGTGAGAAGCTTGAAGAGAACTTCCAGTTCGTAACGCTAAGTGAGATTACTAAGTTCGAATCGAAGGACGGTACCGTTAAGTTTTTGTTCGGTCTTCATGACGCACATGCGATCGAGACGGTTATTATGCGCCACAACTATGGAAACAGCATTTGCGTGACGACTCAGGTCGGCTGCCGTATCGGCTGTACGTTTTGTGCTTCTACGTTGGGCGGTTTGAAACGGAATCTCACCGCAGGTGAGATCGTCGCTCAGGTTGTCACTGCGCAGCAAATGTTAGATGCGACGGGCGAACGCGTTTCGAGCATCGTCATTATGGGCTCAGGGGAGCCGTTCGAAAATTATGATGCAACGATGGCGTTTCTGCGAATTATGATCCATGAGAAAGGTCTGAATATCGGGCAGCGCCACATTACCGTATCGACAAGCGGCATTGTGCCAAGCATGTACAAATTCGCGGAAGAAAACACGCAAATCAATTTGGCTCTCTCGATCCATGCGCCAAATGATGCGCTGCGTTCGAAGCTAATGCCGGTTAACCGTCGTTATCCTTTTGATGATGTTATGGCCGCTTGCCATAACTATATTGCGAAGACTGGCCGCCGAATCACGTTCGAATACGCGCTAATCGGTGGTGTAAACGATCGTGCCGAGCATGCGCAGGAGCTTGCGGATGTATTACAGGGCATGCTGTGCCATGTCAATTTGATTCCGGTTAACCACGTGCCGGAACGGAATTATGTGCGTACGCCGCGTGAGGATATTTTTGAGTTCCAGCGCGTCCTGGAGCGTAATAAAGTTAGCGTTACGATTCGCAGGGAGCAAGGGCATGACATTGCGGCTGCTTGCGGCCAATTAAGAGCGAAACATATGGAGTCTCAGGCGAGGTGATGACTGATTGTTAACGGCAAACCGAAGTGATATTGGACGGGTTCGTCAAGTTAATGAAGACCAATCTTGGGTAAGTCAATTGAATAATGGGATAACGCTTGCCATCGTAGCCGATGGCATGGGCGGGCATCAGGCTGGAGACGTCGCTAGCCAGAAGGCTGTTGATGCATTCCGCAGCATGCTGGAGCAGAGCGCCGCTAAAGCCGATCTATCCATTCAAGAGGGCAAGATGCTGATCAGACAGGCGATCACTCAGGCGAATGAAGCCGTATTCGAGCTGGCCTCGCGCAACGAGAAATATCATAATATGGGAACAACGATTGTGGCTGCATTAGTCAAGAAGGACAATGCCATTATTGGACATGTTGGCGACAGCAGAGCTTACAAGATTACCGAAGGCGTCATTAAGCAAATTACATTCGATCACACGCTTGTCAATGAACTAGTGAAATCCGGACAGCTCAGCGAGGAGGAGGCCGCTCATCATCCGCGCCGCAATGTTCTAACCCGAGCTGTCGGCACGGATTCACAAGTTGAAATTGAAGTCCAAGCGGTAGAATGGTCTCCTCAGGATGTGCTTCTGCTGTGCAGCGACGGTCTCTCCAATATGGTGAGCGACCAGCAAATCCTTCAAACGGTCATGACTGAGAAGCTTGAGCTGGATGCTAAAGCTGATCATCTCATTCAGCTTGCGCTGCATGCTGGTGGGGACGACAATATTACGGTCGTTCTTCTGCAAGAAGCAGCCGGCACGAATCGAGAGGGGTGACAAGGATGATTGGACAGGACCTAGGCGGACGCTATGAAATTTTGACGCGGATCGGCGGCGGCGGTATGGCGCTTGTGTACAAGGCGCATGACGTGCTGCTAAACAGAAATGTAGCAGTGAAAGTATTGCGGCAGCAATTTGTACATGACGAGGAGTTCATACGCCGTTTTCGCCGTGAAGCACAGTCGGCGGCTGCGCTATCTCATCCAAACGTCGTTAGTATTTATGATGTTGGACAAGAAGAGGACACGCACTATATCGTTATGGAGTATATTGAAGGCCATAACTTAAATGAAATTATACAAGAGCGTGCGCCGCTGCAGACTGATGAAGCGGTGCGCATTGCCATGCAAATTGCAGACGCGCTCGATCACGCCCATCAAAATCATATTATTCATCGTGATATTAAGCCTCATAACATATTAATCGGCAAAAACGGACGCGTGAAAGTGACGGACTTTGGGATCGCGCGGGCGGTCACTTCGTCTACGATTACTCAGACCGGCTCCGTTATCGGTTCGGTTCATTATTTTTCTCCTGAGCATGCGAAGGGAATCAATACAGGCGAAAAATCGGATTTATATTCCCTTGGCATCGTGCTCTACCAGATGCTGACGGCGCAGCTGCCGTTTCTTGGCGAAAGCCCGATCAGCGTGGCATTGAAACATTTGCAGGAAAATTTCGAAGAACCGCGTGTAGTTAATCCGCATATTCCGCAAAGCGTCGAGAACGTTATTCTTAAAGCGATGCGAAAAAATCCGAATGAGCGTTACAGTTCGGCGCATGAAATGCTAGCTGATCTAGATACATGCTTGCGGCCGGAGCGTTTAAAGGAACCGAAAATCACGTTCAGCCATGTTAACGACATGGAGGAAACCCGGGTCATGCCGGCTATTCGCGGCGATTTTCCGCCCGCAATGCCTAAAGACCGGGAGCCGGCGGCCAAAGCTAACACGGACGAGAAACCGAGCGATAGGGACGCGGCGCGACAAGCAAAGGGTTGGAAAAAACCGCTGACCGTCGTTGGCGTAACGCTCATTATTCTTGCATTGATCGTAGGGGGCTTTATTTGGCTCCTAAGTGTATTGGATGTAGCAGAGGTTGATGTGCCTTACGTGGTTGGCAAGACGGAGGCAGTGGCCCGGCAGATGATCGTGGAAGCTGGTCTTAAAGTGGAAGAGCCGGTTCTTCACGAGCATAATAAGGAAATCCCTGTGGATCAGGTGCTGAGCCAGACCAAGCAGAATATGAGAGTGAAGGAAGGTTCCTTTATCCAGATTACTGTCAGTGATGGACCGGAGCTTGAGGAACTGGGCAATTACGTGGGCAAGTCGCTTCAGACGGCGATTGACGAGCTTGGCGCCATTGGCGTTCAGCCGGAGCAAATCTACACCGAACCCGTATATAGTGAGGAGCCGGAGAACACGATCATTCAGCAGTCACCGAAGCCAGGAGAGCAGTACAATCCGGAGTCGGTTGAATTCCAGTTCACGATCAGCAAAGGCCGCGAGACGGTTTCGATGCCAAATCTGATCGGCAAGACGCTGGAGGAAGCGAAGGAATTGATGAAGGAAAAAGAGCTGACGCTGGACAACGATGATATCTTATACCAGCCTAGCTACGGGCACGAGAAGGATGTAGTCATTAGCCAGAGTCCTTATAAGGCGAAAGAGCCTGTGACCAAAGGGGATAAGGTATCGATAATTGTAAGCTCCGGCCCACCTGCCGACGCGAAGGAGCATCAGTTCAACATTACGATCTCGCCAGCGGAAGCAGGTAAGACAAGTGAGATTCGGATTGAGTATTCCGATGCCCGCGGTGAAAAGATTGAAGGGGTTAAACGGCAAATTACGGGAATGCAGACCTTTCCTATTACCGTCGTAGTCGCTCCGAATACGGAAGCTTCCGTAACAGTTTACCGTGACAATCAATTCATTGACTCTAAATCGATTACGTATCAGGATTTAGTGAATGGTACGAATTCATCCACCTTAATCATACCGGGTGAAGAAGTGCAGGCGACAGAAGAGCCTGTACAAGCGGAGGTTACCGAGAGCGATGAGCCAACTGAAGAAGAGCAGCAACAAGAACAACAGCAGCCATAACAGCAAGGAAGGTCATCTGAAAGGTACCATCGTCAAGGCCTTAAGCGGCTATTACTACGTACGCGCAGAGAATGCGGCATCGGACTCGATAACGGTCCAGTGCCGTGCGCGGGGCGTGTTTAAGAACAAGGGGCTTACTCCTCTTGTAGGCGATGTGGTGATGTTTAGCTTAACCGAAAATGGGGAGGGAACCGTTGAGGAACTGCTGCCTCGCTCCTCAGAGCTTATAAGGCCACCGGTTGCGAACATTGATCTCGCCATTCTCGTATTTTCAGTGACGGAGCCTGTGCTTAATTTGCAGCTGCTGGACAAGTTTCTCGTCCATATCGAGCATGCTGGCATTCCCGCTGTTCTTTGTTTAAGCAAACAGGATTTGGAGAATGACGGTTTGGAGACGGAGGAGGCGCAAGCTGCGGCTGCCTCCGTTAATCGTATTTACCGTCCTCTGGGGTATGAGGTTTACGGGACAAGCTCGCTGCTGGGAGAAGGCATAGCCCCTTTCCAGGAACGGCTGAAGGGCCATTTGGCTGTATTCGCTGGACAATCTGGTGTAGGGAAGTCTTCCTTGCTTAATGCGATTGTGCCGGGGTTAGAGCTCGAAACCAACCAAATCAGCAATAGGCTCGGCCGGGGCAAGCACACGACCAGACATGTCGAGTTGATTGAAATTGGAGGCGGCTTAGTGGCGGATACGCCAGGGTTCAGCCAGTTGGACTTTCAGGAGCTTGGCATAGAGGATTTGGGTTATTGCTTTGTGGAGATGAGAGAGCTGTCTCCGGATTGCAAGTTTAGAGGCTGTACCCACGTTCATGAACCAGGCTGCGCTGTACTCGCAGCAGTAGACAACGGTAAAATTGAGAAGAGCAGGCACGATCATTATTTGCTCTTTCTAGCTGAGATGAAGGATAAAAAAAGGAGGTACTAACAACAATGACGATTATTGCACCATCCATTTTGTCAGCTGATTTCTCGCGATTGGGTGAAGAGATTAAAGCCGTTGAAGCGGCAGGGGCGGATTGGATTCATGTTGATGTGATGGACGGGCATTTTGTCCCGAATCTAACCTTTGGCCCGCCGGTCATCTCGGCGGTACGAGAGGCAACAAAGCTGCCTTTCGACGTTCATTTGATGATTGAGCGGCCTGAGCTGTCCATTGCCGATTATATTTCGGCTGGGGCAGACCGGATCACCATACATGCCGAGGCATGCGTACATTTGCACAGAACTGTGCATTACATAAAAGAAAAAGGGCTTCCGGTAGGCGTAGCGATTAACCCGGCTACACCAGTTGCGACTTTGGAGCCGATCTTGCATGATCTTGATCTAGTGCTTATTATGACGGTGAACCCTGGCTACGGAGGGCAACAATTCATTCCTTATTCGCTCGTAAAGCTGCGTCAGCTTCGGGCGATGCTGGAGGAGCAAGGCCTTGACGAAGTGTTTGTCCAAGTAGATGGCGGCGTTAATGCGACTACGGCGGGTGTCATTCGCGAAGCGGGGGCAAACGTGCTGGTTGCTGGCAATGCTGTATTTGCAGAGAAAGATCGTGCCGCAGCCATTGCGGTATTGCGTTAGGTGCCCTGGTGATAAATGAACGGTTGAAAACGACATTATGGCTGCTGGGATACAGCTTCGTTACAGGAGGGCTGCTAACAGCGTTCTCGTTAATTGAGGGGTTTTATCGTTATCTCTTCTCGTTGCTGGCTTTATACATAGGCATACGTTTTTTTCGCAGATTTGAAACGCTTGGGCTGCGCATTACTTTTTTTGTCGTGTCGATCGTATTTTATTTGCTGATTGCCGTTATCGTATCCGCTGTTATCTATATACGAGATAATCCGGACGCCATATCAGGCGTGTAATGCGCTTTCCTCTACCGCTTGCGAAGGAATAGGACGAACTGAAGACGCATAGGATGGTTACATGAGCGTAGGATGTTTGTCACGGATTAATTCGATGAGCGTGTCTGAGGAGGGATGAGGCATGAAATTTTATACAATCAAACTGCCTAAATTTTTGGGCGGATTCGTAAAGGCGATTTTGAATACCTTCCAAAAAAATTAGATCGGATGCTGCAGGACACCCTTCGGCCGTGATCGTAGAAAACGTAAAAGAAAAGCACCTGAACTCTCAGGTGCTTTTGTCTATGGCCAAAGCCATCATTATACGCGGGTAACTTTACCGGATTTCAGTGCGCGAGTGCTGACATAAACACGTTTCGGTTTACCGTCAACCAAGATGCGAACTTTTTGCACGTTTACGCCCCAAGAACGACGTGTTTTGTTGTTTGCGTGGGAAACGTTGTTACCTTTACCAGGTGCTTTACCTGTAAGAAAACATTTGCGGGACATGACTACACCTCCTTTAAATCTTGCGTGAGCAAAAGTGATTCCATAAGTATGGCTCGTTATGCGTGAGGAAAATTTCATTCGTAAGACAAATAACATTTAAACACACTTGAATATCGTATCATAAACATCTATTCTATTCAACCTAAATATACGGACAATCAAGTCGATTATCGCAAGGAAAGCTCGAAGGAACGCAGAAATGCTGGATTTATTGAACAGACTTCTATAACGGGGCTGTTTATAGTACAATAATACTTAGTCCATAATATATACAGTAAGGGAGTGTTTTCCATGCCTCTGCAGCTAAGCACCGAATTCGGTTCCATACATGTCTCTGATCATTGCATAGCCATTATAGCAGGCTCTGCGGCCATGGATTGTTATGGACTGGTCGGAATGGCTTCTCGCAAACAGTTGAAGGACGGGATTGCCGAGTTGCTCGGACGAGACAATTTGACTCGTGGCGTTGAAATTAGAAGAGAAAATGAGAAGCTGCACATCGACCTTTACATCATCGTGAGCTATGGTACGAAAATATCGGAAGTTGCTCATAACATTCAATCCAAGGTAAAATATGTGCTGAATGACGTAATCGGTCTACAAGTGGAAGAAGTCCATATAATTGTGCAAGATGTTAGGGTACTTAAGTAACAGGGAGGGAAATTTCGTTGAGTAAGCGCTTTATAAACGGATCTGATTTTACCGCAATGGCACTGCTCGGCGCGGATTACTTGCAGCGCAACGCAGAGCACGTTAATGCATTAAATGTGTTTCCTGTGCCGGATGGCGACACGGGAACAAACATGAATTTAACGATGTCCTCAGGTGTACGCGAGCTCCGCAGCAAGCCGTCAGCGAGCGTTGGGAAAGCGACGGAAGCCTTGTCGAAGGGACTGCTGATGGGCGCACGGGGCAACTCTGGCGTTATTTTGTCACAGCTGTTCCGAGGGTTTTCCAGATCTTTAGCCAATCTCGAAGAGGCAGGTACGGTGCAGCTGGCAGCTGCTTTGCAATACGGTGTCGACCTCGCTTATAAAGCTGTCGTGAAGCCAGTTGAAGGAACCATTCTTACGGTAGCCAAAGAAGCAGCGAAGCATGCCGTTCAATATGCACGCAGAACGAATGATGTTATTGAGCTGATGCAAGAGGTGCATTCGAAGGCAAATGAAGCATTGCAGCGCACGCCTGACCTGCTGCCTGTTTTAAAGCAGGTAGGCGTAGTAGATTCTGGCGGACAAGGCCTCGTATTTATTTATGAAGGTTTCTTGCGCAGCCTTTTGGAGCTAGACGGACAGTTGGAGCCCGATGACATGCAATCTGAAGCCGCTCCACCGGAAGAGGTCGCGGTTCCATTAAAGGCAACTCCGGTCAGGAAGCAGGAGCCGACTTCGGCTCAAGCGCGTTTGGCAACCGATGCGATTGAGTTCTTATACGATATGGAATTTTTTATTAATCGCAAGCTGAAAGGGAATGCGACGGTGTTCTTTGATGAATCCGCTTACAAGCGTGCGCTTGGCAAAGATGGCGATTCCATTCTGGTTATTACAGAAGATGATATCATAAAGGTTCACGTACACTCGCGAAAGCCTGGCGATGTACTGAATTTGTCTCTCCCTTATGGTGAATTGACGGATATTCATATTCTTAACATGCGAGAGCAGCACCGCGAGCTCTTGGAGCATGAGCAGGCGGATTCCGGCGGCATTGCTGACTATTCTGCAGCAGAGCTGCTTGCTGGCGAAGGTCTGCAGGGCGTTCCACCAGGCCAAGTATTCGAATGGGCGCCATTTGGCATCATTGCGGTTGCGTTGGGTGAAGGGATTACCAATATTTTCTTGGAAAACGAAGTGGATACTGTGTTGTCCGGCGGCCAGACGATGAATCCGAGTACAGAGGATTTCGTGAAAGCCATAGAGGCGCTATCGGCAGAACATATTTATATTTTACCGAATAACGGAAATATTATTTTGGCGGCTGAGCAGGCCGCAGAGCTTAGCGAGCGAAAGGTCATGATCATTCCAACGAAAACGATTCCGCAGGGCTTAGCGGCCGTTCTTGCGTTCAAAGAAGACGAAACAGCGGAACGAAACAGCGAATGGATGAAAAATGCGGCCGAACAGGTTGTTTCTGGGCAGGTTACCAAAGCCGTTCGCGATACGACCATTGAAGGCGTTGCTATTCGAGAGGGCGATTTCATTGGAATTAAGGAGAAACAGATCGTCGTGTCGAATGCTGATTTGCCGGGTGCATGTCAATCTCTTATTGCCAGCATGTTGGAAGCCGGAGGGGATTTGCTGACCATTCTTACAGGCGAGGAAGCAGATGCGAGTGAAACGGCATCGCTTTGTGAATGGATCGGGGAGCAGTATCCAGAGCTCGAACTGGAAGTACAAAAAGGCGGACAACCGCTGTATCCTTATGTTTTTGCATTGGAGTAGGCTCTAATCGTTTGATAGCTGGGAGGGATCTGCCTTTGGGAAAGGTAAGAATTGTAACTGACAGTACAGCAGATATACCGGAAGAGATTCGCGAGCGGCTGGGTATTTCTATGGTGCCCTTAAAGGTGCTGTTTGGGGAAGAAACGTTTCTCGATGCGGTGACGATCAAATCAGAGGGTTTCTACGAGAAGCTTGCGCAAGCTTCTGCGCTTCCCACAACGTCGCAGCCGTCTCCAGTGGAATTTTCTGATGTGTATCAGCGCTTACTTGGAGAGGATGCGGAGTCGCCGATTATTTCACTTCACTTATCGGCAGCGCTTAGCGGCACGTATCAGTCGGCGGTTATCGCTCAGTCCATGCTGGAAGAAGAAGCTGACCTTACGATCCTCGATTCAAAATCTGCTTCCTACGGCTTCGGCATGCGTGTGGTGAAGGCGGCCGAAATGGCGCAGGCGGGCGAATCGAAGGAACGAATTGTCGAGGAGATTGAACGCCTCGCTAACAGTACGGAATTATATTTTCTCGTGGATACGCTGGAATACTTGCAGAAGGGCGGCCGCATCGGAAAAGCATCAGCGCTAATCGGTTCCATTCTTAATATTAAGCCGATTCTCTCGCTTGATTCTGATGGCGTGGTGCTTGCTGTAGATAAGGTTCGAGGCACGAAGAAGGCGATGGCGCGCATTGTCGAGCTTCTCAAAAAAACGTATGGGGATGAGCCGGTCGGTATGACGATGGCCTATTCGCTGCATAAGGAAACGGCGGGGGAGCTCTACGAGCTTCTTAAGAGCCAATTCAATGTTCAGGCGGTTAGCTGGACGACCATTGGAGCTGTTATTGGCACGCATACCGGTCCAGGCACTTCTGCCGTGTTTATGTACAGGATGTGATTGAATGATGACGCTGGACCAAATTTCCGTTCGGCAAATCAAAGGCGTGAGCGCTCCTAAGGAAGAGGAGCTTCACGCCTTTGGCGTGAGAACGATTGCAGATTTATTGGATTATTTTCCGTATCGCTATGAGGATTATCGTATCCGGGAGCTTACAGATGTTAAAGAAGGCGAAAAGGTCACGGTGCTTGGGCATGTCCGGGGCATCCCGGTCTTGCAGCGCTACGGCAAAAGCAAGTCCAGACTCACCTGCAAGGTGGAGGTTGGCCAGTGGCTGGTGACGGCGGTATGGTTCAACCGACACTTTCTGCAAGACCAGCTTGTGATTGGCCGTGAGATCATGCTGACAGGCAAATGGGAGCAGCAACGCCTACAAATGACGATATCCGACTCGGAGTTTCCAGGCAGCGGTGGAGCCGCCAAATCAGGAACGCTTCAGCCGGTCTACTCTGTGGGCGGCAGTATTACGCAGACGTGGATGCGGAAGACGATACGTCAGGCTTTGACGCAGTACGGAACGATGATTGAGGAATTGCTGCCGCAGGAGCTTGTTCAAGGACATGATCTGATGCCAAGACGCGATGCGGTGCAGCGTATTCATTTGCCGGATGATACGAAAGAAGGACAAGAAGCTCGCAGAAGGTTGGTCTACGAGGAGTTATTTCTGTTTCAGTTAAAGCTGCAAGCTTATCGCGCGCTTAACAGGAAGCGCAACGATGGCATTGCACATCGTATTGAAAGTGAGACGATTCGCCAATTCGCCGCTACGCTTCCGTTCGAGCTGACGGATGCGCAGAAGAAGGTCGTCAATGAAATTTGCGTAGATATGCGAAGGCCTTCCTGTATGAATCGTCTGCTGCAGGGAGATGTCGGCTCCGGCAAAACGGTCGTATCGGCGATTGCGCTCTATGTTGCGGTGAAGTCGGGGCATCAAGGCGCAATTATGGTACCGACCGAAATATTGGCTGATCAGCATATGCGCTCGTTGACAAAAATGTTTGCAGATTTGGGCATTCAGGTAGCCTTGCTTACCGGAAGCTTAACCGAACGCAAGCGTAGAGACGTTCTGGCTGGACTTCAAATGGGCATTATTGATATCGTTGTTGGCACGCATGCGCTTATTCAGGAGGACGTCTTCTTTCGGAGCTTGGGCCTTGTCGTTGTGGACGAGCAGCACCGGTTCGGCGTCAATCAACGAAGCGTGCTGCGGCGCAAAGGAATGAACCCCGATGTTCTTACGATGACAGCAACGCCGATTCCACGGACGATGGCGATCACTGCGTTCGGTGATATGGACGTTTCCACGATACGCGAGCGGCCTCATGGCCGTAAGCCCATTAAGACGTATTGGGTCAAGCATAGCATGATGGAACGGGTACTTGGCTTCATCCGCAAAGAGGTGAGCAAAGGACGGCAGGCTTACATTATTTGTCCTTTAATTGAGGAGTCCGAGAAGATTGATGTTCAAAATGCCATAGATCTTTATGTACAGACGCAGCAATCCTTTCCTGATTTACGTGTTGGTCTACTGCATGGACGGCTCTCCTCAGCAGAAAAGGAGAGCGTAATGGGAGCTTTCAGCGCGAATGAAACCCATGTGCTCGTGGCGACGACGGTCGTTGAAGTAGGCGTCGACGTTCCAAATGCGACGCTGATGATCATTATGGATGCGGAGCGCTTCGGTTTGTCGCAGCTGCATCAGTTGCGCGGTCGTGTTGGGCGGGGAGAGCATCAATCGCATTGTATTTTGGTGGCCGATCCGAAATCTGAAACCGGACGCGAACGGATGAAAGTAATGACGGATACGGACGATGGTTTTGAGGTATCGCGCCGCGATCTTGAAATTCGTGGACCGGGCGATTTTTTTGGGACCAAGCAAAGCGGCCTGCCTGAGTTTCGTCTAGCGGACATGGTGGCGGATTATGAGGTATTGGAGATCGCCCGCGAAGACGCAGCGGAGCTCACGGAGCGTGAGGATTTCTGGACCAATGATTCGTATGTCAGAGTACGGTCGGTGCTGCAAAAGGATCAATTTTTTCAAGGGGAACAGCTGGACTAGGCAATAATTACCTACCTACGGCATATAGTTTAACGATGTGATCGGATTGCCGGATGGAGGTGTCGAGGGCAGTGAGTTACCAAAATTATGGAATTAAGCCGCAGTTTGTCGAGCGTGTGAAATACAAATTAAAAAATCCTGTCATGAAGGACCGGATCAGGCAGCTTCTCGGTAATGTGACGAAGTATGATTTACAGGACCGGCCAAAGGTAAGAAAACTAGTGAAGGCAGCCGCCGTTATTTTGCAGGAGCAGCTGACGGACACGCAGGAAGACCAGATTGTTGCCTTTGTGATGGGGCAAAAAATCGATCCCAACAACACATTTCATTTATTGAAGTTGTGGGGGATGTTTCGCTGACCGCTTTCGGTCAGCGATTTTTTTTTGGACGCAACTGCGGCCGCTGGACTTACCAGAGCTCAAGCTGCTCACCCGCATCAAAGGGCTCGATCAGGGACGGCTCGTCGTTGCGTACGCTGCCCACAGCTGCGGAAACGGGATAGGCTTCCAGCTCACTGGCTTGGTAAGGCACAAGCAACGGCATTAGCATAGCCGTATCCATCACAGTGCGATCGAGCCAAAGGTGCTCATCCTCGGGACGCAGAATGACGGGCATTCGGTCATGAATGGGGGCAACAAGCTCGTTAGGCGTAGTGGTCAGGATCGTACAGCTATTAATTTTGGTTCCGTCAGGAGAGAGCCATGTTTCATACAGTCCAGCCATGCTGAACAAAGCGCGGCTTTTGAGCGTGATGCGCATAGGCTGCTTGCCGGTTGCCGTTGTCTTCCACTCATAGAAGCCATCGGCCGGGATGAGGCAGCGCTTGCGCCGCAGCGGCGTCTGGAAGGCTGGCTTGCTCGCCGCCGTCTCGGAGCGCGCATTCAGCATTTGAAAGCCGATCTTCGGATCATCGGCCCAAGGCGGCACGAGTCCCCACTTTAGCTCACCCAATCGATTGGCTTGTCCATCGTGAATGATCGATAAGACCTGCTGGCTGGGTGCAACGTTGTATTTCGGACGGTGAAACGGCACCATGGTCTCTCCAATCATATATCTGACTAACAGCTCCTCCAAGGTTACCGTTAGCGTATATCTTCCGCACATGACTCTTTGTCTCCTCTCCTTGTGTTTGTTCTTATTATACATTGCGGCCAACTGCAGCGCATATGTTGCTAACAAAGTATGGCGGACTGCTTGGTGGCGGATACTGGTTATTATAGGCTTGTTAGCTGTGCTTCATTTCCTAAGAGGCAATGACGTTGAATAAGGAGCGCTTACGATGGGCAAAACGGATGGAGTTCGGACAAATCGCCGGTCAATCGGCTATTGGCTGCGGGAGCTGCTTGCGCTTCCGGGCGCGGCATTTGATTATGCTGTCGGGAAATGGGCATCGCTCAGCGCATCGCATGAGATGATCGCAGAGGCGGTTCCGCTTGAGCTGCCTGCTGCTACGATAGCCAAGCTCACGCATGCTTGGTCCAAGTCCACAGCAGCGCCTGATTCTGGCGTTGCCGCTAGCTGGACGGAAAGAGAGCAAGAGCTGATTGAACGCATTCGCGTGGAGACGGCGGCTGGCAACCGCAATAATGTGACGCGTACAGAGGCCTATCGTGATGTTTATTATCGCACGCCCGAGCTGCACTGGGCGCTGCTCGCTCATATGGTATCGCGCAACGGCGGCTGGAATATGACTGATTTACAGGGGGAGTGGCTGCCATGGCTGCTCGGCAAGGAGCAGCGCGAGGCCGTATTCCGCTTTTTGGAGCAGGCCAATGCGCTGATTTTTCAGGATGCCTATCCTCAGCTGCTTTTGTATGAATGGAGCCGCAGAGAAGGAAGGAGCTTGTTCCACCTGCTGTCGGCTTTTGGCGTATCAGCATTTATGGCTCCGGTGTGGAGGCAGTTTTGGCGGGATGGCGAGTCGGCTCCGCTAACGGTTGCTCTTATTGTGAACGAACAAAATTATATTGAGCAGCGGGTCGTGCAGCATCCCTATTTCCGAGATAAAGTGCTGCATACGTTCTTTTTCGGGCTGCAGTCGCTGCTGCAGCTAAATGGCGTTGTTTTTCCTTATGGGAATGGGCAGCGGAGAGGGGAAGAGACGGTCGTGCTCAGGCTTTCCGGACTGATACTGGAGCGCTTTGAACATTTGCATGAGCGAATTGAGTTTGGCAAACGGCTTTATGCGATGATGTTTGGCATCCCACGTGTATACGACGGGGTGAAATGCTTTGCAGCCGCTGTTAAGCACACGGGCTCACGGGCGGACTATGCCCCTCATTTGTTTGCCCGCGTTCGTCAGAAGCCCCCTCAGCGCGTCTACACGGAGCGTTTGCTTGGGGGACGGCTGAAGCTTGGCGCGGAGCCGATCTACAGTCCTGAACTCAGTGCTGCTTGGGGGGATCAACCACCGCCGGTGCCGGAACCCGGAGACTGGTTCACTTCGGCTGCAGAGGTCATTCCGTATTTTCAAAAGCTGCCGCTTCCGTCATCCTTCGAAATGACGAATGAATACGGAATGATGCTGAACAAGATTGAGCTGGCCGTTATTGCGGTGCAGCGGGGGAAGTAAACGGCTGCCTGGAGCAGGATATTGGGCCAACTCGTTAATTTTTAGTTCAACTTAATATACATGGAATTTGTCCCGCTATTGCTTTGATCAAGCAAATAACGGTATTTTAGCAGGTGGAATTTCATTTAATTCTTTAAACTTTATGTAGAACTCAACAGAAAAAAAGGAAATTATTAGAAAAAAATCATTATCATCTTAAGTTCATTCTATATAAATCAGAATAGATCAGTTTTTCAAGTGAACTGCTCTTTTTATCGTCAAAGGACGGCGATAGCCGTTTGTGGTTGTAGTAAGGCTTTATAGGGCATGAGGCCCAAATTTGTCATTTTCTCGTCATTGGGCAGTAGTATACTAAATAAACGAGTCTGCAGCAGTTATGTCGAGCGTGTGGGAACAGCCAGAGTACGGAAAGTAAAAGTCAGTCTACAGTCTGCAGCTTGCCAATTGATCGTAAAGGACTGTACGAAATGCCTAATTATTATTTTAACGAAATTTGGACACCGCTAAAATATCTCGGAATCCGTCTGCACCGGGATGATGACGGGGATTTATGGATCAAATGCTGGAAGATGAAACGCCGCCGTTTTCGTTCTTGATGCCAAACTGTAGAGGAATTCTACCTTTTCAAGCTGAAAATGCATGTCTCTTTAGTACATTGTAATATTGATAGTCGAAGACTGGGATCATTGGCTCTGATCATACGAAAAGGAGCTGTCCGCTTAAGCGCTGGACGGCTCCTTTTCGTATGCCATTTCATCCTTCTTCAATGGATGCCCCTTCGATATCGCGAATGGAGAACCATTCGCCATCAACCATGAAACGTCCTTTCAACTGATCGACCCGATCGACGACGCCAATGACGCTCAACTCCTCCAGCGGATGGAACAGGCGGATCGCAATGGGGTGCCGCTGCTGCAGCGATTCCATCACAAAGCGGCTTATATTTTCCCATTCCTGCTCGTCAAGCTCGATCCGCTGCCTCTGCCGTGAAGCCTGTTCCTGTTCATTGATAGCAACCTTATGTTCAGGCAGCATCATGCGGCTCGATTCCCAGATGCCGTTGCCTTCAAGTTTCTTCCTCATTTGTAATGTCCTCCGATCTTCTCTGAGCGGTGCTGCGCTTGGCCGGCAAGGGTTACGGAGGCGGCCCGTAAAATGATGGCGTCCCCGTATTTCTGCTTAAGGGCGTCGGTCGCTTTCTCGAGCGCCATCGTCTTCTCCCGCTTCGTGTCAAACAAGGACAGCTGATACTCGCCATCCTCGGAAAATTGCGACAGGCTGACGCCGACCTTTCTTACTGGATAGCCGTCCCAGTGGCGAAGCAGCAGTTGCACAGCAGCATGGTAAACCGTGTTGGTCACGTTGCTCGGATCGTCCATTTTCATTTGGCGGCTAAAGCCGGTAGGCTGGTCATAATTGGCCCCCATCAAGCCAACGGAAACGACATGCCCCATATAGCCCTTGCCCCGGCAGCGCTGGCATACGAGCTCGGTGAGCTCAAGCAGGACAACCTTAATTTCCTCCAGTCTTTGATAGTCTCGGGGCAGCGTCATCATATGCCCGATCACCTTCGGAGCAATCTCATGCGTCCCTGGCGCAACGGGACTATCATCGATGCCGTTCGCAATGCGAGAGTAAAGCTCGGCGTTAATATCGGAGTTTTTGCCGAATTTGCGGCGCATCATCAGTTTCAGCTTCTCGAGCGGCGTTGCGGCTACCTTGCCGATCGTCTCTAGGCCCATGGCATTGAAATGCCGCGTCATGCGGCTGCCGACCATGAACATTTTGGCAACGGGAAGAGTCCAAAGCGTCTCCTCAAGCCGATCCTTCCGCAAAATATAAATGCCGGAACCATTTTTTTTGGCATAGTTGTCGCAGGCCATCTTCGCCAGCATTTTATTTTCGGCAATGCCAAAGCGCGTGTAAATCCCCAGCTCGGCCTGGATCCGTGTCTGAATGTGATGCGCGAGCTCCTCCGGTGATCCGTACAAATGCAGGGAGCCCGTCACATCTAGAAACTGCTCATCGATGGAATAGGGCTCAACTAGGTCTGTATACGATTTATAGATGTTCGTAATCCTCATGGAGATATCGATGTACAGCTGCATTCGAGGCCTAATAATGACTAAATTCGGACACTTGGCAAGGGAATCGCCCAGCCGCTCTGCCGTTGTTACCCCAAAGGACTTGGCAAGGGGACAAGCGGCGAGAATGATGCCTGAGCGGCGTTCAGGGTCGCCTGCAACGACGAGGGGCAAATCACGATATTCCGGGTGATCAGCCTTCTCTACGGAGGCATAAAATGACTGGCAGTCTGCCAGCATAATGACTTTGTTAAGAGGCATGTCGACTCACCAGCTCTACTGCCAATAGATTGGTCGCAAGAAAGATGCGCTGCGCGCCGGAATTGAGACAGAAAGCACGGATGTAGCCGTCTTTTACGGCCAGAACACGAATTCTTCGCTTGGTGAATTTTCCCTTCTTGCTCATATAAATCACATCAACGACACAATCGATCATGTGAAGCCATTTTTCCAATGTCATGATGCTCCTCCTTTTAGGTAAGAACGTTTGTTCTTATTATATGCGGAACGTGTGTTCTTATACTAGAGGTTAATTGTGGTTATTTTTTACAAGGTTTTACTGCTGAATAGCGCGGCAGGCAGCTTTGGAGAAAGAACTTGGAGTGGGAATCTGATAAAAAGAAAATCCCACTATTGTATTAAGTTTGTGCAGCTGATAAGGTAAAAGAATATAACCGACTGAAAAGGTTGGAATTAAATGTATGGGAGGGGTCACTTTGACCAAAATTGCGAAGAACTTAACGGAGCTAGTCGGAAACACACCGCTTCTGGAGCTTACCAATTTTAGCGGGCAGCACAACATTCAAGCGAAACTAATCGGCAAGCTGGAGTATTTCAATCCTGCCGGGAGCGTAAAGGATCGAATTGGCGTGGCATTGATCAAGGATGCGGAAGAGCGTGGGCTCATTAATCAAAACTCTATTATCGTCGAGCCTACAAGCGGAAATACAGGCGTGGGGCTTGCGTTCGCGGCAGCAGCACTTGGGTACCGGTTAATCATCACACTGCCGGAGAGCTTCAGCGTAGAGCGCCGCAAGCTATTGCTGGCATTGGGAGCCGAGCTTATTCTAACCCCTGCAAGCGAAGGAATGGCTGGCGCGATCAGGAAGGCAGAGGAGATCACTGAAGCGACGCCAAACGCATTTATGCCCCAGCAATTCAATAATCCGGCGAATCCAGATATTCATAAGAAAACGACAGCAGAAGAAATTTGGAGAGACATGGACGGCGAGGTTGATTTTTTTGTTGCAGGCGTAGGGACTGGCGGTACAGTTTCTGGCGTCGGCGCAGCACTTAAAGAGAAAAATCCAGCTGTTCAAATCATAGCGGTAGAGCCTTCGGATTCCCCGGTGCTCTCCGGCGGCAAAAAAGGGCTGCATAAAATCCAAGGCATCGGCGCAGGTTTTGTTCCCGAAAACTTTCATCCGGATGTGGTAGATGAAATCATTCTGGTAAAAAGCGAGCCTGCCTTTGAAACGGCAAGGCAGCTTGCGCGAAGCGAAGGCCTGCTTGTCGGCATTTCTTCGGGCGCTGCGGTGTATGCGGCGATGCAAATTGCGAAACGGCCATGCAATCACGATAAAAAAATAGTGATTCTGCTGCCGGATACGGGAGAGCGCTACTTATCGTCCGCGCTTTATCCAGAAGCCTAACAGAGCACAATGAAGAGCTATTCAGGAGCAATGCTTTATTGCTTCTGGATAGCTCTTTCTGTTTTTAGGCGAGGTTCCGTTTTTCCAGGAATTTCTCGGCAGTCCACTTGTCCAACGTCAGGTAAGGCAGTTGCATTTTATTTTCATATAAGCAAATCAAGCATCCAGTAGACGCTTATCATCAAGCGGTACATATTTAAACCCATAATGCGCCAAAATAGAAGCAACATGGAAATGAAAGGTGCCGCTATGAACAAACAAACCGCAGGAGCGCTAACGCCGCTTAGTCCCTCGCTGCAAGCGAACGTTAAGGCGATTCAGAGCCGCTTCGGAGGAAGCACCGATCTTGTGATTCGAATGTTTCGCAGCGATGCGGCACCCGAGCGCGAGATCGCGATCCTCTATGTGGATGGAATTGTGGACACGGGAACGATTAATGAAAGCGTCATGGAGCCGTTAATGTCGATGAGGCTGCCTCCGCATGCCTTGGTCAAGGGCAGCAAGCTGCTGGAGGCGCTTCGGAGCTGCGTCGTTTCCATTGGGTCAGTGCAGGATATCCATGCCTTGGAGCAAGCGCTTCAGTATATGACAGACGGATTATGTATCATTTTGGCTGACGGATGCCCTGCGGCATTGACGGCGGATGTGAATGGAGGCGATCAGCGTAACGTTTCTATTCCCCAGACGCAGACCGTCATCCGGGGACCACAGCATGCCTTTGTGGAAAACCTTCGTACGAATATCAGCTTGGTCCGGAGAATTATTCGTTCTTCGGACCTTCATGTACAGGTGCATAAGCTGGGCCAGCAAACGCATACCAACGTAGCCGTTTTGTATGTGAACGGAATCGTAGACGAGGGAATCGTCAAGGAGGTTTACCGCAGGCTCGCTGCCATCGATCTCGACGGTGTGCTTGAGAGCGGCTACATAGAGGAATTCATTCAAGACGAGACGTTTACCTTATTTCCCACGCTGCTGAATACAGAACGACCGGATACAGTGGCCGCTGCGCTGCTTGAGGGTAGGGTAGCCGTTATGGTTGATGGGTCTCCCATCGCGCTGATGGCACCGACCACTTTTTTTAGCTTTTTCCAGTCACCGGAGGATTATTATCAAAGATTCGATATTGCGTCCTTCGTCCGCATCATTCGATATGCCGCGTATGTGGTGTCCATTGTTTTGCCAGCCGTCTACATCGCAGTGACAACCTTCCATCAGGAAATGCTGCCGACTACGTTATTAATCAGTCTGGCCGCGCAGCGGGAAGGAATCCCGTTCCCAGGTCTTGCTGAAGCGCTGCTGATGGAGCTTACGTTCGAGGTGCTGCGTGAGGCAGGCCTGCGAATGCCGCGAGCCATCGGACCTGCGATCTCTATTGTCGGTGCGCTCGTACTGGGACAATCGGCGGTACAGGCGGGCATTGTATCGGCCGGGATGGTTATTGTGGTTTCTTTTACGGCGATATCCAACTTTGTTATGCCAGAATTCAATATGGCGGCGACCTCACGCATTATCCGGTTTCTCTTTACGATTATGGCTGGGGTTTTCGGTTTTTTCGGGATATTCATTTCTGTGCTGTTTATGTTGATCCATCTGGTATCGCTGCGTTCCTTCGGGGTACCTTACATGTCCCCTATAGCTCCGGGCCCGGCAAAGCAGGGCCTTTGGAGAGACGCGTTCATCAGGCTACCTTGGTGGGCTATCGTGCTTCGGCCGATGGATTTGAACTTACGTAATCCGAAGCGGCAGGCCAATGGAAAACGTCCGCCCGCGCAGCGTCATTCCAGCAAACCGTAACGGAAAGGAAGGCATGGCTATGAAGAAATGGAGGCTGCTGCTGGCACTGCTCGCGTGTCTACTGACTGCCGGCTGCTGGAACCGCGTAGAGCTAAACGATATCGCTGTCATTTCGGCAACCGGCATCGATTGGAAGGAAGGAAACTGGGTATTATCGTACCAGGTCGTTATTCCGCAGGCCATATCCAGCCAAAGTGCGGCCAGCAGCTCGGCAGCGGTCAACGTATTTTCGACGAAAGGCCAGAGCTTTCGAAGCGCGGTCAGCAAGGCCAGCCAAGAGACCTCCCGCCGGCTTTATTTCTCGCATACGCAAATCGTGATTATTGGACAGGAAGCGGCACGGAAAGGAATCGGCTCGCTCCTGGATACTTATTTGCGCAATCATGATTCGCGTGAGACGGTCAGCGTTTATTTGTCGAAGGGGAGCGCCCGCAAGATGCTGGAGCAGTTGATTCCGCTTGAGAAAATACCCGGTGCGGCGATTCAGCGCATGATTACGAATGAAGAGATGAATAGTTCTGCTTTTCGCCAAATGACTATTCACCAGGTGCTGATGGACTTGCTTGGCACGACGCATGCCACAGGTATTCCTGGCCTGGTCGTATCGGGAACGAATGAGAGTGTGGACCGGGCGGGGCAATTGACTCGGACAAGCACACCTTCCAAGGTCAAGCTGTATGACCTTGGTCTGATTAAAGGAGACAAACTGGTCGGCTGGCTTAATAACGAAGAAAGCCAAGGGGCGATGTGGCTGGCTGATCATGTGAAGAAAACAACGGTCCCGTTTGCTTGCGATGAGAACAGAAGCGGTCAGAAAAATTCGTCGATACGAATTACACATGCCAAGACCAAGCTGCGCCCAGAGCTCTTGAACGGCAATTGGATCATGCACGTGGAAGCGGGAGCGGACGGTACGTTAATGGAATACAATTGCGAAGGCGATCTTTCCAAGCCGAAGCAAGTGGCGAAGATCGAGCGGCTTATTGAAGGTGAGATTACAGCAATTGTGGAGAATGGATGGAAGGCTTTGCGCAAGAACGGCGCGGACGTCATCGGTTTTGGCAGCGTTATCCGTCAGAAATATCCAAAGCAATGGTCCAAAGCCAGCGATAACTGGACAGAACTTTTTGCAGGCACAGAGGTAAAGGTGAAGGTGAACGTGAGATTGAATTCAACGGGCATGAGCGGAAGCGGCTTTAAACAGGAGCAGGAGAAAGACGGCTAATAAGCAGAAAGGAGACCGTATGCAGCAAATCGGGAAAAACCAGCTTTGGATTTTGATCGTCGTATTTATGATCGGCAGCACTCCGTTGTTCGAGCTTGGCATTAAAGCGAAGCAGGATGCATGGATAGCGATGACGCTTGCGGCGGTCGCCGGCCTGCTGCTTACGACGCTGTATGTTCAAATTCAGAAACGAGCGCCCGAATCGGAGCTTGCGGAGCTTTACAAGATCCATTTTGGCCGCTGGATTGGGGGATTTGTTGGCATTGTCTATGCTTTGTGGTTCGCTTATGAATCGATGCGCAATGTGCGGGATGTCGGAGAGCTTACTGTCATGACGCTGCTCTCCTTTACTCCGAAGTGGATCGTCATGCTGCTTATTCTCAGCGCTGCCACTTACACGGTCAGCAAGGGGCTGGAGGTGTTTGTGCGCGTCGTGCAGCTGTTGTTTCCTATTGCGGCGTTTAGCTATGCATTTCTCCTGATCCTGTTGTTTATCAGCAGGCTTCCGAAGATTAGGCATTTACTTCCCCTTCTGGAGCATGGCATGATGCCTGTCCTAAAGTCGGCTTTTCCAGATTTGCTGTCCTTTCCATTTGGACAAATGGTTATTTTCTTCGTTTTTTGGAAGCATGTCAGTGAAAAGAAAATGATCAGCGCAATTTCTTACTGGGCTTATATAGGCGTATCCCTATTTCTAATTCTGATGAACGCCCTTACGCTGAGCGTGCTGGGTCCGGAGATTTCTGCCCTTGCTGCATTGCCTCTGCTTGAGGTGGTGCAGTTGATTAGGCTGGCCAATATTTTGGAGCGTTTGGATGTTGTTGTGACACTGCTTCTGTTGATTGGACTTTATGTCAAAATAACGGCGCTGTACATGGCCGCAGTGTTTACATTTACTGCTGTAACCGGTATGTCCTACCGATACTGCGTGCTGCCCATCGGTCTCGTCATCTATGCGTCATCGTTTTTGGAAACGAACAATACGTACCACCTTTGGATCGGGCTTGATATTACGCTCAAAATTGTACCGTTATTTCAATTCGTGCTGCCGCTATTAATGCTTGTCGTAGGTGTGCGGAAAAAATATAAAACCAAAAACATGGCCAGGTAGCTGCTGGGCCATACTCACCGAAGCGGTTGTGTCTACATATTTTATGATACAGCTTGAAGTATGAGCTTTATTTGCTGCTTATATTTCAACGCGAAACGGGCTTTTGCCGCCGCAGGACTGCGTAAGCCGTTTACGCTTGCTTGAGGGGGATACGCGTGAGCGATGCCAATAGGGATATGACAAGCATTATTTTGGTGACTTATAATCAGCTGGATTACACAAAGCAATGTGTGGAAAGCATCCAGCGCCATACGCAGCAAGGAAGCTATGAGCTGATTATAGTAGACAATGGATCGACGGATGAGACGGTGCAATGGGCCAAAAGCCAACCAGGCATCCACGTTATTGCTAACGATTACAACGCCGGATTTCCAAAAGGCTGCAATATCGGCATTGCTGCGGCTTCAGGTGAACAGCTTATGCTGCTCAATAATGATACCGTTGTAACACCGGGCTGGTTGGATGGACTAAAGCGCGGCTTGCTAAGCGATGAATGCATTGGGGCCGTTGGTCCCGTGACTAATTCAGCGGCTTACTGGACGGCAATTCCGGTCACTTATAAAACAATTGAGGAAATGGAGTTGTTCGCTTCCGCGAAACATGCTTTTCCAGACCGTTCGTTGTGGGAGGAGCGGGTGAAGCTGGTGGGTTTCTGCCTGTTAATTAGACGGGAGGCATGGGAGCGGGTTGGCCCGCTGGATGAGACCTTTGGAATTGGCAACTTCGAAGATGATGACTATAGTATCCGGCTGAGGCTAGCAGGCTATAAGCTGCTGTTGTGCGGAGATACGTTTATTCATCATTATGGCAGTATGACGTTCAGCTCCGAGCCAGAGCAGTTTCGTGAGGCCTTTCGGAGAAATGGCGAGATTTTTCGGGCAAAATGGGGCTTTCATCCGAGCGAAGCGACACCTATGCGAACGGATATTAGCACGGTTATTCAGCGTGAATCCCACGGCTATAAACGCGAAGGCGGAGCCTATCTGGAAATCGGCTGTGGCTGCGGGGCTACGATACTTTGTATGAAGAACCAATTCCCCGCCGCAAAATGGTACGGTGTAGAGCGCAACGAGCTTGCTGCTAGAGTTGCTGAATCCTCGAACATTACCGTGTTTCGCTCGGATGAGCTAGCGGATTGGACACTGCCTGCCGAGGGGCTAAGCGGAATTATCATCGGTGATGCCCACGCCTATGGTACGCCGGAAGCGCTGAAGCGATTGGTTCAGTTGCTGAAACCCGGAGGCTGGCTCGTAGGCTGTTTTGCAAATCGCTTTTATTTTGAGAATATCCGGCAATATTTAGACCCGGTGAATGCAAAAGCACAACGTCAGGTGAGCACTCAGTACACCATGCAGCAGGTCAACCAATTATACGAGCGGGCTGGCTTTGCCTTTGTGAAGGTCACGTTGGCGAAAAATAAACCACCGGAGCAGCTTGAATATATCCGGCAGCTGGAGCAAGTTACGGATGCTGCTATCCATAATGAGCTTACTTCTGCCTCTTTGCTTGTGTACGGACGGATGGCTCTTTTTGATATTGAACAAGAGACGGAGAGCGTTGAAGAAATTGAAGGATTGACGAAAGTGGCAGAGCATGATGGGACGTCGCATGCGGTTGAGGGATAGTGGAGTATAGATGGGGTTGGATTCTGAATGAGATAACCCCGCTCCATAAGCGGAAGAGGGCTGAATTGATGTAGTCGTAGTGGCGTATCGGAAGAAAAAAGAGCTGCAAGGGGAAAGGTTTTTGAAAAAAAACTGACATGGTGGCTGCGGTTTGTTATAGTATTAAATAGATTGACGAAACCGAATATGTTCTGGGGAGCTGGTTTGGCCGGCTGAGAGGGAATTAGCGATACAATTCCGACCCGTTAAACCTGATCTGGATAATGCCAGCGTAGGGACAGAAGCTCTTGTTTAAGGAAGGCTTGAAGGTTAGATTCAAGCGTTGCCTGAACAATCAGCTGCGCAGCCGATGATATGGCGTCCTCCGGATTGGGAGGGCGCTTTTTTTTGATGTCCAGCATGGATAAGCATTCGTTGAGCAGAGAATGACTCACTCAGGAAATGCGGCTGCCCTGTGACATTGAACAGCTGGGCCGTTATCGCTTGGCCAACCGGACCGGAATGAGGCTTCGTCGCTTGTACAAATAGAGGGAATGAGAGGGGAACAAACACATCATGAATCAGAGGAAAGCCAGACAAGGCTCGTGGAAAATGATTGCGGCTATGCTAGTGTTCGTTATGGCACTTTCAGGCTGTGGCGCGGAAAACAATAAACCGGCTGAAAGCGAGAAGCCGCAGGGGCAAGAAGGTACAGCGGACAAGCCGCTTGAGAAAGTGCAGGTGGTGCTCGACTGGACGCCAAATACGAACCATACCGGACTTTATGTCGCTAGAGATAAAGGTTTCTTCAAGGAGCAGGGCCTCGATGTTGAAATCATTCAGCCAGGACAAAGCGGCGCTGATCAAATGGTCGCCTCTGGCAAAGTGCAATTCGGCGTAAGTTACCAGGAATCCGTTACGATGGCAAGGATTGAAGGCGTTCCGCTTGTATCAATCGCAGCGGTAATCCAGCATAACACCTCTGGCTTTGCTTCGCCGCTTGCGAAGGGGATCGATTCTCCAGAGAAGTTCGAAGGCAAAACATATGGCGGCTGGGGTGCTCCAGTAGAAGAGGCAGTCATTCAATCGCTTATGCAAGAGAAAGGCGCGGACGTCAGTAAGGTCAACCTGATCAGCATTGGCGATAGTGACTTTTTTACGGCGGTGAAGCGTGATATTGATTTTGCTTGGATTTATTACGCTTGGACCGGTGTGGAGGCGGAGCTGCGCGGAGAGAAGATCAACATGGTCTATTTGACTGACTACAGTGACAAGCTGGATTATTATACGCCGGTTCTGACGACCAACGAATCTCTGATCAAGGATAAGCCGGACTTAGTCAAAGCGTTCACAGCGGCAGCAGCGAAGGGTTATGAGTATGCGATCGAAAATCCGGAGGATGCGGCTGAGATTCTGATCGGGGCAGAGCCGGATTTGAATGCAGACCTTGTACGCGCCAGTCAAAAGTGGCTTAGCCCGAAATATCAGGATGATGCAGCCCGGTGGGGCGAGCAAAAGCTTAGCGTTTGGGAAAATTATGCGAGCTGGATGTATGAGCACAAGCTGCTGGAGAAGGAGCTTGAGTCGGAAAAAGCGTTTACGAACGAGTTTTTACCCGAATAGGGCATAGGTTACCGACGATAATAGGGATGAGGCGGCGTGATCCGCATCGGTTGACAACGAAGAGAAAGAAGGTATGGAAATGGCAAACGCATTAGTAAGCATACAAATCTTGCCGACCACGCCCGGCGGCGAGAGCGTCCTCCCTTATGTGGATAAGGCGATAGACATCATCAAAGCAGCAGGAGTGCCGTATCGCGTTGCTCCGCTGGAAACGACAATGGAGGGCGAGCTTAGCCATCTGCTAGGCGTTGTTCAGTCGATGAGCGAGGCCATGGCGGAAATGGGCTGTCCGTCCGTTATTTCGCAAGTGAAAATATACTACAATCCGGCAAAGGGAGCTTCTATGGGCAGGCTGCTGGAGAAATATCCAGATGGACAATAAGCGGAAAAGCTTTTGGTCAAAGCTCTGGCCTCCAGCGCTTCTGTTAATGATTCTGCTAGGGTGCTGGCAGGGCGCATTCGAGCTTGGCATTCTTAAGGAATGGATGGTACCATCGCCGGTCATGATCGTAGAAGAGGCTATTCGCATTTGGCCAAGGCTTATGGAGCATACAGAAGCAACGGTGCAGCTAACGCTGCTCGGTTTTGCTGGGGGAACGGCGGTGGGCTTCGTGCTCGCCGCTTTGCTGCATTTAATTCCCGGTGTCCGTACTGCCGTCTATCCGCTGCTAGTCTTATCGCAAAATGTGCCCGTCATCGCCATTGCACCGATTTTGACGATGCTGCTGGGTTGGGGACTGCTGCCCAAAGTCCTGCTTGTCATGATGGTTTGTTTCTTCCCCATAACAGTAGCTATGCTCGGCGGCTTGATGAATACGGATCAACAGCTCCGCAATTATTTGCAAATGATCGGCATCCGCAAGTGGAAGCTATTCTGGAAGCTGGAGCTTCCGCATGCTATTGTCCATTTATTCTCCGGCCTCAAAATTGCAGCTTCATATAGCGTACTAAGTGCGGTTGTGGCAGAATGGCTTGGCACCAATAAGGGGCTTGGGGCGTTTATGCTCATTTCGTCCAAAGGGTTTAAGCCGGATCGCGTATTTGCGGCTGTCTTTATTATAGTCGTTCTCAGCTTGACGTTATTTGGGCTTATTGCTCTGGCAGAACGCCTTGTTATCCGTTGGCGTCCTGAGAAAGAGGGGAGGTAGCGAATGCAAAGCAGGAACGAAAATCAAGCGATGACGCTTCAGGTAAATAATATCCGAAAACAGTTCGGCAAAGGGGACAAGAGCAAATCGGTGCTCGGAGGATTAACCTTTTCCGTAGCGGATGGAGAGTTCGTATCCATTATCGGTCCGTCAGGCAGCGGAAAAACGACGCTCTTTCAAGTTATCGGCGGGTTGGAGCGGCCATCGGAAGGCGAAATCTGGATTGACGGAAAGAAGGCGAATGGCGAGCGCGGCCATATTTCATATATGCCACAGCAGTCGTCGCTATTGCCATGGCAAACCGTTGCAGGGAATATCGAGCTGGCTTTGACGATATCGGGGGTCAACGGCAAAATTGCCAAAGAGCAGACGAGTGAATGGCTGAACCGCATTGGCCTGACAGAATATGCGAAGGCCTTCCCGCATGTTCTCTCTGGCGGCATGCAGCAGCGGATTTCATTTTTGCGCGCACTGCTTGCGCCCCAGCGTCTGATGCTGCTGGATGAGCCGTTTGGCGCTTTGGATGCTCTTACGCGCGTGCAAATGCAGCAATGGCTTATGTCCATCTGGGAGCAAAACCGCAGGTCTGTCTTGCTTGTGACGCACAGCATCGAGGAGGCCCTGTATTTATCCGATCGGGTCATTGTGCTTTCAGCTTCGCCAGCGACTGTGCTGGAGGAGTTTCATATTCCATTTGAGCGTCCGCGGAAGGAAGAAATCTGGTCCGATTCGAGGTTTATTATGCTGAAGCAGCGTATTTATGAGCTGTTGAGGTTTGGCACAGAAGGAGGGCGAGAATGATGAGGGGCAAATCGGATGAGCAAAATGGGATGAAGATGAAAGCAGGAATAGCACCTCATTCTCAAGCTTGCATCGATTCCCATGTGCACGTTGATTTATATGATGAGCAGGAACGAGACAAGTTGCTGGAGAACGCCTTCAGCGAGGGGGTGGCGGCTGTGGTGGCAGTCTCGATGCATTTGCAATCGGCAGTCTTGAACAGGGAGATCGCTGGGCGTTATCCGGGAAAGGTCTATCCTGCTTACGGCTTTCATCCAGAGCAGCCGATTCCATCCGAAGAGGAAATAATGAGGCTGTTTGATTGGATTCGTGAGCGTTATGAAGCAGGAGAGCAGTTTGCGATCGGTGAGGTCGGTCTGCCTTATTATACGCGAACAGAAGCGGAAGAGGCTAAGGAAAGCCAAGACGGGCACCTCTTCGATGAACGGCCTTATTTGGCGCTGCTTGAGCGTTTCGCCGCACTTGCCGCAGAGCTGGACCTACCGATTATCTTGCATGCGGTATACGAGGATGCTGCTAAAGCATGCGATATTCTAGAGAAATATAACGTGCGCAAAGCCCATTTTCATTGGTTTAAAGGAAGTGCGGAGGTCGTTCGTCGAATGGCGGCGCGCGGTTATATGGTTTCGGTTACGCCGGACGTAGCCTACGAGGAGGAGATCCGGCATCTGGTTATGCAATATCCCCTTGAACAGCTCATGGTGGAAACGGACGGTCCCTGGCCATTTGAAGGCCCATATGCCGGACAGCCTACACGGCCTGCGATGGCTGCCGATGCCGCTAAGCATATCGCGCAGATAAAAAAGCTGCCGGAATCTAAGGTAGCTGAACAATTGCTTGCCAATACACGTCGTTTTTATGGCATAGAGTAGCTTTATTCCTGCCGCTTTGCCCATGGCGCTTGTACCTTTTGCTGCATACACAAATAAGGACAGGTAAGATTACAGGCCTTAACAAGCGGCAGAAGGGAGCCATGCGAATGGCACAAATGACAAGGGATCAATTTATTGCGATATTGGTACCGACGGTTATACGGATAAGGCAAGAAGGTTCACCCATGTTTCCATCCGTTCGGCTAGCGCAAAACGTGCTTGAAACCGGAGGGGTTATTCACTCTTGGTACAACTTGGGCGGAATCAAGGTAGGCAGCGGGCAAACGAATGCCTATTGGCACGGAGAAGCGGTCGTGAAAGGCACCTGGGAGGTTGTGGACGGGCGAAACACGACTACGCGTGCTGCATTTCGGGCTTATAAAAGTGTTTATCATTTTTATAAGGACCTTGATCTGCTTCTCGCGACACCGCGTTACGAGCGCGTACGCAAAGCAGCAACGCCAGAGGTGCAAGCCAATATGTTATTCGCATGCGGCTATGCGACGGACCCGGCTTATCCGGCGAAGCTAAAGGCGATTATCAATCAATACAATTTGAAGCGATATGACGCCGCAGGCAATAAATTTGTGCCAAAGCCGGAGAAGCTGAAGGATGCAGAGAGGATCGCCGTTTTGTCTGACGGTGAATTTTTGTCTGACGGCTATTTGCTAAATGGAGTGACCTGGGTTCCTGCAAGGCTGGTTGGCGAAGCGTTAGGTGCAAAAATAGATTGGACTGGAACAAAGGTCACTGTAAACGGAAAAGAGCTTGAATCGATGTTGTCAGAAGCGACAGGTTATGTTCCCATCCGTGCGCTTTCCACGGAGCTTGGGCAAGCGGCAACCTGGGATGCGGCTGCCCGCGTCATCTTGCTTGCGCCGCTATAACTGGCCGCCATTCAAGCTTGATCGAACACTTGAATAAGTGGCCAGCGCTGCTTCCAATTTTTCCTTGCGATTCGTTGTTCATAATACGATAGCCTTTCAGCGGACTGGGCAAAAAACGGCGTAGGCCTGACCTTCATTTGAATGGCATCCGCAATGCCGCAAGGGGCTGCCAGTCGCACATGATAGTCATCATCTAGCGTAAGGCCTAGCGCAGTAGCAGTCTCTGGAAACTTGGACATGGCGTCCGTAGAGGAGAGATAGGGCGGCGCTTGATCGACAAGATGCATCCTTGCTTCATTTTTGACAGACCAGGGGATATGAGGCTGGAGATCGCGCAAGCGCGCCTCCAGTCTCTTTTCCACGTCTTCCTCTATATTGCTTTTATCGAAATAGATCACATCCACATCGGGCGTAGCTGTCCTTTCGTGAAAGCCATGCAGTTCGTCCCATATTTTGGAGCGGATAAAGCCGGCACATACCCACCAATCGGGCAAATGCAATGTACTTACCGTTCTTAAAATTTCCATCATCCACTCGTCCTTCTGAACAAGTGCGATGATGTCATTCTCCGTGCGCAAATTCATGGGGATGCCTCCTAAGGGGAAATGATAAAAATGATTTGGCCAAAAGAAACCGGCTTTCAGACCCTCGCGTGTCTGAAAGCCGGTTTCCTTGTGTGGCAACAAATATGCTGCTTATTTGCCTTTCCGGGAAGCGGCCCAGAAGGCGAGTATAATAAGTGGGATAAGAATGTACCAGGGAATGGTAATCGTGCCCCCAACGATAAGGGCCAGTGCCATAACTAGAATAACGCCAATAATAATGTACAAACAGCCTCTGCCGAATGTTTCCAACGCCAATCGCCTCCTAAAGCTTCGGCTTTGCGGAGCAAAACCCTTTCCGTAAGCAGCTACTTCTTGAGAGTATATTCGTATATAACGTTTTTAGAGGCGATCGGGTTCCAAATAGTTGCAGCAACTAGCTCGAGATGATCTGTAGAACTTGCGAAGGTAACGGAGGACGGACAAAAAAATGGCCCACATCGCTGTGGGCCGGTGTCCTAGATCTATATATCAACAGTGGGGTTGATGTCTCTTATTATAAAAAATGAACCTTAACTCAACATTAAAAATCTTTGTCGGTTTATTGAAGAACAACCGCTCCAAATATTGGGCTAAGGAGCGATCACAAGCTGATCTCAAGCCCCACCAATAGCTGCGCGATTAGCATAAAGCACGTTACCGTTGTTCAAATCGGCGCAAACGTACATATTATTCGCGACGGATCTCAGCGCAATAATTCCATTCCCTAAATCCTGCCGGGAAAGTGCTCATTTTTACGAATAAGTATTCAAATTATGTAAGTTTTCTCTTGGGAGAGGGAGCTGAATAGGGATAACTGTACAATTTTACATGGGGGTAATGTTCCGAGCGACTCTAGTTAATGAAAAGGGATTATGCTGATGAAGCAACAAAAGAAAAGGATGGTGATGGAGTCATGAACGCATTGGAAACCAAGGAAACGATTGTTCAGGAGTTAGCTGCAAGAGTAGTACCTGTTCCACTCATGACCAATAAGCAGACTTGTTATGAAGCGTTGCGAGCCTTTCAAAGCAATCCGGAAGTATCATGTATCATCGTGTGTGATAAACAAGGTCAGCCTATAGGGTTGCTGAGAAGGGATTTATTTTTTCTAAAGCTGAATGGCTTTGGTGGCTTGGATACTTGGCAAAAGGAATCCATTGCGAAGCTCATGAATAAATCGCCTATCGTTGCCGATCTTGAATCCACAATGGATCTATTAATTGCGGCGTTAGCGATTGGAACTGGCCTACACGGGAAAGGTGCGGATTATGTGATAGCGATTAAAGGCAACGGTATAATGGGCGTTCTGGCGGCCAGCCACCTTCTTAACTAACAGATGCGTTCACATTTAGCTAAACAGAATAGAGGTCATTTAACTGTCCGCTAGGGGGACGGTTTTTTTGTTTTTAAAAATCGTTTGAATGTTCGATATCTACTGCATAGTTTTTTTATGGTTAACAAATAATACAAGTGTTTAAAAAAAATCTGGCAAGGGGACGAGTAAATGAAGAAAATTTCGCTTATTTTCTGTATGATTGCTTGCATGGCATTTGTATTTGCTGCACCCGCTTTCGGAGATAATTCAAGAACAGGCACGATGGAGTCGAATTACAACACAAGAAGCATGGGGAATACAGTACCCGATACAGGCATGCGCTCAGGGATCGAAAGAGGGATAGACAATACTACCCGCGTCCTTGATGCAGACCGCACCACGAATATGACCGCTAATAACTACAGAGCGACTGCGACGAATGATCGCGCCTTTAATTGGAGCTGGCTCGGATTGCTGGGGCTGCTTGGCTTAATCGGGTTAAGAAGCCGCGATCGCGAGCGTACGTAATTCCCTTTTTATGAGCTATAAAAGCTAAAACGGAAAATTGCGATGGAATTTAGTGGTACAAAATAGAAGAGCTGAACAGAAATTCGATTCTGTTCGGCTCTTTCTATTTGTGAATGAGTACGAATGAACGGGTACATCCATTCAAAAAAAATAACAGTGCTAACGGTTAACAGCTCGGAACTGGAACTTATCGTCATGAAACATTCCGTTTTTGAAGAAATTCAGGTTGGAGCTAGAGGAAGTATAACGTACAGGGGAGTTTTCTTTCGTAAGTTCAGGGCTGATACTGTGCGATAAGTATGGTTATGGTTGTTAACTAAGACATATGAAAATATCACAAGCATGATCGCTTTAAGCGCAGCGGGCCGAACAGGTTGGAATTGGGCACACGCTGCGCAGCAAGTAAACCAATCTTTAGGCTCCGCGCCACTCCTTTAATTGCCACGCAGTGACAGCTTCAAATTACACTCAATGCAGCTTCTGATCCACAAACCGCCCATGCTCTGGTACCGCAATCTCACTGAATTTATCTGTTAGCAGCTTTAAATTGCTTTTTAGCATCTCGCCGAACATCGGTTCGCCATGGCCGGTAATCGCCAAATAGGGTTGGAGATCAGCCAGCTTCTGCACCGACTTCTCCGCTGCCTGCCAATCGGTTGTAAAGTATTTGGGAGGGCCGCTTATTTCCTGTTCCTGCATCATGACTTTATATAGCGATTCCTGCTTCACGGTGACGAAGGCGTCGCCCGCAATTAAAGTGCCATCCTCTTGGCGGAACAACGAAATATGGCCGGGGGTATGGCCTGGCGTAAGGATGTATTTCCAGTTGGGAAGCCCAGGTACATTTCCGCCCGGAGGAAGGGCTTGAACGCGATCATCCAGATTTATGCCATCATGGGGAAAGAACGCCGACATTTCAGCGATGAGCCCGCCATGAACGGACGGGTCGGCAGGCGGGTAATCCGCTTTGCCTGTCAAATAGGGTAGCTCCCGCTTGTGTGCATACACCGGAGCGTTCCAATGCTCAATTAATTCAATGATGGCTCCGACATGGTCAAAATGCCCATGTGTCAAAATAATAGCCGTCGGCGCACGGCCAAATCGCTCTTCCGCCGCTTGAATAATTTTTTTGGCGGATCTTGGCATACCTGCATCTACAAGAACCCAGCCATCCTCTGGTTTATGGGGGTCGCCGATAAAACAAACATTAACAATCTGAATGGGAAAACAAAAAATATCGGGTCGATACGCAAGCCCCTCGCCGCTGGCAAAAGTCGTGATCGGCATAAATGTATGTTCAAATGAACCTTCCAAGCGTCCAGCGCCTCCCTCAATGACTTCATTTTCCTATATAAAATGTCCAACTATGTTTCGCTTATACGGACCCGCATGCTAGTAACCGCAATTTGCACGCAGGCATCGATTCTATTGCATAAAGAATGAAATGCTAACCATTCGTACAAATTAAGTTACATGATTTACTGAAGGAGAAGAGCGATGACTAACACAATCCCAAAGTTTCCGGAATCCTATTGGACCGAATCAGCAAACGTAAATGAATATCCCGTACTTGAGGAAAGCATTGCAACGGACGTTACCGTTGTGGGAGGCGGTATATCGGGTATTACTACGGCTTATCTACTCGCACAGGCAGGACTAAAGGTCGTTTTGTTGGAAGCGGGCAAGCTTCTTCATGGTACAACCGGGCATACGACAGCGAAAATCACGGCCCAGCATGATCTGATTTATGACGAGTTGTTGAATAAGCAAGGAAGCGAGAAGGCTAAACTGTATTACCAAGCCAACCAAGAGGCGTTACAGTTCATCAAGCAAACGATTGAGCAACACCAGATTGAATGCGGCTTTTCCATACAGGATGCGTATATTTATACCAACTCGGATGAATACATAAGCAAATTGGACAAGGAAATGGCGGCTTATGAGAAGCTTGGAATAAATGCAAGTTATGTTGATCGTATCCCGCTTCAGTTAGCTTCTAAAGCGGCAATTATTATGCATAAACAGGCACAGTTTCATCCGCTGCAATACTTATCGGCTTTGGCTGTCAAGTTTGTAGAGGCTGGTGGGTTCATCTACGAGCAGACAACGGCGATTGATGTTGAGGAGGGGCCTCTTCCTGAAGTGATAACGAGCAAAGGGTATCGGATCAAATGCAAGCATGTCGTCTCCTGCACGCATTTTCCTTTTTATGATGGACACGGGTTTTATTTTGCAAGAATGCATGCGGACCGCTCCTATGTGCTTGGTGTTCACGTAGATGAGGCCATTCCGGAGGGGATGTATCTAAGCGCTGAAGAGCCAAAACGCTCAATCCGGTATGTAGAAACGGCGGAATCCGCCAAGCTGCTCCTGATTGGTGGGCAAAGCCATAAGACAGGGCAAGGAGTATGTACGATCAATCATTACGAGGAACTCAAAAAATATGCGGCAAAGCAGTTTCAAGTCAAGGAAATTGCTTATCGCTGGTCCGCGCAGGATTTGGTTACCGGGGATAAAATACCTTATATCGGCCGGATAACCTCATCATCCATGAATGTATATATCGCTACGGGCTATCACAAATGGGGAATGACGAACGGGACGGCAGCCGCGCTGCTTATTAGGGATCTAATTACGGAAAAAGAGAATGCCTATGAGCCGTTGTTTTCCCCGTCACGCTCGATGTCACTCGGAACGGTCGCCAAGCTTGTCATGGACAATGCGGATGTCGCGAAGCACCTGGTTGCAGGCAAGATCGAGATGGTGCACAAACGGCTTGAAGATTTGGCGGCGGATGAAGGAAGCGTCGTGAGGCTCCATGGCAAAAGAGCAGGGGCTTACAAGGACGTGAATGGAAACCTGTTCCTTGTGGACACGACCTGTACCCATATGGGCTGCGAAGTGGAATGGAACAATGGGGACCGAACCTGGGATTGCCCGTGTCATGGCTCCCGATTTGCATTTAACGGGGATGTGGTTGAAGGTCCGGCAGAAGAGCCTTTGAAAGTGCTGGATTTTTGATCGGCGCTAAAGATGAAATCAAGTTACTCGCTTAAACTCAAGAAAGGAGTGCAACAGTGGAAAAAAAGTGGGATTTAGCAGCTTTGGCATCTATTCCTTTGATCATGACACTAGCTAATTCAATGCTGATCCCGGTGCTTCCGTTAATGCAGAAGAAGTTGAATATTTCCTCCGTTCAGTCAAGCCTGATTATTACGGTCTATGCGGCAGTTTCCATCTTGTGTATTCCCATCGCCGGTTATTTGTCGGATCGTTACGGAAGAAAAATAATCATTATTATAGGGCTATCCATTGCTGCTATCGGAGGACTAGTCTCGGGTCTGGCTGCCTGGCTAATGGATAACCATGTCTATGTGACCATATTAATTGGCCGTTTCATTCAAGGCGTAGGCGCGGCAGGCGCGTTTCCCATTGTACTGCCTCTGGTCGGAGATATGTTTGACAGCGAAGAGGAAGTAAGCAGCGGGCTTGGCATGATTGAAACCTCGAATACGTTCGGGAAAGTGCTTAGTCCGGTCGCAGGATCAGCTCTTGCGTTGGTGATCTGGTTCCTTCCGCTGGCCGTCATACCGCTAATCTCTTTGATTTCCATTTTAGGGGTCATATTTCTCGTCAAGGCACCCAAGCAAAAAAAGAAGCAAGACAATAGTCTGAAGAGTTTCTTTCAATCCATCAAATCCATTCTGGCCGAGAAAGGGCACTGGCTGTATGTAACGTTCGCAATCGGCGGAATAGGCATGTTTATTATGTTTGGATTTTTGTATTACTTGTCTTCGGTTCTGGAGGAATATTATCATATTGACGGAATATGGAAAGGACTGCTCCTAGCGATTCCGTTAAGCGCGATATGTTTGTTCTCATTCATTACAGGGAAAATCGTTGGCGAAAATAAGGCGAAAATGAAATGGTTTATCGTAATCGGTACCGCGGTGTTAGCGGTGATGATGTTCATTTGCGGCGTCATGAATACGAAAGGTCTGTTCTTTTTGCTTTCGTTTATGTTCATCAGCGGTGCAGGTATTGGGCTTGCACTACCCAGTCTGGACGCGTTGATTACAGAAGGCATAGAGAAGAAGCAAAGAGGGACGATTACCTCACTTTATAGCAGTACTCGCTTTATTGGGGTGGCGGCAGGTCCACCCATTGCGTCGCTGCTTATCAAAAATGAGACTTTTTTGTTTTTTCTGTTTGCGGGATGTGGTTTGCTTTGCGCGCTGCTGGCCCTGTTCGCCATTAAGCCAAACAAAGAACCGGCAGCTTCCAAATCATGAAGCCAAACGGCCCCTATGCTCTTGTTTATCGAGCATAGGGGCCGTTTGGCTTGCTGCCTGTTGAAAGTGTCGATCAGGAGCTGCACGCAATGCCGTCACCGTCGCGGTCGAGCTTTTGGCTATAGCCGGGATCACCCTTGTACAGCGGAGCGGCTCCAGCCTCGCGAACGGCTGTGCAATTCGCATAGTATATCGTCGCTTCTGTCGATGCTTGTGCTTTTGTCGGCGCTTCTGTGACAGCAGGCTTGGGGGAAGCTGCTGAGTTTACATTCGAATTGGCTACAATGGCAGAATCAATGACGAACAAGACACGAGTGCCGTTCTTCAAGTCGGTGAGCTGGTTGCCGATCCATGAACCGGCACCTCGATTATCCTTCGGCGTAACATATGCGATATCGGCGCCATCGCCGCCTTCTTTGCACATGGCCATCGGCCATTCATCACGGTCGAAACCTTTCTTGGTCGGAACGCCTTGCAAAGAAGCGCTTCGGTTAGCTTCCGCTCCGTCTCGGTCAATCGTGCATACAGCGGAAGCGCCGGACTTGATTGCTTCGGCAATATGCGCCATGGTTTCGGGATAGCGGTCTGTTGGCAAAATAATTTTCGTGTCATAAGCGCTTGCTGCAGTGGAGTCGCTTGATTCGAATTGGACCGATAAAGCTCCGCAGCCTGAGAGGAGGATAGCAAGTGTAAGTAAAGCGGTTAATAAGGCTTTCATTATGTATCTCCATTTCCGTTCTTTTGAAGCTATCATACTATAGGATTGGAACTAACAAAAAGAAAAAAATGGAAAGCTGGGGCACAAAACCCGTGCGTTGGGTCTTGTGCGCCAGTATTTATAAATGTTTTGTTTGGATGTTTATTAGTAACGGCCGCCAAAAATCCCGCAGCTACAAGCGATAATAACTAACAGAATGAAGAGGACCAGAATGGTACCCGTGTTATGGAAAGCACCGCCAACATGACCGGACATATTCATTGCACCTCCTTCGTTTTGAAGTACTCTGCAGATTATGCATCACGTGTTTAAGCTTTTATTTTAGTAGCCTCCACCGTAGCCTCCGCCAAAAATTCCGCAGCTGCAAGCGATAATCACCAATAGAATGAAAAGGACCAGAATGATACCAGTATTAGAAAAAGCACCACCAACGTGTCCGGACATTGTTCATGACACCTCCTTACGTCTTGTGTACATTGTAGATTATGATGGGGTAGGGCTTTTTGACTGGGTGATTGTTCCGGTATCTAATGGTACCCGTCATTCGCCTAACGTGGTAGGAACCAAAAGGTGTTGTTCTTCTGTGATAATGTCATCCCATAACTGTTCTGAGATAATGTCACTATGGGACAGGAGACAATTACATTGACCAGAGAAGAACTGAAGAAGATCCGCGTCGTGCAGAAAATAGTGGATGGGCATATGACAAACAGCGAGGGAGCTTTGACGCTAGGGAATTCCGTTAGGCAAATCATTCGGCTAAAGAACAAATATAAGGCAGAAGGAGAACAAGGCATTGCCCACAAAAATCGCGGAAGGACGCCGGTACACGCATTAAGTGATGACATGAAAGATCGAGCAGCC
>NZ_SKCD01000056.1 GCF_006542765.1 Paenibacillus luteus
CGATGCCGACGACAAGGTGCTGGGTTGAAATGCGTTCGAGCAGTTGATTTTGTTTGGTTTGAGCTTTAAAATTCAAGATAGAGCGACCTCCTTAAGATGGCTAAAGGGCTATGACCCGTGACTACCCCATCGTACCGGAGTCGCTCGTTTTAATGCAAAGCGCATAATTAACGCTCTACAGGAATCCTAACGGGGAACGATAGTTGAATACAAATTAATTAGAGGAGTAGGTCATGAACTATTTGAAGCGGAATGTATGGATAGAAGCTGAAGTATGGGCCGAAGGCTCATGGAATTGTAACGATTGTAATTCTGATGTTATTGTTGTCTTTCCGGATCGCTCCAAGTGGATTGCAAGCTTTTTTACTTACTCAAATATCGACACACTAAGGCAAAAGAATATACAGACTAGTGAATGCATGAACGGGTCGTATTTTTGGTCCAGCGACATGGTGTTAATAGACACTATTAGCAGGGAAAGAATTGAACAACTTATTGACCATTTAATTAAACATGACGACTTTCAATCGATCTTTAATCGGTACCCTGATGTAGATGCAGAAGAAGATCAGCACTATCCTATTAGTTTTTTTACTACTGATGACATGTTACGCTAACGGATAACTATTGCTTTTACTAAAGAATAATTTAACGAGGTGATAAGTATTGATCTTTGAAAAGTATGAACCTGAGTTTTCGCCAATAGATTATTTTATTACTCGTTTCTTTGTTGGAGATGATTGTTTATTTGAACAGGAAACAAAAGTTTCATTGCCTACCTTGATAACAGGTGATATGATTGACATTTTTGATGAAAGTTATCTAATTGAAAGCAGGGAATTTGGTTTTAACGAGAATGCTTTTATCACTGTTTATCGCATAAAAAAGTTAACTGAAATAATGGTTCGTTAAGCTCCCTCGGTACGATGCAGTTTTCTCACGAATGCTCGCTTATTCGCAGGATTTCACCAGAAGATAAATCGTAAGCCGGATAGAATGGGGCGAGAGCCGTCTAAATGGGCATCCGGCGAGCATGCGGGAACAAAAGGGGCGAGTTTTCGCTCCTTTTTTGTTGCTCTGCTGCACGCTGCTCCACGTAACCTCCGAAGGCTTTCACTCCCATTTCTCGACGGGTAAATGTCCTTTCATTCCTTCGTTACGCCTATCTAGAGGGTGGAGGCCGGTAATCCTAACTGTACGGGTCGATTCCCTTTTGTTTAATGCAATCCGGTACTCCGTGCAATCTTGAAATCCTGCGAATAAGCCAGTTTTTGTGCGGAGCGTGAAGCGATTAAGCAATCTGTTTCATAGGAAGAACTCGATTCGGTTCGTAAGCTTCACCGCTGCGTGCTATGGAAACTAGAATGCGAGCCAGCTTGCCGCAAAGCTTCATCACTGAGCGCATTGGCTTCATGCTTTTCGTCTTTACATTCACTTCGTGCTGTCGTTTAAACGTTTCATCGTTCATAATGAGGGCCATAGTTGCCATGAACAGGGCATGTCGAAGTCTTGGTCGGCCACGTTTACTGATGGACATCTGGCCCTTCCACTTGCCTGAACTTGCTTCAGCTAGGTTGAGACCGGCATGCCGTAACAACGCGTTGCCATGTGCATAGCCGCTGAGATCGCCAGCTTCCCCCAGAATGCCGGCGACAGACAAGGTGCTCATCCCCTTTATTGCGAGCAGCGGCTTGGCCAGCGGAATACGGGTAAGGGCAGTCGACACATCATCTTCGATTACCTGTAACTGTTCCATGGCAAGATCAAATTCGGCCAGTAGCTGTTGTATATGAAGCTTGTAGGCTTTCTCGGCATGCTTTGCGCCGACCGAGCGAGTTGCCAGCACAAGCAGCTCACCAGCTCTTCGTTCACCGCTGTGTCGTTTCATGACTGTCTTCCAGCCGTCGATTACCTGGCGAACGGTGAGCTTTTGAAGATCAGTAGGCATTGGAAAAAGACGCAGTGTAGCGAGCGATCCAGAGCCAATGAGGTGCTTATATACCTGTCTCTGTTCTGGAAACACAATGTCGACCCAGCGATGGATCTGGTTCTTGACGATAACAAGACGATGTACGATTGTCTCCCGGTTCGCCATGAGCACTCGCACTTCTATGAACACTGTACTGGTTTCTTTAATGATCGTGTAGTAGCCGTTTTTCACCATGTCGGCGATAACCAAGGCACCCTAATCCTTATGAATGAGTTTGTTGATAGGGAAAAAGAATTGAGGATCTTCAAAGCATTTACCGATGAGATAGCAGACAATGGCGATGTTTTCCCTTACTTTAATGATGAACAATCTAATTTATATTGGATACTTGAACAACCCTATATATCTGTAATCCAAAAAGTGACTCATGACATAAGGAACTCAGATTTGGAATTGTATAAAACCTATTCGGATTTTCTTATCGAATTTGATTTAGCATGTAAAAGAATCGTAAAAAATCTTAAAACTAAATTGTTTCTTATGGATTGAAGAAAGCCGGACTTGGCGCACATTACGTCGCCCACGACAGCGCTTTGTTCTATGAGAACGCTGGCGGCGTTCCGTGGACAGCTGCCTATATTCAGGCCAAAGGCGATCCGATTGCGGATCTGTATGAGGATATCGCAGCGGAGGAGAAAGCTCGCGCTACTTATCAATGGCTAATTGACCTGACGGATGACGTGGATTTGCAGGACAGCTTGAAGTTCTTGCGGGAGCGCGAGATCGTGCATTCGCTAAGGTTTAAGGAAGCGGTGGAAATACTTAAGGAAAAGCGGGATGAGGTGATATTTTATAGGGACCTCTCTGCAGGGTGCTGCGGGGAGGTTTTTTAAAATAGTCTTAGAAGCAAACAAGCTACCAACATAAAACTGTAAATAAATAGCATGCTCATGATTAACAAGTGAGCATGTTATTTATTTATTTCAAAGAAAGGCCTTTTTGTCTTAAACGGATATTCAAATCTGAACATAAACGTGTCATTTAGACATTACGATAAACCAGTTACTCAGAGTATTGAAAAGGTGATGATTGCCTCGAACGAAATCAGTGAACGGAAGCTTAGGTATCAAATTAATAACGTGACAAGTGTTTCGATTTGAAGGTAGCAAATATATACGGCCGTACAAAATAAGTGATCTGCACTTAGCTATTCAAGTGTTAAATTGAAAGTTGCCGTTTTCTAATTTTTTTATATTTAAAAGCAGCATAATAATGCATAACAATTGTTAAAATAACGTAAATAACAGCAAAAACACTTGCGAGGATTACGGCATGCCTATATAATCGTAATTGTTCAACGGTGCAAATAAATAGTGAAATGGAGAGACATACATGGACAATGGCAGACACATTAAAGCAGTCATTCTGGATTGGGCGGGTACAGTGGTGGATTTCGGATGCTTTGCGCCGATGCATGCATTTCTGAAGACGTTCGAGCAAGCGGGAGTGCCCATTACGAACGAAGAAGCAAGGGAACCGATGGGACTTCTCAAATGGGACCATATTGAAGCAATTCTCCGCAAGGAGAGAGTGAAAAGGGAATGGGAATTCAAGTATGGCGAAACTCCTGTCAAGGAGGATGTCGATAGGCTGTACGCTGGATTCGAAATGACTCTTATGGAGTCTCTCAAAAACTTTACGGATCCGATCCCAGGTGCGTTGGAGACGGTAGCGCGTCTGAGGGAAGCGGGACTCAAGATCGGTTCTACGACAGGTTACACCAAGAAGATGATGGACGTCATTGTCCCAGAAGCGAGACGCAAGGGCTATGCTCCCGATTACATGGTCACTTCCGACGAAGTAAAAGCAGGTAGACCATACCCCTATATGATTTTCAAAAACATGACGGAGCTTGGCGTATACCCGCCGGAATCCATTGTGAAGGTTGGCGACACGGTATCCGATATCCATGAAGGGAAAAATGCAGGAGTATGGACGATCGCGGTCATTATGGGTAGCAGTGAACTTGGGCTGACGCTCGCGGAAGCCGCTGTCATGGACGAAGGGGAGCTGATGGAACGTATGAAGCGAGTTCGGCAAACCTTCGGGAAGGCCGGAGCGGATTTTATTATCGATTACATCGCTGAATTGCCGGAAGAGATCGAACTTCTCGAACGGAACGGGCTTGTGAGGGGATTAAAATGAACCGGTTCTACAATCCCGTTTCCATCTATTTCGGCAACGATTCTTTAGGTGAATGTACGGCCGATCTGAAAGAGCGTTTTTCACATATCCGCAGAGTATTAATTCTAACCAGAGGCGGTGGCGTTGAAGCAACCGAAAGCTTGGCGCCGATCCTCTCTTTATTCGCCGGCAAGGAAGGCCGGTTTCTGGAAGCGGCATTTTATAATCCGAATATAAAAGATATTTATAATCTCCTTCAACAAGTAGATTCATTTCCATACGAGTTGATCGTCGCGATTGGGGGAGGAAGCGTTATGGACTCGGCCAAGGCATTAACGGCTCTTCAGCATATGGAGATCAGCACCCCAGCTGATATCAGAGAAGTGATTATGGGGGAGAAATATGCCGAGAAATCCAGCTTTACTCCTTGGATCGGACTACCTACGACTTCGGGCACTGGATCGGAAGTGACGAGCTGGGCGACTGTTTGGGACGAGGAGCTGGGCTGCAAATATTCGGTGGCGGACAGGAGGCTGTTCGCAAAAGCCGCGATTATATTGCCGGAGCTAACACTGACGATGCCGCTCCGCCTGAGCGTTGCGACAGGACTGGATGCGCTATGTCATGCGACGGAAGCTTACTGGTCGGTGCAATCCAATCCGTTCTCGCGGGCGTTTGCGCTTCAAGCTATCGAACGAATTCGAGCTTGGCTACCGCGTCTCAAACGCGAGCCAAGCGATCTAGCCCGTAGAGAGCAGCTCTCTCTCGGCAGCGTGCTCGCCGGATTGGCCTTCAGCAATACGAAGACAACGGCATGTCACTCCATCTCGTATCCGTTGACGTTATTATATGGCATCGATCATGGCATAGCCGCCAGTCTGACTTTATCTTCCGTATTAAGACATAATTACTCGAAAATCGTTGAGCCGGAAAAGCTCCTTCGCGCTTTCGGAGCAGAAGATGCGGATGGCGTCGATCGATTCCTGCGAACGGTATATGAAATGTACGATTTACCCGGCAATTTGGGAGCTTACGGCGTTACTAAAGAGTCTATCCCGATGATTGTGTCACATGCCTATACAAAGGGAAGAATGGATAATAATCCGGTCCCTATTAAGGCTGAAGAGTTAGATTTGATGCTGGCTTCATTGTTATAACATATAGCGTTAACAAATCACGATTATGATGGAGGAATGTTATTCATGAAAAAGACATTATCGCTCATTTGTATTAGCTTATTCGTTATGGTTTTGGCGGCGTGCGGTAGCAATGAAACGAGCAGTGGCAACACCCAATCGGCTTCCAAGAAAAAAGACACGATCACCATGGTGTGGTTTCCGAACGAATCAGGCGCGGAGCTGAAGGAAGCGCGTGAAGAATTTTCGAAGATTATCGGTGAAGCCACCGGCAAGAAGGTTGAACATCAGACGACAACAGACTACATTATCGCGATCGAAGCACTCGCAAACGGCAATGCGGATATCGGCTACATGGGTGCTCAAGCGTATGTGGAAGCGAATGCCAAGAATAGCAGCGTACTGCCGCTGTTTGTGCATAGCGGCGAATCAGGCACGCTTGACGACGCTGTCTATTACAGCTGGTTGGCTGTCAAGAAGAGCGAGGAGGAGTCTTATATGAGCGACGGGAAGTTCTCCATGGGCAAAATTGCGGGCAAAAAGTTTTCGTTCGTATCCAACTCTTCGACTTCCGGCTTTAAGGTTCCATCTGCGGGAATTGTCAGCCACTTTGGCCAGACGGATAAGTTCAAGGATCTGACCACGGAGGATCTGCTTCAGGGTGGGGATGATAAGGTATTCTCCGAGGTGCTGTTCGGTGGTTCACATCAAGGTTCCGCCGTCAACCTGCTAACTGGTAAGTCTGATGTATCAGCATTCTGCAGCACCTGCGTAGCGAATTATGTGGAGCTGGTATCGGGTGAACATAACAAACCAGGCGCCGTCTACAAAGTGAAAGAAGGCGCGGAAGAGCCGTTCAACGCGCTCGCTGGAGAGGGATTTGTTCTTATTTCCGCCACGCCGGTGCTGAATCAGCCGTTCGCGGTAAACACGGCATCGCTTAGCGAGGAAGACCGGCAGAAGATGTTGGAGCTGTTCACCTCGGACGCCGTAACGAACAACGAAAAGATTTTCTTGCCCAAAGACGCCGAAGGCACGGCAATTCTCAAGAAAAAGTCGGGAAAAGAGAAGTTTCTGCCCGTGGATGATGCGTTCTTCAATCCGGTAAGGGAATTGTCTGTGAACTAAAGGCAGAATATCTGAACGCATCTGAGGCAAGAGGACGAAAGGGAGTTAAGCATGACAACGTTATTGGAACTCAAGCATGTATCGAAACAATACGGCTCGGATACTAAAGCGTTATCGGATATTAGCTTCGCTGTGAAAGAAGGGGAGTTCGTATCCATCATCGGACCGTCAGGGGCGGGGAAATCGACTCTCCTTCGCTGTATGAACCGCATGATTGAAGCTTCCAGCGGAGCCATCATTTTCGATAATGCCGATATTACCGCCTTCCGCAAGCGGGAGCTCAAGAAGCTTCGGACAAGCATCGGAATGATTTTTCAGCATTATAATTTAGTCAATCGCTTAAGCGTAATTGAGAACGTGCTGCATGGCAGGCTAGGTTACAAGTCTATGCTAGCAGGAGTTCTGGGCATCTACACAGAGGAAGAGAAGAAGAAGGCGCATGCCATTCTGGGCGTACTCGGTTTACAAGAGCAGATTTATAAGCGCTGTGACCAACTGAGCGGAGGACAAAAGCAGCGCGTAGGCATTGCCCGGGCGCTCGTGCAAAATCCCAAAATGCTGTTGTGCGACGAACCCATTGCTTCGCTGGACCCTAATGCTTCCAAAGTGATCATGGATCACCTTGCGCACATTTGCTCGACGATGGGCATCACCGTTGTGGTTAATCTTCATCAGGTCGACGTTGCGCTCAGCTATTCGAACCGAATCATTGGTGTCAATAAAGGAACCATTGTATATGATGGAACGCCCGCCGGCTTGACAAAAGATAGGCTTCGCGGCATCTACGGCGCAGAATACGATGAGTTGGAAGGCAGCGGAGGTCGCAATGCGGGGTGATTTTATTGTCCGAAAACGGGTGAATTCTCTGCTATTTTGCACACTGCTACTCGTCGCCATGTTGCTTGCGATCGTCGTAACGGAATACGATGCGGTCAAAGGGTTCACTTCCGTACCGAAGGCTGCCGAATGGGCGGCGAGCAACTTTTATCCGGACGAGAAGTCTATGAAGAAGCTTCCGGAAATCTTCGATAAGCTTACCGAAACCTTATTGGTGTCGATTGCCGCCACTAGCTTAGCGGCCGTTGCGGCGCTGGTATTCGCGATACTCGGTTCTCGGACGACAGGAATCGGAGGTCCGTTTAGCGTTGCTAGCCGATGGACCGCCACTGTTTTCCGGAATATCGATGTAGCCGCATGGTCGATGATTTTGCTGTTTTCCTTCGGACAGAATGTGCTTACCGGTTATCTGGCTCTTTTCTTCGGCTCATTCGGCTTCCTGACCCGTGCGTTTACCGAAACGATCGACGAAATGAGCATGGGATCAGTCGAGGCACTCCGGGCGGCGGGAGCGGGCTACGTCTCCGTCGTCATACATTCGGTCATTCCGTCATGCCTGCCGCAACTGCTAAGCTGGATCCTATTCACCATCGAGACGAACATCCGCCAAGCTACGCTGATCGGCATTCTGACGGGAACGGGAATTGGTTTTCTGTTCAATTTATACTATAAAAGTTTGAACTACGCTTCGGCATCCTTGGTCGTCCTCGCGATTGTCATCGCTATCATGATCATAGAGTCGGTTTCGAACTACGTAAGGAGAGTGATCATGTAAGATGGACGCAAAGTTACCAGCAAAGCCGTTCAATAAATCCGCTTTTGTCATCCGGATGACACTTCTATCGCTTGCCGCGCTTACGTTAGTGGGCTTCCTTACATTCGATTACAAGGATCTAGATCTGGGTGAGGCCGTGAAGAAGACGGGAGACACGCTTGGCACTATGTTCCTAGAACCACATGCCAAACATTTCACCGTCGGCGAGGCATTCCAGCAAGTGATAATCACGATCGGGCTCGCGTTTCTTACGACGCTCTTTGGAGCGGTCATTGCGCTGTTTCTGGCTTTGCTGACAGCGCGCAATTTATCCCACCCCGTTGTCTCGCTCGTCATTAAAGGGGTGGTCGCTTTCATTCGCGCGGTCCCAACGGTGCTATGGGTACTGATCTTTGCCGTTGCTGCCGGTCTTGGAAGCGTCGCGGCTGTGATTGGGATGACGTTCCATTCCATCAGCTACTTGGTCAAAGCCTATTCCGAATCGTTCGAGGAGCTGGATGACGGCGTGATTGAAGCGCTTCGCGCCAGTGGAGCAGGCTGGTGGCAAATCGTGTTTCAAGCAGTGCTGCCCTCTTCGGTCTCTTACATCATCTCGTGGACGTTTGTCCGGTTCGAGATTAATTTTGCTGTAGCCATTGCCATGGGTGCAGCGGCAGGAGCAGGTGGAATCGGCTATGATATGTTTATGGCAAGCAACTACTACTACGATCTGAGAGAGATCGGATTCATTACGTATGTCATTCTCGGATTCGCGATTCTGCTTGAATTATTAGCCAGAGGAATTAAAAACAAGCTGAGAACGAATCATTGACTCGATAAGAAACAGCCGCTTTGCATGATATAAGCTGCTGTTTCTTTGCATTTTCGAGCAAAAAGAAGCAAAATAAAAGTGTTTCGGGCAAAATGACCTTGAGCGGACACCTTATGCGCGTGTATACTAGGGATTATTATCATGTGAAAATCATATCGGAAGCGGGGGGGAAACGTGCTACAGGAAGAGCGTTATAAAAAAATCCAAGAAATTCTGAAACAAAATGATTCCGTCAAAGTGGCCGAGCTCGTGCAAGTGTTGAACGTATCCATCGACACGGTTAGGCGTGACCTAGAAAATATGGAGGCCAAGAAGTTTCTTAAACGCGTTCACGGCGGAGCTATATTGGCCGAAGAGCGCGGCGATCAGAACGTATTCTCTTACCGGGAAAACAAAAACAAAGAGAAAAAAGTTGAGCTGGCTGAATTGGCATGCGAATACGTATCGGAAGGACAGGCGATTGCTTTGAACGCGGGAACAACGAATCTCGAAATCGCCAAGAAACTCTCTGAAAATTTCGAACGGCTGACGATCATTTCGAACGGACTTCGTATTATTGAACACTTTACTCTTAAACCCGGATTTACCGTTATCGTTCCCGGCGGTATCCTGGATCAGCAAGAGTATGCGCTGTACGGAAAGAAGTGCGAGGAGGACATTGCCGGTTACAATATCGACCAAGCCTTTATCTCTATCAACGCGATATCGGTTACGAAAGGGCTGACCGACTTCCGCATTCACGAGATCGATATTATTAGAGCCATCATGACCAGTGCCCGGCAAATTAACGTAGCAGCTGATTCCAGCAAATTCGAGAAGGTTTCGTATCTGAACGTATGTCCGCTAGATGGCATAGACATGATCATAACGGATTCCTCCATTAATGAGGAGGTTGTGAAGAAATACAAAAATACGGGCATGAAGGTCGTCTATCGTTCGGTATAGGACAAGCTCTGTCGATGCATAAAAAAACGAATTCTCACTGCGTGTAAGCAGCAGCGAATTCGTTTTTTTTGTGTGCAAAAAATAAAAGATGAAAGAAATAGAACATCTTTCATTTTTCTTCACTAATTCGCAATATGATAATCGTAAAAACCGCACTAAATGTTAAGATACGGCAAATTACAGCAAACTATATTGCAAAAAAAAGCAATTCCTTTATATACTTTAATAAGGGCAAGCACCCTAAGTTAAAAACGGAGAGGATGACCCATCTTGAAACAAAGAAAATGGATAACGGCTTTGATGTTGGCCGTTCTGATCGTCGTACAGAGCTTCGGCCTGACTACGGCGCAAGCGGCGGAGGAGGATCTGAAAGGGCTAGTATTCCAGGCCTCGCGTGCGAATTCCGTCAATCTTAACGGGATGCTCGATAACTTCCCGGCAACTTTCGAAATGCTGGCTAAATTCGAAGTCAATCCAAACGTGAGGCAAGTATTGTTCGGCAATTATAACGCGGGAGCTACAGCTTTCTCGGTCGAGCTCTCGGCATCCAACCAATTACGCTACTACGAAGTATCAAATGGTAAAACCATTGACAAAACGACGACGGGGCAGTCAATCACGACCGGAGCCTGGACGCATATCGCATTGACGAGGGATTCCGCGAATAAGAGAGTAACCATCTACCAGGACGGAGCCGTAATTGCGACATTCGACAATCTGGATTTAGCGGAAAAGGTCGCCCCCGTAGCTGTTCACAGCATTGGCACCGATACGCGCAATTCCATGTATGTGCGGGCAGAAATCGCTGAGGTACGGCTATGGAACGATATCCGCACGCTGGACGAGCTCAAAGACAATATCCATGTCGTACTGAAAGGAGACGAAGACGGCCTGAAACATGCTTGGACGCTGAACGACTCGGTTCTTGACGGACTCGTAAACGTCGTGCGCGACAAAGCTGGCAAGTTGAATGGCACGCCAAACGGTTTTCCGAGAACATACACGAGCGAGTTTCAGGGAAAGGGCGCTAACTTTGCTTCTGGGAAGCTGGAGCTTGCAATGGAAGAGCTGCCTGCGCGTTCCCCGCGAACGTTCGAGACATGGGTGAAGATTCCGGAGGATACGCCAAGCAACAAACGGATTGGTGCCATTCTAAGCAATTATGAATCTCAAAGCTACAACGATATTTCCCGAATCAGCTTCGAAATAGGCACGAACGGCAATCCTCGTTTGTTCTGGAGAGATCACAAAAACTATGAGCTGAATTATTACGCGAACAACGTGAACTTAAACGTAGGGGACTGGGTACATCTCGCGATCGTCCTGAACGATGCGGACGGGACGGTGTCGACTTACGTGAACGGAGACAAAATCCATGAAGCCAAGCAGGCGACGCCGCTTCCCAAAGCTAGCCCGTTCCGCGAGCTGAAACTGGGCTCGACCTATGAGGGGTATACAGCGGAAAAAGTGCCAGCTGTCAACTTCAACGGCGAGCTTGCCGATGTCCGGATCTGGTCAACGGCCAGAACGGCCGAAGAAATCAAAGCGAATTACAACGATTATTTGCAAGGAAACGAAATAGGGCTTATCGGTAACTGGAAGCTGGATCAAGCAGCGGACGGAGTTTACACGGACAGCTCCCCGAACGGCAACGACGTGATTCCTTACAACGACGAGACGTTTAATTGGTTGGAGCCCGACTTCGCAGATGGAGACTATACGATTGCCGTTATACCAGATACTCAATACATGGCTGAGAGCCACCCGCAAGCAATGAAGAACTATTTCAATTGGCTTAAGGATAATGCTAAAGATAAAAATATTAAGCTTGCGATCAGCGTGGGCGATATCGTTAACACGGCTTCGAGCACATCGCAGTGGAAGGTTGCTGCAGATTCGTATGCCTATTTAGACGGTGTAATACCATACGTGGTGACGCCGGGTAACCATGACGGCTACCGTCCTAATTACGGAAACTTTAACGCTTACTTCCCATTTAGCAAATATTCGAAGGAGCCTTCCTTCGGTGGAGCAATGGTAGAAGGGAAGACGGAAAATACGTATTACACTTATAAGATTGGCGGTTTGGATTATCTGGTCCTCGCTATGGATTTCGGACCGTCAGATGCCATTTTGGCATGGGCGGACGAGGTCATCGCGGCCAATCCGGACAAACGAGTCATTATTACAACGCATTCCTATATGTACCATAACGGTGAACAAATCAATAAAAACCATCATCATTATCCAAGCAGTTATCTCGGCGATGCCAACAACGGTGACGACATGTGGAACGAATTGGTGAGAAAACACGAAAATATCGTGCTTGTCGTATCCGGCCATATCGGCTATTCAGACCTAGTTGTCAGAGAAGATATTGGCGATCATGGGAATCAGGTACAGCAGGTACTAGTCGACGCCCAGTATATGAATCCCCAAGACCTTGGCATGGTTATGCTTATGACTTTCAAGGAAGGCAGTAATAATGTGGACGTCAATTGGTATTCTGTGAAAAATGACAAATTGTTCCGCGCTAAAAATCAGCTCTCCATGAATTTGAACCTGTATCCGAACAATGAGCCTAATCCGGGAGAAGAAATCAAGCTTGGCGCGGCCAACCAGACGGTGGCAAAGGGGGTTGTATTTACGGTGCCAGTCACGGTCGAGAACGGTGCTGAACTTACTGGGCTCGAAGGTGTATTAAAATATGACAAAGCTATTCTCACTTTGGAGAGCTTCGAGTGGGGCGCGTTCAAGGAAGCTGGCGCAATGAATACGGGGACGCCGGGCAAGGTCGGATTCGCAGGCATTGCCTCCGCACCCCTCGGCAATAACGGGAAGACCGTTATCGCGAATGTGACGTTCCGCGCTAAAGCGGATTTGGGTGGAGCAGATACATCCACGGAGATTACATTCGAGAACATGCGCGGAGTCGTCGCGGATCACTCCGGCGAATCGATTTACGTATCCGTGCAATCAGAAGCTTCAAAGATCATGATCGTAAGCCGCGTGCAAGGCGATGTTAACGGAGACGATAATGTTGACTCCCTCGATGCAAGGGCAATCCTTAAGCTGATTGTGGCGGGGCTTGGTCAAGGAAACGAGTCGCAGCTTGAAGCCGCGGACATGAATGGCGATGGCAACGTAGACACAAGCGACGTGCTTGCCTTGCTTCAAATCATTGCGGACAAGCTGACTTCGGAAGCAACTGCTCCTCAAATTTAAACCGGGTAGGCTGCAAGGGGGAGGCGCGCTGAAGCCTTCCCCTTGCAATCTGAGAGGATGGACAAAAATGTATAAACGGTTAATAGCGGGAGCGATCTGTGGGATATTGACGGTGATTCTCTTCGGAGCAGGAGTGTATTCCGCGAAAGCTGCTGCGGAAATTCCGGAGCTCGAGGTAAAATCGGCCCAAGCAGGTATGGGGCAAATCGCCGTAGTAGAACTTGTCATGCACCGGCCCGCAGGCCTAAAGGCGTTTGAGTTTCAACTAACGTACGACCAGACCGCACTGGAAATCGTGGAACCGGCGGTTGTCGGGCACGACGTAGCCGATTGGCTGCTGGAATACCGAATTGATGCGTCCAGAGGGACAGTCAAGGTCGCTGCAGTCCATGGCGAAGGTTTTCGAACCGATGCAACTGCCGTATTATTTCGACTCGCGTTTAAAGCCATCGGTAGCGAAGGAGAGAAGCCGCTTGGCATTTCGGAGCTAAAAGCATTCTCTGGCGCAGGCGAGTCCATGCACCTTCTCAAGAGCAAGGCGGGGATTTTCACGATCGTGGACGGTTCTGATCCAAGGCCATCGCCAAGCCCGGGACCTACCGAAAATCCGGTGGGACCTAGCCAAGGCGATAAATCCGACTGGGAAGTCAACGTAATCATTGACGATAAGCTGAGCAAGGAGGTCAAGGTCGACAGCGGCAAGCCTGACCGCATCACCATTACGGTAACGGCTCCTTCTTCAGTTGGTTTTGTTCAAGTCGGCTTAAGTCGCGAGGTTGTGAAGCAGTTGATCGACTACGGCAAGCTGCTAGAATTCCGGACTCCAATTGGCAATCTGCTGATTGATTCGATTACGATGGCTGCGGCAGGCGGGGCGCCGCTCGATATCCGATTGGAGCGTAAGGAAAGCTCCAGTGCCTATAAACCATCGGTCGCGGTTAGTCTGAAGGCCGATGGAGAGGTATTGGCGGGATGGGCTGGCAAGGTTGTCGTGAAGGTGCCTTACAGGAAGCAGCCCGGCGAATCAGACGAGCATCTTGTTGTCTATCGAATTGAAGATGGCAGACGAAGCGTCGAGCCTTTCGCAGCGATGAAGGACGATGAAATCGTGTTCGTATCTCGTGGGTCTTTCACATACGAGGTAGGACTCAATCGAAAGACGTTTGAGGATACAACGAGCCACTGGTCCCGCTCTAATATCGAATTCACGACTGCCAGGGGGTGGTTCACGGGTGTCGATGCAGTACGCTTCGCTCCGAATGAAACAATGACCAGAGGCATGTTGGTCACCGTACTCGGACGAATGTTGGGCATGCAGCGTGACGCGGATTTCGATTACAAGGATGTGGACGCCGACGCCTACTATGCACCTTATATCGCTTATGCAACGGCAAACGGAATCGTTCAAGGCATTGGCGGCAGTTTATTTGCGCCGGACCGTAAGGTGACTCGGGAGGAGATGGGTCATATTATCGCCCGTTTCTTAGAGCATGCGAGAGTCAGCCTTTCCCCCGCAGCCGCAATTAAGCCATTCGAAGACGATTCGGATATTGCTGCTTGGGCAGCTTCCTCGATTAGGCATTTGCAGGGCGCAGGCATTCTTAACGGAAGAGAGGGCCATACCTACGATCCCCGGGGAATGGTAACGCGAGCGGAGGCAGCTAAAGTTATTCGATTTATTATCGATGCTTCCCTTCTTAACGCTTAATCGTTTTGAGGATACCGGGGACGATGACATATGGAATACAACGATCGCTGGTAATCCGAACATTAATGCATCAATTGCGATTATAAAAACAGGATAACCATTTAATGGACATTGAAGGCTGTTGATCAAAGATCAACAGCTCTTTTTTGCATCAATGAAAAAAGAATTGAAATAAATAATTCATGAATGAATTGGGCAATATTACATGGACAGGAGAGATGTCCCATGAAGCCAAAACTTCTCGAACAAATTCAAGCAAGGCTGTTTTATACAGAAGACTTGATCATCCGTGAATTTTCACTAAATGGAAAGCCCGCTGTAGTAGTCTATATCGAGACGTTATGCGATACGGAAAAACTGGAAATTAGTTTGTTTAAACAATGGTTTCGTACGAAATCGGATGATTACCATAACCTTACGATAAGTGAGCTGATTACTTCTGCCGAGGTGTTTCCCTGTGCGAATCCAGAAGAAGCTGTTAAAGCGATATTACAAGGGAAAGCGTTGGTAACCTGTGATGAAATATGGTACTCCTTAAACGCTGAGCAGTCCAATATCCGTTCTATTCAAGAGCCCGTGAATGAAAGCTCGATTATTGGTGAGCGGTCCGGTTTTATTGAGCATCTGAATGTCAATATTAATCTCATTCGAAATCGGGCATCTTCCCCTCAATTAAAAGTCCGTTATCTAACCGTTGGCAAATATTCGACTCACAAAATAGCAGTACTATGGCAGGATGGGGTAGCAGATTCGCGGATTGTGAAAGAGGTCACACAACGTTTGAAAGGGCTTGACTCCGGAATGGAAATTCACCCCGGCCGTCTGCAAAAGAAGTTATTAATAGAGGAGAAGCGTTCTCTTTTTCCCCAAGTGTTTGGCACAGAGCGGATTGATACGGCTACAAATTTAATCATGCAGGGACGTATTGCCATATTGTGCGAACAGAGCTCTACTTGCCTTATCGTTCCGGTGTCTTTTTATACCTTTCTCCGTACGATTGATTCTATGCTTATGGAGGATAAGGGCGCAATTGTTTTACAAACATTGAGAGCAATTGGTCTAATGCTCAGCTTGTACATATGCAGCCTTTACATCGCAATTGTTAGTTTCCATCATGAAGTACTCCCATCACAAATGGCGATCAGTATTAAAGGGTCCTTGGAAAATGTTCCTTATTCACCAATTGTAGAAGCGGTTCTCATGATCCTTATCTTTCAGTTAATTGCAGAAACGACTATTCGCCTGCCCTCTCAAGTTGCGCAAATGGTAGGCGTAGCGGGAGGAATTATTATTAGCGAAGCTCTTGTTAAAATCGGGTTTGTCTCAAATATTTATATTGTAATCGTAGCGTTGTCGGTTATTGGATCCTTTATTATTCCAACCTATCAGATGCGAATTTTGACTCTAATTTTGCAGTTACTATTTGTTTTTGCTGCATGGATTGTAGGTTTTTATGGCATTACACTCCTTACTGCTGCTTGTTTGGTTCACTTCTTTTCTCTTGAGCCATTTGGTGTTCCGTATTATTCACCGATTAGGAGTAAATCCGAATGAAATCAAAACTGGGGTTGTTCCAGCTTTATTGCATCGTCATGCAAGCGCAATTTGGATCAGCAATCATTTCGATAGCCCATTCAGTTAGCGAAAAGTCAGGTCCCGGCGGTTGGGTATCTTGTTTACTAGGCGGTGCCGCTAATAGCCTTTTTATTTATATGTTATGGAGGCTGATGATGTCAGCCGGTGAGCGCAATGTGTTCCAATTCTTGATGCAGCGTTTGGGAGGATTTGGCGGCCGGATAATCCTGACGTTGAGCATTTTGCTCTATGTGTTAATTTTGTACATCATATTATCCGGTTGGTTGTATACGACGGAATTATGGGCTTACCCGAGGACGCCTGAATGGTTTTTACTACTTACGCTGTTTGGGGTTTGTATTTATCTGGCTCTGCAGCCGTTTCGAGTGTACGCCCGTTTTGCGGTATTTTGCACGTTGTTTATGCCACTCTTTATCGTGTTGTCAGGGTATATGCTTAAGGATTGGAATCCTTATCATTTGCTGCCTATTTTCGAAGCTGGACCTTTATCTATTTTGGACGGAGCATTCGTTGCGTTATGGGGATTAACTGGTGCTGAGATTATGTTAATACTACCTGGTTATTTTACAAATGCAGATCGAGTAAAGGTTCTTCGAACCGCTATGTATGCCAGTTGGACAACGACGTTTTTTTATGCGTTTTGCGTATTTTCCTCCATGGCGCTGTTCGGGAAGGAAATGATTGTATTTATTCGGGAGCCGCTGCTATATCAGATGAAGGCCATATCCTTAAATGTAATTGAACGATTTGATCTGATTGTCCTTTCAATCTGGATCCTGTTTATTCTCACGTCATTTTATTCGTATTTTATGCTCATTGTCTCTTCTATATCGGCCATGCTTAAAAAACAACAGGAGGCCTATAAACCCATTACGTACATCTGTGGTTCTGTTCTATATATTATTTGCCTATACCAGTTAACTGCAGAGCAACTGGACCAATTACAAACAATGACTAATCGGTTTGCGCCTCTTCTTACTTTTGGCTTCATTGCATGCATGTTACTACTTGTATGGCTGGCGGAACTGAAGAACAAACTTGGGGGGAAATAGATCATCAATATGCGAAAACGGCGGATTATTGTGTTACTATCGCTTGCTTTGCTGCTAAGCGGTTGCTGGGATCAAAGACAGCTTAAGAATATCCGGATGGTGCAAACCGTTGGAGTAGATTTATTGGAAGATCATAAAGTGCGATTGTCGGTATCTATTCCAACCATCAAGATAGCCATTGAAAACCAGAGCAATGTCGTTACGCCTAAAGTAAGCGGAGAAGGACATTCGGTACAGGAAGCAAGCTTACAGCTTCAGAAAATGATTTCTCAGCATATGGATCTAAGGGAGACCAGGGTTCTGCTTGTTAACAAAGCTTTTGCCGTAAAAAATATGTATGAAACGCTAGATTATTTTTATCGCGAAGCCCAGTTTCCGATTAGTATCTTTGTAGCCATTACGGATGGCCAGGCTAGAGATGTAGTTGAACTGGAAGTAGAAGACCGTTCGCTTATCAGTGAGTATTTATATGATTTGCTGAAAAGCAATGAGGAAGACGGTGTCATACCAGAAGAATCACCTTTCTTGATTTCATCCATTATGATGACCCCCGGCTTTGATAATGTACTGCCTGTCATTGACGCCACGCATCAGAAAGAGCGGGCAAAAATAACTGGTTTGGCATTATTTCATGGAAAGCAAATGACTGGAAGACTGGATTCAAATCATTCCCGTACCTTTGTTATGTTGACCAGACATATGTCTTATGGGACGATGACGGAACAAATTGGACCTGAACAAAGCTATTTGACGTTTTCGTATAAACGTGCAAAGCATAAAGTGAAGATTACCATTAAGGATCAGATTACTGCGGATATTTTCATTACACTCAATTGCTTTTTAGTAGATAATCCTACCGGAACGTTGTTAAACAAGATAATGATTGCGGACATTTCCCGTAGTCTGGAAAAGGTGTTGAGTACACGTGCGGAAAAAACGATTCGCCAGTTGCAGCAAGCTAATTGCGATGGGCTTGGGATTGGTCTTCAGATGAAGGCCTTGCATCAGAAGACCTGGAAGACACTAGATTGGAATAAAGAATACTCGGAGATTAACATCAAGCCTCATATTAAAGTCAAGATTAAAAATCACGGGTTACTTAATTAATCCGTTTTGCTATACTGGGAGTTGCCGGGATGGTGGATTTCTTATTAGTCCATTAGTTCGGACACCTGAATTTGAGAAATGCCATTAGTTCTACCATCTAATGACGATAAGAATAACCTAAACCCCATGCTTGCCAACGATGAATGTAAACACAGGTGAAGGAATATAAAATAGTTTGAGCTCCCTCGGTACAATACAGTTTTCTCACGAATGCTCGCTTATTCGCAGGATATCACCAGAGGATGAATTGTAACTCAGATTGAATGGGACGAGAGCCGCTAAAATGGGCAACCGACGCATGCGGGAACAGAAGGGGCGAGTTTTCGCTCCTTTTTTGTTGCTCTGCTGCACGCTGCTCCACGTAACCTCCGGAGGCTTTCACTCCCATTTCTCGACGGGTCAATGCCCTTTCATTCCTTCGTTACGCCTTTCCAGAGGGTGGAGGCCGGTAATCCTAACGGTACGGGTCTATGCCCTTTTGTTTAATGCAATCCGGTACTCCGTGCAATCTTGAAATCCTGCGAATAAG
>NZ_SKCD01000057.1 GCF_006542765.1 Paenibacillus luteus
TATACTTCAATTGTGCGCCTCTTTTCGTATGTGGGTTTGTTCTTTGGACGGAACGACTCCCAGTATACTAGAGGTGCATTTTTCATTCAAAGCTCAAATTACTTCATTACAGGAATAGCTCCTATTACGCCTATTTACTCAACGCTCTCACCATTGCATCCACATATTCCAATCGGATACGTCTACTGATTTGCGTATCCGGTATAAACAGTTCACTTGCGTGATAACAACCAGGATGCACATGCAGTTCAACGTCTACGCCAGCCTGCGCCAGACGGGCTGCATAGGAGATACTTTCATCTCGGAATAAATCCATCTGGCCTACACAGAGGTAAGCCGGAGGAAGACCATTAAGATCAGTTGCGCGACTCGGTGCGGAATAAGGACTTCCCTCGCCTGACTCGCCGAGATACATGCGCCAAGCCGCCTTATTGTTCTCGCGGTTCCATACTGCAGGATCCATATCCTCATGTGTAGAGGGGGCTTCGTTGCGATCATCAAGCATCGGATACAGAGGCATCTGGAAGCATAGCGCCGGACCGCCCCTGTCTCTTGCCAGCAAAGCAAGCGCCGCTGCTAGACCGCCGCCAGCGCTCCCGCCGCCGACCGCAATACGCGATGCGTCAATGCGATATTCCGCAGCATCGCTCACGATGTGGCATAACAACGTATAACAGTCCTCAAGTGCTGCCGGATAGGGATGCTCAGGTGCCAACCGGTAATCAGGAGCGAAAACAACGCAACCAGCATTCTGCACGAACTGTTCACATAGTGCGCCTTCCGCTTCAGGATGCCCAAGTATATAACCACCCCCATGAATCCAAAGTACTGCCGAGAGCAGATCTTCTTCTGTTCTCTCGGCCGGTTCATAGCTTTTGACCAACATACCCTGGCCTCCCGCTCCAGTGATGAAAAGGTCAGTCTCCCGCACATCATCAGCCTTTTCACGTGGTAATGGACTGAATTTTCTGACTTCATAAAGGTCATCAGGTAGCTTGAGAACCGGCAGCATCCCCAATCCTTCTCTCAATTCGGCATCCACTCTACTTATAAAACTCACTCTTCTGCCTCCTTTGTCAGGCTATCGTTACAGAACAACACCTGCGGGAACTCGTCGCCAATGCCATATGAAATTTCGAAAGCCCTCGTCCGGAAGTCTGCCCTGAGCGTCGTCCAATACTCACCCTGTCTCCATGTGATGCCGAGGTTTCCGTTTTCCGTGTTCTGATCGATTTGAATCTCGCCGTCAAATGCCTGGCAGCTGTTGCGAAATCGCATGATGGCGTACAATTGCTGCAGCATAGGATGCTGTACGCGATCGGCAATCTCCTCTAGCGTATAATTGTGGCGATTGACGCTTCTAGCTTCTCCAATAGCCTTGAGTGACTCTATATCATTTTCGCCTGCGAGCAATCCCACGTAATAGACCTGCGGGATGCCAGGCGCGAAGAGCTGGACGACTCGTGCCAGCAAATAGGCAGCATCCTCCTCGTTAAGCGCCGAGTAATAGGTGCTCATCATCTGGTATTGTCTCGCTTTTTCCCCTGACATCTTGATTATGCCGGACGGCAACTGAATATATTGCTGCAGATCTGCAGTTTTCGCGTTGACCCGTTCCCTGACCAGATCGATTTCTTCATTGTCCAGAAGTCCCGCTACATCGACAACACCGATGCCATCATGCGTGTCTAGTGTCGTAAATTGCTTGCGTGGACAAATGTTCATCCAATTCACCAACCGATCGGTGCGGCCGGTCATCAGACCATGCAGCATCAGCATCGGCAGCGCAAAATCATACACCCAGTGTCCCCGCTCCGCCATCTTCAACTGAATTTTGTAGTTTTCGTGAATTTCGGGCAGCATCTCCGTCCCATGACGCTCCAGCGGCTTCATGCCGATGTCCAGTACATCCCATACCTCTGGTTCAACAAAAAAGCAGCTGGTCCCGGTTTTTTTGGAAGCGTACGCAAAAGCGTCGAAGCGGATTAAAGGCACATATTCTGCCAACCTTCCTAAATTCCGCTCATAGTAACGCTGTGTGGCTGGCGCCCACGGGTCGATATCGACCTGCTCTTCGAAAAAAGTGTTCCACAATTTGACCGTCTTGCCGTCCTGACGCGTAAACTCCTTATAAGGTCCTTGCATTTTCCGCCTGTACAGCGTTTCCAACTCTTCTTCCGTCGGTTCGCCGTTAGGCCAGAACGCATCCCAATGAACGAACATTTCCTTGTAAGGGGAAGCGTCGCCACGCTCCATATAATCCCGAAATTCTTCGCTTCGAATAGATACATGATTAATCATGAAGTCCGCCATCAAGTAGTATCTTTCGCCAATGTCGCGAATATCTTCCCAGTCGCCGAAAGCTGAATCAACCGTGTCGTAATGGATAACCGCAAATCCGCGGTCTCCGGATGAAGGGAAGAAGGGCAGAATATGTACCCCTTCGATGACACCTTCGAAATGCCCTGTAAGCGCTTGCTGCAAATCCTTAAGATTACTTCCCATGCTATCCGCATAAGTAATTAACATAATTCGGTTTGTTATTTTTTTCATGATGCTCTCCCATTCTTATATTTGGTCTATTTCATTCCGGGCAACTTTCGCGATAGACGCATGTCGCCTCAAAGCTCATCTTCACATTATCATTCCAGACGCCATCTTCGATGAAGCGATGCAGCAGCTTCGCACAGTTATAGCTCATCTCCTCTGACGACGGAACGAAGCTCGTAATCGTCGGACTTACGATATTGTTAAACGCCATGCTCCCATAAGAGATGATTTCGAGGTCCTCCGGCACTCGGATTCCACGCTCTCGAACCCGGCGGGTCACGCCACTCATCATGTTGTCGATCGACACGAACAAGGCTGTCGGCAACTTCTCGGATTGCAGCATTTCCTCCATGGCGGCATAACCTCCCGCATCGCTTGCGTCTCCGTAAGTTGTCGTAAAGGAATAGGCTTCATCCGCCTCCATGCCGCTGCTTCTAAGCTTGTCCCGATAACCCGTGGAACGGAGGCTGAGTGCTCGACTGGAGTAATTGGGCGAGACAATCCCGAAGCGAGTATGCCCGCGTCTTATAAAATGCTCCATTGCGCTGTGTCCAACCGTATAATCGTCAGTCAGGACGGAAGAATAACCTTTAGCAGTACGGTTAAACAGGACAACAGGAATATCAAACTTTGTATTTTCGATAAAGGCAATATCTTCTTCGGTAAGCGCCATCATAATCGCTCCGGATATAAATTCCTTTGAGATAAACGAGATTTTGTCCTTCAGCTTCCCCAGTTCATAGGGAAAGACGATCGTTTCATATTTGAGATTGAGCTCGTTTAGATACCGATTAATGCCAGCATAAAATTGTGAAGTAGGACCCTTGTCGAAATCCGGCGGACAAAAAGCACAAACCAGCGTCCTGTTAAAGCTGCGTTTCTTGCGTTTCATTCGCGCCTCATGCCGATAGCCAAGCTCGTTGGCCGTCTGGATGATCCTCTCGCAGGTCGTATCTGCAATGCGGAATTCACCGCCCCTGTTGTTCAGCACCATCGAAACCGTGCTGGACGATACCCCTAACGCTTCGGCAATTTGCTTGACGCCTACCGTCTGATTGCGTTTCACCATGAATCCCTCCCTCCTCGACAATGTGATCCAATCCACACCAGCGAAACGGTGTCATAATGTGCTATGATCCGAACTTCTCCGGGTAAATCGGTTCGCTTCGCAACGGCAGCCACTCAGACATCGCGACTTGCAACGACTCATCCCATAAATCCCATTCATGCCCCATGCCCGCTACTACCTCCAGCCTTGTGTCATATCCCCATTTCCGCAAATCTTGTTCGGCGAGCAGGGTCCGATACAAGGCATGATCACTGTCGCCGACACGGAAAAACAGCTTGGGCAATAGCTTTTCTTCTTCTACATTTCGTAGCGCGGCGGCGTAAACATCGTTTACTGTTCCGTGGATAAAGGCGGGATCTACCAGCTTAGCCTGTAAGCCTCCCCCGACTGGGATTTTCATATCCGTCTCAAAATCGAATTCGCCGTTTATTGTCCTGACCATGCTTGGAACACCTGGCCGATATGAGGCACCCGACATCATCAACGCAGCCGCATAACGCTCAGGATAGTGCATAGCCAGCTTCATCGCGCCATGTGAGCCCATGGACAATCCGGCTACAAAGTTATCTTCTCTTCTAAGCGACAACGGGAAGAAAGCTTCGCAGAGCTTGGGCAGTTCTTCCGCAACATACGTATAATACTTTGCCCCATCCTCGGTATCGGTATAGCAGGAGTTGTGTACGCTCGGCATTACGACAGCCACCTTGTATTTGTCCGCATAACGGACAATGTTGGTGAAATTAACATAATCCCCGTCATCTCCGCTCCCACCATGCAGCAAATATAAGGTCTGGAAGGTCATCCCTCGAACGTACTCTACCTGTTTGCCTTCCATACTGTCCGCAAAGCTGTATGTTGGTAAGCACACGGTAACATTTGTTTGCATGCCAAGCGATTGCGATAGAAAATTCATTCTCAACACTGCCAAACGGCATCACCCTCACCCTCATGTTCAATCCCAATGCTGTACATGCTCACCGAACTTCCCTTTAGCCCAATATTTCGTCCCGAATCAGATGCGCCATATTTTTGGATAGAATGGCATAATGATCCGTCATATACAACACGCCCTCGCTAGAAGAAGCAAAATGATTAAACAGACTTTGGCTGATCCACTGAATTGGAACATAGAGCTCTCCGTTCTGAAATACCGCTTCGCATAACATAGCTTGCACCTTGTTGTCTACGACGCAGCCAATGCTCCCGCGGGCAAATTGCAGCTTTCGTCCACCAGGCAAGGTCAGTTCTGCCGATAGGCCGCCTTCTGAGAATGTACATCGACCGCCGTATACTTCTGCCGCAAAGGACACCGGCACGCACAAATATTCGCCCCTCACGATGCTGTCGCCGTTAAGTCCGTGGTATTTCAGCTTTTGTCTTGTGATGGCCGGACCGCTCATCGTAACCAGACGGTTGTTGATGTATGCCTTGCTACTGCCTTCCATTAAAACAACCGCACAACCGTCTCCCTGTCTTGAGATATTCGGCTGCTCCCGAACAATGCTTCCGTCCGTCGTTCTCCGAACACCAGAAAATAGATAATCCCATACCACCTCGGCATCATCGAACGTCTGACCATGATCGCGATTTTTGACATCCCGAAAGACCAGATCCGCTTTGGCGCCTGTGTAGAATGCGAAATTATCCTCCCCGACAATGCTGATCTCCGGCAAACTGTCGCACCCATTGATTCGACACCAATATTCACGATTGCGACGGACGACATATTCCGTATCTCCCTTGAAATGAGGGGGAGTCATATCATGCTCCAGTCTGGTCTGCCAAACCGCCAGCGGCCCGCCGCGATTTATCGTCTCATCCTGCTCGTCGAACAGAAGAGCGGGACTGGAAGGGCCACCTGAACCCGCTTTACCCGCAAAAACACTACCGTAATAACGTGCAATTTGACTTGTCATCATATTACCCATGGACATGCCTTGAATAAAGACGCGGCCTTCATCGATCTCGTATTTCGCTTTCAGACGATCAACAAGTCCGAGCACGAGGTTCATATCATGATTGTCTTCGGGATGCTCGGGCGGCATATTGATGTAGATGCCATCCTCTCGAGGAGTAGCCGCAGCCTCTAGCTTCTCTTTCTCGCAATCCACAATCCAGAACCGCCTCAAGCCCGCGCTGGGGAAAAGTACAATAAATCCTTCGCGATCGGCCACTAATGTCCATGATGTATAAATCGCCTGTCCCCAGCCTGTCATCAGCCCGCCGTGCATGGACACAACCAGCGGCACCTTCTTGCTTCCGTCATAGGATGCTGGGATGTATTCATACCATGTATCCTCAATGCCGTTGACAACGATGTCCTTATACTCCACTAGTCTCTCCGGATAAACCTGCGAATTGTTACCGTTTTCATTTACAACCAGATCGGAGCCTTTAATCGCCTCAGGCAAATAGTCTCTATTATTGTCATCCGGCGTCCCTGGCGTAATTACGATTTTATCTTCCATCCTCTTTCATCCCCTCTTTCCTGATGGTGCATAATCTAGAACGGACTAGCGCCCGTATCCTCAAGACCAAAAAATTGAAGTGCTTTCTGAATAGCCAAATCCCAGAATCGCCACTCATGTCCATAACCTTCTAACGTCCAGTAATCCGCTTTGATCCCGATTTTGTCGGCGTGATCCCTAAATATTTTGAGATTCTCGTAGATCATCGTATCCGCCGTCCCGCAAGCGAACAGAAGTCGTGGCAGCCTCCCACTGGATGAAAGCGAATTCATAATTGACCATACATTTTCTTCGGATTTTACGAATGACTCAAGCCCTCCCGCATTCTCCACCATACCGCGCAGACGCTGCGTAAACATATCATCCTGCTGCAAATCCTCCTCTGTCAGCTTGCCGTATTCAACAGGTGCTGCAGACAACACGGCGGCCGCCGCGAATCGTTCCGGATGATTGACCGCATATTTGATCGTCCCGCGGCCGCCCATGGACAAGCCCGCTATGAAATTGTCCTCCCGCTTATCCGATGCCGGAAACCAGTTGTAGATTAACGGCATCAACTCCTCCGTCAAGTAATCGAACATGCTAAATCCCATCATGCAAGAATTCCAGTTGGAGTAATTGCTGTTGAGAGCGCTTGGCATCACTACTATCAAATCTTTTTCACAAGCGTATAGTTCAATATTTGTTCGGCGCAGCCAATCAGTGTGATCGCCAAACGTTCCATGCAGCAGCCACAGCACCTTGTATTTCTTTCCGCTCTCATAATAGTTTTTAGCCAAAATATTACGGGGCTTGTTCGGCAAAATGACCGTAATCTCATGATTGGACATTAAATAATGACTTTCAAAATTCAAGGTTGCAATAGACACTCGCATCACTCCCTAACAATAAATAATTTTTCACAGAGATATTCAACATTATTTTTGCTAAATTTAGCAATGGTATAACCAATATTTCAGCTACAAATTCAGTTTAAGACATTATTTTTCCACTGTAAATAGCTAAAGTAGTGGTTGATTAGATTTATTTCAGCTAAATTTAGCACATTTAATTATTACATTTTTCCTTTTTCATATTTTTGGATGTATTTTACACTGATTTTTTTCATTGCATTTATTATGCTTTAGTAGGCACATGATCATTCCATGAGAATATCTCCGCAAAGCTTTGATTTCGCAAGGTCTCAGGGGATTTAAGTATCCCCTTTAAAAGGAGCTTGTTGCGGTATTCTAATTAACGCAGCTGGATAAAATCTGTCATGAGAAGAACTATTCTAACATGCAACGCTGCACGATTAATGCACGTCGTGAATAATAAGTAAGGAAAATAAACGCAAAAAACGGCATCTCTGCCGTTTCTGATTTAAAGTATGGTGGAGAGGCTAGTGGGATCTAACCGCTCACCTCTTGCATGCCATGCAAGCGCTCTGGCCCCTTCATTCCTGTGAAATGACTACTACGAAGCTGTACTCACTGCAGCTTTCTTCACATCAGCCTTCTTAGAAGGCTTTAAGGATGAACTAAACAATACTAAAATACCAACAACGGCAATCGAAAGCAATACGCCAGTCGAACCGCTGAGACTAATGTCTTTTCCAAAGTAGAAAAGATCCTTCAGGCTCTCAACCATGAATCGCATCGGTAACCATGAGTAGATATAGTCACGGTAAAACGACGACAGAAATTCCGGGGCAAAACTCAGCAGAGGAGCCCCAAAGAATAAGAACAAGGCGAAGAAACCCATCCCACTTATACCCGTCCAAGACAAGACGGCAGATATCATAATGAAGAAGCTAAAATAGCTAATAGCTAAAATTAATGCGGTTTGGTTGAAATGAGCAATGTTCATGCCCCATAAACTTGCAAACCATGTTAGTCCGTACCCGACAATGATGGAGATTAACACTCCCCACAACACATGTGCCACATGAGACAATAGCTTTTGCTTAGGCTTGATGAATTTTAGCTTGTTTTTGGAGATGAGCATAATGACTGCCCCAATCATCGAACCGATCCAGAGCGGCTGAAACAAGGTAACAGGACCGTTTCCATTTCCGCTGTTGGTGCCTACGGGATTGAGAATCGTGACCTCTTTGATAATTGGGGATACAAGCATAGCTGCCTGCTTCAAATTAATGGAGCCTCCCTGTTGCTCCAAGACTGCCATGAGCTGCGTGCGAACCTGGGTATTCAAGCCATCGATCATACCACTGAGCAGCTGTGAAGCCGCATTCGCTGCTGTCATATTTGCGCCTTGGCTCACATAAATCTGCACCTTAGGTGATTCCGGTGCTGTCGTCTGGAGAGTCGCTTGATTCGCGCTAAAATTATTCGGTATAACAACTGCTGCATAATACTTCTTATCGTTCAGACCTTGCGTAGCAGCTTCTATACTGTCGACTGTAATCCATTTAGCCGTAGGTTCTCCTCCGTTATTCTTCTCAGACAATGCGCTTTGCATTCCCTCAAGCAGCTTTTCTCCGCCATTCACGTGGCCTTGATCTGGAATATCTATACCAGCATCTTCATTTACCACAGCAATCGGCAAGTTCTCCGGATGTGGATTAATGGAAGGAATCATGGTAAGGCTAAAAATAAAAACAATGGCAATAACAAGGACAGGAAGCAAAGCGACTAGCTTTTGTTTGAATATGGACATCGTGCAGTTCTCCTCTTTTTCAATTCATTAATTGGTTGATTGATCGTTTGTTCAATGTAATGGCAAAAAAATTTTGTGGAGAAGGCCAACCTATGGCTTCCTCCATAAATCTATCGTATAATCCACAATTTTCTCCAAGTATGTCTCCGTATCTTCCCACTGTATTTTGACCATACCGAGCTCTGATACTAAAGTTTGCATCATCATTGAAAAAAACTGTCTGGTTGCCATCGTGTAATCTAAATTTCGAATTTCTCCCTTTTGCTCTCTTCTATGCAGAAATTCGGCAAATATTTGCGTTTGCTGCTTAATCATATCCGTTAATTCTTGTTGCTCCTTCAGATCGAGGGAATCACTGACGCGAACCATGATTCGCAAAATATCGATATCCGCCATAAAAACTTCATGGAATCGCCTACTAAACCTAAGCAAAGCTTCTCTTAGCTCTAGTTCTTCAATAGCTTGAGCGGTAAGTTTAAGCTCATGCTTGCGACGCGCCATGCTCTCCTGCAAAAGAACGGATAAAATTTCTCGTTTGCCACCAGGAAAATAATGATAAAGAATGCCAACGCCTTTGCCTATTTGTTTATTTATTTCTCGCACTGGCGTACCTTCGTAGCCCCTTTCTGCAAACAGTGACTTGGCAGCCTCCAGCAGCTTCACTCTCGTAGCTATAGCCTGTTCTTTCCTTGTCGTACCTTCCAACGCATTATCCTCCTCGCCTGTTGACCGAACGTTCGTTCAACCAATTATACTGTCGTATACATTCCTTGTCAATTTGAAATAAGCCCTTCCTCAATCCTCCCGCACTTACGACAGTGTATCCCATATGCGCATCAGCTGTGTGATAGCAGCATCAATGTCCTCAATCGGAACGCCATCCCTTGCTTGTGAAGAAATGCCTCTAAGAAAGGTGTCAACTAGGGTAACAAGCATGGAGATATCCGTAGAATCGGGCAACTCACCTTCTGCTATGGCCCGTTCTATACACTCTTTCTGCCAGCTGCGAACCTTTTGTCTTTCTTTTAGGAGCAAATCTTGGATGTGGTTTAGCTCTAGTGAACAAGTCACAGTGGACAATACCAAAAGGCAGCCAAGAGGATGGGAACCTTCTGTCTGCATCCGTGCTGATCGACGTAATCCCTGCTCAATGGCTGCTCTCGGTGTCAGGCTCCTATCTCTGAAGCTTTCCGATACCTGTCCATAAGTGGATATATATATGTCCACTGCTTCACGGAACAAAGCTTCCTTGGATTCGAACGCAGCGTAAAAACTCGCAGCTGATATATTTCCCATCGCAGCGCGCAGCTGAGCAAGTGAAGTAGACTCAAAGCCGTGTTCCCAAAACAAAAGCATCGCGGCAACAACAGCCTCGTCGCGATTAAAAGCGCGAGGACGGCCTGTTCGTGGCATAAAATGACCTCCTTTATTACTTTTATACTAATCGATCCAAAAGTCCTTGACAAGGACAAACAATGAATTTAACATATGGAATGATCGATCCATAAATAAATACACTACAAGGAGGAATTACGTTGTCTCAATTTTCATCATCAGTGAGTGCGGTTCAAACGAACAAGATCACAGCCAGACTTCCTTGGCTAGCACTACTCGCACTTGCAATGACAGGATTTATTTGTATTTTTACAGAAACCATACCGGCTGGGTTACTCCCCCATATCGCCGAAGGGCTCAGCATTACAAAAGGGATGGCAGGTCAGCTCGTAACGGCATATGCTATTGGTTCCATCGTGGCAGCTATTCCGTTTGCCATGTTTACTGGCGGATTAAGGCGCCGTCCGTTATTAATCGCTATCATAGTTGGATTTCTTATTTTCAATTCGGTAACCGCATGGTCAAGCAGCTATGCCTTAACGCTTATTGCCCGTTTCTTCGCTGGTGTGTCTGCCGGTGCGGCATGGGGAATGGTGGCCGGCTATGCGCGGCGCATGGTACCGGATGCTTTAAGAGGCCGAGCTTTGGCTGTCGCGATGGTGGGTACTCCGATTGCCCTTACATTCGGGGTTCCAGCGGGTACCGTTCTCGGCGACATCATCGGTTGGCGTCTCGTTTTCGGACTTATTTCAGTTTTAACGCTTGTTTTAATCGCTTGGGTACTATGGAAAGTACCGGATTATCCAGGGCAGCCTGCTGAACAAAGAATGACGGTCGGACAGGTGTTCGCTTTGCCCGGAATTCGTCCGATTCTTATGGTAGTCCTGACATGGATGCTGGCACACAATATTTTATATACGTATATTGCTCCGTTTCTTGAGCATTTGGGACTTAAAGGACAAGTGAGTGTTGTTTTGTTAGTCTTTGGAATAGTTGCTCTTGTATCCATTTGGATAGTAGGCTTGCTGATTGACCGATATCTACGCCTGCTCATTTTGATCAGTCTGCTCGGATTCCTGCTGGTATCCGCCGCACTATGGACGGGAGCCTCGTCAGCCTTGTTCGTTTATGCGGCGGTAGCGCTGTGGGGACTTACCTTCGGCGGTGCAGCCACTCTGCTGCAAACGGCACTTGCCGAAGCGAGCGGTGAAGATGGCGTAGATATCGTGATGCCGATCAACACAACCGTATGGAATCTGGCTATAGCTGCCGGAGGGATTGCAGGGGGCACCTTACTAGAGCTTATTGGAGCCCAGTCGTTCCCCGGTGTCTTATTGATTCTGCTTCTTATTGCCCTGATTGTCGCTTGGCGTGCCAAGAGACACGGTTTCCCCAGTTAGGACTTCAGCCAATATAAACAAAAAAACACATCACATGGACGTGTTTTTTTGTTTTATGGTTGGTGTTGAGGTTGAGGCTGATGCCATCATTTTCTTTTCAACTGTTCGAGCCAGTTTTAATGCACCTTGATCGATATATTTCATGTAATAGTGCGACAAAATAAATAAGGGTACCATGGAAACTAGAAACGTAATGGCATAGGCAAGATTATAACTATAATGATGAATCATTTTACTAAACAGGAACGCAGAGAACGTATTTAGGAATGTGAAATGAATGAGATAAAGGGAAAACGAAATCTGCCCCAAATAAGCAAACGGTTTCCAACCAAACACATGCTGCAGCACTTTTATACGAAGCAGAGCAAACAAAATCATAGCAGAGCCTAAGGTTCGTGCAAGCATCCGTGAGTCAATGTTAAATTGAATCCATTGGTTGATATGGTTTGTCCACACTTCTATGGGTTCATACATGGTCCCCATTAACGAAGTATAAGGCGCCGAACCTAAGTAAATCCCCATGAAAAGCACAAGGATTGCCGCTAACTTACTTTGGACCCATTTGTGCTTGAGCAAATCTGCCAGCAGCATCCCCCACAAAAAAGCGACAAAATAAGTTTGAATAAACGCGACGGACAAGACCACATACACAATCCATCTTTTTTTCACCCGTCCAAATACAGCTAGAAAACCGAAAATTAAAAAAGAACCTAATAGCTCGTAGCCCATTGTCCAAAGGACTGGATTGTAAGGATGCCCATTAAAACGGAAAAACGGATCAAAAATAGCAGCTTTGATAACGGTATATAGATTTGTATCTAAAGCGTAGTAGTCCTTTTTCATATCCGTCCACGTAATCCCCCATATTCCTTGGAGATGAAAGGCATTTGTAATAATGGCAAGGTACACAAGCAATACGGATACCGCTGCCGGCACGGCAAGCCGAATGTACCTTCGTATGGCGCTGGAATGCAACAATTTTTGGAAGGTGTCATTATCGAGCTCTGTTTCAAACATTTTGACACTGAGCACATAACCGCTTAGCACAAAAAACAAACAAACGGCAAATTGTCCATTATAAAATAAATTAATCGGAGAATGACCGTACCAGATATCCCATTTAAAATGAGCTTGTTCCGCTCTTCCATTTAATGCAGCTGGATAAAATACTTGTATATAGTGCGCGATAACTACGGCAAATGCCGCGAGTCCCCTAATGCCATCCAAATAGAATAGCTTTTTTTCAGATGTCTCTTTATTCATTTTTCCCCCTTATAACATGAAAAGAACTATTATAACATGCAATCGCTCTCCCACACAGGGGGTATTATACAACTAAAAAAGAATAACCAATTGCTTTTTGAAATACTTTTTTAACCGCTGTATGATAAGTTTGATCAGCTTGTATGAGATACGTATCTTATTCGTGTGTAATATCATTCACTAAAAAGTAGGGTTATTTCTCGAGCAATAGATTATCCGCTAAAGAAACAACCCTAAATTTCCTACCTTTTTAAATTAGTCCAGACTTTTTCAACAACTTCTGAACGAGGGTTGCGACCTCCGCCCTGGAAATATATGCTTTTGGCGCAAGTTGCGTGCTGCTTCTCCCGGTAATGATTTCTGCCTGCAAGCTGTCGATAATACTGCTCTCCGCCCACTCCGAGACGCTACTCGCATCTGTGAAGCGACTCAGCAATTCTCCTGATGTTTGGAGGCCACCTACGTTCACTTCGAGACCAGTTAATTTCATCGCTTTCGAGATTATCGTCATCGCTTGCTCTCGCGTGATTTTGTCCGCCGGGTGAAAGTTACCATCTTCAAACCCGTTGATTAATTTGTAAGTGTAAGCAGTCTGTACCGCGCTGCTATACCAATCTGTGGTCAAAACATCTTTAAATGGACCTGTACCATTCTCCAGCTTCAGTCCTAATCCTCGAACGATAACTGCTGCAAACTCTGCGCGAGTAATATCTTGATCAGGTTTGTACAGTTCATTCCCAACGCCACTGATAACCATGCGCGACCCCATGTCATTCACCGCATTTTTCGCCCAATGCTGCGCCACATCTTTGAACTCTATAGGATTCCATATGATGGAATACGTACTGTTTGTAAAGCTGTTCACTTTAGCATAATAATTTCCATCGCTGACTACAATTCTGGTCGGTACATGACGAACAGTTCCATCCGGATCAATAACAATCCCAGTTGTAATTTTGTTAGCATCTACTCCAACAGGAATCGCAAAGGTTCTTTCCACATAAGCACTGAACTTGTTCACTTCAATTATCTTATCTCCGTATTTGGCTTTTATAGTAAAGTCGAGCGGCGGGACGACAGCGGTAAACCCGCTCCTGACTGCCAAGTTTTCCACAAGTTTTACTATGTCCGTAGTCGGTTTAGAAATGCCAATCTGTAGCTTGATATCTTGAAGAAACACGTTTTTGTCGAGTCGATTCCATATCGAACTAATGTTGATCTGCTGTGCAGGCAAGGTATACGTCGCATTTTCTGTTTTGATGGCAATGATCGCCTGCTTTTGTTCCATACTTTTAACTATCAGACCATCAAACTCTACGAAAACGACATCGGACTTTGTATTCACTGGAATCGTAATCGTAGCATGTTCGCCTTCCACTGCAAGCTTCTCGTCCAGCTTTTTCGAATCGATTACAACTGTCGTTACTGTTTGCCCATTCAATTGGGTTATTGTTGCCGTTCCTGCTTTCTCAACCTTGCCGTTGATCATTATATCAGTCCGGGTGTCTGGTAACGAAATATTATTGTTACTTGGTAGTGCCATCGTTGTTACGGAAATAGTCGCTACATCCGAAGCATTGCCCGAGGCGTCTTTGACAATAACATATGCCTTATATAATGTGGACGCCAACAAGCCAGTTACGCTAGCCGTGTTCGACGCTGCCACTGCTGGCGCTGTTCCTTTGGCTAAAGAAATCCCTTGTGCTGTAATGCTTGCCACATTCGGTGCTGCATCCGCCGCTGCGTAGACTAAGAAGTAGTATGTTCCTGCCTCATCCGAAACAAAGTTTAATGTTGTCGTGGATTGGGTCGTTGCACTTGCACTCGTTAAGCTTAATGTTGGGGCGGTTATGTCTGGGTTCGTCAGGGTCACGTCCGCAGATGACATAGATACGTTCCCTGCTACATCGACCGCATAAACCACATACGTGCCAGCCGTTAAGCCTGTAGTCGGGATTGCCGCAGCACTTGCTGCTGTCGCCGCTACGCTCGTTCCTCTGCTTCCGCTAACTTCAGCATCCAAGCTCGCTTTATTCGTTATCACAGCCGACTTTAGCACCAAATACAGCGTTCCGTTCTCATTGCTTGTCGCTGCTAGCGTATTCGGCGTCAATACACTCGTACCCACTCCGGATAACGTTGGGGCGGTCACATCCGGGTTCGTCAGGGTCACGTCCGCAGATGCCGTAGATACATTCCCTGCTGCATCGACCGCATAGACCACATATGTGCCAGCCGTTAAGCCTGTAGTCGGGATTGCCGCAACGCTTGCTGCTGTCGCTGCTACGCTCGTTCCTCTGCTTCCGATAACTTCCGCATCCAAGCTCACTTTATTCGTTATCACAGCGGACTTTAGCACCAAATACAGCGTACCACTTTCATTGCTTGTCGCTGCTAGCGTATCCGGTGTCAATACACTCGTACCCACTCCGGATAACGTTGGTGCGGTCACATCCGGGTTCGTCAGGGTCACGTCCGCAGATGACATAGATACGTTCCCTGCTACATCGACCGCATAGACCACATACGTGCCAGCCGTTAAGCCTGTAGTCGGGATTGCCGCAGCACTTGCTGCTGTCGCCGCTACGCTCGTTCCTCTGCTTCCGCTAACTTCAGCATCCAAGCTCGCTTTATTCGTTATCACAGCCGACTTTAGCACCAAATACAGCGTTCCGTTCTCATTGCTTGTCGCTGCTAGCGTATTCGGCGTCAATACACTCGTACCCACTCCAGATAACGTTGGGGCGGTTATGTCTGGGTTCGTCAGGGTCACGTCCGCAGATGCCGTAGATACGTTTCCTGCTGCATCGACCGCATAGACCACATATGTGCCAGCCGTTAAGCCTGTAGTCGGGATTGCCGCAGCACTTGCTGCTGTCGCCGCTACGCTCGTTCCTCTGCTTCCGCTAACTTCCGCATCCAAGCTCGCTTTATTTGTTATTGTTGCCGACTTTAGCACCAAATACAGCGTTCCGTTCTCATTGCTTGTCGCTGCTAGCGTATTCGGCG
>NZ_SKCD01000058.1 GCF_006542765.1 Paenibacillus luteus
TAATAAAATCAAACACTTCCGACGTGTGGCTACTCGTTACGACAAGTTAGCCAAGTCATTTTTGTCGTTTGTATATGTAGCTGCCATCTTCAAATTGTCTCAGTAATGAGTTTTCAGACACGTCCTAATGTAATTTCTTTAAGTTGGACGGAATGCCTTTTTGTTTTTCAAGATAGCATGGACCGTGAACAGGTAGCTCAGCAACCTTTTACGGAGATTGGCGTCTGGTAATATATGAATTTTTTAGGAGGTTGAACAGATTGGTGAAAAAATGGATGCTTATTTCTTGCTTGCTGCTTATAATGCTTCCTCTCCTGACATCTGCTCCCAATGTGCTGGCAGCACAAAAATTTTACGATGGCACCAGTAGTGCTGAGCAACAGAAAGCGTTGATTTCCGTCAACAAACTTCGCCTGAAAATGGGATTGTCCGAGGTTAAGCTTGATCCTGCTCTCGTTAAAGCGGCTGTTAATCATGCCCGCTATGCAAATGCTCATTATACGTTAAAGTCTCAGGGGAATCTCTCCGCCGAAGAAAAGGGCTTTGAGTATTATACGCAGCCTACGTCCGAGAAAAGGGTGTCTGCGGCTGGGTACAAGGGGACGAATCAGGAAATTCTAGAGACGGTATATATGAAGGAAAGGGCTTACGAGGAATTCGATATGGCATCAGAAATTCACGAGCTGTCCTTGGTTCATAATCGCAGGGAAGTATTTCTGAATCCGGAGGTGTCCGCGCTTGGCATAGCGAGAGTAGGAAGGTCCACAGTGATTGTGGGAGTATTAAAAGTAGAAAACGATAAAACGACTCCGTCAGTCGCAAGTGTTTATCCCTACGACGGGATGAATGAGGTGTTTGCTGGTTACATTGAACCGGAAGATATAGATAAACTGATTCAGGGAGAAGGAATGACCATTACAGTCTTTTGCAATAAGCGGGATGTATCCAGTATAAAGGCGTCGTTAAGCACACAATCTGGCAGCAGACATATCAGCATTCCGCTTAGCGTGAAGAAGCTTGACTCGGGCAACGGCTATGTGCTGACGGCTCAGAGACAGTTGAGGAGCGATCGGACATACACGGCCGATGTGTCTTTTGAAACCGGTGGTGCATCACTAACCAAGCAATGGTCATTCCGGACTTGGCGATCCATCAACCAGTTGAACATTGACGATATGCCACTAAATTTTGCACCGCCACTGAACGTCGTGAATGGCAGATCAGAAGTGCCAATGCGCTACCTGTTTGAACTTTTTGGAGCCAAAGTTGAATGGAACAATACAGACCGGACCATAACTGCCATAAAAAACGGATTAACTTTAAAAATGAAAATCGACAGCCACACTGCGTACATAAACGGTAAGGCAGTCCAACTGGATAGTCCGCCACATATCATTAATGTCACCTATGTACCGCTCCGCTTTATTTCTGAAGCATTTGGTTATGAGGTGGAATATGATCCTAACGATCGATCGGTGAACATTTGGACAGGGCTTCTAGACAATTCACTGACCGTTTTCGATAATCAAGAGGGCTAAAAAGGCGATATTTCCTTTCTCAATTTGTATATACTTGTTGCAACATTTTTTGGCACTTTGTATTTCGCTGACCGCAGTCTATTTCATTCATACTGGTATTTCCAACTATGATTTTAATGAGATATTCTCCGTGTTGTTTCTTCAAACCGGGAGCTTAACGTCTAGTCTACTGTACTTGACGCAACTCAAGCGATCATTGGACGTATGGAAGGAGTTAGGGATGGAGAATGACCAGAAGACGATGCCCGCCAGCCAACGGTCTATTCACCGACTATAATGTCCAGAGAATAAAATAGTATTAAAGAAAAATAAAGTATTAGACCGGGAAAATAAAGTTTTAGACTGGCGGCAGTTGGAGAAAGCTTTAATAATGTTACAATATTAAAAAGGTAAATTTGGGGGGCACGCAACTGCAATAAGACTTATAACGAAATTATGTTTTTGATATATCCCATCAAGGTAGGAGTTGGATAAAATGAATGAAAATAAAGGTACAGAAATAATACGTTCTTCAAAAACAGAAAACATTCTACCTCAGATCAATAGTAAAACTAAGCTAGGCGACTTACGAGAAATCGCAAAGGACATTAAAAAAGATCACGAACTAGCTATGGAACTTTGGTCAACCGAAGAGTTTTTGCCAAGATTATTAGCAATCTTAATTATGGATAAAAAACTTCTTTCACAAGAAGTGCTAAATAAGCTTGATCAGGATATGAAGCCTCACACTTTTGATGAGCGAAATAACTTAATGGATTGGTTAATGGCTAATCAGCTCACCAAAGACAAGAAGACCATTGCATTGATGGAGTCATGGGAAAATAGCCCTTCTGCTCTTCAAAGGCGAGCTTTCTGGTATTATCAAGCGCGATTGAGATGGACTGGACAAACACCGCCTGATAACACCGCAGAATTACTATCTACATTAGAAGCTAATATTACGCAGGAAGAACCGGAAGTTCAATGGGCTATGAATTTCACTGCAGGCTGGATAGGCGTTTATGATGAAAAGTATCGCGCACGTTGTATTAGACTTGGTGAGAAAACGGCTCTTTACAAAGATGAAATAGTAGCAAAAGGATGTACTCCCAGCTATTTACCGGAGTTCATTACGATTGAAGTTAACAAACTTGATGTTCAACAATAGGGTAACGCTAGTTCAATGAAAATAGCTAACGGATAACGATAGCTTCAAAAATGATCTTGCCAGAACAATTCAATAGGTATGGCTCAGAGACTGAGCAATGGACGCCAGTCAGAAAAGGAGGAGGTTATTTTAATGGTATTTTTTCTTTTCAGCGCAGTATACCTTGTGCCATTATTTAGTTTTCTATTTGTAATTACCTTGCTGAAAGCGATTGGAAAAATAGTAAATAAAAGACGTTACGGGACAGAGATGTTTTGGAGTGCTGCCTTTTTTTCCTTGGTTATGTGGTCAATTAGTGTTTCATCATCGTTGAACTAACGGGCAAAATAGTTATAACTAAAGTCTCCCCCAAAATTAGGAATTACATTTGATATAATCATCTAAGCAGCTGGATTAACGGCTTCTGTCCTCTCAATAGATGGGTCTATGCCACGCTGTATGGTAGCGAGCATATCCAGGATAATACGAGCTACCTCATCGACAAGAGTACTCGAAACAAAACTCTCGCCATGTGGAGTAAGCAAACGGAGAAAACGGAGGAATAAATGAATATTGAACTTGAAAAGCTGCTTTACGTTTTAAACCAACGCTTCAAGACGGATATCATCTCTGCCGACTGCCAAACGATGCCGTTACAGGGCGGAACTGTGGGAAAAGTGTACCTGATAACGGGGATCGCCGAAAGCGTGGATGGCAACAAATTGCCGTACCGTATAGTGCTGAAAATCCAGAATAAATGGGAGCGTTACGATGATCCGGGCTCATGGCGTCGGGAATATGATCTCTATTCGTCTGACTTGGGATCGACGTTCTCGCAATCCCTCCGCTGGCCGATATGTTATCACGCTGAGCTCAATGCCGAAGAAAATGAATACCAGCTGTGGCTAGAATATATCGATGGCGTAACCGGTTTAGACTTGACTGGCGACATGTATGAAAAGGCCGCACTGGAGTTAGGGCGCTTCCAAGGCAAGTTGTATGCGGAGCAACCTGCTGTGCTGCAGAACCTGACTAATCTGAGCCATGCAGATCTCATGAAGAATACGTACCTGCATTATCGGTCATGGCCGGTCGTCTACGATTATATACGCTCGGAGGATTGCGGTTTCCCGTTGCACGTGCGGCAAATGCTCATCGACATCGATGAGCAAGCAGACGAGATATTCGCTCGTATCGAAAAATTGCCCCTCGTGCTATGCCACCGAGACTTCTGGGTAACCAACCTGATCTATGCTGAAGGGAGTATCGCGCTCATCGACTGGGATACCAGCGGATGGGGCTACCTGGGCGAGGATCTCGCAAGCCTTATCGCAGATGAACCGGATATCGATCACATGGTCGAATACTACCAGCGATGCGTTCCTGCGTATTACAAAGGCTTTTCGGAGTATACACCTCTAACCCGAATTGCCGATCATTGTGTCTATGAAATAATTCTTCTCGTATTCGGGTACAGGCTGGTAGAGGGGTATCTCCACACAGAGGCTGATGGCGAGAAGACGAAGCATGTCCATACTCTCCAAAAAATCTATGAAATGAAGACAAACCCTGGATGGTCACATCTGGTTACATAGCCTGAACTAAGGGAGACTATAGCTTCATATCACCAGAACGAGGTGCCGACATAAATCGTCAGCCTCGTTATGCTAACTGGCAGGTTAACGAAAACATTTGAAAAATAGAAAAGATGATGTATGCAAATTTTTTCAAAATATATCGTTCTTATTATTGACGAATAAAGGAGGAATTTTTTGATTAAAAACCTAGTATGGATTATCCCCTTTTTTGGGCTATATGCTATTTATAAAGGATTTGTTGTTTTATTAACAGAAGCTAGAGGGGAATCAATATATGAGCTTGGAATACTCATCCCAGCCACTATACCTTCACTCATAATTTACGGTTTTATCTTTGTTCTTGCAGGTTTAGCATTAGTTTGTATTCCCTTTTTATTTAGAAAAATTAAATTTTAAAAATCTCTGTATTCAACTAACTTTGGGATTATCGATCATTCCAATAAAATACTTTTTCTCTCCATGCGACGCCAGCTGCTTTGGTTTCGAAAAGACGTCGCCAGTTTTAACGTGGTCTGCCGACCATGGCGCACAAGCAGACCGGCGCATCGGAAAACCTCTCGTCTAAACCGCTGGATCGTATACGATTGTCGGATAGGGTTACAGCAGTGATGCTTGAAACGATCAAACAGATTGTAGGCAAGCAGCTTCAAAAGCAGGTCGATTTCATTGGCAGCAAGGGACTGCGTCGGAATGCGGTGAATGGAAAATCCGTTTTTGCCCTCTTTGATGTAGTTCTCCATGCAACAGCGCTGGTTGTAGAATCGCCACACATCGATGGATTCCCAAGCTTCCGTTGTGACCATGGCTTCGTACTGCCAGAGAAAGTCGAGTTCAAACATAGACTGATCTCCATCAAAACGCTGCATCTTACGGATGACAGCGACACGGCGAGTCTTTTTCCAAGTCGTCGCTTGATAGCACAGGACGAGTCCTTCGATAACCCACTCGTCATCGACAAAGCGTGTCCAATGCTCACAAGCTTGCACCTGCTGCAGAAGACGTTCTGTCCATTTCATTTTGCCGACATATCCGATTTGTTGTGCCTCCCAAAAGGCGTAGAAATCTTCTCCGCCAAAGCCCTTGTCAAAACTCGCATAACAGACCTTGCGGTCACCAAGCACATCCAACGTTTGCTCCACAAAAGAAAGAACATCGGTGGAACTGCTCGTGTTACCTGGTCGGAGCGAGGCACCCAGGAGCATTCGCGACTGTCCTTCATACACGAGCAAGGGGTGGTAGCTTTTGCGTCCGCGCTTTTGACTGTTGAAGCCAACCTCCGCGCCCTGCTGGTTGCCGTACACCGTTTCTACGGTGGAGTCCAGATCGAGAATGAGTGAATCAGGCAACCGAGGTGCGATCATCTCCACATTCAGCTTTCGGAGTGCGGGGGCCAGTTCGTCGTGAGCCGCCCCGAGACGAAGCAACTCCTTGTTTAGCAGGGTGTGATGAGGCAACCGTCCGCCAAGCGCATGTTTCACCAACGCATCCTCTTGTAGCGAATCGAAGTGAAAGAGACGTTCACAGCCCAGGAGCCAACCGATGATGAGATACTGAAAAATACGATGGGTAGGATAGATGGCGTTCGCTGCTTTGGCTAGTCCTAGAGTCTGGAGGGCTTGATTCAAATGGATGGCTTCAAGGAATCCCAGGATCACCTTGCTTCCTGCAAAATTCGTGGCATTTCTCACAGAAAATTCCGTTTTTAAAGATTTGATTTTTGTGGTAGAATTCACCTTAAAGGTGCTCCTCTCTTTTGGGTGATGTGTTCTCGACAAACACTATTCTACCAAAAGATTAGGGCACTTTTTTATTTTCTTATGAGGTGATACTTTCGTAATTTAGGTTTATCGTAGAAACGGGCGGTTATCCTCCACGGTAGGATATGTTAAAATATGGTCATTATTATGCAGTGTAGCAACCATAATATTTTCAAAGGGGAGAATGAGGTATGGTTAATTATCTTTTTAAACAATTACGATTTGTTCGAGGTAATACAATAAAACTGGTTGACGGGATTAGCGAGGAAGAGACACGCACTGTACCAAGAGGTTTTAACAACAATATTCTGTGGAATCTGGGGCACATTCTTCTTGTTCATGAGAAGTTTTCTTTTGCGTTAACGAATGAGAAGATGGATTTGCCTAAGCATATTGCAGAATTGTTTGCTCCTGGGACTAAGCCGGAAAGCTGGGGAACGCAAGTACCTAGCTTGGATGAAATTGCTGTTTTACTATCTAAGCAAATCGATCGGATTAAGCAAATCTTGGAGCACAGGCTAGAAGACAATCTCGAGAAGCCATTTGTTACTTCGGCTGGTCTTGAACTATTGACCGTTAAGGAGTGTCTTAGTTTTTGTTTGTATCACGAAGGCATGCATTTTGCAACGATTAAAGCCATTAAACAGCAAATGTAGGATCATGAGACTCCGATCAATATAATAAGTTTCGCTAGAGCACGTCAAAATCGCTCAACCATGGAACAAAGGACATTCAACTAACGGGTAACGATAGTACCACGACTTGACGGCAACCTGCACACGATCGGATTGCCGTTACTCGTTATATAAACAGGCAGGATTGTAAAGCAGATTAGAAAATAATTTTACTATATAGTTTGCAAATAAGGTGTGATAAGGCGTGGAAATAAGTAAAGAGCTTTTAACTGGGATCCTGTCGGTCTGTTAGCTGGGGGTGCTCCACAGAACGAGTATGATATTGAGATCAATGTGATTATACAAAAGTGTATAGCATGTACAAATGAAATAGAATTAGCAAAGCTAATTTACGAAGTATTCAATGATATGATTGGTGTTAAACTAGACCATCTAAGTTGTTTAATACACGCATTTAAATTTACTGATCACATTAACAAAGATTCAACTAACGGGTAACGATAGTTCAATAAACTTGCAGCAACAACGGGGTCCTACTCTAATATCAGGTGGAAGGAGATAGACAATGAAAGCAGTTGAAGTATTGAAAAGTAATTATGAAGGTACAGAAAATAGTTTTATTTACTTTTTACACGAGCAAAATAATTTCAACCAAGAGGCCTTTTGGGATTACTTTAACTGCATAGTGGACATCACCGACGAAACTTCAAATCAAAATAATTTGAATAGAGATTTATCCCAAATGGTTAGTAAAACTTATACTTTTATAATGAGAAGCCTCCTTTGGCATTTCCATCCGAAAGATTTATATATGGTTGAAAATATTCCTGAGAAAAATTTGCACCTTTACATTGAGAGGTTAGAATTTGCATATTTAGGCTACTTCACTGGAAAGGTTTTCAAAGAAGAGTTGTACGATGAGGATTTAATTAATCCAAAATACAAAAAGTGATTGAGCTAACGGAGAACTATAGCTTAACAAACACGAGGACGTAGTTGCTGGCAATGAACTGCAGCCTCATTGAAATAACTTGCAGATTAGTGAAACTACAAGGAGAATGACTATGTATCCTTTAAGTGAAGACTTTCAATATCACGATAGTTATTTTGTTATAGGGAACCCGTGGTTCCCCATAATTATTGTTGTTTTTCTTATTATGGCTGGTGTAATTATTTATAAGATCTTAAGAAACAAACGATAACTAACCTCTACGTCTGTTCAACTAACGGGCAGGATAGTTGAGTAAACGTATGGAAATACATTAAGTAAATTTGTCCGCAAGGGAATGAGTAAATGATGAACTTAACTTACAAAAACATCGTTCAAGAGATGCTAAAAATAAATCCCAAGTTGCAACCGTTTTACGAAAAAGAGCTTGAGGGTTTATGGAAAGAAGAAGGTGAGATACCTCCGCATGTAGCTTTTGGCAATATATTGAATCCATTTTTAATTAACCAGCTTCAAAAACAACAATTAACAATAGAGGATGAGCAATTACTCGTAAGAATCTTTATTTTTCTTGAGAATATGGCATTAAGTAGCGACGTTGAAATCAGGAATGTAGTTTGCGCAACCGTGATGGCTCGAATAGGTGACGATATAAATGTTCTTAAAAATGCCTTAAAGTATGTAGGGAATGAAACAAGAAGATTGTCTAGGGAAGTTGAGACGTTATATGGAAGAGAAGTTAATCTAAATATCTTGCAGTAGTTTGATGTCATTGAACTATCTGGGAACGATAGTTCGATGATGACACGACGTGAGCTGGCCAGATCGACCAGTTGACGTCTTTGCTATGTAGAGCGGAACTAAAATCTCTATAACTAGGCATCTTCCAAATATTCGAAACATTATCCCACTTGGTTCCGTTACTTAAACTGTAAGTAATATGAGAACACATCGACTGGAGGACTTTCTATTAACCTGAATTACGAAAGCCCATAGGAACAAGGACTTGAAAAAAACAAATATGTAATAGCATCCATTTATGGATAGTGAATCTGCGAAGTCCATAGCGAATGATTAAATATGCCTACAACTTCC
>NZ_SKCD01000059.1 GCF_006542765.1 Paenibacillus luteus
TCTCCCCATGAGTATCGTCGAGCTGCGTAATGAAATAATCCCCCAGTTCTCTGTACTTGAACTGAGGGATAGGCCTAACCGTTTTTTTTGTTTTTTTCACTGTCTACTTGACAGGGAGCACTTCACTTCATATGGTTAGTGGGCTGTTTTGTTATTTCGATGCTCTCACCGCTACGGCCAGTGTCCGCCAGCACTATAAGCGAGGGCGTATCTTGTCGACCAATCATAATGACGCTGCAGTCGATCACTCCCAGCCGCGAGCTATAAGCATACAGGCAACCAACTTGGCTGCATGATCTAACGTTTTAGTATTTTTTCCGCTCTCTCAAATTTCAATTCCAATTGAAGTCTGCACTTCGTCCGATAGGCGGATTCATTGTACTTGCTGAGTAATTAGGCGTGGATAGCGTAAGGCAGCCTTCGGTAGTGAATATTTTTTCCGAAAATCTTGCCTTCCAGGTCAGTACTGTCAAATTACTTTACAACCACTCTTGAATCGATACGAGTGGCTTAAGCCTAGTGATTTTCCAACCTTGCTCCTCTATCTTTAATTTGTCGAAACCCTTGGGCATTTGTGGAAATATGTAGTAAAATATTATGTATACTAACAATAAAGGGGTTTGAGAAGGTATGAAGAAATTAGTGGGTGCATTAATTCTATCAGTTATTTTGGTGTTAAGTGGTTGCAGCGAGGCGAAGTTAGTAACAACAGATGAAGTGATCAAGATATTTAAGGATGCTGGCTTAGAAGCTGAGAACCCAGTCGTACTGACGGCAGAAGACCTCAACGTACTACCTTTTACCGCAACTAACGTTGTCCGTTCATCAGTACCTTCACTTGGTGAAGCGGAAGGCTTACGTATTTTTATCTTCGACGATAATAAAAGCCTGGATGCAGCTAAATCTTATTTCGATAAAATGGCTAAAACATCAACCATGTTCTCTTCCTGGACAGCTACAAAAGGAAACGTGCTTATCCAGCTAAGCGGTGGCGTGAAAGAAGAAGATTTCAATAAATATAAAGCCGCGCTCAAAAATTTATAATAGTTTACAAGAACCTAGTGGCAGCCTGAGACACGAAAATAAGTCTTAGACTGTCGCTGCCAACGATTGTCTTCACCACGCTTTATTCTCAGAAAGAAAACTTTCTCAAAGGATGGTAGTTATGAAAAAAATGATATTAATTACTGAGCTTATCTCATCCTTTTTACGGCTCATATTAACTATTTTGAGAGTATTCCGCCAATAGTTAATTTAAGCATTCGTCTTTTCCATAAATACTAGACTAACCTGCTCATTGATAACCTTCGTATTAAATATTCGATAGCCCAGCTTTTCGTACAAGCGGATATTCTTCAAACTATTGCTGCCTGTAAATAACTCATATCTTTGGGCAAAACAAGCTTTTTCAATTTCCTGCATCAAAAGCTTGCCAACCCCCAAGCCTTGATATTCTGGATGAACCATCAGTTTGCCAATAAAGCTGCTTTCGTTCTCATTATAGCACCTAACCGAACCAATAATACTCTTCCCCTTCGAGGCCTTAAGCACAGTGTGGTTGTTGAACTGCCGTTTTAGTTCTTCCACTGTCTGTATAAGCGGTTCAATGGAAAAATCATTATACAGCTCCGCTTCACTTCGATAGGCCCGCTTCTGTAACGCTAAAATTTCATATGCATCCTGAACCGTCGCCATATCAATGACTACCTTCATTTGAATCCCCCTTAATCGATAAAATAACACACATCCTAATTCTCTTTTTGTTAGATATGTACCTTTGATATACAACAAAAACTTCGTATCCATTATATTTTTCTAATCTTATGTCATTTGATATTTCAAAACAAACGGAAGCGGGTAATAGTTATATGAGGATTTTATGTCTGTGATAGGGGCGAATGTGATGAGATGATGAACTCACGATCGTAAAAAAAGAAGAGCATGCTCTTCTTTCTTCAAGGTGCCCTTAGATAGGTCAATTAAGTTCTAGGCGATCGGTGTTCCATTGGGTACAGCCGTATCCGGTTGCAGCAATACCACATCGCCCTCTGCCGGCACGCCTCCAATAACAAGCACCTCCGATTTAAAGCCAGCAATGCGTCTGGGTGGGAAATTAACAACCGCTGCCACTTGCCGACCAACCAGTGCCTCGGGCTCATAACGGCGAGTGATTTGTGCTGATGATCGTTTAAGGCCGAGCGAGCCAAAATCAATTACAAGCTTTATCGCTGGGATTCGGGCCTCAGGAAAAAGCTCCGCTGTCAAAATCGTACCAATTCGAATATCCAGCTTTGTGAAATCTTCTAATTCTGCCATTCTTTTTTCCTCCAAAATTTTTTCTTAAACTCCAAAAAACACATAACCAAGCGTCATATATAAAAATAAAAATAGGATTAAAACAAGATGCCCTGTAATGGCAATCCCTCGTAGTTTAGCGGCCTCCCTCCCCTGCTTGCCAAACCACGCCGCTATAATGCCAAAAGGAGTCACCGTAATAATCAGACCAAACCACAATCCCTGCAGCGGATGGCCAGCCTCAAATGGGAACGCAAAGCTGTAAACCAAAACCACCGCTATCATAATGAAAGCGGCAAAGGACAGGTTCACTAACCTTTTTCTAATCATATAGATTCACCTACGTTACGTTTCTTTTTCTTGCAAGCCATCTATAAACTTCACGCCTATACTATTCGTGCTGCCTGTAACAAACAATGCATCATCAATATTTCCTTTAAAACTAATGTGATAGACTCGCTTTGACCTTCGCGGCATCACCACGATGGTCTACAGCTATCAAAAACAACGATAACAGCAAAAACAACAAATAAATCATACGTTATCCTTGTCTTTTCGATCTACGGCCATTTCATAAATTTTAGCGGCTTCGCCATTAAACATGTATCCCGTCGTTAAAAAGGCCCATCCTTTTTTTTCATAATAACCGTCTATATCTGTGCAAAGATAAAGCTTTTCCATACCTAGCTTTTCGGTCTCACGTGCGGCGTGGTCCAGTAATTGAGCGCCTAAGTTGTTGCCCCTAAACCGAAGATCTATATAAAGGCATGCGAGCCACGGAAACAAATCTTGCCTGCTGATCAAATCGTTTCTTAATAACGCATATGTTCCGATAATGGTACCGTTATGGACAGCAATGTAAAAACGCGGCAAATCATGAGATGGATGACAAGCATTCATAATACAATCCTGATAAAATTTAAAGTTCCCCTGATTTCCCCACTGTTTCCAGAAAACCATGATCGCTTCATCCAAATCCTCCATTTTATCTCTCACATCGAAAATTTCAATCATCAAAATCACTTCCCCCATATCTGATTTTCACGAAATACATCTTATGTTTTCCAGCTAGGATAGGTGGGTTATTTAAGGCGCAACTAAAGTAATCATAACATAATCGGTTATGACATTAGGGATTTTATGTATATTTCACTTTAATCAAATGTGAACGTTTTGAAACATCTTTTTTGTATTCTACGTAAGAATAAGGAAGGAGATGATTTAAATGGTGATGTTTGCTATTCTTTTTGTCTTGCTGGCGCTTCTTAACATTTTCTTTCCGAGGTTCGGTTGGTATATGAGGTACGGTTGGATGGTAAAGGGAGATTCGGAGCCCAGCGATGCTTATATTTTGATGAGTCGGATCAGTAGTATCATCGTATTGATTGTCTTTGTATTCGTATTCGTTCCCTTTCTCTTCAACTGACTTGCCGATAATGGTTTTCTTTTTTAATTTGAAAACGCCGGACTTAATCTCCTATGATAAAGCAAGTCCAACAAATAACTGTGAACCTAAGAGTCCACAGTTATTTTTGCTGCTAATTCAACAATTTTCTGGTTTAACAAATGCTGCTCCATCTTTTGCTCCGCTTCCACCATAACCTTCTGGATTAAGCACTCAGCGGGATGGTTAAGGCTGCAATCAAACAAGGAAGCTGTTCCCTCAATCGCGTGGATAATATCCAAAAACGATATCTCCTCCTTCTTCCTCTTTACCCGATACCCGCCATTCGCTCCTGAAGCTGACTCGATCAGTCCCGCTTTTACAAGCTTTGTCAATATTTTAGACAGGTAGGTTGGTGAAACTCCCTGCTTCTCCGCAAGCTGCGCCACACCTACTGGTTTATCAGACGATGCCGCTACCAAAAAAAGCATCGTGTGAAGAGCATAATTGGTCGCCTTTGAATACTTCATCATGCACCTCTTTTGCAGATTTAATTGATCTATGATAACTGTTAAGAATAGTACAAGTCAAGCCTTCGCTACTCCCCTCTGTTATGATTCCTAGCCCCGTTTAGAAAATAGCTCGTTTGAGTCATTAAAATCCGATCGTCTTTCCTTCTATAATGATAGTTGTACGTGTACTAAAGCCTATGAAACATACTGTCGCGAAAATCTGAAATAAGAGAGGGGATTATACTATGCTTTACTGGATCATTATCGGAGGATTATTTTTTGGAGGACTTTTGTTTGTTCTGAAAATGGGGGCAAGCGTCATTAAGGAGGATGACGTTATCCAAGAACAGCATATCTTATCCTATCCCTCCGATCGCCAAGGAGACCCAACATGACTGCCCGAAACATAAGCACTAAATATGGAATAGCCGTTATATTGCTGGTACTAGCTACAGCTGCGTACTTCATTTACAACCTACAGAGCAGCAACAAGCTGCCTGTCGTCCAGCCGGCGCCTGATTTTGAACTGGAAGAGCTTGGCGGCAGCGTTTTTAAGCTAAGTGAGCAAGCGGGAAAAGTTATGCTTATGGAATTTATGTTTACGAGCTGTCCTGACATCTGTCCTGCCACGACATATAATATGGTATTGCTTCAAGACGAGCTAAAGAAACAAGGAATATTTGGGGAAAACGTTCAGTTCGCTGCCATAACCTTCGATCCGAACACCGACACGCCTGAGGTGTTTCAAGCCTATGCCGAGCGTATGGGCATCGATCAATCGGGCTGGAGTCTGCTGCGCGGGGATGAGGATTATACGATTCAAAAGGCGAAGGAATACGGCATCGCCGTTCAAAGACTTGCCGACAATCAATTTGTCCACACGGTTACCTCGCTTCTGCTGATTGATGCCAATCAGCAAGTTCGCAAGGTTTACCGAATGGGAGAAGAAATGGATAACGGATTAATCCTTAAGGATATTCGCAGCTTGCTGAAAGAGCGTTAAACTCACTCTTATGCAGTGCGCTATAGCTGATAATAGCCCCGCTCGTATGCATACCTGGCCAACTGCACCCGATTGTCCAAATGAAGCTTTTGGAGAATATTTTTCAGATGGTTTTTCACCGTATGCTCTGATATAACCAACTCGGCTGCAATATCCCGGTTCAGCATGCCCTGTGACACCAACAATAGAATCTCTTTCTCTCTAGGCGTAAGAGGCGTGTCCTCTTCCCTTGGAGGTTTGACATGCGAGAATTCGCTCAAAATCCGTTGGGCAAGCTCTTGCGACATAGGCGCCTCATCAAACGCAATCGCTCTTAAATATTCGAGCCATGCTCCGGGGTTTAAATTTTTCAGGAGATAGCCCTGTGCCCCCTTCTTTAAAGCCTCGAATAGATGCGTAATATTATCGGATACGGTAACCATCACTATTTTCACATAGGGGAATTGCGACTTGATGACCTTTGTCGCGTCTAACCCACCCATCTTTTTCATATTGATGTCCATCAAGATTAAGTCTGGCATAACCTGTCCCGTCCAATAAATGGCTTCCTCGCCGTTCGCGGCTTCTCCAACGACTTCAAATAACACATCCTCGCTAAGAATGGACCGTATTCCTTCCCTTGCATGTGGATGGTCGTCAACAATTAACACTCGTACCGTTTGCATCATTTGCCCGTCACCTGCCTCTCCTTCCATTGTCGCTTACTTATGGGGGAGAAGGCATGACTCGTTCGAGCTACTTTGTCCAAAAAATTCGGGGTAAAGCGACAACAAATTTACCTGTTAGGCTGCACTCGGCTTGCCCTCGCCAAACCACTTCATCATAACCATACCCACAATAAGACTCCATACTGGAGCCGAGATGCCAAGAAAGGTAACGTTTGACACCGCAATGACAAAAGCAGCAACTGTCGAATAACGGAACAGCTGCTCGGAGAAGGCCGATTGTATACTTTGAATAAATATGCCTACTAATGAAAAGCCAGTAACGATTACAATAAACGCCAGCGGCAAAATTTTCATAAAAGCAATGACTTTCCAGGCAAATAACCCAAACAGCATAACCAATGCACCCGACACGATAGCAGAGTAATACCGCTTGCCTTTCGGACCTGCCTCCTCACTGCTGCATAACATGCTCATCATGCCTCCGACATTGACCGCATGCCCGCCAAACCAGCCTGTAAGCGAGGTAGCTACCCCCGTTAACGTAATAACCTTCACAGCAGAAGGCTCATAGCCGTTTTTCCGAAGCGCTGCAAGGGCAACAAACAAGTCATTGCTTAGCACGAGCAGTGCCAGTGGCAGCGCCAGTGAAATAAAACCATGCCACGAAAACACCGGCCATATGGCGTGTGGCAGCGCGAATGGAATTGTCTCCGCCTCAGGAAAGTCATATCCGACCGAGAGCGCCAGCATTCCCATGACAATGACACCGAGGATCGGTGGGCACTTTTTAATCCATTTTGGAAAAAGAAGAAAACCGGCCAAAGCCATAAGTCCGATAAATGGGATGTCTTTGAGCGCCGGTACGATTTTCACAATATGATTGAATATCAGTCCTGCTAACATCGCATCAAGTAAAGGCTTCGGCAAAAAAGCCAGCAGCTTGTCCACAAGGCCCGATAAGCCAAATACAGCGATGATCACTCCCGCCATAATCGCAGCTCCTGCCAGCTCTGCCATTGAAAAATAGACGACGGACGTGCTTAGAAAAGCAACAGCCGTTATCGAATGAGCCCCGCCGAACGGTATTTTGTAATAAAGGGATAATGCGATATTGAATAGTCCTCCAAATACATATACCGTAAAAATCCAGGAAACAAGCTCTTTATTCGTGAAACCCGCTTGCGCTGCGCTGCTTACGATAAGTACAGCTCCACCCGTACATGCCAGCAATGCTGATAAAAAACCAGTTAACCATTGTTTTGCATGAATCTGCATTTCAAATTCCCTTTCTTTCTTGCTCCATGGATGTTTGGCTCCGCAATAAGCTGGACATTAGAATAATCGAATTACATCCGCCCAGTCAACCTTTTGGTTCCTACCTGTCAATCGTCTGTGAAAATGTCACCTTAACTGTGCTATGAAAATGTCACTCTTTAGTTTGGAGGCCGCCCTTACCAGGAGGCCTCTGAATAATGGTTATGTTGTGAATACATGACGTCTTGGAAC
>NZ_SKCD01000060.1 GCF_006542765.1 Paenibacillus luteus
CCGGTCGTCGGACCCGCCGTTGGCGAAATGCTTGTGATCGTCGGCGCGGCTATGAACGTATATTGGTCAGCCGCCGATGTCGCTGATGTGCCGCCCGCCGTCGTTACCCTTACGTCTACGGTTCCCGAGCCCGCCGGAGCCGTTGCTGTGATTTGTGTTGCTGAATTTACGGTAAAGCCCGTCGCAGCCGTTGCACCAAACGTCACCGCTGTTGCTCCAGACAGATTCGTACCGGTCAATGTGACGGTCGTGCCTCCGGTCGTCGGACCCGCCGTCGGCGAAATGCTTGTGATCGCTGGCTCGGTTGCCGCAAAGGCCGCATTCTCGCCTACAGCTAGCTGTATCACAGGAAGGAACAACAACAAGAAACTCATCAGTACCTTAGATATCTTCTTCTTATTCTGTTTCTCTTTCATTTTGAAATCAACCTCTCTTGCCTAGAATGTATTTTATATTATTATGAAGAGCGCAAATTCGTCCGGGTCAACCAATTCTGAGAAATCTCGCATCTGTTTCATTGGAATCGCCTTATGCAATTGTTACCCCAACTCCAAAACAATCTATTTAAATTGATATGCCGAAACCACAAATGGTTTACACAAGCCTCAACTCCTATATTTCGACAAGTATTCTAGTGAATTGTACTAGCAGGGCCAGCCAGTGTCTAGAAAAATTTTACATCCTATTGGTTATAGTAACAAAATCTAGATAATAAAATATCAAGAGTTCACAAGATCTTCATAAGTTATAACCTGATTCGTAGTTATAGCCTTGAAAAAAATATCACAATTCCGATGAGAGCCTCCCTGTATGCAGATACTTGATTCTCTCCATCAAACAGCCCGTTCAATCCGCCTAGTATCATCTACATCGCTAAGATGATAGACGTTACTTCCTACTTGCTCGAAATCTTCTACTCATGTTGTTTTCTCCTCCATACCACTATTGAATTCGCACATAAGTATATATCCCAAGCCATATAAAAAACACTAACCAAAGTTAGTGTTTCGCAAATATTGTAGAAAAAAGTCTAATTTATGAGTGCTAACTCCTTTGCACAGGGGATTGCCTGACTTCTTCTTTTAACGCCCAGTTTTCCGTATATATGATGGATATAACTTTTAACTGTCCCTTCTGTTAATCCGAATCGATAGGCAATTTCCTTATTCGTCAATCCATCTGTCAGCGCGTACAGGATCTCCGTTTCACGATTCGTGAGTGATTCAAATAACAGCTGTGAAGCTTTCGCAGAAGTTGATGACGGATCATCTGTTGGAACGATTGGTGAATAGCTTTGGCTGCGAGCTTCATCTAATGATTTCACATACACCATTCGGGCAATCATTTGCTCCAGCATTACCCGTATTTCTTGAGTGAAAACGCCGGCTATGAGACTGTTCTCCAAGTAAAGCGCGAATGGCGTTAGTCCTCCTGTGAAAAGAACAGGTATACACAGTACGGATTGGGACTGGTTTCTACGAACTTTTGCCTGTTCAGAAGCATCTCGGATAGCTCTTTCTTCCATTTCACGACCAAAGAAGGTCTGAGGAAGCCGAAACCGGCTTGCTTCATCTACATGTGCGATTTCAAAAGAGATGACTTCTCCCGTTTCCTCCATCGATACGGCGCACCGCTTCAAAACACTTAATAAACCATAAGCACTCTGATAACGCTCTTCGGGATTCTTCGACAAGAGCTTCATAATAAAATCCTCAAGCGAACCAGCCATATCCGAACGCCATTCGCGCAGAGGCTTTGGAACAACGTGAGCGTCAAATAGGCCCCACCTAGTAGTCAGGTGGGGCCTATTTGATGCTCACGATTACAAGTTGTTTCATTGGCTTCGACTAAATCTGTAATAGCTCCCAATGTGTTGTCCTACCTCAAGAAAACCTTCATGGTTCGGACCACAACCCGAATCATGAAAGTGGATCGTCCAGCCGTAAGAAGCGTTCTTTTGTGCTTCGTCTGTTCTTCTATAAAGTCTCGCGTTAATATCGTATACTGATCATCTGACATCCCGCAGTATACTCCCTGAGTTACGTATCTTTCTGACACTTTGCTGTATGGATAATATGACTTGATGATAATACATTAGTGTTGATCAGATATAAGACGTTCTGTAGTATCCAAGAACTTTGCAAACTCATTTGATATGCTACTAAATTGTTTTAACCTTTTGATATCCTGCAAAATAATTTCCTTATTCTCTGCTGTATTCTTTTTTAGAATAAAATCTCTTATTCTTGACAAACAATTGCTGAGCTCTTCAACATATTGTATAGCTCCAATACTTGGGGATTCCTGAGACTCCAAAAATGACTCAACAGCATCTTTATTAACTTCGTCCAAATCAGTAACACTAATCGTTTTGAGATTGCTGTTAAGTTGCAGAGTTCCAATTATTCTCATGAATTCGTTATCAAACTTTGCCCTATTTTTTGATATGTTATTTTGAATTCGATTGATAGAAAATGCAATAAAATCAACAAACTGTAGACCGTACACATTTTTTGATGATTTATAGTTAAGTTCATTGAAAATACCAATAAAATCAGTAAGTAATTGGATAGTATTTGCTTTTTGTCTGCCTTCATCAATTATTATTTCAGCTTTTATATTTTCTTCTTTGTAGTTTTCAATCATGTATTCGTTAATAATTAGTAGCAAGGTATTCAATGCATATTCACTTGGGTCACTAAAACTAAAGCCATTTTCTTTTTTACTTTTATATGACTGACTAAAGCCAGAGTTTTTTAGTGTTCCTGATCCTGTAGCAATGACGACAACATATGGTTTAATACTATTGTATAGTTCAACAAACAACTGAACTATTTCTAGCCTTAACTTAGAATCTATACCTTGAAAAGCATTTTTTGCTGAATATATTTCTGTGAAATGAAATTCAGAGAATGGAATTTCTTGTTGAAGTTTTTTTATGGCAAGGTCAATCACTGAATCAATGTAATTCTTCTCTTCTAAACTCAGTATGACTGCTGCCCAAATCTTAGTATCTGGTGCTAGGAATTTATTTGCTGGTGGCTGTCCAGGAGAACCAGAATCATCAATATAAACAAAAAAATCTTTCATTAACTTACACCTCGTTTAAATTAATTCCCATTACTTCTCCATGCTATTTCGAGAAACAATACAAATAATGTGTTATCCAACTACTTAATTATGTTCACACGTGAAAACATCAGTTCAGTTTCAGCACAAACCTATGTTAATTAATCAGAAATTATGCAATTTCCTCAGACTCCGCGGCAACAGTCCAGCACTAATTATTGTGTAAATCGGCTTTATTTCATAAATAGATTATATTGAAGACTGTCAATCCGTGTTCTAATTATGCTCATAATAAGCATCTCACATTTCCTACCAATATGCCGTGTTAGCTCGATATAGTCATTTAACGATTTGGTTTATTTGTGTTGCTTAGATGCGCTTTAAAGTTTTCTAGTTTACTCTCCTCGACAAAGTTTAAAGTTACAGAAGAATAAACTACAGGATTATTAGAAATCGTCACTATGAATTCATCTTGTAGATAGCACTGAGCTGCACTAGGGAAAAAATCCAAAGTCAATGGATACTTTGCATTTGGGTTATGAAATACAGTTACTCCTTCTGCCCATGGTTCCGAATTCTCCTCAGTAACCAAATATTGAAATCTATTCGGTTTATTAGCATTGGGATCAGGGTTATGTACGCTTCCAATTCTGTACATCAATACATCACTTTCATCAAGCCCACACTGCTTTCCTATTCGACTAAACTTTGAAATTGTCGCACAGGATGAATGTAATACAGCACTTACATTCTCAGAGTTATCTTGAAAAAAGAATCCTGAGGGAATCGTGTTTCGGCCTTCGCCTTTACTATGTTTTTCAACTTTTATTGGGTGTATTATCAGTTCGCCCTTTTCATTATATGAATGGTGATATTTATATCCATATAGATATGTTATTAGCGAATTCTGACTCCAAGTCATTGAAAACGTTTCATGAAAATCAGCGATTGCTAGAATAAACGGCTTTTCTTCTGTATGTGAGTATTCCCAATAATGTCTTCTGGATTTATCAGTATGGGTTAATTTGCTATATAGTGAGCTTCCCCACTTTGCAGGCATTATCTCTTGATCACTTAAAACATCTTCTAATTTAGGCATATGAGTCCATATTTTATCGGGTTCTTTATTAGCTACTATAACGGCCTCTAAAGAAACATCCATGTTATTCGATCTAAGTAAAAAATCTGGTGCAAAGTGACTTCGGTCAATCAGTAAACCTTCTTCATTAAAATAACAAAATAGATACAACTCCCAAAGTCTAGAGTCAAATCCTCGCGTTTGAAATTGTTCAACGAAATTACCATCCACATCGAAAAAATGTGGCATAATCTCATTTATAACACTCCTTGCTCCAGAATGAGTTGGACTCTTGGATATAAAATCGAAATACCTATCAAGTTTAGATGTTTTTACTATTGGAATAAACAAATCTTTTACTACATTCTTATTGATTACTCCGTTCACTATTTCTGTTAATTCCAGATCCTTTGAATAAGAAAATAAATAACTTCTTGCCAAATCTATATTCTCTATATTAATTTTTAAATTAATACAGCGGATTTGTCTGTTCTCATCCCTTGCAGAAAAAATTACAGTATAATTTTTATCTTGCCTGTCAAGGCAAATGACCCCCCACAAAGTTTTTAAATCATTCATATACCATTCAATTTCCTCATTAAAAAATTCTGATAGATTACTTCTGGTAAAAAACACATGCAAATCATATTGGTTTCTAGATATAGCTCGCAACTACTTTTACTTCTTTCAGAATAAATTTAGAATCATCATGGAGTTCCCCTAGTTTACTAGGAGAACTTATTCAGCGACTAGAAGCGGAGTCTTCTGGAACAATTGATTTTTTATCAACATCTTTTAAAGCTTCAGATATTGCTTTAGAATTAGCTTCTCTTATTAATCAGGAAAAATCAAAGGATTAATTATCCATAATTTAACATCACAAGAAAGCGAGTCTATTGTTTAACTCTCATACCTACTCTCAGACTACTCGTTTGCAGATGCTGCTTCCCTAATACTTTCTAGCTCTTGTAATACAACATCAAGGGATTCTTGTCCTTCATTCGAACTGAAAAATATACTTTCTACAATTATTCTCCAATCTTCAGTAACACTTTCCCAATCTTGATTCCACGAAGTTAAGATATGTTTATACGCTTTGACTGGTTTATTACTGGAAGGAGCAGGATATCCTAGCACATCCTCAATGCAGTTTGCTAGTGGAAACACGTGGGTTTCACTTCCAACGGCTACTTGGATTGGTTCATTAAACTTCATAGCATGTTCCGTTCCAATATCTAAGTCATGAACTACGTACGGTTGGAAGCCCATTGCCTTCAAATACTTTACGAGAGAAATAATAGTCGCTTTACCTCTTGCTTTAACTATTTCCCAATTATAATTCACATCTTTCCTTCTGTCCTCGCTCATTCTATTGATTGTCTCTCTAAAAACAATATCTTCTGTGTCACCCTCAATTATTAGTATTTTCCTAGCGAAAAAGACCTTTGCAATTGAATCATCTATTTTAAGTAGCATTTTAACGTAGGTTTGATCGTCTTCATGCAAAGATTTAAATGCCTTCTTTATATTAAAGGGATTTACTTTGATAGACTCAACCTCCAGAATTTTTTCGTTTTTTTGAACTTTTTCCAAAATAAATTGTAAGCAATTCAATATTTGTGATGATTTTTTCGATAAATCAATCATGTAAGGTGAATGGGTAGTACAAACGATTTGGTTTGAAGATTCACATGCCAGCTCATATATTGTTTCTCTCATTTGAAATGCCGCTTTTGGATGTAAATAAATTTCTGGTTCCTCAAATGCGATGAATAATGGGCGTACAGTAGAATTCTCTCTCCTGCTCTTTTCATTCTCACGCATACTTCGATACCTCAACATAGCAAAAACAGCAGAACGAACAACCCCTGTTCCTTGCTGCTCAACTTTAGTCGATATATTACTCCCCAACTTAATATCAAATTTTGGATTAAGAATATCCTTTGCATCTGATAAATTTGCTTTTGCATCAAACAAAGTGTTTGGAAATACTTCGCCAACTACTTTATTCAGACCTTTAAGCATTGCTGCAAACTCACTCTTCTCGTCATTCGGATCTAATTCAGTTGCTAGTAAATTCAAATGTCTTTGAGCTTCTTTGAAGTTTTCTGATGAATCTCTAACATCACTAAATAAACTATTTAGAGTCTCTAGTAGAGCACCACTCTTTCCAGAGAGTTCATCTATTTTATCCTGTGCAGGAATCAATAAAAATTTCGGTAAATGAATCAATATGTTATTTGCTAACCCTCCTGGATTTACAAACCAATCTTCTTCAGACTCATTAACATCAAAAAGAGCAATGATGTTGTTGTCTTTAAAGATACTTATCTCTTTCGCACCAATCTTTTTGGAAGGCTTCTCATCAGGGAACAATTCTTCTACGATTGATTGCTCCAATCCAGCATTAATAAAATCAGAAACCGTTTTACACGAACTATATTCTGGTTTTAGCTCTCTCTTATATTCCTTCATTTCACCTTCAAAATCTTTATCATGATAATACGTTTTTCTGTAAATACAACTTAATCCCGTTCCACTTGTTTCATGTTCAGTACTATATGGTATAAGACGTCCTTTAAATCCCTGCCATTCATTTGCTTCTAAAGGGACATTTCTAAACTCTGCGGTTAGAACAATATTATTGACAATTGTTTCTTCTGTATTATTTTCTTTATTAATTGTCCTAGTAAAATCATCTAAAGGAATTCTCTTTGTTCCAGTTAAAAAGCATTCTAATGCTTTTAATGCAGAACTTTTTCCTATATTGTTCTCCCCAATTAGAAAGGTAGCATCAGAAAATAATATTTCAGTGTTTAAGTGTCTTCTAAAGCCTTCAATCTTGAATGAATGTAGTTTCATCCTGAATTACGAAAGCCCATAGGAACAAGGACTTGAAAAAAACAAATATGTAATAGCATCCATTTATGGATAGTGAATCTGCGAAGTCCATAGCGAATGATTAAATATGCCTGCAACTTCCCCCTCC
>NZ_SKCD01000061.1 GCF_006542765.1 Paenibacillus luteus
TAAAATCAAACACTTCCGACGTGTGGCTACTCGTTACGACAAGTTAGCCAAGTCATTTTTGTCGTTTGTATATGTAGCTGCCATCTTCAAATTGTCTCAGTAATGAGTTTTCAGACACGTCCTAGTCTAATACTTTATTTTCTCTCAACATTTAGGCTCTTTCTCAATATCAGTGCTTGACGATTAACCTGGTATCGGGTGGCTATTACATTTAATGAGAATACCTGCTTTATCATGTTTGTGATTCCGTGTTAAGTAATGGTGGCGTAGTAGCTCTAGAATCACCTATGCGGGATGCACAATCTATCGCTTTTGTGTACACTTGCTGATAGATGTTTTGCCTATCCTATCCTGCATGATCACAATAACTTTGCCGTATTTACCTCCCTTTTTGTGCCTATCCTGCACTTATGCAGCAGAATCTAGGCTTCGCTTGTCCATTCGGCTATTGATCAGAGCTTATGTTGTACGGGATACAGGATAGCTGCGACATCTCGAAACAAAGGGACCTCCATCCTGCAAACATACAGTATAGCGAGCAGCTGCACTACCTAAACGGATTCTCATCATGCACTGATTTTGGTTTTGAGCCAACATTTACACAGAAAAACCACGCTTGCGCCATTGCCCAAGATTAACCTTGATGCGATCGTTGATACTTCCATCCCATTCCGTATCAAACCCTGCCGCTTGCAGCAATTCTGCGATCCGGCTCCCAACAGCGAGCGTATTGGCTTCACGCTGCTCAGGCTCGCGAATCATGCCTCCGCTGAAAGCAAGATAAAGTTGTCCGGTATGAACAGCACCCTCGACATCCTGCGAATGGTAAAAACAGCAGCCGCGGATGCCCGAATCAAAACGTCCCGCTTCCTGCCATATCTCCTGAACATCTTCATGGCCCTCACTAAGCGTATTGCCAGCCTTATGCAGAGCGATAATATGGTCTGCGCGAAGCTGGGTGAAAACCGCTTCGAGCCTGTCAAATTCGGTATGCTCAGGCCAGCTTTCCTCGGCAGCTTGCTTCTCGGCACAAGCACGTGCCGTCTCAGCCGTTACCCATGCGAAATCCTCCAAATTGAGTTCCTCCGGGTCCAAATATTCTTCAGTGATGATCCACTCGATATCCTCGTCAGCATGGAAACCGCCCCATACAAGCTCGTGAATGCGGTTGCTCGTATCTTTAGGGTCCAAGGTTATAGCCATATCTCCATTCCCTCCATATCTTAAGTATTGGATTAAAATATTCTAACTTATTACTGAATTCTATCTCGCAGCTTGATCCGTCGACTCCCGGTACAGCAGCTGTCCGGTCAGCAGCAGCTTCTCCATCGGATCATTCATATTGGCGATACGTCCGAGCAGCCGCTCTACCGCGCGCTTGCCGAGCAGCTCCTTGGGTACATGAACGGTTGTCAAAGCAGGCTTCAACCGGTACGAGTCCTCAATATTGTCGAAGCCTGTAACCGATACCTCACCAGGAACGACTACGCCAAGCGCTTGCAGTGCATAGATGGCCCCAATGGCAATTTTGTCATTTGCGCATAGAAGCGCGGTAGGCAGCGTACCTGCTTTTAGTCTTTTCGCAGCCCACTGCCGTATTGGCTCTGCAAAGTCCTCATGCTCGAACCCTTCAACCGACAGCTGATGCTCCTCTCTCGTACTCCCCGCAAGCTTGCTGTCCCCCTGCTCCTCCAAAGCACTGCGGAATCCCAAGTACCTGTCTTTAAAACTTCTGGAATAATTCGTATCTCCCACAAAAAAGAGCAGTCTATGTCCATTGCCAATCAGATGCTGCGTCAGCCGGTACATGGATTCGTAGTTGTTCGTAAACACCGTGTCACTCGGAATAAGCATGTCCTCATGATCCACCAGCACCATCGGCAAACCGATGCGATGCACCTCCAGCAGCAGCGGCGTCGATATTTCTCCAACGCCAATAAGTCCCAATATGCCGTTCGGGTTCAGGAAATGCAGGAAATGGTCAACACTTTGCTCCGACACAATGACCATGCCGCAGCCGTCCTCTTCCAGCCGTGCAGCTATACCATCCAGAATTCGCCCCCAATACAGGGATTCCTTCGTTTGAAAACGGATATTCGGCATCAGGACGAGTACCGACTGCTTGTTCGCGACAGGCACCTTCGGAAGCTGATCCAGCTTCATCGTCTTGACATAAGCGTTCTTTTGCGAAAAATAGCCCAGTTGTGCCGCCGCTTGAATCACCCGCTCCTGCGCTGCCTCGCTGACGCCTCCCTTGCCCGATAGCGCCTTTGAAACGACAAACTTGGAAACGCCCACATGATCGGCAATTTGCTGCATTGTGACTTTCTTAGACATTGAATGACTCCACCTTAGCTGTTCGTAATTTTCCGAGCTTCTCTCCAGAGCTGATTGTATTTATCGAATTCGGCCTTCAAGTCAGGCGAGGCAATCCATTCCTGAATGTAATCCCCGGACCAGAATGCAATTTGCGCTGTATTGGAGATATCGAGTAGAAGATCGCTTGCGACCTTGCGCTCCAGAAACTCGCTGTTGAATGATAAAAACTGCTGGAACTGCGGCAGAGAAGGCTGCCGGTCTTCAACTACGGGCAAGAAGCCGGAATCATCGACATAACCGGACTCCTTCACAAAAAATTCCACCCATGCTTTAGCCAGCTCCTTGTTATTGCTGAACTTGCTTACGCCAACAAACCAATCCGGGCTGAGCGGCGCGAAGCGCTTCTCGCTATTATCGTAAGGGAAGGGGAAAAATCCGATATCCTCTGATTTCGCACCGGCGGCAATGATCTGGTTAATGACCCAGTTACCCATTAAATACATGGCGGCCCGCCCATCGGCCAGCTCTTTCTTCGATGTTTCCCATTGATTGGTAAGCAGCTGCTTCTCTACGTAACCGCGGTCAATGAGCGTTTTGACAATCGTGATCGCTTGCCCCCATGCATTGTCAATTGCCCATGGCTCGTCCTGGCTCGCCATGTTATTCAAATAATCGGCATCGCCCGTCATGTAACTGACCAAATCCTCACCCCAAGTCATGAGTGGCCACTGGGCGCCGTAATTCAAATACACAGGCACGATGCCCGCCTGCTTCAACTGCTCGCATGCTGCGAGAAACTGCTCCATCGTCGTTGGTATTTGCTCAATGCCAGCCTTCTTGAAGGCCACTTTGTTATAAACGATGCCCGTCGTCGAAGCGCCGGTCGCAATGCCGAAGCGCTGTCCGCCAAAAGCCTTAAAATCGGAAAATCGAATTTGCTCAAAGACATTGTCCTCTAACGGCTCAAAATAATCGGGCAAATCTTCATTTTTAATATTATTGGGCAGCAGCAGCACATCTCCAAGATTTCGGGTAGATAACCGGACCATGATATCGCTAGCATAGTTTTGTAAGCCTTCGAATGTCACTGTGACACCGGGATGCAGCTCAGCGAATTGATCGGCATATGTTTGAAATACGCCATTTTCAATCAGATCAACGCGGTTGGTCAACACATTTAAGGTTACGGCAGGCCCCTCTTGGCTGATTTTTCCTGTCGGCTCGGTTTTATCCGTATCCCCACGATTTCCCTTTTGACAGCCCGCGATGCTAATGCTGCATAACAGAACAACAAGCACTAGCATATACGTGGATTTGCTCATTCTGCTTCTCTCCCTGCTTCTAATGGAAGCTGTAAAATAACCTCGGTGCCCCGGCCCCGTTCGCTCGTTACTTTCAGCCCATACATAGGGCCATAGTGGAGCTTAATGCGCTCATTCACATTTTTCAAACCGATGCCGCCTGATTTACGCTTTGCTATTTTCTCTTGTGCGCCTGCGAGTGATCGGTTGAGCCGCTCCAGAGTTTCCTCGTCCATCCCCAGCCCGTCGTCAGCTATCCGCAGCCATAGCGCATGAGCGGTTCGCTCCGTGCTCATGACAATGCGCATAGAAGGCTTATGGTCATCCATCCCATGATAGATCGCATTTTCCACAATGGGCTGCAGCACGAGCTTAATAATCGGATAACTGCAAAGGTCCTCCGATATCCGGGTTTCCAGCTGGAACCGATTCGGATAGCGGTAATTCAGCATCTCGACATAATTGCGCATATGCAAGGTCTCGTTCTCTAGCGTCACTTCCTCATGCAAATCGCTGATGCTGTAGCGCAGCAGCTTCCCTAGTATCGCAATCATGTCAGCCGCCATGTGATCATCGTTCAATTCAGCAGCCATACGAATCGACTCCAGCGTGTTATACATAAAATGAGGATTAATCTGGCTTTGCAGCGCATGCAGCTCCGCTTCCTTCTTCTTCGTCTCCATGACGTAAATATCCTGAATCAAATGGTCAATCCGCACGATCATTCGGTTAAACTGATGACCAAGCTGGCCGACCTCGTCCCGGTATTTGACTGGAAATTGCACGTTGAAATCGCCTTCTTGAACGTTTTTCATCATGCGCATCATTTTGCGCAGCGGATTCGTCAAAGCAAACGAAAAAACAACGGAGATAAACAGCGCGACAAAAATGGTGATAATAGTTGCGATTAAGGTTACGTTGCGAATGACAACAGCATCCTTCGTGAGCTCGCTTACGGGAATAGAGGTCATGACCTTCCAATTTGTTTTTGGCGACGTCGTATAAATATACAACCGATTCATGCCCTCCTGCTCGAAGTAGAAGCTCCCCTTGGCTCCCTCCGCCAAGACCACAGTCGGATCATTCATGATATTCGTTGCCATCCGAGATTTATCGCTATCGTAAACAACATTTCCATGCTCATCAATGATAACGGACTGGCCGTTTGTTACTTGATCAAGCTCGCTCATCTGATCTTCAATGACACTAATATTCGCATCCACGGCAATCATTCCGATAGCTTTAAGCGATTTGTCAATGACCTTGCGCACTACAGTGAACGCATACCGAGTACTTTGCAAATTGCTCGTATACTTCTGGGTGCTGAACAGCATAGCCTCCCCACCCGAGGTTTGTACGAGCTCTCGCCAGTTCTCATAGCTTTCCTTGACGTTAAGGCGAATTCCGCCGCCGGCGGTGGAGAAGTAGCCGTTCCCATACTGGTCAAAAATATAGACCGAATTCGCCCCGCGTTTTATCGTATTTATAAATGAAATGTTTCCTTCTATGCCCCGCTGGATTAATAACAGCAGATCAAAATCGTCAGGCACTTGATTGCTATTGTCCCCAGTCGACTGCTGACGCTGCTCGTAATAGCTATTCGAGCGAATCAGATTTTGCTTAATATCGTCCTGGTAAGCCGGGATAGAGGAGATCCGTTCCATATCCTCAATATAATCGTCAACGCGGACCATCATGTTCTCCAGCATTTTGGTCGAATAGACGATCGTCTTCTCCTCAATGGAGCGTGAATAGTTGCTGTAGGAGATGTAGCCAATAAACGATAAAGGCAGTGTAATCAGCAATAAAAACACGAGAAACAGCTTTTTCTCCATCCGCATGCCGCCAAAAGCTGCCCATATGCGCCACGATCGTTTTCTTAGACTCATCCTCATGCTCCCTTATTCTAGATGGCAGGCATCACGTTTCCGCCGTTGACAGGAATGTAAGCTCCCGTAATGAAGCTGGCCAAATCCGATGCCAAAAAAGCGACCGTATTCGCGATCTCCTGATCCGTTCCTCTACGCTTAAGCGGAACGCTGCGCGCGTAGTCGTTATTCTCCTCGGTCCCGCTAGCGCGGTCGCGGTCGCTGATCGTCCACCCCGGTGCTACTTGATTCACCGTAATCTGATGCTCGCCAGCCTCCTTCGCAAGCACGCGGTACACGCCATCCATGCCGCGCTTTCCAGCCGTATAGGCGGATTGCCCGGCAAAATTTTGCATCGCGCATTCCGTATTAATGCCAATTACTCTTCCGCCGCCGCGCTCGATCATGGCCGGAACGAAAGCTTTTGCCAAAAAGACGCTTTGCAGCACGCAAGACTCAAATTGGCTCACATAATCAGCAATAGGCTGCTCCAGAATGCTTGTCCATTGATACTGAATGACCGCGTTGGCGACAACAATGTCTACATGCCCCAGCCCTTCTGTGGCTTTTGCCTTCATTGCATTAATTTGCTGCTCATTTGTCACATCCGCTTGCACGATGATTGCCTGCCTGCCCATCGCTTCAATTTGCTGCTTCAGTTCATTCGCCTTGGTCTCGTTATTATTGTAGTGCAGCACGATGTTAGCGCCACAGCCGGCTAGCGTACGAGCCATCACGCGTCCCAAATCCCCAGTTGCACCTGTAATTAAAGCAGTTTTATTTGTTAAGTCAATTTGCATTTTCTCGGCCGCCCTTCTGATTTCAAATAAATTTGTTATACGATTTACTAATAATTATGCTACCAAAAAAACAACATTTTATAAAGCGTATTCAATAAATAGGTTAACTGAATGATAAGTAAATAACTGAAAAATTTCAGATAGACAAGGCGCTTGAAATCCTTAAGAAAAATTCCTCTGAAGGGCTTCCGGCCTGGACGGCCCTTTGACTCTTTAACTTTTTGGCTCTTGGCTCTTGGCTCTTCGATCCATATTTATAGCGGCTTTCTCTTAAGCCCCCTAATTGGATTGGAGTCATCAATGTGCAATAAGGTACACTATTGATGAGGGGGAATGAAGCGTATGAAAAGCAATATTCTTTATGATGAGCAGCGTATTAAGGTAGCTCAGGAGG
>NZ_SKCD01000062.1 GCF_006542765.1 Paenibacillus luteus
TTTCCCAGTATGTAAGACCCCTTGAAGACGACGAGGTTGATAGGTTCGGGGTGGAAGCACAGCAATGTGTGGAGCTGACGAATACTAATCGGTCGAGGGCTTATCCTAAACAGTTTGAGAAGCAAACTGACGTCGTAAGCATAGACTTACGTTTGCCCCGGACCCATACATCCGGCAAACAACAGCATATAAGGCTTCAGCAAGCCTGATCTTTCGTATCCAGTTTTCAGGGCGCAACTTGCTAATGCTTGCATTAGCAGTCGACTCACAACTGTGGGTTTTATTTTTTGTCTATGAGGCAGCCGCTAATTAGACAAGGCACCTGAATATCATTATGGCGATCGTGGCGAAGTGGTTAACGCATCGGTTTGTGGATCCGACATTCGGGGGTTCAATTCCCCTCGATCGCCCCATTCTTAAAATGATTATGACTACATAAATTGTTGGGGATTAGCCAAGCGGTAAGGCAACGGACTTTGACTCCGTCATTCTCAGGTTCGATCCCTGAATCCCCAGCCATTGTTATGCGGAAGTGGCTCAGCGGTAGAGCATCGCCTTGCCAAGGCGAGGGTCGCGGGTTCGATTCCCGTCTTCCGCTCCATTAAGTTGGCGCCATAGCCAAGTGGTAAGGCAGAGCTCTGCAAAAGCTCTACCCCTAGTTCGAGTCTAGGTGGCGCCTCCACCTAATTATTACAAAATGTGCCCTTAGCTCAGCTGGATAGAGCGTTTGACTACGAATCAAAAGGCCAGGAGTTCGAATCTCTTAGGGCACGCCATTATTTTTTCTCTAAAATTGCCGATGTGGCGGAATGGCAGACGCGCGCGACTCAAAATCGAGTTCGTAAGTCGAAGAATTTACCGCTAAAGCGTTGGTATTACGGGATTTTCAGAAACATGTGTTAAAAGTTCTCTCCTGAAGTTCTCTCCTTTTTCTAAAGGGGCGATGGAGACTTAAAAATTTGCCGGCGTGGCGGAATGGCAGACGCGCGCGACTCAAAATCGTGAGGGAAACCGTGGAGGTTCGAGTCCTCTCGCCGGCATCAACTAAAAAGTTCATTAGAGTAAATCTCTAGTGGGCTTTTTTTATTTAAATTTTAGTACCTTACTCATTGCTTGAGCTGATGATACCTTCGAGTTGTATTCCAAATGTGAATATATGTTTGCCGTTGTTGCATAGTCACTGTGGCCCAACCATTCCTGAACTTCTTTCATGCTTACGCCGTTGGCGAGCAACAAGCTGGCGCAGCTATGACGAAGATCATGATACCTGATACGTCTAAAGTTGTGTTTCTCTAAAAAAATGGGGAAGTGCTGCGTAATGTACCCTGGTTTAATGCGTTCCCCTAGTACATCTACATAAATATACTCTAGATATTCAGTACAATATGAATTTCCATAAGATAAGCGATTGATTTCCTGTTGTTCCTTCATACGAATCAGAAGATCATAGAACGTGTCCACCAAAGGGAGAGTTCGGCGACTGGCTTTGTTCTTGGTACGATCCTTTTCAATTTCAATGTATCTTCCATTCAAATTGCCTGATGTGACCGTATGTTTGATATTAATGGTGCGATTAGATAAATCAATGGCCGACCATTTTAATCCGATTACCTCACTTCGTCTTAGTCCATAAAAGGAAGCAAGAATAATAGCCAGCTCAATTTTTTCTCTTCGTATTACTGCTAGGAGTCGATTCAATTCCTCTAAGTTGTAGAAGCTCGCTACGTAATTGTTCTTTTTGGGACGTTCAACTAGGTCAGCAGGGTTTGACACAATCAGTTTGGTTTTCAAGGCATACTGAAGAGCTTTACGAATGTTTGCATGATAATGAATAACAGTATTGGCACTCACACCTCGAACATTCATTTCTTGTGAGTAATAGGTCTGAATATCCTCGGTGGTCAAGTCTTCAAGCATTATCGCTTTTTCTCGAAAATAAGGTTCAACACGACCTTTTACAGCGTTTGAGTAAGAAATATAGGTGATTAGCTCGATGTTGTTTTTCATCATCTCCAGCCATTGAAGCATGAAATCTGCAAACAACCGTTTGTTATCATCGGATGGAGTGGCCGTCTTAGTTATTGCAGTTAGCTTTTCAATTTCTTCTGCTTGTGCCTCCAGTTGATAATTCTTCCTGGCTTCTTGGAGTAAGATTTCAGCTTTTTTCTTGTTGCCTTTTACCTTGAGTCCGGTAGGAATCCACTTTGGTTTTCGTCTACCATTCTCGTCTTTACAATTTAGTACGATATAGAATAGTCCCTTTTTCTCTTGTAGGTGGCCTGCTATCATACCTGTTCCTCCTTTGATTAGCAGCCCACATACCTACCATTGACAGTTCAAGTATAACACTATAAATACATTTATTTCAATGCATTAAAGCGTTGAAGTCATCTGCTATCTCTGTATGTTGTGAACGGATTAATGAGTGAAGGTAGGCAATAACGTGGACTTTAGGTATCTTATAGGCTCTTCCGATTTTAAAGTGAGAAATTCGGTTCGCTTTTAAAAGCTTGTAGGCACTCTTCGAACTAATTCCACCGAGCATTTCACACAATTCAGGGGTATTAACAACGTCAGAGTAATCCTTGAACATAGTAAGAATCGTGTCTTTATCTACAATAAAAGTTGGGGGATTTAACATGATAACAATCTCCTTTCATGAATAGTATGTAAATTAGCGAGGCGGACCATATGCATAATAAAAAATAATCCCATAAAATTCAACCCCCATTGGATATGAGTTTTATATGTTTCAAGCTGCCCCTGGTTAAGTGGCATCATAGCTTTGATCGTTCAAAGCTCTCCCTCATCCGAGCGAGCTGTCCCCAATGCAGTGACGCTGGCCGGACAGAAGTATCATAATCCCTTTCTCTGGTTATGGCGATTCATCCTACCACAGGATGATTTCAGCCGGAGAGGTGATCGCTCAAACTCCAATAAGGAGCTGTCGTGGCGCTTCCGCTTTGTCGCTTTTGTTTTCACAGCAGTGAAAGGAATGTACCTGAAACAAGCAATATTAAATTTTCAAAGATCAAGGTGCAACCAAGGAACTTTTCAATCCAATGATTGCTTCCTGTATTATAAATGGGGATTAGGAGAGAAAAAGGCAACCGTTTCTTCGTAATTTTAAATAATTTTAGATTATTTAAAAACAAGGACAAGTCCTATGAAGCAAACTCCATAGGACTTGCCCTTGTTTTATTCATACCGACTAATATCAAAGCGACGAACTGCTAAAATAAAGGCAATTGTCAGCTGTTGTTTGCAATCCTCATCCATGGTTCCATAACGTTTTGCGTATTTATTAATAACTGGTTCATAACGTGCAATCAACCTAGCTTCTGCGTCTTTGTCACCTTTCTGTGCTAAATGGAGCAGATTAGAAATGCTAATCATATTCATCTCCTTTTATCGATCAAATGTATGATAGAGGGGGAGGATCACGAGATACTAACGATGATTTAATTCTCCATAAAACCTTTAAGCTTCAATAATATGTTTGACTTCATTTTGGAGACAGCCTGTCTACTTATTCCAAATATTTGAGCAATTTCTTTATCTGTTTTGTCCTGGTAATACTTATAACACATTACTCGTTGTTCTTTTGAGCTAAGATGTAAGAGTTCAGAGATTTGAGAAAGAACAGGAATGTTTTGAGCTTCTGGCATCTCGTAATGACGAACTAGGAAGTTAATATTGATTTCGAACGTAACAGCATCCAAGGGAATCACATACGTAGAGTCACGTCTGAGCTTCTCAAAATAGTCTTTTTGAGCGCTCTGGAGACATGACTTAACGTAACTACTGAAAGCTTTTTCAACTGATTCATTAGGGCTAACTTCTATTTTCACAAATTTCCATCTCCTCTCTGTAATTAAATGGGGACTAGTGTCGAAAAAGGCAACCGTTATTCAAAAAAAATGTAAGCCATAATTCTATTTTCGTCTTATTTCTATTTGAATTTAATGAATTTCGTAAGAAGTATGCTCAATCCTGATGAAATGTTAAGTTAGTTCTGTGCAGAAGAACATAAAGAAGTCGGAAATGATCCTCAACAGGGATACATCCGATTTAATATTTGATTAAACATGTAATTAAATCAAACAATATAGATCTGTAGGCAAATTGTATATTGGAAATGAAATAACTAAGAAGTGCTTACAACGTTGCCGCAGCGTCTATGCCTCCCTAGGTGAAGTAGGCTTACTTAAGGAGCGCAGGGGGACGGCAGCTTAGGTAAGAGCATTTGAGGGAGTGTGGTCTACGGAGGCGCTAATTAACTATGTATATTCGCAAACATGAATTACAGCGTGTTACCCGTTATTTTTTTCAACTAGCAGAAGTGAGCGTCAGTGGTTATTATCGCTGGTGTCTAGCTGAAGAACAGCGCCAGTTTAGAGAGACTGCCGATGAACGTGACTTCCTGTTCATTTAAGACCATTTCGATGTTCTGAATAGGAAAGTTAGGGCAGTGGTCATTACATTGAGATGGAACGTTTAAGTTATGTGGCCATGAATCACAAAAAGATTCGTAGACTAATGCGTAAGTTCAATTAATTACAGTTATTCGGAGAACTATCCTTATCATAAAATGGCTTAGGTGACTCAGGAGCATCGTTCCTTTCCCAATCTTTTGGAGCTTAAATTTAATCAGGAAGAAGCCGAAAAAATCTCCCTTGCAGATATTACCTAAATGCGCTGTGGTACTAAACAGTGGTTTTATCTGTACTGTGTAAAAGACGTAGCGACCAAACAGTTCTGGGCGTGTAAATGCTAATCTAAACATGTACAGAAGTGCTTGAATAATAATGTACAACTTTGACGAGATGAAACATACTGGTCTCAAGGGAGAGATGAGTATGTACATCACGTTGAATGTTCAATCCAACAT
>NZ_SKCD01000063.1 GCF_006542765.1 Paenibacillus luteus
TAATAGGAGCTATTCCTGTAATGAAGTAATTTGAGCTTTGAATGAAAAATGCACCTCTAGTATACTGGGAGTCGTTCCGTCCAAAGAACAAACCCACATACGAAAAGAGGCGCACAATTGAAGTATAAGATGAAGCAGAAACAGAATCAACGTATTACGCGAATTTCGGAAAAAACACTGGTCGTTGGAGCAGACATTGCCAAGAAAATTCATGTAGCAAGAGCCGTGGATTTTCGTGGTATTGAGCTAGGTAAAGATTGTGTGTTTCACAACGATCGAGAAGGGCTAACGAAGCTAGCAACGTGGATGAAGGGACTTCAGGAAACGCATCAGAAAGCAGATATCGTATTCGGAATCGAGCCTACTGGCCACTACTGGTTCCCGCTTGCAGCCTTTCTAGAGGCACAAGACATTAATGTTGTCATCGTTAATCCGCATCACGTAAACAAGAGCAAAGAGCTTGAGGATAATTCGCCAACGAAGAGCGACTACAAGGACGCTAAGGTCATTGCAGACCTCATACGCAATGGGAAGTATTCTGAGCCCAAGTTGCCGACGAAGGAATATGCCGAATTACGCATCCTCATGAATTTTCGTGAGAAGGTTATGGTGAGCTTGAATCAAGTGAAGGCTCGCGTTCATAACTGGTTCGACCGTTATTTCCCAGAGTATCTAAGCGTATTTAAAGATTGGGAAGGTAAAGCTTCCTTGATGACCATGCGTCAATTTCCGACCCCAGAAGAGATTGTCTCGACAGGCGCCAGAGACGTTCTCGCACACTGGAAAACGGAAGTCAAGCGCGGAGTCGGCATCAAGAGGGCTGAAAAGCTCTTAGCCACAGCAGAGACATCGATTGGAATAAGCGAAGGATTGCGAGCTGCGAGGATAGAGCTTAAGGGCTTGCTCGACCAGTTAGAGCTTTTCTCCAAACAGGTAGAAACGACAATGAATCAAGTCATGGACCTATTGGATGAGATTCCGGGAACAGAGCAAATGCTGAATATACCAGGCGTAGGGGCTGTTACGGTCGCGGGATTTCTTGCCGAAGTCGGTGACTTAAGCAGCTATGACCATGGCCAACAGATCATCCGCTTAGCAGGACTTAACTTGAAGGAAAACAGTTCCGGTAAACGGAAGGGAAAGACGGGCATTACCAAGCGTGGACGATCCAGACTGAGAGCCTTGTTGTTCCGTTGTGTAATGCCAATGGTAGCTAAGAATAAAGAATTTAAAGCCTTGCATAAGTACTTCACGACACGAAGTCAAAACCCATTGAAGAAGAAGCAGTCACTCATCGCGCTCTGCGGCAAGCTCATACGCGTGCTGCATACGCTGGGGACAAAGCAAAGAGAATACAACGCAAACGATGTTTTAGGACCTGTACGACAAGCACAGTTACAACAATTTGCAGCTTAAATTCAAGCAAAGATACCTGAAATCTCACACAACAACAGATGTACAAATCGACAATTGAAGCACCGGAGAAGCCGAAGATTACATTTCCATGAGGGCAAAGACCCCGTATAGGAGCAAGAATCGGCCTCCACCCCTTGGCAGGTAGAACGAAGGAATGTAAGGGCAAAGACCCCGCGTGACATGGGAGGGTAAACCCCGAGGGAAGATGTGGAGATCCACTGTGCGATCATAGCATTATCCACAGTTTGGATAAAATCGAGTCCAAGCCCTATTCTCGTCACCGGTCCTTATAGAAAAATATGGCTCTACAACAACATTCCTCCATTACCTCTAAGATGTCGATGTTGAAAATCTAAGAACGAGTGAGAATACGGGAGTAAACATTACTTTATAGTGGGAGGT
>NZ_SKCD01000064.1 GCF_006542765.1 Paenibacillus luteus
CAACTTCCCCCTCCCCAGACAAAGAGGCAATGGTACTTCCAAGACTAATTTTGGGATTATTGTTTATTCCAATAAAATACTTTTCCGTTCCATTTGAAGCCAAGCCCATCGGTTTTGAAACGATTCTGCCAGTTTTAAAGTGACCAGGCGACCGCTTCGTACCAGTATGCCGGCACAGTGGATAAACTCCCGCCGAAACCGCTGGATCGTAAAAGAGCGTTGAATCGGGTCGCAACATTGAAGCTTGAAGCGCTCGAACAAATTGTACGCGAATAGTTTCAACAGCAAATCGATCTCGTTAGCAGCAAAGGACTGGGTCGGAATACGATGAATGGCGAAACCATTCTTGCCTTCCTTAATATAGTTCTCCATGCAGCAGCGCTGGTTGTAGAAACGCCATACGTCGATGGCTTCCCACACCTCCGTGGTGACCATCGCTTCATACTGCCAGAGGATATCTAATTCCAACTGACTCTGATCCTGATCGTAACGCTGCATCTTACGAATGACAGCCACGCGCCTTGCCTTGTTCCACGTTGTCGCTTGGTAGTAGAGTGCGATGCCTTCGATGATCCAATCCTCATCGACGAATCGTGTCCAATGCTCACAGGATTGAACCTGTTGCTCGAGACGAGAGGTCCATTTCATTTTGCCCACATAGCCGATTTGATGCGATTCCCAAAAGGCATAGAAGTCTTCGCCACCAAAGCCTTTGTCGAAACGTGCATAGCGAACCGCTCGTGACCCGAGCAGGTCCAGCGTTTGCTTAGCAAAAGGAAGAACGTCCGTTGAACTGCTTGTATTACCGGGCCGGAGCGAGGCATTCACGAGCACCCTAGACTTTCCTTCATACATGAGCAAGGGATGGTAGCTCTTGCGTCCTTGCTTGTGGCTGTTGTAGCCCACTTCGGCTCCCTTTTGGTTGCCGTAGACCGTCTCGACGGTAGAATCCAAATCCAGAATGAGCGACTCGGGCAGTAAGGAGGTCACCAACTCCACGTTCAGTTGTCTGAGCGCAGGAGCCAACTCCTCATGGGACGCTCCGAAGCGAAGAAGCTCCTTGTTCAGCAGGCTGTGATGAGGCAGACGGCCGCCCAGCGCATGACGGACCAAGGCATCGCCTTGTAGAAACTTGAAGTGAAAAAGACGCTCGCAGCCTAGGAGCCAACCGATGATAAGATATTGGAGAATATGGGCGGTGGGGAAAATCGCGTTCGCCGCCTTAGCCAGGCCAAGGGTCTGCAAGGTTTGATTCAAGCGGATCGTTTCAAGAAAGGCAAGCATGACCTTGCCACCTGCAAAATTTGTGGCATTTCTCATAGAAAATTCCGTTTTCAACAACGTGATTTTTGTGGTAAACTTCACTTTATGGGTGCTCCTCTCTTTGGGTGATGTTGTCTTCGTAAACACCATTCTACCAAAGATTAGGGCACTTTTTTATGTTTTTATGAGGTCGCACTTTCGTAATTCAGG
>NZ_SKCD01000065.1 GCF_006542765.1 Paenibacillus luteus
GCGATATGCGGTCCCGCAATCGGGTCGCGATCCAGACCATATTTGTTAGCCGCCGTCAAAAAACGCAGCGCAACTGCATAATACATCTCTATATATCGGATATCATCGATGGCAGGCGAGCCCGAATAAGAGCCCAGCTCTATTACGATCGCCTGTACTTCCTCGCGCTTACCCGTTTCTAAATAGAGGTCTAGCGCATTTGCTTTTTTGTGAAAAACCTCGATGAAGCCTCGTACTTCCACATCATTCGATTGGGCGTCAAACGGCAGATTCTTATCCGTAACAATAATCTGTTTCTCCGCGTAATACTGGGAGAGCAGCGCTTTCAGCCTAGTAAATTGCCTCGGCACCCCTTCCCAATCAACTTCCTTGTTCGTATATGCAAAAGAAAAAGTACGTCCAGTCGATTTTTCAACGGTTTGTTGAACAGTTTCCAGCGAGCCTTGCAAAAAAGTCATCAATCTCTCCGAAGAAGGGGGCGCATGATCTTGGGCTTGCAAAAACACTACATAATATTCCCGATTATAAACCACATCCATCATATTTAAGTAAGGAGATAAATAGCGGACACAGACCGAGTGAAGCGCGGTTAACATCAACTCTTTCTCAGAGAGCCGTAAGGCACTAGATGCCAAATCCAGCCTCGCAGCTAACATAACGAGGGGCTTGTTCGCGATTAGCCTGATTCCGAACATATCCATCGTTTGTTGGGACAGCTCCTCTAAAGGCTGAAGTCCATCAAGGACGTCAGAAAGCATCATGGTGCGATGATGAACGGCCTGTTGACGCTGCGTTTCCCGCGCCTGCTTAAGCAAGGTTTCAACTGCCATACGCTTATCCAGCTCCATCACCGCAAGGCGAACAGCCTCAACGATCGCTTCGTCTCCCTCAGATTTCAAAATATAATTTTGGGCTCCATTGTTTATGGCGTGGTGCACATAGTCAAATTCGTCAAAGCCCGTCAAGAAAATCAGCCTGCATTCCGGCCAGCTTTGCTTTACTCGATCCCCCAGCTCCAAACCTGTCATTTTAGGCATTTTGATGTCCGACATCAATATATCGATTCTATTCTGTGACATTACGTCCAATGCCTCAATGGCACTGGAGGCCTTATAAAGCTCAAGCTGATGCCCCTCAAACTCCAAAAACAATTCATATAAGCCATCGAGCAGCAGCTTTTCATCATCTACGATCAGCATCCGGTACATGCGCCATCTCTCCGTCCCATTCAATGATCATTTTAACCTTTAAACCGCCAAGCTCGCTTCTTTCTACCTGTAGGCCGCTTTCGGGTCCGTAACTGTATTTCAATCTTCTATGCACATTTAAGGTTCCTGTGACTTCCGCAACTTCGTGTTTCTCTGACAATAATGCCTGCAGCTTCAACAGCCCTTCCTCACTTGCTTCCCCATTGTCTTCCACCA
>NZ_SKCD01000077.1 GCF_006542765.1 Paenibacillus luteus
CGTCACCGGTCCTTATAGAAAAATATGGCTCTACAACAACATTCCTCCATTACCTCTAAGATGTCGATGTTGAAAATCTAAGAACGAGTGAGAATACGGGAGTAAACATTACTTTATAGTGGGAGGTAACACAAATGATATCAAACTATTCTAAAACTAACTATTCCGAGATAGCTGCGCGATTGGCGTTGCTGGCGAACGGATGGACCGTGCATACATCGGACGTCTCCGAGGCTTACGGTATACTCGCAACTGACCCGGTAAACGGCGAGCACTATAAGATCCAGGTCAAAACGATATGCTATCTAGATGAATTAATATTTGATGTAAGAAGGTTTGACGGTACTACTTATGTCCAATCAGAGGCCGATTATATTGTCGCAGTGTACCCAGTAGTCAACCATGAACCGCGAATATTTATTTTCGAAAATGACTCTCGCGAATATTACTGCAGCAGTTCGGCTGGTATGCTAAAACGGTGGGTCAAATTAACGTTTCCAATTGTTGATATAGACGAGTTGTTCTCTGATAGACGTAAAAATCTCGCGTAAACGCAAAAAAGGCGCGACCACAGACGGAATTCACTCCGATAATGGTCGCGCCTTTTTCGTTATTTTGAAATTTCTACTTCATTCTCACCGTGTCCGAGTGTTTCCACAACATACGAACGGATGTTTGAAAAATTCCAAAAGATCGTGTATGATATCGTTGTCTAAGTACCCGATAAATATGCGCTGATTGCGAGGTGAAAACGAAGAAGTTTAACGCAATGGTTACGTAAATATTCATCGGAACGGCGACGCTACCTAGTCCGTAAATTCACCGTTTCAGCTATCGAATATTGACCGAGAAACCGCGCCACTACGCTTTTTATGATACCTTATGCTCAATCCGCAGCTTATCAGCCACCATCGCAATAAATTCGCTATTCGTCGGCTTCGACTTGCTGATATTAATCGTGTAACCGAACAAGTGGCTGATGCTGTCGATGTTGCCGCGTGTCCAAGCGACTTCAATCGCGTGACGGATGGCCCGTTCGACGCGGGATGGCGTCGTTTTGAATTTTTCGGCAATAGCCGGGTACAATGTTTTTGTAATAGCGCCAAGAATTTCAATATTATTGTAAACCATCGTTATAGCTTCACGCAAATATTGATAACCTTTGATATGAGCGGGAACGCCAATTTCGTGAATAATGCTTGTAATGTTGGCATCCAAGTTTTTGCCTTTGGCAATTGGAACAACATTGGATTTCAATGAGGAAGAACCGGTAGAGAAACTTCCCGTCGAGGAGTAAGTTGGATTGCCTACGAGCTGGCGGATACGATTAGCCAAAATATCCATATCAAATGGCTTTAAAATATAATAAGAGGCCCCAAGCTGTACCGCTTTTTGCGTAATATTTTCTTGACCGAAAGCGGTTAACATAATGATTTTCGGCATAGGAGACATATTCATTTCCTTCAAGCGTTCAAGTACGCCTAGCCCGTCTAAGTGAGGCATAATAATATCAAGGATAAGTACATCCGGAATTTTTCTGGCTTCCTCCAAATGTCTCAAAACCTCTTCACCGTTGTACGCGACTCCACTCACACTCATATCACTTTGTTCGGATATGTATTCCGATAACAGGTTAGTAAATTCACGGTTGTCGTCTGCTAATAATACTTCGATCTTATGCAAGTTGTGGTCCTCCTCTAAATGATTTTGAAGTTTTCGCTCACTAGTTGTCTGCTTAAAGTTTTCGACATGGGAAGATGAATTCCTTCTGTCGAAAATTATTTTTCTAGATTTTTTTACGCCGTTTCGATATAATTAAAAATTTGTTACATGTAACGATTCCGTTCGTTATTCTTCGACAAAATTCATCGCTGATTGAACGCATCACGCGTTTTTTAACTATTCCCAAAAAAGAAAAAAAAACGTCTGCTTAGGCTTTGCTTCAGCCTAAACAGACGTCCAATTTAAACGCTATGCAGCTTCTCCAATATGACCATTTGCTGATTTAAGCAGTACCCCTGCATCTTGGAGCATCCATTCAATAAAGCAGCCATAACCAGATGAAGGATCATTGACAAAAACATGTGTAACGGCTCCTACTAGCTTGCCATCCTGAATAATTGGACTTCCTGACATGCCTTGAACAATGCCGCCTGTTTTGCTTAATAATCTTTTATCCGTAATTTTTATGACCATCCCTTTAGTTGCAGGACCCGATTGTTTAGATACATGCGCAATTTCAATATCAAAGCGTTCAACCTTTTGTCCATTTACAACAGTCAAAATCTGTGCAGGCCCTTCTTTGACATCTTCGGCAAAAGCTACGGGAATGGACTTTTCACTGTAGCTATGCGTAGGAACTTCATTCATTTTGCCGAAAATGCCAAACGGAGTATTACGCTCAACATTTCCTAATATTTTGCTTTCTTTCACAAAATGTGCCCTTTTTTCTCCCGGCTCACCATTTTGGCTTTTGTTGATGGACGTAACGCTTGATTGTAAAATCTGACCTTCGCCTACGTCAATTGGTGTTTGTGTATCCATATCCGTAATGACATGTCCTAATGCGCCGTAGACACCTTGATCCGGTGCGTAAAAGGTTAAGGTTCCTACCCCTGCCGCGGAATCACGTATATAAAGTCCTAACCGCCATGCTTTGTCCTGAGCATCGAATACGGGGCTTAGCTGGGTCTTTCCTAATTGACCATCACGCTTATACGTAACCTCGAGTGGTTTCTTCTCGTTTCCTGCCCGCTCACTAAGCTCTGCAACCCTGTGAACCTGATTGATACTGCTACCGTTAATCTTGACAATTAAATCGCCTAGACGCAGCCCAGCAGCCTCTCCAGGTGATTGCTTCATACCATCGCTGCCAGCAACTTGATGATGGCCTACAACTAAAATGCCTGAAGATTTGACTTTAACTCCAATCGTCTGTCCACCTGGAATAACACGCAGATCAGGCACCACATTAACTTTTACAGTTTTGAATGGAATTTTACCAAATAATTTCACTTTCATTTTGGTTTGACCGCTTTGGACTGACTGCAGTGACAGTGGCTCATTCAAATTTACGGAAAGAGAATGACTGGTTGATCCGTTAATCTGAAGCATGTGAGGGTCGACCGTTACTTCTGCATGAACGGGCACTCCGTATTGTAATCGTTTCAGTTGCCCGGAGAATAAACGAAGTTCATTCGGGATTGCGGCAAAGTGTTGAAACGGGGTGGAGCTTCCGATCATGCAAATGAAGAAAACGAGAACTAGGCCAAACCATCGCTTCCTTTGACTGGAGTTCAATGATTTCACGCTCCCTGTATTTCCATCGCATGACGTAGAAGGCTAAGTCGCCATTGGCGTACCTTTAAGTTACCCTCACCCGGTCGTTTTATGTCCGCAAAAACATTCCCTAATTGGCTTCCATTACGCTCCTTTCTGTCTATGTGCCAGATCAAGCATTTCTTGTGCATGATGCCTTGTTTTTTCTGTGATTTCGACCCCACCAAGCATGCGGGCTAACTCATCGATTCGGATCTTTCCGATTAATTCAACGACAGATGTGGAAGTTCTTGCTCCAATCACCTGTTTGCGGATTTCATAATGATGGTCAGCCATACAAGCCACTTGTGGTAAATGCGTGATGGAGAAAACTTGGCATTTCTTCGCAAGCTGTGACATTTTCTCAGCGATTGCTTGGGCTGCTCGTCCGCTCACTCCAGTATCCACCTCATCAAAAATGAGCACAGGAACCTGATCAATCTCGGCAAAGATGCTTTTGAGCGCGAGCATAATCCGAGACATTTCGCCGCCGGAAGCAATTTTATTTAATGGCTTAAGCGGCTCGCCCGGATTGGTGGAAAGCATAAAGATCGCTTCATCCATCCCGTTAGCATGTAGTCGAACATGCTTATTCTCTGCTTGACCTGTGTAGGTTGTATCAATTTGAACACGGAATCTTGCTGATGACATTTGTAGTTGTCCTAGCTCTTTCTCAATCGCCTCAGAAAGCCGTGTAGCAGCATGTTCGCGCAGTTGAGATAGTTCTTTCGCAAGCGTCAAGGCTTGCTCGTATAGACGTGCTTCTTCAAGTTGAAGCTCTTCAAGCATTTGATCTCGGTTTTCGATTTTGTCCCGATCCAAAATCGTGCAATCCAAATAAGCAAGAATATCTGAAATGGATTCACCATACTTACGCTTTAAGCTATTAATAAGATCAAGCCTATCCTCTACTTGGGAAAGCAGATCAGGATCTGACTCAATGCCGTCACGGTAATCACGCAATTGGAATGCAGCGTCTTCCGCTTGATAAAAAGCCGACTGCAGCTGCTCTAATAATGGATTTAATTTTTCGGCATCATAGGTTTGAATATCGATGAGCTTCGCTACCGCTTTACTAACCATATCAAGTCCTTTCCCTCCATACAGCAAGGAATAGGCTTCCGATACGGCATCCATTCTTTTGCCCGCATACATTAGCTTGCGCCGTTGGTCTGTCAGCAATTCATCCTCCAAAGGCTTAAGCTGAGCATTCGTAATTTCTTCAATTTGAAATCGGTACAAATCCAGCATTTGTACATTGTGCCTTGTTGAATTTTCCAGTTCACGCAGTGAGGCTTTAACTTGCTGAAGTTGAGTAAAGAGATGACGGTAATTTTGTTTCCGCTCGATAAGCAAATCTCCTGCGAACAGATCCAGCCACTCTAAATGCTGTTCAGTGCGCAGCAAAGATTGATGCTCATGCTGTCCATGGATATTAACCAGGCACTCGCCGATTTCCCTTAGCATCGTCATTGTAACCAGTTGTCCATTGACGCGGCTGCTGCTCTTGCCATGTGCCGATAGCTCGCGCCGAATAACGAGCATTTCCTCAGAAGAGGCATGTACACCGAGTTTAATTAAAACCGTCCACACTGGATGATGGGTTGCCAGATCAAACAAAGCCTCCATTTCAGCCTTATCACAACCATACCGCACCATGTCTGCGGAACCTCTACCGCCGACAAGCAAGCTTAGCGCGTCAATTAGTATTGATTTGCCTGCACCTGTTTCTCCCGTCAGCACATGAAATCCATGATGAAAAGTAACGTTTACTTCTTCAATGACCGCTAAATTCCGAATAGACAACTCACGCAGCATGGTTTACCCTCCTAATTTAATAATTCAAGCAATCGCTCCACGATTTCTCCACTTTGAACCTTGGTACGACAAATCATCAGTATGGTGTCGTCACCGCATATGGTTCCCATGACTTCAGGCCATTCCATGTTATCAACTAGAGCACCAATGGCATTAGCTGAGCCTGGCAAGCATTTCATAACGACGAGGTTATCCGTAAAGTCTATATGTACAAAATGATCAAGCAATGCTCGCTTTAGCTTGTGAATCGGATTTTGCTTCTGATGGTCTTGAGGTATCGAATAGATGTACTTTCCTTCCCCAGCCGGCACTTTAATAAGCATCAATTCCTTCATATCCCGTGACACGGTGGCTTGGGTAACCTGCATCCCTGAGTCGCGAAGAGCCTCAACCAGTTCTTCTTGCGTTTCTATTGCACGATTGTTAACAATTTCTTTAATACGAAATTGGCGAATGCCTTTCATATAAAAACCTCCATGATTTAAATGTCTGCAATGTGAAATGAAATTTTGCGTATAACCTTGTCCCTCGCATCCACGAACAATATTCCGTCGCATTCAGGCAGAAGGAGCGAATAGACAAGAAGACGTTCCCTTACACCACTTGCCGTCCATTCCATAGGTTTCCGATCTCGTGCTGTTTTCACAATATACGTTTTATTATCCATTACCGCAATATAATCAATGTATAACCGGCTTCCCTTCCCAAGTGGCACATCATCCAGCTTGATCGGAACCGGAACCAAATGCTTTCCTGAACGGACTGTGTAGCCCGCTTGCTCCAGCAAGGCTATGTTTTCATCATCAGACGATAATACTCCACCCTTGCCGAGTGTAAGGCGATTAACGCCTGCAGGCTCATGCAGCCAGCGGTAAAACATCCTAAATAGCCAAATGACGAGTAAACAGCCAGCTGCAAGCATGATAAACCAATCACCATACGTTCCCATCAGCATCCCCCGATTATCATTGGATTGTATCTATAATCGTTCGAGAAGCTGGGGGCTTTTTCCTGTTTGACAAAGATACCGAACGTTTGTTTGCCTTTATACAGTTTATCAAAAACATGACGCTGCTGTAAAGAAAAAAAGATGCCGGCAGCATTTCTTCTGCACGGCACCTTCCTCTTAGTTATATTTCATTTATTCGCAGTAAAGGTTTCACTTGCCTGCTTAACTATTTCTGACAACGCTGCATCATCCGGAATGACGGAATTTGACTCTCCAGACCAGATCCAGTATGCCAAAAACTCAATATTGCCTTCTCCACCTGTAATGGGAGAGAACGTAATATCCTCCAAGGTATACCCAATTTCCGCAGCAGCTGTCAACACCGTACGGAGAACATCCCTGTGAACTCCTGAATCGCGCACGACTCCCGATTTGCCTACTTTCTCACGGCCGGCCTCGAACTGAGGCTTAATGAGCGCCACAATGCCGGAACCAACCGATATTAATTGAGAAAGAGCAGGTAAAATAAGCTTCAAAGATATAAAGGATACATCGATGGAAGCAAAGGTCGGCGGCGGTCCGACTAAATCAGCAGGCTGCGTATAACGAAAGTTGGTACGCTCCATGACATGCACTCGTTCATCCTGTCGCAATGACCAGTCCAGCTGATTATAACCAACATCAACGGCATAGACATAGGCTGCACCATTTTGAAGAGCACAATCGGTAAACCCGCCTGTGGAAGCGCCTATATCCAGCATGACCCGCCCATTCAAGTCAATATTGAACTTCCGAATGGCTTTCTCAAGCTTTAAGCCGCCACGGCTTACATAAGGATGCAGGGCTCCTTTTACCTTAATATCGGCGGTGCGGACAACCTTCGTTCCGCTCTTGTCCACAGGCTCATCATTCACAAGCACGAGCCCTGCCATTAATGCCGCCTTGGCTTTTTCCCTGCTTTCATAAAAGCCGCGTTCAACCAATAGTACGTCTATCCGTTCTTTCGGTGTTGTTGTCATCGTTCTCCCTCAAACATTACTGTTGACCAGTAACACGCTTCATCCGTCTTGGCAGCATAGATTTAAGCTCAGTAGCAACCCTGTCAGCTGTCAGACCAATTTCTTTTCTTTGTTCCTTGATCGTTCCATGCTCCACGAAAATGTCTGGAACGCCAATAATGCGAACAGGCACTCCATAGATTCCCTTAAGTGAATAGAATTCCAGGACTGAGCTGCCTAAGCCGCCAAGTTCAGCGCCTTCCTCGAGCACAATCATGTTTTTACCTTCTGCTGCCAGCGATAATAACATTTGGTCATCAAGAGGCTTGATAAACCGCGCATTAACGATCTGGATATTCAAGCCTTCACGCTTAAGTAAATCTGCGGCTTCCTCAGCTACCTGAATCATCGGGCCAATGGCTACAATAACTCCTGAATCTCCTTCACGCAGCGTCTCCCAGCTGCCGATAGGCAGTGCTTGCGGATCGGCATCCATTTCAACGCCTAAACCAGCAATCCTAGGATATCGAACCGCAATCGGACCATCATTATAATCAACAGCCGTTTTCAGCATCTGTCTGAGTTCATTTTCATCCTTAGGCATCATAATGACCAAATTCGGAATATGTCTAAGGAATGGTATATCGTATACTCCATGATGAGTTTCTCCATCAGGTCCAACGAAACCCGCACGGTCAATTGCAAAAATAACGTTTAAATTTTGGCGGCAAATGTCATGCACGACCTGGTCATAAGCGCGCTGCAGGAAAGTGGAATACACCGCAAAAACAGGCTTCATTCCTTCCATGGCAAGTGCTGCTGACATTGTAGCCGCATGCTGCTCCGCGATTCCTACATCAATCATACGATTGGGAAAGCGTGCGGCGAAAGGCAGCAAACCGGAACCACCGGGCATAGCCGGCGTAACGGCAATAATTCGCTCGTCTTTCTCTGCCAGCTCGATCAGCATCTGACCAAATACATCTGTATATACGGGAGGTCCAACTGCCTTTACGACTTGGCCGGATTCAATTTTGTATGGCGTTATGCCATGCCATTTGAATGAATCCGCTTCGGCTGGCGAATATCCTTTACCCTTCACGGTCAATACATGAACGAGCACAGGTCCTGGCATCGAATCTGCTTGACGCATAATATCAAGCATTTGCTCGATATCATGCCCATCCACTGGGCCTAGGTAAGTGAAGCCAAATTGCTCGAATAAAATCCCGCTTACGAGCAAATATTTCAAACTGTCCTTAAAGCGCTCAGCGGTTTTGGCAAGCTTGCCACCGATCGCTGGAATTTTGTTAAGGAGCTGCTGCAGCTCATCCTTAGCCTTATGATAATGACGATCGGTACGTATTTTGCCTAAATAATGATGAAGTGCTCCAACGTTAGGCGCGATAGACATCTCATTATCATTCAAGATCACAATCAGGTTCTTCTTCTCATGTCCGATATGATTAAGTGCCTCAAGTGCCATACCGCCAGTTAGCGCACCATCACCGATCACCGCGACAACACGATTGGTCTCACCTTTTAAGTCACGGGCAAGCGCCATCCCCATCGCTGCGGACAAGGAAGTACTGCTATGGCCAGCTTCCCACACGTCATGCTCGCTCTCTGCGCGCTTGACAAAGCCGCATAAGCCTTTATATTTGCGCAGTGTATCGAATCTGTCCATGCGGCCAGTTAAAATTTTGTGCACATATGATTGATGCCCTACGTCAAAAATAAACTTATCCTCAGGGCTATTAAATAAATAATGCATCGCTATGGTCAGTTCCACAACTCCCAAGTTAGGAGCCAGATGACCACCCGTAACGGAAAGTTTCTCAATCAAGAACTGGCGGATTTCACCGGCCAGCTGTTCCAATTGAGCCGTTGTTAAACCTTTCAAATCTTGAGGTCCGTTAATATGGTCAAGCAGCACGTTGCTTTCCTCGCTTTCGCGGACAGCCTCTAACTGCCGTCCCATGTACATCTACATTTTACCTATTATAGCATACTGCGATTTTTTTCCCAACCAAAATGGAAAAAGCATGTTGTCTCAATGATCGCGCTGAACAAGATAATCCGCAATTTCGAGCAGCCGTTCTGGCGCTGCCAGCTCTGCTTTAAGTACAGCTGACTTTGCTTCTTGGGTCAGACGCTCAACCTGAGCTTTGCTCTCTTCTATTCCAATCAGGAACGGATAGGTTACTTTATTTTGCTCAACATCACTATTCGTTTTCTTGCCCAGCTTCTTCTCGTCACCGATCAAATCGAGAATATCGTCTTGAATCTGAAAAGCAAGTCCGATGTTCCTGCCGTACCGGGCAAGCAGTTCAAGCTGCTTAGCCGTCGCGCCGCCGATACGTCCCCCTGCTGTTACCGAGAACACGATCAGATCACTTGTTTTATGCAAATGGATGTATTCCAGCTCTGCAATAGAAGTGATGCCTTGCTCGCCAAGCATATCCGCCACTTGTCCGCCAACCATCCCCGGAGCTCCAGCTAATTTGGCTAGATCCTCTACGATAGCAAGCGCAACTTCAGCAGCAATGCCGCCTTGTCGCGAAGCTTGAGCTACTAGATGGAATGCATGCGTCAACAGCGCATCGCCGGCTAAAATCGCCATAGCCTCGCCAAAAACTTTATGATTGGTTGGCTTTCCTCTTCGGAAATCATCGTCATCCATAGCTGGCAAGTCATCATGTATCAGAGAGTAAGTATGAATAAATTCAACGGCGCTGGCAACGGGCATAGCCGCATCAAGTGAAATTTGTCCACTAATAGCCTCCGCAGCTGTTAAAACAAGGGCAGGTCTGAGGCGTTTGCCGCCTGCTTCAAGTGAATACTGCATCGCCTCGCGCAGCCTCTCAGGAACGTCCCATGCAGATGGCACAGATTGTTTAAGCGAAGCTTCGGTCAGCTCCGCGCATTGCGTCAAATACGCTTTTATGGATGGCCTCTCGTTCAAGCTTATTCCCCTTTATCCTCGTTTACATCCGCAAACGGTTTTTTCTGGAAGCCCTGCTCCGTCTCAATCAATACTTCGATTTTGCGCTCGACTTGTTCAAGCTTTCCGCCACACAGTTTCGATAGAATCATACCTTCTTGAAACAGCTCAATGGCGGTCTCAAGAGGAACATCTCCGTTCTCAAGCCTAGATACGATAGAATCGAGACGTTCCATCGCCTCTTCAAAAGTAAGATCGCTATTATTTGTTGCTGCCATTGATTTGATCTCCTCTCAATGAGTCTACACGACAATCCAGTTGACCATCTGCCACCTTGACCTTAACGATGTCGCCCAGCTTTACATCGCGAATCGATTTAATGAGCTGCTGCTCTTGCTTATCATAGACTAGGCTGTAACCTCTGGACATGACCTTAAGTGGGCTTAACGCATCTAACTGCTTCATCGTGCTATGCAGACTGAGTTTTTTTTCTTTCAGCGCCAAAGTCATCGCTTGCTCAAGCTGTTTGCTTGCTGATTGCCATCTCTTGGCGGCAAAAGCTACCCGCTCGCCTGGGTTGTGTCCAGCCAGCGTTGTCTGCAGTCTCGCGAGGCGCGTATGCCCCCGTTCAGCAATTCGCTTTGTCCGATGTTCCAGTTGCTCGGTCAACCGATCAAGCCGCTCTGCGTGATCCAACAAATATCTGCGCGGGTAGAGAAAAAATGGTGAGCGGCGAATTCGCTGCAGCTTATCTTTGTCCGACTGAACGCGATAACGGATGCCTTGCATTAACCGCTGCTGCTGTCGCTGAAGCTGCTGCTGTAATTCCGTTATGCTCGGCACAGCTAGCTCCGCAGCTGCTGTAGGCGTCGCAGCTCTCAAATCAGCTGCAAAATCGGCGATTGTAAAGTCTGTCTCGTGGCCGACCGCGCTAATAACGGGAATTCTTGAAGCTGCGATACTTCTTGCAACCGCCTCCTCGTTGAAAGCCCATAGTTCTTCCAGCGATCCGCCTCCGCGCCCTACAATTAATACGTCGGCTTCGCCAAAACGGTTCATTGCTTCGATCGCTTTTACAATTTCAGGCGCAGCTTGCTTGCCTTGCACAAGCACGGGATAGATATAAACCGGAATTAATGGATATCTCCGCTGCAGTGTAATAATAATATCTTGTACAGCAGCGCCTGTTGGCGATGTAATAACGCCTATTGCACGGGGAAAACGCGGAATCGTACGCTTGCGAGCATCCGAGAACAAGCCTTCTGCACCCAGCTTGCTCTTGAGCTGCTCAAATGCAAGATATAAACTGCCAATGCCGTCAGGCTGCATCGATTGGACATAAAACTGATAATTGCCGTCACGCTCGTAAACTGAAATATTGCCTCTGGCAATAACCTTCGTTCCCTCTTTTGGAATAAAAGGGAGCCTTTGATTATAGGAGGCAAACATGATCGATTTTATCCGGCTATCGCTATCTTTCAGCGTAAAGTACATATGGCCGCTGGAATGATGGGTGAAATTCGAAATTTCACCACGCAGCATAATATCAGAAAGCAGCGGATCCGACTCCATTTTCATCTTAATATAGCGATTAAGTTCCTTTATGGAATAAACCCGAGGCTGTTCTGCCATGCCTGCATCACTCCTTGATTCCGTTTGCCCTTTTTGCTGCTGTAATCGTATTTTTCATAAGCAGTGTAATTGTCATCGGTCCAACGCCGCCTGGGACAGGCGTAATGTATCCCGCTGTATCCAAGCAATCCTCGAAATCAACGTCGCCTGCTAGCTTGCCATTTGGCAACCGGTTAATGCCTACGTCGATTACGATTGCGCCGGGCTTAACGAATTTGCTGTCAATGGCTTTGGCTTTACCGATGGCAACCACCAAGATATCCGCTTGCTTTGCGATTTCTTCCATGTTGGCGGTACGGGAATGACATACCGTTACCGTTGCATTCTCACGCAGCAAAAGCATAGCCACAGGTTTGCCTACGATATTGCTTCTGCCGATGACTACAGCATGCTTGCCCGAAATCTCAACGCCGCTGCGTTTGATGAGTTCAATGACGCCGGCAGGCGTACAAGGAAGCAAACTATCATCACCGATAACCAGATTGCCTACGCTCTCTGGATGGAACCCGTCGACGTCTTTGTCTACGCTTATGGCATCGATAACTGCCTTTTCGTTAATATGCTTCGGAAGAGGAAGCTGAACAAGAATACCGTTAATAGAAGTTTGTTGGTTCAAGCGCTCAATGACAGCAAGCAATTCAGCTTCATTTGTATCCGCAGCAAGCCGGTGCACCTCAGAATAGAATCCAAGCTGCTGGCATGCCTTCTCCTTCGAGCCTACATACACTTTTGAAGCAGGGTCCTCACCTACAAGTACAACGGCTAAACCAGGAACAACGCCCTTTTCCTTTAAGGCTGCAGTTTCCGTAATCATTTCCTCTCGGATCAGGTCGGATATTTTCTTTCCTTCAATGATTTGTGCGCACATAGCTCCAGTCTCCTTTAGCATTCTTCTATAAAATGTTATTGCATTGATATCATTGAATTATGATTTGAGCTCTTCGATTTCTGACAGCAGCTTACCCAGCACGCCATTAACAAACTTGCCGGATTCCTCTGTGCCAAAATGCTTCGCCAGCTCGATCGCTTCGTTGATTGCCGCTTTTGGCGGAACGTCATCGCGGAATACCATCTCGTAGCTCGCGAGTCTTAACACTTGGCGGTCTACTCGCGACAAACGATCGATGTGCCAACCTGTCAAAAACTGCATAAGCATGCCATCGATGGCTTGTTTATGCTCCATTACGCCGAGAACAAGCTCGCGTACGAATTCATCCGTGCTGCCAATCTCTGATGGGTCAGCTCCGATTTCATTTTCCTCGCGCAGCTCATCCATCAGCATATCGACTGCATCCGATGCCGTTACCTCGTTCATTTCCATTTGATATAAACTAGATACTGCTATTTCTCTCGCTAATCTTCGTTTCATGTGACCTCCACGGCAGCTTTATGCCGATAAAATGGTTTTTTCTTATTCTTTCTTTATTCCAAAAAAAACCTATGATCTCCTCCCTGCCACGAATTAGCGGCTTTCCGAAATCCGGAGTACGGAGGAGACCACAGGATCATTTAAACGGCCTGAATCTTTCTAACAACGAATACCAAAGGCGCTGCCATGGAAAGATAGGTCCGTTGCTTGTTTCCTTCTGCACACCAATCCAATAACCGATCGATACAAGCAGCCCTACAAAAAGCATGTCCCAAAAACCGACAATCAAATATAATATCCCAAAAAATAGCCCTGTCGCAGCGCCAGCGGCGCGCTTACCATAGACGGCCCAGAACTCCCTCCACATCAGCAAACTCACCTCTATTCCACGCGACTCTTGAACGTGCCCGATTGAATGATGTTCGCAACATATACCGCAACGTTCATGACAGGTATGCCGGCAATATCCTCAACATGCTCCTTCACGGCGCGCTGTATCTCCTCAGTCAGAACCGGTATGGAGCTTTCTCCGTCCACCACGGCACGAATCACAATATCCAGCCCGGCGTCAGTTGCACGAATGCGTGCGCGAAGATCCTTCACCCCGCGTTGGCGGGACGCTGCTTTTAGCGCCAAATTTTCAATCGTTTCAAGAGAGATGCGAATATCACCAAAGTCAGTTCTTTGATCAATGGATGGTGCAGAAGCTGAACCGCGATGAAGCGATACGATAAAAAACCTCAAGCTAAGGATAAATAGGATGACACCCGTCACGGCTAGCGTAATTTTGATGGCATCTATGCGATAGGCATCGCTTACGAAATCGCTTAAAAGATCTTCGGATATCCAGCCAAAACCTATGGATAGCACAAATACCGATAAACATCCAATAACGATGCTGTATAAAAACAAAAGCAGCTTGTCCACGACCTTAACCAACGTAGCGCCTCCTCCTGCCAAGCCGAATGAAAACCCCCTTGCGCCGAGCGGCATGCCCATTCACGAGGGGGTTGTACGGAATTTAATTAAAAGATCTCTATTTAACTCTGTAGGTAGTCTCTTCTTCTTCCGGTTTATCAGGCGTCTTGAAATGTACATCGTGAATATGTACGTTCACTTCAACAACGTGAAGGCCCGTCATCATCTCGATTGAACGCTTCACATTCCGTTGAATCTCGGAAGCAATCTCGGGAATTCGATTCCCGTACTCAACGATAATAGAAACATCTACCGCCGCTTCACGCTGACCCACTTCAACTTTAACACCTTTGGATAAATTTTTACGACCCAGAAGCTCAACGATGCCTCCAGCAAATCCGCCGCTCATTCCAGCGACTCCATCCACTTCAATCGTAGCTAATCCAGCGATAACTTCAATAACCTCAGGTGCAATTTGAATGGTGCCAATGTCCGTTTTCTCATACTCAGCAGCAATCGTACTCATGATGGCTGTACACCTCCTTAAAGTTGCGCGTACCCGGCGCGAGGCCAAGCAATTAACCGCATCTTGTTAATATACTATAACATTCGTCAAGAAATATGACAAACGATACTACTTGTTCACATTATTGTCGTATTGTCATTCCGGAGCGTTAATATCATGCTCTTCAAGGAACTTGATATCAAAGTTTCCGCTCACGAATTTGGGATGGTTCAGCAGCTTCAAATGGAAAGGAATCGTCGTCCGAATGCCTTCAATGGCAAATTCGGACAATGCACGCTTCATTCTCGCGATTGCTTCCTCCCGCGTAGCTCCCCATACGATTAATTTTGCAATCATGGAATCATAGTGAGGTGAAATCGTATAGCCAGGATATACCGCACTATCGATACGCACGCCAGCACCCCCTGGTGCTAAATAAAAGGGAATCAATCCTGGAGAAGGCATGAAATTCCGTTCGGAATCCTCTGCATTGATCCGGCATTCAATTGACCATCCGTTTATTTTCAGGTCGCTCTGCGCAAAGGAAAGCGGATTGCCTTCTGCGACGGAAATCATTTCTTTAATGAGATCCACATTCGTAATCATTTCAGTTACGGGATGCTCAACTTGGATACGGGTATTCATCTCCATAAAATAGAAGTTCCCATCCGGTCCAAGCAAAAATTCCAGTGTGCCCGCGCCCGAGTAGTTAACAGCAAGTGCAGCACGAACCGCTGCTTGTCCCATTCGATCGCGAAGCTCAGGCGATAAGACAGAACATGGAGCTTCCTCCACCAGTTTCTGGCGGCGGCGCTGAACGGAGCAATCGCGTTCGAACAAATGAACGGCGTTGCCATGCTTGTCGGCCATAATCTGAATTTCCACATGCTTCATACCAGTTAAGTACTTTTCCAAATAAACGCCTGCATTGCCGAATGCCTTCTGAGCTTCCTGCTGTGCAGTCGTAATTTGGGAGATCAGCATCGTCTCGTCATCGGCAATTCGAATGCCTTTGCCGCCGCCTCCTGCCGTCGCTTTAATGATCACCGGATAACCGATTTCACGAGCAACGCGCAAGGCATCATCCATATTCTCGACAAGGCCGTCAGAGCCTGGAATAATCGGCACATCCGCCGTTCTCATCGTCAACTTGGCCACTGCTTTATCGCCCATTCGGTTAATGGCATCTGGTGATGGACCGATAAATGTAATGTTGCAAGACTCGCAAATTTCTGCGAAGTCAGCATTCTCGGCTAGAAAGCCATAACCGGGATGAATGGCATCGCATTCGGTTATTGTAGCTACGCTCATAATATTCGTTAAGTTTAAATAGCTGTCTTTGGACGCGGTTGGCCCGATGCAATAGGCTTCGTCCGCCAGCTTCACGTGAAGTGAATCACGGTCAGCTTCCGAATAAACAGCAACGGTACTAATGCCAAGCTCGCGGCATGCGCGAATAATACGTACCGCAATTTCTCCGCGGTTTGCAATTAATATTTTGTGAAATTTCACGTAGGAACCCCTTTCAAACAACAGTTTCCCTGTTCGGACGTTAACTCACTACTTATTCAGGTTTGACGAGGAACAACGGCTGGCCATACTCCACCAGTTGGCCGTTGGAAACCAAAATTTCCACGATTTCTCCGCGAACCTCAGCTTCGAGCTCGTTCATCAGCTTCATGGCTTCAAGAATGCAAACGACGCTCTTGTCATTTACACGGTCTCCAACTTTAACAAAAGCTGAGGCTTCCGGTGTAGGTGAACTGTAGAATGTACCTACCATAGGTGAGACGATTTGGTGCAAATGATCCGTTGAAGGGCTTGCTGGCACTGTTTCTTGCGCAACTTGCGGCGCTGCAGTTGGGTAAGCTGGTTGAGTTTGTACAGGGGCAGTCGCGTATGTATGCGTAATTGGAGCCGCTTGCACATTCACCACTTCTGTTTTGCCAGGCTTGCGGATGAGCAGGCGAGTCCCTTCGTTTTCGATTTCCAGCTCATGAACGGAGGTTTGATCAACCAATTTGATCAACTCTTTGATCTCGCTCAATTTGAACATGAATATTTTCACTCCTTAAATTTGCGATAGCAAAATTGCCTCCATAGCTTGTGACTATAGAAGGTTTCCATTCCAATCTAAACAATTCTTTCACATAACGTTTAACATTATATCATAAACAAGGCTGAACACGAATCATTTTTTGAACAAGAGTTGCCGGCATCACAAAAAAAGGCCCTGCTTCCACCGGCTGACAAGCTGGTGGAAGCAGGGCCTTTCCGCTGCATTCAAGGTTTTTTCTCTTAAGGGATATACCGAACAGATACTTGATCCGCTCCTACATCCATTGTGCTCATCACCAATTTGATAATATCCGCTGCCTGTTTTTTCTCAAGCTTCTCGGTTGAGACGACCACATCGAACTTATCATTTTGTTCGTCGATTACAACATCCTTAAATTGCTTCAGAAGCTCAGATTCCATGCCAGTCAGCTTGGAGTTTTTTTCCTCAAGCAAACTTAGCTCAGCGACAGCTGCAGAAGCTTCTTCCGGTTTTTTTGTTGTTTCGTTGATCGCTGCATAGATACGATTTTCTTCCTCTGTATTCTTAATCTCCCGCTTCGCGAGCAGCTCGCTGAACACGCCTCCTGCCGCTAGCCCTTGCTCTTCAATCAGATCCAAAGCCTTCTGGTCTGCCTCACTGAGTACAGCACCGTCAACTGGTTTTCCTACTTCGTTAACGACCAGTCCATCATCCTTAGCTGCTGCTTCCGTCGCGTTTTGTGCCGCCTGCTCCGTTTGAGAGCCGTCAGTCAGCACATCTGGCGATTCCACATCCTGTGTAAATAAATAATAAGCCGATAATACCACCATCAAGCTAAGCATTGATACAAGCCATACTGTTTGTCTTTTCGTGTTCATGAGAACACCCTCCCCAACGTTTCAATTTGAATTTTATTGCTTGCTTGGCACAACGGATATCCGATTAACTGGCACGCTAATCCCCTTCTCGACTGCATTGACAATAAGACGTCTGACTGTGGCATTTTCTGCCCCCTTAGCGACAATTAGAATGCCGCGGATATGCGGATTAATCGTTTTGGTCACGATTGGCTTCTGATCTCCCGAAACTTCGTACAGGACGACCTGTCCGTCTTTGGTTATGGAAGTAATGTGCCTCCTGCCTCCGTTCGGATCGTTCTCGTCGGTAACCTGCTGCGATTCCTGCATATTTCGCTCTACAACAACTTCTTCAGTAGAATCAACGGTTACGAGCACGTCCACGCTTCCGACTCCTACAATTTTTTCTAAAATCTCTTTCAGCCTTGTCTCTAACGGATGTTCAATGGCGGCAAATAAAGAGCCTGTTACTGAATCCGAATGGTTCCATGCCTCTTCTGTCTGAGGCGGGGGATTCGGATCCTGCACCGAAGGTTCCACTTGCTTATAGGTTAAAAATGAATTCATAATCATTAGCGCCGCGCCAATCCCCCCAACGATGAGCAGAATTCGCAGCGTCCGTACTCGCTTCGGACCGCTGGGACCGCCGCCAACCGCTGATTCTATGCCTTCCAGCCATTTGGCCACCGCGCCTTACCTCCTCTCCATTCCACGACATTCATTTATTCACCGGCTGCTGTGCCGGCTGTCGTACTCTGATTTGTTCCGATTCGACACCCCAGCCTCTGGTTATCGCTTTACGGATGGCTCCAGCTGTGGCCGGATCGGTCTCGGTCCATTTCCCACCCTCGCGTTCCACCTTACTCTCCTCCTCAGCCCCCCTTGAAGCCTCCCCTCTTTCAGGTGCAGAAGCATCATTAGCCGAAGGCTCGATCTCGATTTGAACAATCACCGGCTGGACACTCTCTACCGCATTTCCATTTCCGATAGCATTCGCCTGGTCTTGAACCGATGCAAGAGTCACTGTAACTTGGCTGATGTAAGGCGTTGGTCTGCCCGATATGGTGACCCACTTCAGAACCGCATCCACTTCATTTACGGTAGCCTTGGTGCTTTGAATCAACTCCTCGCGGATCGCTGCCTCTAGCGTACGTTCAGTCAGCTTTGCTGCTTCTAGCTCCCGCTTATCGCTTATGGCTTCGGCATTTTTTGTAATCTGATTCAATCCGGTCATCTGCACGTCACTCGACATAGCTGTCTTGCTCCACTGCTTCATTCCTTCATCAAGCTTTGCTCCGATATCACTCTGTATCAGCTTTAATATAGGAGACAGGATCGTGAGCAGGATGAACAAACCAACAACGAGCCGTGCGTAACGCTGCATCGCCTTGTTCGGGAGCAGCAGCTCAACGAACACCGCCAGCAAAATGATTGCGATAATATCTCTCAACCAATCGCTCAACCAAGCAACCACAGCTTCCGTCTCCCCCCTTACCTAACCATCATTGCCGCATTTCCTGCAGTCAAAATAATCGTTACTGCAAGAAAAAACATAAGACTAACGGCAGCGAGTGCCGCAAACACATAGATCATGGTCTTGCCAATTGTCTCCAGACAGGCTACAATCGGCGAATCTCCAAGCGGCTGCATAACCGCGGCAGCGATGTTGTAGATAAGCGCCAACGTCAATATTTTGATTGCAGGGAACGCGCTGATGAATAGTAGGATAATTACGCCTGCCAAGCCTATTGCGTTTTTGGCGAGCATCGAAGCAGAAATTACGGTATCCGCAGCGTCCGAGAACATTCTTCCCACAACGGGAACGAAATTGCCAGTTACGAACTTAGCGGTCCTCAGCGTGACTCCATCTGTTACGGCACCCGTAGCGCCTTGGACAGAAATGACCCCGAGAAAAGCCGTGAGCAGAACGCCTAGCACTCCTACGCCGATATTGCGAAGTAGATTAGCTAGCTGTGTAACCTTGAATTTCTCGGATAACGCGCTTGTGATATGCAGCACAGCAGAGAAAAACAATAATGGAAATACAAGTGTATAGATAAGCGTACCCACCGCATGAATCATAAAAATAATCAAGGGATGCAGCACCGATACGGTCACGACGTTTCCCATGGACGCAAGAAGCGTCAGCAGCAGCGGCACCATCGCCAGCATGAACTGAATCATGCTTTCAATGGCTCCTTTCGCATAGCCCATCGCAACATGGAAGCTGTTTACCGCAATTATGATCAGCACCATGTAGGTAATGGAATAGGCCACCTTGCTTACCGCATTACGCTCAAAGGCATTTTGCAACGTTTCAAGCACCATACTGAACACCGTCAGCATCACAATCGTAACTAGCAGCTTCCCGTTATAAAGCACCTCATGCCATAAGTAACGAAAAAGCCCTTGAAGCATGTCCGTGAACTTTAAACCTTCGCCGCCTGGCAAAATCATTTCCATAAAGCTCGGAATCTTCTGCTCTGGGAAATAGCCGCCATAATCGTTTCGAAGCTTGTTCCAGTAGTTCTCGACCGCCCCCGTCTCCAGTCCGCCTAGCTGTTCCATCGCAAGCTCCTTGGATAGCTCCTCCGCTTGCTGACGATCCGGGGCCCCTCCCGTGCCTTCACCGCTTATGGCATAACCGATATTCGGTACGAAAGCGAACAATATCGCCGACACGAGGATGAACAGCAACAGTTTCGCCCTCTCTCGTGCAGGAGTGAGCTTTATCATGAGCATCAGCTCCCATCCGGCAGCAGTCCGATTACCGTCTCGACGATCACGCTTATAATGGGAACGGCCATGACGAGTATAAACACTTTGCCGGCAAATTCGATTTTTGAAGCGATGCCCTCTTGCCCTGCATCCCTGACGATTTGCGCGCCAAACTCCGCAATGTACGCAATCCCGATTATTTTCAGAATCGTCTTCAAGTAGATGGACGGGATGCCTGAGCGGTTAGCCAGATCCTCAAGAACCGTGATGACGATCTCGATTTTGCCAATCAAATACAGGAAGATGAATATCCCCGTAAAAGCAGCCAGCAAAAATGCGAACATCGGCTTCTGCTCTCGAACGACCAGGATAAGAACAGTTGCCATTAAGCCAAGTCCGACGATTTGAATCATTTCCATTCCGGTTCACCTGCTTGCCTCAGCGCCTAACTTCTGACGTCTATTGAAACAAAAAAATGGTTTTAATTTCCTGGAACAACTCATTCAAGAGCCGAACCACCATAAACAGCACGACAACAAAACCGATAAGCGTAACCCAATGCGCCATATCTTCCTTGCCCATTTGCTTCAGTACCGAATGTATCATTGCGATAACAATTCCGATTCCGGCAATTTGGAAAATGGCGCTCACATCCATGCTCATTTGTGCGGCACCCCACTACAACATCAAAATGACGACCAGCACAGCGATCAATATCCCGAGACTTTTCCACATTTTCTCGTAACGCCCCTGATCGTCTCTCGCTGCGTCCTCCTCTGCCTTCAATTGCAACAATGCTAGATGGATATGTTTCATTTGGTCTTCTTTATCGCTAATTCCCAGCGTAGAGCCCAGCCGAATAAGCACTGCCTGCTCGTTTTTTCGCATGGATGTCAATTCCCATTGATCATTAATGGCTTGTTCCCAGCTATCGCTGAAGCTCAAGCTTTCCGTTTCCCAAATGCCGTTTGCCGCCTTTCGAAAAATCGAAGCCAGTGGTTCCGGCGTTGCGGATGCGGTTCTCTCCAGCGCTTCAGGCAGCGGCGTGTGTCCAAAGCCGATCTCTGTTTCCAGCCGTTGTAGTGCGTGAGCGAGCTGCCGCAGCTGCCTTGGGCGCTCTGCGAATTTGGCCGCCTGCTGAAAGCCGATCATCGTGCCTGCGAACAAAACCAAAACAGCGCCGAGCATCTTGATCACGGATCATCAGCTCGATGCCGCCCTGCGAGGGCATGTACCGATTCTGACGCTAAGCGCTGCAAGGCAGATGCCTCTCGTGAAGAAGCCCGTCCAATAACCGATTCAGCTGGTACCACCCGGTGCATAATGCCCTGCTCAGTCCGCCTCAGTTCAACGACATACTTGAATGCCCCTTCATCAAGCAATTTTTGAAGCACGGGCCTGCCTCTGGCATCCTGGAGATCATAGGCATGCGCCGTTGCGACGATGCTGATTCCCGCGTGGCTTGCCTCCCGAATCGCTTCGGCATCCTCAGGTCTGCCGATCTCGTCAGCAATCAGCACTTCAGGCGACATGGAACGCACCAGCATCATCATCCCTTCCGCTTTCGGACAAGCATCCATGACATCTGTTCGTGGTCCCACATCAAAGGTAGGGATGCCGCGGACGCATGCAGCAATTTCAGATCTTTCATCGACAATCCCCACTTTCCTTCCCTGCCAACCGCTGCTCTCCAGCGACGGCCAGAGGCCGTAGCTGACCGACCTTGCAATATCCCGAATAAGAGTCGTTTTCCCTTGCTGAGGCGGAGCAAGAATGAGTGTAGAGTGAAGCGTTTTTCTCGTTCGGTCAATCAGCTTGGGCAGTAAATGCGCGCTTGCGCCGATTACCTCTCTTGCAACGCGGATATTGAAGGCACCAATGTCACGAATGCCTCGAACTACCCCGCCATCAAGAATCGTGCGGCCAGCCAGTCCAATGCGATGACCTCCCGAAACGGTAATAAACCCTCTTCGCAGCTCCTCCTCCATCGCGTACAAAGAATAGTTGGTAATGCGCTCTAGCAGCTTGCGGCATGTGTCTGCCGAAGGTTTGTATGCTCCGTCGGCAGCTTGCCTCAGCGAGCCGTCCATCATCATAAATCGGGATTGTCCACGAAAACCGATTTCCAGCGGTCTTCCCTCGCGAATCCGAATTTCCTCCAACTGCTCCTGCATCGATTCAGGAAGGCGCTCCAGCAGCGTCTTCAGCTCCAAAGGCAGTAAATGCGCCACTCTTGCCAGCATGCGTTCATCACTCCCGGATGTTTGTCCTACGTAGTTCTTATTTGTATGCAGCCCAAGCGAAAATATGACAACCCTGCTCATTTATTGATAGAGTCGCAATCTATTATTTTTTCAAAATACCAATCATCAAACAGATGACCCCCGCTCCTACCCATAGAAATTTGGACGGCGACAGCTTGTCTGAAAGACCGACAAGACCAACCGTCGTCGTAGCAATCAAGATTAGCGGCCCTACTAGTGCAAGAGACGAGTTGACAACAAGCGCTTTGTCGATTTGGTTCAACCTGAGCATGAGCAGCGCGGCGCAAATTTCGATCGTGCCCGATGTCAACCGCAGCGACGCCATGGTAAGTACAATTTTGTTCAGCATAACGAGATGACCTCCCTTCACATTAGGAATGTTCTTTTAACATATGCATGCTTGTCTGCCTTTCATGCCGGACACCAGCCCAGGAATAAGCGCATATAGTAAAGTATTGGGCAAGGGAAGGGCGGAATAACGAACATGCAAGTACAGGTGATCTCCAGTGTGAATGAAGCCAGCACCGCAAAATTTCATCATAAAACAGCGATTATTATCGATGTCCTGCGTGCAACAAGCACGATTGTTACGGCTATCGCTTCGGGGGCGTTATGTGTCGTTCCGGCTGAAACGGTGATGGAGGCAAGAGCGCTTCAACGCGCAGGGGACTTGCTAGGCGGCGAGAGGTTCTGCCGAAAAATCGCAGGTTTTGATCTTGGGAATTCCCCAGAGGAGTATACCGAACAGGTCGTAGCTGGCAAAAGAATCATTCTGACGACGACGAATGGCACACGGGCTATTCACAAGTCGATGCGAGCCGACCATGTCCTGACCGCTTCTCTATTAAATGCGGAGGCTTGCGCACGGGCAGCCGTTGAGCTGCGACGGGATGTGGTGATCCTATGCGCAGGCAGTCATGACGAATTTGCGATAGAGGATGGCCTGTGTGCGGGATTTGTGCTGGAGAAGCTTCATATACTTTGTCCAGTAGCAGTTGAAATGGATGACTTTGGTTCTGCTATGCTAGGTTTATACCGAAATCGTTCGACACAGATAAGAGAAACAATGATGAATGGCATTACGGGGAGAAAGTTATTAAAGCTCGGTTTGCGCAAAGACATCGAGGCCTGTTCTTCTATCGACATCTACCAAGATGTGCCAAGATTAAATGGTGACCAGTTAACACGTAATTAACAAAACGATATAACTTAAACTGCCCATTTGCGTTTTTAACGCTTCGAGAGTAGATCATTCTAGCCATTTTGCTCATCAAAACAAAAAGAAGGCATGCTCTGCAGATTGCAGGGCATGCCTTCTTTTCTATATCTGTTTCAATTAACGACGATCTTGTGGACCGCCTACAAAAGCTTGCTCAGCTGTATCTAGGCCATATGCCGTATGAAGCGCACGCACGACATCATTCAAAGGCTCAGCGACGATAACGCAAGAGCACTTGATTTCCGAAGTGCTGACCATCTTGATGCTGACGCCAATGGAAGAGATCGTTTCGAACATTTTCGCTGCAACACCTGGATTGCTGACCATGCCTGCTCCAACAATGGATACCTTAACAAGATCGGATTCAGATGTCGTCTCACGATAAGGAACCGTACTGCGGATGCCTTCGATAACCGAAATTGCTTTATCCTTATCATCGCCCGAGAGCGTGAAGGAGAAGTCGGCTTTCCCGTCTTGCACACCGCTTTGAACGATAATATCGACATCAATGCCGTTGCTCGCCAATGCGCCGAACACATGGGCTAGCACTCCCGGAACATCCTCTACACCCATAATGCTGATTCTTGCTACATTTTTGTCAAACGCGATGCCGCGAACGACCACGCCTTGCTCCATGACCGCTTCCTCCTTCACACTTGTTCCTTCATTTTGGGTAAAGCTCGAGCGCACAACAAGCTTCACATTGTTATGTTTGGCGTATTCCACGGCACGCGGATGCAATACAGCCGCTCCCAAATTGGCAAGCTCAAGCATTTCATCATATGAGATTTCATTCAGCTTGCGTGCATTTTTCACTACGCGCGGATCGGTTGAATAAATCCCATCCACATCCGTATAGATTTCGCACACGTCCGCCTTCATTGCTGCTGCCATGGCAACCGCTGTCGTGTCGGACCCGCCGCGACCGAGTGTCGTAATCTCTCCATCCTCAGTCATTCCTTGGAAGCCTGCGATAATCGCAACATTGCCCTGCTCCAGCGCTGTAAAGACGCGCTTAGGATGAATATTAGTCATCTTAGCCTTGCTATGAACCGCTTCCGTACGGATGCCTGCTTGCCATCCAGTAAACGAAACAGCCTTTCCTCCAAGCTGGTGAACGGTCATCGATAACAGCGCTATCGATATTTGCTCCCCAACAGTCAATAGCATATCCATCTCGCGCGCCGGCGGATTTGGATTCAGCTGTTTGGACTGATCGATTAAATCGTCAGTCGTATCTCCCATGGCAGAAACAACAACAACAATGTCGTTGCCCTCTTGCTGCCTGTCAATTATTCGCTTCGCTACACGCTGCATCCGCTCCGGCGATCCTACGGAGCTGCCGCCAAACTTCATCACTATCAACGACAAAGCTGATTCACTCCCAACCCTGACATATACATACAAGTCAATATTATATCACAGCGAATGCTCCTATGGGTATATCCGATTGCAAAAAAAATAACCGCCCGAGTTGCATCGGACGGTTAAACAGGCTGCTGCTAAGCGCGCGAGATGTATTTACCTTCGCGAGTATCGACCAGCAACACGTCGCCTTCGTTAATGAAAAGTGGAACTTGTACATTAAGGCCTGTTTCTACCTTAGCTGTTTTCGTTGCGCCTTGCGCTGTATTTCCTTTTACGCCCGGCTCTGTTTCAACAACTTTAAGCTCAACGCTGTTTTGCATTTGAATACCAAGAATTTCACCTTGGTAGCTCGAGATGTTTACGTTCATGTTTTCTTTCAGGAAGTTAAGCTCCCACTCCAGCTGCTTCTTCTCCAGGTTGAACTGGTCAAACGTTTCATTATCCATGAACGTGTATTCCGATCCGGAATTATAAAGGTATTGCACCTCACGGTTTTCGATAATGGCGCGGCCAATGCTCTCGCCTGCACGGAATGTTTTCTCAACAACGTTGCCGTTGCGAAGGTTTTTCAGCTTGGAGCGAACGAAAGCCGCGCCTTTGCCAGGCTTAACGTGCTGGAAGTCAAGAACGGTGTAAATATCGGTATCTACTTGTACGGTTAAGCCTGTCTTAAAATCGTTTACTGAAATCATTGCTGATTCCCTCCTGAATGAATAGTCCTTACCCCAGAGTGATCAAGTCCTTCGGAGATGAGGTTAATATTTTAATACCGGTTTCCGTAATAACGATGTCATCCTCAATGCGCACGCCGCCAAAGCCTGGTACGTAAATGCCGGGTTCAACCGTAACCGTCATGCCGGGGGTTAAAATCGTTTCGCTTAGCTTTGACAATCTTGGCGCTTCATGAATTTCCATGCCAAGTCCGTGTCCAGTACCATGGCCGAACAGGTCGCCATATCCGTATTTCGTGATGATGTCACGAGTCAGGGCATCCGCTTCGCGGCCTGTCATGCCAGGCTTGATATGCGCAAGTGCATGCAGTTGCGCTTCAAGCACGATATTGTAGATTTCCAAATGCTTGGCCGTTGGAGTCCCGACAACGATGGTTCGTGTCAAATCAGAACAATACCCGTTATAATAGGCGCCAAAGTCAAGTTTAACAAACTCATTATTGCCGATAATCCGGTCACTGGCAACCCCATGCGGCAAAGCGGAACGCTCACCGGAAGCTACGATGGTATCGAAGGACGATGAAGTTGCGCCGTGACTGCGCATATACACTTCCATCTCAAGAGCAATATCCGATTCGCGCACACCCGGGCGGATAACGTTCAAAATATGCTTGAAGGTATGGTCTGCAAGATCTGCAGCTTCCTGCATAATTTGCAGCTCAGCTTCATCTTTAATAATACGCAGCTTCTCTACAAGACCAGAAGCAGGCTCAAGCGTAATCCCGTTCAACGTTTTGGACCACGCGGTAAACTCACTGTAAACAACATGATCCTGCTCGAAAGCCAGCTTGGTCAGCTTGCTCTGATCAAGAAGCTCAAGCACATCCACAAGCGGGTTAGGCCCGTGCTCAACGATGTGGAAGCCGCTCGCCTGCTGCGGGGCTTGTGTGCGATAGCGAAAATCTGTAAGCAGATAGCTTTCGCTGTGCGTAATGAGCACCATGCCTGAAGAGCCTGTGAAGCCGCTTATGTAGCGCCGGTTGTGCTCGCTTCCAATTAATATCGCTTCAAAGCGATGTTCTTCCATCAGTTGACGAAGTCGCTTTACTCTAGCGTTTGGCATAATCGCTTCACCCTTTCTTCTTTTGATTACGATTTTTGCAAATAATGCACGAGCGCTGTTAGACCGAGTTCATAGCTGTGTGAACCAAAGCCTGCGATCTGTCCGACCGCAATCGCAGCAATAACAGAGACATGTCGAAACGCTTCCCGCTTGTGGATGTTAGACATGTGCACCTCGATAACAGGCAGCCCGATGGTGCTGAGAGCATCACGCAGCGCATAGCTGTAGTGCGTCCATGCGCCAGGATTAATGACGATACCGTCTACCTTGCCATATACGCTATGTATTCGATCAATCATTTCACCCTCGTGATTCGTTTGAAAAAAAGACACTTCTACGCCTAACTCCTCAGCTTTTGCAAGCAGGTTTGCTTCGATCGTCGCAAGTGTATCGCTTCCGTAAACGCCAGGCTCACGAATACCAAGCATGTTTAGGTTCGGTCCGTTTAAAACCATAATTTTGTGCATGAATGCACCTCCCAAGCAACCGAATCCATTATAGGTTCAAAGATCATTAGCCATTTTACCACAAATGCCCGCCGCTTGAGAAGCAGAACTCATGACAGTACTTTAATTGGTTCTCTGGAAGCCTCATCCGTGAACTCGAATGCGATCGAATAGCCGATAAATACACCCCATAACAAAAACACGCACAGCTCCGTAAACAGTGTATTCCAGCCCGCTTTCGTTACCGGCTGCATCAGGCCCATTAAAGGTCCGACGGCAGCGAACAGAATGGCCCACCATACTGCTCCGTACACCACGCCAGGCCATGGACCTCGCAATCGTCCCAGTATTACTTTGTAGAGCAGTGCCGCAATAATAGAGAAGATGACAAAAAAACCGATGCCAAGCACCTCTCCCCATCCCGTTTTTAGAAAAGCAGCCTTAAAGAAAGGGTCAGCGGCAAAGCCGGGCAGCACACTCGTAAATTTCATTTCGTAGAACATCCAACGGATAATTCCCCAAATCAGGCCTGCAAAAAAACCTATCTTAGTGGAGAAAAGCCACGGGTTCGTATGATGATCCTCATAGTCGGATTTCTTGTTTTGTTTTGCCATGCGGACAGCCTCCATTCAGAACTACTTTTTTGTCATGCTTAGTATGTCAAAGAAAAGCAATCCGTAACCACGCCCAGCTAACTGCTGGCATAACAAGCACGGATGGTAACGTTGGCAATTGGACTATAGATCAAGTACAATAGACTTACAAAGTTAAAGGTACAAACGTCGGATAAACCAAGACGATATTCCAATCAAGGAAGGTGACAAGCACTTGCCGCAAGACTCCCGAAGCATATATGGTGGACAAGCGGTTATTGAAGGCGTAATGTTTGCTGGCAAACACGTTAACGTAACTGCGGTTCGACGCAAGAATGATGAAATTGTTTTTTATGAGGTACCACGTACTAGCAAGCGCTGGGTTCAAGCCCTGAAGAAAATTCCGCTCGTTCGAGGAGTAGTAGGCATACTTGAGTCTAGTGCCAAAGGCTCCCAGCACTTAAATTTTTCAATGGAAGCCTATGCCGAAGATGAAGCTGGCGAGGAGCAAGACCCCGTCAAAGCTGAACAGGCTGCCAAATTAAAAGAAGAGAAAAAATCAGGCTGGAGCCTCAGCATGCTAGTAGGCGTTGCGGTTGCAGGTGTATTATCGTTTGTTTTCGGAAAGCTCATCTTTACAGCCGCGCCGGCTGCTCTCGAAGAATTATTGTTCTCCGGGGTATTTGAAAACAAAGTCGGTCATAATTTATTAGAAGGACTTATCAAAATCATATTGCTGCTCGCTTATTTATATTTTATCTCCATGACACCGTTGATTAAGCGGCTGTTCCAATATCATGGTGCTGAGCACAAGGTGATAAGCGCTTATGAAGCTGGCGAGGACCTTACGGTACGCAATGTTCAAAAGTACAGCCGGTTGCATTACCGTTGCGGCTCCAGCTTTATCGTATTTACCGTAATCGTCGGCGTCGTAATCTACTCGCTTCCTTTCTTTACATGGGATTCCATCTGGGAACGGGTGTATATCCGCATCTTGCTTCTTCCCGTTGTATTGGGCATTTCTTATGAGGTTCTGCGCTGGACAAACGCTCTGAGAGAAGTTCCTGTGCTTCGTTATCTCGGTTTTCCAGGACTATGGCTTCAACTGCTCACAACTAAAGAACCGCGCGATGAACAGGTCGCTGTATCTATCGCATCGTTCAATCGCATGCTAGAGCTCGATCGCCAGATGAAATAAAGACAGAAAATCAGAATGATATAGAAAGGCGGTATTACCATGAGCAGAACACCAAGCAAATGGAATGTATGGTCAATTACATTATTGGCATTGCTGGCGATTGGTCTCGTATACAGTATCATTCGAAGCCCGCTCGCATTTATTATTCCAATTGCGGTCCTTGGCGGTATATTCCTGCTATATAAATATCCGCCTTCCTTCATAACGGGCAACCGCTCGCAGCAAGGTCGGACCCATGTGACTCAAAGCCGCACAACCGCTTCCAAAGTCAAGGCCAAAAAACCTCGCTCCAAAACCGTGCCGTTTCGAGTCATTGAAGGCGGCAAGGAAGATGACGATCTCCCTAAATATCACTAAATGAAACAAAAAGAAGGTCAGCGGCAAATTGCCGCTGACCTTCTTTTTGTTGTTTCCATACGCCCCTTATGTATTACTCACTGTCCATATCAGCCCGAACGGCACGAAGCTCGTCCATTCTTTGAGAGTCGCGACGGAAATATTCGACCAGCGTTTCAATACAAGTAATGGAATCCCAGCTCAGATGATGTTCAATTCCTTCAACATCCTGATAAATATTTTCGTCTTGTACGCCAATGGTCGTTAAGAACGATTCCAGCAATTGATGGCGGTCAACTAATCTTTTCCCCATTTTCTTGCCTTTATTGGTCAGGACAAGCCCGCGATACTTCTCGTAGATCAAATAATTATCTTTGTCCAGCTTTTGAATCATTTTGGTGACGGAGGAGGGATGTACTTCCAACCCTTCTGCGATGTCCGAGACTCGCGCATATCCTTTTTCATCAATGAGCTTATAAATTCTTTCCAAGTAGTCTTCCATGCTCGGTGTCGGCACTGAAGAACCCCCTAACCATACTTCTTCACCTTGTTTCACAGGCGTTACTCTATGTATCATACACTGTTCGCTGCGTTCACTGCAACCTGTTCTCATTCCTGTACCGGTTTGCATGTTGTATGCAGCGCTTGAACTTACCAGTTTGAGAACCCCTTATTCTCCACACAATAAAGTGCAATTGTAATTGATTGATCAACAGGAGGAATGACTGATGAGCACTGTGACCATTGATCGTCCGAAAGCGGACCGCTCCACCCTGTCCTTCGTTCCCGAGCTTGTTTATTTTGAACCATCCGCGCTGGATTATCCAAAAGGAAAGCGCATTTTCGAATGGGTAAAGAAGGAAGGCATCCCCTACCGAATGACCACCTCGCATAACCGCATCACGAATCTGCCAGGCGACACTGAACTTGAGCAATACAAAATTGCCAAGCGCACGCTCGTTGTCGGCATTCGTAAAACCTTAAAATTTGATACCTCCAAGCCGTCAGCAGAATACGCCATTCCAATCGCTACCGGATGCATGGCACACTGCCATTATTGTTATTTGCAAACAACCCTAGGAGCTAAGCCTTACATTCGAGTTTACGTTAATATGGATGATATTTTGGAAGCCGCTCAAGGCTACATTGACGAAAGAAAACCCGAAATCACCCGCTTCGAGGCAGCTTGTACTTCCGATCCTGTCGGGCTTGAGCCGATCTCGGGAAGCCTGCGGGAACTCATTGAATTTTTTGGGAAACAGGAGCTTGGCCGACTGCGCTTTGTGACCAAATTTCATCATGTCGATTCGTTTCTTGATGCGGAGCATAATGGGCACACAAGAATCCGTTTCAGCGTCAACAGTAAATATGTGATCAAGCACTTTGAGCCTGCCACATCTAAATTCGAGCAACGCATCGAGGCGGCCGCCAAGGTGGCAAGAGCGGGTTTTCCCATGGGCTTCATCATAGCCCCAATTATATGGCATGAAGGCTGGGAGGAAGGCTATGGCGAGCTCATTTCATCACTTGCAGCAGCACTCCCTGCCGACGTAATCAAAGATTTGACCTTTGAGTTGATCCAGCATCGTTTTACGAAGACCGCAAAATCCGTCATTGAAAAGCGTTATCCAAAGACAAAGCTTGAAATGGACATCCAGAAACGCAAATACAAATGGGGCCGATGGGGACAAGGGAAATATGTTTATCCCGATGAACAAGCAAATGCGCTCCGCATGTTTATATCGGAGCGCATTTTCGAACATTTTCCAGAAGCAAAAATCGAATATTTCACTTAATCCTGCCGTACTGCTTTAGAAAGCAAGCCATTCCGGAGTAATCATATTGAGCCAGATGGTTATTTTTGTCATTTGGTCAGTGAATAACAATACGCCCATTAAAATCATAACGGCTCCGCCGATCTTCATGACGGAAGAAGAATATTTCAATATCCATCTTGCAGTACCAAGGAAAAAGGCAAGTACAAAAAAAGGAATAGCAAATCCAAGAGCATAAGCCGATGTCAACTGAAACCAAGTGCCCGGTTCAGTCGCAGCCAAGCCTAGAATCGCAGTTAACGCTGGCCCCATGCATGGCGTCCAACCAGCCGAGAAGCCGATTCCGAATATGAAAGAACTGAGATAGCTTGCTTTCTTCGGAATCAGGTTCATTCTTCTTTCCTTCATCAGCAGCTGGGGTTGGAACAATCCGATCAGAAAAAGACCCATCAGAATGATTAAAATGGCTGAAAGCTGTCTAATCAACTGCCGGTATTCACTGAAAAATTCAGCAAATACGTTCGTACCGTAGCCTAACGCATAATAAACGGTACAAAATCCTAAAATAAAAAACAGCGTATGCGACATCGTTCGCATACGTTTTTGTTTGGCATTCGTATTTTCCTTGAGATCCGCTACCGATATGCCCGTTATGTAGGATAAATAGGAAGGATATAGCGGTAAACAGCAAGGAGAAATAAACGATGCAAAACCGGCGCCAAGAGCGAGCCAAATGTTAATATCCGACAACTATCCCCACTCCAATCCCAATCAACTTCCTGTGCGTACACCGCGCTTAAATACTAACAGCATCAGCAGAACAGCTATGAGCAGCAATACGATGGTACCGCCCGGCGCAAGATTCCACACGCCCGCGATCAGCAACCCGGCAATAACGGCCAGTTCTCCGATAATGACAACGGTAATGACGCTCTGGCGGAAACTGCGGGCAATAATCAAGCTGCAAGCAGCAGGTATCGTAAGCAACGCCGACACTAGCAGTGCGCCGACAATTTTAATAGATACGCTAATAATCAGTGCAGTAAGCACGCTTATCATAACATTATAAAATTTTACGGGCAAGCCGCTGACTGCCGCTGCATCCTCGTCAAACGTAATTAAGAATAGCTCCTTTACTTGCAGCCAAATGGCTAACAGCACAATAATGGTTACTCCGCCGATGACATATAGATCCGTATCGTTAAGGGTGTAGATGCTTCCGAACAGATAGCTGTTTACATTGCTGTTAAAGCCCTTCCCCATCGTAAATAAAAGCGAGGCAAGCGCAACGCCACCCGACATGATAATCGCGATGGACAACTCAGCGTACGATTTGTACGCTTTGCGGAGCTTCTCAATTGCAAAGGACGCTGCAATGGCAAACAGCAAGCCAACTGCGATCGGGTAAACCCCGATTAAAAAACCAAGCGCAACACCGGCAATGGAGACATGGGATAACGTATCTCCAATCATGGATAACCGGCGAAGCACAAGAAATAAGCCCATTAGCGGAGCGGTTACGCCGATAAGCAAACCGCCAATCAGGGCCCGTTGAAAAAATTCGCTAGTTACGATCTCCAATCAAAACAACCTCTTTCCTGCTTTCCATTTGCTCCCTTAGCCCTTTCAAGCTGTGGGCCAAGTCATTTTCTACGCAATCCTGCGTTTCATGCGAGTGCTTGATATGAAACTTCAGCTTCCCGTTCCCTGCTGCAGGCTCTTGTCCAAGATAAGAGCGAATCATATCCAGATCGTGTGACACCATTAAAAACGTAATATTATGATGCTGATGCATATGTTTGATCATATGAAAAAAGCTTTCCTGCGTCTCCGTGTCGATCCCGACTGTCGGCTCATCCAAAATAAGCAGCGAAGGGTTGTTTATCAACGCTCTTGCCAGAAAGACACGCTGCTGCTGACCGCCGGACAGCTGCCCGATTCGCTTGTCCTTCAGATCATCGATACCCATCGCATGAAGCGCATCCTCGCATTTCTTATGGTCCGCTTTATTCATTTTCTTAAACAGCTTGTTACGTCCGTATAATCCGGACAATACCACTTCCCTAACCGTAGCAGGAAACAGGGGGTTCAGCGAATTTTTTTGCGGAACGTATCCGATGCGCTCCCATTGCTTAAAGCGGTCTACTTTCTCGCCGAACAAACGGATCGTTCCGCTCGTAGGCTTCAACAAGCCAACAATCATTCGCAGCAGTGTCGTTTTCCCTGCTCCATTCGTTCCGATCAAGCCAATAAAGTCCCGTTCCTTCACCGCAAAGCTGAGATTCGAAATAACAGTTTGCTGTTGAAAAGAAAAAGAGACATCCTCCAAGGAGATAACCTCTTGGTGGCAGCTAGCGTCGGCATTCGTTATTCGATTTGATTGTGCCATCATTTCTCTCCTCACAGCAATACGGAGCTGCATCTATCAGCTCCGCCAGTTTGCCTTTTGTTCTATTGTAATGCTTGCACAAGATTTTGCAAGTTCCGCTCCATTAAGCTTAAGTAAGTCTCGCCTTCTTTTTCCTGTGATGGCGTCAATCCTTCAAGCGGATTAAGTACCATCGTCTCTACGTCTGCTTCGCTCGCAAGCGTCTTAGCCAATTGGTCGGAGACCAGCTCTTCGAAGAAAATATATTTGACTCCATTGGCTTTCACATATTTTGCGATATTCAATAAATCTTGAGCACGCGGCTCTGCATCTGGGCTAAGTCCCATGATCGAGATTTGCTTCAGTCCATAATCGCGAGCGAGATATCCGAAAGCTTGATGGGAAGTTACAATATTTTTATTCGTCGTTTGGGATAGCTTGGCCGTATAGTCTGCATCTATCGCCTCTATTTTCAATTTTAAAGCTTCATAGTTTTTCTCGTAATCTGCCTGATTGGCACTATCCACTTCAATTAGGCTGTTTTTAACATTTTCAGCTAACTTCAATGCGGATTTTGGGCTGACCCATGTATGCGGGTCCAACCCACCGTGGTCATGGTCATGTGCTTCCTCATCAGCATGTTCATCTTCATGCTCATGATCGTCTGCATGCTCATCCTCGTGCTCATCTTCCGTACCTTCGATCAAGGCAATGCCATCACTGATTTCTTTTGTGATGACCGTGCTGTCCTTCGACAACCCTTTTAGAAAACCATCTACCCAGCCTTCAAGCCCTGCGCCATGATATAGGAACAACTGTGCTTTGGAAGCTGTATCCAAGTCACGGCTCTTCGGTGTCCAGTCATGCGGTTCAACGCCCGCAGCAACAAGATTAACAGCCTTAACATGCTCGCCGCCTATTTCAGAAGCAAGGAAATACAGAGGATAAAAGCTCGTCACTACGCTAACCTGTTGGTTAACCCCGTTACTGGATGGCTCCGCGCTATTGCTCGGGGATGCAGCATCATTCTTGTTATTTCCACAGGCTGCCGCAAATATGAGCATAGCGGTAAGCAGCAGACTGAGTGCGATCAAGCGTTTCGATGATTTCGAATCTTTCATTTTGAGTCTCTCCATTCTATCTGTTCTTTTTCGTAATCGTTATTATTACGTTTTGTATTATACGACTTAATGAAATAGGCTGTCAACCCTATTTAAAAGATTGAATACTCGACTCAAAAACCATACTCATCTGCAATTACTGGTATTGACAAAAATAAAGAAGATATAAAAAAGATGCCTCGGAAACGATTATCGCTTCCGAAGCATCTTAGTAAAACTATAACTTCAACATACGTTCCAATTATTTCACGACTGCTCCATTTGGCATATCATCTGGAACAGAAGCAAGGGTCAGTTGATCGCCATAGGTAGCTGCAAGAATCATCCCCTGCGACAACTCACCGCGCAGCTTGACTGGTTTGAGGTTCGTCACGCAAATGACCTTGCGTCCTAGCATTTGCTCTGGAGTATAGAACTTGGCTATGCCGGATACGACCTGACGCTGCTCGTATCCGAGATCCAGTTGCAGCTTCAGCAGCTTGTCGGCTTTGTTTACCGGCTCAGCCGCAATTACCTGTGCCACGCGCAGCTCAACTTTCGCAAATTCATCGATTCCAATCTCTGCTTTTGTCTCCACAGGCGCTTGCTGAGAAGCATTCCCCTCAGTGGTCACAGCCGCGGCAGCCTCCTGCTGAGCCTGCTCCGGCTTCACGCCGCCGCTCATCGATGCAGCAATGAAGGCAGCTTCCTCTGCGGTATCGAGACGCGGGAACAATGGCGAGTCCTTGCTTACTTTGGTGCCGCCTAGTAGCGAACCGAATTTTTTCGTGCTCTCCCACGAGGTCAGCTCCCCCGGTTCAATACCGAGCTGCTTCCACATTTCACGCGGAGAATGAGTCAGGAACGGCTGCAGCAGAATCGAAACAATGCGTAGTGATTCTGCCAGATGATGCATGACGGAAGCGAGCTCCGCTTTTTTATCCTCATCCTTCGCTAATGCCCAAGGCTGTGTTTCATCAATATATTTATTGGTCCGGCTGACGAACTGCCATATCGAGGCGAGCGCAACCGAAAACTCCATGTTCTCAAGAGCTGCCTCCACCTGCGTAATCGTTTCACCTGCAAGCTTCTGCAGCGATTCGTCGAACGCCGTCACCGTACCGGCAAACGACGGAATTTCGCCGTCAAAATATTTGTCGATCATGGCGATAGTCCGGTTCAATAGGTTGCCCAGGTCATTGGCAAGATCAAAATTGATTCGCTCGATGAAGTTCTCTGGCGTAAACGCTCCGTCTGCTCCAAAAGGCACCTCTCTGAGCAGATAATAACGAAGAGCATCCAGGCCGTAACGATCAATCAATACGACCGGATCAACGACTGTTCCTTTTGATTTAGACATCTTGCCTTCCTTCGTCAATAGCCAGCCATGTGCGAATACTTTCTTCGGAAGCGGCAGATCCAGCGCCATCAGCATGATCGGCCAATAAATCGTATGGAACCTTACAATTTCCTTGCCCACCAGATGAACGTCAGCTGGCCAGAAATCTTGGAATTTTTTATCGTCTCCTTCGTTTCCGTAACCAAGCGCCGTAATATAATTGGACAAAGCGTCAATCCATACATAAATGACATGCTTCGGATCGCCGGGAACCTTAATGCCCCAGTCGAACGTTGTCCGGGATACGGCCAGGTCTTCCAACCCAGGCTTTATGAAATTGTTGATCATTTCGTTCTTGCGTGATTCCGGCTGAATGAAATCAGGATGGTCTTCGTAATATTGCAGCAAGCGGTCCGCATATTTGCTCATGCGGAAGAAGTAGCTTTCTTCCTTCACAAGCTCAACTGGGCGTCCGCAATCCGGACACTTGCCGTCGACAAGCTGACGTTCCAGGAAAAAGGATTCACAAGGCGTACAGTACCAGCCCTCATAGCTGCCTTTGTAAATATCGTCCTGCTCCATCAACTGTGCGAAAATTTTCTCAACAACACGCTTATGGCGATCCTCAGTCGTACGAATGAAATCATCATTGGATACTTCCAGCTTCGCCCATAATTCCTTGATGCCCACAACGATATCATCAATAAATTGCTGAGGCGTTTGATCCTTTTCCTTCGCTCTGCGTTCGATTTTCTGCCCATGCTCGTCCGTTCCCGTCAAATACCATACATCATAGCCGCGAAGCCGCTTGTAGCGCGCCATAGCATCGCCCGCCACCGTTGTATACGCATGGCCGATATGGAGCTTGTCGCTTGGATAATAAATAGGCGTTGTAATATAAAACGTTTTTTTGCTTGTCATTTTAACTCCCCCTATTTCCAATTTTTAAAAATATAAGAATTTATAAGTTTGTTAGCTTATAAAGGGCTTATATTTCACCGTCAAAGCTACTTCAGCGTCTAAGGACGCCGAAGGCGTTTTTGCTTGATTAAAAAAACGCAAAAAACTCCCGTCCATCATGGGACGAGAGTTTGAACTCACGCGGTACCACCCAAATTTCAATCGCGAAAAAGCCGGATTCAGCCGACTCTTCGAGAGAGCTTCGTGTGCCGCCTTTATGGCGGCTGTGCTGTTAACGCCAGCTTCGCGTCATTCCCTTACCTGGCCCCATTCATGCTGCCAAAGCTCGAAAACAAATCCTCCCGGACCATTTTCCAATCGTATCCTTTACCGGCTTGCACCCTGTTTCCCGGCTCTCTGCGAAAGGCATCCCATTGTACTTATCCGTTCCTCGGATATATGGAGAAATCTAGAAATCATTTTACCCTTTAATAATCAAAATATACCCAAATGAAGCCGCTTCTGTCAAGGTTCTTCTGTCTTGCTGCCAGAAACCGGCGGAACAGGATCATAACCGCCAGCGTTAAATGGGTGACAGCGCGCAATCCGTTTAGCTGCAAGCCACGAGCCTTTCGCTGCGCCATGCTTCTCGATCGCTTCAAGCGCATACATCGAGCATGTCGGGTAAAATCGGCAGGAAGGCGGCAGCAATGGCGAGATTACCTTTCGATAAAAATGAATCGGCGCCTGAGTCGCTCTTCGCATGACTCTTTTTTGTGACATTAGCCCTCGCTTGCTGCTGGCTCGTCCTGCACACATTCCTTGCAGTAGCCGAACACCTCAAATTTGTGCTTTACTACTTTGAAATCATCAGGCACCGCGGTTTGCTCCATCGGACAGAAAGTGATCGGATAAGTCATTCCGCATTGCAAGCAAATCATGTGGTGATGGTGATCATTCTCCCTGCAGTGCAGCTTGAACTTGCCGCCGTCTTCAAAGATGACTTGCTCAAGCACGCCAAGCTCTTCCATCACGCGTAAATTCCGGTAAACGGTGTCGAAACTTAGTCCCGTATACGACCTTCCCATATATTCATAGACTTCCTTGGGAGCGAGGTATCCCTGTGTCTCCGAGAACAGCTTAGCAAGCGTCTTCCGCTGATCTGTAATCCGCAAGCCTTGACTGGACATGCGTCGTATGATGTCTTCCATTGTGTGCATATGTCGAACCTCCGAACGAATAGTTGTCTATCTCCATAATGACGAAAAAAAAAGCTCTCGTCAATGAGAGCCGCTTAACCATTTAATTTCATGTTGATCATGAAACTGGCCGACATGGCCAAGAACAATACAATACTAAGAATACCGATAAGCTTGCGCCTAGTATTCAGACGCTGAATGAGCGCAGAATCGCTCGTTTGGCGTTTCGTTTCTGAATACGAACGGTGCACGAACATATAAGTAATTACGGAAACCACAAACAGCATGTTCACGAAAAACCATATGATTGTCCAGGTCAAACTAATAACCTCCGGTTGTGGTCAGCTATATACATGCTATAGATACCATTTGTTTAATATATACATAAAGACGACGAAGCTGATGATAGCGCCTGCGAAGCTAAACCAGCCTGTACGAAATTTCTGCTGAAACATCCGCAAGATTCCAAAACTAAGCAATCCGAAAATAAGCATGATAAAAACGATTCCAAGTATAAATAACGAAGCAGAAACACTGCTTACATCGACTAGTGACACCGAACACACTCCCTTTTTTGCTATTATGTATATGTTCACTAGACATTATAAGGGATTGGCGAGCCATTAGCCAGCTGCAATCCCTGTCGATTTCGTGACAATTATTACTTCGAAGTTTGCTGCGCGACCACATCATGCACCATCTCCGGTTACCAGCGCACAACCGTCTCATGAAACGTGCGGTTAGTTGGTCTTTTCTGCAGCTTCACCTGCAGCACGCCATCCTTTACAAGCGTCTTGCATACGCGCGGTTTGACCAGTTTCGGCAGCTTGATGATTTCTGGTTTGCCGCCAGGCAGGCCTTCTAGGCGCAGCCGATCCTCTCTGACGAATAAACGAAGCTGCTCCTTCTCAAAGCCAGTGGGCAGATTTATTTTCACATGCAGAAAGCCGCGCGTCTCCGAGAAGGTGGCTGAGCCGCCTCCAATCATGACGCCAGCTGCTTCAGGCAGCGCTTTAGTCATCATTTTCCTTACATATTGCTCTACCCAATCCGGTTCGCGAAGCAGCTCAAAGCCTTTAGGCATCTGCTGCCTCTCCATCCATTTCTCCATATCATCCCATTTGGATGCCACAAGCAAACACCGCCTTCCAGCACTCCTACCAGCATATGCGCCTAGTCACCCACAGGATACTTATGAAGGGGGAACCTCTGGGCGAATGCCGCATAAGATAGATTAAACTCAGCATTGCCAATCGAAAGAAAAGCACAAAAAGAAGGAGGATGCTTATGCCAGCTGTCGTCGGTTTTGTCAAAATAGTAAGTACTGGCTCCGGCTCCATTGTACAATTCGGTGATTCGCTCGAAGTATCGCCCAACAGCACTTCTAAAACGTATGCAGGATCAGGCTCTTTCTTGACGGGAAGCTTAACGAATTCCAACAACGCTGTCAGCGCTACAAACACCCTTGATCCGGATGTGCAGGACAGCTCGAATAATGAAGTGAATGCGATATGAATTTAACCATTCATCAACAAATTACGATTCATCAGCTTAGAGTAGACAGTGTATCCAACAGCTCTGTCTTGCAGGTGGGCAGTGCAGGATCAATTCGATCACTTTCCCAGCTGTACAACACAGGTGGGTTCACGGGTCCCGCTCCGCAACTAGGCGAAGACAATCCTATCTCCTTCGTCCCCCTGCCAAACCCAACCTAAGGGTGAGTCTGACCCTGCATCAAGAAGGAGGTGCTTTCTCATGCAGCAGCAAAATCCGCTTTCCCCTTGGCAAATGTGGTCACTCGATGTTCAACATAAGCTTAAAGAACAGCAAGAGCAGCTTGCAGCGCTTGAGGCAAAGGTCGCTGCTTTATGCGAGCAGGTAAAGCAGCTGGAAGCACGACCTACTTATAATATCGAAAGCATAGAATATCATTTTGACCAATTGAAGGTTGAGAAGCTGGATGGCACTTTGAACATTGGCATGACGACTCCCGGATTGGGTGATGACTTGGCACCAGGAAATATCGACCAAATGTCGGTGCCGAGTCAGCAATACTTCCCCTCCGCCGGACCATCCATACCTGCTCCGACCCCAGCTTACAATGATGTTTTTTCTGGAATGACCCGCTATTTGGAAACAGAAGCACCGCAAAGGCTGCAAGCCTATGAAGAGGAACTTTGTATTCCACTTGATCCCTTCCATAGAAGAATTATTATCGAGGACATTCGCAAGCAGGTGCCTACTCGTATCCAATATTATATGCAGCAACGAACTAAAGAAGGAACAGAACGGTCAGCAGCCTGCGATAATGCATCGTTTGTCGCTGACGTTCTTGCCAAAACAACAAGGGATGCCGACGCCGCGCTGCTTGCCTATATGCGCCAGCTGCAAACCGGCAAGCCCGCATCGGGAGGTATGACATAGATGCTTCATTTCAAGGTTATTAATCATCAGCTCTGCGTGGGCCAAATCGAAATACTAGGGGTATCCAGTGCTTCGATGCTGCAAGTAGGAGATACGGATATTGTTTCCTTATACGCCATGTTTGACACGCCTCCAGAGTCCGTTATCGTCGGCCCGATCGCCCCCTTCCCTTTGCCAGGCAATGCCACGGACGCAGAGGGGGAGTAATATTCGCCTATGGATTCTTATTATGATCAGCCCTTAGAAGGCTTTCCTATTCGAACAGCTTATGTAGGCTCTGTTTGCATTATCAGCGCTTCGCAGTCAGCTATTGTCCAATTCGGAGACCGAGCGGAAACCAATGCAAAGCTTCGTGCATTGGCACTTCAGCGGCAAGAGGACCATCTCACGGGGGGCGATGTTTTTTTTGAATCCTACGCGCTTTTTGAGCGCCCGCTGCCTGAATTCATTGATCCGGACTTTGATCAAGGCCAGGTTGTGCAGTTGCAACGAACAAACTGTTCCCCCAATATTGCAGTTGGGCATATTCAAGTCATTGCCTCAAGCTCGTCCGCAAGCATACTTGTAGGCAACGGTATGCGCTTGATTGGAGAATCACGCATTAAGCATATACGGCAGTACCCGCGTCCAAAACCGTTCCCTCCGGTCGGCTGTTAACACCGTCCATGGATGATGCATGCTGCCATATGTCATTCTATTGAATAAAAGAACATGCGCCTAAGGCGCTTCATATATGATTTCGTTTGCAAAAGGCCAATTGCAAGCTAATGAAAATAAAGCCCCCAATATGTCTTCGGGAGCTTTATTTTGGTTTCTTTCCTATCCCAAGTGAAAAACGTGTACAAGCCATAGACCAAGGACCGACAGCATAACAGAGCCGATGAGTCCCGCGAAAAAAGGCTTCTTGCCTAATCGTTTGAAAATTATAAAATCAACGCCAAGCCCCAGACCAGCCATCGCCATAGCTAGCAGCAAATAGGCAGCAGATAAAAGCTGTTCACCAATCGTGTTAGGAATGATCCCCGCTGTATGGATACCGCTCATGACAAGAAAACCTACAATGAACCATGGAATCGAAACATTTTTAAACCGGCTTCCTTCGACTCGCTTTTCGCTGCGCCGGTGCCATAGACCAATCAGGATTGCAACAGGAACGAGCATGGCTACACGCGACATTTTGACGATAACTGCCATATCAATTGCTTCCTGCCCGCCAGGCGCAGCAGCCGCAATGACATGGGCAACCTCATGCAAGGTTGCTCCAGCAAAGATGCCATAACCGGTATCGCTTAACTGGAGCACAGGATAGATAAACGTGTAGATGAGCGTGAAAATCGTGCCTAATATAGCTACTGTAGCCGCGCTTATCGCTGTCTCATGATCTTTGGCTTTCAGTTGGGGAGCTATTGCAACTACGGCTGCAGCACCACAAATGGCCGTGCCACAGGCGGTTAACAGAGCCAGTTTTTTGTCTATTTTCAGCCACTTCCCCAGCAAGTAAACAACTATAATCGTAAAACCAATATTGATCGCCGCAATTGCGAACACTTGGGGACCCGCATTTACAATATCCATCAAATTCAAGCGCATCCCTAGCAAAATAATGCCAAGTCGCAGCAGTCTTTTACTGGAGAACGCAATACCTACCGACGCATGGGCAGGTACGCCTACCAAAGCTTTAAAGCCCATCCCGAGCAAAATTGCCAGCACTAATGGACCCGTTACAGAAAAGAAAGGCAGTTCAGCGATACATTTGGCAGCGAAGGCAATCAGAGCCGTTATAGCTAAACCATACATAAACCCAGTACCTTGAAAGGACTGGACAGCTATTCTATTTTTGCTAATCATATTTTCCACTCCTACACTAGGATGACCTCAAGTTGTTGTCTATGTCTTTACTATAGAATCCATAGTTCGCAAAGTGAAATACCTATTCACTATCTATATGATTAGGTTTACTTATGATTGAGTTTGTAGAATCGTTTGATTTAGCATATTATTGGGTTATACAAGACAAACATGGATTTAATAATGAGGGGTAATTATGATCATTGAAGCATTGCGCGTCTTTGTCACCGTGACGGAGCAAAGCCATTTCTCCAGAGCTGCAGAGCTATTGAACATTTCGCAGCCAGGCGTCAGCTTGCACATCCGCAATTTGGAGAACGAGATTGGCGCTAAGCTTCTCCATCGCTCCCCCAAGCAGGTTCGCCTCACAGAGGCAGGACATATTCTCTATCAAAAGGCGAAACAGATTTTGCGTTTATATGTGGAGGCCAAGCAAGACGTTCAACTGCTGCAGGATCAAGTTACGGGTACTATTCACATAGGGGCCAGCTTCACCATTGGTGAATATGTACTGCCAAAGCAGCTCGCAGCGTTTGCAGCACAATATCCATTGGTAGCCATTGAAGTTACCATAGGAAACACAGAGGAAATTGTGCATGCCGTTCGGACAAATGAGCTGGATATTGGACTAATTGAAGGAGAAACCCATGCGGGTGATCTCCATATCACTCCCAACATGAAGGATGAAATGATCATCATAGCCCCAGCAGACCATCCTCTAACCAACCAACGCTTTATTAATGGCGAAATGTTGCAAAATCAAGTTTGGGTTCTTAGGGAAATCGGTTCAGGCACACGTGCCTATAGCGATCAATTTATCCAAGGTGCCAGCATAACACCTAAGCGGACTTACGTTTTCAACAGCAGCCAAAGCGTAAAGGAATCCGTTGTGGCTGGCCTAGGCATCGCCTTGCTTTCGAGATGGATCGTGCGTAAAGAGCTTGAACTCGGTGAATTAACGGAGCTTCGTCTTCGTACGGCTCGCTTAGAGCGCAGCTTCTCCATCATTCGCCACAAGGAAGAAAAGACGATGATGGCCGCTCAAATGTTTATTCAACGCCTATTAGCGGCAGAAAAATAACTCCCTATTAGTAAAAAAACTGTCAGGCTAAAACAACAAAAACAGCCGTATCCCGGCTGTTTTTGTTGTTTGGCCTAAACCCACTTTTGCTGAAAGGCTGCAATATTGGCATATTCTTCTGTAAGAAGCCGCGATACCCGTATATAAATCCGCATGAGCTCCGAATAGATCTCAGCATTTTTTTTGTTAGGCAAATGGAAATGGGAGCCGCCTACCATATCAGCAACCACGTCCAGCGAATCAATCTCTCCGACGCTGTACAAACCAAGAATAACAGCCCCTAGACAGGAACTCTCAATGCTCTCTGGCACATGCAATTCCTGATCAAAAATATCAGCCATCATCTGCCGCCATAACGCTGAACGCGCAAAACCGCCCGTCGCCTGAATTTTTGTCGGCTTTCCTGTCAATTCCTCAAGTGCCATCAGTACGCTGTATAAATTGAAAATAACACCTTCCAGCGCTGCACGGATCAGATGCTCCTTCTTATGATGGAGACCTAATCCAAAATAGGAACCCCGAGCATTGGCATCCCACAATGGTGCTCGTTCCCCGGACAAATACGGATGAAAAATAAGCCCTTCCGATCCAGGCCTCGCTTTGGCAGCAAGCTCCGTGAGCAATTCATAAGGATCAATGCCCAGCTTCTTGGCCGTTGCAATTTCTTCTGTGCCAATCTGATCCCGCACCCATCTGAAGATCATGCCTCCATTGTTCACTGGCCCACCGATTACCCAGAGCTTCTCTGTCAGCGCGTAACAAAAAATTCTGCCCTTTGGATCTGTAACTGGCCTATCGGTCACTGCGCGAATCGCTCCGCTCGTACCGATGGTTACCGCCACAACACCCGGTTCAATCGCATTGACGCCTAGGTTCGAGAGCACGCCATCACTAGCTCCCACAATAAACGGTGTTGAAGGCAATAGATTCATTAGAGAAGCATATGGCTCCTCTAATCCTTCTAATTTAAAGGTGGTCGGAACAAGCTCCGACAGTCTTTCTGGCGTTACCCCTGCGACCTTTAGCGCCTCCTCATCCCACTGCAAGTTTTCCAAATGGAACATCCCTGTTGCAGAAGCAATGGATATATCAATCACATAACGGCCGAACAGTTTGAAAAAGACATATTCCTTAATCGAAATAAACTTATATGTACGGTCAAACAATTCTTTATGCTCATGGCGCAGCCATGTCAGCTTTGATAGTGGAGACATCGGATGGATAGGCGTTCCCGTTCGCAGATAAATGTCGTGGCCGTTCCATTCGTTTTTTATCTTTTCAGTCCATTCCATACTTCGGTTATCCGCCCAGGTGATACATTTCGTAATGGGTATGCCATCCGCATCAACGGCTATAACGCTGTGCATAGCAGAACTAAAGGAAACGCATAAAATATCTTCAGGCTGTACATTGCTTTTGGCAACTGCCTGTCCAATCGTTTCTAGCACCGCATTAAAAATTTCATCAGGGTCCTGCTCCGCAATGGCGGGAGAAGGAGAATGAAGCGGGTATTCCTTTCCATGGCTTGCCACAATTACGCCTTGGGCTGTAAAGAGCACCGACTTTGTGCTCGTCGTGCCAATATCAACTCCGATAACATATTTTCTATTCAACTTATTACCTCCGTATGCTGATTCTAGCACTGCAACCTGGAATCGTATTCATCTACCTTGTACTTTCTACATTAACGCTCTTGATACATTTATTCAATCCGCCGGTCTGTGGATTATCTCTTCCGAGTCCATTCCAAGGGTTAATTCAGCAAAAAGACCTTACACGCTCGTAGGGCAGCATGCAAGGTCTTTTGTATTCATCATTGCTTATGCAGCGGGCAATTAAATTCCATTACCCTCTGCTTCGGCCTCGGTACGAAGACGTTTATATTTTTCCGCATATTTGCTGACACTGTGCACGACCGTTGCATGCGACCAGGTTAGCGGCGCTACAGACAACGGAGAGCCGTCGTAAGGATTCAACTGCTCTGGCAGCAGCCCGCTTTGCAGCGCGTGATCTGATACCCATTGCAGCGTCTGACGCGGGCCTTCCAGCTCTGCTAACGTTTTTGCGGAATCAATCTCGAAATTGGCAACCCATAGAGTACAAATAATCCAAGGGTTACCAGGCACCTTATCGATTTCGCCAGATTGCTGGAAGTAATAATCATTCGTATAACGAGCGATGCCTCCGATATGCGTTTTAATTTGAAGCCCTTCTTTAATCGCCAGCATCGTCTGCACAACGCGGTAATCATCTACCGGAAGGACGCCAAATTCCAGAACACCGAACAAGCTGCTCTCGAGTGTCATGTCCTTCACCCAGCGATTATCCTTCTGAATAAGGCCACGCGCGAAGCGTCCCGTTTCTTCATCCCACAGATGCGTAATCATCCCGTGCTTGATCGCTTCTGCTGTGCTTTTGTAATGATCGCTGCGTTCGTAATCGCCGAATAAATCCGTAAAGAACGAAGCCGCCATCAGCCCGCCATAAACAGAGGCCGCCGTGTACGTCCAAATGCCGTAGCGCTCCTCCCACAAATCGTAGCTTGGCTTTGGAAGCGATAAGGAAGGCTCCATATAGGAGCTTAGAAATGATGCAGCTTTACGGATTAAATTGCTGTATAGCGATTGTGGCAGCTCAATGACCTGATTCCGGGAATAATCCTTCCACAAGGCAAACAGCACAAGTGCGGTCTCATCTTCTTGGATGGGCAAGCGTCTGCTTCCTTGCACGATATAAGGATGCCAGCTTGAGCCGACCGTACCGTCCGGATTGTATTTGTGATACAAATAACCCTCAGGTGACAACGCCTGCGCGCAGAAATGGAAAAACGGCGCAATGACGCTCTGATAACCAGCCATTGACATCGCGTCCGCAATGAGCGCTCCGTCACGCGGCCACATGTAGCTGTAATGATCACGGTTATATTGCAAGATATCCGTATCATTTGCTGCTAATATAGCCCCTCGCTCATCGACCTGCGTCCGCACGAGCAGCAGACTTTGCTTGAACATCTTCACGACATCCGGCGGCAGATCGCCAAGGTCAGATTCTGCACGGCGCAGCCAATGTTTCCAATAGATCACCATACGGCTTAACAGCTTTTCGGGATGATTTTCCTGCACATATTGGTTCAGCTCTTTGACTTCTTCTAAATTTTGACCGATCGACATCCAGTAATAAATCGATTTCTCATTATTAGGCGGAACAACCGTGCGGAAGCTGATCGTGCTATCCACGGATCCTTGGGCAATTGAATTGCCCATAAGGACGCCATCCTCCGCATCACGCCAAGTGCCTTCCGCTGACTGGAATCGTTTGATCCCCGTTGAATACTGGGTCATGCCCCCTTCATCGGAGAAGCCGTTAAACATAAAATAATTGTTTCTCTTGTAATGGTAAAGAGTATGATTTTCCGGATAGTAGACCGCAGTGTCTCCAACTTCCGTTCCATCGATCATCAAATCCTGATGGAAAAACAGGCGAACCTCTTTTGTATCATTTGTTCGATTGCGAATCACAACGCGTTTAATATAAATGCACTCGCGCTGGTGAATGCCATCGTTCATATGGAGCTCAATTCCTAAGCCTTCATGCTTGGCTGTAATGTTCGTTACTAAGGAATCCTCTACATAATCGAGATCGAACTTCCATGCTGGATCATCGAGCCAGCTGAAAGTGCCTTCTACCCATACCCCCAAGCGACAATACTGACCGCCGACGTGATTCAACTGTCCGACGAACGGATAATAAATATCCCGAATATAACAATGCTGATCCAAATTGAGGAGCATCTTACCGTTGCCGATTACAAGATGACGGGCCATGATTCCTTCTCCTTTCGGTGCGCTAAAAGTTGTGAATAAACGGATATATAGGCTTTGGCGGAGCGGTTCCAGCTGTAATCCTCTTTGTTGCCATTATTCACAATCTGCTTCCAGACTTCCTCATTACGGTATAGAGCGAGCGCTCTGCGTACGGTATACATATAATCGTGCGCGTTGTAATTCGTAAAGCTGAAGCCGTTTCCTTCGCCATTATATTCGTCGTAGGCTTGTACCGTGTCCTTTAGTCCGCCAGTCTCCCTGACGATTGGGACGGAACGATAGCGCAGCGCAAGAAGCTGACTGAGGCCGCAAGGCTCGAATTGTGAGGGCATTGCGAATAAGTCCGAGCCCGCATAAATACGACGTGCCAGTCTGTCATCATAGCCGATCCATACTTTAAACTTATCTGGATGGCGGTATGCCGCATCATTGAAGAAATGCTCATACTGCGCATCTCCAGCCCCCAATATTACAAATTGAACATCCTCATTTAGGATTTCCTCTAAAGTGGCGGTAATTAGGTCAAAGCCTTTCTGTTCCACTAAACGTGATACGATGCCGATAAGCGGTATTTCTTCCGATTGTGGCAAACCAAGCTCCCGCTGCAGCTCCACTTTATTTTTCCGCTTGCGGCTTATTGAATTGCGGTAAGGCACTTCCAGCGCAGGATCATTCATCGGATCAAACAGCTCGTCATCAATGCCGTTTACGATGCCGATCAAATCACCGGAGCGGTACCTTAACAAGGAATCCAGCTTCTCGCCAAAATATTCGGTTTGGATTTCCTCTGCATAGGTATTGCTGACCGTCGTCAGCTTGTCTGCATAAACAAGGCCGCCCTTCATGCAGCTACCCGCGCCATGAAATTCAAGGCTGTCCGCATAAAACATATCATGGCCGACGCCGAGCAGATCCTGCAAATGCTCGATGCCGAACAGCCCTTGATATTTCAGATTATGAATCGTAAACACGGACTTGGTATATGCCCAGGCCGGATCATAAAAGTATCTTGTCTTCAGCAAGAACGGAATCAGGCCGGTTTGCCAATCATGGCAATGAACGATATCCGGATGAAAATCCATATAGCGGACAGCCTCCATCACCGCAAAGCAAAAGAAGACAAAACGCTCGGAATCATCATCGTAGCCATACAGTCCATGCCGTTTAAAATAGTGCTCGTTATCAATTAAATAATAGGTGACGCCTTCAAACTCAGCCTTTAACAAACCGCAATATTGATTACGCCAGCCAAAGGAGACGTTAAACGTTGCGATTTGAACAAACTGCCCGATAAGAGCAGCAGGGATTTGTGCATATTTGGGCAATACAACCCTGGTATCAACGCCTCGCTTATTCAGCGCCTTAGGGAGCGCCCCTGCAACGTCGGCGAGTCCGCCCGTCTTCGCAAGCGGAACAGCTTCAGAGGTTGCGAACAAAATGTTCATAGGATTCTCCTTTCTTATTGACGCCGCTTGAGCACCTGCATCAACCCAATTGGAAACAGCATTCTTCTTCCTATCGTGTTAAAGGGCATATGTCGCGGCAAATCATCTCTTGATGATAGATGGCATAGAGTTAAAAATGTAAAATTAAATAATTTTCCGCTTGCCGGCAAGGAACGGCGCGCTGGCAGCACCACGAATATCACGGTCAGCCTCTACGCGAACATCCTTGTCCAAGATGCTATGTTGTAAAATACTATTTTCTCCAATAACGCCGTTTTGCATAACGATGCTGTTGCTGACAACGGCTCCTTTTTGCACATGAACGCCCCGGAACAATATACTGTTGATTACAGTCCCTTCAATCCGGCAGCCGTTCGCAATGAGCGAATTCGTAGCTTTGGAGCTGCCTAAATAGCGAGCCGGCGGTTCATCTTTAACCTTCGTATAAATAGGTCCCGGTTGATAAAAGAGTTCCTTCCATACGTCCGGGTCTAGTAAATTCATATTATTGCGATAGTAGCTGCTTAGCGTATTAACTACGCCTAAATAACCTTCATACATATATCCGTATACGTTAAGCTTATCTAATCTGGAAAATATCGCATGCCGCACTAGATGATCTTGGCCTTGCGCTAGCGATGTTTCAACAAGCTCCATTAGTAAATCCTTACGCATAATATACATTTCCATTGAGCTGATGTCGCTTGCCATGCGGCCATAATGATCCTGAATAGCCGTAATACGGCCATCCTCATTCATCTTCACTTTGCGCGCCTTGCCTGTCAGCAAATCTTCCTGTTGCTTGCAAACCACCGTGATATCAGCTTCGCGCTCCACATGGAACTGGATAACCTTCTCAAAATCGATATTGCAGACCATGTGGCTGCGTGTGATGACGACATATTCCAAAGAAGAGCGATTAAAATAATCGCGCTGTTGATAGAAATGGTATAAATCGCCGCGGCTGATTTCCTGAATGTCATCGGTTGCCGGCGGGAGCACGAACAATCCGCTTTGACGATGCTGCAAATCCCAATGCTTGCCGGAACCCAAATGATCCATAAGCGAACGGTATTTCGTATGGGCAAAAACCGCCACCTTGGAAATGCCGGAGTTGACCATACTCGACAACACAAAGTCGATCAAGCGGTATCTAGCGCCAAAAGGAACTGTAGCAAGGCATCGGCCTTGCGTCAAATACTCCAGTTCATCCGTTTCGTGAATTAAATTAATTACGCCCATGACTTTATGCTTCATGAGTGCTCCACCTCCTGCAGCAAATGATCATTGGTCACATATTGATCCACAGCAATGACAGTAATGGCATCATCATCCGGACTTCCGATGGTAACGCCCGCCTGTACGACCGCGCCTTCGCCAATAATGGCTCTGTAAATACGGGCACCTTCCCCTATGCGAACATTCGGCATGATGACTGACTCTGAGATAACGGTGTTTTTTGCGGCTTTTACGCCATAGAACAATACGGAACGGTCAATAATACCCTCGATCATGCAGCCTTCAGTAATCAGTGAGGCTGAAACCTCAGCAGTTGCTCCGATATGCTGAGCCGGCTGATTGGGGCTTACGGAATAGATGCGCCAATCAGGATCTGCCAATTCCAGAGGCGGCTCATCCGCAAGCAAATCCATGTTAGCCTCCCAGAGGCTCTCAATTGTGCCGACATCCTTCCAATACCCTTTGAAAGGATAAGAATGCAGCCGTTTCCCATCACGCATCATCGCAGGAATAAGATCCTTGCCAAAGTCATGGCTCGAGTTGCGGCTCGCTTCGTCGTAGATCAAATATTTTTGAAGCTCGGACCAGGTGAAAATATAAACGCCCATCGATGCGATATTGCTCGTCGGATTTTTCGGTTTTTCTTCGAATGCCGTAATCCGATCCTCATCGTCGATGTGCATGACGCCAAATCGGCTTGCTTCCTTCCAGTCTACCTCGATACCCGCAATGGTCACATCCGCGCCTGAGCGCTTATGATGCTGCAGCATCAGCTCATAGTCCATCTTATAAATATGATCGCCTGAGATGATCAGCACGTATTCAGGATTGTATGGCTCAATAAAGGACATATTTTGATAAATTGCATTAGCCGTTCCCTTATACCACACGCCGCCTTTTTGTTTCATAAACGGTGGCAGAATCGTCATGCCGCCATCACGGCGGTCGAGTCCCCACGGGCTGCCTATGCCCAAATAGCGATTAAGCTCAAGCGGCTGATATTGCGTCAGAACACCTACAGTATCGATCCCCGAGTGGGCGCAATTACTTAAAGTAAAATCAATAATTCTGTATTTTCCCCCGAAATAGACAGCTGGCTTAGCTAAATCCTTCGTTAGCACGCCAAGTCTTTTCCCTTCGCCGCCTGCGAGCAGCATAGCGATCATTTCTTTACGGCCCATGGACACCAACTCCCTCTCAAAGTGTGTTCCCCTGATCATAGCTGATTAACTGGAATGCAAGGGGAGGTAAGTGAAGCGTAATGCTTTGGTTGTGACCGTGCCAGGCGACGTTTTCGCTGCTGTAGCTAATTTCTGGTTGTGTTTGCGTTCCGCCATATTGCTTGTCATTGCTATTTATGAAAGAGCGGTATGAACCTGGCTCTGGAACACCGATTCGATAATTGTGGTAATCATTTCTAGAGAAATTGGCTACGGCAATGGTGAAATCAGCATTTCCGCGACGGATAAAGGATACGACCGACTGCGCTGCATTATGGACATCAATCCATTGGAAGCATTCTGGATCTCGGTCCCTTTCCCATAAGGAAGGCTGCTCGAGATACGCATGATTGAGTTTCTTGACGTAATGCCGCATGCCTTGGTGCATCTCGTAATCTAGCACCATCCAGTCCAACATATCGCCGTCCTTCCACTCGTCATACTGGCCCCATTCGCTGCCCATGAACAGCAATTTCTTGCCAGGGTGAGACATCCAAAAACCGTAAAACAAGCGAAGCTGAGCAAATTTTTCTTCGTAGCTTCCAGGCATTTTATTTAACAGGGATCGTTTTCCGTGCACAACTTCGTCATGTGATAGAGGCAGAACATAATTTTCAGAAAATGCGTATAGGAGCGAGAATGTGATGAGATGGTGGTTTTGCGAGCGTTCGGGTGGATCCAGCGCCATATAGCGCAGCATATCGTTCATCCAGCCCATATTCCATTTAAAATTAAATCCGAGGCCGCCTTTGTAGGTAGGTGAAGTCACGGCAGGCCATGCGGATGAATCTTCGGCAAGCATTAATGTGTCGGGGTAATAATGAAAAACAGTTTCATTGAGCTTCTTGATGAAGCGTAGAGCATCTAAATTTTCTGAGCCGCCGAATTCATTATATGTGAACATTTCTGGCGGTTTGTCCATATGTAAATTAATCATATTAGCGACAGCGTCCACTCGCAAGCCGTCGATATGAAATACATCCATCCAATACAAGGCATTGGAAATGAGAAAGCTCATAACCTCTTTCTTTCCAAAATCAAAAGAAAGTGTTCCCCATAGCGGCTTCTCTGCACGCTTGGCGTCTGCACCTTCAAAAATCGGCGTTCCGTCAAAGAGACGGAGTCCGTGATCATCCTTGCAGAAATGTCCAGGTACCCAGTCTAAAATAACGCCTAGGCCTGCTTGATGGCATTTGTCCACAAAGTGCATGAACTGCTTTGGCGTGCCGTAACGGCTAGTTACGCTGTAAAAACCAGTAATCTGGTAGCCCCAGGATTGATCTAGCGGATGTTCTGCCAGCGGCATTAACTCAACATGCGTGTAACCCATGTCCGCAATATAAGGAATCAACTCTTCAGCCAATTCTTCATAAGTATAAAAATCTTCTTTTCCCTTTATTTTCCAAGATCCCGCATGCGCCTCATAAATAAGCAACGGGTTGGAATAGGGGGGGAGTTGACGCTTGTGCTTTGTCCAGGCCTGGTCCTCCCACTCGTAACCGGATAAACTCGTTACGATAGAAGCGGTTCCCGGGCGGCGTTCTGAAAAAAAAGCATAGGGATCGGCTTTCCGGATGAAGCTTCCGTCGGAAGCAATCAATTCATATTTGTAAAGCTCGCCTTCTTCAATATACGGGATAAACAGATTGAAGATGCCTGTCGTCCCAACATTATCCATAACATGTTGCTTACCAATCCAATCGTTGAAACCGCCAATGACTCTAACTTCAGCAGCATTCGGAGCCCAAACCGTGAACCGAACACCATCCTTGCCCTTCTCTCGAACAGGATGAGAACCCATAAAACGGTAGCTATGATAAGAATTTCCTTCATTGAATAAATATAGATCCTTGTGCGATAATCCGTTAGGTGCCTGTTGAACCATTCGTGGTTTCACCTCCCTGAAGGACGATCTATGATGAGAATAAATAAACTGTGTCTACATCACTTACCCACATTATACATGGTTTCATGAAAAAAACACAGTCGTTTTCATAGATTTCGACAGCTTATTTTTTCCAAATGTCAGATTAAGTGACATTAATCTGACTTGCTCTAATGACACGTTGAATGTAATAATGTTTTGAACAATACCCTTTGGTCATTGATGTTTTTGAGCAATTTACCCATTTACAATCTACCACTTGTTTCGCTCGACGGGGTCTAACCGTATAGGGATCACCATGCCTTAACATACGCTGATGATGCATTGCGCAAAGGTCCTTCGCTTTAATCGGCTTCATACAGTTTTCTATGCTGCAATAATTCATATTCAGTCTCCCCTGTGCTTTTGCCAATTCGGTCACTAAGCGATATGGTTGTTAGCTTTCATATTATCGGGAAATGGAAATAGAATAAAGCCTGCTGTAGGTTTGTTTAGAGCGATTATGAATCACTTAGGAGGATATTGCGCAATTTATGTTTCCATTAAGCTATCAAGTTTAAATAATTAAACTCATTTTACGTATTTGAAACTGCAACCAAATCGACATATTCATACCCTTGATACACTTGTTTGAAAGCAAGGGCTATTTTATACTTTTAATAATTCAATAGGCTATTTAATGGAAATTACAAGGAGTGTCTAGGTTTGTCGATTTATGAACAAGTTTTTCAAATGATGGATCAGCCAATGCTAATTTTGATACAAGATGATAACGGAGTGCGAATTGAGGATGCGAACCAGGCTTTTATTCGAATGACCGGTTATACAATCAATGAGCTTCAATCCGAAAAAGGCAGCATATTTCTGGAAGAATATAAAATTGAAACCTCGGTGCCCGTATTAAAAAGTGAAGTCAGTATTTTAACCAAGCAAAAAAAGATGTTGCCCGTCAGATTGGACCAGCAGCCATTACCGAAGTGCAGCGTGAATTCTTACAAAAAGTCCTTTGTTATCTTTGAAGATCTGACGCCTTACAAATGGATTGAGCAGCAGTCAGAAAAAAATAAAGTACTCATAAGCGGCATAGTAGACCGTCATGAACATATCCGCTTTTTGAGAGACAGTCTAGGCCATTCCTTGTTCGAAGCTCAGCAGATGAATGACGAATCACTGCTCCAATTTGTTGCCGATACAGAGCAAGGACCGATGAGACAAGTGCTGCAAAAAGCCAAGCTCGACAAAGAAGAGAGAAGTTTAACCATCCGAACAAGCAAGTTAAGCGGCATTGAATTGAACATGTCGGTTACATTCGCCCCCATCCTTGACGGGTTCGGTGATGTTCGGGAATTTGCATTTGTCATTTGGGATTTGAACCCCATTGATGATCAAGTCGATGCGTCACTGAAGCTGAGAATATGGATGGCCAAAAAAGATATGTCCGCTGGGCATCTCTCCGCTTTAACCGGTATATCCATACAAACCATTTCGAAGCTGCGCAACGGAAAAATTTTAAAGCCCCAAAGACTGACAGCAGAGCTGATCGCTTCGGAGCTTCAAGTGGATGTTTATGAAATCTGGCAAGAAATTAGAAAATAAATCTAGGGGATAAACCTAGTAAGTTTGCCCGTATAAAAGAGGTGCAGCTCATGCATTGCTCTTGTACAAGCAGTATAGAACAGTTTCCGTTCACTTTCCCGTTCGTAATACTCCTCGCCTGCATTGCTGATTATAACCGCATCAAACTCAACGCCCTTGGCAAGGTAAGATGGAATAACAACAATCCCCTTCTCGAAGGTGACCGTTTCTTTTTCAACTAATCGAAGTGTATGCAGCTCCTGCTGCAATTCCGCAAATACGCGCTTGCTTTCGGCAGCCGTTTTGCAAATGACTGCAATCGACTGGTAACCCGCATGGACCAATTGCCCAATTTGATCTTGCATTGCTTTCACCAGTTGCACTTCATCGGACACCTGGGTTATCGTCGGTTCTTCTCCATCACGGTTAAAGGGCTCAATTTGGTCTCCGCCCTCAATCATTCGGCTCGTAAAAGCTACGATTGGCTGGGTGGAGCGGTAGCTGCGAGTCAGTACGATCTTCTCTGTCTCTTCTTCACTGTAAATATCCGCTAAAGGCTCAAAGCCGTTTCCAGTGACGGCATGCGCAAAAATAGACTGATTCAAATCGCCGAGCACCGTCATTTTGCAGTTAGGGAAAATTCGTTTCAGATAATGATACTGGAACGGCGAATAGTCCTGTGCCTCGTCGATGAATAGATGCTTCACTGATGTATTCGTATGGAAGCCCTCGAGCTTTTCTTTTAAATACAAATAAGGTGTCGCATCCTCATAAAAAATAATGCCATTATTCAAGATAGCTATCGTCTGACCGCTTATTTCCTGCCACTGCACTGGGAGCTCGTGCCCGCTAGCCTTTAAGCGTTCACTTAGGAGCACCTCACGATCAAAGAAGCGTTTGTAAATCGTGGGAACATCCAAAAACGTGAGCCGCTTCACTCTTCTGCGCAGCTTTTTGAACTTCTCCTGCACAACCATTGCCGCTAAATAATCGCGCTCAGCATCAAAATCGTCGAATGAGCTTCCCGAAAAGCGGTTTTTGCGCTGCAGCTCCTCGTAAGCCTTAGAATAAGCCTCTTGATCCAACAGCTCGATCTCCTCTTGCACCCATTCTTGTTCACGCTCCGCCTTGCTTAAGCGCGTCAATTCTTTAAGCATCCACTCCGCCGTTAACCTCATCCGGTTGCCAATTGAAATGGAACGGTCCCCTTTATAGAACTGTTCCGCAATCGATTCTTCCGAAATGAGCGTGCGCCCTTTAAACACTACAGCTCGAAACGCGAGACCGCCATGGCTGAGCTCCGCAGCATAACCATCGATAAGATGCATGAAAGCTAAGCTGGATTTGTACGTAATACCGGCAATTCTAGCCTCATAGCCCGCTTCGTCAACAGCTGCCAGCGTATACTCCATTTGGGAGAACGGATCTTCCAGCGTATAGGTTTTGGCAAGCCTATGCTCTAGATATTGCTGATAAGTCGTTTGCTGCATATTTTGCTCGCCAAGCTCAGGCAGCACGGTAGCGATATAGCTGTTGAACATCGGATTTGGTGAAAACAATACAATTTGGTCAGCATTTAATATCCCCCGGTAGCGGTAAAGCAAGTAAGCAACTCGCTGAAGTGCTGCCGAGGTTTTGCCGCTGCCTGCCGCGCCTTGAACGATAAGCAGCCTTGCCCGTTCGTTACGGATAATGCGATTTTGTTCCCTTTGTATCGTAGCAACGATGCTCTTCATCTGTGCATCTGACTGCTTGCCGAGCACTTCTTGAAGGAGCTCGTCACCAATCGTAACGCCAGTATCGAACATACTGCGGATCTCAGCATCCCGGATAATAAATTGTCGTTTCAAGGATAATTCACCGCTGATCGTTCCACTAGGTGTCTCGTATTGAACAGGTCCTGGGCCAAAATCATAATAAAGACTTGAGACCGGTGCTCTCCAATCATAGATCAAATACTCGTAGCCGCTTTCGTCAAGGAGCGAACCCACTCCTAAATAAATGGCTTCCGTCTCCACTTGCCCATCCTCCCTCAAATCGATCCTTCCAAAATAAGGAGAATGTTCAAGTTTCAAAAGCGTTTTAAGCTGCTCCTCGGCATGCCGATAGCTTCTTTCCCGCTCAGACAGTACTTCTGCTTGCTGCTTCATACTGGCATGAGACTCAGCAGATTCCGCCGCATCCTCAAAGTTAAGGGTCACATCATCCCAAAAATCACGCCTAATATCGACAATATCCCCGCGGAGGCCGCCAACCTGTTTCTGAAACTCCTCTATTCGCGAGCGTATGATTAGCGTTACATCATCAACACGCTGCTGCTCTTGCTCCAATTGCTTATTTTGCTCCGTCATTCTTTCACTCCTTAACCACTAATAAGATATTTCCACGATTAACGTAACTTGCTATAAAACAGTAACATCCATTCTACCATCTTCTGCTAGGTAATTAAAAGGCACAGAATCGCTCTTGCCGCCTCCCGATGAAGCGTTTATAATGACTAAGGCAGAAAAACGAATAAAAATAAGTTGCAACATGTTTTCCGCGGTTCGAAAACTCCCGCGTTAACAAAACTAGGAGGTTTATTCAGGATGTTTAATTTGTGGTTCGGCGCGATCTTCATGCTCGTGCATTTTTCATTATTTCTGCTTTCCTACCGATTCTTTGGGCGGATCGGCATTTATGCTTGGATTGGAATGGCGACTGTGCTGGCCAATATTCAGGTTGTGAAAACCATCGACATTCATGCTTTCGGCATGATTATTGCCATAACGCTCGGAAATACCATGTATGGTACCATATACTTGGCATCCGACCTGTTAAATGAGAAGTATGGCGAGAAAGCGGCCAAGAAGGCCGTCTGGTTTGGCTTCTTCACGTTAATTGCCACAACCATTATTATGCAAATGGCGCTGCTCTTTAATCCCCATAATGAACAATTCCCCTTGCAGGTACAAGATGCACTCGAAACCTTGTTTGGCTTGATGCCGCGTATCGCGCTCGGCAGCTTATGTGCTTATTTTGTAAGTCAATTTCTTGACGTAAAGATTTATTCTGTCTTAAAGCGCTTATGTCCAGCTCCTAATCAGTTATGGATTCGGAATAATGGCAGTACTGCGGTCAGTCAGCTCGTCGATACGTTTATCTTTTGCACGATCGCCTTTGCGGGCGCTCCTGGATACAGCAGTGAGCTTTGGCTCTCTATTTTCATATCCACCTACGTGATTAAATTTATCGTATCGCTTTGTTCGACGCCCTTCTTATATGCAGCAAGGAGCTTCACTTTCTCTGAGGATAAGTAAGCCGCAAAAGGCTGATTTCAATAAACTAATGCGTAGAACTCTTGCATCGAGAGTTAAATAGGCCACAAAAGCGGGACTGCCAACTGCCTGGCGTCCCGCTTTTGTGCTTTCTCTAAGGCATAAATCCTATATCATCGAGCATAACCTTACCGGGTCCGCTAACGAATCTGAATTTAATTCGACTAATATCCTTAGGTGTAATTAACGACTCAGACGAGCTGAACTGTTCCATCGGAAGGACATAGGTTTGGAATACAGGTTCAGTGGCTTCCTTGTATTTTTCATCCTTAATTCTCTCCTCAAGCCATGCAAACGTCATAAATGACGTGTAAGCAGGCGGAGCAACCGGCATCACATCCGCAAGCTCAACCTCTCTGCTTTCTCCATCAATAGTCGTAACCTCGATTTGTAATACGGGAAGCGGCGGCAATTCTACGTCCACAGATGTACTATTTACTGCATTCTGCTCACCATCGGTTCCGAGCAGATCCCGCTCCAAATTTGCCATGGAGAAAACAAGGCTGCTTTCTGTCATCCCTTCTGCACCAAGCGTCGTCTCGGGAGAAAGCTCCAGCTCATACTCTGCGCCTGCTTCATGCCATTCGAGCTCTATGCCTTTAGTTCCTTTGTTTTTCCCATCACGGTCCTCGGCTGATGCTATTTGCCATTCCTTCATGCCAGTTGCGGTTGCTTTGACGCCCTCCTTCAGGCTGGTCTTGCGTGTTTCGTTATCGTAGCGGGCGATTTCCGTAAACTGAGCTTCCTCATATCGGTTCGTATAGAGCGTTTGCGGCAGCCAGGCAAGACCCACTCGATAATCCTTAAACAAGGATTTGTAAGAGGTATCCCCAAGTAAAGTCGCCTGCAGGAAGGCCGATACATACACCTTCGAAATCTGTCGCTGCTCCTCCGCCTTCAATAATTGCTTCCGGCTCAAAAAAAGGCCACCAGGCGGACGCTCATCCATTCTTCCCCAATCCGAATTGAATTGACTATGATTTGCATCCGCAATATATAGAGCAGCTTTGAATTGATTTGCTTGCTCCTCAAAAGTTGTTCTGCTAAATTGCCGATCGCCGTAAAAATTGTTGACGTCGGCATCTCTTGCTCCCTGCAATGTCAGGTAGTTCACATCCGACAGGTTAGCGGACTTGTCGTCTACTTGTTTGTCTGTAGGCGCTATGGCTATAACAGATTCGATAGTGATTTGATCCAAGCTATCCAGCGACTGGTCGTCCTTAAACCAGCGTTCGGAGTCCGCAGCCATCGCAACTGCTTGGCCCCCCCGTGAATGGCCGATTAAAGCTACCTTCTCCAAATCAACGCGCGCAAAAAACGGATTGCCTTGCGTTTCGCCAAACTGCTTGATTTGCTGTAAATGTTTGAGCAATATCCATGCTCGGACCTTCATATCGTTATTGGGTATTCCTGACCATACCGAATAATTCAAAAAATTTTCATCAATAGAGACCGCAATAATGCCTTTGCTCGCTAACAGCTCGCCTAGATAGCCATAGCCCCCATCAGAGAAATCCTCCATTAGATGATTCCCATGGACCATCAATGCAATCGGAAAAGGCCCTTCTCCCTCAGGCATCCAGACACGACCGTTTAATGGCAACTCATGCTCATCAAACCCCCAGAATCGGGTCTTCAGCCCTGACCATTTCGTAATGTAAGCAGAGGCATCGACCGCTGCTGACTGCACATTCACATCCTTGCCAAATAGGTTCCTATGCTTATCTTGTCCGCTTCCATAGCTAAAGGCTTCATAGGCCAAATCTCCCTGCTTGGAGGGGTTCGGCAATGCTAAATCAGCAAGGCTTTCATCCGTTTGCTGAACAAACTCCATTTCCCTCTGCGGCAGCGCCGCATCTGCTGGCCAATATGTTGTAGCGAAGATAGCGACAACGGCAACTGCTGCGCCCACCGCAACAATCACTCGCCCCTTTGGCTTTAGTTGCAATTTCATGAGGAATGCCATAAGCACACCTGCAAGTGCTCCAATCGATGTGAAAGTTAAGGCTACGATAGCTGACAAGAGCTCTCCTAACTCAGCATAATACAATATAAAATAGCTCTCGATTGCTGTATATACGAATACAGCCATAAACCTGCGTGGGAGTGGCAGAAAAAGCAAATTAAACAGAAATGACACAATAATGGCTGCTGCACTCGTTGCAGCAAGATTAACTAACAAAAAAATAATAAGATCAATGCTTGTGCCTAAACCTGTTGGCATGCCAAGGACAGCGGTCGCCATTGCTATTGACCCAAATAGTGCAGTACTTCCTGTAGCTACTCGCCAAATATAATGATCACGGTTGTTGCGCAAAGCAAATTTTTTGCCGATATACGATTTCAATCGTTCCCATTTGCGCGGCTGAGGCGGCAGCGGCGCTTGATGCTCTGGTTCATGTAAAATTAAGTCCATCATTCTCCTTGAACCGATAGCCAGTTCCGCCCATCACGCCTTTGAATATGGACAGGCACTGCAAAAAAATCACTCATCGTAGCCGATGTGAGCACGTCAGAAGTTTCTCTAGCTGCGAAAACTTTCCCTTCTTTAATTAGGAGCGTCTTCGTAAAACAAGGCAGAATCTCTTCAACATGGTGCGTTACGTAGATGATGGTGGGAGCATCCTTTGCTGCCGCTACGGCTGCAATCATCTGAAGCAATTGCTCACGGGCAAACACATCGAGACCCGTACATGGCTCGTCCAATATGAGCAGCTTTGGCGAAGGCATAAGTGCACGGGCAATGAGCACGCGCTGCCGTTCACCTTGCGATAGCGTATCATAAGTACGGTTTATCAATGCAGTACATCCGAGAGACTCCATCAAGTTCTCCGCATGGCTTACATCCTCTACATTTGTCTCATCGTACAAACCGATAGTGGCAAATTTTCCGCTTAGCACGATTCTCAACGCTGTTTCACTTCCGTACAACTTTTGTTGCAGCGAGGTGCTGACCCAGCCTATACTCTTGCGAAGCTCACGCAAATCAAACTCTCCAAATTTTTTGTCCAACACGGACATACTTCCCTCAGTAGGCCATATATAACCATTGATCATGTTTAGCAATGTCGTTTTGCCTGAGCCATTCAGACCAAGCAAGCACCAGTGCTCCCCATTTTGAACAGTCCAGTTTATGTTTTGCAATATTTTCTGCTCATTTCGATCCCAAGAAACATTTTGTATATCTATAATCATATAAAGTTCTCCCCTCAGTTGACAATTACGCGGGCTGTAAATTTGACTTGGCCTATATTATCGACCATTATAATAATACAACGATTAACGACACGTTGGAACAAAGAGACCTTACCTACAACAAATATACATATTCGCCATATCAGGAGTGATCTGCAAAATGAAAACAAGCCAGCTTAAGCAATGGGCTCATTTTTTTCTGACTTATAAATTTGCGCTTGATGCCGTAGAAACAAAACTTAACATTTTGAATGAAGAATTTCAATTTATTCATGATTATAATCCCATTGAGCACATGAAAACAAGAATAAAAGCGCCAGAGAGCGTCATGCAAAAACTTCAGCGCAAAGGGCTTGATATTACGCTCGAAGATGCGAAGAAGCATATTCGCGATATTGCAGGCGTGCGCGTCATTTGTTCCTTCTCCACGGATATTTACCAAATTGTCGATATGATTAGCAAGCAAAGCGATGTACGTGTTGTGGAGCTTAAGGATTATGTCATCAACCCGAAACCAAACGGCTATCAAAGTATACATTTACTCATCGAAATTCCTGTCTTCCTAACCGACAGGACAGAGAATGTGCTTGTCGAAATTCAAATTCGCACGATTGCCATGGACTTCTGGGCAAGCTTGGAGCATAAAATTTATTACAAATTCAATGAGCAAATTCCTCCGCATATTCAGCAGCAGCTTAAAGGCTCGGCAGATATGATTCATTTGCTTGACCGTGAAATGCTGGCTTTGAATGTGGAAGTGCAGAAGCATCGAGAGCAAGCCTTGAAATAACAAAAGAAGCTCCCGCCCATTAATTTGGGAGGAAGCTTCTTTTCTGCTGTTTACGTTATTGCATAATAAAAGGGCACAATAATTAAATTTAATGCAACTGCAATAAGTCCGATTGCCATAGACCAACCGCCGAGCCCGCGTGCGCCTTGCCGATATGCGATAAAGCCAAGTACTACCGATGTTGCTCCCATCAGTACCGGCCAGATAAACCATGAAGCTATCGCAAATACAAGCGAAACCCATCCAAGCGCATAACCGCCAGACAATGCTTCTGGCTCTACACGTTCCACATGCCGGTCCTCACTCCGCTCCCCATACAAAGCTGGCTGGCTTACCGCAAAATCTGCAGCCATTTCTTCATTGACATCAAGTAATCGATCAGAGCCTACAATCGGATGGCTTGCATGGTCCGAATGATCGTGTTTATCCAACAATTTTTTATAATCGTCCTCATAGTTCCCCATCAATCCTCACTCCTTTGGTTTAAAGGTAAGGCAGCATGTTGATTTGGATTGCTCCGCTTGATCCTGATGGAATAATCCGAAATCATCTCCGGCAAATTCCTCGTTAAAATGTGCACCGGCATGCTGGTCGATTTCGATATTGATTTCGCTTGCTCCGCAATTGTTGCCTTCCTTCCAAAAGTTACAGTTGGCTACACTACAAGATACGCCTTTTGGCATAAGAAAAATCACCTCCACTATCAAGTTTCCCTGACCGAAGGTGATTCATTCTGCCTTATTTTTGTCCTTGCATGCGACGCTGCGTCATGTAGTCGTTCTCGTAGTAAGCCAATTCGTCACGCAGCTCTTCGAAAACCTTGGAGACGCTAAGTACGATATCACGTGAATCGCGACCGGGTTTGAAACGGAAGCGAATGGCATCCTGCCCTGTATAGGCATAACGGCCATCTTCGGAGTAACATTCATTTTTTGGATAGAAAAACGCACTTACACATTGATGATACACTTCATAAAGTACGCGTTCAGCATATTCAGTATCAAAATTGGGCCGTCTGAGCAATACTCCCAGCTTTTCAACCGAGACTTCAGAAAAAACCAATAAATGTCTCAAATCCGATAAAAGGCCTTTGTAAAACAGCTGCGTTTCTTCCGCTTGGTCCTCTCCCGTTAATTGGAGCAGCGAGTTGTTATTCAGAAACGGCTCCAGCTGGTTAACCGCGTCCTTCAGTTTAATACGAGTTGATTCCGTAAGCAATTTGACGTTAGCAGTTGGCATATAGGTAGTTCCCCTTTCATAATCCAAACACGCGTAAAAACTACAATCATCATTATCGTACCACAAATTACATGGAAGTGGTACTGGCGATTGACGCTTTGACTCGCATATTTTCTGCTCCGAAACCCGAACCTATAGTTTAGGCTCAACTCAAAACAGATTGATAAATGGAGGTCTCAAGCATGTCAAGAAAATGGATAGGTGCCCTTACAATTTTAGCCTTAGCTGCCTTGCTTATACCTACTACGTCCATATTTGCCCCAAAGGATGTCAAGAAAGCTCCGCAGACGACTAATTTCTCTGCTAAGCGTGAGCATACGCTCAAAATGGCAACGCTGCAAAATGATATGAAGGCAACGGCCATGCTTTGCGCATCAGAATGCTCTAAGGATTTTCAGAAGCTTATGAGTACAGGCATGGGATCAAAGGGAACAGCTGAGGAAAAAATCGAGCATCTGATGCATGAGCACATGCATATGAACTACATTAGCTGGATTTCAGGCAGCCGCAGCGTGAACCGAGGCTCTATTCCTAAGATGGATGGTGGCAAAGCAGAAGCTTACGTCCATGAAGCAAAAGCTCAAGTAGCCAAAGGTGCCAAATATGAATCACCTGCTTTCACAACTAAGGATGGCAATCGATACATGGTGCTCGGCGTTCCAGATTCCAAGCATGCCAGCATCGGAGTTGTCGGTGTGATCAAGCAGGATATTGTTAAATCCGTGGAAAAGCATCAACTGCGTAACTTGAGATTGGTTCCTTATCCTGCAGAAGGAAATTATAAAATTGAATCAGTCAAACCGAATTCAACGACAGATATTACTGTTCGTACGGGTGAAGACAATGGCAATGCAAGCCACTACCATGTTCGGGATGTCGTTGTTCATTTTGCCAAAGATTTGACCCCTGCTGATCTTGAACGCGTGAAGCGCGATATTAATGCAGAATCTGTCAAACAAATTGGAGATACCTATGTATTTCGGTCCCGTAACATGGAAACCGATCAACTCATTCCATATTTCAAACAAACCTGGAGCACCGAATATACGGAGCCCCATTACCTTTACATGACCAATGAAACTTCAAGCACAATCGTACCAAATGACTCTTTATATTCAGAGTATCAATGGAATTTGCCGTCCATTGAAACGGAAAAGGGCTGGGGCGTGTCCAAAGGCAGCGATCAAGTGATTATCGCTGTTCTGGATACCGGTGTGCAAAGCAATCATCCCGACTTGAAGGGTAAAATAATAAAAGGTACGAATATTGTTGATGAATCCGCAGAACCCGATGATGACGTAGGGCATGGCACGCATGTATCTGGCATCATTGGCGCAACCGTCAACAATGGCGAAGGTGTTGCCGGACTATCCTGGTACAACAAAATCATGCCCGTAAAGGTTCTCGATAGCAGTGGCGCGGGTTCCACCTATTCGGTAGCCCAAGGCATTATTTGGGCCGTTGACCATGGGGCTAAAGTCATTAACATGAGTCTTGGCAATTACGCACAGGCGGATTTCTTACATGATGCCATTAAATATGCTTATGATCACGATGTCGTTATGATCGCAGCGAGCGGCAACGACAATACGGATCGCCCAGGCTATCCGGCAGCTTATCCTGAGGTATTCGCAGTTGCAGCCACAGACAGCAACAAGGAGAAGGCTTCTTTCTCTAATTATGGTGACTATATCGACGTGGCAGCGCCAGGAGACAACATTGCCAGCACTTATCCCGGCAGCCAATATGCTGCATTGTCAGGCACATCGATGGCAAGCCCTCATGTTGCGGCACTCGCTGGACTGATTCGATCCGTCAATCCTGAGCTTTCGAATGTTGAAGTCATGGAGCTGATGCGGAAGACCTCCATTGATCTCGGTGCTAAAGGAAAAGACGATTACTTTGGTTATGGCCAAATCGATATTGATAAAGCACTTCAAGCTGCTTCTAAATTCGGAGGAGCCTTACAAACTTATCCAGATCAGGTGAAACGAAGACTGGAGAGAATCATGACAAAATACGAAAGGTAACGTAATCAAACTCACAAGAAAGCACCCATCGCTAAGCGATGGGTGCTCTTTGTTTGTTTAGGTTCGTGCGGAAAGTTTGTCGTAAGCCGGGTTCTGTACTTCTAGTGGTCCAAACGGGAACGACCCTCCCACAATGAAGCGACAATCATCTATCTAGGCCGTACATTGCTATACGGCTCCAGCAACCAACCCGGACGCGCCTCAGGCAAAGGCTGCAGCTTAGGGGCTGCGGCGTCCTCTCGGTCTTGCTCCAGATGGGGTTTACCAGGAACGTAGTCACCTATGCTCCTCGTGGTCTCTTACACCACGGTTCCACCCTTACCTGTGCCGACATAAAGCCGGCCATCGGCGGTCCATTTCTGTGGCACTATCCTTCAGCTCGCGCTGACTGGACGTTATCCAGCATCCTGCCTTGCGGAGCCCGGACTTTCCTCTCGCGGCAACAAGGCCGCCAGCGATTGTCTGTCAAACTTTCCGTGGCGTCGTTAAGTATACAAGGTATTACCGAAAAGTTCAACCCTGAATGTCTAACTAAACAAAAAAGCATCGATATAAGCAAATAACACCCAATAAATCGATTAAACGAATGTAAACGGCTCCGTGTTGAGTGCAGATGCAATTGCCTGGGTTTCCGCTTTGCTGCTTGCTAGCTGTTTATTTAGCCAATCGGCTACCTGCTGTTTCATAACCTTCTCTATGTTATGGCCGGGGTCAATAATAGTCATACCTGCTGCCAGTGCATCATGGGCGGTATGATAGTCAATATCTCCTGTAATCAGTACATCTGCTCCTGCGAATACCGCATGACGTACATATTTGGCGCCTGCGCCGCCAAGTACGGCTGCTTTGCGTATCATCCGGTCAAGCGGGCCGACTACCCGTACAGCAGGCACATCGAATATCCGCTTTGCTTGCTCCGCAAGCTCGCCGAGTGTAATGGATTCCCTCAGCTTCCCCGTTCGGCCGAGCCCAAATGAACGGCCTTTCAAATCCACCGGATACAAATCATAAGCAACTTCCTCATAGGGGTGAGCCTTCAGCATCGCTTGTACCGTCTTACGATGAACACTGTGTGGAACAATCGTCTCCACTCGGACTTCGTCCACTCGCTCCAGCTTGCCTTCTACCCCGATATAAGGCGTTGTGCCTTCACCAGGAATGAATGTGCCGGTTCCTTTGATCGTAAAGCTGCAATTGCTATAGTTCCCGATCTGTCCCGCACCTGCACGCCAGATTGCCTCCTGCACTTGCTCCTGATGAGATTCTGGCACGAAGACGACCAATTTATACAGCTTATCCGTATGGACTTCCTCTAGGCATTGTCGGCCTTCAGGAACGATACCAACAAGATCGGCAAGCCAATCATTGATTCCCCCATCAGCGACATCTAGATTCGTATGTGAAATATAAACGGCTATGTCATTTTTGATTAGCTTTTCGTACAACCGCCCTGCCGCTGTAGACGTATCCAGCTTAGCCAGAGGACGGTAAATAATCGCATGGTGCGCAATAATAAGCTCCGCTCCCTGCTCAATAGCTTCATCTACTACCGCATCCGTTACATCTAAAGCGATCAGTATTTTTTTGACAGGTTTATTCAGTGTTCCAAGCTGAAGGCCAATTTTATCATTTTCAACCGCATAATGCTTGGGAGCCAATTGCTCCATTAGCTGGATGACGGTTTGTCCATGAGCAAACATTGTAATACCTCCTCAATGACTTTCATTTCCGCTAACATTTGCTCGCGTTTTACAGCGGATTCTGCTAGTTCTGACTCTGATAGCTGTCCGCAAATTCTCGCAAGCTTATTCAGCTCATGCCGCCATTTCTTGAATAAAGCCGGCTTTGGAGCACGAAGCAAATGAGGGCCCATTTGCTGCAGGATTTTGCGCAAACCATCGGGCTGAAGCGAAAGCTTCAGGAATTTCCCATTGTAGAGCTCTTCATTGCGTTCTTGCACATCGGATACCCGAATCGCATGCATGATTTCATAAATCTTGCCATCCTCTTCAACGATGCTCTCGTCTGCCAAATACCAATCATGCTTCAAGAGCCACGCACGGACAAACTCTTCCCCCACATTTGGCTGCAATACAAGTTCCTGAACGCCTTCGAGTTTTCTTGTAGCTTGGCCAGCCTCCAGAATCTCGCTCATTAAACTGCCGCCCATCCCTGCAATGGTTACCGTATCTGCTTCGCCATTATTCAGTACATTTAAACCATCGCCTTGCCGGACCGTTAATCGGTCAGAAAGACCGGCATCTGCTCCCTGCTTCCTTGCCGCCTCAAAAGGCCCTCGGTTGAGTTCTCCCGCAATGGCAGAAGGACATTTGCCCGATTGCAGCAAATATACCGGCAGCATCGCATGGTCCGAACCAATATCCGCTACTCGTGATCCTTCTGTTACATAATCCGCAATCAACTGCAGACGATTAGAAAGTTTTAACATTATACAACCCACACCATCCATTTTTTTCGCATTAAAAATAATAAGCCGCCGCCAACAGCAATTTTGATGATAAGCTGCAGCTGCAGCCAAATGGCCTCATCAACAAACATCATGGTATACAGCTCCGGCATGAACCATACCAGTGAGCAGGTCACAAACAGAACCGCTGACACCGTTTTGGACCATCGGTTGAAAAACCAGCTGCTCCAGCCAAACAAGCAGGCGATAGGCAGCCAATAAAGCTGAACCTCATACCATTTCGGATCAACCATTAATTGAGAAAGCAGCCAAGCGTAAACCAGAATCGCCGCTAACCAACCGCATAAATGGAGCATTGAAATACGGGCGGTAATACCATAGACAACCCAGAAGAGTGAGCAAAAAGCAACCAATCCGGTTTTCCAGCCCCATTGGTCGATCTCATGAAGATTTAACATATATAATCCGCCGCCAAGCAGCAGGAGCATTCCCGTGCTTGTTATAGCCAATCCAGCCGCTTCATTTCGGGACCGGAGGCGCTGTCCAATCCGCAAAAAAAGGACGACTGCAAGCGACACGACTGCCATTTGCAATAAGGGATGAAATTCGTTAAAATAAAGCACAACAAAGGAAATTAAGGTAAAAGTTCCAAATGTAAGTAGCCACTGCATGCCGGTTGCCCGCTGCACAGCCGCTATTGCTTTTCCGACGGTATGATGCTGTTCTTTGGTTGTAGGGATCGCATCTTGTTCAGCATATAAATTGAGCAGAAAGTCACAATATTGATCTGGCAGCAGCTTACTGCGCCGCCAATGATCAATTTCTTTCACGATAATTTGCCGACGATCCTGATTCATGAATTCCCGCTATCCTTTCGATATAGACTTGAGTGCTCGCAAGTTCCTATGTATGAGGGTTATTTTTTAGAAAAAAGACCTCGCTGCACGTGCAGAAAGGTCACTATTTTCAAGCATAAAGTTTTATTCAAGGAAATCCTTCAAACGTTTGCTGCGGCTTGGGTGACGCAGCTTGCGAAGTGCTTTGGCTTCGATCTGACGAATACGCTCACGCGTTACTCCAAATACTTTACCCACTTCTTCAAGCGTGCGTGTACGTCCATCATCAAGTCCGAAGCGAAGGCGAAGTACGTTTTCTTCTCGCTCGGTAAGTGTATCAAGAACGTCCTCTAACTGCTCTTTAAGCAGTTCGTAAGCAGCCGCGTCTGCAGGAGCTAGAGCTTCTTGGTCTTCAATGAAATCTCCAAGATGTGAGTCATCTTCTTCCCCGATCGGAGTCTCCAATGAAACAGGTTCTTGAGCAATTTTCATGATCTCGCGAACTTTTTCGGTACTTAGCTCCATCTCAGCCGCAATTTCCTCAGGTGTCGGTTCGCGCCCAAGTTCCTGCAGCAATTGACGGGAAACCCGAATCAGCTTATTGATCGTCTCCACCATGTGAACCGGAATTCGGATCGTCCGAGCTTGGTCAGCAATAGCGCGCGTGATAGCTTGACGAATCCACCAAGTTGCGTACGTACTGAACTTAAAGCCTTTCTGATGGTCAAACTTCTCAACCGCTTTGATAAGGCCCATATTGCCTTCTTGAATTAAATCAAGGAACAACATTCCCCTACCGACATAACGCTTAGCAATACTCACGACAAGGCGCAGGTTGGCTTCGGCAAGTCTCCGTTTGGCTTCTTCATCGCCATTCTCAATTCGCTGTGCAAGTTCAACCTCGTCATCTGCGGAAAGAAGCGGAACACGGCCGATTTCTTTTAAGTACATCCGTACTGGATCATTAATCTTGATGCCTGGAGGCAGTGCAAGATCATCATCAAAGTTGAAGTCGTCCTGCTCGCGCTCTTGCTCTTCCCCGCCGGCAGCGAGTGGATTTTCTTCATCATTTTCATTCAGTACCTCAATACCAAAATCATCGAGCTGCTCGAAAAATTCATCAATTTGTTCTGGATCTTGATCGAACGGAGCCAACTTATCCATAATTTCTTTGTACGTCAAAGATGACCTCTTCTTGCCTTGTTCAATCAGTTGATCCTTCACATGATCCAGTTTTTGTTCAGTATCTAGTTCAGTATGTTGATCATTCGCCATAATCCGACTCCCTCCCCCCTAGAAACGATCTTCCTGTCGACCTTTAAGCTGTCTCTCTAGGGTTATAATCTCACTAGCTATTTGTGCTGCTGCCAAAAAATCTCCGGTACGCTCAGCACGCACCATGTCTTCCTTCTTACGCTCAATATCCCGGAATTGCGGTACCTTGATAATGTCTTGGATATAAGCGTCCATTATTGTGTCATCGAACGGAAAGTCGCCGTCCATCATCAATATGGATGCTGCTGCTCGTTCCAATCGGTCATCATGCAGTGTTGCGATAAATCGGCTGGCATCCGGATCGTAGCCCTGTGCAAAATAAGCGTATAAATAAGCAGCAAGCGCTGCATGATCCTCTACATTAAACGCATCCCCAAGCCGGTCATGTACCGTCTGTGCTACCTCTTGGTCCCGCATCATAACATGCAGCAACCTTCGTTCTGCATGGGTATAAGCGGGCATAAGAGTTGGCGGTCCAGACTTTCGGGGTTTTTCATTCCTACCATTATTCCACGAATTGTCGTTATTATCCCCTTGCGGTTTCTTTTTTTGCAGCTCCTGTCTGATTTGATGACAGTCCTGCTTCAAGGCGTCAAGAGAGATTTCGAACTCACGGGATATTTCCTTTAAGTAGACCTCGCGTTCTGTTGATGAATCAAGCTCCGCAACAATTTGCACTGCTTCAAGGAGATAATTTTTTTTACCTTCATCTTTTAGCAGTATATGGTTTTTCCTTGAATATATAAGCTTAAATTTTGTAACCGAAACCGGTTGATCCATCGTATCTCGCAAGAAAGCCTCCGGACCGTATTCGCTTATATAATCGTCGGGATCCTTGCCTTTTGGAAGCATCGCCACCGATACTCTAAGGCCTGCGCTCTCCAGCATCGGAATGGATTTGAATGCCGCTGCTTGTCCAGCGTCGTCACCGTCGTAACAGACAATAACTTCTTCCGCTTGCCGCTTTAAGATCGCGCAATGTTCTTCGGTCAATGCCGTTCCCATTGTCGCTATCCCGTTTTTCACGCCCGCACTCCATGATTTAATGACGTCCATGTAGCCTTCAAATAATACAACCTGCTTGCTCTTCCGAATAGCCGGCCGCGCGTAGTGCAAGTTATACAGCGTTCTGCTTTTCGTAAACAACATCGTTTCCGAGGTATTCAAGTATTTCGGCTGTCCTTCGCCTATAATGCGACCCGCAAACGCGGTAGCTTTGCCGTCTCGATCCCATATCGGAAACATAATGCGATTGCGAAACCGATCCACATACCCGCTACCGTCTGCTTTCGCCGAGAGCAACCCGCCTTTTTCCATTAATGCCTGATCAAATCCGCGATTCGTTAAAAAACGTGCCAGCAAGTCCCACTCTTCCGGAGCGTAACCAATCATAAAATGATCAATCAGTTTATCGCTTAGTCCCCGCTCACGCAAATATTGCTTAGCAGCCTGACCTTGCTTCGTGTTGTTCAACACATGATGGTACAGCTTGATCGTCAACTCATGCGCTTCAATGATTTTGGCTCTATCAGCATCATGCGGCGTAGATTTGACACCATCGGGTGATGCCCATGTAATAGGCATTCCCGCATCTGACGCCAGCATGCGTACGGCTTCAGGGAAGGAATAACCTTCCATTTCCTCGACAAAACGGATAACATTTCCGCCTTTGCCGCAGCCGTAGCAATGGTAAATTTGGAGCTCCGGCGTAACTGTAAACGAGGGAGTCTTCTCCGAATGGAACGGACATAACCCCTTCATATATTTGCCGTGCTTCGTGAGATGAACATATTTCCCGACCGTCTCTACGATGTCATAATGCTTGCGAACCGCATCAATGACCTCTTCCGGTATTTTATTACCGTATGTCATCGTTCATCACCTTCATCCTAGTAACACGTAAATAATATTCGCTATACGTCATGGTTCTCCTGCTCATTTCGCAAAACTTTTGTCAACTTTTGTTGAAAACGATCACGATCGTCATTGTTCATCGCTTTTGGCCCTCTTGTTTTGCCTCCAGTACGCCTTCGCTTGGCAAGCTCATGTCTGCGCTCCATCAAATAATCGATGTTTTCATCCGTATATTGCTCTCCGCGTGGAGACAATACGACGGCGCCTTTCCCGATGGCAATGCAAGCCAGTCCAAAGTCCTGGGTAACGACTATGTCTCCACGTACAATGTGATTCACAATATAAAGATCTACGGATTGATTGCTCCGGTCAACCTGAACAATATCAACCCCAGGCTGCGGCTCCAGCCGGTGGTCATGGGAGGCCACCATCAGTACACGAACCGAGAAGCGTCTGGCCGTTTCACCAATCTCCGCTTTTACCGGGCATGCATCCGCATCGACAACAATCGTTGGCTGCTCTAGCTTCAATGACATCACCGCTCGAATTCAATTTCATATCCTGTACTATTATATACGGCATAACTATAAAAAATCCTGCCGACTGCCTTTAAGGCTTTCGTACATATTCCATAATCAAGCTTGCCGTTTCCTCCACTGCTCGGTGTGAAACGTCTATGACTACGCAATCAAGCCTCTTCATAATAGTATCGGCATAAAGGAGTTCTTTTTCAATACGGTCAGGCGTAGCATAGGATGCATTATTTGGCAAACCCAATGCCTTGAGCCGCTCCTTACGAATCGTATTCAGGTAAGGCACTCCGATCGTCAGACCAATGACCTTGCGCCTAGGAATTTTAAACAGCTCATCTGGCGGTTTCAGTTCAGGTACAAGCGGAACATTGGCAACCTTAAACTTCTGATGTGCAAGGTACATCGATAGCGGAGTCTTTGACGTCCGAGATACACCGACTAGCACGATATCTGCTTTAAGCACGCCAGAGGTGTCTCTTGCATCATCATATTTGACGGCAAATTCAACAGCCTCCACTTTGCGGAAATAATCCGCATCAAGTACGTGGTTGAGACCGGGTTCTTGGCGTGATTTACGACCAGTACGCTGCTCCAGCGTCTCAATAAACGAGCCAAGAAGATCAATCGCTACTACAGAATATGTTTCTGCCAGCTTCTTCATGCTGTCCCGCAGATGGGGGATGACAAGGGTATAGAGCACTATGGCATCCGCTTGCTTGGCCTGCTGTACGATACGTTCCAAGCCGAGCTCCTCTGTAATAAAAGGAGCTCGACGAATATCGGTGTTTATCGGGTGGAACTGAGCAATGGCGGCGCGAACGACTAGCTCACCCGTATCCCCCGCTGCGTCAGATACGACATATACGATAACTTCCGGATTTGAACGAGACATGATTCATCATCCTCCTGTTTCAATCCTTTACCAAACGAGCTTCGAAAAATCAGCAATAACCGCGATATCCTCTGCAATTCCTGCTAATGTTGCCAGACGATTGGCTCTAATGGCCTCATCCGAGGACATGACCATTACCTTCTCAAAATAAGTATGAATAAACGGCTTCAATGATGATAAGGTTTGCACGGCTTTCGAAATTTCTCCGATTTCTACAGCCTCACTGAAGATTGGACGCAGCTGCAGCCAATTCTCGTAAAGTTCTGTTTCTGCTTGTTCAGCGAACAGTGAAGGATCAACTATAGAACCTTCCGCTTTGGACCCCAAATTGCTTACACGGTTAAATTGCTCAACGGTTTGCTTAAACTCGGAGCGATCGTCGCTGGCAGCCAGCACCTGAACGACCGAAGCGCGCTTAATTGTTGATTTCAAATCCGCGAAGCCTGAAGCCATAACGGCATCCACCACGTCGTAACGAACACCTTGTTCAGAAAGTACATTTTTGACACGCAGTGCGAAGAAATCAGCTAGTTCCTTGCGAATATCAGAAGCTGTACGCTTCAATCCACGACTCTCATGTACGGAAAGCGCAGCATCATACAAATCGTTTAATTCCAGCTTCAAACCATGCGCCAAAATAATTTGAACAATGCCGGCAGCCTGCCTGCGCAGCGCATAAGGATCCTGTGAGCCTGTCGGAATAATGCCGATGGAGAAGCATCCCACAATCGTATCGATTTTGTCCGATAAGCTTACGATTGCACCTGTTAATTCTGAAGGAGCGAGATCGCCTGCGAATCGCGGCTGATAGTGCTCATTAATGGCTTTCGCCACTGAGCTTCTCTCTCCTGCTTTCAGAGCATAATCTTCACCCATAATGCCTTGAAGCTCAGGAAATTCATAGACCATTTGCGAAACAAGGTCAAATTTACAAACATCTGCCGATCGGCTTACGTCCTTTGCCGTTTGCTCATCCACCAGCAACTGCTTGCTTAACAGATCGGCAGTTGCACGGATACGTCTTACTTTATCGGCAACCGAGCCGAGCTCTTCATGATAGACAATGTTTTCGAGTTTCGAGAGGGCATGCTCGATCGTCAGCTTATGATCTTCCTCATAGAAGAACTTGGCATCTGAAAGTCTGGCTCGCAATACTTTTTCATTGCCTTTAGCCACAAGCTCAATCGATTTTCTATCCCCATTGCGCACGGTAACAAAGTAAGGCTGCAGTTGCCCTTCTCCGTCAAACACGGGGAAATAACGTTGATGCTCGCGCATAGACGTAATGAGGACCTCCTGCGGAATGTTCAAAAATGCAGGATCGAAGCCGCCGAACAATACGTTAGGGTATTCGACCAAGAAAAGCACCTCTTCAAGCAAATCTTCCTTGACCGCGATTTCCCAGTTTTTCTCTTTAGCGAGTTCGTCAATCTGAGCGACAATAAGCTGCTCACGTTCGCTGACATCCGCAATGACATGCTGCTCACGCAGCCGCTCTACGTACTCAGCCGGCTCTAGAACCGTGGCATCGTCTCCGAGGAAGCGGTGTCCGCGGGACACGTTGCCCGTTTGAACGCCTGTGATTTCAAAAGGAATAACATCCTTGCCAAACAACGCAATCAGCCAGCGTATCGGTCTGACAAAACGAAGCTCATGGCTTCCCCAGCGCATATTCTTTGGAAAAGACATTGATGTGATGATGGAAAGCAAACCCTCTGGCAGTACAGCTGCCGTTTCCGTGCCGATGCTGCTCTTAGTCGCATATACATACTCCACGCCTGCAAGCTCTTGGAAATAAAGCTGATCGGGCTCTACACCCTGGCTGCGGGCGAAGCCTAACGCTGCCTTGCTCCAATTGCCTTGATCATCCTGAGCAATCTTGCGCGATGGCCCCTTGGCTTCTTCATTCATGTCAGACTGCTTCTCAGCCACCTCATGAATCAGAACAGCAATCCTGCGCGGTGTGGCATAGACGCTAACTTCTCCGTGTTCGATCCGGGAATCGGCCAGCCATTTCACCATTTTATCCTTCAACTGATTCATTGCGCCGCGCACGAACCTTGCTGGCACTTCCTCAAGTCCGATCTCAAACAAGAAATCTCTAGCCATGCTGCTCCACTCCTTTCTTAAGCAACGGGAATCCGAGGCGTTCTCTCTCTTCAAAATAAGTCGATGCGCATGCACGCGCCAAATTTCTGACTCGCGTAATATAACCTGTTCTCTCGGTAACGCTAATAGCGCCGCGAGCATCAAGAAGGTTAAAGGTATGCGAGCATTTCAGCACATAATCATAAGCAGGGAAAACAAGATGCTGATCCATCGTTTTTTTTGCTTCTTCCTCGTACATGTTAAACAAAGTGAATAACATAGCCGTATCCGAAGTTTCAAACGTATATTTAGAGTGTTCATATTCCGGCTGCTTGAAGACGTCGCCATAAGTAATGCCTTCTACCCATTCCAAGTCAAAAACATTTTCCTTTTGTTGAATATACGAAGCAAGGCGCTCCATGCCGTAAGTAATCTCAACGGCTACCGGATTAGCATCGATACCTCCAACCTGCTGGAAATACGTAAATTGCGTAATCTCCATGCCATCCAGCCATACTTCCCAGCCAAGTCCCCATGCGCCAAGCGTTGGCGATTCCCAGTTATCCTCAACAAAGCGGATATCATGTTCATTTGCATCGATGCCGAGCTGCTTTAAGCTCTCCAAATATAGCTCTTGGATATTGTCTGGAGACGGCTTCAGGATAACTTGGAACTGATGATGCTGGTATAGACGGTTAGGATTTTCACCATAACGACCGTCTGCAGGACGCCGGGAAGGCTCGACATAAGCTACATTCCATGGCTCAGGTCCGATTGAACGCAAAAACGTCATCGGGTTCATCGTACCTGCACCCTTTTCCACATCATAAGGCTGTACCAAAATACAATTTTGCTCGGCCCAGAACTGTTGCAGCGTCAAAATCATTTTTTGAAAATTCATTTCTGACCCTCTCCTTCTTCCACTGTTTTTCCATTTGCGAAAGTTTCCGCAAAATCAGCAAACGCGTCGACATGCAAAAAACTCCCGTCTCTACGCCTGCTGCCAGACGTAGGGACGAGAGTTATATCCCGCGGTTCCACCCTACTTGGTTAGCTCCATATGAGCCAACCCTCTTTAGTCGATACGACTCCGGAGTGCCCTTTCATCGTTTTGTCCGTCCAGGCTCTCACTTTTCCCGGCTCGCTTATTACGTCGACATAAAACGATTACTTTCTCCATCATTGCCCAATATTCATATTGCACTATTTTATGCTTCTTTGTGATAATTGTCAAACTTGAGGTGCATAGGAATGGCAATTAGGTTAATGGCCTTCCACTCCACTCTTAGGTGCTGCGCCTGATCCGCTTTTTCCAATAATATCTTTCATCCCTGCATTCCCCATCATAAGGACACATACAAGGGCTAAACCCGCCGGAATAATTGACCATAGGAAGGTTGCAGAGACTGATTCCGACAATGCGGCTACGATTTTATCCATAACAGCTGGCGGGATTTCCGCGCGTTTATCTGGTGACAGCAGCTCACGGGCATTATCCGTCATCGGCCCTGCGCCTTCGCTGCCCGCGAAAGCATCTGTCATTCCGCTAGTAAAGTGATTGCGCTGAATGATACCAAATACGGTAATGCCTACAGTCATGCCAAGTGATCGCACAAAAGACATCGTGGAAGTCGCGCTGCCTCGCTGACGCATATCAAATCCATGAATGGAGGACATCCCAAGCACGGAGAAGGAGAAGCCGATCCCGAATCCAGTCAGGAACATAAATACGGACAACATAAATCTTGTGGTGTCAGGCGTAATGGTAGATAACAGCACAATGCCCACGATGAAAATAACAGCTGAGAAGGTCATGATATTCCGATATGGCATTTTGTTCGCTAGAACGCCGCCAAGCTGTGCTGCTATAACCGAACCCAGTGTCATTGGCAGCAGCGTTAATCCTGCGCTAACAGCTGTGCCGCCGAACACCCCCTGTACAAACATCGGAATATACAGAGCAGCCGTAATAAAGGCCGCACCATAAAATAAACCAGCACCTGTACTCGATGCAAATAGACGCTGCTTGAACATTTTGAATGAAATAATCGGCTCTGTCGCTTTGGTCTCTACAAACAGGAAAACCGCAAGCAATACAGCAAACCCGGCAAACAAACCCATGATTTGCGCAGAATCCCAGGCGAATTTCGTGCCGCCGAGCTCAAGGGCAAACATCAGGCAAACGATGGAACCCACAAGGGTGGAAGCTCCCCACCAGTCGATCTTTTGCTTTGCATGCGAAAGGGATTCCTTATAGAAGATTACGATAAACGCAAGCGCTACAAGGCCAATCGGCACATTGACGTAGAAAATCCAGCGCCAATTAATGTATTCCGTTAAGTATGCCCCGGCAAGCGGACCAAACAAACTTGATGTGCCGAATACCGCTCCGAACAATCCGCCCATCTTGCCGCGTTTCTCTGCTGGAAAAATATCAAACACAATAGCAAATGCAATCGGCATCATCGCCCCGCCGCCAATTCCTTGGATGGCACGGTAAATCGTTAGCTGCGTAATTGATTCTGCTGTTCCGCAAAGAACGGAGCCAATTAAAAACAACGAAATGCCGAGAACAAAAAACCTTTTTCGCCCATACATATCCGATAATTTCCCGAATATCGGCATACCCGCCATTTCGGTTACCAGATAAGCAGATGTTACCCACACGTACTTGTCTAATCCGCCCAGATCGGACACGATCGTTGCCATCGCAGTCGATACAATCGTATTATCGATTGAAGCCACGAGTATGCCAAGCAAGAGCCCGGCGACAACAAAACCAAGTCTATTTTGTCCTGTAGACATCAGGAAAATCCCTCCATTTAATTACGAATCTTCAACAGCCTCAATTAGCATAAACCAAACACATGTTCATGTAAACAGACAAAAGAAGGATCGGTTTCTACATCTGAAGAAGGATAGAAAAAACGATGTTTGCAGGTAACCATTGTTGAGTTTCATCACATAAGCTTATCCAATTGGTCTAAGAAATTACGCGATTTCAACTGCAACCCCATATGGGTATCCATTAGTTTTCGCATAGCCAGCTTCAGCTCTGCTTTCGTTTCCGGCTTGACCTGAATAGAGCCAAGCCTCCTCATATCCATTCTGCGAAATAATTGCAATAGCTTGTAAGCACCTTCGCCCAGCGGAATGGCATGCGGGTCTTTGCCCGTGCATCTTGAGCATAATATTCCTCCTGCATAAGGTGACAGCTTAAAAGGACCTACGACATTGCCGCAGCTAACGCATTCATCGAGTGCTGGCGCGTATCCTGACAAATCCAAAATGCGCATCTCATACAGATGGGATACGATTTGCGGATCTTTACCCTCCTGAAGTGCAGCAAAGCAAGCTTTTAGCTGCTCGAAATGAAAGCCTGTTGCCTCGTCATCCTGTAGCGAGCGGTCCGTAAGCTCCGCCACATAGGAGGAATAGGCTGCTAAATCAAGCTTTTCACGCAAAACATGGTGAGATTCAATAATCTCACCATGATTAAGTGTTCCCAGCCCACTGCTGCGGAAATAGACGAACTCTCCATATGTAAAAGGTTGAGCAAGCGATGAATGTTTGCTTTTTAATTTCTTAGCGCCGCGAATGAGCACCCCCGCTTTCCCATTGGTCTTTGTGAGCAGCGTAACAATTTTATTGCCTTCCCCATAATCCATGCTTCGAATAACAATTCCCTCAACTCGATATAGCATTACGCAAACTCTCCCCTGAAAGCAAAAACGAAAATGCGCCGTCCCATGGCGGCGCCTTTCGTTTAGCGGTTAAAAATAAGCACAGCCTGACGAGTGGTCGTCAGATGCTGGCTTATGTTTTCAAACCTATATACCTATGCAGCATTACAATTAACATTGCAATTTTAGCCAGAAGCATCTTCCAAATCCAGCACGGCAAGCTCATCTTGATCCTGTACCGATTCAACGGAGCCGTTTTCCGCTCCTACTTGTGCCATTTCCTTATAAAGCATGAAGGACTCGACATCCCCGGTCAACGTAAAATACTTCCACGAAAAATTCCGCATACGTATTCATCCCTTTCCGCTACCTGAAATGCTGCTCCAGGGTGGTAATAGGATGCGATGATCCGCTTCAATCTATCCTTAACAAATAACGTCAATTCAGACTAATCATGCCGATAGCCTAGATCCTTGAGAACACGTTCCTGGTTGCGCCAGTCCTTTTTCACTTTAACCCAAAGCTCCAGAAAAATTCGGGAGCCAAGCAGCGCTTCGATATCCTTGCGAGCCTGTTTGCCAACTTCCTTCAGCAATTCTCCTTTTTTGCCAATAATGATGCCCTTCTGGGAATCCCGTTCGACAAAAATGACAGCTCCGATATAAACGACCCCATTTTCCTTTACGCGCATATCTTCAATTGTTACCGCTATGGAGTGAGGAATTTCTTCACGTGTCATGTGCAAAATTTTCTCACGAATCAGCTCAGAGCACACAAATTGCTCTGGATGGTCCGTAATCTGATCTGCTGGATAATATTGCGGTCCTTCCGGTAAATAACGGGACAGTTGCTCAAGCAATGTCTCTACATTATTGCCTTTGAGTGCTGAAATTGGGATAATTTCCGCGAATTCATGAAGCTCGTTATATTGCGTAATCATCGGAAGCAATTGCTCCGGCAATACTTTGTCAATCTTGTTCATCACAAGAAATACGGGTGTTTTCACTTTTTTGAGCTGCTCGATAATAAATCGATCACCTCCGCCAAGACCTTCAGATGCATCGATTAGAAAAAGTGCAGCCTCTACTTCCCTAAGAGCACTTTCAGCTGTCTGCATCATGTAATTGCCAAGCTTGGATTGAGGCTTGTGAATGCCCGGTGTATCCAAAAATACGATTTGTGTGTCGTTAGTTGTGTATACGCCGTGGATCTTGTTCCGCGTGGTTTGCGGCTTGTCCGACATAATCGCAATCTTCTGGCCAATCAGATGATTCATAAGCGTAGATTTGCCGACATTAGGTCTGCCGATTATAGCGACGAAGCCCGAACGGAATTTTTTGCTGTCACGATCATTGGTACTATTTCGATTCATAAATGTTTTTAACGCTCCCTATTTTCTAATGATGCCGGAGTAAAAGCTCCCGGCAGTATGTCTGAAACGGTAGATATGGTCCATTGTCCCATTAAATTGCCCATAATGACGGGCATATCCGGCGCGCACAGCTCAACCAAGACCTGGCGGCAAACTCCGCATGGGGCAATCGGACCTTCCGTGTCGCCAATGATGGCAATCGCCTGAAATTGACCTGGGCGCTTCCCGTCCGCTACCGCACGGAACAAAGCCGTTCTCTCCGCGCAATTCGTAGGTGCGTATGCTGCATTTTCCACGTTGCAGCCGAAGTGAACATGCCCTTCATCATCAAGCAGCGCAGCCCCGACCTGAAAGTTGGAGTACGGGACATATGCACGAGACATCGCTTCCTTTGCGGTATGCAGCAGCTTCGTATAAGCTTCTGACAATCCTTCGTATACCATGCTTACCAGCTCCCATAATCAGTGTCTAGTTCATTATCAAATGCCATAAGGGCGGCCCAAGAATGAGCAGCCCTATTATAGCGGAGATAACAGCCGCAAACAGCACGGCTCCGGCAGCCACGTCCTTCGCGACCTTTGCTACCGGATGGATAGTTGGACTAGCTAAGTTAACCGCTTGTTCAACCGCTGTGTTAATCATCTCCGCACTGATGACGACCGCAATTGCTATCAGGATTATTGCCCATTCCAGCGGTTCGAGTGACACGATAAAGCCTAAACAGCAAGCGATTATCGCGGCAGCAGCATGAAACCGCATATGACTTTGGGTGCGAAGAGCAAAGCCGATTCCGGCAATAGCGACGCCGAAGCTAGAGAAAAACTTGTTCATTAACGGGTTAAGCCGACTTGCTGCAAAATGGCTTCCTGTTTGGCCGTCATTTCCGCTTCCGTCTCATCGTCTTGATGATCATATCCGATTAGGTGCAGGAAGCCGTGCACGAACAAAAACCCGATCTCTCGTTCCAACGAATGTCCATACTCTTCGCTTTGTGCCTGCGCCGTCTCCACGCTGATAATGATATCCCCGAGCATACCGGAAATCGGATCAAGCTCATCCTCACTTTCGACCTCGAAAATAATGTCAAGCTCCTCTACGCCATCCTCTTGCATGGCAAAAGACAGCACATCCGTCGGACGGTCAATACCGCGATACTCTTTGTTCAACTGGTGAATTTCTTCGTCATTCGTGAAAGTAAGCGATACTTCGCCGTCCACGATGCCTTCCGCTTCTCCTGCTAGCTGCAGCAGCTGCTCCAATTTAGCAATCCATGCTTCAGGTATTTCCAGATTTTGCTGTTCGTTGCTCCAATCTAGCTGCAAACTCATGCCAAACGCTCCTTTGTTTTCACATCATCCGGATATTCGATACGAGAGTGGAAAATGCCAATTACGCTTTCCTTAAGCGATTGAGCAATTTTGTCCAGCTCCTTGAGCGTCAAATCACACTCATTGTATTGGTTATCATCAAGCCTGCTTTTAATAATTTTGTGAATCATCGCCTCCACCTGCTCAACCGTTGGGTTGCGCAGGCTGCGAACGGCAGCCTCGACGCAATCGGCAATGCCAACAACCGCCGCTTCCTTCGACTGCGCTTTAGGACCTGGATAGCGGAAGTCGTCCTCCGTAAAAGCAGGCTCAGCCCCTTGCTCTTCTGCCTGCTTGACCGCCTTGTAATAAAAGAACTTCAGCGATGTTGTCCCATGATGCTGCTCAGCAATATCACGGATCGGTTTAGGGATATTATGCCCCTTTAGCATATCAACGCCATCTCTGGCATGGGCTACGATGATGGATTTGCTTAGCTTCGGATCAATCGTGTCATGTGGATTTTCAATATTCGACTGATTTTCAATAAAATAGTTCGGCCGCTTTGTTTTCCCGATATCATGGTAGAACGAGCCTACGCGGCACAATAATCCGTCAGCCCCTATTGCTTCTGCAGCAGCTTCCGACAAATTGCCGACCATTACGCTATGGTGATAAGTGCCCGGCGTTTCTGTAAGCAGCTTGCGCAGCAGCGGATGGTTGGGATTCGAAAGCTCGACAAGCTTGAGCGCCGACAAGATGCCAAACGTAATTTCAAAGAATGGCATCAAACCGATCACAAGAACCGCTGTAATCAAACCACTGGCAAAAGCGAAGGCAACAGAATAAATGAAAGCCACGCGTTCAAGCTGCTCAGATAACAGCAGGATCGTAATGACGGACAATGAACCAAACAAGCTTACCATAATGCCGGCTTTCAATATCGTCGACCGCTGACTTGCCCTATGGATAGAGAAGATAGCGGCAAACGAAACGACGATAATAACGAAACCGTACTGGAAATCAAAAATTTGATTTTGGCCTGTGTTTAATATAATGCTTCCCATAACCGCGAACAAAATGGAGCTGATCATTGCCAGATGGATATCTAGCAAAAGGGTAATCAGCATTGCCCCCAGCGCAGCCGGGGCCAGATAACCGGCATATGGTGCTGCATCCGTTTGGGTTAGCGAGATGATTTGAATCGTGATGATGTTGATAAGGAAGATCAGCCACAGCATCAGGAGCGACGCATTATTATACTTGGGCTTAATTCCGTTAATGCTGCCGGATTGATGCAGGTATGCATACAGCACAACGATAAACATGACGGACATAAAGAGCAAGCCGAGATGCGGCCAATAGTTTTTCTTATCCTGCAGCAGCGAGGAATCTACAAGCAGCTTATACAAATCAGGCGTAATGGTCTGGCCGCGCTTAACGATCAGCTCGCCTTCCTTGATAACAACCGGCGGCGTGTTTTGCTTTGCCTGAACCTTAGCTTCATCGGTAGCTGCCTTGTCCAAAAATTTATTCGGCATGATTGCGAATCTCGCGAGCTCCTGCACGATCTCCCTGCTTGTCCTGCTGGACAGCGTGCTCGCATTTACGAGTTCTGCTACCTGAGTCCGAGCCGTTTCGGCTTCACGCAATTGCTCGACTGTCAGCTTACGCACAATATCCCGAGCTACATTGCGCATCTCGGTTAACGTTTCCGACGATAAATTCGGCATTTTGTAAAAAGTTTCTTCCGGAATCGTGTACTCTTGCTCTTTGGCAATGAGTGCCATCTCATCGAGCAGCGTATCGTTATACGTCCCCTTGCCTTTGTTCAACTTCACGAAATTATCAATATACTCCGAATAGCGACCTGGAATTTCATTTCTGTAAATATCGATTTTATTTTGGAGTGTAACCTGATCATCTTGATTCAACTGCTCGATGCGGACAAATATTTGCTCCACAAGCGCTTCATTGCGAAGCGGAACGATGGAATAGATCGCATCGATTTTGTCAGCGGCATCCTCTTCCGCTTGCCTGGTCGCTTTCTCATCTTTGATTTGGAAGGGCGCTTTAATGTCCTTCTCGCTTACCGCGCCCTCCTCAATATCATACGTTTCTGGGACGAGATGCGAAGCCAAGCTGAAATAGAATAGCAGCACAAACATAAACATCAGCATCCAGCGAACGGCTGCACTCTGCTTCCACCCCGCCAATTTAGACGGGCGCAAGTTCCCCTGTTTTCCGGTCTGGTTTTGGTTCATGCAGCAGACATTCCTTTCTAGGCTTTGTTTTCAGCATCCCAGTTGTAAGCCACAATAATTTTTTGGACTAATGAATGACGAACGACATCTTGCTCTGAGAAAAGGATAATCCCGATTTCTTCTATGTTTTTCAAAATCCGCTGCGCTTCGATCAAGCCCGAGTTTTTGCCCCGCGGCAAATCGATTTGCGTTACGTCTCCTGTTATGACCATTTTCGATCCAAAGCCAAGTCTGGTCAAAAACATTTTCATTTGCTCCGGTGTCGTATTTTGAGCCTCATCCAAAATGATAAAAGCATCGTCAAGCGTCCGGCCGCGCATATAAGCGAGCGGCGCAATCTCAATCATGCCACGCTCAATCGCTTTCACGGTTTGGTCGGGCCCAAAGACGTCATGCAGCGCATCATATAAAGGACGTAAATAAGGATCTACCTTCTCCTGCAAGTCTCCTGGCAAGAAACCAAGGTTCTCGCCCGCTTCCACCGCAGGCCTTGTCAACACGATCCGTTTCACGGATCCTTCTTTAAGCGCAGCGACGGCAAGCACAACGGCAAGGTACGTCTTTCCCGTTCCGGCAGGACCAATACCAAACACGATATCCTTTTTGCGGATCGTCTTGACATAGTGACGCTGACCAATCGTCTTCACACGTATAGGTTTGCCACGATAGGTAGTCGTAATCTCTTTCTTAAACAAGTCTAGCAGCTCTTCAGCCTGCATTGTCCTTGCTAGTTCTAGGGCATAGGCCACGTCTCTCTCGGAAGGCTGGTAGCCCCCGCGAACGAGCTGTAATAACACATTGTATAACTGCTCTAGCGAATCAACCTCATCTACGGGTCCTGAAATGACAATTTCCGCTTCGCGCGACGTGACGGATGACTCCACCTGTGCTTGAATAAGGCGCAGAAAATTGTCTTGTGGTCCGAATACAGCCAATCCTTCCGCAGCGTTACCGAGCGGTATTTTTACTACTTTCGTCTCAATTTGCAACAATCCTCATTCTCCCTGCATCTGGACTAGTGGCATTTCCTTCACGATAGATTGCTCGACCTCAAAAAGAACTTTCATATAAACTTTACCATTGTCCGCCTTTTCATGCAAAACAATTTCATCCCGGATGACGGCATCGCTGCCTGCTTTGATGAGCACATCGGCTTTTGCCTGCAAGATGCCGACGGTTTTGGCCTCTTCTTCGGTCAAGTTCCGATCCTCCATCCGTGTTTCCATGACGGTTTCCTTCATCCGGCCAATCGGTATAGACCAATCCCGCCAGGAAGCCTTCTGCTCATAACGGATCGCTTCCGAAGCAGTGTATTCATTTTTTCCGAACCCGCTTACCTGAAGTGCCCTTGATCCGATAACCGCAAACCATTTTACTTTTTTCTCGCCCGTATACACCTTCACATGCTGAATCATGGGAGATGCGACTTCGAATTCATACCAGACAAGACCCCGCACTTTGCCTTTGGCTACGACTGTGCGCGAGTTTTCCTCGCCACCTATCGTGCCTGAAATTAACGTTTGATCTTTTTTCACCTTCGTATTCTTCCTAACGACAGGTCTGCCGGCCTCGGCTATAATTTCCGTTACAACCGCATCCGCTGAGGCAACCAAATGACGCGGGTTTTGCAGAGAAGCCTGATTAGGTATCGTCGATTCCACTACTTGAATAAGCACTTTCGTTCCTTTCTTCTCTACACCGACCCAAGTAGACCCTGGCAGCTTGCGAACAAGCTCTTTGGACAGTACATCAGCATCTGTCAAGCGGAAAGACCATTGCATCGGATATAGGCCTTCCTGCTTCGCTGCTAAGCGAATTTGGTCTTCGCTGAGCTTTACATTCCCCTGAACCTCGATGCTCCATACTAGAGAAGAAAGCATAAAAATGAGAGCGAAAAATAAAACAATTCCAGCAGCAAATAGTTTTCTCTTTTCTGCCTTTACCAGTAGAAAAGGCAAGCCTTTGCGCTGGATCACATGTACTCGACAGCCTGTCTCCTTTAAATACGTGCGAAGTCCGAAAAAGTCGCTGACAGATATCTCGAACTCCAGCAGTCCCCTGCTTGTCCACCGAATAGAAGACAGCTGCAAGCCTCCGGCAAGCGCACGATTGACAAGCTCCTCTGGCTGTCCTCCCCGGATATGTACAGTAACCATGCCTTTTAACCAATTAGCACCTTGTCCGCTCAATATTTTCCCCTCCGTTACTTGGCGTTCAGCTAAGTCTTAATCCAATCAAGCTATGCTAAGGAATCAGTTGAATGTTTGAAATTTGACCTTCAACAAACACTTCCTCCGTCCAAATCGTCCTTATAACAAGCGAGCTTCCTGTTACTTCCAACTGGCCTTTGCTTAATGCCAATCGCAGACGCTCGCTGGAAAAATGAACAACGCCCCTGTGATTTTCAATGTACAGCTGACAGTCACCAATCATCGTCAGTCGCGGCAAATCAAAGACGACATCATGCGGCATATCGAGCAGTTCTGCTGTTACTTTTCGAAATTTCTTTTTTATACGGCGCATGGACGAATTTTGCCTCCTCAAGGTTTGCGGAGCAAACCTACTTCGTAAGCGATACCTAGGTTTGCGGAGCAAACCTACTTCGTAAGCGATACCTAGGTTTGCGGAGCAAACCTACTTCGTAAGCGATACCTAGGTTTGCGGAGCAAACCTACTTCGTAGACGGTGCAGAATGCTGAATGAACACACTAGTGGTATGACGGTTTTCATGTACTGTACCAAATTATGCGCAAGACTCCTGAAATATGAGAATAATCTGGCCTCTCTTCATGCTTTCTGCTCGATGTTGATTTTAGAGACAAAAAAAAGCCAACCAGTATATTCCGGTTGACGCTGTTAGATTTGATACAAAAAGAGCTGTCTCCGCAAGGCGTAGATGCCTTGCGGAGACAGCTCTCCTATCGTTACTTCCGGAATGGCTTCTTCGAGCGAGGTGGACCAAGAACCTCTGCCCAGATGACAGCCTTTCGCAAATCCTCTGCTTGCACAGAAGTGACAAGTGCTCCCTGAGCCGCTGGTTTGCGTTCTAACGCATCCTGAGACTGCAACTTACTTGTTGATGCTCTCTTTAGCGCGCGCTCCAGAGAAGCGGTTTGTGACGCTCCAGCAGCCACATCGGTTTGCGTACCAACATACGATGGCTGCATCGGGGTTTGACGATCCTGTTCCCCACTCGATCGATAAACCGTCTGGCCCTCTGGCTGTTCCTGCAGCTCCGGACGGCTCTGGCGCTGGGGCTCTTCTGTTGTCCGAGGCTGCAAATTCCGAGGCAGACCGCCGCCTCCAAAATCCGGCATCTGGCTCGGCTTTTTCTTGCCTCCAGCTTTCCCAAACAATGAAGCCAACGCCCCAAAAATAATTACGACAATAAATATATTGTTCATCAAAAAATCAATGATTTTCAAGTTGCCCTCACCTCCGATACACAGCCTAGCCAAATGGAATTGTGAGGCTGCGCATGCGCGTTAGCGTCCGTCTTTGTGATCCGTAGGACCTTCTTGCTTACCAATAGAGCTGCGCATTTGCGTATCGGCCTCTATGTTTTTCAGGTTCATATAATCCATCACACCGATTTTTCCCGATCTGAGCGCTTCAGCCATTGCAAGCGGAACCTGTGATTCGGATTCTACGACTCGCGCTTCCATTTCTACTACCTTCGCTTTCATTTCCTGCTCTTGCGCCACAGCCATTGCGCGACGCTCTTCCGCTTTGGCCTGTGCGATTTTTTTGTCCGCTTCCGCTTGCTCCGTTTGCAGATGCGCGCCAATGTTCTTGCCTACGTCCACATCCGCAATATCGATCGACAGAATTTCAAATGCCGTACCGGCATCAAGACCTTTACCAAGTACCGTGCGAGAGATCATATCCGGATTTTCCAATACATCCTTATGGGAGTTAGCTGAACCTACCGTCGTAACGATACCTTCCCCTACACGGGCAATAATCGTTTCTTCGCCAGCACCGCCGACTAGGCGATCAATGTTAGCACGAACAGTTACACGCGCTTTTACCTTAACCTCAATCCCGTCTTTCGCTACCGCAGCAACGATAGGTGTTTCAATCACACGTGGGTTTACACTCATCTGTACCGCTTGAAGCACGTCACGACCTGCAAGATCGATGGCAGCCGCACGCTCAAATATGAGTGGAATATTGGCACGCTGCGCAGCAATCAGTGCATTTACGACGCGGTCAACGTTACCGCCGGCCAGAAAGTGACTCTCAAGCTGGTTAATATTAAGCCCTAAACCTGCTTTTGTCGCTTTAATGAGCGGGTTAACGATTCTGCTTGGAACGACCCGGCGCAAACGCATAGCTACGAGTGTAATAATTCCGACCCGAACGCCCGAAGCAAGCGCTGAAATCCACAACATAATTGGGAAAAAACTAAGAAATACAGACAGAACGATAATAACAACAACGGCTAATATTAAAAAGGAAACCAATGGATCCATATATCCAACCTCCAAGTATTTATATTTTAGTCACATTCACGGATTCCTTGACAACTACCCAAGTTCCTTCCGCCTTCACGACCTTTACCAGTCGATTGGCATCAACGAATTCTCCGGATGTCACCACATCGATACGATTGTCTCCAATGAGCACCGTTCCCGCGGGACGAAGCGGCGTAATCGTCATTCCTTCTAGACCAAGTAAGGAGTCCTTGACGTCAGCCGATAGGTAACCTTGTTCAGTGGTCAGCTTATCCCGCAAAATAAACTTGTTCCATACCCCTTTTGCTTTGTTCATTCTTACAAAAATAGCGATTAATATGATCGCTGCGACCAATGCAATCACGATGGAAATAAATGCTGACATCGGGTCCGATGCCGCGGTCACTACCCCGGTTATCAGTGAGGCGCTTCCAAGTATCCCGAGTATGCCAAAGCTTGGCACAAACACCTCGATAATGAGCAGCGCTATCCCAATGACGAACAGCACGACCGACTCCATGCCCGCAAAGCCTGCCACATAATGGCCAAAGAAATACAGGCCAAACGCGAGAATGCCGATTATGCCAGGAGCGCCAAAGCCTGGGACGATCATTTCAATTACAACACCTGCAATACCTAGAATGAGCAGTACAGTCATAACGACGGGATCTACCAGCCATCTAGCCGTCTTCTCAGCCAGTGAAGGCGTCACCTCGATTTGAACCCGGTCTTCAAGGCCGAGCCACTTCACCACTTCATCAACAGAAGCAGCCGTATGTTCGGAATACCCAACTTTCTCAGCTTCACTTGCCGTCAGGGTCAAAATTTCACCTTTCAGCTTATCTCTTCCGATCTTGTCTTTCAAGTCCAGAGTGACATTGATGTCAACCATCGCCGCAGCGATGTTTTTGTCCCGCCCTTGTAACCCTGCAGATTCGCTCATCTCAGAGGTCCAGAACGAAATCGTCTTTGGATCTTCGAGCAAACGTCCTGATCCATCAACCACTGCAGCAGCGCCAATTGTGCTCCCTGGCTGCATAACGATCTGATCGGCATTAAGCGCAATATACGTGCCTGCCGAGACCGCCTTCCCTTCAACGAACGCCGTTGTCGGAATGCTGCTTTCCCGAATAAAATGACCAATCCTTTCGGCATTGACAACTTTGCCCCCGAGCGTATTGATAACAAGGACCACATGCTCAGCCTTTGCTTCTCCAGCTTCTTCGTAAGCTCTCTCCAAAAAAGATTGAAGACCCGATTCAACTGTTTGCTTCACAGGAATGACATAAACTGCCGGCCCCGCATCGGTTGCTGCTTCCGCCCGATCCGCTGGAGCGCCAATAACTCCTGCAAACGTCACCATAATTAATGCTGCGAGCCATGCAATAGGAGCGGTGGACCATCTTCTTCGCCATCGATTCATGTGCAAGAAGGTTCCTCCTTTTTCTCATGTATTGTTCCCTATTACGTACAACAAGCAAAAATGTTTCATTATTCTGTATACACTATATTCGAATGATTTAATCGTTTCTGCGAAACGTATAGAGAAAGTATGAGCAAACTCCTATACTTTCTTATGCGTCAAAAAAAACACCCCTGAATCAGGGGTGTTTTGTTAGTCCGAATGTTTAGTTAGTTAAGATGTTGCTGTACGAGTTGATTTACTAGCTTACCGTCAGCGCGTCCTTTTGTTTTTGGCAGAAGGGCACTCATAACTTTTCCCATATCGGCTTTGGAAGAAGCACCGAGTTCATGGATGGTCTGCGTTACTATCTCTTGAATCTCTTCTTCAGTCAGCTGTTCGGGAAGGTATTGACTAATAATTTCAATTTCGACCTCAAGACCCGCTACTAAATCATCACGGCTGGCTTTTTTAAATTCTTGGAGGGAATCTTTACGTTGTTTGATTTCACGACTCAATATATCAAGCACTTCGTTATCGTCCAAAGGACGCTTGAGATCGATTTCCAAGTTTTTCACTGACGCGCGCATCATACGAATTACGGAAAGCTTAAACTTGTCCTGATTCTTCATGGCTTGCTTCATATCGTCGGTCAATCTTTCGCTCAGGTTCATTATGGAAGGATCCTCCTAAAACTTTCTCTTGCGCGCAGCCTCAGACTTCTTCTTGCGCTTCACACTTGGCTTTTCATAATGCTTGCGTTTTTTCACCTCAGCTAGAACTCCATCTTTAGCGATGGAACGTTTAAAGCGGCGAAGCGCAGCATCAATAGTTTCGTTTTTGCGAACTTTAGTTTCAGACACCAGTTTTCCCTCCCTCCGAAACAGACCGTCCAGAGCTAATACACGGTTTATCAAATTTCATTATATGTCAAACCAAAAGGCAGTGTCAACTTTGGATATTTGTTAATTGCGGAGAAAGTTTTGTTCCCCCTAGCAAATGGATATGCAAATGGTAAACAAGCTGCCCGCCATCGGCATTTACATTGTTGACAAGGCGGTAGCCAGACTCATCAATCCCTTGCTCTTTGGCGATGTGCCGTGCTACTGCGAAGAGCTCCGCCATCACTGCGGCATCATCATCCGTCACTTCATTCATCGTAGGAATATGCTTCTTCGGTATGATGAGAATATGTACTGGAGCAGCAGGCTGTATATCATGGAACGCCAAGATCCTGTCATTTTCAAATACCTTCTTGGACGGAATCGTGCCTTCAATAATTTTGCAAAAAAGACAGTCCATTCGTTTCACCCCCTGTTTCATAAACTCTTTCTATCATAACGAAAATTCCGATACTCGTCCAACTGGGGAGTTTAATCAGCAGGAAATCATACTTTTTCCCTGCTAATTCCGAATATCATTTTAATAATAAATCAGCAGTGACAAAGCCATCAATTCTGCAAGAGGAAATACCTGCCGGATAGATTGGATACCCTATTCAAACTATTAATATCAAGCTCTAATCGCTGCTGTTCAGTTCAATGAGGAATAATGGCTTGCTGCAGCTCCTCCACTAACTCGGGCCAATCAATCCCGCTGGACAAGCGAATAATCGCGATGCGATTGCCTTCAATATTGGTATTGAAATTCTTCAATATGCCAGACATTTTCACGAATGTGCCTTTAAGCTCCGTAATAGAAGCCTGCTCCTCTTCGTTCAACGGACCCGCATGACGTCCAATGATTTGCAGGCCTGTTACCTTTTCCTCCAAGAATAACGAAAACAGCTCGGCATTGATTTTCTTCGGTTCCAATGGAAAACTCTCAGCTTCTTCAGCAAAGGCAATAACAGCGCTGCTATTCGCAGCCATTTTACCTATCTCAAAATTCAAAGGAAACCGCTCTTCCATCCCCTTGCTTTGCTCCAAAGCTTCGAGCAAGGGGAGCAGTTCCTCCACAAATTGCTTCGTTGCTGAGCCCGCCTCGTAAATGCTCTGGCCTGCCTCAAAATTATTTTCCTGCTTATGCTGTAAAAATTGCGAGTACAAAAAAACATTGCCAATTAGACTGAACACAAGAATTACAAGTGTAATCGGCAGTGCGATCGAGCGTTTGCCCGCTTGCTGCTGTTCCAACTTCGCTGCCTCCTTTTATGCTAGGTTCCTTTGTGGTTAAAGCTGTACCGATTGCCCGCCGTCAAAGAAAAAGACATGGCATTCGTCTACTTTGCGGCCAAGCACAGATTCAATCGCTTCCGCATAAAGCTCCAGCTGAAAGCGATGACGCTCGGCCCCCTCTGTCCATTTCTGGTTATGAATCCGATCCGTTTTGTAATCCAGCAATACGACGCCGGCATCATCCTCAAACAGGCAATCGATCACCCCTTGAATCAAGATCGGCTCCTTCGTCAGTGACTCCTCCGCGTCCGGATATACGCGACTGGCTGGAAACATGCTGCTGAACGGCACCTCACGTCTTACCCAGCCTGCCTGAAGCAAACGTTGGCCAAGGTCGCTATCAAAAAAAGCAGCGACTGCCGGGAGGTTAATCGCCTCTGACTGTATCCTGGTCAGCAGGCGAAGTTCGATCATGCCATCCAGCGTTTCCTTAAGATTTTGCACGCTTGCCGGCTCTGAGAGCGGAACATGCTGCATTAGCAAATGGTTTACCGAACCTTTTTCTGCGGCTGTCAGCGACTTCTCCTCCATGAAGGCAGGGCGCCGGAGACGGAGCGTGTAGCTCGCTGTTGGGATGGTAGCTACGCCATTCTCCATTGGCTCGCTAGCCCACTGATCCTCCAAAGGAACGGCATCCTCCAACACTTCCGAATGCAGTCTTTTCATTTCCGTAACCGAGGTTTTGGCTGCTAGCCTCGCAGCTGCTTGATGCGGATACTGCCATGACAACCTTTCCCGAAGCTGACCGTCCTCTTCCACGCCATCGAGAAGCGACAACGTCGTTACCGCTTGAAGCCTCGCTACTCTGGCTTCTTCCTGTTCATCCTGCTCCTCGACAGCCGCTGCCGCTTCCGTGACGAAGAGGGAGGCGGACACGATGCCAGCTTGCCACTGTGGCGCGTTTTGCAGTGCCTTCTCTTTCGCAGCAATTTGAACCGCAGCGAGTGGTCCGAGCCAATCGATGAACGAGCGAGCGGAGGCTACCCGGAAATCGGGCATCATGCCATTGTCATCGACGGAGGCAAGCCAGCGCTTCAGCTTGGCTTCTGCATCAGCTACCGTCGCCACTAGGAACATCTTCTCTTTAGGCCTCGTTAACGCTACATAGAGGATACGCATTTCCTCCGCCAGCATCTCTTTGCGCATCGCCCTGCGAATCGCCAAATAGGGCAGCGTAGGGTAGCTAATTCGCAGATCAGGGTCTACAAATCGAGGTCCAAAGCCGAGCTCCTTGTGCTTGAGGAACACGCTCCTCACGTCCTGTTGATTAAAGAGCTTTCCAAGTCCCGCAACGAAGACGACTGGAAATTCAAGACCTTTGCTCTTATGGATAGACATGATGCGCACAACATCCTCCTGCTCGCCAAGTGCCCTGGCTGTTCCCAAATCCCCACCGCTGTCACGCATGCGTTCAATAAACCGCAGGAAGCGGAACAAGCCCCTGAAGGATGTCGCCTCATATTGCCGCGCACGGTCATGCAACGCACGCAAATTAGCTTGTCGCTGCGTCCCGCCTGGCAGCCCACCTACGAAATCATAATAACCAGTCTCGCGGTAGATTTCCCATAGCAGGTCAGCAAGCGAGCCTTGCCTTGCTTCCTCCCGCCAACGGTCGAGGCTGTCCAAAAACAAGGAAAGCTTGCGACGGGTCTCCTCCCCCACAAACAAATCACCGGCAGCAAGCAGCACCGCATCATAATACGATGATTTAGCCGATTGGATGCGAATACGTGCAAGCTCCTCTGCGTTCAGCGCAAATAAAGGAGAACGCAAAGCCGCAGCCAGCGGAATATCCTGATAGGGATTATCGATGACACGAAGCAAGGACAACATCGTCTCCACTTCCGTCGCGTCAAAATAACCGCTGCTGAGCTCGGCATAAGCGGGAATGCCGCTGCCTTGCAATTCCTCGATTATAATAGGCGCCCACTGCTGCGTCGCACGCAACAAAACAACGACATCTCTCCATTGCAAAGACCGATTTTCACGCCTTTTGCCGTCATAAACTTGAAAGCCGCTGTCAATTAGCGACTTCAACTGCTGCGCGATCCAGCGAGCCTCGAGCTCAGCTGCCTTGAGTTCAGCTGCTGACTCTACAGGAGTGCCGCTTCCGTCTTGCTCGCCTTCTTCCGAGGACTCCATAGAATCTGAATCCTCGGCTCCCGAGAGCTCCTCTTCCTCCATCGTGCCTTTGTTCAATACCGCAAATTCGACCTGATAACGGTCAGCTGGCACGGGAACCGGATAGGAAGCGCCGCATACAAGCTCAGCACGTGCATCATAATCCATCTCTGCTACATTCTCTCGCATAATCGCGCGAAATACCGCATTGACTCCGTCGACGACCTCTGACCGGCTCCTGAAATTCCGGGCTAAATCGATGCGCACTGCCCCTCCCGTTTCTGTTTCCGGACGGTTGCCTGCTTCCCTTAGCGACAGATATGATTTGTATTTTTGCAAAAATAATTTCGGCTCTGCAAGCCTAAAGCCATAGATGCTTTGCTTCACATCCCCAACCATAAACCGGTTCCCCGTTCCCGGGCGTTCGATTAGCGATACGATGGCTTCCTGCACCATATTTGTATCCTGGTATTCGTCCAATAAGATTTCATCGAACTGCTGCTGGAATTCGAAAGCCGCAATAGATGGAATCATGTTCTCCGGTGTTGAGGACGGATCACGCAAAATACGCAAGCAATAATGCTCCAAATCACCGAAATCAAGCAAGCCTTTGGCACGTTTTGCTGCCTCGTAAGCTTGTCCGAATTCGATGACCAGCTCCGCCAACGCTTTCATTAAAGGAGCAAGCTCGCGAAGCTCCTCCAAAAATTGCTCGGCCGTTCTGCCAAACAATTCATCCGCGAGCGAAGAAACCAGCTTCTTCGCGTTATCACGCAGCTCCTTGGCCTGCTCCTGGAGCGACTTGTCATATTCATCGCCGCGCATCGCCTTGAGCTTGCCGAACTGCGCCGCTTGAAATGGCATTATCCAGCTCTCCCATGGCATCGTATAAATGATGTCTGCCAATGAGCTTACCAGCTCTAAATCATCGTCCAAAGTAGCCGCATAAGGCTCAGGACCGGCAGGCTGGCGCGTCAACTCAAGCGCTTGGTACAGCAGAGAACCTGCCCCTTCTAGTGTTAGCTGGATGTCATTTTTCAGACTGGCGATCCACTCGCTACCTTGCAAGGCAGCGACATCTGCAACATCGAAAGCTTCCGCCGTTTCCCGCAGCCAATGCGCTGGCCACGGATGGCTTTGCGAAAAATCATAGAGCTGTTGGACAAGGCGATATAGCGGCTCGTCGCCGCGCTCACCGCCATAACGGTCCGCTAAGCGGAGAAAAGCACCTTCGTCGTTCGCACCTTCATACTTTTGTTCAAACAGCTGATCAAGCACGTCAAGGCGCATCAGCTCGCTCTCCGTCTCATTGGCAATACGAAAGCCGGGATCCAGACCAATCAAAGAATAATATCGCCGGATAACATCCATGCAAAACGAATGCAGCGTTGTAATCGAAGCTCGGTTCATTAAAGCCAGCTGGCGGCGCAAATGCTCAGAATCAGGCTGCCGCTCTAGCTCAAGCTCCAAAGCAAGGCGGATACGATCCTTCATCTCAGCTGCGGCAGCCTTCGTAAAGGTAGCAACCAGCAGACGGTCAACGTCGGTATTAGCCGATATTTTTCGAATGATTCGCTCAACAAGAACGGCCGTCTTGCCTGAACCGGCTGCTGCTGCAACGAGAATGTTGGAGCCGCTCGTTACGATGGCATCCCACTGATCGTCCGTCCATGTGCTGTTTTCCGGCTTTGGAGACTCCTTTGCCGTATGCATCATCTTCTACTCCCTCTCCAACTGCTGCCAAATCTCTTCTTTTGTCGGCTTGCTCAGTTTCCGATAATCATTTCCTTCGAATTGGGCATCGAATTGGCAGACCGCTTTGTAGTCGCAATATTGACAAGGTGTCTTCGTCCCCATGCGATAAGGCTCAATAGACACCTCTCCGGCCTGTATCGCGCTACCAATGCGGCTAATGGTCGTTCTAACCGAATGCCTCAAAACATCCCATTGCTCATTGGTCACGACAGAGGAGCTGCTGTAAAAGCTGCCGTCTCTCTTTAAGGCTACAGGCAGCAGCTCTGAATATCCGGTCTCGAGTTCGTCATCCATCATTCTGACTGTCGTAGCATCTGCCGATATAAGGCCTTTCATCTTGAAGCGCTTGAGCAGCTTGCCGCTGGCTTCAACGGGACTAATGCTGTTGGTCAGCGCAAGCACCGGATTATGCACATGAAAATACAACACGCCAGCAGGCGATGCAGCCTTGCCAAGCCATGACGAAGCATGCGTAACGAGAACGTCGAGATAAGTCAACATTTGCAGCGATAAGCCAAATGAGACCTCCTCCAGCCTTAAATTCGTGGAACTCGATTTATAATCAAGCACGCGCAGCAGTAGGCCTTCCTCGGTCTCTGCAGCATCGACGCGGTCAATTCTGCCGATAATCTCCATCTCCCCCCCGCCCTCAAGCGGGATGCGAAGTGAAGGCAGAATGCCGTCTGGGCCAAAATCAACCTCGGTTCCAACTGGCTGAAACTTTGCTCTACGGGCGTGCTCGCCAAGCATAAGAGCCGCTTGTCCAACAATTTCTTTCAGCTTGCGTGCAATATATTGAAATCGGCTGCTGCTGAGCAGAATTTGCGATTGCATCTTTGGTGTCAGCTCGTCAACTGTCCGTGAGGCGACCGCCTTCAGCTCTGCTTCAGAAGCCTGCCCCCAGCCGCCGCCAAGTCCGGACGTCATTTTGCTAAGCGCCGCGTGGAAGAGCTGCCCGATATCAGGAGCATTAAGGCGGTATAGCTTTCTCTCCCGCAGCTTCAAGCCATGAATGGCGAAATGCTGAAATGGACAAGACACGAACCGCTCCATGCGAGAAACGCTGACCTGCAGCCGCGCTCCGTAGAGTTCTCTTGCGGTTTCCTTGGTGAGCAGATGCTCTTGGTTTACATAGCTCAGGGAGCCTGTCAAAAGCTGCAGCTTCCGCTGCCATTCCGGCCTGACTGCAAACCAGTTGTACATATCCCACCAGAAAGGGGCAATCTCCGCTCCATTCTGCCATTTCCGAATGGCAGCAATCAAATAGGACAATGTCCGCTGCGGCTGCGATACGAACATCCGCTGCTCCGCGACAGACAAGCTTGGCGAAGGCTCTGCCGCCACGCTTTGAACAGAAATGCCGGGAAATAGCTGGCGGACATGGCGGATGATTTCGGAGGGCAACAAACTTTTCCCTTCTTCATCCGCTTGTGCCCAGCTCAGCCACAAGTGCCTGCTTGGCGTAGTTAAAGCGTTGTAGATCATAAACCGTTCATCCAGCAAACGACGCCTTACGCCAGGTGCCATGGCTATGCCATCCTCTGCCAGCCGCTCGCGTTCCTGCTCGGTCAGAATGCCATCTTCCTTCACCCTCATCGGCATCACGCCATCGTTGGCGCCAAGCACGTAGGACACCTTGACCTGTCCCGATCTCGTACGGTCCATGCTGCCAATCAACACCTGATCAAGTGCCGGAGGCACGGCTGCAAGTTTTAGGCTATCCAGCCCGGCTTCGATCATGCCGGCGAACAACTCTGGCGATACCGTCTGGTCTCCCGCAAGCTCAACCAATTGGTCAAGCAGCTGCATCACGCTGTCCCAGAGCTGCCGGTGGCTTCTGCCCCGCTGCGTCTTGCCTGTTTGGGCATCCTGAATGCCCCAGCGCTCTAAGCGGTCTGCTGCGTCTGAGTGGTCAAGGAGCAGGTACAGCGCCTCGCACATCTCCTGAACGTTGCCCGCTTTCTTCAACGCTTCCCCGAACCGTTTAAGCGGTTGTACAACTGCTTCCCTTGCAGCAAGCACAATATCGAATTCCCGCTGCGCTTTCTCGCTGATTTTAACTGCGATGTCTTCATCATCATCCAATGAGACAGGCACAAGTGGATGCCAACGCTTCTTGTCGAGCCATTTCCAGCCGTCTATGCCTGCAGCGAGCGCGTAGTTTTCGAGCAAATCGAACCACTCGCGAAGCAAGCTCCCATCCATCGGAAACAACATTTCTGTCTTTACGCAGCGGAACACTGCGTCGTAGCGCCATCCAAACAAAACCGTCTCCAGTGAGGACCTAATAAACTCCACGAGCGGATGATGGACAGCCTTCTCCTTCTGATCTACGAAAAAACGAATGTTGTAATCCGCAAAGACCAAGCCGATATAGTCCGCGTAATCTTCGCTATTGCGCACCAAGACCGCAGCATCACGCCAGCGCAGCCCTTCGTGCTGCGCCCTGCGGACAAGGTCCCTTGCTACCGCTTCTACCTCAGCACGGCGATTCGCGGCAGCGTGCAAGGAAACTCCACAGTAAGTATGGTCAAAATCGAGCATAGCCCGGTCCGTGATGAGCATCGGCACGCGTTCTCCATAATGCTTCTCCAAATGAGCCAGCATCGGACTCTCCTTGAAACGGGCTGGCAGGGCTTCCCCAAGAAGGGTTGGCGGCAAAACATCCACATCGTATTTCGATGCGAGCTCCAGCAGCTTATTATAGGTTTCTGCAGTAGGATGAAACAAATCCAGCTCATGTGGCTGTTCGCCTGGCAGATAGGGCCGATTAAGCGTAAGGGTGACGGTCACTTGCGCCGAGGAAGCCATTAACGCCCCTAGCGCTTCATATTCCGTCGGCGTGAAACCGAAGAAGCCGTCGACCCAGATTTGAATGCCTTGCATAGCTGATGCCCCGGCAAAGCCATTTTGCAGATAACGCAAATAATCCTCGGCGTCGATATACATGCCCGCGAGTTCCTGCTCCATCTGACTATAGATAAGCTGCAAATCATGCAGCTTTCGATTTAATAATGTAGACTGCCCTACTCCCGAATAAGAAGCCTCCTGCTGCCCTTGCAGCATCTCTGAATCAATCCCGTACCGTTTCCATTCGGTCAGCAGCTCTGCCAGTCTATCAATAAAGCCTGGCTGCTCTGCACCGCTTTGAAACAGCTCCAACTGCTGCCCCAGCCGGTGTACGATCTTGTAAAGCAGCATATGCTTTCCCGTATCTCCGATCGGAACGAGTGCCGTTCCGCCCGTTTCCTGCATGACGCGAAAGGCCAGACGCCGAAAGCTCAGCGCCTGTGCCCTAATCGTGCCGTTTAAACCGCCAGTTTGAAGAAGAGCATATTCCGTCTGAAAGGTGGCCTGTTCCGGGACAAGCATCACAAGCGGAGGCCCATCCGGCTCGCCCCGCAGCTGGTCCCTGATTTCGTTCAAGCAATAGGACGTTTTACCGGTTCCGGAACGTCCAATGACAAAGCGAAGCGACATGTGCAGCCCTCCCGTTTATTTCCACTTGGATTATTTGCTTCTTACTTCAAAAATCGCGAATTTCAAATAATGACCCTCGTTGACGCCGAGCAATTGCGGGTGATCCTTCCCTGCGGCCCGCCATTCCACCAAGCGCAACTGCTTGCCTGCATCCACAGCTGCTTCTTGTATGGTCTCCAAAAACAATTCCGGACGCATATGGTACGAGCAGCTTGCCGTGACGAAATATCCCCCTTCATTCACAAGCTTGAGTCCTTGCAGGTTAATGTCTTTGTATCCGCGGCAAGCGCCAGCCACAGCGCTTTTCGTTTTGGCAAAGGCAGGCGGGTCCAGAATGACTACGTCCCATGTTCGACCTGCAGAGCTCTCCAGCTTCTTCGACGTATCCACGCCGCCTAGGCTGCGCTGCTTGCGCTCATCGATTCCCTTAACCTGGGCGCGCAAATATTCAAAGGCGTCAGCGACGACAAATTCTACCCGGTCCGTATAGCCGTTGCGCTCAACATTGCGTTTGGCAGTCTCAATTGCATGCTCCGAAACATCGAGGCATGTCACTTTCTTCGCCCCATATTTACAAGCATGCAAAGTAAAGCTTCCGGTATGGGCAAAGCACTCTAGCACGGAGGCCCCGTCCCAATAGGGGAACGTTACAATCTTGCCATTAGCGTTTACAGGAACAAGATCGGCCGATTCACCAGCCCGAGCAGTGGAGGCTTCAACCGCTTCCTTATCTCCCGCTTCTGCTGCCGCACGGCTTGCCAGACGGATGCCGCTGCGGCCTCCCCAGCCTGTCATTAGCGGTGCAATCGCAGCACGGTTCTCACGCTGGTCGAAGAAATAGCCTGTTTTCTGGCCTTCAACGATATCGACCTCCAGCTTTAATCCGTTCTCCTCTATTTCAATAATGGACGGACACTCACCATAAAGCACGCCTGTTCGTTCCTCAAGCCCCTCCAGAGTACGAACGCTCACATCGCTTCGCTCATAAATCCCCTGAGGCTGGAATACATCGATCAACGCCTCAATCAGCGCTTCCCTTCGAACATCCATGCCCAAAGTCAGAAGCTGCAGAACCAACACATTGTTAAAGCGGTCGACGACAAGACCCGGAAGGAAGTCTGCTTCCCCATATACGAGGCGGCAATCAGCATCGGCAACAAAGCGGCGGCGATGCTCTGCGCATGCACGAAGCCGGCTGCGGAAAAAATCCGCATCCATAGCTGCAATCGGCTGATAAGCAACGATGCGCACCGTAATTTGTGATTTTGGATTCCAATATCCCGTTGCCAAATAGCGGCCTTGATGGTTAACGACATCTACCAAATCCCCTGGCAGCGCATCGCCCTCCAGTCGGTCGATTTCCGTTGCATAAACCCAAGGATGACCTTGTTCCAATCTTTTCTTTCTTGCTTTTAGTAAATAAATTTTTGGATGGCTCACGTTGTTTTCTCTTCCCCTCGTTTTTCTAATGCTTGTCATGCTTGTCTTTACAGCAGCATATGTATAGTTACGAAATGCACCCTTTACAAACAGATAAGGAGAGCATCCCATGATTGATTCTATTCTCATTCCCATGCTTCTTGGGTTCGCAGTATTCATGTGCGGCATGAAGCTGATGGAGCTCGCTCTGCACCGTTTGGCCGGTCCATTCCTGACAGGCGTGCTGGAACGTTCAACTGCAACACCGATTCACGGACTAGCGATAGGTACGGTCACTACTGCTTTTCTTCAAAGCAGCACTGCTGTTACCGTCTTGGCGATCGGGATGGTGAATGCCGGCTTGCTAACCTTTCCGCGCACGCTGGGCATCATTCTAGGCACCAATATCGGCACCTGCATAACGACGGAGCTTATTGGGTTGAATTTGAATAAGCTTGCTATCCCCTTATTGGCTGTATCTTTGGCCATCTGGATCGCGACTGCCATGCTAGGCGAATTGCGTATTGTACCCGCGCTTCGCAATACCCGTTGGCTGGATCCGCTTCGTTCCTCATCGGTCGTTCTTTGTGGATTTGCTTTGCTGCTAACCGGAATGGGCATGATGCAAGGCGTAGGTCCCGCCGTTCAAGATAGCCCTTTTTTTAGCTGGTTTCTCGATAAAGCAGGCGAGAACCTATGGTGGGGACTCGCAGCCGGCGCCGTTCTTACCGCTGCTGTTCACAGCAGTGCAGCCGTTATCGGAATCATTATGGGCTTTGTATCCGTAGGCGCAATGCCAATTGAACTCGGCATTGCTGTGGTGCTCGGCGCAAATATCGGCACATGTGCGACTGCTTTGCTTGCCTCCATCGGCGGAACAAAAGCGGGACAATATGTCGCTTGGTCTCATGTTGTGCTTAATGCTGGGGGAGCTTTGCTGTTTATGCCCTTTGTAGGTGAGCTTACCACCCTTTCCGAATGGATATCTGCAACAGCTGCCGGGCAAATTGCCCATACGCAAACGATCTTTAACGTACTGAGCTCTTTAATTGCGCTGCCTTTCTGCTATCTTGGCATCTTTCGCAGGCTCGGGCCGTCAGCACCGCACTAATCCGTTTGCAAACCGAGCAATTGAAAAGCGCCGGCAACAATGCGATGATTGTTATCGTAGCCAGATTGCTTCTGCCGTCTCCAGGCATCCTGCGGCTCAAACCAATCTACTCCGCGTATCTCTTCCACCTGAGCCTGCAAGGAGCCCCCAACGGCTTCTACTAGATAATAATGAACCTCTTTATCTACGGAGCCCAACGCCTCGTGCTCATATTTATATTTTATCTGGTCAATCGGAGCGATGATGACGCCTTCAAGCCCGGTTTCTTCAGCGATTTCCCGCAAGGCTGTCTGTTCGATTGTTTCGCCGGCTTCCATTTTCCCTTTCGGCAGCGATACTTTTCCATAACGATCCTGAATGAGCTGAATTTGAAGCTTTCCTTCCTCGTTTCGGCGATATACGACACCGCCTGCTGAAATTTCCTTCATGTCCGTTTCCCCCTTGCAGCATTCATTTAGATAGTATATGCAGCAAAGGATTCCTCCATCGATTCCCGAAAGGGAATCGATAAGCAAAGGAACCCCCGCATTGATCTGGCTTTGGTTATGCTCTTATCGCTTCTGGACGTTCCAGAACGAAGCTATGCAGTTCAGTATCATTGTCTGCTGCAGGTAGCTCATCCATAACGCGAACCAGCTTAGCGCGGCATTCGTTAACGCCCGCTTCCGTAATTTTGACCCGGCAAAGCTTTCCGATCAAGGCTTCGGTACCGTTGAACACCACTTGAATGTAGTTGTCCGTGTAGCCCATCACAAGCCCGGTTCCAGGTGCTCCTTTATAATCGCGCTCAGGAATAACATCAAGTACCTGGCCTACATATTGCTTAGCGTAAGCAAGCTGCATCTTCTCTGATAAATCGATCAGCTTGTGTACGCGCTCGTTCTTAATCTCGTCCTCCACTTGCTCATCCATCCGGGCAGCTGGCGTTCCTGTACGTTTGGAGTAAGGGAAAACATGCATTTCAGCAAACTTCAAATCCTCCATGAAACGAAAGCCGCTCTCAAACATTTCTTCCGTTTCACCCGGGAAGCCCACGATAACGTCCGTCGTAATCGCTACACCAGGCATGGCTTCATGCAGCCTTTTGATCTTTGCTGCAAACTCCGCAGTCGTATACTTGCGGCGCATCCTTTTAAGCACGGAGTCCTCTCCCGCTTGAAGCGGGATATGGAGATGACGGCACATTTTGGTTGAACGGTTCAATACGTCGATCATCGCGTCATCAATTTGGCTTGCTTCAATGGAGCTGATCCGAATCCGCTCGAGACCCTCAATTTTATCCAAATCCCAAAGTAGGCTCGTAAGATTGTAATTTTCCATATCATCGCCATAGCCACCCGTATGAATGCCCGTCAATACAATTTCCTTATAGCCTGAGGCTACCAGCTGCTTCGCTTGCTCCAGCACGCTTTGAGGCGCACGGCTGCGTGAGAGGCCCCGCGACCAAGGAATAATGCAGAAGGTGCAGAAGTTATTGCAACCTTCCTGAATTTTCAGAAATGCCCTCGTCCGTTCGGAGAAGTCAGGAACATCCAGTTCTTCAAAATCACGAGTCTTCATAATATTGCGAACAGCGTTGACCGGCTTGCGGTCACCTTGAATCTGGTCAACAAAAGTCATTATTTTCTCGCGGTCCTGCGTCCCGATGACAAGGTCCACGCCTTCGATGGCCATAATTTCCGCTGGGGATGTCTGAGCATAACAGCCTGTCACTGCAATGACAGCATCCGGATTGCGACGCACAGCCCGTCTAATAATCTGGCGGCTCTTCTTATCTCCCGTATTTGTTACGGTACATGTATTAACTAAGTAAACATCGGCGGTCGCTTCGAAATCGACCTGCTCGTAACCTTCGTTCTTAAATAGCTGCCATATCGCTTCTGTGTCATAGAAGTTTACTTTGCAGCCCAGCGTATAAAATGCGACTGTTGGCATAGTTGTTACGCTCCTCCCATTTCTCCGGATTCATATAATAAGCAGGTTAGTCCGACAAGACCTGCTGTTTCCGTTCTTAAAATTCTTCTGCCAAGTCCCGTCAAAACAGCACCTGCAGCTTCTGCCTCTGCGGCTTCTCGGTCTGTAAAGCCACCCTCGGACCCGACGATTAGCAGCACTTTCACTGCACTAACTGGTGATGCGCTCTGCCGCCATTCTTGAATCGCGGAACGGATGCCTCTGCCATGGGCAGCATGACCTTCGCGCTCGTAGCAAAACAGGGCCAGATCATAATTGCCTATCAATTGGACCAGCTCACGCCAGCTCTTCAACGGCTCAATAGCCGGAATTCGGCTGCGATGGGCTTGCTCCGCTGCTTCTTTAGCGATTTTGCTCCAGCGCTCAATCCGTTTCGCTTCCTTCTTGGCATCGTACTGCACAACCATCCGCTCGGATTGAAAAGGAATGAACGCGTAAGCGCCAATCTCTGTCCCTTTCTGGATAACCAGTTCCATCTTATCGCCTTTGGGCAAGCTTTGCGCAATGGTGACAGACCATACAGGTTCACTTTCCGCATCCAGCATTTCAATGATTTCTGCTGTTATTAGCGTCGGAGAAGCTTCCACTACAGCGACTAACGCTGTCCGCGACTGCCCGTCGCTAACGATGAATTTATCGCCCGGCTTTGATCGCATAACCCTCACGGCGTGATGCGCGTCCTCACCCGTTAAGCGAATCTCATTGTCTCCGAATTGCTCCGCCGCTACAAAATATCGTTGCATCTTAATTCATAACCACCCTTAAACAAATTCCATCCTTCATAATAGCATGTATAGCTGTTCTAAATCTATCAGAAACCGTTGCCAAGCCGTTCTTGCCTATTTCCACAACATATGGTCTACCCTAGAAAAAAAGATCATAAGCGAACCTTAACATATCGCTCGCCATTGTACTGCCAATAGACAATATCGGGTCCAGCGTCACGCGCCGAAGCGGTGGAATAAACACGATAAGAAGGAAAATGAACATGCCCCATTGCACATTTTGATCCATTTTGTACCGAATCTTAAGCGGCAAAAGATCAGCGATGATCCGGTAGCCATCGAGCGGCGGCAGAGGGATTAAATTAAAAATAAACAACAGAAAGTTATAGGATATAAAATACATGAAAAACCTTTGTATCGCAGCACTGACACCGTGAGAGCTCGCTTCCAATACACCTGCCGCATCAAGCCCAACGAACAGGAATACACCGATAATTCCCATCAACAAATTGCTTAACGGACCTACCACCGTGACGATAATGCTCATTAACCGCGGACTGCTGAATTTGCTCGGATTGACCGGAACGGGCTTCGCCCATCCAAAACCTGCGATTAAGATCAAAACCATGCCTAAAACATCCAAATGGACGCGTGGGTTCAGTGTAACTCGACCTGCGTTGTAGGCAGTATCATCGCCAAATTTATACGCGCTGTAGGCATGCGCAAATTCATGCACCGTAAAGGAAATGATCAGTGCCAGTACGATAAACGGCAAATCCTCTAGCGGATTCCGAAAAAAACTTTGCAGATCCATTAACCCACCTGCGGCTTTCTCGCAACGAACGCAATCCATTCCTCATCGCGGCGCTTCTCGACAATTTCAAACCCGGAACGGATTAAGCCTTCTTCCACGTTTGTTTCTTTATTTTTGTATACCCCAGAAGCAATGTAAATGCCGTTCGGCTTCAGCGCTTCAAATACATCATCAACGAACATCAAGATAACCTCTGCTAAAATATTCGCAACGACAAGGTCCACTGGCACGGTTACGCCAATGGATTGACTGCCAGATGCTTTCTCAAGAACGGCTGAATCCTCCTTAATCACACCAAGCAAATCACTAAGTCTTACTTCAACTTGCTCCGACAAATCGTTCAGCATTACGTTCTCGGTTGCACTCGACACCGCAATCGGATCCAGATCAAGCGCAAGTACACTCTTCGCACCCAATAGGCATGCGCCGATGGCAAGAATACCCGATCCCGTACCAACATCAATGATTTCTTCTCCACCGCGGATAACGGATTCAAGGGTCTGCAAGCAAAGTGCCGTAGTCGGGTGAGTTCCTGTACCGAAAGCCATCCCGGGATCAAGTTCAATAATGCGCTCATTTTCGCCTGGCTCATATTCTTCCCACGTGGGTTTGATCGTCAGCGTGTCTGAGATACGAAGCGGCTTGAAATATTGCTTCCATGCCGTAGCCCAGTCCTCATCATCTACGACATGCGCAGTGTATTCTACATTTCCAGGGTCAATATCGAACTCGCGAAGCTCCTCGACGCGCGGTCTAATCGCCGCAATCAGCGCATCTGTATCGGTGTCTTCGCCAAAATAGCCCTTAATTACGGCCTGTCCTTCTGGAATATCATTAAGTGGAAGCTGATACCATTGGCCAAGCGACGTATCGCGCTGCTTGCTGAGCGTTCCCGACTCTTCTATCGAAACGCCCCCTGCTCCCAATTCATGTAAAAAGTTCGATATCATCTCTTGCGCCTCTTCGGTTGTAGAGATTGTAATTTCATGCCATTTCATATGTAGTATCCTCCAATAACAATCGTAAACGGCTATCACCGACTCTCGTCAGCCAGACAAACGTTTCGCTATAAAAACCTAACATCTATTGTACACCAGAGTACCACCTTTGCACAAAGAAATGACGGATGCGACCGTCTCCTGCAATTATGCTACAATCATTACGAAACGTGCCAAAGCAGCAGGTTATACGTTACTAAGCCAATTATCGCAGGGAGGACCGCTACACCCATGTCACCTAGAAACATAGAGAAGGATCAAAAACTGCGTGACGAAAGGCAGCGCCAAATATTGGAGGCAGCCATGCATGTCATTGCAAGGCGGGGTCTGCCCGCAACAAAAATCGCTGATATCGCATCAACTGCAGGTATTAGCGTCGGAAATGTTTATAAATATTTCCGCTCCAAAGATGATATTTTCAAAGCCTTGGTGGAAAGCGGACAGCAGGAATACCGAGAATTTGTCGAACATGCGCTCCATTTGGAGGGATCCTCTTATGACAAACTATATTGGTACACTGAAAACTGGCTCTCTTATCGCAATGGATGGGCAATTACCGTTATTTTGCAATATGCCCGAACCTCGGAGGCTGTGCCTGAGCACGTAACGCAAGCGGTTAGTGCCAGATTCATCGACAATTTACGGCCAATGGCAGAAATGATCGCAGAGGGGCAAGCGGAAGGTGTGATCAAGAACGGAGGAAGTTTGGAACTTGCGCTGATCTACGTTTCTATGATGGAAGGGCTCATTTTGCACAACATACCGGGCATTCACGAAATCGCGATGCTAACCCCTGATAAAATGCTTGCCTTGCTCTTAAAATAACTAGCATCCCCTGCCAAATAAAACGATTGACTATTTATGGCAATTGCTGCTATCATGTTCACATAGTGAATAATTATTCATCTCTTGTCTACCAGATCGCTGGTGACGCATAATGGCTACTTTTCATAAAGAGGCGTTATGCTTTTTTTACGGGCATTATACCAACTTATCCGATGTGATTAATATTTAAACTGAATGAAAAGGATGAATAAATTGGAATTTTTCTGGTTTATACCGACCTACGGGGACGGCCGTTATGTTGGAACCGACCTCGGTGCAAGGACAACGACGCCCGTTTATTTCAGGCAGATCGCAATGGCAGCGGATGACCTGGGTTTCCATGGCGTTTTGCTTCCGACGGGAAGAGCCTGTGAGGACCCTTGGGTTACTGCTTCCTCGCTTATCGCAGCCACCAAACAGTTGAAATTTCTTATTGCAGTCAGGCCTGGCCTCATGTCGCCCACCCTTGCAGCAAGAATGGCAGCCAGCTTCGACCGCAGCTCTGGCGGACGCTTGCTTGTGAATGTAGTAGCCGGTGGCGACCCTGAAGAATTAGAGGCTGATGGTTTATTTCTTGAACATGACGAGCGTTATCAGTTGACTGATGAGTTTATGACAGTCTGGCGAAACCTCCTTACCGACAGGAAAGCTTTCAGCCTTGACGGCAAGCATATCAAAGTTAACGAAGCCGTCAATTTCTTCCCGCCCATACAGCAGCCGCATCCTCCCATTTTCTTTGGTGGATCTTCTCCAGCCGCAATGGAAACCGCAGCGAAGCATGCCGATCATTACTTGACATGGGGAGAAGCTCCCGAGCAGGTGAAACATAAGCTGACACTTGTCCGGGAAGCCGCTTTGGCACAAGGAAGATCTGTAAAGTTCGGTATTCGACTGCATATCATCGTCAGAGAAACGAATGAAGAAGCATGGCAGGCCGCGAACCAACTCATTCGCCATTTAGATGATAATGTCATTGCCAAAGCCCAACAAGTGTATGCGCGGATGGATTCCCATGGACAGAAACGAATGACTGAATTACATGGCGGTGATCGGAACAAGCTGGAAATTTCACCGAACCTGTGGGCAGGCATTGGTCTCGTTAGAGGTGGTGCAGGTACCGCGCTTGTTGGAGACCCTGATACGGTTGCGGAGCGACTTCGGGAATACGAAGCTCTCGGGGTCGAAACCTTTATTTTATCCGGGTATCCGCATTTGGAAGAAGCATACCGAGTAGCAGAGCTGTTATTCCCCAAGCTGCGATCTATCCAATCCAACGTGGCAAGCTCGGGACCAAATGGGGAGATGGTTGCTTATCAATACCAGCCTGGAAAGAACCGTTAATCGCCAAGTTCTAGCTGCTTGGACCAAGCACAGAGCCTATCCTTTTGCGATATCTGCATCGGCTGTCCTATTCGTATTGCTCATATGGTGGTTAGTGACGCGCTTGCAATGGGTGAATCCATTATTTATACCGGCGCCAGGAAAAGTATGGATTGCATTTGTACAAATTTTGCAGGACGGCTACAAGGGAAGCTCACTCTCACATCATATTGGGGATAGCTTATTCCGGCTCGGCAGCGCCTTTGCGCTCGCGCTTGTGACCGCAATCCCTCTAGGGCTTATTAGCGGCTCATCGCTCACCGTTCGGTCTCTTGTTGATCCTTTTATCGAGTTTTATCGCCCTCTGCCTCCGCTAGCGTATTATACGATGCTCGTATTATGGCTTGGCATCGGTGATTCTTCTAAGATTGCCTTGCTGTTTCTGGCAGCCTTCGCTCCTCTATACATTGCGGTAGTAGCAGGAGTGAGACGTGTATCCGCGGACCGGATTCATGCGGCAAAGTCGCTGGGTGCCAGCAAAATCAAGCTATTCATTTATGTATTGTTCCCTTCCGCTTTGCCTGAGATCTTTACCGGGATCCGCACGGCCATTGGGGTCAGTTACACGACACTAGTTGCTGCTGAGATGGTAGCCGCGATGTCCGGCATCGGTTGGATGGTGCTCGATGCAAGTAAGTTTCTGCGCAGTGATATTATTTTTGCGGGCATTATCATTATGGGACTCATCGCTTTGTTGATTGATTCTGCTCTTCGATGGCTGGAGAAAAAGCTTGTGCCATGGAGCGGTAAAGAATGAGATGAATATAGGAGTGTAGAGAAATGATAAAAAAGAAGAAGTTAACAGGATTATGGACCATTGTATTGCTCTTTTCCCTATTTAGCATACTTACTGCCTGCGGCTCTAACGAACCCGCAAGCCAAGCCACTGAAGCAGCCGTCAATACAGAAACGGAAGCTCCTGCCCCAGAAACCAAAGCTGACCCTACGGCCGAGCCTGCTGCGGCAGTCCTTCCCAAAGAAGTTCGTATTGGCTTTCAGATTATCCCCAATGCAGAACTGCTGACGAAAGCGCTTGGACTTGCAGAGAAAAAGTTTCCCGATGTTAATATAACCTGGGTTCCCTTCGATTCTGGCCGCGATGTCAATACGGCGTTCGCCGCAGGCGGCATCGATCTCGGCCTTGCGGGCTCCGTACCGGTAGCCATCGGCTTAGCCAATGATTTACCCTATTCCGTTTATTTCCTGCATGACGTAATTGGTGATAATGAAGCTCTGGCTGTCCGCAATAGTGCTGGCATCAACAGCGTGAAGGACCTCGTCGGCAAAAAAATCGCTGTTCCTTTTGGATCGACGACTCATTTCAGCTTATTGTCTGCACTTAAACAAGAAGGCGTGGACCCTGCTTCCGTCAGCATTCTTGATCTTCAGCCGCCTGATATCGTCGCAGCATGGCAGCGCAAAGACATCGACGGAGCATTCGTATGGCAGCCTTCGCTTGCGAAGCTTGTTGCCGATGACGGCAAACTATTAATTTCGGCCAAAACCTTATCCGAACAAGGCATCATCACCGCTGACGTTGGAATCGTCGGCAAGAAATTCGCTGAACAATATCCGCAATTCGTAAGAGACTACGTCGCAATTCTTGATGAAGCCGTGGCCCTGTACCGTTCAAATCCCGAGGAAGCCGCAAAGGCGGTCGCCCCGCTCCTCAGCCAATCCGAAGCGGATACGCTAACCCAGCTCCATGAGCTTGTATGGCTAAATGCTGCGGAGCAGCAGGACGCCAAATATCTCGGAGCGGATAGCAGCATAAGCGGATTTGCACAGGTTCTCGAGCAAACGGGCCAATTTCTGGTCGATCAGAAAACCATACCTTCTGCTCCGGATGCTGCTGCCTACCAACAAGGTATTTGGAATGAATCGCTGAAGCATTAATCGTGCGCACCAAAACAGATAGGAGGTAATCACAATGACAGAAGCTGCCTTTCAAGCTTTCCAATTAAGTTCTTCCGCAAATGAGGCTATTCAAGCTATAACGATGCAAGGTGTAAAGCTTATTTACCCTAACGGCAAAACGGATGCCGAAGTACTTGGCAATATTAATCTTTCCATCCAAGAGGGTGAATTCGTTTGTATTCTTGGCCCTTCCGGATGCGGAAAAACGTCGCTTCTTAAAGTAGCGGCTGGTTACGAGCAGCCTACTTCAGGCGAGGTCAGCATCTATGAACGACCACACTACAGGCCGCATCACGAGGTCGGCGTCGTCTTCCAACATGCCAATCTGTTCCCATGGCTGAGCGTGCAGAGCAATGTAGAGTTTGGCCTGAAAATGCTGAGCTGCCCGCGTGCAGAACGGAAAGAAAAAGCAGCTTCCATTGTGAAGCAAGTCGGACTAACTTCTTATTCTTCCTTGTTTCCATTCCAACTCTCTGGCGGCATGAAGCAACGAACGGCAATCGCTAGAGCACTGGCCACAGATCCACGTATTATTCTCATGGATGAGCCGTTCGCTTCACTTGATGCAATTACGCGCGAATCGCTGCAATATCTGATTCGTAAAATCTGGGTGAATTCAGGTAAAACGATTGTATTCATTACACATGACGTGGATGAGGCACTGCTGCTTGGCACCAGGATTATAACGATGCAAGCTGCGCCAGGACGAATCGAGGTAGACATGCCAAATCCACTCAACAAGCGCTCCGAGCCATTTACCTTCGTACGCAAGCACTCAAGGTATGGCGAGCTTCGCGACTTATTGGTCAGGTCTTTGCGACCAGAAGGCTATGTTTTGCAAGAAGCAGCGGAATAAAATAAGGCTCATGATCAAAAGAGACTGCAGGCTTATTAAGCCTGCAGTCTCTTTTGTATTAACTAATAGTAGCGTTTGCGTTTGCGTCAATCTGACTGATCAGGCGAAGCGCACGTTCAGCGACAGCAGCGTCAATCGTTGCTGTCACAGTGCCGCTATCGATCAACCCGCTTACATCTGTAACACGAAGTGCCTGCAGCTTACGCAGAGCCTCTTGAGCTGTGCCTTCGCCGCTAAACGTGGCTTGGAGTTCCAAGCGGCTCATTATTCCTGCTCGTTGCGCTGATCAGCTGCTGCTGCACGCTCTGCTGCTTTGCGGTCCGCCTCATCTGCCAGCTCTTCGGAAAACTCAACATCCTCATTCTCACCTACAGGCAGGTTTGCAAAGTTCTCTTTTTCCAAGTTAATGTTGTCAGTCATCTTATTATTCCCTCCGGTTGTTTGTAGATGTATGGTTTTCCTACCCGAATAGAATATGTTTGCGCGCCAATTCCTATACAGACCATTATAAGAAAAAAAGACGTGCCGGGTTATTCTCCCCGGAACGCCTTTTTCATTTTATCAAAAATAGATTCATGATGCTCTTGATCATTAGATACCGAATCGCCGGTCAGACCGCCGAATTGACGAAGCAAATCCTTCTGGTCATCCGTCAGACTTGTTGGTGTTACGATCGTCACCTTCACATGCTGGTCGCCTTGACCGTATCCACGCAGCTTCGGAACCCCTTTGCCTTTAAGCCGGAAGTACGTGCCCGTTTGCGTGCCCGCAGGCACTTTAAGCTTTACCTTCTCGGTCAGCGTCGGAATTTCAATCTCATCCCCAAGCGCCGCTTGAACGAAAGTAAGTGGAACCTCGCAGTAGATATCATCGCCCTCGCGCTCAAAGAACTCATGTGACTTCACGCGAATCACAATGTACAAATCACCTGCTGGCCCGCCGCGAAGTCCGCCTTCGCCCTCGCCAGTCATGCGGATTTGAGCACCATCATCGACACCCGCAGGAATGCGAATATTGATTTTGCGTTGACGTTTTACTTTGCCAGCGCCATGACAGGTCGAACATTTATCTTTAATGACGCGGCCTGTGCCGCTGCAATTCGTACAAGCGCGGCGATTTACCATACGGCCGAATGGCGTATTTTGGACAACCTCTTGTTGGCCGCTCCCCTTACATACCGAACAAGATTCCGGCTTCGTACCCGGCTTGGCACCATCACCATGACAGGTGTCACACGTTTCTGTACGCGGAATCGTAATTTCGGTTTCCTTGCCGAACACAGCTTCCTTGAACTCAACCGTCATCGTATATTGAAGATCATTGCCGCGTTGCGGTGCATTTGGATCACGTCGACCACCGCCACCACCGAAGAACATATCGAAAATATCGCCAAAGCCGCCGCCGAAATCAGCGCCGCCTCCACCGCCCATGCCCTGGTTAGGATCAACATGGCCGAACCGGTCATACGTTGAGCGTTTGCCGTCATCACTTAAGACGTCATACGCTTCCTTCACTTCCTTGAACTTCGTCTCCGCATCCGCAGCTTTGTTCACGTCGGGATGGAATTCCCTTGCGAGCTTACGGTAAGACTTTTTAATTTCTTCTGCTGAAGCGTCCTTGCCTACGCCCAGCACCTCATAAAAATCGCGCTTGCTTGCCACCTGTTCTCACCTCCGCTATCTATCTTATGATTCCATGTGTCTATGCGCACGAAAGGAGGTCAAAGCCAGGTAGCGCCTGTCTTTGACCTCTCACTCGCTACACTTTATTTATTGTCGTCAACAACTTCATAGTCGGCATCTACAACGTTGTCTTTTCCTTTAGCATTGCTATTGCCATTGCCTGCTTCCGGCTCAGCGCCTTCTGCTTGCGCTGCTTGCTCATAAAGCTTAACGGAAAGCTGCTGTACGATTTCCGTCAACTCAGCTGCTGCTGCATTTATTTGCTCTAGATCGTCAGTTGCAAGTGCAGCTGTAACTTTTTCTTTCGCTGCGTTTGCTTTTTCGATTTCGCCTGCATCCACTTTATCGCCAAGATCTTTGATCGTTTTGTCAGCGGAGTAAACCAATTGGTCAGCGCTGTTTTTTGCTTCGACCAAATCACGACGCTTGCGGTCTTCTTCTGCGTTCAGCTCAGCGTCCTTCATCATTTGATTGATTTCATCTTCGCTCAAGCCGCTTGAAGAAGTGATTGTGATCTTTTGGCTCTTGCCTGTTCCTTTATCTAGCGCCGATACGTTAACGATACCGTTCGCATCGATATCGAAAGTAACTTCGATTTGCGGTACGCCGCGCGGTGCAAGAGGAATATCGTTTAATGTAAAGCGGCCAAGCGTTTTGTTGCCAGCTGCCATCGAGCGCTCGCCTTGCAGAACGTGAATTTCAACGCCCGGCTGGTTGTCCGCGTAAGTGGAATACACTTGGGACTTGCTCGTAGGAATCGTTGTGTTGCGGTCGATCATTTTCGTAAACACGCCGCCAGCTGTTTCAATACCAAGCGACAATGGCGTAACGTCAAGAAGAACTACGTCTTTCACGTCGCCAGTCAATACACCTGCTTGAACGGCTGCGCCAAGTGCAACAACCTCATCTGGGTTAACGCCTTTATGTGGATCTTTGCCGATCAATTTTTTAACAGCTTCTTGTACGGCTGGAATACGAGTCGATCCGCCAACAAGAACAACTTTATCAATATCGTTAGCTGACATGCCTGCATCGCTAAGCGCTTGACGAGTAGGTCCAAGCGTACGCTCAACAAGCGCAGCAGCTAGCTCTTCGAATTTAGCACGGGTTAGGCTAAGCTCCAAATGCTGAGGAACGCCGTCAACCATCGTAATAAACGGAAGCGAAATCGCCGATGTTAGTGTACCGGAAAGCTCTTTTTTCGCTTTCTCCGCTGCATCTTTCAGACGTTGAACTGCTGCTTTGTCTTTGGAGAGATCAATGCCTTGATCCTTCTTGAATTCCGCAACAAGGTGATCGATAACCACTTGGTCGAAGTCATCGCCGCCCAATTTGTTGTCGCCGCTTGTTGCTTTAACTTCGAAGAAACCATCACCAAGCTCAAGAATGGAAACGTCGAACGTACCGCCGCCAAGGTCATATACAAGAATCGTTTGGTCTTCTGTTTTCTCAAGGCCGTAAGCAAGAGCAGCAGCTGTTGGCTCGTTGACAATACGAAGCACTTCTAGACCAGCGATTTTGCCTGCATCCTTCGTTGCTTGACGCTGACTGTCATTGAAATAAGCGGGAACCGTAATAACTGCTTGTGTTACCGTTTGACCTAAGTAAGCTTCCGCATCGGATTTCAATTTTTGCAAAATGATTGCAGAAATTTCTTGCGGTGTATAATCTTTATCGTCGATTTTTTCTTTGTGGTTCGTACCAATATGGCGCTTGATTGAGCTGATTGTACGGTCAGGATTCGTGATGGCTTGACGTTTTGCCGTTTCGCCGACTACACGCTCTCCGTCTTTTTTGAAACCTACTACGGATGGAGTTGTGCGGTTGCCTTCCGGGTTAGGGATAACGACTGCTTCTCCACCCTCCATTACTGCAACGCAAGAGTTCGTTGTACCAAGGTCAATACCGATTACTTTACTCATAGCTATTGTTCCTCCTACATTCTATTGTATTTTAAAGCTAAGCTAGCTTTCATTATCTTATTTATGGAATGAAGTCATTAAGGCTTAGCTGCTAACTTTAACCATGGCAGGGCGCAATACCTTTTCTTTCAAAATATAGCCCTTCTGCACTTCCTCCACAATAATACCTTCCTCATGCTCGTCTGAATCAACCTGCATAATGGCTTGGTGAAAATCAGGGTTAAACGGCTCGCCAACAACGTTCATTGCTTTAAGGCCTTCTTGCTCCAGCGTTTGCTCTAATTGACGGAAGATCATGTCCACGCCCTTCGCGAGCGATTCAAAATCACCGTTGACCGATGCCGCAGCAACTGCGCGTTCGAAATTATCCACAACTGGCAGCAGTTGGCCGATCAATTTCATCGAAGCATATTGGCCAAGCTCTTCTTTCTCTTTCAGCGTACGGCGACGGAAATTATCAAAGTCCGCTTGTGTGCGCAGCAAGCGCTGCTGGCTTTCTTCAGCCTGCTTCACAAGCTCCACATAACGCGCATCTTCTTCGGAAACTTCACTTGCCGTCTCCTCATTACCTTGCTCTGATTGCTCAGTCGATATAACTTCCTCAGCAGCCTCAGCCGCTTCATTATGTTGCTCCTTTGTACTCATGCAATCACCTCCTTAAAAGTTTACGAAGCAAACTTGGCATCCGCAGCAGCTGCAGGATTATTTATACCAGCGGCCCAGAAGGACCGCCATATCCTTGGATATAAGATCCAGCAGACTAATCACTTTGCCGTATTCCATTCGCGTTGGTCCTAGAATGCCGATCGTTCCCAGCGATTGACCGTCAATAGCATAGGTTGCCGTGATTAGACTGCAATCGCTAATTGCCTTATGGTCATTTTCTGTACCGATACGTACTTGTATACCTGACGGAAGGCCGGAAAACATTTTCATGATGGCTGGTGTCTCATCAAGTAAGTCCAAAATCGTTTTTACCTTGTCTACATCCTTGAACTCCGGTTGTGTCAGCATGTTGGTCGTGCCCCCGAGGAAGATCCTGTGCTCATCTTCATTCTGCAGTGCGTGATCCAGAACTTGCAGCAGCTGCTCGTAATGGTCTACATGCCGTTCAAGCTCTTGCCCGACTTCTGTGTAAAGCTTTGATCTGAGCCGAATCAGCGGAACGCCCACGAGCCTCGTATTCAAAATATTAACGACCTTCTCCATATCCTCCATCTTGAGGCCTTCCGGAATGGATATCGTTCTATTTTCAACATGACCCGTGTTTGTAACAATGATGGCAACCGCCGATGTTTGATCAAGCGGCACAAGGCCAAAATGCTTAAGCGACGTGCTGAACATCTCAGGTCCAAGCAAAATGGATGTATAATTGGTTAAATTGGACAAAATCATCGCAGTTTGCTGAATGACCTGTTCCATTTGGTTCATTTTGTCCGTAACGAACGAGCGGACCATGCCAATATCATTCTCATCCACTTCATTAAGCTTCACTAAATGGTCCACATAATAACGGTAACCTTTCGTGGATGGGACACGCCCTGCTGACGTATGCGGCTGTTCCAGGAAGCCAAGCTCCTCAAGATCCGCCATTTCATTGCGAATGGTGGCTGGACTAAAGCCAACGTCGCCGCGCTTCGAAATACTGCGTGAGCCGACTGGTTCAGCCGAGCGAATATAATCATCCACTATTGCATGCAAAATCATCCGTTGTCGTTCCGTCAGCATTCGAATACCCCCTACGATATTGTTCATTCCATTATTTTGTTTCCCGTCGTTAGCACTCAATACTATCGAGTGCTAATCATTACTACAAAAATACCAAACCAGCTTGTCGATTGTCAAGTCGGTTCGGCAATTTTCGTGCGCCTATTATGCAAAAGGATCATGCAAGCCTTAAACTTTGTGGACTCTGCCTGCTTCATCGACTGCAAATTTCTCTTTTCTTACCCGATTGTCGCCTTGATACAGCTCGACTACACGGTAAGGTGAAACAGAATCATCTATATTCACTTTCCAGCCGTTTGTGTTTAACAAAGCAAGTACTTCTTTAAACTCCATGGCTTTATAGCCATAGAATCCGCTAAAGCCTGCCCATTTCTTAAGAAGCACGGTCGTTACATGCTTGAGCTTGTCTTCTACAGCAACCAATTGATCTTTTTTCTCGGTCATTTTTTATTTCTCCTCTATGTGACAATAAACATCTACCTAGACTATATACCAAATCGAGCCGTAATACTATCAAAGCAGCCGATTAAATGAGCAAATGTCCGTTACCAAGTAAAAAACCACTGTCCGGTTAGCTGCATAATGAGACTAAGGGAGAGTGGCTTCTATTTTCTTAGGAATATAAATATTGCAAATGCTAATTCAGCATCTTGAGAACGGCAATTTCATCACAAGCAAGCTGCTTAGGACAATTGACGCAATCCTTCCACACCTTCTCAGGGAAAATTTCTTTGTCTACGACCTTAAAGCCATTTTTCTCAAAAAAGGATACCGCGTAAGTTAAAGCCATGATTTTCGGTATTTGCTGCTCTCTGGCCGCTTCGATTAAAGCGTCTACCAGCTTGCTTCCGATACCGACGCCTTTGTAACCCTCAGACATGCCAAGCGATCGTATCTCAACCAAATCCTGGCCTAATCTCGTCAGGGAGCCGCATCCGACTACCTCTTCCCCTATTTGCGCGACGACGAATGTATCTATCATATATTCGAGCGCTTCCCGAGTGCGAGGCAGCATAATGCCTTTCTCGGCATAACCTTTTATTAATTGGAACAACGTTTCAATATCCTCTGACGTCGCTTTTCTGCATACGACCTGTACTGCCTGCATATGTGCCTTCGCCTCCACCCGGTGCAAGTTCAAAATCAATATGAATAAATATACAACACAATGCATTTTTTCTCAAGGGGATTTTATCCGGTATATCCGATAAAAGCACCAAAAACTTCATTACCCAAAAGCACGCCTTTATCCGTCAACCGGTAGATCGTATCATCCACTGTTTGTTCGGCTTCCAGTAAGCCATCGTTCAGCAGCTTATCGATGACAGCACCAAACTTCCTCTCCAGTGTATGGCCTGGAAACTGCTTGGAGAACCGGGACGCAGGCACGCCTTCGAGAAGACGCAGTCCGACCATCATCAAATCCTCCATCGCCTCATCCTCTGGCACCTCAAGCGTCTCCAAACGAGGGAGCTTCTGGGCAGATGCATCAATATATGGAGTAATCCCTTTTAAGTTGACATGGCGCATGCGGTTCAAGTAGCCATGGGCACCCGCTCCAAGGCCATAATAAGGCTCATTCCTCCAATAGGTGGAGTTATGCCGGCTCTCATAGCCCGGTTTTGCAAAATTACTGATTTCGTAATGTGCATAGCCGCTACCCTTTAACATATCCATCAGCAGGATGAACATATTAAACTCCTCTTCCTCCGGAGGCAATGGCAGCTCATTGCGCTCATACAGCTTATGGAACAATGTATTTTCTTCTACTTTCAAACTGTAGATCGAATAATGGGGCAGCCCGAGCTCCATAGCGCGGTTTACACTGTCAGCGAGCAGCTCAACCGTCTGGCCTGGGAGGCCGAACATAAGGTCAATCGACAGATTTGTAAAACCAACCGCGCGTGCATTTTCGATGCTGCGGTAAACATCATCTACGCTGTGTATTCTGCCAATCCGCTCAAGAAGGCCATTATCAAAGGACTGGACCCCGAAGCTGATTCGGTTCACGCCGCCTGCCTTCATCGCGGACAACTTATCAATATCCGTTGTACCCGGATTTGCTTCCATCGTAAACTCCACATTCGGAGCCAAAGGGAAATAGGTGCGGACCGATTTCAAGAATCTCTCCATTTGCACAGGTGTAAGCACCGTTGGGGTGCCCCCGCCAACAAATACAGTATCAATCTCCACAGGCGGCCATTGCTGGACCGTCCTCGCCATCTCCTGCTCCAAGGCATCCAAGTATTGATCGACCGGTTGGCCTTTCAATACGTAGGAGGTGAAATCGCAATAGTGGCATTTATTCGTGCAGAAAGGGATGTGTATATATAAAGCACGCGGTGATTGCGTTATAGTCATCGTTTAGCATTCTCCTTCAAGCGCAAACGCAAGAGCGGCGCAATCACGCTGCAGCTTTCGTTCCGCATTGAAATATAAGTCGTTATAAAAAAGAAAATGGAATAGAAAAGAGGGAGAGCTGCGCCCTCCCTCATCCTCGTACGTTTTAATCCTCGCCGATTTTGAGCACCGCCATGAACGCTTCCTGCGGCACCTCTACACTTCCTACTTGCTTCATCCGTTTCTTGCCTTCCTTCTGCTTCTCAAGCAGCTTCCGCTTCCGGCTGATGTCACCGCCGTAGCACTTGGCAAGAACGTTCTTGCGCATCGCTTTAACTGTCTCGCGCGAGATAACCTTGTTGCCAATGGACGCCTGAATCGGCACCTCGAACATTTGACGAGGTATCAGCTCTTTCAGCTTCTCGCAAATGACCTTGCCGCGCTGGTAAGCACGGTCACGGTGAACGATCACAGACAAGGCATCAACTTGTTCATTGTTCAGCATAATGTCCATTTTGACCAAATTGGATTTGCGGTAGCCGCTAATCTCGTAGTCAAATGAAGCATAACCCTTCGTGCTTGATTTCAACTGATCGAAGAAATCATAAACGATTTCAGAAAGCGGCAAATGATAAGTAAGCGTAACACGATTCGTATCCAAGTATTCCATATTGACGAATTCACCGCGTTTATTCTGACAAAGCTCCATTATCGCGCCTACATAATCATTAGGTACAATAATAGCGGCTTTAACAAATGGCTCCTCTACAAAATCAAGCTTGCCAGCTTCCGGATAGTTGGATGGATTGTCAATCTCCATCGTATCGCCGTTAGTTAGCGTAATTTTGTAGACTACGCTTGGCGCAGTTGTAATGAGTGGAATGTTGAACTCACGTTCAATCCGTTCTTGAATGATTTCCATGTGCAGCAGGCCAAGGAATCCGCAGCGGTAGCCAAAGCCAAGCGCTGTAGACGATTCTGGCTCGTATCGAAGCGAAGCATCGTTAAGCTCCAGCTTCTCAAGCGCATCCCGCAAATCGTTGTAGTCCTGTGTCTCGATTGGATATAGTCCGCAGAACACCATCGGATTGATCTGGCGATAACCTGGCAAGCGCTCTGGCGCAGGGCGCTTCGCTTCTGTAACGGTATCGCCGACGCGTGTATCCTTTACGTTCTTAATACCCGCAACGACGAAACCAACATCGCCAACCGCAAGCTCCTTCACGATCGACATGCGCGGCATGAAGGCGCCTACCTCGATGACCTCAAATTCAGCTCCGGTTGCCATAAAACGAATTTTCGAGCCCGCCTTGATGCTTCCGTCCATAACCCGAACATATACGATAACGCCTTTGTAAGGATCGTAATGCGAATCAAAAATAAGCGCCTTAAGCGGCTGATCAGGATCGCCTTCAGGCGCAGGCATCTTGGAAACTACTTGCTCCAGTATTTCTTTGATGCCGATTCCGGCTTTTGCGGAAGCAAGCACCGCATCGGAGGCATCGAGTCCAATCACATCCTCGATTTCCTGCTTCACCCGTTCAGGCTCAGCGCTTGGCAAATCGATTTTATTGATGACAGGTACGATTTCTAGGTTGTTATCCAGTGCCAAATAGACATTAGCAAGCGTCTGGGCTTCAATCCCTTGCGCGGCATCTACGACGAGCAAGGCGCCTTCACAAGCCGCCAAACTGCGTGATACCTCGTATGTAAAGTCGACGTGCCCTGGCGTATCGATCAGGTTGAGGATATATTCAATCCCGTCATCTGCCGTGTACGCTAAACGAACGGCTTGCAGCTTAATGGTAATGCCGCGTTCACGCTCCAAATCCATTTGGTCAAGAACTTGCTCCTGCATCTCTCGAGAGGACAAGGCGCCGGTAAATTCCAGTATCCGGTCAGCAAGCGTAGATTTACCGTGGTCTATATGCGCGATAATGGAAAAATTCCTAATTCTCTTTTGTCGGTCACGTACGTCAGTCATGCCTAACCCCCACAATTTCCAATAATGCTATTCATTCCTCCTATTATATCAGTTAAGGGGAAGACCAGCAATGTTCATTATCACTTCGTTAAACCATCAAAGATGGAAACCACCATTCGTATGCCCTCGCTTGACATATTTTGGAGCAGACCGGACGTTGAATCCGCAATCTTGTTCACAGCCGGCTGTTTGTTTTCAATAGGAACGCCCGGCAGCCGGTCATTGACGAGAGGCAGCTCATTGTCCGTCTCTAAAGGATAAGCTTCCTCCCCAGCAAGCGTTAGTCTCTTAAGCTCCGCCAGCTCCTGCTCGAGCTTTGCTATTTTCTGCTGCTGCTCGCTCATTCGCTCATCTACTGGGTCTGTGGTTTCCTCTGGCAAAATATTTTCCGTATATTCGCTGCTGCCATCCATGGGACCATAAATCCGTTCAATGCCGGAGGTCGACATATCAATGCCATACATGATGATAACAGCCATCGCTCCGCCTAGAACCGTCCACTTTAACGCGTTTCGTTTCATATATCCTTCGTTCCTTTCTATCCCCAAAATATGATGGTCTCTTAGCTCGCTTTGCCTTTGTCCGCTGACACCTTTTCGTCTGCCCAGTAAATGCTTGAGATGACTTCTGCCAAAGCATCGGCAGTCCTGTAGGATTCCTCCAGTGTATTGTCTACGCCACCTACCTCGATTAGTACACTGTCCGAGGCAAGTGACTGATTATATTCCGCATTTCCCGATGCGGCTGTCTTACCCCAGATGCCGCGCGAAATGCCAGGGTATTTTTTTTCAAGCGCTTCATGAATTTTTGTAGCAAAGGCTTCGTTTTTCTCCCAATTCGGGTTCTTGTGGCCGATGATGAAATAAACCTGAGCGTAGCTTTTGCCGTCAATATCGATCGTTGTATACTTTCGTTTTTGCGAATCGCGATGAAGATCAAAGAAAAATTTTAAATCCTTGCTGCTGGCGATCGCTTCCTTCACCGTTTTCATGGAGTATTTATAAGATAATTCCCACCTGTATTTGGGGATTGCCGTCGGATAATCCGTATTGGAATGCTGTGCTCCTACGCCGTTCTCTTCTAGCTTCTGGGCAAGCCGCTTACCTACAAGCGTGATGTTTTTCGTTTTAGAATTTGGATCCTTCGATTGATCCGCAAGCTCAGGATACCAGGATTCGCGATTATGAGAGTGATAGATAAAGACAGCCTTTAAGCCTCCTGTCGTCGGTTTCAAGGGCTCCCCTATGCCACCGTCCTCGCCTCCTGTACTGCCGGTGTCATCCGGTTCATCCGTAGCTGCCGGTGGCTGATCAGGTTCATTTCCATGATTACCGGAAATATCGGTTCCAGCTCCTTCATGCAGACCGCCTATCGGATCATAAGTGATTGGTGCGTTATCCTCGGGTCCTACAGCTGTATCCGTGCCAACTCCCTTGCGTATTAGAAAGGCATCATTTACGCTCATGCCTGGCAATTCACCGGCAAGCAAGCTCTTAGGATCGCCTGGATTAATATCGGTCAGCGCACGCATCAGCAGCGAACTGATTTGCTTGGCTGTGAAAGGCTCCTCCGTCTGACTGCTTTGAAACGCTGGCATCTCCATCTCTAGCATATCCCCAAAAAACCCGCTGGATACTGCGGCAGCGAATCCTTTCATTGAATTAACCGGAGAGGCTGTCGTCTGCTGATGTGCCATTCCCGCCACACCCAGCAATACAAAAAATATCATGGAACAAAAAGAGAGCAGCGCGAATGTTCGCCCCGTCACCAGAAATTTCCTCATACGTTTGCTCTCTCTTCCGATATCGAGCAGCATGACTCTTCGTTTCATAAGCTGTACGACCTCCCGCTTCTTTGCGCCAGTGGCTTTTAGTTACTACTAAACTATGATAGTCATAGAGTTCATAGAACCAATAGATTGACCACTGGGCAGCAATCAGTAGATTTGTTATCCACGATTCACCGTTGTGATGGTAGACAAAGCCATGCTTGCCTGCAAACGCAGCAAAGCCGCTTCCTAGCGAAGCGGCTGCAAGAATCATTTTTTAAGCAAACACTCAGTGTGTATAGGCCGCTACATTACTTGAATCAACGGCATCATGCAGCGAAGCATTTAGGCCGCTCGCAATAATGTTGGCAATATCCTCAATAAATTCGTCAATTTCCTTTGGCGTAACGAGCAGATCATGTCCAATCGGACTGAGCACTTCCTTGACAAGCTGAAGGCGCTCATTCTCCTCCATCTGGTTGACCAAGCCTAAAATATGATCCGAGTTCGCGCTTTGCTGTTTAAAATGATTGCTCATCATCTCCAGCGTGTTGTTCACAATGGTCGAAGCGTAAACGACCGTCGGCACGCCGATGGCAATGACAGGAACGCCTAATATTTCCTTGGTCAGCCCTTTGCGCTTATTGCCGATCCCCGACCCTGGATGGATGCCCGTATCGGCGATTTGAATCGTCGTATTTACCCGCTCCAATGCTTTGGAGGCTAGCGCGTCAATCGCAATGACGAGCTCTGGCTTTGTTTTCTCTACAATACCTTGAACAATTTCGCTGGATTCAATACCGGTAATCCCAAGGACCCCTGGCGCTACTGCGCTTACCTGCCGATAGCCAGGCGCAACCTGATCCGGCATAAGCTCAAAGTAATGACGCGTCACCATGACATTTTCAACGACAATTGGACCAAGGGCATCCGGGGTTACGTTCCAGTTGCCAAGCCCAACGATAAGCACTCTTGCCGTTTTGTTAATCGAGAGCCGTTCGAGAAAGGCCTCAAAATGCTTCGCGAACTGCGTCGCAACACGATCCTGCAGCCCTGTATCCCCGTTACGCAGCCCCGGCACTTCGATCGTTACGTAATGTCCCTGCATTTTTCCGATCGCTTGTGAGCCCTGCTCGTTCTGTACATGCAGCTGCGTGATCGTAATGCCATCGTCTTCGGTTATCTCTGATTGAATGCCTGGAATCGGGCCTCCGCGAGGAGATTCAGCCATTTCCTTCGCTTCAAGCGCCAAATCGGTACGGACGTTATATTGCTGCAAATCAAGTTCCTTCTCCACTGCTCATTCTCCCTTCAAGCCTGTACTACCGTTATTGTTTGCAGATGGCTTATTTTCATACTCCTTGCCAGACACAGATGGGTTCATCTTGGAATTGAACAAGGTGCTTCCTGCTATTGCTTTTTGGGGATTGGCATGATAATATATTTTAAGTTGTGTTGTCTAGGTTTATTATGTATATAAACCGTTGTAAATAGTTTAGGAGGTGAATTCCATGCCAAACATTAAATCCGCGATTAAACGCGTTAAAACAAGTGAAAAGCGTCGTGCTTTGAATGCTTCCCAAAAATCCGCACTTCGTTCGGCCGTTAAAACTGCTGACCAAGCTATCGCTGGCACTGATCTTGATGCTGCTAAAGCAGCTCTTATCGCTGCAACGAAAAAGTTGGACAAAGCAGCAACTAAAGGCCTGATTCATAAAAATGCGGCTTCCCGCAAAAAATCACGTCTTGCAAAACGTTTGAATGCCCTTTCGGCTCAAGCCTAAGCAGCGTACAAGCTTAAACGGTTATCGTCGTCATTAGATGGCTGCAACCGTTTAGCTTACAAAAAAAGCTTCGCCGCCCCTAATCGGGCAGCGAAGCTTTTTTTGTGCGCAAACAAGATGAAACGGCTGTCGCCGTCCTTTGACGGCGCAGCGTGTTTCATTCCGAGAAATGTAGACAGGCGATGGAGATCGAGCTAAGCGCCCTTCTCCATGCCAAGTGAAAGCAAATACAATTCCAAGCCGAGCGTCTTGTCGATCGTTCCCGTCTTCATCTGATAATCAAGCTCTGCAAGCGAAGCCAGCAATCTCCCTAGCTTCGGAACTTGGAACTTGCGGCTTTTCTCCGAAGCAAGCTTCACCGCATAGGGATGCAAACCTAATTGGCCCGCCATCTGCTGGGGCGAGTACTGATGCTGCTCCAGCTCTTTAATTTGCAGCATGATCCTCAGCTGCCTCGCAATGAGCGCCGCGATCTTAATCGGCTCCTCACGTCGCACAAGCAGTTCTCTGTATAGACGAATAGCTTTGTCTATTCGAAGCTCTGCAATCGCATCCACAAGCGCGAATACATCCTCCTCTACCGTAGCTGCTGTCATTAGCGAAGCTATTTCCACGTCGATGGTTCCACCCGCTCCCGCATGAAGGCAAAGCTTGTCCACCTCTTGTGAGAGCTGCTGCATATTGGCTCCGGCGCGGGTAAGAAGCAGATCTGCGGCATCGGAAGACAGGGTTCTGTTTTGCTCCGCTGCTCGCTTAATCATCCACTGCTTAAGCTGCGACGCATCCAGCTCTGGAAAAGGCACGAGTGAATTCCGCTCCTTCAGCGTCTTCACTAACTTCCTCCGCTCATCCAGCTTCTCCGCATTCACAGAAATGACGATAATGGATGTCTCTGAAGGGTATTCCATATATTGAATCAGCTTCTCCGGACGATGCTCCAGCTTGCCGCCTTCTTTCCCGCCAGCACACATCACGACGGCGTCCCTTATGAGAATTAGCTTGCGCTCCACGAAAAAAGGCGACGTCTCCGCTTCAAGAACGGCCTCGTCGATCGAGGTTTCCGCGGTATCGAACTTCACGATGCCAAGCTCGCGCTCATCAGCCGTAAACATCGCGTCTGTCAAGGCATTGATAAACTGCTGCAGGCGATAGCGATCCTTGCCATACAAAACATAGATTGGGCGAAAGCGGCCGCCCTTTATTTCCTTCAACGCTTCCTTCGCATCCATTGCTGCACCCCACTAGCTGTAAGTATAATTATACGTAAGAAGAAACGCCTGATGGCGTCCTTTCTGTAGACGCCATCGTTTCTCCGAAACGTATAGAGAAAGTAAGAGCAAACTCCTATACTTTCCTATACATCAAGAAGAAACGGCTTAGCCGTCCTCTGGCAGAGGACGGCATCCGTTTCTTCAAGAATTATAAGACTGCTTTAACGTGTGAAACGTATAAAACCTCATAGCTGAAATAAAGGGATGAGCCTTTATGGGGCTTCATCCCTTTGCCGAACATCTATATAAACATTCGCAGGCAGGCCCATGGTGCCGCCCTGCGGATGGTCATACGACGTTAAGGCTTCGTCGCAGACACTCTCGTTGCTCATACTATACGCAGCAGCGGATGAATGTGTGCGGATACCTTTCATTAATGGGCTGCCTTCTGTTCCGTTAGGCTAGCCGTATCAATGACATACTTCTCAATAGCTCCTTGCTCCACATGAACCTCGTAGGCTAGTTCGGAGCTATCCTCCGCCCAGCTAAGATTAACAAGCTGGCCGTTCTTGCGCGGTGTCGTATACACTAGCGAATTGTCGTTCAAAGCATACAGCTTGATCGTGAAAGCTTCAACCTTGGCATTGTATTTGCCATCAGGAGACGGGAAGGAAAAGAGATCAGCCGTGATGCCAAGATCATTCTGTTCCGGCACGAGGCTTTTTTCCTCTTGAGCAACGCCAAAGTCGCTGCCTCCGGCGATGTTTTTGCCATCAGATTGCCCTTGCTCTGGCGAGGATGGCATCGAGCCTGTGCCTGCGTCTGTGTTCCCATCGGAAGCATCGCTATCGAACTGATTGTTCAGAGAAACATCTTCCTTATTGAACCCTTCGGTGCTCACCTCGGGATTGGCAGCCCCGATTCTCGACTCGCTTATCGAGAATGACATTCCCTCCGGTGCCTGATTAGCCGTCTCAGCTGCGTTACTGCTCGAATCATTGGACGAGGATTTGGCTAACGAGCCAATATCGGGCAGCGATCCCGGCTGGTACGTGACAAGAAACAGCCCTGCTACGATTCCCGCTGCAATGACTCCGCTCATGATCCGAATCGACGGCCAGCGGCGTTGGCGCTTCGCCCTGCGCGGTACGGCATGCGACGTATCGATGCTTGCAATCGGTTCGGCGGGCGCAGCGGATTTTCCGTATAGCTCCATTCTCTCGAGCTCTGGCATAATCGCATCAACCAGGCTATAGCTCGGCATAACTTTGGGCAAACTGGTAAGCTCGGCGGATAACAGCTGTAACCGCTCGAACATAGCTGCACAGTCCGGACACTGTCTAGTATGATTCGTCAAGACTTCTTTCTCGCTTTCGTCGAGATCGTCGTCTAGCTGTCTTTGCATTAGTTCCATCACCTCTTGACAATTCATCCCCGGACACCACCTTTCTGATAATCATGGAGTAACGTCTGCAGCTGTTGCCTAGCTCTGAACAAATAAGATTTCACCGTGTTGAGCGGCAAATCAAGCGAATCTGCAATTTCGTTGTAAGAGAAATCCTGTAAATACCGAAGGACGACAACCGCACGATGATGCTCAGGGAGCTTGTCGATCGCGGCTTGAATGTCTTTCACAGCATAAGCAGACATTACTTCGTCCTCCACATTCTGTTTCTCGTGGAATACCATGTCGTGCTCATCTATGGAGACGGTCGGTTTATTTCTCCGAAACTTGTCAATGCAAATATTCGTTACAATACGTTGAATCCATGTCTTAAACTGCGCTTTTTCTTCGTACGAGCCTATTTTTGTGTAGATGCGAATGAGCGCTTCCTGCGCAGCATCAAGGGCATCCTGTTCGTTGTTCAATATATAATAGGCTGTCCGATAAACATGCGTTTCAATCTCTCGCAATAGAGTAATTAAAGCGTCGCGATCTCCCGACTGAGCGGCTCTAATGAGCTCCGGCTCCACCACGAAGGATCCCCCTCTCTTGCAACCATTCTGACGAAGTGGTTGCGCTAAAAGTTGCAGATAAACTAGAAAATTTACTTTATTTTTATTAGTAACATTTGCTAATGAGGCTTTTTCCCCTAGTGGGAGTTAATACAGTTCGTTTGCCATATAGCAAAGCTATATGGACTTGCTCTCTTCAACAATGCTGCCATTATGAAATAAACTCCACATCAAAGGATACCAAATTTCTAGTACCTCGTATATAGATAGTGCTTGAATACTATTTGGAAGAATCGTAGCATGGCGCTTCATTGACCATAAAGCCATATTACTTGAGCTTGAATGGTAGGCGAGCAGACGTATGCTAGTCGTTTTCGCTGTCTAACTTACAGTTACAAATTAAACTATATTATAGTATAGAAAACGACGAAGTTAAACCGGAATCCCTATTAGGAGCTACCCTTGCTATAAGTATATAAGCTTCTGCCCTTCACCGTAAATTGCACTTCGCCGTCACGGTCCGTTCGCCACAACTGGGCTCCCGCTTGTGCAACCCTGCCCAAAACGTCAGGATGCGGATGTCCGTAGCTGTTGGTTGCGCCTACGGAAGCTACGCTTCCTAAAGGCTTCCAATAGGAGAGCCATTCGCTGCTTGTTGAAAATCGGCTGCCATGGTGGGCAATTTTCATAACGGATACTTCTTTTGCATCCAAGCCGTCTGCTGGCTTACGCCGCTCATTCCGAATGATCGAGCGTTCGGTTTCCGCGTTGATATCGCCTGTAAAAAGGAAGGAAGATTGATAGAGCTGCACTGCTAACACGACACTGCTTTCATTTTGCTCCTTTTGCCAAGTGACCGAATTCTCCCTATTCTGATCCATCGGCCACAGGACGCGCAGCTTGGCTTCTCGGTCCAGCTGATAACTCATTCCTGCGCTCACCTGATACATCGGAATATGCAGCGTGATTGCTTGTTTCAATAGATCCAGAGCATCCTCCGCTTCTTTCACCGTCCCATTCCACCAAATGCTGCGCACCGGAATCGTCTCGAGAACAGCCTTAAGCCCTCGAATGTGATCGCTATCCAAATGCGAAATAACGAGAATATCTATGCTCCTCACGCCTCGTTTAAGCAGCAGCGGCACCAGCACCTTCTGGCCAACTTCAAAGGGACTGCTTCGTTCCTTCCATTCTTCCCCAGGTTTACGGAAGGATAATGTGCCTCCTCCATCTATTAAAATGTGCTTCCCGCTCGGCGTGCGGATATGAACGGCATCCCCTTGCCCGACGTCAATGAAGCTGACAACCGCATCGCGGTTCATTATATCCGGCTTATAGGCGTAGCCAAGCATAAGCAATAACAGGAATATGGCGGAATATAGGCGGATATTCCATTTTTTATTAGACTCTTGTTCGATTTGAAATACGGGAACAGAGGCAAGCGGGGCCGTTTCCGTTTCTCCCATGCTCGTGCCGCCAGAGTCCGTCCCCCTCTGGCCTGTCCTCGCGCTTATTGCACGAAAAAGGATGCCGAGCATGAACAGCCAAGCACCCACCCACCATAATGGCGGCGTTGCCCATATGGTGCGAAGGGCATCGATCTGCGAGAGCCGCTCCACGAGCCAAAAGGTCCAGTCATTCGCATAATGCGATACGTAAGCAAGAAGCTTGCCGCCAGCCTCCCAAGGAATGGCAAGCAAGAGCGCTATGGCGCCAAGCGGCATAACGATAAAGCTGATAAATGGAACAAGCACAAAATTAGCTACGACGGACAAGGCGTGAAACTGGTTGAAGTAATAAATAGATACCGGAAACGAGACGATTTGGGCTAAGAGCGTAACTGCAGCCAAATCAAGCAGCGCTTTGCCCTTCTTCCACTTCGGCATGGCCCGGCGCACCGGCTGCACGCCGACAATTAATCCGATCGTCACAATGAAGGAGAGCTGAAAGCTGACATTTTCGATAAAAAACGGATCACAAACCAGCATCAGTACCGCGGCCGCAGCGAGCAGATGCAAACCATCCTTGAGTTTCCCCATCCGGGCGGCAAGCAGGCCAAGGACAGACATCAGGCCAGCACGGACCACGGAGGGAGAAGCTCCGGAGAGCAGGACGTAAAGAGGGACCGAGAGGATAAGAATGAGCAATATCCGCTCGCGGCTCATTCGAGCGAGGCGCAGCGTGCCGCCCAGCACGTATAGAAATACGGCGACATGAAGCCCTGATATCGCCAGTATATGCGTCAGTCCCAGCCGTGAAAACTGCTGGAACTGCTCGGGGTCGAGGTCCTCGCGGATGCCGAGGACCAATCCCTTCATGTATCCCGATTGCGACTCGGGATACAGCACATCGAACCGCGCGCCGAGATAATCGCGCGCGGCGTCTACGCGGCCGAGCAGCGCGGCCGCGGTCCACCTGGGGCCCGTCGCCGCTTCGACGGCGGCGGTGCCCTGCACTTTAAGCAGCCAGTGGATTCTCTGGCTGCTCAGGTAGCGGCGGTAATCGAATCCGCCGCTATTGGAGGCACTGACCGGCCGCGTCAGCTCGCCGGTCAAGCGCACGCGGTCGCCGCGCTGCCACGCCGCGGCGATCTCCTGCTCCGGCTGCACATTCAGCCGGACATGCACCAGAAAGCGCTCGCGCACCTCCCGCGCGGCGTCTTCTCCCACGACGTGGACGCGATCCGCCGCCACGCGAAACATTGCCCGATCGCCGTCGATTTCCACCGCCGACACGATCGTGCCAAACGCTTCCGCTGCATAGGCGGCTCGCGGCCCATCCGCCTCTGCGGCGGCCAGCAGCGCCGGCAGCGCCGTAACGTTGCGTGCATCCGCCCACATCCGCTCCCCGGCGGCAAGCGCCACTGCCAAAGCGCATGCTGCGGCGAGCTGCCACGTCGCCTGCTTGCCGAGCACAGCGGCCACCGCCAGCAGCGCAGCAGCCATCGCCGCAAGCAAAACGCCGCGGCTGTCCAGACCCGCAGCCGCGGCGCTTCCAAAGGTCCAACAGATCGCGAACCAGATCAACGGTCGTCGATTCATCCCCATCTCATCGTTCTCCTCTCGTTACCCCAGTAAACAGTCGTCGATTCATCTCTATCTCATCATTCTCCTCTCGTTATCCCAGCAAGTACCGCACAAAAAAAGGAACCTCTGTCGCATCCGAAGACGCAAGCAGAGGTTCCTCCTCTATTCCTTTATGCTAATTCCCTATTCTATTTCAGCGTGACTAAGATGTTACATCCATATGTGCCTGAGCAGGTGGTTCGAAATGATCCAAGCCGCGAAAGATGATGCCCTTTTGCTTCATCAGATTTGTGACCTTGTCACTATCCTTCGGGTAGCTGCGATGGTAGACGATTTCAATGACACCACTATTGGCGAGCATATTCGCGCATGTCCAGCAGGGCTGGTCGGTGACGTAAACGGTCGAGCCCTCGCGGTCAGTACGATCCGTGAACAGCAGTAAATTCTGCTCCGCATGAATCGTCCGAATACAGCGCTGCTTCTTAAAGGGCTGCTCCTTGCCGTCAACCAGCTTCATTTCGACCTCCTCCGCAATCATGCAGCCTGCCTCAAGACAGTCCTGCACGCCCATCGGAGCGCCGTTATAAGCTGTTCCGAGCAGTTTCTTGCCTTGAACAAGCACTGCCCCCACATGTCTGCGCGGACAGCGTGAGCGCGTCGACACCATATAAGCGATATCCATAAAATACGTATCCCAATCCTTGCGGAGGGCATCCTGCGTTTGGGTGTTCATAACTCCAACTTCCTTTCTCATGCTGCATCTGTTAATCTGGCTGCAAATCAATGAATGGTTTAGTTTTGTTGGCTAGCGGCGATAGCTTGTTCAAGATCAGCAAGAATATCGTCGATGCCTTCCGTACCGATTGACAAACGGATCATGCCTGGAGATACGCCAGCACCCTCTTGCTGCTCTGCAGAGAGCTGAAGATGTGTCGTGCTTGCTGGATGGATAATCAATGACTTCGAATCGCCAACATTCGCCAAATGCGAGAACAGTTGAACCGCATTGATTACTTTCTTGCCGGCTTCCACGCCGCCTTTAATGCCAAAAGTCATAATTGCGCCTTTGCCCTTCGGCAAATATTTTTGCGCAAGCTCATAGGACGGATGGCTGGACAGCCCTGGATAGCTTACCCACTCAACCGATTCATGCCCTTGCAAAAATTCAGCTACCTTTTGTGCATTGGAGCTGTGGCGTTCCATCCGAAGATGAAGCGTCTCTAGTCCTTGCAGTAGAAGGAAGGAGTTAAATGGCGATATTGCCGCTCCCATGTCGCGAAGCAATTGCACGCGCGCTTTAATGATATAAGCAACAGGACCCACAGCATCTGTATAAACAACGCCGTTGTAGCTTGGATCAGGCTCAGTCAAGCCGGGAAACTTGCCGCTTGCTTTCCAATCAAATTTTCCTCCGTCTACAATAATGCCGCCAATTGACGTTCCGTGCCCGCCAATAAACTTTGTCGCCGAGTGAACAACGATATCAGCGCCGTGCTCGATTGGCCGGCACAAATATGGGCTTGGAAATGTATTGTCTACGATAAACGGGATACCGTTCTCATGAGCGATTGCAGCAACAGCTGCGATATCGATAACGTCGCCTTTTGGATTGCCGATGGTTTCGGCATAAACCGCTTTCGTACGCTCGTTGATTGCAGCGCGGAAATTTTCCGGGTTCGACGGATCAACAAAACGCACGGTAATGCCCAGCTTGGCGAGCGTAATCGAGAAAAGGTTGTACGTGCCGCCATACAGGCTGGTTGCAGATACAATCTCATCGCCAGCGCCTGCAATGTTCAGGATGGAATATGTAATGGCGGATTGACCGGAAGCAACCGCTAATGCAGCTGGAGCGCCTTCCAGTTCAGCAACCCGCTTCTCAAATACATCCGAGGTTGGATTCATGATTCTGGAATAAATATTGCCGAACTCCTGCAAAGAAAATAAATTTGCTGCATGATCTGTATCTTTGAATCCGTACGATGTCGTTTGGTAGATAGGTACCGCGCGCGACAACGTTGTCGGATCGATTTGCTGGCCTCCGTGGACGGATAGCGTATCAAGAGAAAGCTTGCGTTGTTCTGACATTTCCTCGACTCCTTCAAATGAAGTTATTATGATAGCAATGAATTAGGTAAGCGGAACCAAAAGGCCGCGCTCCTTTCCATTCTCTCACAATTATGGACGAGCTACAATGCTATCTTTGATCCCTTGCAGCAGTTTTTCGCCAATTCCCTTTACCCGCTGCAAATCTTCAACCGAGGCGAATTTCCCATTATTATTCCGATCATCAATTATGGCCTGTGCTTTTGCAGGACCGATTCCTTTCAGCTCATCGAGCTCGCTCACTGTCGCGCGATTAATGTCCAGCTTGCCATCTGCCGCAGCCTCCTCTCTCCCCGCCGTTACTGCACTTCGCCCTTCGTTTACCCCATCCTCGGATGGTGCATGCTGTTCGGTATCAACAGCTTTCTCCTCCGTTTGATTAACTGTAAGGGGATCATTGTCTCTCTCATCATTTTTGCTAGGGGTTGTAAGGGAACCCTCATTCGCTGGCTCTTGCGAAACGGACGGTTCAATCGGCTGCTCCATTTTTGCAATCGCATCGCCAACCGCTTCATTTAAAGGAACCCACTGGCCAGTCTCCTTTTGTTTAGGCTCCATTAAGGCTCCTGCCATAAGGAAAAGAGCAGTCGCGACAAAAATACAGGCAACCACAAAACGTTTGTTCAAACGTCCAATCCTTGCTGTTTTCATCAGGTCACTTCCTCTCGACAAATAATTTGGTAATTAGTGACATATCAAACAAGTCCTACGGAATAAGGTAAGAGAGCAAACGAATAAGGATAGGTTGATTCGGGATTTGCACGCGTAGACCTTCAGTCCTTCCATCCTCTCAAGCCCTACGCGCGCCAAACCTATAGGAGGGTTCAGCATGAATGTCGGATTTATCGGGACGGGCACAATGGGAAGCCTGCTCATTGAAGCTTTGATTGCATCGGGCGCCTTATCGCCTGCACAAATTGCCGTAAGCAACCGCACCTTTGCCAAAGCGCAAGCATTAGCCGACCGTTATTCCGGCATGAGAGCCGAATATACGAATGCCGGAGCGGCTAGCGGCTGCGATATTCTGTTTTTGTGCGTGAAACCGCTGGAATTCAAGAAAGTTGTCGATGATTTGAAGTCTGTTATTCGGCCTCACCAAATCGTCATCTCCATAACCAGCCCCGTACTCATCTCCCATTTAGAGGGTGAGCTCGATTGCAAAATAGCCAAAGTCATTCCAAGCATAACCAACTATGTATGGAGCGGAGCTTCCCTGTGCATATACGGAGAAAGGATGCATGCGGAAGATAAGGAGCTTCTGGAGGATTTACTCTCCCATATCAGCGAGCCGCTCCGCATAGATGAAAGCTACACCCGAATCGTATCGGACCTATCGAGCTGTGGTCCTGCTTTCATTTCCTTCCTGCTCGAGCAATTCATTGAGGCGGCCGTGGAGGAAACCGGCATTGGGCGCGAAGAGGCTGAGCGCGTAGCAAGCTCCATGCTGCTCGGAACCGGCTTGCTGCTTACAGAAGGCGGTTTGACTCCAGCCGACGTGCAGGCAAGGGTGGCTGTGCCAGGCGGTATTACGGCTAAAGCGTTGAATTTGCTTAGACGAGAGACGGATGGTGTATTTAATCAGCTCATCCGGACGACCCACGCCAAATTCAATGAGGACCTCGTTAAAGTTTCCACTGCTTTTATAGGCGAAAAGGTGAACGGTCAATAGCTGTTCTTCAGCTAATGCCCGCTCACCTCTTCGGTGTGCCTTTTATTTAATTGGCTACAATATTAACAAGCTTGCCTTTAACAGCAATAACCTTGCGGATCGTTTTGCCTGCAATGAGCTCTTGTACTTTCTCTAGCTCTTTCGCCAGATTTTCCATTTCAGCGACATCCATATCCGCTGCTATGGACACGCGGTCCGCGATTTTGCCGTTCACTTGAACAACGATCTCGACTTCTTGGTCCACAGTCCAGGACTCCTCATAAGTCGGGAATGCAGCATACGTAAGTGAGTCCGTACGGCCCAGCTTCTCCCACAGCTCTTCCGCGATATGCGGCGCGATTGGCGAGAGCAATTGAACAAACTGCTCCATTGCTGCTTGCGGAAGCACTTCTGTTTTGTAGGCTTCATTCACGAAAATCATCAATTGGCTTATCACCGTGTTGAAGCGCAGCCCCTCGTAATCCTCGGTAATCTTCTTGATGGAACGGTGCCATGCACGCTTGAAAGCATCGCTTGTATCCCCTGTTCCGATTTTGGCGCTCAGAGTGCCATCCTCATTGATGAACAACCGCCATACGCGGCTAAGGAAACGATAAGTTCCTTCCACTCCGTTCGTGTTCCATGGCTTCGTTGCTTCCAAAGGACCCATAAACATCTCGTACATCCGAAGCGTGTCCGCCCCGAACTCATTGACGATATCATCCGGGTTAATGACGTTGCCGCGTGATTTGGACATTTTCTCATTATTGTTGCCAAGAATCATACCCTGATTCACAAGCTTGTGGAACGGCTCCTTCGTATCGACAACGCCGATATCGTATAGTACCTTATGCCAGAAACGGGCATACAGCAAATGCAGCACAGCATGCTCAGCGCCGCCGATATACAAGTCGACGGGCAGCCATTCCTTTTGCTTCTCTGGCGAGCATAGCTGCTCATTATTCTTCGGATCGATGAAGCGCAAGTAATACCAGCAGCTTCCTGCCCATTGCGGCATCGTATTTGTCTCGCGACGAGCTTTCATGCCCGTCTCAGGATCGATGGTATTGACCCAATCCGTAACGACGGCAAGCGGAGACTCGCCTGTTCCCGATGGCGTAATTGCATCCACATCCGGCAGCAACAGCGGCAATTGATCCTCAGGCACCGTCTTCATCGTACCATCCTCCAAATGAAGGATTGGGATCGGCTCACCCCAGTAACGCTGGCGGCTGAACAGCCAATCGCGCAAACGGTAAGTGATTTTGCCTTTGCCTTTGCCCGATGCATCCAAATGCTCGATCATCTTCGCAATAGCTTCTTCATTCGTTAAGCCATCAAGGAAATCGGAATTAACGTGCTTGCCATCTCCTGAATAAGCTTCCTTCGTGATATCTCCGCCTTGCACAACCTCTACGATAGGAAGGTCGAACTGCTTAGCGAACTCCCAGTCGCGGGAATCATGGCCCGGTACGGCCATAATTGCGCCTGTTCCGTAACCGGCTAGGACGTAATCGGCAATCCAGATCGGTGTTTTTGCGCCGTTAACTGGATTAACCGCATACGCGCCAGTGAATACGCCCGATTTGTCTTTAGCCAAATCTGTACGTTCCAAATCGCTCTTGCGTGCCGCGGCTTCCTGATAGGCAACAATTGCTGCTTTCTGTTCTTCCGTGACGATTTGGGCAACAAGCTCATGCTCAGGAGCCAGTACGCAGTAAGTCGCGCCAAATAGCGTATCCGGACGAGTCGTGAATACGACCAACGAAGAATCGTGACCATCGATTTCGAAGGTAACCTCTGCGCCTTTCGACTTACCGATCCAGTTGCGCTGCATATCCTTGATGCTCTCGGACCAGTCCAGCTCCTCAAGATCATCCAGCAAGCGGTCTGCATATTCGGTAATTTTCAAAATCCATTGACGCATCGGCTTGCGGACAACCGGGTGGCTGCCACGCTCGCTCAGCCCGTTAATGACTTCTTCATTTGCCAGAACGGTGCCGAGTGCCTCGCACCAGTTCACGGATACTTCAGCTACGTAAGCAAGCCCTCTATTGTAAAGCTGGATAAAAATCCATTGTGTCCATTTGTAATATTCAGGATCTGTGGTGCTGATCTCACGATCCCAATCATAAGAAAAACCGAGTGACTTGATTTGTCTGCGGAAATTATCGATGTTCTTGAACGTAATGTCGCGCGGATGCTGTCCCGTATCCAAAGCATGCTGCTCAGCAGGCAAGCCAAAGGCATCCCAGCCCATGGGATGAAGCACATTGTAGCCCTTCATTCTTTTGTAACGGGAAACGATATCCGTCGCGGTATAGCCCTCCGGATGCCCTACATGCAAACCTGCTCCTGATGGGTACGGAAACATGTCGAGTGCGTAAAACTTCGGTTTGCCCGCTTCTTCCTTCGTTTGAAACGTTTTGTTGTTATCCCAGAATTGCTGCCACTTCGGCTCGACAACAAGCGGATTATAGCCGTGAAATTGCTGTTCTTGACTCATGTGTAGATTTCCTCCTAGAAATAGATGCTATAGGCTTAGCCGTACAAAAAAACATAAAACCTCCCGCCCCTAGCGGTTATCGCTAGGGACGAGAGGTTTTTCTCCCGTGGTACCACCCTAGTTAGCGGCAGGCATGCTTTGCCTATCGCTCACTTGTCGCCTTTATCGCAGGCCAAACGGCGCATATCACGATCGATGCAACATCGATACGTAACCTTACGCAGCTCCAAGGCGAGCTTCATTTCGCAGCAGGTCCGGCTTGCACCCTTAAACGCCGGCTCTCTATGCCTTACAAACGAAATTACTGTTCCTCTTCAACGCTCCATATGCATAAAAATGGTTAGTTTCGATTATAAAGACCGATCCGTTCGGTGTCAAGAGAAACGCCCTCTTATACAGCCGACGACTTGTTACTGCGGCCGAACGTGATGATCCTGACAAGAATTGCAATCAGCAAGCCATGAACAGCAAATCCGCCAATTGCGGCATTGCTGCCGACAATCATGCCTAGCAGCCATAATGAAATCGGCGGAAGCTGAATGATAAACAACAAGCATAGAACAAATATGAGAATAGCGTCATTCGCTTTTGCATTCATTTTATTTCGAAGCAGCAGCGTCACCAGCATGATAAAGCCAAGGCCCATAGAGATTTGGCTCCAGAACCTCACTGCATATCTTTCCGAGCCAGATTCCGCCCCGAGAAAGCTATAACTAAAGCCAATTTGCCCTGCATACAAAATTCCTACAACGATTGAAGCGACACTTAGCGCAGCGATTAACCATCTTTTCAAACTCAAGTCCCCCTCCTTATAACGACAGCATGCCAAGGTCGAAATGATAGATGCCTTAACCGCCGCAAGAAGCGGAATGGTTGGCTCATCCTTTTATACGAATGTTTTCCAAATAATGTTGCGCTTGAACTTATCATTTATTTCCGTTGACTGCTCCCGAAACAGAGAGAGTCCTGTTTGCTCCCGCTCCCAAACCAGTCAATGCGAATCCCACGACCACCAGCATCAGCATGACTAATGAAAGATTCCAATTGCCCGTAACGTCATGAATGAAACCAAACAGCAGCGGACCTGCTGCCGCAAGCAGATAACCAATGGCCTGTGCCATCCCGGACAGCTGTGCCGATTGTTCAGCGCTTCCGGTCCTAAGCACAAAAAACATAACAGCAAGGCTAAAGCCTGATCCGCCGGCTATGCCGAGCAAAATCATGCATACTGGAATCAACGCCGCATGCCCGTTATACAGCCCAATATATCCGACTAGCATGAGTAGAGCCGTGAGAAGAGACAGCCCTTTCTGGCTTGCCTTACGTCCCGCTATGACAGGAATCAGGAACGTTGCCGGCAAACTGACGAATTGAAGAAGCGACAGCATCCAGCCCGCATCGGAATGGCTCATGCCGCGATCATGCAAAATTTCAGGGAGCCATGAAACGTTGACATAGAAGCAAAAGGATTGAAGCCCCATAAATAGCGACACTTGCCAAGCTAAGTTTGAACCGAACAGACTCTTTCGTTTAGACCCGTTCTGCGCGCTTGTTTGGTTAATTCTTTTCATTTTGCGTATTTGCGGGATCCATGCCGCACTGGAAATAAGAGCAAGGAGCGCCCAGCAGGCGAGCATCCCCTGCCAGCCGAATCCAAGTTGCTCTGAAATGGGGATGCTAAAGCCTGAAGCGAGCGCGGCTCCAAGATTCATGACGACGGAATATAAGCCGGTCATTAGCCCGACTCTGGACGCAAAATCCCGTTTGATCAGGCTAGGCAGCAGCACGTTGGCAATCGCGATCGCCATCCCTAGCAAAGCTGTGCCTACGAATAATGCCGCTATGGAAGGCAATGAACGTATTATTATCGCTCCGGTCAAAACGATCATGGCGCCAAACAGCGTATTTTCCATGCTGATCCGACGAGCCATTCGTGGCGCAAGCGGGGAAATCAGCGCAAATGCCAGTAGCGGCAAAGTGGTCAGCATACCCGTCCATGTGCTGGATAAGCCAAATGTTTGCTGAATATTGGACACAATGGGTCCGACAGCGGTAATCGATGCGCGCAAATTTGCGGCGATAAGCAAGATGCCAAGCAGGAGCAGCCAAGAGCTCGTCATCACAAGCGGTCTTGAAACGGCGGCTGATGCTTGGTTTGCATGGTTCATTTTCACAATGTAATCCTTCTTTCTTATGCTGTTCACTCTATGTTGTTAAGCATTCCATTACAGTACCTGTTACATGCGGGAATTCTTCACATCAGGCTCGTCCTGGCGAATGCGGTACCAGTATTCATATTGCGGCACAAAGCCTATTTTCTCGTACAGCCGCTTTGCCGGCGCATTGTTTTTTACTACTAGCAGATAGCCTTGTTGAGCTCCTTGGCTTCTGCCCCACTTTAGCAAATGAAGCACCAGTTGCTCGCCATGCCCTTTATTGCGGCTGCCCGGATCTGTAACAAGATCATAGATGCCGATCCAATTGTCCTCTATGACGGCAAATCCGCAGGCGACCGGGATTCCGTTATCATGCAGCAGCGCAAAACATGCTTTTAGGGGCGAATGCTCCAACATCTGGCGCGTTATGCTCGCCTGTTCGTTTGTTAACCCGCTAAATACAGCGAGAGCTGCAAGCCAGCTCTCCGACGGATCGCTCTCCAGCCAAATCTCTGCGGAAGCAGGCGACAGAACACCGGATAGATGAACGGTCTGCACAACCGTTTGGTCAACGAGGGCATAGCCGCGTGCTGCAAGCTCTTCATCGAGCGAGGTCGGCTGGATGAATGGCGTTATTTTGAAAGTAGTCTGAAGCCCCGCTTTCTCGTAGCGCTCCTCGCAAATACGGATTTTTTCATTTAGCTCCAGCGTATGGCCATAGATCGGATGAATCGAGTTGGAGCGCTTCGTATAGCCCTTGTTAAAGCGGAGCAGCCACCCATCATAGACGAGGGTTTGGAGAGCTGGCCAGCCATTCAGGCTCATTTCTTCAATTCGTGCGTGAATAAGCTTGCGAATAGGTTCCACATGGTGCCGATCATGCCAAATAAAATCCTTCATGTATTGAGCTGCTTCAAATGGATGCCCGTCCGCATCCTGATAGGTTGTTTCATATTGTTCATCCGTTAGAGCAGCGATGGACCTCATGATCCGTTCGCGGCTTTGCACTGCCTGATTGGAGAGCTCTGCAATTGCGGTGTTCATACCGTAACCTTTCGCATGCTCATTGAACGCGTCATAATCCAGATGCTTGACCGTAAGCGGCAATCCGGCACCCAGCTTCGCTATCGCTTCCTCGTAGAAATAATCGTCCCAGCGCAAAATATGCGCTACTACCTCACGGACCGACCATTTTCCTGCACCCAAGCTCTGATTCCAGAACTGCTTGTCATATCTCGCCAAATCGATGACAAACGCTGTCCATTCCCCAAATTCCTGCAATAGCTGTTCCTTTTCTGAAAACATCCGTCTTCCCCTCTCCTCACGCATATGTAAGCTTTTCCCAACGGTTCTCTTATTTTACTGTAGACTTTCTTAGGCAGCCACTTCTTTTTGCAACCGCCCTCTCGGACAAAAAAATAGCCGCTCCATGAGCAGCCGCTGCCTCTTTCCTATTCAGCCATGCCAAACCGCTCAAGCTGATCCTGCATGTTTGCCTTACGCAATACCTCGCGCTGCTTCGGCCCGAGCAGATCAAAATGCGGAAATTCGGAGCGGGCATGTATATAGCGTGGGTTGAGGCCATTGTCGAGGCACCATCGCGAGAGCTTTTCCATATCGGAGCAGCCTACCTTCGTCACCGTCCGCATATCCGGAAAGCGCGGGTCGAGCCAGTAATGCGTCAAAAATGCGATTTCTCCACGCGCGACAGCCGTCTTCCACTGCTCCATCTCTTTTCGTTTAATGCCAAATGCCATTGCAGCTCACCTTCCCGTTTGACAAGTGTTAATCGGATAAGTTCGTGCATCAGAAGCTTGTTTAAACCAGAATATTTTTGACTCTGCCGACCTGACCGTCCGCAAGCCTTACTTTGATGCCGTGAGGATGCTTGGGCGAATTGGTCAAAATGTCCTTGACGATCCCCCGTGTCAGCTTGCCTGTTCGTTGATCCTGCTTCAATACGATATCGACTTCCAGCCCAGCCTTGATCTGGGAGCGTTCTGTTCCATTCATCATCTATCATTCCTCTGCTGCTCTTAATGTTGGCTTTTAGCATAGCATATACAAAGTAAAGATGCACATTATAGGGACAACTGTTATACTTAACATCAAACGATGTTTACGAAAAGAGGAAATGTATTAATGTCTAACGCATTCAACGCTTTGGGTATCATCCCCAAGCTAAGCGATTTGCTCCACCAAGATGGAATTACCGAACCGACTCCGGTTCAGAAACAAGCCATTCCGCTCCTTCTTAACGGGCAGGATGTCATTGCGCAAGCACAAACGGGCACAGGCAAAACGATCGCGTTTGCTTTGCCTATCTTGCAACGAATTAACATAGAAAAAGAGCAGGTACAAGCTCTTATATTGACTCCGACGAGAGAGCTTGCCATTCAAATAACAAGTGAGCTTAAGAAGCTTGTTCCTGCCGTTGGCGTAAGCGTGCTTGCCGCTTATGGCGGACAGGATGTCGATGCTCAAATTCGCAAGCTGCAAAAGTCGCCTCATATCGTGGTTGCTACTCCCGGTCGCTTAATCGACCATATGAAGCGTGAAACCGTTAGCCTAGGCAAACTACAGATGCTCGTTCTTGACGAGGCCGATCAAATGCTGCACATGGGTTTCCTGCCCGATGTAGAGAGCATTATTTCTCAATCGCCCAAGGCTCGCCAAACAATGCTCTTCTCAGCTACGATGCCGGATGCAATCCGCAAACTGGCTGCAGATTACATGAAAACGCCTGTTGATATCCGTGTTAAGAGCACGAATGTTACGCTCGACAGCATTACGCAGATCGTATACGAAACGACAGACAGAACAAAGCAGCAGACGCTTGTTCATCTGCTTGAACGGCATCAGCCGTATTTGGCGGTTATCTTCTGCCGGACGAAAGTACGCGCGAAGAAACTGAACAAGGAGCTTCAAGAGCTCGGAATTGAATCAGATGAGCTGCATGGCGATCTGACGCAAGCCAAGCGCGAGCAGGTCATGAAGCGCTTTAGAGACGCACGGCTCCAAGTGCTTGTTGCAACGGATGTTGCGGCACGCGGCCTTGACGTAGAAGGCGTTACCCACGTTTACAACTATGACGTTCCGCAAGACGGAGAGCTGTACATCCACCGTATCGGCAGAACGGGCCGCGCGGGTCACGATGGCGCTGCGATTACTCTTGCCACGCCATATGACAAAAATCATTTGATTCTTATTGAGCAGAGCATCAACGCCAAGCTCGCACGTCGCGCTATCGACAGCGAAGGCGTAGAGACCTCTGTTCGCTCACAGTCTGTCGATCGTCCAGAGAAGAGCCGCGGAGCCGCTGGCAAAGGCGGTGCTCGCATCGCAAGCGGCAAACCTGCCGAAGGCGGACGACGCGGACGCGACCGTTCCGGCCAATCGGAGCGCGGTGCTAAACCAGGAGGCCGCAGAGGCCAGCGCGAAACGGTACGCCCTGCTGCCGGCAAACGTACAGGAAGAACTGCAGACGTACGCAGCGAAGCTTCCTCTGAAGCAGCAACAGAAACCTCCGGCTGGGCAGCAAAGCGTGGTGAGCGCTTTGATAAGGGTACTGCAGAGCGTACAGGCAATCGCAGCAATTCAGCTCGTAGCGAACGTACAGGCAGCCGCGAGAATAGCTCACGTGGCGGTGAGCGCGACGGGAACCGTGGCAGTTCGGCACGCGGCGGCTCTAGCCGCAGCAGCTTTGGAAGCCCGCGGGGCGCAGAGCATGCAGCAGGCCGCGCTAATACTAAGGTAGACAGCCCTTGGGAAGCGGCACGCAACGATCTCAAAGCGAGCAACGAACGTAGTGCAGTTCGGGGCAAAGCCCAAGCTGGCGGTCGAGGCGGACAGCGTGGCAACTCATCAGCTGGTGGACGAAGCGGTGCACCAACTGGCGGCCGAAGCAGTGCACCAGCTGGTGCACGCGGAGGAAGCACGCGTAACAGCGGCCCATCGAATAAACCGCGCGGTGGACGCGGACGTTAATACCATAAAAGAGCGGATTTTGCACGGCAGCCCATGCCCTTCGAAATCCGCTCTTTTTTATCTTAAAGTCCACTCCAATTCGCCCAGCTTTTCCACAGAGAAGGCGTATTCATCTCCCTAGCAAATGTCGGAGTACCATCCGTAACAAACTGCTGCACCAAACGAGAAGAGATCTGCCTAAATGTCTTCAGACCGAGACAAATGTCCAATCGAATCGGGACATTTTGACATACAATACCCTATACCGAACAGCGGGAAGTACCCCATTTACACAGCATCCCACAGTCGGAAAATCATGAATAGGGGGAATTGGCATGTCCGGTGTACATGGAGGCTTTACGTCGGTTGGCGTAATTTTGGTATTGTTCATTCTTCTGGTTATTATTTCTAGATCCGTTCTCTAATGATCGTAAAATCCTCATTATAGCAAAAAACCGCCGAGCACTAGGCTCTGGCGGTTTTTTGGCGATTTAAGTCCATGCATATTCACGCAGTGCACGCGCTACGCCATCCTCGCTGTTCGAAGGGGCAACCGCTTTGGCTGACAGCTTCACCTGCTCAGGTGAATTGCCCATTGCAATGCCCATTCCGGCAAATTGCAGCATTGTAATATCATTATAATAATTGCCTATGGCAAGGATGCGGCTTCGGTCAATGCCCCGTATTGCAGCCAACTGTTCCAATGCTCTTCCTTTATTAGCCTCCGCGTGATGAACGTCGATGAAGTAATCGCCGCTTCTTATCGAGTGAAGAGTTTGCGGCCAGCTTGCCCATTCCGTTTGAACCGTGTCCATTTGTTCCTTGCTGCCAAAAACCGTAAATTTCACGAGACCGCTAGGCAGAGCTAGCCGGAAGTCCTGTATAGAGGGCTTCGCTTGATAACGGCCATACATAAGTTCAGCTTCAGGCGTCATGCTCTCCACCATCATTTCAAAGGCCGTATTTAAATCAAAATGGATCGCGCGATCACGGCAATAAACTACGAAATCACTCAAATGCTCTGGAATCATATCAAACTGATGGATAACTGACCGGTCATCCGAATTAATCGTTGCGGCTCCATTATGCGTAATTACTGTACCGCCTAGTCCAAGCTCTTCCAATATCGGAAGCGCACCTGACGGTCCGCGGCCCGTGCACAACACGATTTGAGCGCCGCGGTCCGCAGCCTCGTGAACCGTTTCACGGATCGCTTTCGTTAGTACATGATCGTCGGTCAACAGCGTTCCATCAACATCTAATGCAATTAAATCGTATTGCAAGCTCATCGTCTCACTCCAATTTTTGTCTCTTTGTATGGTTATTGATCAAATTTTCGTCTATGCGCCCGAAGCAGTTCCACTTCTTCCAAGGTTAGTTCCCGGTATGAACCCTCCGGTAGTGACTCATCCAATGCGAGAGGCCCCATGGACACTCTTTTCAAGTAGACGACCGTTTTGCCTACCGCTTCAAACATTCTTTTTACCTGATGAAACTTCCCTTCCATGATCGTCAGCGAGATGCTGGAATACTTTCCATCCTCCCGCATTTCCTGTCTGGCAATTTCAAGTACAGCAGGCATTGTAACGTAACCATCATCAAGTGTAACACCAATAGAAAACTGCTCTTTATCTGCCTCTCCAACATCTCCATGAACTAAGGCTTCGTACGTTTTAGCTACATGCTTGCGCGGGGACAGCAGCTCGTGTGCCAATTGGCCGTCATTCGTCAGCAGCAGCAGACCTACCGTATCCTTATCCAGACGGCCTACCGGAAACGGCTCGCGCATTCGATCCTGCGGCTCCAGAAGGTCGATGACAGTACGCTCGCGTCCGTCCTCCGTCGCCGAAATAACTCCTTGTGGCTTATTGAGCATAAAATATACGACGTCCCTATAAATAACCTGCACGCCTTCAAAAGCAACTTCCGATGTATCTTGGTCTACGATGATGCCGCTATCCTTGATCACCTTGCCTGCTAACGTCACCTTTCCAAACTTTACTGCTTTCTTTATCTCACTGCGTGTACCTAGGCCCATATGGGCAAGCAGCTTATCGATTCGAATTTTTTTGCTCATCCTACACCCATCTCCATCCTGCTGGCAGCTCATTTTTGATCATGCCTCCGGCATATTTCCCCCAGCCAATGGGATAACCATCTGTACAAACCAAGATATAACCCTTGGACGGTTCGCCTTCTTTCACCTGGACAGACGATTCCTCCACAAATAGGGTTTCACCTTTCAAAAACCGAAGTGTCTGCTCGTCTGTCGAGCTCCAATTCACCCAACGCACCGCAGCTTCCCGTGTAAGTCCCATTGCAAGGGGATGCGACGGCTCAAAGCGTCCGCGAACGGCCTCACCCACATACCATCCCGCTCTGACGACTCGCAGACCATCGAGCGGCGGCACTTCTTCCGGCTGAATATAAACTCGCGATCCATAGGCCATCACACGGCCCGGCCAAGAAAGCGCACCCGCCGCGAACTGCTCCGCGTGTTGGCTCCAGAGTTCAACAGGTGACGCTGCCTCTAAAGCAACCTGGTTGTTGTCAGTCCGAACGCTGCCGCCGGTACGGGATTTTATAGCGTGATTGGAAGAGGCATTTTCCCAATCGTTACGGGTCTGGCGTTTGGCTGCGCGCCGCTCATCTCTGTAATCCTGCTTTTTCTCTAGTTTCTTTGGTCCGTTTGGCTGCGGCTCCCGCTTCAGTCTTCCAGATACTCCCTGCGCCGAAGGGCGAGTTCGTGGCCCAACATTATGAATGGCATCGGTTTGTTGTTGTTCTCGCTGCCCTCTGCGTACAAGCACAGCGGCATAGTGGCCTTCTCCTTCAATTAAATGCGGCCATAGCCTTACCGTACCTTTGATCGATTGAAGCCGCTCAGCATCAAGCTGAGCCGTCTCTCCGGCTAAATCCGCTCTGCCCGGCTGCCATCCAAATTGCTGCGGTACCGGCTCTATATCGAAATCAACATGCTCTGCGAGGAAAGTGGCGATCTGTTGTTCATTCTCTTCGGGTGAGAAGGTGCACGTGGAATACACGATCCGCCCCCCAGGTGCAAGCATCGCTGATGCATGTCGCAAAATATCACGCTGCATGATGGAACATCGTTCGATGGAATGCTTCTCCCAATCCGCGATCATCGATTCATCTTTGCGAAACATGCCTTCGCCAGAGCAAGGCGCGTCGACAAGAATTCGATCGAACCATTCTGGGAAGACAGCGGCAATCGCCTCTGGTTCCTCATTGAGCACCACTGCATTTCGGACACCGGCTAGCTCGATATTTTTGGCGAGTGCCTTGGTTCGTTCCCGCGCATTATCGTTTGTGACGAGCACTCCACTTCCCTGCAGCTTCCCGGCGATTTGTGTTGATTTACCGCCTGGTGCCGCACACAAATCCAGCACGCGCTGACCAGGCTGCACGTCCAACAATTCCACAGGAGCCATAGCGCTCGGCTCCTGAATATAATAAAGGCCAGCATGGTAATGAGGGTGCTTGCCAGGACGCTCTCCCTCTGCGTAATACAGTCCGTCTGGGGCCCATGGGATCGGACGCGTCCCTTCTCCTATTGGAGATAGCTCTCTCCACAGCGCAGCATTGAGCTTCAAACGGTTGATTCTCAAACCATATACTCTTGGGTCTGCATAGGATGACATAAAATTGTCATATTCCTCATGGAGCAGCTTTTCCATTTTTTCCGTGAATTTACGAGGCAAATTGCCGATCATACCCATTTCCTCCTGCCAATCTGCGATGATGTCTAGGCTCTTACATACGAGTATAGCTTTGTTATATAATATATTAAAGTAAGGACAAGCTGCCTAGAAAACGCCTGTCCATCAAAAAAATCGTTTCGGAGGTCGCCGTACAAATGAAAAGAAAAAAGAAAGTCAGTATGATCTATGTGTATATCGGAGTTGTCGTTATTTTATTCGGTTTAATTGCCTTGCTGAACAACAGCGGCAAAGTAAACGCTCTTTATGACAAGCCTGTATCACAGCTAAATCCAGAAACGCGCAAGCAGCTTGACGATCCTAACTATCAGAATATCATATTACCGGCTGTATTGGACAAGAAGGTCGCAGATAAGGAAAGTTTCTTTGTCTATCTATTTGCTTCTGATTGCCCGCACTGCCAAAAAACAACGCCGCAGCTCATGCCGCTGGTAGATGAACTGGGCATTGATCTGCCTCAATTTAATTTAAGAGAATTCCCTTCCTACTTCAATAAATATAATGTGGAATATACGCCTACGCTCGCTTATTTCAAGGACGGCGTTCAAATCGATAAACTTGAAGGCGGACTTGCTGAAGCAGGAACTTCAGGTTATTCCCTTGAGGATTTCCGGGCATTCTTCAACAAATATTCAGGAGCTGAGAACAAATGATGAAGCGCCAGCGCTTAACGGAGGAACAGATTGCCGAGAACCAGAAAAACTCTCGGATTCGCGGCATCATGTACGGCCTGCTGCTGGCATTTGCATTCATAACCCTGCTCACCGCCTGCGGCATGGCAAGCGACGACAAAACAGGGGCCGAGCACCAGCACGGCTCCGAAACTTGGCAGACGACAGAGTCGTATGACAAGCTTCCCGGTTTTCTCGCCGACTACACACCGCATACAAGCGACCTATACAAGGCTGTACACGCCCATGCTGACATTATGAGCGGTGTGACCTGCTATTGCGGCTGTTCGGATGGGCTCGCAGTCGAAACCCCGCATGACTCGCTTCTGCGCTGCTATGTCGCCGAGCATCCTGCGGATGAAGGAGCCGTAACCTGGACGAACCACAGTACCAGCTGCGGCATCTGCAAGAAAGAGATGGAAGAAGTTATCGCCTTAAGCAAGCAAGGCAAGACGGCTGATGAAATACGAGAAGCCATAGACGCTTCTTATAAACCAAAGAAATCCAGCGACTAGTCTTGCCTTTCTATTGTTTTCTCACAACGGCTGCCTCCGCAGGTTCAACAGAACTTTGCCTGGCAGCTGTTTTTGATGTCATAGGAAGTTCATCTCTCTATACATCGCCCATTTAGCGGGTCATAAAAAATAAAGGCATCATGGCAGCATTTCCGCTGCCAAGACACCTCATGTTTTCATATAAGCAGGTAGACCCGCCTACGACTAATTTTGATTTGCTTTTTTGGCCTTGCCGATCGCTGCCTGAATATCAAGCGAGAGCTTGCTAAGCCCATGATAATCCTCTCTTTCAAACTTTTCATTGAATCTCATTTGGAACTGCGCGGCCTCGCGGACGCGGTGGTAAAAATATAAATCCTGTATGCCGCTCAGAACCTTGGATACGACATTTGACTGCTCCTCGAATTCTGTCTGGGCATCCAAAATCTCCTTGCGAATGCTCGTCATCTCCGTATCGAGCTGTGATGCGGCTTCGGCCGCTTTCTTCAAGCGGTCGCGCACATCCTCTGGCAAGCTTTCCTTAAACTTATAGTTCAGGGAATGCTCGATTGTTGCCCAAAAATTCATCGCCAGCGTTCGAATCTGAATTTCAGCCAATACGATTTTGTACCCTAGCGCCGTTTGAACGGGATATTCGACAATCATATGGTAGCTGCGATATCCGCTATCCTTAAAATTCGTAATATAATCCTTCTCATAGACAAGCGTCAAATCCCTGCGCGTCCGGATTAAGCTTGCGACCCGGTGGATATCATCAACAAACTGGCACATAATTCGAATGCCTGCTATGTCTTCAATGCCTTTATCCAATTGATCTGACGGGACATTAAGGCGCTTGGCTTTTTCCAATATGCTTGAAATGCGCTTCACCCGGCCGGTGACAAATTCAATCGGTGCGTAAGCTTCTCTTATCTTCAGTTCAACCCGCATCGTTTTAAACTTCACTTTCAGTTCTTCAACCGCTTGTTCATAAGGCTGTAAAAAAAGATTCCAGTCTCTACCGTCCATCCGGCCGCCTCCTGTTCTTAAACGTGATCTGCGCCGACTGCTTCAGCGATGTTACTGTAGCCATCCTTGCGTAAACATTCCTTCAATCCGCTGGTCAATTCCCTAAGCACGCCTGGTCCTTTATAAATAAGCGCGGTGTAAATCTCAACCAGGGAAGCTCCTGCGCGGATTTTATCGTATGCGTCCTGCGCTGTAAAAATGCCGCCAGACCCTATGATCGGCAGCTGTCCGCCGGTCTGACGGTACACCGCTCGAATTACCTCGGTTGAGCGGTCGCGAAGCGGTTTGCCGCTCAATCCCCCAGACTCGCCGGCGTTAGCGTGCTGAAGTCCTTTCCGGGACAACGTCGTATTCGTCGCGATAATGCCGGACACCCCGCTTTCCATTATCGTGCCCACCGTTAGCTCAAGCTGTTCGCTTGTCATGTCTGGAGCGATTTTGACCAGAACGGGCTTTGCTTTCTTTCCTATTTTCGCCGCTTGCTCGTTTATTTCCTGTTTTACTGCGCTCAGTAAATTTCTCAGTTCTTCGCCGTGCTGCAAATCACGCAAATCCGGCGTGTTTGGCGAGCTGATATTGACGACAAAAAAATCGCCATATGTATAGAGGTCGCGAATGCAGGCCTGATAATCCTCATGAGCCAACTCATTTGGTGTCGTCTTGTTTTTGCCGATATTGACAGCAATCGGAATCCGATTGATTTTGCGTCGTGACAGTTTTTCTGCCATTGCAGCTGTGCCTTCATTGTTAAAGCCCATTCGATTAATTAAGGCTTCGTCCGAAGGAAGACGGAATAACCTCGGTTGCTCATTGCCTGCTTGTCCCTTCGGCGTTACGGTACCCACTTCAGCGAAGCCAAAGCCAACGCTTGAGAAGCCGTCTGCGGCCTTGCCGTTTTTATCGAGACCAGCTGCCAAACCTACAGGATGAGGAAAATGAATGCCAAACCACTCGGTTGCAAGCTCCGGCGACTCTGCTACGCCGTACATTGCATGCATCAGCCCATTCAGTCCCGGTACGACTCCTCCTGCTGCCAAGCCGTCAATAACTAGATGATGGGCTCTCTCGGGGTCCAAACGGAAAAAAATAGGCTTAAGAATTGAAGAATAAAGCAACTTACTCACTCCGATCTCAGATATATGTTCTATCTGACAGTTTAGCGTTTTTGCAGCAAAAAGAAAAGAGCCTGCACCAAGGGTGCAAGCATCCATTATATTGCGGCTTGTCCGGAAAACGATTACAATGGGATCATAATCATTATTATTATGAAACAGAGGGGTTGATTGTCGATGAGTTCTCCAAAAAGAAAACCTGCAACGATGAAAGCCAAACCTAAGGAAGAAATCAACAAGAAAGCACTAGCGTGGATCGGCTCCATTGTTGGCGTTGTTGTCGTAGCGGTCGCGCTGCTTCTGATCTTTACCTCGTAAGTACCATTAAGTCAACCATTTATATACCTTTGCGGGATTGGTTTCGTTTTGGCGCGGCTCCAGCTTGAATCTTTCCGTTGGCTGCTGTACCTTGGACGGAAGCGTCCCGTTTTTTATTTTAACTACTGTTCCAAGCGGAACCATGTCGAACAATTCTTCCACATCCTCTTTGCTCATCCTTACGCAACCAAGCGATTCATCCTTGCCAATGCTATCTGGCTCATCGGTCCCATGAATGGCATACAGCGTATTTGACAACGTCATGCCGCGGCTTCCAAAAATCCCATTGTCGCTCCCATTCGGATTTTTCACTTTTTCACTAATATAGAAGCTTCCTTCGGGTGTTTCCTCTCCGCCAAGGCCTACTTTAAAGCTCCTAACGATGATATTTCCTTGAACAATCGCCAGTCGATGAGTAGCTTTGTCCACAATAATTTCAAGCGGCTGATTCCACTCTTTATCCAAAATTCCATTCGTGCCTACCAGTTGGCTTTTTTCCTTTTGCGGAGTTTCCTTCCCATCCACAGCAGTTGAATCACCTTTACCGGCTCCCTGCTCACGAACAGACTTATCCTTCTGCGCCTTGGCATTTTTCACCTTGAGACTGACTCCGGCAAATAAAGCACGCATCCCGCCTCTTTCGCCAGCAAGATAATTATTAGGATACGGCCGAATCAAATCATCCAGCTTCTCAGGCCATTTTTTATTTTTTCGCTCATATTGGATAATTGCGCTCGCTAACGTCCAATGGGTCTCCTGCTCTTGGCTCCATTTCTCGTATTCTTTCGCAACAGCGGATACGTCGGACGGCTCACAATCGCAGGTTTGCCGATCAAGCATCGTTGTCTGCAGCTCAGAAGCCCCATTTTCCTTTCGAACAGCCATAAGCAGCTTTGTGTTTCCTTTCCATTTACGCCAGCCCGATTCTTCCTCCAGCCTCGCTGTGATAGTCAGAAGCGGCGCATCGGCAGCTGCAGCAATTAGAGCGTTCCACACACTGCCGACTGGCTGTCGATCCTTTTGTGTAACGAATACCACACCTACCGGAAGCTGCTGGTTCTCGGCGACAATAAGTGGCTCAGGAGTAGTTTCTCTCTTTAAAGCTCCATTAGCCGGAATCATCACAACAACAAAGAGCAGCAAACCTGCTAACAAAGCCGTTCTTCGGGCAAGCTTTTTTTTCTTATGCTGTTTATCCCATGCTTTGAGCTGCTGCAGCTGATTATCCGATAATGGATGGCTCTCATCCTCAAACGCGTCATATACCTCGCCAGCTTTGAGGAAGCAGTAGTTCGCCTTACCTTCCTTGCCGGCAAGCAAATACTGTTTGCCAAGCAAATACCAGCCCATTTGGTTATTAGGATGTTGGTTTACAAATTGCTTTAAATAAAAAATATCATCTGGAGACTCCATCCCCCGCTCCTCCCAACTAGTGGTAATACTTCTTTATCGGTAGGATGGAAGCATGAATGAATCCCCCTCAATCATTTCAGTAGAAAAGCATGCAAAAAAGCCCCTTCCGCAGCATGCGCTGGCTGGAGGGGGCCTCTTCATAATGATTTAGATATTAATAGTTAAAAGCCACATCTGCGATTTTGATCGAATCAGTAGGACAGCCGTCAGCGGCATCCTGCAAATCATCAAATAAATCTTCCGGAATCTCAGTGTTGCCTGTGTTTCCATCTGCTTTATAAATAACTTCTGCAAGACCTTCGTCATCATAATCATAAATGTCAGGAGCAGTTGCTCCACAAGCTCCACAAGCGATGCACGTATCTTTTTCGACCCAAGTAAACTTACCCATGGAATTTCCCTCCCAAATAAATATACGGAATAATCTCGTCTCTGTACAGTCAATCTTCATTCATCAATATATAACAAACTATCATCCTTTTGCAAGGATGTACCCCGAATTCGTTTATTCCTAATTAAGGTGGATGGATCGTCGCCAAGCATTCCTGCGGTAAGTACCGCATCCTCCCCATACTTGTCGCGAAGCTGATCCATCGCCTTCGTAAGTGCTTCCTTGCGAGGCTGCTGTTCATAGCTGAATAGATCCAGTTGAAGCGCTGTTTCTTCCAACAGCTTCAGGTTTTGCAAGGTGATTCCAAGGAGGCGTATGGGTTCTCCAACCTTCCAATGCTTATCATATAATCGACATGCTTCCTTATAAAATTCCTCAGAGGTTTGCGTGGGCGCGCCAAGCGTATGGGAACGAGTGATCGTCGTCATATCTGGATTTCGGATGGTTAACTGAACGGTAGTTGCTACCAGCTTTTGTCTTCGCAGCCTTCGCCCGGTCTGATCTGCCAAATTCAGCAGAACACGGTATACGTCTTCGCGGGCAGTAAGATCTGCTGGAAGTGTCGTTGTGTGCCCAATCGATTTGTTGAGCTCTCGGTTTGGATTCACCTCACCATGGTCAATACCATGTGCCGCAGCCTTCATCCAAGAGCCAACTACGCCAAATTGCTTGATCAGCATCTTCTCGTCCGTGCCCGCGAGCTGTCCGATCGTTCGAATATTTAGCTTCAATAGTTTATCCGCGGTCTTCTTCCCAATTCCGAACAACGTATCACACGATTTATCCCAAAGCACCTGCCTCACATCGCGGATTCGCAGTACGGTAAGCCCATTCGGCTTCTTCATATCCGAGGCCATCTTGGCGAGCAGCTTATTCGGCGCAAGTCCAATGGAGCAAGGAAGCGACCACTCCGACATGATCCGCTGTTGAAGAGAAGCGGCAATATCCAGCGGTGAGCCGAACATTTTGGAGCCTGTAATATCCATATAACATTCGTCAATGGAAACGGCCTCCACTAGCGGTGTATACTGCCTCGCGATCGCCATGAAGCCATGAGAGTATTTACGGTATAAAGTGAAATCCGGTTTTATTAATATAAGCTCCGGACACAGCTGAAGTGCCTGTCTCACGTTCATGCCGGTCTTTATTCCTTTGCTTCTGGCTGTATAGGAACAAGTAACAATTATGCCCTTGCGCTGTTCTACGCTGCCCGATACCGCCGTCGGCCTGTTCTTATATTTCTCAGGTTCCTCTGCTTCATGCACGGAACAATAGAAGGCATTCATATCCAAATGAATAATAACGCGGCCTTTAGCCGGATAATGTTCATTTACACTTTTTGTCATCCTTTGTATCACCGCCTAAATTAGAAGCAACAAAATTACATAAGCCTCATCATCCCCAGCATACAATTCCAATAGGGGCAAGTCAACGCAGCCATAATAAGCACGCAAATTTTACAACAAACCCTCTACTTTCACGACGACAAGTGTTATAATATTTAATTATGATTTGAAATGGCAATCAGTGAAGGAGGCGTCCCGTTAATGACAACAAACATATCCATATTTGATACGACGCTGCGTGACGGTACACAAGGAGAAGGAATCAGCCTGTCTGCGGATGACAAATTAAAAATTGCCCAGAAGCTCGACGCGCTGGGCGTTCATTATATTGAAGGCGGCAATCCCGGGAGCAACAGCAAGGATATCGAATTTTTCCAGAGGATCAAAGCATTCAATCTTAATGCCAAAATTACCGCATTCGGAAGCACGCGTCGGAAAAACAGCTTAGCTGAGCAGGACGCTAGCCTTGTTCGCATTGCAGAATCCGGTGTTCCGGCAGCTACGCTTGTAGGAAAATCATGGGACTTCCATGTACATACCGCCCTGCAAACGACGCTTGAAGAAAATCTATCGATGATCTACGACTCAATCGCTTTTCTAAAGCAAAACGGCATGGAAGCCTTGTTTGATGCGGAACATTTTTTTGATGGCTTCAAGCACAACCCTGAATATGCCGTTTCCGTACTTAAGAAGGCGCAGGAGGCTGGCGCGAACTGGCTCGTGCTTTGCGATACGAACGGCGGCACCCTGCCGAATGAAATCCATGACATCGTCACGCATGTAAGACAGGTGCTGACGACGCCAATCGGCATTCACACCCATAACGACTGCGAGCTGGCCGTGGCAAACTCACTTGCTGCTGTTGGCGCAGGCGCACGTCAGGTTCAAGGCACAATCAACGGCTATGGCGAGCGCTGCGGCAATGCCAATCTATGCTCCATCATTCCTAATCTACAAATTAAGATGAAATATGATGTACTGCCTGTTGAGAAGCTCTCTACCTTGACAAGCACTGCACGCTACGTAAGCGAAATCGCCAATGTCCATATGCCAGTTGGCCAAGCTTATGTCGGCAATGCGGCATTTGCACACAAAGGCGGCATCCATGTCTCTGCGATAATGAAGGATTCCAAAACCTATGAGCATATCCAGCCAGAGCTTGTAGGCAACAAGCAGCGCATTCTCGTATCAGAGCTTGCCGGCCAAAGCAACATCATCTCCAAAGCCAAGGAGCTTGGACTTGACGTTACGGCAAATAATGAGAAAACGAAGCAGATCATGGATCAGATCAAAGAGCTGGAACATCAAGGATATCAATTTGAAGGCGCGGATGCATCGATGGAATTGCTGCTTCGTGAGGCATTTGACGGCGAGGTCAAGGAAGTTTTCAAGGTTGAATCGTTCAAAATGCTTGTTGAGAAAACCAACGGCCAAATGATTTCCGAAGCCATTGTGAAGATAAACGTCGATGGCCAACAGGTATACACAGCTGCTGAGGGCAACGGTCCCGTCAATGCGCTCGATAACGCGCTCCGTAAGGCACTGGTTCAATTTTATCCTAAGATTGAAGGCATCCATCTGTCTGATTACAAAGTCCGTGTAATTGACGAGAAGGACGCTACAGCAGCCAAGGTTCGCGTGCTTATCGAATCCACTGGTCTCGATAACACATGGAGCACCGTTGGCGTCTCCAATAATGTTATTGAAGCAAGCTGGGAAGCGCTCGTAGACAGTATCCGCTATGCCTTGCTTGGCATGGTCAAGGTGGATAACAATCAAGCGGATTCATCGGACAGGATCGGTCTCGTCAATCATTAACAAAAAAAGGTCTGCCTGACGTCACGTTGTGACATCAGACAGACTTTTTTTTATTGTTGTTCCTTACATCCACTTCTCAATCAACCGTTCCCATTCCTCGTAGGTAATGACGCCATTAATTCTTTCTCGAATAACGCCCTCACTGTCAATTAGAAACGTGGTTGGGAATGTATCCACCTTATACTGCTTGGTCACGTCACCCTCACGGTCCATCAGAATTGGAAAAGTAAACTCATGCTCATTGACAAAATCTCGAGCCGCCCGTTCTTTATCATATTTGGTAGCATTGACCCCATACAGCTGGATTGCTTCCCCGTATTGCTCATGTAGGCGCTGCAAATCAGGCGCCTCCAGCTCACAGGGGCCGCACCAAGAAGCCCAGAAGTTAACAAAGGATAATTTACCTTGTTTGCCCCCGACCTCGTAGGACTGCTCATCAAGCGCCGGAAGCTTAAATGCCGTCGCCTCAAATCCTGCCTTAGGCTTGAAATCTGCCGACGGAGCTGCTAGCGTAACGGAATCAGAACTGTCATTGTTATATTGGAACAAAGCCAAGCCAGCAAATACAAATGCAATGGTAAAAAGCGTAATGGCGCGTTTCATGGCGTACCTTCTTTCTCTTTCAATAACTTTTTAACCGCATGGCTTCATGGTATCATGTGCAGTATGGAAGCTCAAGACACTGAGCCTTTTAGCCATAAAAACGTCACGTTTCACCCTATAAGCCTTTGGGCTTATTGTTGGTAAATACAGCCCCGTTCATACGCGGAAGCTATAAGATAGCTCCTACAGCCAGATTCCGTTATACTTAATCTATGTCAATACTTCTAGGAGGCTTAATGATGGAAGAACAACCAATGAAGGGCTTTATTACGCAATCTGCATATGATCAGCTCATCCAAATTTGCAGTGATGCCAAACCTATTGAAGCCTGCGGAATCGTTGCAAGCTCAGGTCCAGACATAGACCAAGAAAGTGCCGACAACGATAACCGTTGCGTCATTGACACCATCATTCCCATCACCAATACGCATATTGATCCTACTCATTCGTTCTCCTTTGATCCGGCAGAATGGACCTCTGTCTATTACGACATGCAAAAAAACCGACAAAAGCTTGTCGGCTTATTCCATTCGCATCCGCGTACCGAGGCAGTGCCATCCTCCAGCGACGCTGAAGGCTTCCTGCCTGCATCAGAGCTATCTTATTGGATCGTTTCACTTCAGAACATTGAAAACCCTCATGTCCAGCCCTTCGCTCGATCTCACGGCCATTTTATTCCGATGGAGCTAGTGCTTGCTTAAATAAGCATACAAATCGCCCAGCGTTGTAATATTCCTCTCCAAAATCCTGGCAAGATAGTTCTGCCACAGCTTCGCTGTCATAATGGAGTCCTGCAGCGCGTGATGCCTTTCCGTGATTGGTATGCAGCAGCTGTCGAGCAAATCATCCAGACTGTAACCTTCCAGATTCGGCTCTAGCCACTTAGCCACCATCATCGTATCCAGCACTCTATGGTTTAAATTCACTTTCGAAGTTCGCCAAAGCGCAGCATTCAGAAACTGCTTGTCATGGCCCGAAGCATGGGCGACAAGCAGTCGTCTGCCTACAAATTCCATAAAATCGTGCAGCACCTGCATTAAATCAGGCGCATCCTGCACCATTTCATTCGTAATGCCCGTCAACTCAACAATCGCCTTCGGAATTTTACGCTTTGGATTGACCAGGCTGTAGAAACATTCATTTTCTACCACCTCGCCTCCCCTAAACATTACCGCCCCAAATGAAATAATTTCATCGCCGTTGGTTGGATAGAAGCCCGTTGTCTCCAAGTCGAACACAACAACCTCTAGCTCTTTCAATGGCATATCGAACATCGATTGCTTGCGCTGCTCTTTATTAACGTTGCGAATAAACGCCATTTGCTGCGCATTCTGGGAGCCTAGCATAGAAGCGATGGCAGGCGTAAATCCTCCCATTTTGTATAGGTTCCACATGCGACCGACGCCTTTTTGCTCTTTCATTCTTCCACCGCCTTACGTAAGCCTGCCCATTGTTTGCTTGAATACTGCTCGTTGCAGCTTCTTGCCTAGACGCAGACCGCTTTTCAACTCATCCGTCATTTCCTTCGTCAGTTTCCGGCTGGACAGCTTGCCATTGTTCGCATATAAGCCATCGGCACTTTGCTCTGTCGTCATTAGCCGAAGCCTCAGAAAAATACGAAATGCCTGATCGTAGACTGCAGCATCTGTGGCAGACATCTTCCCAGCCTTAACCAGCATCTTAATCCGCTCAAGCGTGGACGTTTCCCTTATTCCCATTTGGATAGACAATAACCTGATTGAATTTACCATAGGAATGTAGGCGCCGTATTTTATATCTAGGCTGCCCGCATCCTCTCCGTATTGTTCCTTGAGAAGTTGGCCAAAGATGCCAAGAAGCACTTTATGGCGCATAGTATTATCGAGCATCCGCTGCAAAATGATTTGATGATTTAACATATCGATAAAAAATAAGTCCTTAAGCTCGTCTAGCAGCCTTTGCTCACCATAAACGCATCTGCCATCTGCAATAATCAGCAAATAACGGACCGCTTCCCAAGCCGGCTCTTCAAACCAGTGATCCAGCTTGCTGCCCCATTCCGATAAAGGCAAACACCACTCCGGGTTGCTGCTTAGCACGTTGCCTTCACAAGGCGGGTATCCCGTCACTTGAAGAAAAGCTACGATTAGCTCGCATAGTTGCTTGAAATAAAGACCTACTTCTTCTGGATCAGCCACAGGATCCTGATAGACAACTCCGCTGTCTTGATCGCTTGACAATGTCTGCTCTTTCCGACCGCCGCTGCCGAACAATAAATATGCGTAAGGCACGGGGGGAGAACCCTTCCCCAACCGTGCCATTTCCGCTTCTGCGAGGATGATCGAGCGCTGGATTACCGCGTCGTGCACCTCATTTAATTGTTCATTAAATTGTTCGACCGGACGCGTGGGGAGAAGAGCTTCCATCTGCTCGTGAACCTGATCCCGCAAGCTTCGCAGCCCCTCTACATGATCGGCTGAGCCAATCTGCTTCAGCAGCTGCAATCGCACCGGATCACTCATGCGACGCCCTCTCCCTTCGGTCAGTCCTTCTCATTCGATTAGCCTTGAATGTTTTGGCCTGCTTTTTTCATTTGCTCAGGATAACCATAAGCTCCATGTTCGCTCAGGTCAAGACCGATAATTTCTTGCTCTTCAGTTACACGGAAGCCCATGATTAGCTTCATTACGCCAAGAACAAGGAAGGAAGCCGCAAGAACGAATGCGCCAACTACGACTACGGATTCGAATTGAACCCAAAGTTGCTTCCAGCTGCCTGTGTCGATCAGTCCACCTGTACCTACGCCAACTTTGTCAGCCAATACTTGTGTAGCGAAGATACCGTTAGCAAGCGTACCCCAGATACCAGCCGCGCCATGAACAGACAAAGCATAGATTGGATCGTCAACTTTGATTTTTTCGAAAAATTTAACGCTGAATACGACAAGCACGCCAGCTACTAGACCAATGACAACCGCTGCCCAAGGATCAACGAATGCGCAAGAAGCTGTAATAGCAACCAATCCGGCAAGCGTACCATTTAGCATCGCAGTAATATCTGCTTTCCCTGAAATTGCCCAAGAGATAAGAAGTGCCGCCACGCCGCCTGCTCCTGCACCAAGCATGGTGTTAAAAGCTACATATCCAAAGAAGCCATCGCCAATTGCTACAGTACTACCAGCATTAAAACCGAACCAACCTACCCATAGAAGCAATACGGAAAGTGCTGTAAACACTTGGTTGTGACCCAAGATTTCATTAGCAGAACCGTCTTTGTTAAATTTACCGATACGAGGCTTAAGCAATACGGTCGCTGCAAATGCTGCAAGTGCTCCTGTTAAGTGAACGACTGTTGAACCAGCAAAGTCTTGTGCGCCATCTTCTGCAAGCCAGCCGCCGCCCCAGATCCAGTGAGCCACAGTCGGGTAAATAAGAGCTACAAAGAATAATGTAAAGACGATATAAGAGGAAAGCTTAGCTCTTTCTGCAAAGCCGCCCCATGCAATTGAAAGGGATACTGCAGCAAACGCTAGTTGGAATAAGAAGAATACGGTGCTTGGAAGGCTCTCGCCATCGCCAGCTGCGATTGTTGGGTTGAAGAAAAAGTCGCCCCAACCGAACACTGCGTTAACGCTGCTGTCACCGCCAAATGCCATACCATAACCAAATGCCCAATAAATAAGTGCAGCAAGGCCTGTTGTGAAAATAGTTTTGCCGGCAACATGACCTGCATTTTTCATCCGTGTAGAACCTGTCTCAAGAAGAATAAATCCACCTTGCATTAATAGAACTAGAATGAATGCGAGCATAACCCATAGCGAGTTCAAACCCATGTCTAACGTTGCGGCTGAAGGATCCTCTGCAAACGCCATTACCGGAAACAATAAAGTGAAGATCCCTAAAGCTAACATCGTTTTCTTTACCATTACGACCACTCCCTAAATGTTATGTTCTCTTACATGTGAGGAAAGACTTAATGTCATTATAGTCAGTAGTGCTCAATTTGACAATACGTTTTATCTATTTTTTTAAAAAAAATCAAACGTTCGGCATAAAATCTAACACGAACGTTAAGATTTTGAACAAAACAGCAGCAAATTCTCCCAAACCTTATGCATATCCTTCGCATTTTCGCTTTTTATAGGCATAGTTTCCTACCTTAGAAATAATAGGCTGACATTCATCCTGGGACTTCCCTACTGTTTCATTATCATAAAAATTCGCTATATATAGAAAAGAAGCACTTTAAGCCGATTCTTTCTCTTCGCTAATCACGCTGCTTTTGACACCTCATGTAACACGTTTGACTGTATGGTTACTTTACCATTATCATTAGAGGTATAGGATGTTAAAGAGTTATCATAGGATAACGAAGCAATGTTTCCTTTAATAGAAGAAAATTATTTTTAAATTCTAAACGAATGGAGGTTTTCAACATGTATCGAATCGGAGAATTGTCCAAGCTCGCTCAAGTCAGTCCACGCACGATCGATTACTACACTTCTATCGGCCTTATTGAGCCTGCTGAGCGTTCAGCCAAAAACTATCGCCTCTATGCCGATGAAACCTTGCAGAGGTTAGAACGTATTGAACAGATGAAAAAAGATAAATATACGTTAGATGAGATTAAAGCAACGATTGAAAGCTGGAGCAAAATTACACCCGAGGAGCAGGTATCCCGTAAGCTCACCGATCTACAGCACCATTTAAGCCAGCTGGAGCGCGAAGTGAAGGAATTGGAGCCTGTCATTAAGAAACTCAAACCAAAGCAAGCCAACCACCTCTACACGCGTCTGATGCCACAGACAGCTGCTTGTATCGAGGCACTGATGCTTCTCATTAACAAGAGCTCCCTCATGTAACGATATTTCATCAATTTAATGGAGGAATGACTCAATGATGTTTATCTACATTTTAATCGCACTCGCATTTATTCTAACGATTTGGGCACAATTCCGAGTCAAAGGAACGTTTAAGAAATGGACCAGCGTGCAAGCAAATAGCGGCTTAACCGGTTACGAAGCAGCCAGAAGAATGCTTGATACCCACGGCTTGCAGGATGTGCCTATCGAGCCGGTAAGAGGCACACTTACGGATCACTATGATCCTATCCACCGCGTTGTGCGTTTGTCAGAGCCCGTATATTATGAAAATTCGATCTCAGCGATTTCCGTTGCTTGTCACGAGGTTGGCCATGCAATTCAGCATGCCGAGCATTATCCAATGCTTGTACTGCGCCACCGCATCTTCCCGGTTGTTAACTTCGCATCAGGCGTAGCTCCTTTTCTTTTCATTGCCGGCATCCTTTTCTCGGCTTTGAATTTGATTGGTCTTGGTATTATCTTCTTCTCTGTTGCTGTTGCCTTTCAGGTCATTACACTTCCAGTCGAATTTAATGCAAGCAATAGGGCTAGGGATATCATGGTTGCAGAAGGGTTTATTACGAATAATGAGGAACGCGGAGTAGCCAAGGTTCTAAATGCAGCCGCATTAACTTATGTAGCAGCGGCGCTACTTTCCTTGCTGGAGCTTATCAGATACATTCTTATCTTCGTAGGCGGCAGCAGACAGGAATAACAAACAGCATACCACTAACTAACAAGAGCTGTTCCCAGCGGTCTTCACAGACCGCTGGGAACAGCTCTTTTTTTCTGATGCCTATTTATTTAAATCCATCTTTGAAATAACGAAGCAAGAAGCCGTGGAATACTTTAGCCACCAACGGCAGCTTCTCATTCGAACGACGGATCAATCCAATCGTCCGAGTGACTTGCGGCTCAGTGACTCGCACTTTTGTCGGATGCAAAGGTCCCGTATAGTGAAGCGCCATCTCCGGCAGCAGACTAACCCCCATCCCCGCAGCAACCAATCCCCTGATTGTATCTGTCTCTTCCCCTTCAAAACCAATTTGAGGAGTGAATCCGGCGGTTTGGCAGGCTTCCCACACAATAGGCCTCAAAGAGTAGCCTTCGCTGAACAGCACAAAGGTCTCATGCTCAAGTTCCTTGAGCTCTATAGATTCTTTATCAGAGAGGCGGTGACCTGGCGGTAATATGGCATACAATTCTTCCGTCAGCAACACTTCTCCGCATACAAATTCATGCTCATCTGGAAACGGCGATATAAACGCCAAATCAATTTCACCTTTAATCATATCGCGTATGAGCGATGGGTACATTCCCTGCTTGAAACGAAACTTCACATTGGGGTGCAGCTTTCGAAACGCTGCTACAACCTGGGGAATCAAGGAAATGCCTAAGCTATGTGGGAAGCCGAGCCTAATCTCCCCCTTCTCCGGATCAAGAAACTCATGCATTTCAATAACTGCTCGCTCCAGATCAGCTAAAATAACTTCAGCGCGTTTAAGAAAAAGCTGGCCTACAGGCGTAAGCTGCAGATTTCTTCCTTTCTGAACGAATAGCTTAACGCCTAGCTCTTCCTCCAGCTGGTGAATTTGCCGACTTACCGCTGATTGTGCCACATGCAGCTCTTCCGCAGCTTGTGTGACATGCTCTTTTTTTGCTACTTTTACGAAGTAATAAAGCTGACGAAGTTCCATACCGGTTAGATTCTCTCCCGTAACTACATAGTTTTCATGAATATCATTATTTCTTTCTTCTCTTTATTCGGTCAAAGATATGATACAGCAAGAAGCCGGCCAAGGCGCCTCCTGCATGTGCCCAGAGATCAATTTGCGGCACGAGGAAAGAATAAACAACACCAAAGATCAAAATGATATATACCGTTTTACGCGAGCTCTCATCAAGCTGTGACTTACGGAACAAGGAAATGTACAGAAATGCCCCAAACACTCCGTAGATTGCCCCTGAGGCCCCAACACCTATATGTGTTTCAGGATCATTCTGGAGTACATTCACAAACGCGCTCATCGCATTGCCCGCTATACCGCAAAGCAAATAGAACATTGCATATCTGAAGCGTTTCAGCAAACGTTCCATAGGCGGTGCAAACACTAGCAAAGAAAACATATTATAAAGCAAATGCTCAAGCCCCGAATGCATAAACATGGACGTTATATAGCGCCAAGGCTCTTGCAGACCATATGGATCAAATGCCGGGTGAGCTGCGAAAGCACCGTACTGATAGGCATGGTAAGCACTATTCGGATCACCGCTTATCGCAACGATTATAAAATAAACAATGTTGAGCGCAATTAAGGCAGCCGTAACCGGATAAAGCTTTAGATAGGAACGAAAGCTCTCATACCTCAGAAAAATCATTGAATCCTCTCCTTTTCCCTCCAACAATTGGACAAGGCCGTTTCATAACGATTATAATTAGTTTGGTATTGACCAATCAATTTAGAGGAGGAAGTTTACTCATGACACAAGAACGCAATGGAGCTGCCACTTTCAAAGGCAATCCGATTACATTAGTTGGACCAGAATTGAAAGTAGGAGATCAAGCTCCTGATTTCAGCCTGAACAAAAATCTCGTAGAGAACGTTTCTCTTAAGGACTACTCCGGTAAAATCAAATTAATCAGCGTGGTGCCTTCCATCGACACAGGCGTTTGCGATGCGCAAACTCGTCGTTTCAATGAAGAAGCTGGCTCGCTTGGTGACAACGTTGTTGTCCTTACTGTAAGCGTTGACCTCCCATTCGCACAAGCACGCTGGTGCGGTGCAGCAGGTATCGATAAAGTGGTATTGCTCTCCGACTACAAAGCACACAGCTTCGGCGAAGCTTATGGCGTATACATCAAAGAACTTGGCCTTGATCAACGCTCAATCTTCGTCATCGATGCCGACGATAAGATCCAATACGTGGAATACCTGCCTGAAATGACAGAGCACCCGAACTATGAGCAAGCTATCCATGCTGTTAGAGCGCTTGTATAATCATCTTCTATAGTTCATTTCATTATTAAATATTGCAAACAAAGCGAGTGAAGGGAATCCTTCCTCGCTTTGTTTATGTATTAGCTGTTCACTTTAAATGCAGCAAGCTTCTTATCAAGTGTGCGGTACAAATCCAGAATAACTCTGTAATTAGAACCCAGATCTCCTAGCGAGCCACGGGACGCTGAATAAATATCGACAGCTGATTGCAGCGGATTTACGCTAATGACAGAAACGGTAATGTCCATCGTTCTTCCAAATGAAGTACGTTTCTCAAGTACAATCTCACCAACCGATTGGACTTCGTGCAGCAGCTTATAGCCTTGCATTTTCTTAAGAGTCGATACCACTTCTTCCCAAGCCTTATCTTTCGAGAGCTTGTAGAAATGAGATTTGAGCATTGGATCCTTAGCCCTGTCACCAGTCTGTTCATGACTGCGCAGCAGCCCGATCAAGGTCCGCTTCAACAACAACGATCTCCCCCTCCAGCATCTATGTACATTACTCTATATGATAACATGATTTGTCCCATGAAAAAAGAGCTATCACTGGATTTAACCAGCAAATGCTCTTCATTTAAAATGAAAACCCGCCTATGCCGTCCGACTCACATGTTTCTGAACCCGCTTACGCAGGTGGGTGACCGCAGAACCGCTTTTGAGATCCCCTTTCGGGGGCATGTCAGCTACGTCTCGATATTGGTCTCCCGTGAAACAGCCATTGGTTCAAAACAGCGTAAAGCCGTAACGAGCATCGCAGGAGGTATTGTTATTATAGACCTAACAGGAGAAAAAGTAAACGTCGCATGGATGTTATTTACTGGTGCTGTTCGAATCGTCTTTCACCAAATCGATTCGGTCCATCTCCGCAGCTTTCTCCGCCTCTTCTTCTTCCGCCAAACGTGCTTTCTCCGCTTGATCCTGAAGCTTCACATAAATCAGATGGAAGTTCCAGAATGCCAAATATGCGATGATGCTTCCCATAAAGAACGGTATAAGAAACGTAAATCTTGTACTGAAATACATAACTGCGCCGCTCATAATCGCGGTTGACAAGGAACGGAAAGGCTTGCCGATCGTAATAAGCACAGCGTTCTTCAGCAATTGAAACGTTTTCATATGGTAATGGACAAGCATGGAGAAAAAATTAAATAACGAAACAACAAGAAGAACTAGGAATGCAATAAAGATATAAGAAAGTAGATTTAATTGCTCACGATAGACGATAAAATCAACGATCATTATCGCCAGCAGAATCGTATAAATGATACCGCCGAGCATCGCTTGCTTGTAATTATCCTTATAACCTCGGAAAAAGGTTTTAAACAACGCTACGTCACTCTCGCCCATGACCCATTTGCGTGCAACCGCAAACATCGCTGCGGTAGCCGGAAACAATGTAAATGGAGCGACAACTGCCATAAAAATCAGCGCCGAATACACTTGGTTGACATCCTGCGACAAAACTAAACCCCACGCGAAGAAAACGAAAGGGATTGAACAGGCAAGCCATAAAACATTGATAACCGATAACCTCATAATCCATTCGGATATTCGGTAAAACCCACCCATTAGCCCTCTTGGTTCCATCGGATCTGCCTCCAGAAAAGTAAGATTACTCCCGCCAGACAAACAACAATAAAAAAACCGAGGTCGCCGGGATGCCCGTTAGGGATCACGGACTTCCTCGGTTTTTTTCAAAATGACTCAGCAAGCAATGAATTAGTTGTTCGCGTAACCGTCAGTTGAGCTTTTTGGACGACGGTTTTCAGGACGTCCTTCACTGCTGCGTTTGCCTTGGTAGCCACCAGTGCTGCCGCGTGACTCGTAACCGCCGCGCGAGCTGCCACCAGTGCTGCTGCCACTGCCGCTGTTGCTGCGTCTGTCATCGCGTCCGCGATAACCGCCGCCGCCGCCAGTGCTGCCAGTGCGGTTGCTACCGTAAGAAGAAGACGATCCGCTGCGGTTGAACGGACGACCGTTCGAGCGGATATCCGGCTTGCGTTTTTTGGCGCGAAGCGGATCTTCTGGTGTCAATTCGATTTCAACGTTTTTCTTCTCGCCAGTCAGCAATTTAATTGCTGCGGAAAGGAGGTGAACGGAATCGTATTGCTCAAGCAACTGAATGGAAATGGCTTTGTATTCTGAGAATTCATCGCTCTGAACGACTTCAAGAAGACGCTCAGCTGTTACACGCTGTTTGCCTTCAATCGCTTCTGCAATACTTGGAAGCGGCTTGCGGTTCATCTTCTGGCGAGTAACTTTCTCAATGAAATGAAGGTGATCCGTCTCACGCGGCGTAACGAATGACCATGCTGTACCTTCTTTACCTGCGCGGCCTGTACGGCCGATACGGTGAACATAGCTCTCCGGATCTTGCGGAAGGTCAAAGTTGATAACATGAGTAACGCCAGATACATCAAGGCCACGCGCAGCAACGTCAGTTGCTACTAGTACGTCGATGCTGCCGTCACGGAATTTACGCATTACGCTATCGCGTTGGTTCTGCGATAAGTCGCCATGCAAACCGTCAGCTGTGTAGCCACGTTTTTGGAGCGCTTCGCTCAGCTCATCAACCCGGCGTTTTGTACGGCCGAAGATGATTGCAAGCTCAGGGGATTCCATATCAAGCAAACGGCTAAGCGCTTCAAACTTCTGGCGCTCATGCACTTCAATGTAGGATTGCTCGATTAGTGGTGCTGTGATTTGCTTCGGAATAACCGAAACATGCTCCGGATTTTTCAGGAATTGCTGAGCAAGTCTCTGAATGTTTGCCGGCATCGTTGCAGAGAACAGCATCGTATGACGCTCTTCAGGCACTTGCTTCAAGATCGATTGGATGTCTTCCATGAAGCCCATATCGAGCATTTCATCCGCTTCATCCAAAATGACCGTTTGCACATCTTCAAGACGAATCGTCTTACGGTTAATATGGTCAAGCAAACGTCCAGGTGTACCGATAATGATTTGTGGCTTTTTCTTCAATGCACGGATTTGACGACCAATTTCTTGACCACCGTAAATCGGCAACGAGCGAAGGCCTTTGTATCGAGTCAACTTCCCGATCTCGTCTGCCACTTGAATAGCGAGTTCACGGGTTGGCGTCATTATTAATGCGACAATGCGTTCCTCGCTTGTCGGAATTTTGTTAATGAGCGGAATTCCGAATGCCGCTGTCTTTCCTGTACCCGTTTGTGCTTGGCCAATAAGATCTTGCCCTGCCATAGCAATAGGGATCGCTTTGTCTTGAATCGGGGTAGATTCCTCGAATCCAAGTTCGGTAATTGCTTGCAACACTTTCGGTTCCAAGCCAAATTCAGCAAATGTTTTCAAACTTTTCTCAAACTCCTTTTATCTGCAGCCTACTTAAGAATATCCAAATCATTATAGCACACATTCAATCGTGAATACCAGCGAACATAAGAAAGCCATACTAAGGAAGTGAAAAAAAGTAAAAAATCGCTTCGTCTGTATAGGAGGAATTGCAATGAATCCGCATTCGTTTCGTTACCTTTATACAGTGCCCATGATGACAGTAGGAGCCTTCCTTATCGCTGCTGGCTTCAATTTATTCCTCATCCCCCATCAACTGCTTAGCGGCGGAGTATCTGGTATTTCAATGATGATCGGTTATATTACCGGTGGCAATATTGCTTGGCTTTACTTTATTCTCAATGTGCCTCTGCTGCTGTGGGGCTGGTTTGCAATCGGCCGTCGTTTTATTATGTGGAGCATTTACGCGGTCATTGCCTCGACCTTGCTCCTTGAATTTATACCCATCATAAAAATTGCTGATGACATTGTGCTTGGCGCTGTCTTTGGCGGGATCATGGTTGGCTTTGGCAGCGGTTTGACGCTTCGCTACGGCGGCTCTTCGGGTGGCTTCGATATCATCGCATCCATCATCACGCGCAAACGCGACTTGCCTATCGGCATGATTATTTTTATTTTGAACGGTGCGGTCATCGCCCTTTTAGTTGCTTTTACAAAAAATTGGGATTCCGCCCTTTATTCGCTGCTGTCGATTTTTTCTGCTGGCAAAGTAGTAGATCTCATTCATGTGAGGCATATTAAATTAACAGCTTTCATCGTTACGACCAAAACAGATGAACTGCTTGCCAAGCTCCTCTCCCATCCTCGCGGCATTACGATCATAAAGACCCGCGGCGCCTATTCCTCGGCAGATCGCGATATGCTGATGACGGTAAGGACAAAATACGAATTGGCGGAGCTTAGCAAGATCGTTACGACCATCGACCCGCGTGCCTTCATTAATATTGTGGAAACGGTAGGCGTAATCGGCGACTTTACCAAGCCGAAGGACTAATCCATATACGCGAATATGGATTTTACGCAGTATCCCTATGTTTTTGAAAATGATCCTGATATAATGTTTGTATCCCGTAGCTTTGGTTTCTTGCCATATGATTTCCCCTAAACATTAGATATGAAAGGGTGAGGCTCAGGTGGATATGGAAACGGTCAAATTGTCTCAAATTGTAGAGAAGCTTGCCCCAGAGCTTAGTCCTTTTCTTACCGCACGTGAATTGGACATCAGCATCGTGCTGCGTGACGGCCTCGCTTTACTAGAGCCCGCGGACGCCATGGAAATTGTGCAGCACAGCATTTGCAATCAGCAGAGAGAAGCTTTGTTACAATGACAATGCGGGACACACGGATTATTTACGCGCCAGTCGAGACCAACTCGGCTGGCTTTTTGTTTATTTTGCAGTTGTACATACTCTTCTCCGTCTCTATTTTCGAATGGATTATGACAAAGAAAATAAAGCTAAGAACCACAAATATGACATATACTTTCTTAATATTTCAAAAAAGTTAATGACCCAGCATCCCAACTGCTTTATAATTTGAACAGAATAGCTAACGGGGAGAGAGCAAAGTGGACATCGTCATTTCAACCTTATTGCTGCTGTACAGCTTGCTCACTGGTAGCGGTGAAGATAATGCCGCGGCCAGACAGCTTGCTATTGCTTATGTGAATTCTGCAGCCGGCCAAACACTTATACAGCCAGATTCATCCATAGCGGGAGGCATCAAACCTGGCAATCCTAACTCATCAATCGTAAAAAAAGATCCGCAGCCGGATACCCCGCCTATCAAAGGTATCTATGTAACAGCACACAGCGCTGGCGGCGCGCGCATGGAATCGCTGCTCAAACTGGTTGATGATACAGAGCTCAACAGCATGGTCATCGACATTAAAGATGACAACGGGTTTATTACATATCCTACGACGACGCCCGAGCTTCAGGAGGTTGGCGCCTCCAAAAAGTATATTCGGGATATTAATGCACTCATGGTTACGTTAAAGAAACATAACATTTACCCTATCGCAAGAATCGTCGTGTTCAAGGATACCGCGCTCGCCCGCAAGCAGCCGGAACTATCGTTCCTCCATCAGGACGGAACGATCTGGAAGAACGGCCGTGGTGAAAGCTTCGTCAATCCTTACCGCAAGGAAGTTTGGGATTATAACATCGCTGTTGCGAAAGAAGCAGCCAAGCTTGGCTTCAAAGAAATCCAGTTCGACTATGTCCGTTTTCCGGAGGGCTTCGACAACAAAGCCGCCACGCTGACCTATAGCAAAACCGATCAAAGCCGAGTTGACACGGTGGCTGGTTTCGTCAAATATGCCCGTGAGCAGCTCGAACCGCTTGGCGTGCGTGTTTCGGTAGATATTTTCGGCTATGCGGCATCCGTGCCTACAGCTGAAGGGATTGGTCAAGATTTTGTCAAAATTTCAAACGATGTACATGTTATCTCACCTATGGTCTACCCTAGCCATTACAGTACCGGCTGGTTCAAACAGAAAGATCCTGATTTAAGTCCATATGAGACAATCAAAGGCGCCATGCTGGATACCCATAAAAAATTGGACCCCATTGTCGAGCTTAAACCGATCATTCGGCCTTGGATTCAGGATTTCACAGCAAGCTGGTTAGGTACCGGCCATTATATGAAATATGGAAAAGCCGAGGTTGAGGCTCAAATCAAGGCGCTGCAGGATACTGGGATCAAAGAATATTTACTCTGGAATGCCGGCAATAAATATTCACCCGATGTGGACTATAAGTAAGTCTAACGCAAAAACCACCCTCGCTGAGAAGCAAGAGTGGTTTTTTTGAAATATAAGAATTTATAAGTGTGTTAACTTATAAAGGGCTTATATTTCACCGTCAAAGCTACTTCAGCGTCTAAAGGAAGCCGAAGGCGTTTTTGCTTGTGTAAATCCTATTATTGGGATAGACGAAGAGCGAGCTCGTACATGCCCATGTCAAAAGGCTTCTTCGTATTAACGACTTTATCGATATCCGTTGTAACAAGTTCGCCCCGCACGACGCCACAGGCTTTGCCCGAATCGCCAGCCATAAGCTGTCTAACCGCAAAGTCGCCTAGACGGCTTGCCAAGATGCGATCGATTGCTGTCGGTGTTCCGCCACGCTGAATGTGGCCAAGCACCGTTACGCGCGGCTCGATACCACTGTTCGCTGTAATTTGCTGAGCTACCTCTTCGCCTTTGCCAGCACCCTCTGCTACGACGATGATACTATGACGCTTGCCTTTGGCAAAATTCGTCTTCATGCGCTCCGCTACTTCAGACAGCTCAAATGGTACTTCCGGCACAAGAATTGTCTCTGCGCCACTGGCAAGACCTGCATGAAGAGCGATATCCCCGCAATGGCGACCCATAACTTCCACGATCGATGAACGCTCATGCGAGGACATCGTGTCGCGAATTTTGTTAATTGCATCTACTACAATACTTACTGCCGTGTCAAAACCGATCGTAATATCAGTGAACGGGATGTCGTTGTCAATTGTGCCTGGAAGCCCCATTGTTTTAATGCCAAGCTTGCTCAGCTTGTTCGCGCCTTGGTAAGAGCCGTCGCCGCCAATAACGACCAATCCGTCAATTCCTCTTGAGCGAAGCACTTCAGCACCTCGCTGCTGACCTTCTGCCGTAACGAACTCCTTGCATCTAGCTGTTTGCAAAATCGTTCCGCCACGCTGAATAATATCACCTACGCTCCGCAAATCCATTTGACGCAAATCATCGTTGATCAGACCTTGATATCCACGCTGTACACCGTATACATCCAGCCCATAATAAAGCGCGCTTCTTACAACAGCCCTTACGGCTGCGTTCATTCCTTGCGAATCTCCTCCGCTTGTCAATACTGCGATTGATTTGACTGCAGACATGTTTCATTCCTCCACATTTTTTATTTATAGTTAAGCTTGCTGTTTCCGAATCCAGATGCTGTTAATAAGGAAAAACAGACGCGTAAGCGGGCTGTTCTTCATTAGCCTCCTTGAGACATCTCTAACATCCGCCTGGTGGCGGACCTTCGGGTCTGATAAATATAAGGCTAGAAGCCCTTCTATTATCAAACGATGAAAACGGGAAGCAGGAAGCTGCAACACATCCTCACGCGCCCGGTTCACGATAGTGGCGAGGCGCTCAACAAGCAGACTTTCATTATCATAATAATTGCAAAAGTTAAGATCTCCGCCAGCTTGGTCCTCCGCTTGATCAATGAGATAATCAAGCAAAATATGAAGCCCGCACACATGCGGAAAATAAATCTTTTTGATTGCGGCCCCATCTTCTTCAGAAAGACCTTCCTCGCTTGCTGCCAAAAACAGCATAAACATCCCAAGCGTGGAGCCGGCTGCTGCTGCAAATTCATTCCATTGCAAACTCGGATAATCCTTGCGGTACAAAGCCCACCAATTGAGCAGATAATCTTCGCGCAGATCCTTGCGAATATGCTTGTACACCTGCAAATCACCATAGAGGCCAACTAATCCGCTAACATGCTCCTGTACGCTCAAATAGGAAGGTAACAATGCAACCTGTCGTTGGCAGATCCGAACGAGATGATGCAAATATCCACCATCGTCCCTCTCCGCTCGCAATGCATAATAATCCTGAAGCTGCGCTTCGGGATTGACCGCATCGAGCATCGATTGATGCAATAATCGAAAATCATCCGGATCTAGTGATGTGCTCCGATCGCACAGGTTGTCCAAATAGTCGCTAATCGTCTGCAAGGCCACAATAAGGGGAATCAGAATATGTCTCTGCTCCAAATGGGCTGCAGCATAGACGCTTCCTCCTTGGCAATGAAACCTTTTGGTATCCATGCTATCCAGCGCCTGTATTCTCAGCTCGGCATCGGGTATTTGCTGCGCCATCAGACGCAGTTCCTTGAGCTCTAAGTCCACAGCAGGCAGCACATATTTGTACACACGGTGCATTAGCTTCAGTGGCCCTTTGGGCACGCGGTGGCCTGTCAAAGTCGTCAATCTCAACATGCACCCCTCCTAACCAAACCAATTCATGAATGCCGACGCGATTCCAACTGTTGATCAATGCGATACCAAATATGGAGATCGTTGATCCTACTGGCATAATCGGCTATTTCATAGTTTAGTATACAGGATTGCTCAAAGCTGTCTTCTTCAAACAGCTGAGCTTGCTTTACATGAATATCCCGCTCAAACTCCATGACGCGGTCAGGAATTGTTCCACGGATCAGCTCCCATTGCTCAATAATGGCAAGCTGGTCAACTGCCTTATACTGCTCCCATTCCATTTCCAGCACGGGAATACGGATCCGAAGCCGTTCATTCCAGTCAAAACGATAAGCTCCCATTGTAAACCTCCACATCTAAATGTACCATTTCGACAGACAATAATCCAGCTTCAAATCGGATTGGTCCGAATGCCTATCCATGCTATACTGATATGCATATTGTTTACAACAGAGATGGAGTGAGCTTGCAGCAATGGATACACTTGGCCTCGCCGAGGCAGAGAGATCGGCAAACGCGCGGAAGGAAACGACAGCGCTTCGAATATACAGCTTCTCGGCTTACTCTACCGCCGCGATGGTCGTTTCCTTCATACCGCTATACTTTTTAGATAGAGGATTTTCAGAGCAGCAAATCGGCATCATCTATTCGACTGGACCTTTCATCTCTATTTTTGCAAATATCATAATGGGAATGGCCAGCGACAAGTACAGAACGATTAAGAAACTGCTTATGATCTTATTGTTCGGACAGCTAGTCATGATTTCGCTGCTATTTCCAATCGAAAACTTTGCCCTTGTTTGCCTTGTGATGATGGGCTTTTATTTTTTCCAGACACCTATTAACCCGCTAAGCGACAGCCTGCTGCTATTATCTAGCCAGTACACGGGAACCCCTTATGCGCTGGTCCGAATATTTGGCTCCCTTGGATTTGCAGTGACCGCTTATACTTTCGGACTCATTCTGAAGGAGATCGGCTCTACTTGGACGCTTCCGCTAGCACTGTGTACCATCGCTATTACGCTGATGCTGACGACGCGGATCAGGGATTATCAAGGGAACGCCCGCAAAATAGACTTTTCCGGCTTCTTCAAGCTGCTGCGGCAAAGGGATGTACTGCTGTTTTTCCTGATCATTCTGACGATTTCCATCCCCCACCGGATGTACGAGGGCTTTCTTGCCGTAACGATGCGCCACATGGGCGCAAGTGATTCCCTCGTTGGCCTCGCTTGGCTCGTATCGGCATTAAGCGAGATCCCGATTTTGTTCCTGCTCGGCAAGTATGGCCACAAGTTCAAGGAGCTCCCGCTGCTGATGATTGCATCCATCATGTACGCAGTTAGACTGTGGCTTCTCAGCGATATTCAAGATCCGCGCTGGGTAATTGCCACACAGGCGATGCACAGCATTTCGTTTGGCATCTACTTTTCTACCGCCCTACGATACCTCTCCAGGCTCATACCGGATGAGTACCGTGCTTCTGGGCAAGCGGTGTATGCCGTCATCTGGACCGGACTTGCAGGCGTAATCAGCGGAATGTTCGGCGGCTATGTTTATGAGCATTTCGGTCGCGAGGCTTTCTTCAAAATGGGGGCAGGATTTGCGATCGTCGCAGCCGCAGCCTTTCTCGCACGTTACTATTTCAGCCGGACAGAGCGATAAGCATTCAAAAATAAGGCTGCTGCGCAGCGTGTTCAGTACACGCGCGCAGCAGCCTTATTTGTCGATAAATGAATCATTCGCTTATTCGACGATTTCAAAGTTCGAATAAACGTCCTGCACATCATCGTTATCTTCAAAAGCATCCATCATCTTGAGCAGCTTGTCCGCATTCTCTCCATCAACCTTGACGATATTTTGCGGCAGCCAGCGAACGCCTGCATTTACGAAGGAATAACCTTCCTTCTCAAGCGCGTTTTTCACTTGCTCAAATTCATGAGGGTGAGTCAATATCTCAAAGCTATCGTCATTGACTACGACATCCTCAGCCCCAGCCTCAAGTGAGACCATCATCATCGTATCCTCATCCGCTTCATGCACTTCACGGTCAACGACCAGCAGGCCTTTGTGATCGAACATATAGCCAACGCAGCCGCTCTCGCCCATGTTTCCGCCGCGTTTATTGAACGCGGAACGTACGTCAGCAGCCGTACGGTTACGGTTGTCCGTTAAACATTTGACCATGATGGCTACGCCGCCTGGGCCATAGCCTTCGTACATAATGTCATCGTATTCAACGCCGTCGCCAGCGCCTGCTGCCTTCTTGATCGCACGTTCAATATTATCATTTGGCATTTGTTCTGCTCTAGCATTGGCAATCGCCGTCTTCAGACCAAAGTTTGCATCCGGATTAGGTCCACCCCTACGGGCTTGAACGTAAATCTCTCGTCCTAGCTTAACGAACTTGTTATTTTTAGCCTGATCGGCCTTCCCTTTACGGTCTTTGAACAATTTAAATTTCATTATGCTCGCTCCCCTGACAAAGTTTCCAAGCAACAGTTTATCATTGCAAGCGGGACTTGGTCAATGAAAGTAAGCTTAATTGACATATGGGAAGTGGTAAAAAAGAAATAAGAAAAAGCCCCCTGTTACCAGGGAGCCCTCGCCATTGCATCGCAAAATGTTTCTATAGTTTAGTGACGTTGGCCGCTTGCGCACCGCGGTTACCCTCAGTAATGTCGAATTCGACCGCTTGCCCCTCATCCAAAGATTTGAAACCTTCGCTTTGAATCGCTGAGAAATGTACAAATACGTCTTCTCCGCCCTCTGTTTGGATAAAGCCATAGCCTTTCTCTGCGTTAAACCATTTAACTGTTCCTTTCAATTGAACAACCTCCTAGATATGACCGCCGCTTTGCACGGCGAGTAAAGTTATTATAGCGATCCAAAAAAGAAAAAGCAATTAAAGTAAAATTCTCAAAAATTGGCTAGAAGAAGGAATGAATGGAAGGTGCGAAGCGAGCAATTCTACTCTACCTCCATTAGAGGTAATCGTCTCCATCAACGTCTCCAGCTCAGCGTACGGCTCCCAGTTTAAAGAAATAAGTGGATAAATCCGAATTTGTCCCCCAGGCTTACAAATACGCATGAGCTCCAGTATCGCCTTTTCATGGAAATCAGGACCAAATTGACTGGCATATAAGAACATAAAATGGCTGCAAAGCACTAATGAAAAGGTATCATCCGGAAAAGGCAGCTCTGGAAGCTTGCCATCTATATAGCGATCATGAAATTTATTATCCATCACATGTGAAGCAAAAAGCTCAAGCGACGCTTCTCTTCCCGACTTATGATTTTCAATCGAGCCATAATAGCTCCAGTCGAAATGATCTTGCAGCTTTACAAGCTTGGCAGTCGAGGTCTCTATTTCCTCTGAAGCTTCTCTAATCCATTCCTGAATCCCAGCACCATAGCGGGGATCAACCGCAAAAGCCGAATATCCTTTCGCGTTGGCCTCGGCAGTAAAGGACGAGCCTCCAGCCGCCACATCGAGCAGCAAACCTTGCTCTAAATCCGATAGCTGTAAATCAAACATGCTTACATACTCCTCAAAGCTTCTGCATGTCATGGCAACACCAATTTGCTCATAGCTCTGCTTACTCATACTTACACTCTCCTCATCTCGTCTCATCTCATCAAAACTCGTCTCGTCTTTGCCCGCTTCTTGCGCTGGCGTATTGATTACAGCCTCCATAATGGCTATGATGATAAGAATACCATAATTAACTACTCAAAGGGTGAAAAATTGCATGTTTAAAAAACACGAAATTTACAAGACCGACAAATACAATATGCTGACGGTTGAAGTGCAAGGCAAAACGCTGATTGTACGGGAAATTTCCGATCAATGGGGAGAAGACACGCACACGTTTATCAGCCGTCCAGAAATGCTCCACTGGGCACAGAATCGTTACCGTGCTTCCGACTTTGTTGGCCGTGAAGAGGAACTGGAAGCGATTATGCGAGCGTTGAAAGAAGTTTAATCCGGCAGATCCTTTCTTGCAGAAGGAAATTTTGCCCATTATGGCGAACATATCGTAACCGGGCACCGCATAGGTACCTTTATAGCGCTGCCGGTTCGGTTTGTTTATGGTCAGGAGGTTTTACCACCAGATGGATGCTACTGCTTCAGTTATATTTATTATTGCTGCCTTCTCGCTTGGAGCCATTTTGATTATGAAACGTGATTCCTTGCCGCCTGGCTTGCGCCGCGGTCTTGCTTTGGTATCGATCGCATTTATTGCTTTTGCGTTTTTTCTTATCGTTTACGCCTTTTTCACTATGGGCACGGCATAAACGAGCAGACGATTGCATATTCATCGCCACTCTCGGACATAGTACTCACAAAATGTGTCCCGAGGTGATGACTGGATGAAATGGCTCTCCCTGCTGCTCGCTTTAAGCCTTGTACCGGGTGCTGCAGTCTCCAAAGATAACGCAGCGCATTCCGGACATTCCATACCAACCTTATCCATACCAAGGAGGAATTCGATGAGTCACGTAATGAAACGTTCAGAATCCGCACCTGAGACCCGCTGGAAGCTTGAGGATTTATTTGAAAGCCAAGCCGCTTGGGATAAGGAATTTGCAGAGGCGAAGGCGCTAATTAAGAAGGTTCCCGAATATCAAGGCAAGCTAGATAACGTTGAACAGCTCAAAGCCTGCTTCGAGCTTGAGGATGAGCTCTCCTTGCATGTGGAGCGCCTATATGTTTATGCCAATATGAAGCATCACGAGGACACCGCAGAGGCCGCTTACCAATCTCTATCGGATAAATCCAAAAAAATTAGTGTCGAATCAGGCGAAGCTCTTTCCTTCATCACACCTGAGGTTCTCAGCCTCTCCGATGAGAAGCTTGATGCGTTTATCTCGGATAAATCCGTCGCAAAATATCGCCATACACTCGAAGAGATGCGCCGCCAGAAGGCTCATATTCTATCGAAGAATGAAGAAGCGCTGCTTGCCCAGGTCGGCAACATTAGCTCCGCTCCCGGCACCGTATTCGGCATGCTGAATAACGCAGATCTTAAGTTTCCTAAGGTAAAAAATGAAGATGGCGAAGAAGTTGAACTGACCCATGGCAGCTACATACAGTTTCTTGAAAGCAGCGACCAGAATGTTCGCCGCGAAGCGTTTAAAGCGGTGTACGATACCTACGGCAAGCTGAAAAACACGCTTGCAACTACGCTGACCTCAAACGTAACGAAAAATATCTTTTATTCCAAAGCACGTAAATACGATTCCGTACTCAATATGTCTCTCTACGGGGATAACATTCCGAAGGAAGTTTATACGAACCTCATCGATACCATTCACAAGCATTTGCCGCTGATGCATCGTTATATGGATCTTCGTAAAAAACTTCTGGGCCTTGACGAGCTTCATATGTACGATTTGTTCGCGCCGCTCGTAGACGAGTTCAAACTTAACATCACGTATGAAGAAGCGAAGAAAACAGTAAGCGAAAGCCTGAAGCCGCTTGGCGATGACTATTTGAAAGTACTGCAGGATGGCTTCGACAATGGCTGGATCGACGTGTATGAGAATGAAGGCAAACGCAGCGGCGCATACAGCTGGGGCGCTTTCGGAACACATCCTTACGTGCTGCTCAACCACAACGACAACCTGAACAGCATGTTCACGCTAACCCATGAAATGGGCCATGCGCTGCATTCTCATTATTCGGATACCAATCAAAACTACCGCGACGCGCAGTATACGATTTTCCTTGCAGAAGTAGCTTCTACGTTAAACGAAGCGCTGCTCATGGACTATCTATTGGGCAAATCAACCCATGCAAAAGAAAAAATGTACCTGCTGACGTATTATGCCGACCAGTTCCGGACTACCGTCTTCCGCCAAACGATGTTTGCCGAATTCGAGAAAATCATTCATGAGCGCTCGGAACAAGGCGAATCGCTCACGCCGCAGGATCTAAGCAAAATCTACTATGACCTCAACGTTCAATATTACGGGCCAGGCATGGTCATTGATAAGGACATTGAAATGGAATGGGCACGCATCCCGCATTTCTACAACAGCTTCTACGTATACAAATACGCAACAGGCTTCTCTGCCGCTACCAGCTTCTCCAAGCAAATTTTGGATGAAGGCCAGCCTGCCGTTGACCGATACCTTAGTTTCTTGAAGAGCGGCGGCAGTGACTTCTCGATTAATATTTTGAAGAAGGCTGGCGTCGACATGTCTTCTCCGGAGCCGATTGAGCAAGCGATGAGCGTATTCGAGAAACTCATTGGCCAAATGGAACAGTTGACGAAATAAAAAAACACTAGCACCAACTGAATGGCCGCCAAGCAAACTTGGCGGTTTTTTTTGTAACTATAAGAAGGTATAAGTTTGTTAGCTTATAAAGGGCTTATATTCCCACCTTCAAAGCTACTTCAGCATCTAAAGGAAGCCGAAGGCGTTTCTTCTTATTTGAGCAACTTTTTCCTTGCAAAGCGCGTCATGGGATAAGCTGGTAATCTTTCGGGGGTGGAACCATGAGAGCAAAGAAAATAAAAAGAGCCATCTTAGCTTTACTAGGGTTTATATTGATTTTTGGAGTATTGGAGTACAAAGGCATCATCTGGCACAATAGTGTATTTGCAATGAGCTATAAAGTGAGGGGGCTCGACGTATCCCATTATCAAGGCAATATCGACTGGAAAACAATCGGGGCGACGGAAAAATACCAATTTGCCTATATGAAAGCAACAGAAGGACATGATTATACCGATGACACGTTTCAGAAAAACTGGGAGCTTGCTAAAGCAAACGGACTGTTGGTCGGCGCCTATCACTTTTTCTCTGCCAGAAGCTCAGGTGCCGAGCAAGCAGGCCATTTTATAAAGGTTGTGCCTAATGAGGAAGCCAGCCTCCCGCCTGTGCTTGATATCGAGATCGCACTTACGCATAATGTTTCAACGATTCAGAATGAAATACGGGCGATGGGAGCAAAGCTTGAAGAGGTTTATATGAAAAAGCCGATATTATATGTCACCTATGATACTTTCAACACGTACATCGGCAGCGATTTTGAAGAATACGAGATTTGGATTCGCGACATCGTCATGCATCCGGCTTTAAAGAATAAGCGGGATTGGCTATTTTGGCAATATTGCAATCGGGGACGAATCGAAGGCATTGATACCTATGTTGACATTAATGTATTTAATGGAAATCAGGCTGCCTTCGACGCAAAATTCAAATCATAAGCCAGCGAACCGTTAACCGTCCGCTCCAGTAATGACCGTCGTATCCTCCACAAAGGCTTGGTGCTTTCTTCCCCAACCGCACATGCTGTCCAATACGGCGGTCAGCGTTTTTCCATGCTCTGAAATGCTATATTCCACCCGTGGCGGTACTTCCTGAAAAACCTCTCGGGTAATTAGCTGATCCTCCTCGAGTTCGCGCAGCTGCTTCGCGAGCGTTCCTTGGGAGACATCCGGTATGAGACGCCTAAGCTCACCAAAGCGTTTGGTTCCATCTATGAGCAATATAAATAGAATGAGCGGCTTCCATTTTCCACCGATCATTTCTAAAGTAGTCAGCACACCTTTCAATCTAGGCTCCTTCAAACCCCTCTCCATCTAAACACCTCCTCCTGCTAATCATACCTAACAACTTGTCCTTTTGCACGTTATCCCAGGCAGAGCGCTTCACGACAAATAGTACGAAATTTGTGACCTAGTACGATTGAAATGCGTACTTGGCAGCTTTATTCTTATAGCGAATAATGGAGTACGAGATCAATTAGATCCATTCAAGTGAAGAGAAGCCGAACCGCTAAGATCGTTCTAAAGAGATGGAGGAGAATGCACCTCATGGCAAATTTATCATTGCGTTACCAACGGATTGTCATTATTGGAGGGAGCTCTGGCATAGGCCTTGCTACCGCCAAACAAGCCTTAGACCAAGGCGCACATGTGATTATAGCCGGACGCTCCGAAGAGCGTTTGAACCAAGCGAAGCAATATTTAGCATCAGAAGAATTGACAGCCTATGTGCTCGATAATCGGGATGAACAGCAGTTGAAGTCATTTTTCGAAAAGATAGGTTCCTTTGACCATTTGTTCACACCGGGTGCCTCCTATGTTAGAGGCCCTCTATCGTCTGATGCCGAGACCGCTCATAGCTGCTTTAACGCCAAGTTTTGGCCGCAATACAATGCTTCGAAATATGCAGCTCCGTTTATCCGCGCTAGCGGCTCCATCGTACTGATGTCGGGAGCCTTCGGCCAACGCCCCCTCTCGGGAGGCGCCTCTTATGCCGCATGCAACGGGGCTATCGAAAGCCTCGGCAAGGCGCTCGCCGTGGAGCTCGCGCCGGTTCGGGTCAATGTTATTTCACCGGGCACCATCCGAACCGCCTTTAATTGGGAAGGCGCTGCGCAGGAAGTAAGGGACCAGTCCTATGACGAGTATGCCAAAATAAATCTGCTCGGCAAAATCGGCCACGCCGATGAAGCTGCCCATACGACGATCTACCTGATGACAAATGGCTATACGACCGGCAGCACGCTATTCCCTGATGGCGGTTATATTTTGCGATAAATAAATGCTAAAAAGCACGGCTGCGAGCAGCCGTGCTTTGTTTTTGTTTAGGAAAATGCCCATGTACATCCAACTTAACGTTACCCAAACGTGTGGGGTGCTTTTTCCAGCACCAGCTAGCTGCCTTCAGCACCTCGCTCTTAACGAGCAAATAATAGGTATTAATTTAAAACTAAATAATCAATTAGCATCTACGTAGACGGCATATCCTGCGGGGGAGACGGATGACTTTTTTTCTGCTCCATATAATACAATCCCCAATCCTGCAGCTGCAGCAATACGGGTAAAATACTGTTCCCAAGCTCCGATAAATAATATTCTACTTTGGGAGGCACCTCATGGTACACCTTGCGGACAATAATGCCATCTTCCTCAAGTTCCCGGAGCTGCAGGGTGAGCATCCGCTGGGTTACCTCGGGAAATATTCTTCGAAGCTCATTGAACCGCTTCGGCCCATGATAGGCAAGCTGATATAAAATCACGATTTTCCACTTGCCGCCAATCAGCTTCACCGCAACCTCAACAGGGCATGTTGTTGGTGGTTTTTCCATTTAACTTATTCTCCATTTCGGTATAAAAAATGATACTACATATAAAAAATGTGCGTACTTACGCTATAAAATTCTATCTACTATTATGGTTATAGCATAACGAAACACCCTTTAACAGCTTTCCCGAAAATAAAATACAGAGAGGAAGTTCATCATGTCAGAAGCAAAAAAGAAGGTTTTGGTATACGGAGCAGCAGGAGTTCAAGGAGGCGCCGTAGCGCAAAAGTTAATCAAGGATGGATATGAAGTTTACGCCATCGCACGTTCAAAAGATAAAGAAAGCCAGCTTCGCTCTGCGGGTATTCATCCCGTGATCGGAGAGCTTGGCCAATTGGACAGCCTTGTTCAGGCTCACGCTAACATCGATATTGTTTATTTGCAGCTGCCGGTTGATTTTCATTTATCTCAGGTTCGAAGCTATATCAAGCATGCCGTCGAGGCTGCTATTACCGCCAAGGCCCAACTCCTCGTGGTAAATACGAACGTCTATGTTCCCGAGCACGAAACGGATGCTACAGCTATAGAAATCAAAAGAGAGCTTAAGGACGCTGTTCGCCATAGTGGCTTGCCGTATATCTTCTTGCAGCCCACGCTGTATTTGGAAAACCTTTGCCTGCCAGGAATCTTGCAAGGAAATGTACTGGCGTATCCCGTCCCAGCGCAGCAGCCTCTCTCATGGGTGAGTATAGACGATGCCGCAGCGTACGCTCTGTATGCTATACAGCATCCCGAACTGGCTGGTCAAACCCTACAAATCCACGGTTCCGAAGCATTAAGCGGCAATCAGCTGGCAGAACTATTCAGCAAGGCGCTCGCCCGTCCAGTGAGCTTCCACTCCCTTGCCATCGATAATTTTAAAGCGGCGCTCACGCCTCTGCTCGGAGCAGAGACAAGCGCGGGTCTCGCAGGGCTATATAGCTGGATTCAAAACAATAGCGAGAGCATGCCTCTCCCAGACGGTTCAGCCTCATCCCTCTTACCAGATCTTGGTGGCACATCAACAGAAGCATGGATTCAACAAGCGATAAGCCAAGGGATTTTTAAATAAACAAAAAGCTTGCACGACCTTCGCTTGTATTCAAACAAGCGTCAGTTCCGCACGAGATTCCATGTCGGAGACTGACGCTTTTGTTGTACACGTTGAGCTTCGTAAACCGATCTAATGGCATACAGGCGAATAATGCTCCCCTATTAATCCAGGCGGTAACTGACAAATGCAAGTCTAGTAGAATCAGGTGACCAAGAATTCACATTTATGGTGCCCTGCCCGCCAAACAGCTCGGCAAGCGTGCGGTATTCTCCGCCATGGATCGGCATGATCCGAATCTCTACGTTTTTGTTCGCCGGATGGTCATTTGGCGCAACGTCATCCTTGCGATAGGTTAGATAAGCAACCGCTTCCCCATCCGGCGACACATGCGGGAACCAGCTATTGCTCTCATCGAAGCTCATTTGCGTCTGCTCGGTGCCATCCACATTCATCCGCCACAGCTGCATTAGACCCGATCTTGTCGAGTTGAACCAAATATGGCGGCCATCTGGTGAATATTCAGGACCATCATCAAGTCCAGCTGTATCCGTTAGTTGACTTTCTACTCCCCCTGCCGTTGGAATCGTATAAATGTCGTACTGTCCCTTCCGCTCCGCGCAATAGCTAAGCGTCTGCCCATCAGGCGACCAGCCATGAAGATAACTCGGCGCAAGCGCCGTAATCAACGTCGGATGGCCGCCTTCAAAAGGAAATATATAAATGCGTGATTGGCCATCCTCCTTCGAATGGTGACTAACCGCAATTTGATTGCTATCTGGCGATAAGACATGGTCATTATTACAGCGATTCGCATAGCCGGAATCAATAGCTTCACTTGTTCCGGTCACAAGATCAAAGGAGTATAAAAGTCCGTCGCTGTTGTAGATTAGGGATTTGCCATCCTGAGTCCAGTTTGGTGCTTCAATTAATTGTTCAAATTCAGCAAGCACCTTGCGTTCGCCCGTCTTTACGTCAAGACTTTCGAGAAAGCTTGTTACCTTTCGCTCATTGGTCTGAGTGGCGTTTTGAATCGTCTGCATCGGCTACCATCCTTTTGGATTACTTTTGAAACCATTTGGCTAATAATCATGTTCATGTTCAAAAATCATTTCGTCGCAATCAGAACCTGTTGATTCTTCCCATCCCATCGTACACTTGCGCCCATAGCTTGCGCAACAAAACGCAGCGGAATGAGCGTTTCCGGTTTATCGCTTGCACGGGAGCCGGCAGTTTTACGGGTGTTCCGTTTATGGTTGCGTCTAGCTTGCATAGCTCCATCTTGATCACATTTGATCCATAAGAGACGGTCACGATTTGATTCGAATAATCGACCTGTCCACCTGGTGATTCAAATCACTCCGTTTGTTCGTAGCAAAATCATAGCACTCTCTATGATCCAACGCATAATTCTCCTAAATATATATAAGACCATCCAGCAGATGCTGTATACGGTTAATCTGTTACTCTTCAGTTAACACATAAAATTCATTTTATATCCGTTACTCTCTCTTTAACGACAGTTCAAGGATATCCCAATCGGCATGCGAGGCGTCAAACAGCTTTAGCAATGACACCTGGACGGAAAACCCACTCTCATCGCTTGTCAAACTCAGGTGAATGCCAATATCATCTTTCCCCCTTTGAATGCTCAGACCGATGGCTTCGCTTGCGGCAGCACATGGCATCATGACGTAGGCCGAAGTTATCGTCCTATGTTCGAAGGACTGTAGGATCGCCTCGTTGGTCTCGCGCGTTAATCCAAAATCATCAGCATGAATAATGAGCAGCCGCTCGTTTGCTGAATAACCTAGTTTCTCTGTCATAAAACTTCCTCTTTTAAATGGTTTCATCACCCATTGGACGGCAAATAGGGACACAAACACATGATGTGTTTGCGTCCCTATTTGCTGAAAGATAAAGTATATACCATTCAGGACTCTGAACCAGCCTACTAGTCGATACAAAAGTGATCAGAATTAGGATTCTGATCCAGTATGCTAATTGATGCAATAGTGGTAAAGTTTGAAAGTCTCAACCAACCTGCTAATTGATGCATATACGAAAAACACTGGAGCTCTAAGCTAGCCTGTACTTTTGCAGGCTAGCTTACCCTTTTTATTACATTTACTCACCTATGCTGTACATCGTACATGATAGACCTCTCTCTTGGTTCGATTGAAGCTGAAACGGTCGATTTAAATGCGTAGGTACAACATAGCAGGGGCCGCAATGGAAAAACAGGCGAAGTTATTGCAAGCGTGCAGGATAGCTTAATTAATAAAAGAAGCGCCTCGTGGGCCACACATACGCTATCACTGATTAAAACTTTATGTGAGCATAGGCGAAAGCCAGATACTCTTAGTCGCGTTTACAACCGACAATCGCATGGGCGGGATTGCTTCGGAGAACTTGACGAGCTGCCCCTGCCAGGACCAAAAGGTATCATCTTGGCTCAAGCAACTTCACAGAGCTAGCCTTCTTCCTGGTAATGCAATGATCTCTCGCTATTCAAAGCAGCACATAGCCAATGCCCCAGGCGAGCGCGCCTGCAAACAGCGACGACAGGAGGTTCACCCTGTCGTTGTTCAGCCAGGCGAAGCCGCGCATACGCTCCGCCGCGCTCCCGCAATGCGCGGCGCGCTCGGTCTCGCTGCCGCATACCCGGCAGCGAAACATGGCCTGGCCCGTTGCGCCGAGCAGCGAGTCGGCGAAGGCACCGGCCAGGCCGGCGGCGGCCGCGGCGGCGATGTACGCCGCCGCCAAGGCTCCGCCGCCTGGCGTACCCGCAGCAGCCTCTGCAGGCTGCGGGGCCGCCAGCAGCAGCGCGGCAACGGCGCCGATGAACACGGCGCCTGCGAGCGCTGCTGCGCTGCCGAGCGGCGTGACACCGCCGCTCGTGCCAGGGGCTACCGGCTTGCCGCTCGTTACCGATCGCGGCGCCGTCTTGCTGAGGGCCCCGATCTCGGTGGCCCAGGTATCGGCGTTAACCGCAGCCATCACGCCGATATACGCAAACAGCCAGCCTTGATCCGGCCACAGCGCATTCGCGGCGCACAGGAGCAAGCCTGCGCCGCCGTTAGCCCACACCTGTCCGGCATCGCGCCGGCCGGTTTTCTCATATTTCGCTTCCGCCGTTGCCTTGGCCCGGTGCTTCCGTTTCCACTTCGACCAAAAGCTCGAAGATACGAAAAAAGCGATCAGCAAGCAAAACCATACCGGCTCGCCCAGCACCGCAAAACCCGTGCCCATAACCACAGCCGACCACGCGCCTGAAAGTGCGAGCGAACGCGAGCGATAGGCTGCCGCAGCAATAAGGCCGCTGCCGATTAAACCGGCAAGCAGCCTTAACCACCATTCATCCACAATACCAACCATGCCAATCGCGACCTCCCGTTTAGCGGTAAACTACTCAAGTAGCTAGTTACCCCTTACCTATGGCTAACCGTCTGCTGCCGTACCTCATGCCAACGATCAGGATAATTTGTACAAATCAAGATCGCAGGATCAAGCTCAGCAACCTTGCGGATCGCACGCTTCTCATTAATGGTCCACGCCATGATCTGAATGCCTGCTTCTTTCAGCAGCGCTACGCGCTCCTTATTCAGCTTCGTATACGCAATGGACAGAAAATCCGAACTAAGCTCCTTAAGCTCCTTCGGGAGCGTATTCCGCCAGCCGTCAATGATTAAGCCCGTGCGAATAATGCCGGAAAGCTTCCTCATTCGGTATAAGGTCCCTTCATGAAAGCAAGTAATAACAACTTCTTTCTCCGCCTTATACAACTGAATGCATTCCAGTACCTTCTGCTCAATCAGAGGGTAGCGAATGCCGTTGGTCTTCAGCTCAATATTGAGCTTGCAATGACCAACTGTCTCCTTCAACACCTGGTCAAGCGTCGGCACTGGCTCTCCCTGATACTTCTGCGAAAACCAGTTGCCCGCATCGAGTGACGTGAGCTCAGCAGCGGTCAGGTTCTTCACTTCGCCCTTCCCGTTTGTCGTCCTACGCAGCGTAGGATCATGGATAACAACCGGTACATGGTCCTTCGATAGGTGAACGTCAATCTCGATCCATTCCACGTCTGGATCCTGAATGGCCATCCGGATCGCAGCCATCGTATTTTCCGGCGCGCGGCTAGACCAGCCTCTATGCGCTACGCACGGATTTCTCATCAAGCGATCATCCTTTCAAGAACGGTATCCGTTATTCAGCAACGAGTCGGCCATCTTCTTTCAACTTTACGCCAAAGGATATCGATGACAGACGATCCAGCAGCGTTTGGGCCGCTTCGCCTTCAAGCGGAGTCGGCTGTGCTGCGACTGTAAACATCGGATGGAAGGTCATCTCACAGTCCCCGCTCTTCGTGCATAAAGCGTCAAGCACCCCGGTCTCGCCAGCGGTTTCCTTCGGATATGAACTAAAAATAAAGTTTCCTAAACTGTATGCAATCCATTTGCCTTTATACATTTCAAACCCTTGCAGCACATGCGGATGGCTCCCGATTACAAGATCGGCCCCTGCATCGATATATTGCTTGCCGAAGTCCGTCTGGTACGCTTCCGGCTGGTCGACACGTTCCTTGCCCCAATGAACCATGACAACGACAAGGTCCGCCTGCTCCTTCGCTTTGGCAATTGCGTCCGTCGCCCGTTTGATATCGTAGCTCTCTGCGAGGCCCGGCGTATTCTTGTCTGCTTTCCACGAGCTAAAGGGCACGACCCTGCTCAGGCCGACGTAAGCAATTTTAATGCCGCGAACCTCTTTAATCACCGGCGCAAAAGCTTCCGCCGCATCATTGCCTGCGCCCATATGCTCGATACCCGCTTCGTCCAAATACTTCATGGTGTCCAGCATGCCTTCCACGCCTTGGTCCAGCGCATGGTTGTTCGCAAGGCTCATAATATCGAAGCCCGCATTGCGCATAGATGGAAGCACATCGGGCGAGCCTTTAAATACGTATGGTGTTCCCGTCACAGGAGTTCCCCTGTTCGTCACCGGAAATTCTAAATTTCCTGCTGTCAAATCCGGCTCGCTGAGATAGAGCAGCGCCTGCTTATACAAATAATCATAGCCCTCACGTTCGGTAACCGCAGCCACATAGTCTGCAACTAGCAAATCCCCGACGAAGGACAAGCTGACTCTGTCCTCTGCACCTGATTCCGCTCCCGGATCAGCCGCGCCCCCCTCTTCCTCCTCCGGAAGAGGGGCCGCTCCGCCGTTATTGCCGCTTTCTGGCTCTTCCGCTGAAGAATTGGCTCCATTCGCTGCTTCGTCGTCGCCGACTATTCCTTCGTTTCCGGATTTACCAGCCTGCTCTTTCGTGCCTCCACCTGAGAAGCTCAACCAATCTTTAATTTGATCCGCTTTCGAGACAGCAAACCATCCGCCTAACAATATAATGATAATACCAAACAACGTAAAATTAACAATCATCCGTCTTTTGAGCCTTTTTTTGCGGTTAAGCTTGTCCTGCGCATGCGTTTCAGAACGGGATACTTGCATCGAAAATGGCTCCTTTGCATTAGGCTTAAAGTCCAGCAAGCGCTAGACTCTACCATTATAGCAATGATCCACCTTGGATGGGAGAACATTTCTTCCTATTTTCTATTGTAAAATCGCCTGCGCCGCTTCCTTGCCCTGCCTGATGCAATCCGGCAATCCAACGCCGTCGAAGGCTGCACCGGTAATCCAAATGCCAGGCAATTCTTTCTCCAAACGATCGCGCAGCGCCTTCATGTTCGTCAAATGTCCGACCGGGTATTGCGGCATCGAACGCGGCAGTCTCGTAATTTCAGTAAACAACGGATTGGCTTTAATGCCCATCGTTTCTTCAATATCTCTTCGAACAGCCTTGATCAATTCGGCGTCAGGGAGCCTCACGCTTTCCTCGTCGCCAGAGCGGCCGACGTAGCAGCGCAGCAGCACCCGGTCATCCGGGCTCGTATGCAGCCATTTATTGGAGGTCCATGTACAAGCCGTAATGTGCAGCCCCTCGGAACGAGGCACAACAAAGCCCGACCCGTCAAAATCCAGCCCAAACGTCGCTTTATCAAATGCCATGACCACATTGGCAACCGATACATAATTTATCCCGCGGAGCTCATGGCAATCGGTCAATGGCTCAAGCAGATCGGCCGCATCATAAGCAGGCGCTGTCATGACGATACGGTCTGCCAGCAGGCATTCCCCGCTATCCAGAACAACTTCATAACGTGCGGCTTGCAGCTCGCTCGAAAGCTCATCATGGCTCGCATCCGTGCTGCCCGTATGGCGTTTAATCTCAAGCACCTTCGTGCCAAGACGCCTATGCGCCTTGCTCAGCGCTTGATCAAGCGCGTCAACCAAAGTCGATAAGCCTCCCTTAAAAGTAAGAAAGGTTCCTCCCTTTGCCACTGCTGGGAGCGTGTTCGCAGCGGCACTTGCTTTCCGGTTATGCTGCATGCCTCGGATCAAGCTTCCATGCTTTCGCTCCGATGCTCCGAATTGGGGAAAAGTAGCCTGCAAGCTGAGCTTCTTCAAATCACCCGCATAGATCCCTGCAAGCAGCGGCTCAGCGATCCGCCGCATCACCTGATTGCCGACCCGGCGCTCCAGAAACCCGCCAAGCGATTCATCGCTTTCGTCTTTACGCACAGGGATCACCAAATCCATAAGCGCCCGCAGCTTGCCTCCCCAAGACAATAGCCCTGTTTTGACAAATGGCCCTATTTCCGTTGGGATGCCAAGAACAAGACCGGGAGGCATCGGAAACAATTTTCGTTCATGCAAAATATACGTTTTCTTCGCTCCCGGATTCGTCGTCGTCAGCTCGTTCTCTAAGCCAAGCTCTGTCGCCAAATCTATAATGGCCAGCTTGCGCGCCAAAAATGAATCCGGTCCCTTCTCAATGACGAATCCGTCACGCTGCAGCGTATTTATTTTTCCGCCAAAGGCAGGCGCACCGTCTACGATGGTGATTTCTATGTCCTTGCCTTGCCGCTCCGCTTCCCGCTGCAAATAAAAAGCGGAGCTCAGTCCGCTGATCCCCCCGCCAATAATGACAATTCGATCAGGCTTTCCGATTCTCCGCATCCCATTCATTCCTTCCCGTGGCTATCCAACGCCTCGATGACTGATTCCGCCAACGTTTCCATATAAAGAGGATCGCGATTCAGCATCGCAATGCGATCCAATGTGATTTCCAGCTGTTTCGATGCAGCCTGCGCTTCAATATCCAGATCATACAATACTTCCAAATGATCCGAAACGAAGCCAACAGGTGAAACCAGCACCGCTTTCACGCCCTGTTCCGCAAGCTCAGGCAAGGTTTCCAAAATATCCGGCCCTAACCACGGATCTCTCGTCCGCCCTGCGCTTTGCCATGTGAACTGCCAATCCTTCACATTAGCTGCCTTCGCAACCGCCGCTGACGTTTCCAGCAGCTGCTGCTCGTAAGGGTCGCCAACCTCCCGAATCTTCACAGGCAAGCTATGCGCGCTGAACAGCACCTTCACGTTCTCTTCGCCGTCCGTTGCGGCTGCCAAGCGTCCTAACCCATCCACCACGCGGTCCGTAAGCGCCTGAAGCAGCTTTGGATGCATATGGTATTGCTTGACAAAAGTCATGGCAACCCCAAGTTCCTTCGCTTTCTCTTCCGCGCGTTTAATGTAACTGCCCACGCTCATCGTGGAAAAATGTGGTGCCAGAACAATGCCTACAGCTTCCGTAATGCCGGCCTTGGCCATTTCTTCGACACCGTCTTCAATGTAAGGCTTCGCATGCTTCAAACCCTGGTAACAAACAAATCTTCCGGGAGAGAGCTGCTCGAGCTTGTCCTGCAAGCCGGCGACCTGCCCATTTGTATTTTCACGCAGCGGAAATACGCCGCCCACAATCGCTTCATAACGTCCCTTTAGCTCGGCAAGCAATTCAGGAGTGGGTGCATTTCCTCTGCGGATATGAGTGTAGTAAGCTTCAACGTCATCCATCGATTCCGGCGTGCCGTAAGACATGACGAGTACTCCGATTTGTTTCGCTTGCTGCTCAGACATGACTTGCCTCCTTATCATTGCGTGCTGCGATGGCTTTTTTCGAATAGGATTGCACGAAAGAGGTAAGCTGTGCAAGCTTCTCAATCGATGCTTCAGGGAAAAGGCCATGACCCAAGTTGAAAATAAAGCCAGGCTCCTCTATGCCGCTATCAATAATTTCTTTCGCGTATTCTTCAATGACCTGAATAGGTGCCGTAAGAATGGTAGGATCCAGATTGCCTTGCACAGCAAACCCGTTCGCAAGTCTTCGTCTGCCCTCTGCAATCGATACGCGCCAGTCTAGGCCAATAACATTGGCTTTTACCTGATGCAATTCCGGCAGAAGCTCTCCTGAGCTTACGCCCGGGAAGTAGATTTTCGGCTGCGGCAAGTCCGAAAGCTCTGCAAAAATCCGCTCGATCGTAGGCAATACGAACTTCCGGAAGTCAGCCGGCGTCAATGCGCCAACCCAGCTGTCGAACAATTGAAAAGCTTTGCCGCCTGCCGCAATGTGCGCGCGCAAATAAGTAATGACCATATCGCCAAGTTTGCGCATCAGCTCATGCCATAGCTCCGGCTCGCTGTACATCATTTCTTTCGTTCGCAAATAATTTTTTGAAGGTCTTCCTTCAATTAAATAGCTGGCAATCGTGAACGGTGCTCCAGCGAATGTAATGAGCGGAACCTCAAGCTCACGATCCAGGATACGGATCGTTTCGATAACATGACTAAGATCGCGCTCTACATCAATCGGTGTCAGTCTCTCAATGTCCGCAGCAGAACGAATCGGATTTGCAATGACAGGGCCGATATTAGCAACGATATCAAAATCAATGCCGATAGAGGCAACGGGATTCATAATATCGGAATATAATATGGCGGCATCTACACCCAGCTTGCGGATCGGCATCATCGTAACCTCAGCCGCCAGCTCCGGCTGCTTGCATATTTCAAGCAATGAATATTTCTCTTTTATTTTGCGGTAATCAGGATCGTATCTTCCTGCCTGCCGCATGTACCATACAGGGATTTGATCAACATTTTCCTTCTGGCAAGCCCGTATGAAACGGTCGTTATAAGACATTCCCGTTCCCCATTTCTATGTATTTTCCTATGCTTCCATTATGCCCTTTTTCGTCAAACCTAACAACCGCCGCTCGCCGACTTCCTATGACAATAGTATGACAATCAGCTTGCAGCTGCATGAAGGTCCTATGAACAAAAAGATGACTTTATGACATAGAGCAATCTCGCCCCTATCAAAAAGCCATCTTATCACATTTGCTTTATATTTGCTTATGCTGTCTGCTCTTCGCTGCCATTCTCCAGCTCCTGCTTACGGAAAGCGTCCTTGAATTGCGGGAAATAATAGGCTTGAATGCTCATGCGCAAGGTCAAAAGCGGTTTATCCTTCTTAATAAAAGGATGTGAATACAAGTCTGGATATTCCTGATTCGCCGTTTCCTTAGTCAGCTCTGTCAGGCTCCATTTTTGCAACGTGTACAACCGCTCATAATGATGCAGATTATCGATATACGACAATAGATTCGGCAAGTGCCCGACTACCGTAACCTCAAAGCTCGTCGTGACGGTTCCCGATCCCGCTGCGTCAGTCTCTGCCGATTGTCCTTCTTCCGCTCCGCTTGACTGGGTTATTAGCGTAGGAGGCGCCTCTGATAGCTGTCCCACATCGTTGAAAAAAATAAGATTATTCGAATCGTCTCTCACCACAGGTACGCGATTAGTTAGTTTCTCGAGCTGTTCATCGGTAATCTTTTCATCCGTGTAATCGTTCCTCACGCTTTCCAGTGTTTGCTTCTGCCCTTCCACCCCTTGCTTGGCTTGCTTTAAGCTGTCCAGCTCCGGCAGAAGATAAAGAAATAGCGCAGCAACATTCAGTACCACCAATAGCGCAATCGCGGAAATAAAAATAATTTGGCCTTGAGAAAGGGAAGGCTTGGAGCCGTTCAACTTGATTTGCATCGCTATTCGGCTCCTTTATCGTTAGTAAGCATAATGTCCAGCATCAGCTTATAAACGGATTTTCTCGTCGTCTGTATCGCCTTGCCGCCATCAGTCCCAGATGGAACGATCTCAGCTGTCGTCTGCTCATCCACTTTTTTGTAGAAGCTGGTCAGAGCAACATCTCTCAGCTTACTGTCATGCTCCAGCTTCTTCATATAGACAACGACCTCGTCGTATTCCTTGAAATCGAGCTCCATTTTTATTTTTTGCTGGTCATCCGTACTGATCGATACGATCTTGGTCGTTGCAGGCAAATTTCCGATAATCGCTTCCAAATAAGGCTTCCACTCGGTTCGCGCTTCTTCCAGTTGGGCAATCAATTGCTCAGCCTGCTTATAGCCCTCCACCTTAACTTTCAAATCCCCATTGCTGCGGATGGCGTTAATCTCCTCATTCAGCTGCAAGCTTTCCCGCCCTACGCCGTCCTTCTCCGCGCTCCATGTCATCACATAATAGAATTGAGCAGCCAGCGCAATCAGCGTGATGATCAGCAGCAGCGGCATCAGCTTTGGATTTTTGGAGACGGATTTCTGCTTGGCAGGCAATAAGTTTATTGATTTCATGCTTCCTTCCCCCTCAAAGCCAGTCCAAGCGGCACGGCGTAGGTCGGCACATCCCAGCTTGCGGAATTGCCTGCGACCGACAGCAAGTCCCAGCTAACCAGCGTTACCGGAGGGGCTACGTCTTCATCCATCATAGCAGCGAGCTTAGCCAATTCGGGGATATCGCCGGAAAGCATGATTTTGTTAAATGTTCGTTCACTCTTATTCAAATTATAATAGTAGAAATTCATCAGCCGCTCCAGCTCAGCTATCAAATCCTGGGCAGCGTTGGTGAAGGCCTGTTCTGGGCTGGAATAGCTGTCTAGCCAGCTGTTACGCTCTTCCTCTGCTTCGTTGACCACAGGCTTGAACGATACCTCAACATTACGCGTGATTTTAAAATGGCCTTCGTCAATAATCGTAATTTCCGTATTGAGCTCGTTCACGTTGATGATAATATTGATGCCTTCGGCGTTGATTTTGCCCCATTCAATCAACCGCAATAACGAGAACGACTTGATTTCAATACTGCACGGAATCAACTTCAGCTGTTCCAGCACATCCACATAATCCTGCAAAATGCTTGTTGGCGCCGCAACGACCAACACCTCGCATAGATTGGCTTCTTCTGGGGGCACTTCCCCTACATCCTGCGTTGACTTCGGAAGCTTTATAAAATCATATGAAGGGTCATCAAACGCCATGCTCAGGTTGTTTTTCATTTCAAACTGCACGAGCTTCTTCAGCTCCGCGTTCACCAGGTCCGGCAGCTTAATGCTTCGGACCATCGCCATTTGGCTCGGTATCGCAAAATGCACATATTTGCTCGTAAATCTTCTTGCATCAAGCGCTAACTTAATCGTCTCTCGCAGCCGCTCCTTATCAATCACCTTGCCGTCATCGACAACGCCTGCGGGCAGCGGCCTGGATGAATAATTCAGCAGCCTGATCGACCGTTTGCCCTTTTGCTGAATCTCGCAAATCTTCACGCCGCTGTCCGTAATTTCGATGCCCAGGGTTTGATGCCCGTTCGCTAGTTTTCGCAGTATGGATGGATTCATCTCTTATCTCCCCTTGTGGCAGCATCCTAAAATTTTCTTATTTGATGCAAAAGCTTTCTTGTCTTTGGCCGTTATCCAGCCCGCTTACATACCAGCTCTCTGCATATTGCGAATTGAAATTTGTCGTGCCTCCGACATAAAAACCTTTCATTTGATTGCTGTTCCAATCCTTCGTAACGTTATGAAAGGTTGCATCCTTAAATACCAGCAGCATATTTCCAATATCCAAGCTGCCATTCAGCGTCCAATCGTTAAATTTCAGATTCGATTTGCTGATTAAATTCTCACCAATTTTAATTTTGGTTGCCGATTGAACGGTATTTTTAAAAGTAATATCTCCTTTAGTAACCAGCGAGCCCGTAATGTTGAACGTTTGTTCCAGCGTGCTCTCCACCGTAAAGCTGCCTTCCACGACCAAATTGCCTTTGACATTAAAGTCATAAACCGTGTTTTTCAACTGAAGATTTCCTTTAATAAACATAGACCCGCCAACCTGAAAGTTTCGGTTGATCACATCGTAAAAAATCATATGGTTATTCACGATAACATCCCGGCCAACGACAAAGCCGTAAACCGTGTTTCTGAATTCAAGCAGTCCATTTACCTTTAAGGACCCTCCAATAGCAAACATCCCTGGCACGCCTTGGCTTTGCTCTGAAACTGGATTCAGGAACAGCATGCCGCCTTGCACGGCTACATCCTTTTTCACGTCAAAGCTTGTAATGCCGTTCGTCGCTTTAATGCTCCCTTTTACAGCCATGCCGCCGTTCACATGCCAACGGAGGACTGTGCTGTTGTAATTAATGTCGCCGTTAACGATAATATCGCCTTTGACAATAAAATCTTTAAGGGTATTGCTTACCGTTACGTTTCCGCCTACGATTAGATCCCCTTCAATAACAATCGTTTCATTAACGCCGCCTTCACCGATAACGACATTGCCTTTGACGATTACATTTTTGTTGAATGAAATGGTCTTCGCACTTTTTAGTTCTCTAAATCTTAAATTCCCTCCGACGCGAACATCTCCGCTGAACACAATCTGGGCATCAACAATATCTTTAAAATATAAATCTCCATTTGCGACGACTGAATTTCCATTACTATCCGCATCGATGATGACATTCTGGTTAATGACAGTGCTAGCAGATCCGCTAATGTTCACATTGCCCGAATTGATAATGGCTGGCCCGGATTGAAACTTCGACACGTCAGCCGATGTCACGGTACTTGCCAAAGCTGCTGGCTGACTAAAGCGGCTATCCGTAAACACATTTTGAAAGGCGCCTGCAATCGTGCTGGAAGATTGATTAATATAATAGTCGGCCGTAGCGCCAAACCATTCTTGAAATTGCTGATCAGTAAAGCTGTTTAAAATATGCGACAGCGGCAAAGCTTGTCCTGTTGCTGGCGAGATGTAGCATGCAGCGAACAGCTTATTGTTTTGCGCTGTTGTGCTATTTTTTAACAATACCTTATTGCCTGTACCCGGGGCCGGAGCCGTTGGGGTTGGCGTAGGTCCCGGTGTCGGGGTTGGCACAACGACAACCGGAGGTGCGGTAGCCACATGAAGCGGCAGCAGCTTATATTTGACTTTGCTGACCCGCACCTGATTGGCTACTCCGGCGTTCGCTTCAAAGGTGACGGCTATCGGTTGGTTTGAGCTGTTGTTTAGGATGGTTGCCCGCACGTTTAATCCGTCCATCCCATTGATGACGCCTACTAATCGTTCAATGTTCGCTTTCGTATTGTTGGCATCATCGAGCTTCTTCATATCCTCGTACATTCTGGCGAAGATCGTCATGCCGGAATGGGCTTCCGTAAACGACTTCTCAGAATTTGCGTTCGTTTTGGCTTGCAGCAGTCCAATATTCGTACTCATAGCAAGCGGAGCGACAACAATGGAGAGCATGACAATAAAGCCAAAAACCAGCATTAATGTCCCGCCCTTTTCGGACTGTATGTATTTAATCATTGCCTTTTCCTCCTTAAGCATATTATTCTATGAGTAAATCAATCCGACTACTTTACTATAAAGGAGCTGCCCGATGCGGAATCAGAAGGGGTTAACATTGATCGAAGTCATGGGCTCGATCGTCTTGCTAGGTATCGCCGTTCTAGGCATCACCTATATTTTGCAGCAATCCTCCATCGATACGAAGTCCAATGAGAAAACAGATGATGCCGTAGTTGCGGCTCGTAACGTGATGGAAGAGATCAAGAGCAAACTCAAATCAAACGTTGCAGATACAACTGTCTATGGACAAGCCCTATCGCTTTCCAATCTTCGCAATCGTTCGTCGGCCACCTTGTATTACCCAAGCTCTACCGATCGCCGTTACGAGCTGGTCGTCCACTCTTATGCAACTTCGCTAGGAACGGTACCGATTACAGATACGGTAAGCTCCAATCTGGACACGATATTCCGCAGGGTGACCGTCACCAGCAAGGAACTATCCACCTCGAAAACATTTGAACTTGAAGCCTACATCGAATACCATTAGAGCGGAAGAGGTGAGCAAGATGCACAAACGATTGAAAAATGAAAAGGGACTCACTCTCGTAGAAGTAACCGGTGTGCTGGTACTTTCGGTCGTCATTTTAGGATTTCTAATCTATCTTCTGAATTATTCCAATACGAGCCTTCAGCAAGTGTCCGCTAGAGAGAAAACGCTGCAGCAGTCACGCGATATTGTCAGTCAGGTTGTCAAAACCGTCCGCGACGGCTATGCCCCTTCTCCGCTGGTTAGCAAATCAAGCAATTTGCGATTGGTCAGCGCCGATAACGACAAGGCCGTTGATTACAGCTACGATAGTGCTGCCAAGTCTTTAACTGTCATCCATCGATCCATTGACGGCAACGGAGTTCTCTCATCCCCTACCTCCAGCTATACCTTCTCGGACAAGGTCGAGAGCATCCTGTTTGACGCCAAAGACGGACGAATCGAAATTACCTTGGAGATGAAGCTGCCCAACCAGCAAACAAAGAAAACATCTACCGTTGTTTATACCACTCAGCGGATTAGCTAAATGACAGCAGTGACAAATACCACTCAATCAAACCGTTCCCCCAGTAATACGCCGCTAGCGCTCCTAGGGCGATATAGGGGCCGAACGGTATTGTTTTGCCTCTGGCCTGAGCCCCCGTTGCTATTAAAGCGAGCCCACCGATTAATCCAAATAAACTGGCGAGAAACAGACTAAGCAAGGTCAGCTTTACGCCGAGTATTAAGCCAATGAACACATAAAGCTTAATATCCCCTCCGCCCATCGTCTCCTTCTTCAAAATCCAACTGCCAATCACGGCTATGAGCAGCAAAGCTCCGCTGCCAACTAACGCAGCAATTCCATAATGCAATAACGGAAGCGGATGAACGAATAATCGGATCATAACGGCTCCGATTACCCCGGCCGCCACCACTTTATTTGGAATAATCATATCGGTCAGATCGGTTTGCACGATGATGACGAGAATGCAAATAAAAAATAAAACGGCAATCAATTCGAGCTGCCAGCCGATCGCGTAAGCTGCATGCGCAAACAAAACCGTCGTAATCAATTCGCCTAACGCATAGCGCCATGCCAATGAAGGCTTGATTTTCCGTTGGTTAATGCCGGACATGATCTTTTTAATTATCAGTATAAGGCCAAAAAAACGTTGTTTGGTTTGCTTATTCGAAGCATACGCTTGCGGGTTCACAGACTGAAAGGTTGTGTCCCACTGGATGGCTATCGCACTAAGAAAGCCGCTTACAAGCAATCCTAAAAGGGCGAAAACAAGTATATAAGGTGCGGTCATTTACTCTCTTCCTTGCCGGGAAATTTATAGAAAGGCAACCCTGGTGGGTTGCCTTTCTAATGAATAATTATGAACCTGATGTTGCTGCTTTGGTAACTGATACTGTCCAACCATTCGTGTCCTTTGATCCCGTAATTGTTCTTACTTTTTTATCATTAAATGTTACTTCCGTATTCAGGTATCCAGCTGTTTTAAGTTCAGATTGAGTCACATTAGCAGTACTTCCAGCCGGTTGAGGTTCAAGTTCCATAAAATAACGCAATGCCGCTTCCTCAATCATTTGTTCACTTGCAGTATCTGCTTTTGTCTTTGATTTTTCAATCGTCCCACCAATAGCCGGAATAGCAATCGCCGCAATAATCCCCACAATAACTAGTACAGCCAGCAACTCGATAAGCGTAAGACCCTTTTGATTCCGTTTCAATGCCATCAACATAAACATTCTCCTCTCAATTTGTGAAGCAATTTTTGTAACACCTGTAAAGCTATATTAATAGGACAGCATCATACGCCTGTGCCTACTAACATTCCATTCTCTATCATGGCTAGTTTCCAAGATAAAGAGACTAGCAACCATAGGTATAGCAGCTCTGAGCAAGGGGTACATCTATGCTCAGAAAGTTTTTTAGCTTCAGCTTACAAATAGCTCTGCATCATTTTGAACGTTGGCATCATGACCGCCATGACGATGACGCCTACGACGCCCGTGAGCAGAACAATCATCAGCGGCTCCAGCAGCGCCTTCAGGCGGTCCGCCATCTGGTCCACGTCCGCCTCATAGAAATCGGCGACCTTGTCGAGCATGTCCTCTGTCGCGCCTGAGCGCTCGCCGATCGCGATCATCTGCACGACCATGGGCGGGAACAGCTTCGATTGCTTTAGAGGCTCTGACATCGTCTCCCCGCTCAGCACCTTTTCCCGAATATCGGAAATGACCTTGCCGATCGCTTCGTTGCCAACGACGTTAGAGACGATGGACAACCCCTGCATAAGCGGAATTGCCGCTGCAATCAAAGAGCTGAATGTGCGCGAAAACCGGGCGATCGCCTGTTTATGCCACAACGTACCGAACACCGGTATCTTAAGCAACCAATAGTCCAGCTTTTGCCTGCCTGCTGCCGTACGTCTAATGAGCTTCCATACGATAGTGGGCACAAACATTGCTGCAATCACAATGTACCAGTAGCCCTGCATAAATTCACTGACGGCCATGACGATTCGCGTTGGCAGCGGCAGTTCGATTCCCATGCCTGCGAAGCTGGTCACATACTGCGGAATGACAAACAGCATCATAAAAATAACGACAAGCACCATCATGACGAGCATGACTGCCGGATATACCATGGCTGATTTGACCTTTTCTCTCGTGTTGCGCTCTTTCTCGAAAAATATAGCGAGCCGATCCAGCATCGTATCCAGGTTACCCGCTACCTCGCCGGCTTGTACCATGCTGACGAATACAGAGGTAAACACAGTTGGATAAGCAGCCACCGATTCCGAGAATTGCTTGCCTCCCCGCATCTCCTCGGCAATCGTAACGAGCAGCTTGGACAAGGTTTTGCTATTCGTCTGTTCGCTGAGAATTTGGACGGATTCAACCAAGCTCACGCCTGCGCGGTACATCGTAGCCAGCTGCCGGCAAAACACCGTAAACTGATCCATTTTGACCCTTGGACCGCCGAACGAAATATCCTTGTATAACGTCGTCTCATTCGTATCTAAAATATCCGTAACCCATAAGCCCTTTTCACTTAGCGCCTCGCGGGCGCGCTGCATCGAATTGGCCTCCAAGACGCCCATCGATTTCTTGCCGCTGGATGTGACCGCCTTATACCGGTATTTCGGCATCGAATCCACTCCAATGAAACTCAATTGTTAATCTTAAAGCTCCCCAAAACCGAACAATGCTTCCCGCGCATCCTGGATTTTCACATGCCCTTGGTTAACGAGATCCCTCAGCGCGTACTCCATCGTCTGCATGCCTAGCGCCTTGCCCGTTTGCATAACCGAACGGATTTGATAAATCTTCTCGCTGCGGATCAAGTTAGCGACGGCTGGCGTATTCGCAAGCACCTCGAAGGCAGCCGTTCTGCCTTTCCCGTCAGCCCTCGGCAGAAGCCGCTGCGAGATAACGCCTAACAACACCGCCGCCAGCTGAATTCTGATTTGCGCCTGCATGGCGGGAGGAAATACGTCAATGATTCGGTCAATCGTTTGCGGAGCATCCGCCGTATGCAGCGTTCCAAATACGAGATGTCCCGTCTCGGCAGCGCTGATGGCTGTACTAATCGTCTCTAAATCCCTCAATTCACCGACGAGCACGATATCAGGGTCTTGCCGCAGCGCAGCCCTGAGCCCATGGGAGAAGGATGGCGTGTCGAGCCCCACTTCCCGCTGGTTGACCATCGATTTCCGATGATCATAAATGAACTCAATCGGGTCCTCCAACGTTATGATATGTGAGTTTTCCGTTCGATTGAGATGGTCAATAATGGAGGCAAGTGTCGTTGACTTCCCGCTTCCCGTAGGTCCAGTAACAAGCATCAAGCCCTGCGGCTTCTTAGCAAACTCAGCTGCTATGCGCGGCAAGCGAAGCTCTTCCATCGTTGGAATGACGCTCGGTACGATTCGGATCGCAAGCCCAACGCTTCCTCGCTGCTTATAGGCGTTGATTCGGAACCTCGCTAGGCCAGCAACGCCATAAGAAAAATCAACGTCGCCATTTTGCTGCAGCGTCTCATACCGCTCGTCCGTCATAAACTGCTTAGCCAGCTCAAGCGTGTCATTTGGTTTTAACAACGTATCGTTGATTGGCTGCAGTTCTCCATGAATACGAAAAATGACGGGTGAGTTAACCGTAATGTGAATATCGGATGCTTGTTTTGAATGAGCTAAATAAAGCAATTCCTCTGCCTGCATGGACAGCACCCTTCCTGCTGAACGGTAACCTTTTACTCGCCATGCCCAAGAACACGAAACACCTCGGTCACGGTCGTATGGCCTTCAACGGCCTTCTGCAGACCATCTGCCAAAATCGGGATCATTCCCTGTTTTAGCGCATGCTCGTAATACTCGTTATCCGACCGCTTTGAAATAATTAATGAACGAAGCTCGTTGTCAATCATTAGCACCTCATGGATCGCCAACCTTCCCTTATAGCCGGTTCGGCCGCATTCTCCGCAGCCTGCTCCTTTGTATAATTGTTCAGTTTCGATCCCGTGGCTCGTAACAAGCTCCAGCTCTTTATCAATTGGCGTGTAACGCTGCTTGCAATGGGTACAAATCCTTCTTACCAGCCTCTGGGCTACGATACAATTCACCGAAGAGGAAATGAGAAACGGCTCGACGCCCATATCGATCAGTCTTGTTATGGAATTGACCGCATTGTTTGTATGTAACGTACTTAGAACAAGGTGACCGGTCATCGCAGCCCTTACGGATATTTCCGCGGTTTCCGAGTCCCTGATTTCTCCAAGCATGACGATGTTCGGATCCTGTCGCAAAATAGCTCTCAGCCCTCTGGCGAAGGTTAACCCGGTAAGGGGATTTACCTGCACCTGATTGACGCCTTCAAGCTGATACTCTACCGGGTCCTCTACGGTGATAATGTTGACATCATCTTTGTTCAGATGCGCAAGCGCGGAATACAGCGTTGTCGACTTGCCGCTGCCGGTTGGTCCCGTAATCAGAACGACCCCATAAGCCATCTCGATGCTTTTACGAAAAACCTGCTCGTTCCGCTCCGAAAGCGCCAGCTTCGAGATGTCAGCGAGTGAGTTGCCAAGATCCAACACCCGAATAACGACTTTCTCCCCATGGATCGTTGGCAGCGTAGATACCCGGACATCCACCTTCCGAAAATCGATGTCAAGCTCTACCCGTCCATCCTGTGGAAGCCTTCGCTCGGCAACGTTCAGATTGGCCATTATTTTGATACGTGCGACGATAATGCCGTGCATATTGGGAGGAAGCGTCCTCTCCGTCCGCATCACACCATCAACCCGGTAACGGATGCGGAAGCTCCCATCCTGCGGGTCAAGATGAATATCGCTCGCTCCGAGCTGAACGGCCTGTGCAATCACTTGATTGACGGTCTTCACGACAGGCGAATCTTCATCCTGTATCGCATGATCCTCGTCTATATCCTTTAGCTGCAGGTTTTGGCTAATCTGCTCAATCGTATCCTGCAATCCGTAAAAACGATTAATCGCACGAACAAGCTCATCTTTAGATGCAATAACCGGTTCGATTCGAAGTCCCGTAGCGATCCTGATCTCATCAATCGCAAAGTAATCCAGCGGATCGGCCATTGCAAGAATCAGTCTATTGCCTTCCATACGAAGCGGCATGACGCAATGCTGGTCAGCTAGCTTCTGTGAAATTAATTGAATAATTTTCGGATCAATTTTCTGGCGATAAATTTGTACATGCGGAATGCCAAGCTGGAATTCCAGCGCCTCGATAAACTGCTGCTGCGTTATGTAACCTTTGGAAATGAGCACATCTCCGAGTCTTGTCTTTAATTCCCGCTGTTGAATGAGTGCCTGCTGCAACTGCTCCTCGGTTATTACCCCGGACTCGACTAGCAAATCTCCTATTCGCTTACGGGCTCCTGACATCATTCATCACCAACTAACTGATCATAGATTTGCAAATAAAGTAGAATGCGCCGCAAACATGTTGAAACTTGACTTAATTAAAACAAGGAATAGAACTCCTGTCAATGACTTAAGACCTATTTTTACTTTTTTTAAATAAGTATATTTTACCATTATTTTTTGTAAGCATTTCCACTTAATCACTTAGAACTAAACGATATTTTGCGACTAAAATACCATTTGAACTTTTTGTCGAAACTTGTCTTAATTTTACTACAATTCGACAAAAAATGAAGAGTCCAATTTCCCAATTAAAAGGTTCTTCATTCATGGAATCCAATTCTGATTAGCATTGCTTCTGCTATTTGGGTTAATTTCGGCTTGAAGAAATGACTCAGCAACCTGTGCTATACTTTGGGAATGGAACAATGGAAAAAAAATCTGGTCGTGTTGTGGTTCGGACAGTTTCTCGTTATGGCTGGAATGACGATGATCATTCCGTTCCTGTCCCTCTATCTGCAATTTGATCTAGGCTTATCCGATAAGCATGAAATCGGGATATGGGCTGGCATTATTTTTGCCGGCAACTTCGTAACCTCCTTTATATTTCAACCGATATGGGGCAAAATGGCTGACCGATACGGTCGCAAAATGATGCTGCTGCGCTCAGGCTTTGGCATGTCCATCGTTATGGTCCTCATGGGCTTTGCCACAAACCCTTGGCATTTGCTGCTGCTGCGCATGGTAAATGGTACGATTTCCGGATTTAATCCGGCCTCCATCGCACTTATCTCAGCAACGACGCCCAAACATAAAATGGGCTTTGCCATGGGAACTATTCAATCCGGCGGCATTGCCGGCACGATTCTCGGACCATTTATAGGCGGCTTATTAGCAGACAGCATTGGCTTTCGCCCTATTTTCTATTTGACAGGAGCTTTGCTGTTCGCCGCTTCGCTGCTTGCTTTATTCGTAGTCAAAGAGCCCTTTGACCGAATGAAAGCTGCGCAGCGCGTACAAGCCTCCGTCATTGAAGGATTTCGCAAGCTAAGCGGGATTCCGCAGCTAACCGCGCTGTTTGCCGTCACCTTCCTCATCCAATTTGCGATGATGAGCCCGATGACGCTTATCCCGCTTTATGTGCAGGAGCTTCATGGAACCACCGCTAACCTTGCCTTTTTTGCCGGCTTCGTCGGTTCGGTTACCGGCCTCTCCAATCTCGTCGCCTCGCCTCTGTTAGGAAAGTTAAGCGATAAGGTGGGGGCAGAACGCGTGCTTGGCGTGGCACTTGTTGGAGCCTCGCTTGCTTTTATTCCGCAGGCGCTAGCGGGAACCGTCTGGCAATTGCTGATTGCGCGCTTTGTATTGGGCATTTTTCTGGGGGGTCTTATTCCAGCCGTAAACTCCCTTATTCGAAAATACACGCCGGACGGTATGGAAAGCCGCTCCTACAGCTTCAATACCAGTACAATGAGCCTCGGCAATATGATCGGCCCAATTACGGGCGGCGCCTTGTCAGGCTGGATCGGCATTCAAGGGCTGTTCCTGCTCTCGGCAGTCATGCTGATGATCAATGCGGCATGGGTTTACCAATCCCTGCTGCGCAAACGGCCGCTTTTGCATCAAGGCAAAGATAACTGACTTGTTCTTACAGGCATAGAAAAGGGCATGCGGGAAATCTATATCAGTTCAACTAATGAGTTTAGACTCAATGAGATTCTGAAACATGGATTCCATATGGACGAACAGTCGGTCAATAATAGTCCATAGCCCAGCGGCTCCAAATAGGCTGGACATGGCTTGGTTTTGAAAAAATTGATAAGTTGAAAGAAAGAAATGAAGAATAAACGAAGCGAGAGGATCGTACTGGATAATCGAAGTGTTCATCTTAATAGCCGGATTCTTAGCATTGCATGTCTTAGTCAATCTAAGAACCTGGCTACTACTGCCACCTAACCCAATAGAATGATCTACTGGCACAGCGACCAAAACGAGAAACTTTAGTTGAAGTTATATACTTTCCCCGCACGCCCTTCTTCTAAATGTACTTCCAACTGGAAATTCAAGATAAAGTCTCATGATGACATTTGTCGTTTTTTGACACATCGTGCAAAGCTAACTGGACCATATTTCGTCTTTCACCCTCATCCGCGTTCCATAACAAAAAAGCGCCCTCTTCCTCCCGACAATGGTCGTGGGAAAGAGGGCGCTGCTTGGAAACTGTCATTATTTAACGATTGCAATGGCTAATCCATCATAACCAGGCAGTACTGTACTTTGCAGACGAGCATCGGATGCAATGATTTCATTAAAGGAGCGTACGGCGCGCACGGACGGACCTGTTTTGGCTGGATCAGTTGTTCTGCCGCGCAGCAATATATTATCTCCTACGATAACAGCACCGGGCTCTGCCAAAGCGATTGCATAGTCCAAGTAGATAGGATAACCTTCTTTATCCGCATCGATAAAAAAGAAATCAAACTTCAGCCCTTCCGCTTGAAGCTCCGCCAAGCTTTGCTTCGCATCGCCGACTCTGTACTCTACCTTGTCACCCAGACCAGCTGCTTCCATATGTGTTTTGGCAACGTCGGCATATTTTTGCAGAAGCTCCAGTGAGACTAACTTGCCGCCCTCCGGCAAGCCGCGCGCCAAGCAAATGCCACTGTACCCGCCAAGAGCGCCGATCTCTACAATATTGCGCGCTTTCGTTAGCGAGACCAGCATTGTGAGCAGCCTTCCATAGCCATCCGCTACCGAAATGTCCGGCATCCCGTTTGCAGCTATTCCTGCTTTTGTGCGTTCTAGATCTGCGTCTGCCCCGTAAAGGGAATCCACATATTCCTCATTCGTCAACGTCATTCTATCTCTCTCCAATTTTACAATTTGTAAAAACAAGCTAGTTTGTCCTATACTTGATTGTATGTTTTTGTTCTCGGGGTTACAAGCTTAGGCTTATGACGCGACGATCCTTGATCGCTAAGAATTAATGAAAAGAGAGTGTATAATGGAAAAGTTACAGCTAATCGCAACCGCACCGATGGGACTTGAAGCGGTTGTCGCACGCGAGCTGAAGGATTTGGGCTACAATGACCTGCAAGTAGAAAACGGACGGGTTAATTTCACGGGCGGACCGCTCGATATTTGCCGCACCAACCTTTGGCTGCGCACTGCAGGGCGAGTCCTCATCAAAATGGGAGAGTTCCCGGCAGCAACCTTCGAAGATCTTTTTGAAGGCACCAAAGCGCTGGACTGGCCTACTTGGATTCCGAATGACGGGGAATTCCCCGTGAATGGACGCTCACAAAAATCTCAGCTGACCAGCGTACCGGCATGCCAAAGCATTGTCAAAAAAGCGGTTGTTGACAAAATGACCGAGCGTTACGGCACGGAGTGGTTTCCGGAAGACGGTGGACGCTACGTTATTGAAGTAACGCTTATGAATGACCGCGCGATGCTGACGCTGGATACTACTGGCGACGGCTTGCACAAACGCGGCTACCGCAAAGTCGCGACGGAAGCGCCTATTCGGGAGACGCTTGCTGCCGCACTCGTCCAGCTTAGCCGCTGGCGCCCTGAACGGCCGCTCTATGATCCTTTTTGCGGGTCGGGCACCATTCTTATTGAAGCTGCCATGATTGGCTGGAACATTGCCCCAGGGCTTCGCCGAAGCTTCAACAGCGAGGGCTGGCCGCTTATTCCCAACGAGCTTTGGGATGAGGCGCGTGATGAAGCATTCGACCTTGTAAAGGACGATATTCCGCTTCAAATCGCTGGCTCAGACATTGATCCTGGCGCTATTGAAATTGCGGAAGCCGCTATCAAGAAGGCGGGCTTCGGCAAAGAAATTAAGTTATCCGTACAGCCTGTCGCAAAGGTTAAGCTGCAAGGCGATTACGGCGTTATCATTACAAACCCACCTTACGGCGAACGGCTAGGCGATGATGTGCAAGCGGAAGCGGCCTTGCGTCAATTCGGTCTCACTGCGCTGCACTATCCGACATGGTCCTATTTCTCGATTAGTCCATCAACGACGATAGAGCATTATTTCGGACGAAATGCCGACAAGAAGCGGAAGCTGTTCAATGGCCGGATCGAATGTAATTACTTGCAGTTTTTCGGTCCGCTTCCTCCGCGCGGGAACAGGCCGTAACGGAATAGGAAGGATATTTTATTTATGCAATTTAATAGACAAACGCCAGTACGTCGGTTTCTAAGCTTGCTACTGGTTGGATTTGAGCGGCTTAAGGCTGTGGATCTGGCGCTGTTTGTTGGCGCGATGTTCTTTAAGCTTTATTTGTTTAACGCTTTTCTAAATGTCGCAAATATGAAAATGACGTCTAAAGACGCTTGGATTGAAGTGGGAGCAGTGCTGCTGTTCAGCTTCTGGACCATATGGCTCCCTGCCCGTGGACGAATGGTTTCTCTTATCCTTTTAAATATGATCGCGACCTTCGTGCTTTATGCCGATCTGATTTATTATCGCTATTTCCAAGATTTGATCTCCGTGCCCGTGCTGCTCCAGCTCGGACAGGTAGACTCACTCGGAGAAAGCATCGGAACGCTGCTGCATGTGAAGGACTTTATTTTGTTTCTGGACTGGCTCATCATGATCCCCTTTGCTGTCTATGTCATTTGGCGGGGACGCGCAGATCTGCGCCATGCCAATAAATATCGCTCGACTGCGCCGCTTTGGCGAAAAGCATTGATCCGTATTTCGTTAAGCGCTGCTGTTTTTTTCATCGGCACGTCGCTAGTGTTTACGAATGTCAATGAGGCAAAGCGGACATGGGGGCAAGGGATTTTTGATGGAAATTGGTGGAATCTCTCTATCTATAATGTCACGGGAGGGCTTGGCTTTCACGGCTATGATGTCTATCGTTATGTGAAGCAGCACTGGCTTGATGCGGAAACCGTTACTGCAGAACAATTATCGGAGGCTCAGCAGTGGATCGAAGCTCGCGGCGAGCTTAGGAGCACTTTGGAGCAAGATTCGCTGTTCGGCGCCTACAAAGGCAGCAATGTGCTGATGGTGCAGTTGGAAGCCTTTCAAAACTTCATGATTCACCGATCGATCGGCGGGCAGGAAATAACGCCGAATCTGAATAACTTGATTGAGAAAAGCGCCTATTTCAGCCAGTTCTATCACCAGACTGCGCAAGGCAGAACCTCGGATGCTGATTTTACAGCCAATTGCTCCATGCAGCCGGTAGCCAACGGCTCCGTATTCATTCAATACTCGCCGAATGAATTTGACTGCATGCCAAGCACCCTTAAAGCTAATGATTATGAGACAACTGTATTCCACTCCTATGAGGGCGGGTTTTGGAATCGGAACACGATGTACCGAAATATGCAATACGACCAATTTTACAGCCTGAAGCATTTTACGCTGGATGAGAAAATCGGCTGGGCACTCGGCGACAAGTCATTTTTCCGACAATCGCTTGATGTCATTTCTGAGCAAAAGCAGCCGTTCTATTCCTTTCTGATTACGCTCTCCAGCCATTACCCATTCACGATGCCCCAGGAGGAGAAGCTGCTTGATGTCGGCGAGCTAGACGGTACGTTAATGGGAGACTACTTGCAATCCATTCACTATGTGGATGCCGCTCTTGGCGAGCTGGTAGAACGCATGAAGGCTGAAGGATTATGGGATAATACGATCCTAGTCATGTATGGGGACCATGATAATTCCATCAAGGACTGGACGCTTTTTGAGACATTTTTGGACAAGCCGCTTAATGACTTGGAACGGCAAATGATCCTGAAACAGGTTCCTTTGCTCGTTCATCTTCCCAAAGATGGACATGCCGGAATCTATGAGCAGGTTGGCGGGCAGATTGATGTCACCCCAACGGTTATGCATCTGCTTGGCTTCTCGACAGGAGACCAGTATTTGCTGGGTACCCCATTGCTCACCGACCAGCCACTTAGCGGCAAAAAAGTGGTGCTGAGAAACGGCGCCTTCACGGATGGCACTGTTTACTACATTCCTTCCTCGGATGGCGTTGCAGCAAATGGTGCATGCTGGAGTATGGTTACGAATGCAGTAAGCGATATGAACGCATGTATGAATGCCATCGATGATGCTCGCAGCGAGCTCAGCCTGTCTGACCAAATCGTCATGAACGATCTGATCAACGACTTCAAGGCGCAATCGACAATAGAAGCAAGTCTCCCGTCTAACCAAGAAACGGCTGAACGGCCCTATTAAAAAAAGGACGGTCCCGCGAGTCACCGACTCGTTTGGGATCGTCCTTTTTCCATTTCACGTCAATGCTGAGCCAGCCATGCCAGCACATCATCTATCGTGTTCACCGGTACGATATTCAACTCCGGCGCTCCGCTGCGAGCAGCCTCCTCTAGTTCCGCAGGCACAAAGAATACATCCGCATCTGTACGACTAATCGCGTATGCCTTCTGCTTGATGCCCCCAATAAGTCCAATGGAGCCATCCGGCTCAATCGTGCCCGTTCCGGCTATCTTAATCCCATGGGTAATGCCACCAGGAGTCAACTGGTCAATGAGCGCCAATGTCAACATAGCACCATGCGAAGGGCCTCCTAGATGCGCCATAAACCGCTTGTAATCGATGTTCTTCGGGATGTCGTAATGCCACTCTGTTTGCACTGAAACCCCGAATACCGGCCTCTCAGGCGCGTCAGCCGACGCTTCGGTCAGCAGATCAACCACTTGTTCGCTTCCCTTTCGCTTCAGGGTTACCGTCACCTTATCGCCTGGCTTAACCTCTGCTACCATATAGGCTGAAAGTTCAGTTATCGAACGAACAGCCTGTCCATTCAATTGTTCAATAATATCGCCAGCCTGCAGCCGTTGATCAGCCGGACTGTCCTTGATCACGGCAACGATTCGAACCCCTTCCGGAGTAATCCCGCTGCCGAAACCTGTTTTCTTCATCGCGATCGCAGAAGCTGCGGCATTGGCATCCGTCTTCATGAGTACGACCTGCGCATAGGTCTCTGTCAGAGGGGGCTCATTCTCTGGCGTTTTCTCAAAGCTGTACATCGGCAGCAGCTTCGCAAACAGCCAATCGACTGGCACCGCCGGCCTGTCGAATACGAGAACGCCGTTGATCGTACCGCCCTTCTCCCCGCCTTCCACATGGGCATAACGGTTTAGGTTCAGTGTCATGCCCGGGTAAGTGACCAGATAGCCAGTCGGACACAATAGAGCAAGGAGCAGCAGCAGAGTAAGAACGAGAGCGATAGCGCTTCTCTTCGGCAGCCAAATCCATACGCGCCGCTTTGTCTGCATATCTAAAGAAGGTTTGGCTCCTTCTTCTTTCCCATTAGCTGTTATGCGGTATCGCATTTCGCTAATCAACATATCGACAAAAACAAGCATCGCTGCAGCTCCAATGAGAACAAGCAGCAGAAACAGCATCTCTGGCGCAAACAACACATACCCTGCTGCCGCGAAGCCAAGCCCTGCAATAAAGACGCGCAGAAGCTGCAAGAGTATGCCAAAGCCTCTCCAAAGCCCATCCCTGAATATACCAAGAAGTGCGCCTATTACCCATGCAAGCGGCACAAGCGCCACTATATTAAACAGCCAATCAATCATTTCAATCCATTGCATACCGCCGGATGTCCGAATTGGCGCAGGCACCCATATCAGCTCTGCCGCTACCAAGCAAGCTAATGCCAAACCGATTCCGAATAAATAATAACGTGCGGGCTTCAGCATTTATGTTTCCTCCTAAGCTCTCTATCCAGCATGTGCTTCAGCCCATCATAAACAAAAGACCCGACGATCCCAATCGCGGGTCCTACTTGGTTTGCAAATATTGGCGTTCCTCCGAATCAATCCCTCTGTCTCGTAGCTCGCCTTTCTCTATGGCTTGAATATGCTCCAGCCACTGCGCGGGAGAATGCTGCACACGGCGCGCATGATCGAGAAGCTGGGCATATTGCCCGCAGTTATCATACCCTCCGAGCTTGCGTACCACCTCAATGTAGTCTACGACAAGCGTTCTCGCGTCCGGTTGGGAATAACCGTATTCCGCTGTCAACGCTTCAACGATGCCTCGTTCATACAAGCTTAACCTGACCTGCGTCTTCGCTTTCATGGTACATCCACCTGCTTCCCGTATAAATATGGTAGCCGACCAGCCTCAAATGCGACTCCCACTGCTCGGTGCAAAATACAACCTGGTTGCCGAGCCGCAGCGAATCAAGCTTCCTGCCTTTGCGCGACAGTGTAATCTGTTCGTAAAACCAATGTTCATCTTTATTTAATTGTACTGCTTTATGTACGATTTTTCCAGTGTCATTGTCCGCCATCGGTCCGATAATGATGTCGGGATGGCTCTCGCAGGGATCGCTGCCTTTTACCGTTGCCTTGCGGTGCTCATAGATAAAGGACGCCCATGCCGGCGAATCGGATAGAAACAGCAAAGGATCCACTCGATGAGGAACTGACGACAGTTCAACTACGAGTACGCAGGGACGGCCGCCATTCCAAGATTCTTTCGCCGCTTTATGTGCCCATTTCCGGGCTTGATCCGCTGATATCGTCGTATAGAAGCCTTCTCCAAAATCTTTCCCTGCCCGCCAATAAGGCGAGTTTAGCAGCTTCTGGCCAAATGATTGTACCGTATCGCTTGTCGTACCATGATAAAGCAACTGCGGCGTCGTTATATCCACTCTATTGCTCCTTTCGTTAATCCCTCAGCCCATCGCCCCATTCCAAGACAGCACGTACGGGCGTTTAGGTATACAAAGACCCTACGAGTCAAGCTTTCGTAGGGTCATGGTGTGCAGGTTTTATTTTTTTTTGATGTAAGGAAGAATCTTCTGAATCGCTTCATCCTCGTTATCTGCCTTTACGTAGCGGCCATTAATAAAAATAAATGCGTAGCGGGCACAAGGCCCGCAATAAGACTTGCAGCCGACGCGGATCTCCGTGTCAGGCACTAATTTCTCCAGCTTGGGCACAATCGATTTCATCTTCATGTGCTTGCATTTGTCGCATACCCGAATATCATTAGCCATCGTTCATCTTCCTATTCAACCCATTACAAATGAATCCTAGTGATCCCCGTGGTTGCCCTTGGTTGGATTGGTAATGGCAAAGCCTTCTTCAGGCACATAGAAATAATCGATGCGAACACCATCAAGATATGGATTATCCTTCTCCAAAATAATATCGATGCCTTTGTCTGTGGTAACCACAACGTCCTTATCCGTTGGCTCATCGATTCCCATGCCGTAATGGGCATGATCGCCATGTGCATGTGTCACAATGACACGCAGTAATTTGCCTTCGTTCTCAGGCTTGGCCAGCTCTGCAAGTATAACTTTTGCTGCATTTTTTGAAATTTTGCAATTCATCGTTCATCCAGCTCCTCTTATCGTAATGCCTTTCGGCAATAATCATTATTTTATATTATACTTGGTCTCCATTCTACGGGCAAACCATTCTGCAAGCAGCATCGTTACCGCTATATCATCAACCGGCATAAATGGCATCACGTCAGGCAGAACCCAATAGAGCAGCACGGGCACAGAAAAAATCAGCTTGTCCAGCAGCGATACGTCCTTAGAGCGCAGCAGTTGAAAAATCCGGACAAACGTCTGCTGCCAGTGGCGCAGCGACAACAGTTTACGCATCATAAACCCCACCTTTGCCGACCTTTTCCGACTATTATAGCATAAACGCAGCAGGTTTACCTACTGCGTGCATACGGCCTTATGCTGCCGCTATAGACGAAGGGCTTCCAACAGCAGCGGCTGCAGTTCTACATAAATTTGATCAAACTGGCTCATCGGCAGAGGATTCTCCCCATAACCCGCTTCCACTGTAAAACCGGGCCTCCGGAACTGCTGAATAAACCAATCCTTATAACCGGCGTCGCTGCCCGACAGCTTGACAGGCTCATAACCGCTTGCCCTCCCTAGTCTTTTGGCTAGCTGCTCCGCCTCTGCCGGCTCATAATCGCGATAGTTCCAATAAATCTCCCTACCCTGCGTATGAAGTGCAATCACCGCATCGAAGCCGATCATCTCCGTAAAACGCGCCATCGCAAAGGCTTCAGGCTCACTGAGCGGATATGGCCCTGGGAAATCACGAGGTCCCGGCCCTTCTATGCCTCTACGCTTGCACTCCTCTTCCCAATAAGCGGGAAACTGGTCATTCAGGTCCACACCCCTGATATTCGCTTTCCAGCCACTAAACTGCTCCAAGCCGCCATTCCACTGAAGCAGCTGTTGATGGTAAGTATGGCGATCCGGATCGATCCCCTCCTGTACAAGCTCCACGCCATCTGGGTTGACCATAGGAACAGCCCATAAGGTCACATTCCTGCACAGATCCTCTACACGCTGCCCGCCGATCGGCTCATTGTTACAGTATGCTGCGGACAAATCTGCAATAAAGCGCATAAGCAGTGCTGAGGTGATCCATTCATTGGCATGGAAGGAGCCATTGATATGAATTCGCCGCGGACCGCTGCCGCACCGAACCGCAAATAAAGGCTTGCCCATCACACTCTCCCCGATGACATGAGCGGACACAAATCGATACTTGCCTGCAAGCTGTCTCACGCCTTCCATTAAATCAAGATGGCTATAGTTCTGAATGGAGTACATCATAACCGCCTCCTGTCACTGATTGTGGTCCTATCAGGTTATGCGCCGCCTAGTTTGTCCTATGTGGCTCAACATTGAACAAATCAACTCGGGCAAAGGCAGTCGAACAAAAAAATGAAAACTCACATGCAACCCGTTGGCTGCAAAAAAAGCCAGATCCACTTACGGACCTGGCTTCATTGCCCTTATTAGCAAATCGTCGGAATTTGCCAAACCACAGGTGAAAACTGGATCTGTCGGCCTAACCACTGCTTTGTAATTGATCTGAACAGTTGATGGTCACCACTGCAATAGAACTGATGCATGGGCAGATGCTGTCCGCTTGCAAGATTGTTTTTCCCTTGCAGGATCATACGGATCTCACGTGCGGTCTCATCAGCTGAACTGATGAGAGTGACGCTCTGCCCCATAACCTCCGATATCGTTTCCGTCAGGAAAGGATAATGCGTACAACCGAGAATCAGCGTGTCGATCGGGAAATGCCGTAAATGTCCGATAGAGCTGCGGACCGTCTCGTACGTTTCCGGAGACCGAAAATTCCCTTTTTCCACAAGTGGAACAAAGCGCGGACAAGCTTCGCTAATTACCTGAATCTGTGGAACGAGCTTTCTCAATGCCTGCTCATAAGCACCGCTCTTGATCGTCCCTTCCGTACCGATCACTCCGACATAGCCAGTGGTGGTCAACCCGATTGCCGCTCTGGCGCCCGGATTAATAACGCCAACGACGGGAATTTCAACTCTTGACCGAATATCCTCAAGACCAGCGGCCGTCGCCGTGTTGCATGCTATAACTATCATTTTGGGATTAAACTGTATTAAATAGTCGACGATTTCTCTCGTAAAGCGAACGACCTCTTCGGAAGAACGCGGCCCATAGGGTGTTCGCCCCGTGTCTCCAAAATAAATGATTTTCTCAAGCGGTAGTTGACGCATCACTTCCTTGGCAACGGTAAGCCCGCCTACGCCTGAATCAAGTATCGCAATCGGTTGCTGCACAAACACACCGCTTTCCTGAACAAAGTAATGAATCCAGACAAAATAGCATATGAATACAGGCACAAAAACGTACCTGCCACTTATCGAAATCATTGGACAAGGCTTCTAGTGTCAAGTCTAATAACAGCAGGTTTTCACTGTTGACAACTGAAATATATATCACTTAATATTTAAGTGCTTTAAATATTAAATACTAAAGGATAAACTAGCGGCCGAACTTTCAAAGGACAATGAATAAGCCGTTAAACGACTGACTAACCACCAAATGACAGGAGAGTAAGACAGATGGAAAACACAAAACAAGCTTCAGCTCCGCTGGCTTCAACAGATAGCGGCAACAAAAGAGGACTGCTTATTATAGGCTTGCTTATCGCAATGCTGTTTGCCGCGCTTGACGGTACGATTGTCGGCACAGCAATGCCTACGATCATTAGAGAAATGGGCGGACTTGAGCTGATGGCTTGGCTGACTACGGCATACATGCTTACTTCAACAACCATTGTGCCGATTGCAGGTAAGCTCGCGGATTTGCTAGGACGAAAACTCGTTTACGTCAGTGGTATTATTATTTTCATTATTGGTTCCGCGCTTTGCGGTGTGGCTGGCAACATCGAACAACTCATTATCTTCCGTGCCATTCAAGGTCTCGGCGGCGGTATTATGATGCCTATGGCCATGATTATTATCGGCGACTTGTTCACAGGCAAGCAGCGCGCCAAATGGCAAGGCGTATTCGCAGCCGTATTCGGCCTCTCTTCCGTGCTTGGACCACAGGTCGGCGGATGGATCGTTGACGCCTGGAACTGGCGCTGGGTATTTTATATCAACCTGCCTGTTGGTATTCTGGCTGCTGTGTTTATTGCGATTTCACTTAGCGGCAAAAAAGCGGAGGGCCGCGTAAAATTCGACTGGGCTGGTATTTTCACCATGGTTGTCGGTGTGGTCAGCCTTCTGCTTGGCTTGTCGCTCGGTGGCAGTGAATTCGATTGGCTGTCATGGCAGATCATTGGCATGTTCGCGCTTGCCGTTATTTCGCTTATCTGGTTCGTGCGCATCGAATCACGGACGGAAGAACCGATTTTACCCGTTAAGCTGTTTAAAGACAGAACCTTTACAATGATTAACGGCATCGGCTTCTTTATGAGCCTTGGCATGTTTGGCGCCATCATGTTCGTACCGCTATTCATGCAATGGATCGTCGGCATTTCCGCATCCGAGTCAGGAACCGTTATGATGCCCATGATGATTTCAATGATGATTTTCAGCGTCATCGGCGGACAGGTCGTTTATAAGATAGGCGTACGATTACAGCTGGCAATCGGCATGATTATTGTTGCTATCGCCTTCTTCCTGCTCACTACGCTCGATGCCTCAACGGCGAAGCTGATCGCTTCATCATTCATGGTTGTGCTCGGAATCGGGATCGGTCTTGTCATGCCGCTCCTTACGCTTGTTCTTCAAGAATCATATCCAAAGTCACAGCTTGGCGTCGTGACTTCTTCCAGCACATTTTTCCGCCAAATTGGCGGCACATTTGGCATGACGCTGCTCGGTGCTGTCATGAATATGCAGTCGAGTACTCATTTGAAAGAAAGGCTTGTGCCGCTTCTCGGACAATTGCCTGAGGAAGCCAAAGTATTCGCCGATCAAACCTCGGCAACGGTAGCCTCGAATCCACAAGCGATTTATTCTACGCTGCTCGATCCGAAGATGCTTACGCAATTTCCGAAAGAGCTCACCGACAAAATGGTGCCTGTCGTAAAATCAACGTTGATCGACTCGCTTCATACCGTCTTCTGGGTAGGGCTTGTGTTCATTTTAATCGGAACTGTACTAACCCTGCTGCTAAGAAACGTGAAGCTTGTGCAGCAAACGAAGGAAGACAAGGATGCTGAAGGAGCAGAACCACAATTGAATCATATGTAACCTCTTCGTGTATACAAAGTCTCATATTTTGAACAAGGGCCGTGAACAGCTGCTAAGAGCAGCCTCACGGTCCTTTTTTCATTTGACAATCGACTATACTGCTTCATCTATCTTCTAAACCACTGTTTAGGCTGCGACAGATCGGGTAAATACCATTTAAACCTAAACAAGCAGAATCATGAGTGCCCAACCAAAGGAGGAAGTTTCAGTTATGAACACTCATCAAACCGCAACAGGTCGTTTACAAGGGAAAATCGCATTAATTACAGGCGCCGGCTCCGGAATCGGAAAAGCTGCCGCTTTGAAATTCGCAAGCGAGGGTGCTGATCTTGTCCTCCTTGATGTCAAAGAAGAGGCGATGGAAGAGGTATGCCGCAAGGTTCAACAGTACAAAGTAGATTGCTTGTCCATAGAAACCGATGTTTCTAGTGAAATACAACTGGCAAGCGCGTATCGACAAATCCGCGATCATTATGGCCGGCTTGATATTGTATATGCTAACGCTGGCATTAATGGCGTACTGGCTCCTATTGAGCTGATGGACTTTGACGACTGGAATACGACGCTGCAGGTCAATTTAAGCGGGACCTTTCTGACTGTGAAGCATGCCGTGCCCCTGCTCAAGGACAAGGGAGGAAGCATCCTGATTACAAGCTCTATCAATGGCAACCGCGTATTTTCCAATATTGGATTCAGTGCTTACAGCAGTACCAAAGCTGGGCAGGTCGCCTTTGCGAAAATGGCTGCGCTTGAGTTGGCTCAGTATCATATTCGCGTTAATGTCATCTGTCCTGGTGCCATCGATACCAATATCGGCGAAAATACGGAGCGGACGCCTGAGCTGGATAGCGTCACCATCCCGGTTGAATACCCGGAGGGAAGCCAGCCGCTTGAAGATGGACCCGGTAGCGCTTCACAAGTAGCCAAGCTGGCATTATTCCTAGCGTCTGAGGATTCAAGCCACATTTCAGGCACAACCGTCTACATCGACGGCGCAGAATCATTGCTGCGCGGGTAATTTCATTTTTTTGATGTCTAATATAACCGTAAAGGAGCGGGAGCTAATGTTCAAAGAATGCTTGCATCACTCACCGGATCTGAAATGGGCCTATGCTTACGATTGCGATACCTTTCATCTCAGACTCCGCACCAAAAGAGACGATGTTGAAGAAGCTGTAGCCGTAACGGGTGACAAGTATGACTGGGAAAGCCACTCCCTCGACGTCCAAATGGAGAAAATAGCGGCAGATCCACTTTTCGATTACTGGGAGGCCGTCATTAAGCCGGAGTTTCATCGTTTTTCTTACGGCTTCCGTGTCCGCAGCGGCGATGAAACACTGTGGCTTGTCGAAAATGGTATTTTTGATGAGCAGCCTGTTCCAGCAGGCGGTTACTTCGAGGTTCCGTTTATTCACGCTATCGATTTGTTCGACGCGCCGCAGTGGGCAAAGGACGCGATCTTCTATCAAATTATGCCTGACCGATTTGCTAACGGAGATCACAGCAATGATCCGGAAGGGATACGACCGTGGGGCGAGACGCCCGGCGGAGAAGACCATTTTGGCGGGGATTTGCAGGGCATTCTTGATAACCTGAAGCATCTGACCGATCTTGGCATCAATGCCATTTATATGACGCCATTGTTTACAGCACCATCCAACCATAAATATGACACCATTGATTATAAGCAAATTGATCCGCAATTCGGCAATACCGAGCTGCTTAAGAAGCTCGTAAAAGTATGCCATGACGCCAATATTCGGGTGGTACTCGATGCTGTGTTCAATCATACAAGCGAGCAGTTCCCTCCTTTTCAGGATGTGCTGAAGAACGGTGAAAACTCCAAATACAAGGATTGGTTCCATCTGAACGGATTTCCTGTCGAAGTGAAGGATGGCGTGGCGAACTATGCTACATTCGGATTTTTCGGAAATATGCCTAAACTCAACACCGCTAATCCCGAGGTCAAGCAATATTTGCTGGATATAGCGGTTTACTGGATCAAAGAAGCCGATATCGATGGCTGGCGCCTTGACGTCGCCAACGAAATCGACCATGCCTTCTGGCGGGATTTCCGCACGGCGGTTAAACAAGCCAAGCCCGACGCCTTTATTATCGGAGAAGCTTGGGGCAACTCGCTCAACTGGTTGAAAGGTGATGAATTTGATTCCTCTATGAATTATCCGGTTACAGATCGCGTTCTCGATTTCTTCTCGAGCTCGGATGGATACGCATCCGATTTTGCAGATCAGATCAATCGCTTACTTATGAGGTACCCACAACAAGCCAATGAAGCATTATTTAATCTGCTGTCCAGCCATGACATTCCGCGTGCCGCTACACGATTGGGAGGACATACTCCACGGCTGAAGCTTTCTGCCGTTTTTATGCTCACTTCCATGGGAATTCCCTGCATCTATTACGGGGATGAGATTGGTATGGACGGGGGAGATGATCCAGATTGCCGGAAATGTATGGAATGGGATGCGGAAAAGCAGGATCGTGAGCTCTTTGACTTCTACCAACTCTTAATCGGGCTTCGCAAGACGCATCCCGCCCTGCGGGATGGCCGTTTCCGTTTCCTCCATGCCGATAACGAGAACAGTACATTGATTTTTGAGCGGCTGAATTGCCGTCAGCACTTTACGATATGGATGAACAACACAGAAGAAACCGTCAGCCTAGCCCACCCCATGCAAGCTGATGACTGGCGCGATGCCCTCACGAACCATGAGATCTCAACCTGCCATGGCGAGCTTCAAATCGAGCTGGCCCCGCTGGATTTTCGAATCCTATATCGGGACATTTAAAGCTTCAAAGACGTATCCCTTGCCACCGCAAGGGATACGTCTTTCTTGCTTGCCTACGCAAATACTCCTCAACTTATCGTTTTACACACCTCAATCAATTTTGAACCATCGGTTTCAAAGCTGTGATAGTAGGTTAAACACTCAGTACAATGTTGTTGGAAATCACAACCAAACTTATCTGGACAGGGGGAAATTAAATTGAAAGGTCATATTGAATGTTTAGCTATGTTGTTAGCAGGTGGGGAAGGACGACGTTTGGCTCCTCTTACGAATCAATTTGCCAAACCGGTCGTTCCATTCGGCGACCGTTATCGAATAATAGATTTCCCACTAAACAACTGTGCAAATTCCAATATTAACACGATTGGCGTGCTGACGCAGTATTGCGCCGATACGGTTCAAAAATATGTAAGGCAATCGAATCACGATTCCCAAACAAAGAATAAGCTTAAAGACGTTTCCTTTCTCCCTTCTTCCCGCAAAGGTTTGGAGGGATATAGCGGAACTGCAGATGCGATTTTTCAAAATGTAGACTATATTGACAAGCATAACCCTGAGCATGTCCTCATACTCTCCGGTGATCATATCTACGAAATGGATTATAAACCTATGCTTGATTTTCATAAAGAGCGGGATGCAGCAATTACGATAGCCGTCAAGCCAGTGCCTTGGCGGGAAGCCAGCCGCTTTGGTATCCTAACTGCGGACAAGCAGTACCATGTTAGCTCCTTCCATGAGAAGCCTGCAGAGCCCCAAAGCAACCTAGCGTCTATGGGCATCTACTTATTCCGATGGAAAGATTTAAAGAACTTTCTGCTTGAGGACGCGGCAAATCCTCACTCCACCCATGATTTTGGCAAGGACATCATTCCCGCGATTCTTTCTTCCCAAGCCCATATGGTCGCCTATCCGTATCAAGGCTACTGGCGTGATGTAGGCACGATTGATAGCCTGTGGGAAGCGAATATGGATTTGCTCGATGGCGAATTTAAGCTTAAAGGCATAAGAACACCAGTAATTTCCAACAGCCAAAACGTTTATCAGACTTCGCTTAGGCCTGGCGTTATCATTTCCGAATCCCTTCTTCATCCAAAATGCTCTATCCAAGCTGAAGTGACCCGCTCAGTCATCTGCGCTGGCGTTACGATCGGACAGGATACTGAAATTTGCGAGAGCATTATCATGCCAGGCGCGAGAATTGGAAAGAACGTAACTATTCACCGGGCTATTATTGGTGAAGGAGCCGTCATTCAAGATGGAGCCTTCATCGGTAAACTCAATGATCAAATTGCTGTTGTCGGCCCTGGAGAAACAATTCAAACACCATCCGTTGCTATTAGCGATTACAATATGGAGCCGCTCTCAAGCTTGCTGCATACGACTGCGGCACGTGCGCACAGCAATGTTCTCAGCTAATTCTATTCTCGCATAAAAGGCAAACGGCTTTGAGCTCACGCTTCATGCCGTTTGCCTTTCGTTTTGCTTACGATTCATTCTGTTAATTGATTGATTGAAGCTCCTTCGACACCGCTGCTTCAGCCTCTCCGGCTTCAACATTGTCAATCGCACTTGTCTCCTCAACTTCGCCTGTTTCCTTTTCCAATATAAAATCGGCAGCCGCTTCCGTTTCTTCTGTGCCTCTGCTGCGCGATCTCACACTGGTTACAACGTTCGTAGCCGCTTGCTTCGTCCGATCAGCAATTTGCACCGCTTGATCGCCAATCTGCCTGGCAATTCGTCCCGTTGTATCGGTGACTTGACCTGCTACTCTCACTGTTGTGTCACTCACCTTCTGCGCCCCTGCCGAAATGTCCTGACGCAGCTCTTTGCCCGGCTTCGGCGCAAGCAGCAGTGCCGTTACCGATCCAACAACACCTCCAGCTATTGCACCGAGCAAAAATCCTTTTGTTTGTTTACGTGTTGACATGTCAATTTCTCCTTTCATGGTTAGCGTGCTCTTCGTCTTGGCGGTTTGATTTAGGTATCCGATTCGAATCCGGGTCTCTGTTCATTTCCTGAGGGCTCTGATGCCTTTCGGTTAGTTTGCCACAGCTGCCACGCCGCCATTCCAAGCTCTGCCCACTCCAGCGCTTCACCGACCTGCCGCTTGGTTTCATGTCGCTTGGCATGCTGTTCTGCTGATTCTGACAATACCGATGTTATACGTTCGGCTGCCGATGTCGTATGGGCAATCGCCCCTCCGACCTGCCCTACCGCTTCAAACAGCTTGCTCGCAGCCTGCAGTTGCCGATGAGCCTCCCGAATCGTTTCCTCTGTTGGTTGGACGAGCCCGCCAATCTCAGCGGACAGCTTATGCAAATCCGACTGCATGGCTTCAGCCATCGCCTGCACCTGCCCCAGCTTTCTTAAAGCGGCTCGTAGTATGAAGAGTATGCCCCCCACCAGAATGACAAATGCACCCGCAGCAATTGCCGCGCTCCAAGTCATGACCATACCCGTATCCCTCCTCCTCCATCCATTGCACAGCCAAACGCAATATGCTTCTAGACGAATGCCCACTTGCGTAATGACAGTATAAGCAGCATGGGCTTGGCCTGACACAGCTGAACTAAAAAATCATGTTCCACATTTTTTTCTTTTAACAAAAAAAAGGCTGTCTGCAAATCTTTTCAGATTCGCAAAACAGCCTTCCTATTGGTATCTCATATTGGTCAGCCAATATGGTAACTGCACTTTCCGCCACCCTTTGCCAGGCATTCCGTTCTCTCAACCGGCACGTCAAGCAAGGATTGGAATAAGGACAGCTCACACCTGCAGGCTTCCTGGTACACACCAGCAACCTGAGCAATTGGACAATTATATTCATACAGCATATAGCTGCCATCACTTTGCTTGTTCACTTCCGCCATATAACCGCCGGCGTTCTGGATAGCAGCCAGCTCACTTACCTTCTGCTCCAAGCTCTTGCCAGTCATGCGAGGCTCGTACCGGTCTAACATCTTCTTCTTGCGGCCTTCAAAGATCCGATCAATAAGCGCTGCAGTATCCGGGTCATCCGCCAGCTCATCCAGCAAATCCAAAGCGAGCAAATGATAATTTTTCGGAAACAACTCATCCGCCTCAGCCGTTAGCTCATAAGCATGGAGAGGTCGCCCCATCGCTTGGCGCACCGAAACGATGTTTACGCTGCCTTCGCTTTCAAGCGCATATATATGCCGCCTGATCGCCATCTCCGTTAGTCCGAGCTCATTTGCCAAATCATTCGCGTTCATTCTGCCGCCAGTCTTCAGCAGCAGCAGTATACGCTCACGCGTGGAGCTGTCTCTTTGCGTAGCTGCCGTCATACCTGCGGCACTTACTGTTTTCATCCGCTTCAACCCTTCACCACCTCTGCAGGCTTGATAGCGTCATTGTAACGTATTTTGATTATTTCGTAAATCAAGCCTATCTACAGCTCACGATCCAAATACTCCTCAATTGACCTTTTGAAGATAGGCAACATTGAGGCCATTGTCTTCGTGAGAGGATGAAGCTCCGTCCGCAGCCATACGTAATAATCCTGAACGAGCGGCTTGCGCAGCTTGACCAATTCCGTCAACGTCCCTTGCATGTCTGCAGGAAATGCTCCAGCCTCACCCGTAATGTCGATAATATCCTCATAACTGCTTGCATCCCGCAAAATAAATCCATCGATTAGGAAGCTTCCAATGTCCGTTACTGTTTCTATGGCAAGATGCAGCGCTCTCTCCTGCGCCAAGCCCTCCAGCACCGTACCCTGCCAATTCGCCGCAAGCTTGTCTAGCGCTGTTGCAATTTCAGCAATCGAATCCAGCCGCACGGCAATTTGTTCGCGATTCACATAATACATCAATCAGTCGCCCGCTTTCAGCCTTGCTTCTTTTTTTTCGACTTGCGTTTCAACCAAGCTACCATAATAATGCTGCTAAAAATAATAACCAGCAAATAGGTCATTATTTCATAAACGTCCCTCATGTCGCTCATAAACCGTTAACCTGCCTCTCAGCTTTCAAAATCAACGCTGACAGAAGCTTCACGAACCTGCATCATATGCTCGATAACCTTCTTATGCACAGGATGTACTTGATAAACCTCCAGCGCTTCCATTGAATCAAATTTTGTGATGAGCGCGATATCATACGAACGCTCTGAATGCAGAACGTCAATTCCAACTTCAATCGACTTCAAAACCTCAATTTTGCCTTCCATATCTCTAAGCACCTGTGCCGTGCGGGCTACGCTCTCTTCACTGCCGTCCTTCAATTTAAAAAAAACAATATGAGTTAACATTCCTTGTTCCTCCTCTAATGTCATCGCATGAATTTCGTCCGTTTGTCACATAATAACCTATGCAGTCGCATTACGGCAATCTTTAACGCGAAGGAGATCGGTACGTTATGCGCTATCCGGTTACAATTGTTGCTACTTTGATTGGACTTGCTATTTGTTTGTTTAATTACACCGGTTATGACCCACACAATTTCGTTTTTTTCATGTTAAGCATTCCCGCTTGGGTCGTTGATTTATTTGTCGACATTCACGAGGTCAGCGTGTTGCTTATGTATGTGCTTACCGTTCTAACCTGGGCTCTGCTTGGCTTCGTTGCCGATGTGCTCATTTCACGAGGCCGCGAGAGCGAGCGTCATCGCCGTTCAGTTAGGTAGCATGAATTCAACAAAAAGGAGCCTTTCGGCTCCTTTTTATTTTTTTCTTCACGGTTCATGCCGAGATTAACTTGCTGCCGTTAGGCTGCTTCAACAATCAATGTTGAATGCATCGTTGTATGGCCTTGACCGCATGGAATCGAGCAATAGATCTTGTACGTGCCTGGCTCTGTGAATTCAAGATCCGTTTCCGGGTGGTCGTTATCCAAAACAACTTTCAGCTCATCAATATGTAGCCCATGAATACCGCTTTTATTGGAAAGCTTCAACCTTACTTTGTCTCCAACTTTAACTTTGTACTCTTCTTGATCAAATACGAAATCATTGGATGCAACTACTTTGAGCAAACTCATGCCTTCAGGCAACGAGGCTGACTCGTCAACTGGCTTGGCAGGCAAGGCGAATGTGAGCAAATATAAGCCCAGCAACGACGCCGCTGCAAATAAAGTAAACATAATCCACTTATGCATTGCTACGTGCTCCCCTTTGCGATCATAATGTCTACCTCTTATATTACATAAGATCGTCCGAAGTTCTCAACCTTAAACTACACAAAGCAGAAAAGTTTTTTCGTTATTTTGACAAAACCATGAACAAATTTGAATTTAGCTGGACAAATACTGTTTTAACACTCGCTCGGATTCCGCTTTCACGAAGCCCCACAGCATAAAAAACTGATGATGGTACCCTCGGCAAACATATTGGGCGTGCAATCCATCCTTTTCCCGCTTCTCCTCATACACTTTAATGCCCATATCGCGAAATCGCCTTCTGATCGCAGCAAGCTCAAGCAATACGCGGTCCTGCATGCCGCGCAGCATGGATTCATAGAACCTAGGCAGCTTAATGGCTGAAGTGCCGATGACACGAATATCATGATCTAAAATGCGCATCACAATACCAAGCAGCACATACCGCTTCACCAGCTCTAGCTCTTCCTCGGTCTGGATCGGCGGATGTAAGGCTGTTCTCCTGCTTCCCACGGAAGCTTCCTCATTAGCGGCCATTGCCACCCCTCCACATAAGAACATATGTTCTTATTATAGCGAGTGGCGATCATTTTATGCAAGTCAATCCGCTTTTATCCAACAATTACCGTTTATCTTTGAGCAGTCCAGCAATCCGCTTATCGAGCATACCCACACTAGTGGATACAATACTGAAAGAGTAAACGGCTGCAGCCGACCTAATCAAGAGATCCAAAGGGAGCTAAACTGCTGTCGCGCGGGGCATTTTCCCCTTATAAATGCAAAAGGAACCATCGCTGTAATTCGCGTGATTCCTTCGGTGTTTCTTATTCAGCTTTGTTTGTTTCTCTTGCAGGGTAGGTGTGCGTTTAATCGTTGGATGGATTCCCTGCCAGCTTCCCCGCAGTACATCCGGCGTCACTCGCCCCTGCTGGGCCAGCTTCTGTCTAGCCTTCTTCGCCTTGCTCATGGACATGATTTTGTCCTCCTTAAAGTTTTGTGAAGCAAAACTTACTTCGTAAGCATTCGCTTTGTTTTGTGAAGCAAAACTTACTTCGTAAGCATTCTCTCCTCTTATTATACGCGGTTTATGTCTTTTGCGAAAGATAATCTGACCTGCCGTTCAAAAAGAGAACTGCTTCCGCAGCATATAAAAGATCATAAGCTCGATATGCTGCCCTTTCTCAAATTCATATTCCCGAAGCTCATTCTCCAGCTTGAAGCCAAGCTTCGTAAGCAGCCCGATCGATGCCTCATTCTCCGAATCAACCTTCGCTTCAATGCGCTGCAGTCCCATGTCCCGGAAAGCAAACGCCAATATCGGTCTTGCAACCTCGCTCATAATGCCGCTACGCCAGTAGCTTGGGGATAAATCATACCCAATTTCAGTAAGACCGTACTCTTTCAAATAATGCAGAAAACCGCAGGTTCCAATGACCTTGCCTGTGCGTTTCTCCTCGATAAGCCAGCGTATGCCTACCTGCTGAGCGAATATTTCGCAGTGCCAGTTCATTTCATGCCATGCCTCTTCTTCAGCGGCAAATGGCAATAATGGAGTATAGCGCACGACCTCCTCGCTAGAATACAGCTCGTATAGATCACGGATATCTCTCTCTTCCGTCTTGCGCAAAATGAACCGTTCCGTCTCCATTCGCGGAAACGTTTGAAACAAAAACGATGGTACAGCCATCTATCCAGCCCCTTTATTTAATCGAAACATCGGCATTGCTTCAATCCTCATCCCTGTCTTCGGTTTTACCTCTGCATAGTCATCATAACTTACCACATAATCCTAACAAATAGTATAAGTTCGAAAGCGACGTAAAACACACATATTATTCTATGATATTCAATAAGCTTGTAAAATGAGCTTCGTGTTGACACGCGATGTACAATTGCATCCCGCGAGAGGAGAGTTTGCCTATGACAAATCCGAATGTGAACAGCCATGAAGAAGCTCGCTTCTTTACCAGTTCAGACGCAAGGATAGATACGCTGATCTATCCCTTGCCCGAAACCTGGTGGAGCCGCCCGTATGAATATGAATGGTGCAGGACGCTAATTGACCCCGGTGATATTGCTCTGGATGCTGCTTGCGGAATTTCTCACCCGTTAAAGTTTTATTTAGGCGCGGTATGCCAAGAAACTCATGCTTGCGATTTCGATGCCCGCATTAACTCGTGGAGCTCGATTGAACAAGAAATAGTCCAAGATGTCGGCCTGCAGGCGCTTCAGTCGATCGTTTCCCATCCAGGCTGGTCAAGAGTACAGTATTCCGAAGCCAGCATAACGGATCTCCCTTATGAGGACAATTATTTTGATATTATTTTCTGTATTTCTGTTCTGGAACATTTACGGCATGTCGATCAGGATCTCAGTCTCAAAGAGTTCGCCAGAACGGTGAAGCCTGGGGGCAGGATAGCACTCACCTTTGACTATCCTACCGTTGACTTGGAGCAGTTGATTCGCATAGTAAATTCGGCAGGCCTTACGTTTGCCAACGAATTTGAGCTCACTCCCCCTCCCGATGCCATTCAATCCAACCTATGGGGAAAACTATTTTGCTTTCGGGCTTTACTGAGGAAACCAGTTTGACCTTTATTTTAATAACAAACAAGAAGAAACGGCTTCGCCGTCCTCCTCGCAAGCAGGCGATCCGTTTCTCGCTGAAATATAAGGCTTCTTTATCTTGTAATACATATGTAGTCTTATATTTTCAAAAAAACAGGACGCCCACAGTTAGGGCTGTCCTGTTTTTTCGGTTTCATACACTGTCGTTCGGTTCCTACCTTCCGCTTTCGACTGATATAAGGCGATGTCCGCCATTTCAATCAATTCTTTGGCACTTACGGTCTTTCCATCTTTACATGAAATTCCGATAGACACGAAGATAGGACTGCCCGTCGGGCTTGCTTTGACGGCAACCGCTTCGCGCAAACGTTCGGCCATCTGCACAGCGGTTTGAACATTTCCGAATTTCACCAGTATGCCAAACTCCTCTCCGCCATAGCGGAAGCACAAATCATTGCTTCTAGAGAAGGTTTTGATAATAGAAGCAATATCGGTCAAAACCGCATCGCCTATAAGATGGCCATGCTGGTCGTTAATTTTTTTGAAATGATCAATATCGAGCAATATAAGCGCAAACGGAATATCATCTGCCAACCACTCCTGAATCGTCAAATCAAACGTTTTCCGGTTCGCAAGGCCAGTTAGACCATCCAAGCGAATCTCTTTGTTCAACAAAGCAAGATGATTATTAATGCTCTGGTTAAGCTGCCTTACTTCATAAATATAGGAGCTTGCTTTTGGCATTTTCGAATGCGCTGCCCCCGAAGATAGGATTGCCTCCTCCGAAAAAGCCGCCAATTCAAACAAAGGTTTGGAGATCAGATAAGAGACGCGCCATGCCACCAATAAAATGATGACAAATATCGGGAAAGATTTCAGCACAATATCCCAGATGAGCTTTTTCAGCGGCTTTTCTACAATAGACGTAGGGGTTTGCGCCACGATTGCCCACCCTGTCATTGGCTCATTCGCATAACCTGCAAAATAAGAGCCCCCTTGCGAATTAATAATCTCTTGGGCTCCGCTGAGCCCTGATATGGCTTTATTTATAACCTCATTAGTCGTAATCGATTCATTTAATCTTGTTTTATCTGGATGGAAAATAAGGTGTCCATACTTGTCCGCCACATAAACGTAAGAGCCGTTGCCGTAAAAATGCTCACTGAGCAATTTATTAAGCGCATTGCTGTCGTCCAAGTAAATGGTACCGGCAGCAAAACCTTCGTATTCTCCCGCTTCATTAACTATAGGCGATGAAATCAGAACAAGAAGATGATGTGTCATCGCACCTACATAAGGCTCTGAAATTAAGGTTCGCTTCTGTTGGACCGCTTGGAAGGAAGCTACTGAAGATAAAACCATCCCGACCTCGACACCTTTGCTATTGAAGCTTGTGGCCTTTACTGTGCGATCAGCGTCTACGAGCAGAATGGAATTAAAATATTGCTCATTCGCCGCATACCAAATATCCAGTTCCTTTTGCGATATCATTTGCTTGCTCGCCATCGATGCAACGGCTTCAATATTATTGCGCATAATTTGCAATAATTCACTCGTATTGGACGCCAGCTTCTTGGCATACTGAGAATTGCTTTCCAAATATCCGGCCGTCAAGGAGGCTTTATTAGCGGACAATGCAAAATAACCGCCGATAACGGCGGTTAAAAGAACAGAGCCAATGACTAATAGCCCTAATACAAATCGAAGCTTCAACCCTTTGCGTGTACGCACAGATGTTCCTTCTCTCGTTGCCAAAGTACTGCTTTATTTTAGCGTAAATGGCTGAGAAAATAAATAGCCGTTCTTTTCCATTATATAGAGGCAGATTGGACAATCGCATCTAGAAGTCCTGGAAAGCGCAAATTCAGATCATCTGAGCGCAGCGTCAAAAAATGCTGGGTACCCTGTTTGCGCACATTCAGCACACCAGCCTCACGTAAAGTACGAACGTGGTGGGTCATTGTAGATTTCACTACGGGGAATTCAAAGTGGCCGCAGGCCTGCTCGCCGCTGTGTGCAATAGCGATAACCACGCTTAGCCGAATAGGATCGCTTAACGCATATAGCACGGAAGTAAGCTCAATATCATCGCGATTGGGATGGAATAAAATTTTCAAACGCATTCGCTCCTCTCTCGTCATGCACTCATTGCATTATACCACAAGTCATGCTATATTTTCATAGTACGATGATTATCGTACTTTAGAGACGTAATTTTACCATTCGATTAGGAGGTTCCATGAGAAACGCTGCTGCTTTAACTGCCCCACTGATTACCAACGGAGACGACCGTCCTGCCTTTCGAGATGGAATCGTCATTCCTTTATTAGGCCTAACCGTCATCATTGTCATTATGAACACGATGATGTTCAACCTGGCGCTGCCTCAAGTAACGACGGAATTTATGCTTTCCTCGTCTGCGGCGTCGTGGATTATCACCGGTTATTCCATCATTTTCGCCATATCATCCATTACTTATAGTCGTTTATCGGACTTCGTTCCCATCCGGCTGCTGCTCACGATAGGACTGATTGCCATGGGCGGAGCATCGGTGCTTGGATTTTTCAGCCATCATTATATGCTCCTCTTGGTTGCAAGGCTGATTCAAGCCTCTGGCGCGGGGTCCGTGCTGAGCTTGACGATCGTGCTGATTACAAGATTTATTCCGCTTGCAAGACGTGGTAAATCCATGGCACTTATTACATCTGCCGCTTCGCTTGGCCTCGGTCTTGGCCCCGTGGTTGGCGGCGCCATTACCCAATATCTCGGCTGGAATGAACTGTTTATCGTTACCGGCATATCGCTGCTTCTTATTCCTGTGTTTTATCGCCTGCTGCCTGACGAAGCTTCGAATAAAGGGTCCTTCGACGTCTTGGGTGCCGCACTAGTCGGAATCGGCTCGACAGGTGTACTGCTCTATATTACCAATCATTTTTGGATCGCTTTACTTGGGGGGATTACCGCGCTGGTGCTCTTCTGGATTCGCATCAACCGCGCTTCTAATCCGTTTGTTCAGCCTTCCTTGTTCCGCAACAAACGATATATACGCCTCATTACGCTTGGCATCGTTTCATATATCAACAATTTTGCAACGCTGTTCCTGCTGCCTCAGGTGCTCATTCATTTATTCGAGCTAACCCCTGGCCAAGCTGGCCTAATCATTTTTCCTGGGGCACTCGTGGCCATGCTGGCTTCCAATCGTATCGGCAAAATCATAGACCGTCGCGGGAACAGCTTGCTGCTTCGCATAACGCCGTGGCCTTTACTCATCGCAGCCATTTCGTTCGCTTTATTCGCGGATCGCTCCATTTATATGATCATGGCGATCTACATTCTCATGAGCGTAGGATTCTCTGCTCTGAATTCGAGCGTTTCCAACGAGCTATCGAGGATTTTGCCCGGCGAGCATGTCGGTGCAGGCATGGGCTTGTTCCAATTGTCTCAGTTCATCAGCGGAGCTTTCAGCGTAGCCATTAGCGGCATCGTACTCACCGCCCAGAGCTCGCTTCCCCTCGGACGCGCATTCTCTAATATTTTCTGGGGCATGGCCGTTATTGCCGGATTTGCCATTATCGCGTCCTGGCTTTATTATGCGTCCTCCAGACAGCCCGTTCCAGATCAAAGCCAGCCAAACAATCATTGATGCTTAAGCGCCTCCTTCTTGCTTAGCGCTGAGAGAGGCGTTTCCATAACAAACCGATGCACGCTGGATGCATCGGTTTTTGCATATTCCCGCAGCGCCCACCCAATCGCCTTCCGTATAAAAAATTCATTCTCCTCTTTGGTGAGCTCTATGTAATGGAACAAACGCTCCTTGTCGGTCGCATGCTTATATTTGAGCTGAAACAACAGCGCAGTGCGCCGCAGCCATAAGTGTTCAGATACGATCCAGCGCTCCGTATACTCTGTTATTAGTTCCGGGTATTTGGACAGGTGGTAACCCATTAGATTCGCCGCTATAAAATCAACGGAATCCCACCATGAATGGGTCGTAATCCAGCGTTCCAGCCTGTCGATATGAGGCTCCGAGGCTTCTTTGCTGTATTTCTCCATTAGTCCCATCGCTACATAATGGAATTCACGCTCATGCAGCTGCCACAGCTGCTCTGCCGTACGAAGCAGCACGTCTCCCTTCGGCTTATCGTTTTCCTTCCAAAAATCACGAAGCAGCTGCGTACGTTCCGGCGTCTTAATCCCCAGAAATATAAAATGGCCGCGCATATAAGCTTCCATTGGCAAAGCGGTTTCGGGATTGGCATTCTTCCGAAAAAGAGCTTCGAGCTTATTTGCAGTTGTTGTCATATCAGCGACCTCCTTTCCTTGAACGATAACATAAAGAAGCTCCAGCCATCAATGACGGCCAGAGCTTCTTCTTATCCTGCATTCAGGTATTTTGTTCTAATTAAAGCGATTCACCGTGCAAATAACGGAAGAACGGTTTATCCACCCAGAATTGAGTCGGAGTTACAATAGCATTAGGATCGATCGCTTTCAGGCCTGCAACTACCTTTTCGGAATTTTCATTCAGCGAGAATGGATTTACGGTATAAGGGCTGTCTGGATCGGTAATGAAGTTGTTTGTAATGATTTCATAATCCGCAAGCTTGGTTTGTGAATAATAAAGCGGCTGCCACCACGAGGAAGCAATCAGGCCAGTTTGACCATCTTCATTTTTCTTTGCATATTTGTTAATGATATCGTTAAATGCTGCTTTATCAGCCGCATTGGCGAATTCAAATTCCAAATCGTATTCTTTATCGTAATTAATGTAGTTGCCATTTTCAATTTTAACTACATTTGGTCCTGGCGTGCCCCACTCTGCCAAAAAGATAAATGCAGACGTTTTTGGCTCGAACTGTACTTTAGCGTTAATGCCTTCACTGCGAAGCAAGCCAATAAGCTGGATCGCATGCTTGAAATTGGAATGTCCGTAAATCAGCGACAGCTCATCAATAAAGTTCGCGTTGAAGCGGGAATCCTTAATGTTGTAGCCCGTAATCAGATCTTGCTTCAAAGCCGTATTCACAAGCTCTTGAAGCTTCGGTGCATTGATAATATCCGAAGTGTCATATGCCGTGCTAAGCTTTGCAAAGATATCGGCATCGTTGATGTAACCAAGGTATTGCTTATACAAGCCCTTCGTGATCAACACTTTACCAAGCAACGTGTGGATCAATTGGTCGCTTGCAGCTGCCTTTGGTTTAAAGCTTGCATACAGGTCAGAGGTCAGCAAACCATTGTCAACCGCAACGGCCACCTCTTGTGCCCCTTTAGTACCAAGCACGCTGCTTGATACATTCAGCTTGGCAAGCGCCTTATTGACTTTAGCCGCAGGGTACGTGTAAGCCAGCTCCTTCAGATCCGCTGCTCTTACCGCAATTGCAACCGCTACGGATGTAGTCAGCACTTGCTCGCCTTGAATGGCTGGCCCGGACAAAATTCCTTTTTCATACAACGCTGCCGCCGAAGCAAACAGCTCATCGCCTGACTTCAAGTCGGAGAAGATAACTTCTTTGCCCGAAGCTTTATAACCAAGCACATCTGCTACTGCTTTAATGAAATCGCCTTTCGTTACCGTGCCAGAGAGGCTAACCTCAAATTTTTCTTTCAAAAATTGCTTGTACTGCGGAACGCCATCCTCCTGTGATGTCGTTGCCGTAACTGCTGCTGTTGTTACAGCCGTTGCAGCAAAAGCTGTCGATTGCGTGAAAAGAACTGAAAACGACAAGAGGAGTGCTGCTAGCAATTTGGTGTAAGATGCCTGTGTTTTTCTCATGAACATTACCTCCACTGTTTTTATAATTCCGACGTGTTTAATCGGGAATATGTAATGGTTCATAGTATACCAACAGAAAAACACAGGTGTCAACGAATATATTTTTTCGAAACCTATTACCTATCAATTAAGCTAAAGTCTCCCATTTCGCCCATAATTCCCGTGGATTTAGCTCATAAATATCAGCTTCCCTGAACATAAATTGATGCATAATAAACTCCCGTCTAATCGTGGCAAAGTCATCATGAAAGCCTTTAATGAACGTATTGATTTCTTTTTCCGAATATTTCTGTCCAAGCGCCAGCTTGGATACTATATGCTCTAGCACGATCAGTTTTTTCTTAAGCTGGGCAGGCATATGCTTCAGCCTACCATCTGCTGTGAAAAAATTTCTTACGACGGTTTCCTTTAAACGAATAACGCCCTCTTCCACCTTCTCCACCCTCTCTTCGGCACCTACATTGCGGTAAATTAGCTGTTCCGCAGCACTTGCATTGCTTTTTATAAAATAATGATTCAGCGAAAAATAAATCGTGTTTTTCTCCCTACGCTCGTTAATTAAGCTCGCTTCCCGAAGCTTAGTCGCATGATGAGTAATAGTAGCGGGCGTCACCCCGAGCTTCTCAGCAAGTACCTGACCATTCTGCTCGCCCTCTGCCAATAAAATCAGCAGCTTGATTCTCGTTGCGTCTGCCAGCGCTTTGTGATATGCCACAACTTTGTCTAATTGCATGAAAGTCCTCCTCTTATTAATTTAACATTTGTCTAATTAGATGATTGTTAAATAAGATGATAATGGATCACCTATCTTTTGTCAATTGGAACAACGCCTGCTCAGCACAAAAAAAAAACCGGCCTGATGGCCGATTTTCAAATGTTAGAGAAAATCACGATTATTCGAATTTCTTTAAGCGTTATAGTCTAACTTCATCTGCATTTTTTTCTGTTTCTTCGTTTCCCCACTTAATTTAAAGACGAAAATGCCGCCAACGATAACCAGCACACCAATCAGCTTGTTTAACGTAAACGGAATTTGTTCCAGACCAAGCCAGCCAAGCGAATCCCACAATAAAGCAAAGAAAAGTTCTGAAGTCAGAACGATGGAAACCGCATAAGTCGGGTCAAGCCTTCGGTAGCTCTGCACTAAGCAAACGACCACGCCAACGCCGAGGCAGCCACTGCCCCAATACCAAGGCTGCATATTTTGCAGAACGAACATTTGCTTTCCTTCAAAGATAAGTCCCATCGCCATTGATGCCGCAAATCCCATGCCTAGAACTAATGTCGTCGTAGTCCAAGAGCCTGCTCGTTCATTGACTTTGTTGTTAAAAATGTTTTGCATGCCGACCAAAGCGCCCGCGCTTAGAGCCAGTATTAACGATAAAATCATCGATTGTGGCCTCCAATCCTCTATTCGTACATATTTTCCCCAGCCAACGCGCTCAGCCTGCTCCTGTCCTTCACAACAATAAACTCCCGATTTCTCTCGATCAGACCTTCCGTGCCAAACTTTTGCAAAATGCGATTGACATGCCTATAGCTCGTTCCAATGAAGTTGGCAACGTCCTTTAAGCCCGAAACGCGGAGATGTCCACGGAATAAGGAATCTGTCTCATCGAAGGAAACCGACAATAAATAGCTCGCCAGACGCACTTCGACTGGATGCATCAAATTAAAGCTCATCGAGTGGGATTTTATAAAAAACTTTTGAGTAATGATTTCCAGCAAAAATTGCAAAAGCGGGGCATGATCACTACCGTGCTTCTTCAGCTCACGATAGGGAATGCCAATCATAGTGACAGCAGATACCGCTTCAACTGTATTTATAATGTCGATGCTGCGAATATATTCAATGTCACCGATCACTTCAAGCGGAGTCTTAAAGGAAATGACGAGCGTTCTTCCCTCAGCCGAGGTAGTGTAAATTTTAATTTTCCCTTTTACCAGCACGTACAAATATTGCGAAGGCTCCCCTTGGGTGCAAACAGGCTCGCCTTGTTCAAAGCTGTATAGCGACAGAGAAGGTTTAATCGCATCGCTAAATACCGATTTCAGCTGGAAGGCTTGAAGATAATGGGCGATTTTGTCGCTGTCCTGCTTTTCTTTCATATACTCGCCTCGTTTCTTTCCGATTGCTTATCCGATTTGTTCTGACCTCCAGCGTCAAAACTTCAGGATGATCACACCAGCCACCATCATGCCGATCCCGATAAATTGCGGAAGCTTCATTTTCTTCTTCACGACCCCAAACCAGCCGTTGCTGTCCACCAGGAAAGTGATGCAAAGCTGGGCAATCAGCACGGCAGAAATCGTAAAGGTAGCTCCCATTTGGTGAATCGCCGTCACATTGTTGAAGATGACGACCGCCGCAAGCGCGCCCCCCATAAGATAGATCGGCTTGACCTTCTTAAGCCCCTGCCAGCTGCCGTCACGAACGAAGAACAACACCACTAAGGCAATAAGAAATCCGGTCAATTGCGTAAGCGCCGCCGCTTGCCACGTACCGATATCTTGGCTAATCCGAGAATTGGCTACCCCTTGTAGAGTAATAAAAGCTCCGCCAAAAAGAGCAAACACGATCCCTCGCATACGTTTCTTCCCCTCCATGAAGTCTTATCCATTATTAAACAATAGATGCAGGCTGCAAGGAAAGGACCGATGTCCCAAGATCGAAATATTGTCGACGAGATAAAATAAAAAGCCTGTCGCAAGCGCCAATACCGGCTTGAAACAGGCTTTTTCCACTATAAAAGCAAATCCAACTTATGTAATCGATCCCATATGAGCTGGCTTACTTGCGAGACGCGTTCACGGTCACGATAGGATAGCCAAGCCAATTCCTCGATTTCCGAGGAAGCGTTTATCTCTCCTTCAAAATCCGCAAAGTAGCAAGCCATTTTGACCGTAACGCCTTCTGCTTTGCCATGGGCCTTCGCTTCAAAGTCTCCAAAATGAGTGATCGTATCCGGCTTGATCCGAACGGTTAGCTCCTCCTCAACCTCACGAATAAGGGTATCGTGGTCCGATTCCCCCGGGTCCCTTTTGCCGCCTGGAATATAATATAACTCCTTTCCTTTGGAGCGTGCGGCTAATACTCGTCCATCCACAATATGTATCCATGCGATTTTATCAATGATTGTTGTCATTTTACTCTCCTTCTTCTGCCTTGACCATAGCTTTGCCTGTGTAACGTAACAAATGGCTTTTTTCACTCTTTAATGCCCACAAATCCTGCTCCAAGCTTCAGAACATTACCCTGCTCTAACTAGATTGCAAAGTCCCAACCCAGACATTTCCCACTTCCACACAATAAATGATATCTGGAGTTCCATCGGTTTGAGTAATGGTTTCTGTTCGATATGCCCTTTTTCTAATCCGCTCCGCTTGAGTGGCTGTAGACCATCCATGTTGAATATGATCGATCAGATCACTTTCTAAGTGTACTTCCGTTTCCAGATGAAGCTTCCAATCGAATGCCAACAGCTTTTCTCTTAAATACGTGAATGGATGATAGGGAAAGGTTTTGTTGACTTCCTTCGGTGCATCGAACGTATTTTCATAAAAATGCAGATTTTCTCTATAGGCGACCACAATCTGCGATTGAATAAAATCCGGATCATACAGCCAAATTTTCAAATAAAACGGTTCATTGCTTTTCAGCATCGTTTCATGCCAGCTCCGATAAACATCAATCATCGCCTCTAATATGATTCGATTGTACCAAATCGGCGGAGTTCGCTTAAATAAATGATAAAAAGGGGAAATCCAAAGCTTGGCGTAATCCCGTTGATATTTTTCGAGAGCCTCTTTATCCAAGTTGATTTCTCTTTGCTTCCATTTTTCAATCTGATGAACTTTTCTTTTCCAACCTCTAATTTTGCTTCGGCTATGGTTATAAATTCGACATTCTCCTCTCAACTGAGATGACGCAGCATACTGCCAAGCATGACAACCTAATAATCCGAATACAAATGGTCATCATCCGCAATGCTCTGGATATCCTCCGAGCTTATGCTGATGTATTCATAGTCACCTGCCTGCTGCTTCTTTAAAGCCTTTTGCTTAAAAAACTTGGGGCTTCCCTCTCCCGCATCCTCGTCGTAGACGAGCAATATGCCATCCGTCTTGCGGAACAGCAGCTCGTCCCGTGCCGTAAGCTGCCAAATGCCGTCATATGGCTGGTTACTGACAGAGGCGTAATAATCGACCCCTTTTAATACCTGATGGTAAAAATCTTTTTTATCATCCTTCCATTTCTCTTCCTGATTGCTGTATGCCGTAATGATTGAAAGCTTCAGCTGCGGATATCGTTCCTTTAGTTCAATAACCACCTCGCATGCCCAAAGATCAACGCCGTATTGCCCCGGTGTGATCACCCATTCCAGTCCATTATCAATAAGGGGGATAAGCTTGGCAGTTAACGCTTTTTTTATGTAAACGATACCTTTGTGCTTCTGGCTGAAAATATTGAGCTCATGCGCACGGTAGCCGCTAACGAGTAAGTTTTTCATCGATTCCACGCCTTTTCCGATAATTATGGTTTACATCTCTCCAGTGTATGCTATAGTAGAAAAAATACAAACTGAATATTGATTTCACTAGGGGAGCTTAACGGCTGAGATGGGGCAATTGCTCCGGACCCTTGGAACCTGATCTGGATCATTCCAGCGGAGGGAAGTGGAGCAGGACCCTACACACGCGCAAGCTTGACTGGACATACGACCCGCTCATTTCCCACCGGAAATGAGCGGGTTTTTATTACTGCAAAGAGGTTACAGCCTTCGGGCGCATTCACATGATTGGGGGATACGAAATTGACGAAAACGTTCAAAGCATTAACGATAGCAGGGTCGGACAGCGGCGGCGGCGCAGGGATTCAAGCAGACTTAAAAACATTTCAGGAACTCGGCGCTTATGGCATGTCGGTAATAACGGCAGTGACCGCGCAAAATACGCATGGCGTACATGGCGTCTATTCGATGGAAGCCGCTGCGATTCAAGGACAGCTGGATGCGATTGGAGAAGATTTGGAACCGGATGCGCTGAAGACGGGGATGCTCTTTAGTGCGGAAATTATTGAAATTGTCGCTGCCAAAATCAAGCAATACCAATGGCGGAACCTGATCATTGACCCGGTCATGGTCGCCAAGGGCGGCTCCCCTCTCCTGCAGCAGGAAGCGATTCAATCGCTTGTGAAGCACTTGCTGCCGCTTGCACTTGTTACGACTCCAAATATCCCGGAGGCCGAGCTGCTTGCCCGCATGCCGATTCGCAACCTCCAAGACCGCGAAGAAGCGGCAAAGCGGTTGTTTCAAATGGGCTCGCGCTATATTGTAATCAAAGGCGGCCACACCAAGGAAAACGAGCAGCTTGTCGACCTAATTTATGATGGACAAACCTTTGAATACTTGGAGAGCAAACGAATCATCACTCCCCATACCCATGGCACAGGCTGCACCTTCTCCGCGGCAGCAACCGCTGAAATCGCGCAGGGAAAACCCGTTCGCGCAGCGATCCAGACAGCCAAAGCCTTCATACAAGCAGCGATTGAAGACCAGCTTGGCATCGGCGGAGGACATGGGCCCACGAATCATTTTGCCTATCAGCACCGACAACGGGAAGAGCTCAAAGCCAATCAGAGTGGATACTATTCTCGTAAATAACAGAAAGCTGTCTCAAAAGCAGTTATTTCACCTGCTTTGAGACAGCTTCATCGTATCTTCAGGTCCGTTTGAATGTACAGTAGAACTAGATCAATGCCTGCTCATGCTGATGCTCTTGAATAGCAGAATCAATCTCACCATTCCATACGCAAGAAGCACGATTGAGGCCATGTATAACAAATGAGTCATACCCGGCATAAACGCAAGCAGCAGCTTCCAAGGCGTATCCATCCACAGCGGCAAAGCGAACAAAACCGCAAGCGGAATAAGAAGGTGAAAGAGCATGATCGAGATGGCATGCCGTGCGATGAACGGCCGATTCGGGCGATAAATCTTATTCCATGCCGCCGAGACATAGATGGAACGGATGATAAACAACACGATGGCTACCGCTGCGGCTCGTATAACCCAATGTACGAGCCCCATCGAAGGCAAATCAGCCGGCGAAGGCTTCTCTCCCGCCAGGATCTGCCGGATCCCCTCAGTCATGATTTCTGCAGCAGACACAAAAGGATCATTCGCGTTCAGCAGAAGCACGATGCCCGTTTCACCCTGTATGAACAAATTCGATTGAAAATTTTCAACGCTGCCATGATGATACACGGCCCCGTCCTGCCTCATCCAGCCCATTCCGTACAGGCCACCCTCTTCCATTCGAGCGCCTTGCTCGCCATGCATAAGCGCCACACTTTCCCCAGATACCAGTTGTTTGCCCTCATACACCCCATCATTCAACTGGGCTACTAAATAATGGCTCATATCCTCTATGCTTGATTGAATATACCCTGATGGAATATTAGCCGGTCTCTCCTTCGGGCTTGTCGCAAATAACCAGCCGAATATAGGTTGGTGCCCTTCTGATAATCCCAGCTTTACCGATTCAGAATAGGAAGTCGTCGTCTGCCCCATGCTAAGCGGTTCGAAAATCCGTCTTTTCACATATTCCCCATACGGTTGACCGGATACCTTCTGAACTAAGGCACCAAGAATGTCATAGTTCATGTTGGAGTATTCAAATTGGCTTCCTGCCGGCCCGCTCAGCTTCGCCTCCTGCTTCGCAGCCGGATACTGCGCAAGCGTCAGCTCATGCGAAGGCAGATCCTTTCCCGCAAAAGCCGATATGCCGCTGGTTTGGTTCAACAATTGTCGCACCGTGATCTCCGAAGACGCCTGCTCATCTGCTACTCTGAAACTCGGCAAATACTGCTGAACGGGCGCGTCCAGCTTAATCTTTCCCGCTTCTACCAGCTGCATGACTGCCATCGCCGTAAATGACTTGCTCGTTGATCCGAGTATGAATGGCGTTTGCGGCGTGATGGCCGTTTTCTTGGAATCGGATGTTCCATATCCTTTTATGTATAATGGCGCATCCTTCTGAACGATGCCTAGCGCAGCACCCGGAATATCAAGCGCCTCCATAGCGGTCTCCATATAGCTATCCAGTTCGGCATATGCCGGTTCTCCGACTTCTTGCGCAGCATAAGCTCTCTCCGGCGTTACCCCGTAGCTTGTTAGCGCCGCCGCTATGGTGTAGAGCAATACCGACATACACAACGCATTTCGAAAAATAGATTGTCCACTCATCTGTACACCTACTCTTTATCTTTGATAAAAATAAGTATAGGTGATTTGTTTGCCGTTGAAATGGACTCCGGGCATGACGGCTTACTGGACTTTAGGCTGGCTTGAACGTAGTCCTCCTAAAGCAGAGTCAGCACATTCGCCTGCAAGCTAACGCGTTGACCCCCTAGATTTCTATAATAAAAGGAACATCCGCGAGAGATGTTCCTTTTGCATAAACCTATCGATTATCTACTTTTTCCGGATACAGATCATGATTCATCAAGCGATGCTCCGCCATTTGCTCGTATTTTGTTCCCGGTTGTCCCCAGTTGCAGTAAGGGTCGATCGAAATTCCGCCACGCGGAGTGAACTTGCCCCATACCTCGATATATCGAGGGTTCATCAAGGCAATTAAATCATTCATGATTATGTTCATGCAGTCCTCATGAAAATCGCCGTGATTGCGAAAGCTGAACAAATACAGCTTGAGCGACTTGCTTTCTACCATTTTTTGATCCGGTATATACGAAATATAGATCGTTGCAAAATCAGGCTGTCCCGTCATCGGGCATAGGCTCGTAAATTCGGGGCAATTGAATTTGACAAAATAGTCCCGCTTCGGATGCTTGTTATCGAAGGCCTCCAAAATTTCCGGTGAATAGTTGAATAAATATTGTGTCCCCTGATTGCCGAGCAGCGTTACGCCGCTTAGCTCCTCCTTGCTTCTTCCTTCCATGTCCAGCGCCATCCCTTCCATTTCCTTCTTTTAAACGCCTTTTTTGTTGCCCCATACCCATGTATGCAGCTGCGGGAGCACATGCACCCGATTCAGCTCAGGGTTAGGCATCACTCTATCGATCAGCCATTCATAGCGCTCTACCAAATAAGGCAGCATGCGCTGCGGCTCCGTTTCCTGCAGCTGTCCGTTGCCTGCCTGCACGTAGAAAGGAACCTTCGGATACCGCAAATGGACATAAGTTGCATATTCAAGATCCTCGTCGTCAAAAACGACCGTCTTTAGGCAAAAGCTCACAGCCCGTTTTTCCAACTTGGCTACAATATCATCGAGTACCGCCCAATCCGTCTTCATGCCAGAGCTCGGCGGCTTGGGCGAGAGGGTCAGGTCGTCAATGAGCCAAAACCAATCCTGCCAGCGGCTGCCTTGCGTCTCCAGAGCAACGCTGATATCCCGCTCATGAAGCTCCTCGATCAAGGTTCCAAGCTGAGGCAGCAATGCCGGATTCCCGCCGGAAATCGTAACATGGTCAAAGGTATTTCCGCCGATCTGCATGAGCTGCTCCATAACCTCATAAGCCGTCAGCATGCGAATGTCGCCTTTGGCGCTGCCGTCCCACGTAAATGCCGAGTCGCACCAGGAGCAGCTGTAATCACAGCCCGCCGTACGGACAAACATCGTTTTCCGGCCAATGACCATGCCTTCCCCTTGAACGGTTGGCCCGAACACTTCCAATACCGGAATCCGTTTAATGGCCTGCATCTTACCCCGCCTTTCTGCGCGGACGATAGATACAATAGCTCGTAGGCGTCTCCCGCAAATACACTTGTATGCACTGCGGGCGGTTTGGCATGCCGTTCAAATGGGCTTGAACGAGCTCATGAATCGTACGCGCCACAACCTCCGTCGTCGGAAAACGTTCCGGATCATCATCACGGAAGCTCCCTTTGTCGTCATTTAGAAGCGTATGGTCAAAGCGATCATGAATTAACTTTTTTATAATCGCAAAATTAACAAGAAACCCCGCCGTATCCAGCTCATCTCCAGCCACCGTTACGTTCGCATAATAGGTGTGCCCATGAAGCTGGCGGCATTTGCCGGCTTCCTCTGCAGGTATAAAGTGCGCCGCCGCAAAGTGAAAATCCTTGTTCAGCTCATAACAATAATTATGGATGGGCGCAGGATATACCTGCTGAAGCATCATCGCTTCAACTCCAATATACGTTTGGCCAAATAATCATCCAGCCCCTTCTTTCGAAGCTGGCATGCCGGGCAATGCCCGCAGCCATCCGAGATGATGCCGTTATAACAGGTTAACGTTTTCTCACGCACGAATTCGAATGCGTCCAGCGTTTCTGCGAGTTCCCATGTCTCTGCTTTGTTCAGCCACATGAGCGGAGTTTCGATGACAAACGGGTAATCCATTGATAAATTCAAGGTTACGTTAAGTGATTTAACAAAAATATCTCGGCAATCTGGATAACCGCTAAAATCCGTCTCGCACACGCCCGTCACGATATGCATCGCGCCAAGCTGCTTGGCGAGTATAGCCGCAAAGGTGAGAAATAATAGATTGCGTCCGTCCACAAAGGTCGTCGGAAGCTCGCCTTCTTTTTGCTCAATGGCGATATCATCCCTCGTAAGCGCGTTAGGCGCCAGTTGGTTGAGAAGCGACATATCGAGCACATGATGCTTGATGCCAAGCTCCTTGGCAATATCGGCCGCGCAATCCAGCTCCAGCTTATGCCGTTGTCCATAGTTGAACGTGATGGCCTCTACCTCCGAGAAACGCTCCATTGCCCAAAATAGGCAAGTAGTGCTGTCCTGGCCGCCGCTGAACACGACAACCGCCTTTTCTTTTTTCATGCTGCATCTCCCTCTCTGGTTTGAGAAGACAGAGATCGCCTGACATCCTTCTGTATGTAGCTAAAAAACCAAAGAAACGGCGCGAAGCAGTAAAACGCCCGCTTCGCGCCGAACGCAAAAACGACGCTGTCACCTGACGGGACAATCGTTTTGCATAGTTTTTTATAGAGGGAGTTCGCGAACCTCTCCCGGCTGCCCGTTCCGCCTTACGGCAGGGCTCCGGAATTTCTTCTTTAGTTGTTTATTCTCCTGTACTATAGCATAGCTCCGGCTGAATGGGAACAGACAGAATTTGACGGCTAGAGTGCCTATCGAACGTATTCTTCAGCGAGAACTTAGGTTGTAAGCTCTCCCAGTTTCTTCAGCGTCTGGAGCATATGCTTGACCAAATCTGGAATGTCATCCATTTGCTCCTCGCTTATTTTGCGGTTGAAGTTCAGCTCTATGACATTAGAGAAGATCAGCTCGTCTGCGCCAAACAGATAACTGATCGTTTGCGTCGGTGCGAGCTCCGGCTCCCATATCCGCTTCATTATTTGCTCCACCTCTCGGCACTGCTCGTCAATATTCCGAACCTGCATATGGAACCGGAGCCGGAGAGCGCAAGCAGGCGTTTCTCCCTTTAGCTCCAATATTTCTGCTGCCAGCTCCTTAAGGGATGCCGTCAACTGAATCTCAGCGGAAACCTCAGGGCGTTCCGTCAGCTTGAACTGCAGCGCAAACTCGCGTGACATGACGGCCATATCCAAGCGGTCAATCCGGTTCGTTATATCAATCTTTCGATCCAGCGTGTCCAGATCGTAAAGACGATTTTCAAAAGCTACCTTTAAATTTTCAAAAACGGTGGGATCAAACATGATTGGTTCCTCTCTTTTACTGCCTGGTTATGTTAGCTATTGTAGTCCATATGGACGATAGAATCGAGAGTTCTTTTGCAAAAGGGGTGGACGCCCCTACAAATGCAGCTGCTTATCGTCACCCTTGGCTACATATGCACGCATTTGGCAGGCATCCTATCACATAGCGGTAAAAAATATTTACAAAGGAAAAAAAGGCTGAAAAGGCCAGCCCTGCTTTCAGGCTGGCCTTCCTCTCTCGAGCGCGTCATATTCTTCCATATCCAACTGATGCTAGCATTTATTATGCTTTCAAGTAAAGAGATAGCGGAGATAACCCTAGCTCGCGCACACCATCCGCTACTAAACCTGCGATAACGATGCCGCCATGCTCTTGAAAATGGGTATCGTCCTTAGCACCTTCAGGAAAATGAATAAACTCGCCGGGATACGCCCACATAAACAAAGCCTTCGAGGGCTCGTCGCCCAGCTCCTCATAAAGCGTCTTGCTCTTCGCAGCCAAGTCAATGAGGGGCACATCCAGCTCTGATGCCAGTTCCTTCATTCCTAGCAGGTAATCGCCATGCGTATCGATGATCCGGCCATGCTCGTCAAATTTGCGCCGATGCATTGGCGTAATAAGCACCGGCCTTGCCCCGCGTGCGCGGGCTTCCTCTACATAGACAGCCAGCATTTCCTTGTAGCTGCCGAAGGGCTCCGTCGCTCGTTCCGCGTCCGGCTTCTCATCATTGTGTCCGAACTGGATCCACAAATAATCGCCTGACTTGATTTGCTCCAGAATGGCAGCTAGCCTGCCCTCGTCGATGAAGCTCTTCGAGCTTCTGCCCGACATGGCGTGGTTGTCGATCGCCACATCGGTTTTAAAATAGAGCGGCAGCATTTGTCCCCATCCGGCATAGGGGAACGTGTCCTGATCCGTTACGGTGGAATCGCCCGCCAGATAAATCGTCGTCGCCTGCTTCGCCTCATCGATGCAAAGTGCGTTTATGCGTGGCGCAATGCCCGAGAAGGCAAGCCGCAGTCGTCCGTCTGTCACCTTGACCGTGAAGCTGTGCACTGCATATTGTCCTGCGGAAGTCATTGCCTTATGAAGTACGATCCGACCTACACCATACTTTAATGAAGTGCAGGTCGGTGCAATTGCATCTCCAATCGTTGCGGTTATTGTGTATAAGCCATTCGGCAGATCAACCGCAAACACCGCTTCTAGAGGAATGCAGAATGCGCTGCGCAGGCGATCCGACTCGTCTCGGTTGCGGGAGCTGGCGCGCTCAGCAGACTCGAATCCGTATCCCAGCACCTCGCTGTACAGCGTCGTGGGGAGCACTTGGATATATGAGGAAGCCGGCGCGCTGCCGATTCCAAAATCGAATTTAAATGAAGTAGCCATACCAGCACCATCCTACACCATGATTGTCATAGGAATAGCATATCAAATCACGTCGCGTTAAGAAATCAATAATTCGATTACTTTGTTTAAAAATCAGACCAGTTGCAGCTTTCTTCACCCGTTAGAGCGTGACGTGCTTCACCTGCAGCAGTTCGCCAACCTTTTCGAACAGCGCGGCGTTATGGCCGATTGACATCGCGCAATGATGGGTAGGCGCCTCTGCGAACCATGCGGTCATATAATCATCAGGGTGACTGCGGAATTTTACAGGCGTTTGCGTATTGCCAATTCGCATGATCGGTCCGTTTGTAGATTCCCCTTCGCTGGAAATCAGCTTCAGCCGGCCATCTCCGGTTTGTGTTATATTAAGCGTCGTGACTGCTCCTGTGCGAACCTTGGCTTCAACGGATACGCCTGTTCCTTGCTTGCCGTGGTAGAGCCCCATTCCGCGCAAAATCGGCTGTCCTTCCGATATCGCTATGTGGAAAGGCCCGTCATGTCCGAGCAATATCGTCTCGTCTACATAATCGACCACGACAATTTCGGAGAAGCTGCCGCCCGTACCGAGAATATCGCATATTTTCATCGCAATTGCTGTTTTCAAATCACCTTCGCCCGAGCAAGGGATGCCGCGTGAGGTGAGCAGCGAATGCCCTACAATAAAGCCTGCCTGCAGCTTCTCGTATTGTCCCCCCGGCGCCCCGTGATAATAATACGTCAGCGCGTCCAGATCATACTCCCTTACGAGCTTTTCTTGCGCCGCTGCCACCTTGCAGGACCATTCTAGCTGCTCATCTGTTGGCCTACGGGCAATTGGATCGGAAGGCGAATCCCCACTGATCTGGAACATCCGATTCACTTCCTCCAGCTTGGCCTTCACCTCCTGCTCAGTCACATCCCGCAGCAAACGGTCCAGATCGCACATCTCCAGCACCTCAATATGAACGCCCGTTTGTGCCTGAATCATCGTAAAGTCGCTGTACATGTCGAGCATGCCGCTGTAAGTGTTGCCAAGAAAGCCGAAGCGGCTGTGCTGGAGCGTACGTGGAACACCTGCCGCTCTTACCCACTGTTCAATCTCACGCCAGGCGCGAAGCGCTTCCTTGCGCTCATTGGTCTTCTCATTCGTCAGTGAAATCTCAGGCGTATAATCAAGACCAAGCAGGCCATTCACAACTCGGAACGAGATCCCCGCCCGGTTGAACGAGTTAGCAAATTCTGGAACCGGACAAGCCCCGCAATGTGCCAGCCATTCCCCTGTTGTCGTTTGCTCATAGTTGATCCGTTCGGTCGGCTGCAGGTTGAGGAACACCACTGGCGCCTTGTTGATTTGATGAACGGGCAGTACCGTAGAGCTTGTGGAATAGGTTGCCGTGTGGCAAAATACGAGATCGACATTTTGCTCATTCAGCCATTCTCCTGCCTTGCGCCCTTCACCCTCCGTATCGACTAGCCCGTAGTTAAATACGTCTCCCCACTGCGACATGCGGTTTTCAATGAATTGCCCGTATGCCATCAGACGTTCACGAAGTCCAGGAAATTGATCCCAGTATGCGCGTAGACCTACCGAATAAAGACCGATTCGTGGTCGCTTGCTTGGTTTAATCGCTTGTAATCCAGCCATCTTTACCACCTCATCAAAGTATGAAATAATATATTTATGATTTCATTGTAATGGCTTTCATTCCAAAGAACATCCAATAATCTTGGTCAAAAATAACACAATCTTGCGAGGTGTTTGCCTTCTATGAGCGCATACCATGAACGCGCCTCCCATGCCTGGACGGAAAACTCGATTCGGCTCGTCGCTACTCCGTCCGCCTTTGCGAAGACCTCCCTGTTCTATGTTCAGGAAATCGGTCATTTCGAGACGCTGAATCATTATTTTACGGAGCGGGAGCAGCTCGATTCCTTCCTTGCTGTCTACACCGTCGCTGGGACTGGCAAGCTGATCTACGGAAACGAGACCTATGCGCTTCAGCCGCAGCAGCTGTTTTTCATCGACTGCATGAACTATCAATATTACCAACCTGAGCCGAGCAAGCCGTGGGAAATGTTATGGGTGCACTTCAACGGCGCTGCTGTACGCGCCTATTACGAGCTATTCGCAGGCCAAGTGGATGTTGTGCTCACCCTGCAGCAAGATACACCCATCCCTGGCACGCTGCGCCAGCTGCTGGAGCTTCACAAGCGCAAGAGCTACCGCACGGAGCTAGTCGGCTCCAAGCTGCTTGTGGAGCTGCTTACGGAGCTATCGCTGGCCGCGCATGAGCTGGAGCTGCCCGCTTCCGAGATTCCGAGCTATATTGGCGAGATCGCACTGCTTATGGATGAGCAGTACCCGCAGAAGCTGACGCTTGAGCAGCTCGCACGGCAGCATGCCGTCAGCAAGTACCATTTGGCGAAGCAGTTTAAGCGATATACGGGTTTCTCCCCGAACGAGTATCTCATTAATACCCGAATCACCCAGGCGAAGGAGTTGCTCAAATATTCCGACATGCCCGTTGCTGAAATTGCCTTATCCGTCGGAATCGAAAATGTAAGCCATTTTATTTCCTTATTCAAGGATCGCGTCGAGCATACCCCGCTTGTCTACCGGAAGAAGTGGCAGCGTGTTCCAGGATATGACAAATAGGTGTAGATTGGCGGCAAAGTTTGCGTTACCTGCGGAATTCCGTATACTTATAGATAGGAATCATTCAGGAGCTATTTACTAATTGAGGTGACACAGGTGGAAGAATTGAAACAAGCCTATCAAACGATGGGTCTGCCGGAGCTTGCGGCCAAAGAGGAAGTAGAGAAACGCTATACAACACTGATGCGCCAAGCCCGCTCAAGAACGCAGCAGCAAAAGGAAGGCACAGCGGATGCGGAGGATTCTTTCGCGAAAATTACGCAAGCGTACCGGCTGATTCTCGAGTATGAGGATCGCAAGCTGACGGACGCCTTCAATGAACAGGAATATGGAAAATACAAGAAAATGGCTGGACAAGCCCAGAAGATGGATCATTTCTGGCGTTATTACAAATTTCATACGCTTGGCGCTATTGCAGCAGTCGCACTTATCATCTACGGGGTCATCAGCTTCATGAATTACCGCGAAGAGCAGGAAAGGCTGGCTAACCTGCCGCCTGTCGATTTGAACGTCTCCTTTATGGGCAATTACATGCTAAAGGATGATGCTCCAAAAGAAGAACCTCTTGAAAATGCGCTTTTGACAGCGTTTCCGGAATGGCAGAGATTCGTTACTACGCTGACCTTCGTTCCTGCTGATCAGCAGTCTCAGTACGCTTACATGCAGAAGGCGGTTCTGATTCTTGCTACCGAGCATCCCGATGTTTACGTCATGGATAAAAATATTTTCGAGTGGGTCGGCGCACAGGGCGTTTTGATCAACCTCGATGACGATGTAAACGGAGACTTGAAGCCACTGTTGAAAAGCGGACTTGCCAAAACGCTTAAAACCGACGAGGATACGGCAGAGCATGTTTACGGCATTGACTTGACAAACAGTGCGCTTGCCGACCAATTGCCGCTTTACAAAGAGAGCATGATTGTCGGCATTCGGCCGGACAGCAAAAACCCGGAAAAAGCGAAGGCATTCATTAAAAAATACCTTGCTACAATTGACTAATGAATAAACAATAAACCAAACGGCCGCCTGCATCATGATGATGCAGGCGGCCGTTTGGTTTTTAGCTCTCACCCAAATGCTTGCGCACAATGCTCTCAATATGCTGCAAATGCTGCTTCATCCGCTCGGCTGCGAGCTCCGCATTCTGCTGCAAAATCGCTTCGAAGATGGCCGAGTGCTCAGTATACAGCTGTTCTGCCACCGCTGTGCTTGCATATAGCTCGACCCGCCTAATATCGTGAATCGCCGTTTCAATATGATTCATAATCGATTCAAATAAATGAACCATAATTGAGTTATGGGTCGCTTTAGCAAGCGTCAGATGAAATTGGAGGTCTAATCTCTCACCCTCCGACTCATCTCCAACCGTTCGCTTCATCTCCGCAATCAGATTGGCCAGCTGCCTGATATCCTGCTCCGTCCGCTTGGCGGCTGCAATCGCTGCATTAGACACCTCTAACGACTCGCGTGCTTCCAGCAGCTCGAGAACCGTATTCCGGTTCATCCTTAGGGAGGCCAGCTCTGGAATCTCCACGTCGACAGGAGCGCTGCGGATGACGCGACAGCCGCCTCCCTGCCGAATATCGATGAGTCCCATCGCTTTCAGCGCGCTGAGCGCCTCTCGCGTCGTAGAGCGGCCTACGCCAAACTGCTCGGACATCTCCTTTGTCGAAGGCAGCTTGTCGCCTACCTTGAGCTTGCCATCGACGATAAGCCGTTTGACCTGCTCCGTAATTTCTTCATAATGATTGCGTTTCGATAGCTTTTCTACTTCTAATGACGGCATAGCAGCCTGTCACCTCCCAAGCGTAATGACTGACGCATCCCTGCGGCGGCAGCAACTTTTAACATCACGCTTCACATCTCCATCTGATATATGGATTTTACCCCACAAGCAGAGCATACACAATGCCGGGACCATGCACCCCGATCGTCAAGTCATTTTCAATATCGGACGAGCGGCTCGGGCCAGATATAAAATGAATGCCCGCAGGCAGCTTCTCGCGACCCGCCTCGTCAAACGTCACGAGCACCTCGCCGAGCCTCGTTTTCAAACGCTCCAGCGGAATAATGATAATGAGCACCGTAGGCAGCAAGCTCACGGAACGCCCTTTTTCAGGGGAAGACAAAACCGTTACAGAACCCGTATATGCAACCGCATGATCGGCCATGACGATCCCAAAATCCGCTTCGGCCGCGCGCGCGCGCCAATACTGATCTGCATCCGTATTCCAAACGGATACTTGTGATTCCGCCAGCGAGCCTTCGAGATCAAGCGCAGCCAGCTCGGGCTCATTTTGCCGAACCACATATTTGGCGCTCATTTCCTCTGCTTTATTCACGATATAGGCTTTCACATCCTCCATCGTTTGAAGCCTTGCCACATGACCGCCAACGGATAGGAAGTTTTCCGTAAATCCTTTAATCCGCTCCTCCTCCGTCCACTCGAACGTATTCCAGAAATCCGGCGCGCCGCGGAACGGGTGCTGCGGCTTCTCGTACATCCGGGGATGCCTGAGCTTGGCTGCTATATCATTCATGAACTGCTCCTGCTTCGTCCGAGAATTCGCTTCTAGCTTCTCTAGCCACTGCTTATGCGTATCAGCCATGTCCATGTCCTCCTTTGCCCTGCTTTTCATCCTGCTCGCGTTTGCGCACAAGCTCTTCCATGCGATTTTGCATGGACGGCTCCATCTGCTTCAGCCCTTGCTTCAGCTCTTGGTCGAGCGTATCCCAACGATCGCGGAACGATTCCTTAGGCAAGCTAGGCGTCACGCGGTACGTGTTCCAACCTTTGAGCGGCCCAAGCTTTGTCTTTATGACGCCGCTGCGCACGACCAGCTTCTGACCCAGCTTACCGAGCCGCAGCACGCCTCCAAGACGGGAAGAATTGCCCATAACGGTGGCAAAGCCCTGCATGCCGATCGCTTCGATTTTGCTGCCGTTGCCGCTCTCCACCTTGCGCCTGCGCAAATATACGAGCATGTCATGGAGCGGTATTTTGACAGGACAAGCCTCATAACATGCTCCGCATAAGCTGGAGGCGTTAGCGATATCATCCCACTCGGCGATGTTTTTGTTCAGGGACGGCGTAAGTACCGCTCCGATCGGACCGCTGTACGTACTGCCGTAAGCATGGCCGCCAATATGGCGATAAACCGGGCAGGCGTTCAAGCAAGCCCCGCAGCGGATGCAGTTCAGCAGCTCTTGGAATTCAGGATCGCCAAGCTGCAGTGAGCGCCCATTGTCGATGATGATGATATGCATTTCATCGGGACCATCCGCATCCTTGTCACGCCTTGGACCGGTAATGCCGGACATATACATCGTCAGCTTCTGGCCGGTTGCCGAGCGCGGCAGCAGCGTCGCCATGACCTCCAGATCGGACCAAGACGGAATAATCCGTTCCATCCCCATTAGCGTAATTTGCGTCTTCGGCACCGTGCTGACCATACGAGCATTGCCTTCATTTTCGAAAAGCACCATTGAACCCGTCTCTGCGATCGCAAAGTTACAGCCGGTCATGCCGATCTCGGCCTCCAGGAACTTCTCGCGGAGCTTCTTGCGGACGAAACCTGCAAGCGCTGTCGTATCGGGTGGCAGCGTGTAGCCCGCTTCCTTGGAGAGCAGGTCAGCGATTTGATAACGGTTTTTGTGAATGGCAGGAATGACGATATGGGAAGGCATCTCGCCAGCGAGCTGAATGATATATTCCCCCAGATCCGTTTCAACCGCTTCTACGTTAATGGATTCGAGCGCATGGTTAAGATGCAGCTCCTCTGACACCATCGATTTGGATTTGACGACGGACTTTGCATTGGCATGCTCAGCGATATCAAGCGTCAGTCCTACAGCTTCTTCTGCATTATTTGCAAAATGTACATGGACGCCGTTTGCCCGGGCATTATTGACGAACAGGTTCAAATAGTAGTCCAAATGCGCGATGGTATGAAGTCGAATTTGCTTGCCGCGCTCCCGCCATTCTTCCCAATTGCCGTGCTCATCCGTCGCTTTTTTCTTGCCGTTGCGCAGCCGCTCCGTCGTAAAGCGAACCGCTTTGCGCAAAAATTCATCGTTGAGGGCAAGGTCTGCCCTTGCTTTTACGGTAGCTTCCGTCTTTGATCCAGCCATGCTTATTTCACCCCTTCATATAGAAGCTCTGCCAAGTGCATGACGCGAACAGGCTCATTGCGGTAGCGCAGATTGCCGGCGATGTTAAGCAGGCAAGCCATATCGAGACCGACCAGTACCTCGGCTTCCGTCTCAAGCACATGATCTACCTTCTCCGTTACCATCGCACCCGAGATATCCGCCATTTTCACTGCAAATGTCCCGCCAAATCCGCAACAATCCTCCGCAAACGGCAGCGGTACAAGCTCAAGTCCCTTTACGTTCTGAATAAGCGCAAGCGGCTCTGCCTTCACACCAAGAATCCGGCTGCCATGGCAGGATGGATGGTAAGTTACCTTATGGGGGAACGAAGCGCCGACATCCGTTACGCCAAGTACCTGCACCATAAACTGGGTAAACTCGAATGATTTGCTTTGCAATCGGTTCGCGCGTTTCAGCATAACCGGATCATCCTCGAACAGCTTCGGATAATGATGAATCATGCCTGTGCAGGAGCCCGATGGGGAAATCACGAAATCGCTATCCTCAAAAGCATCCAAAATCGTTTTCGCTGAATCTCTCGCTTCCTTCCAATAACCGCTGTTGAAAGCAGGCTGTCCGCAGCAGGTTTGCACCGTCGGAAATTCCAATGTGACGCCATACTTTGCCAGCAAGCGTACCATCGCCTCGCCGACTCTCGGATACAGCGCATCGCTCAAGCAAGTAATAAATAATGAGACCTTCATACCCGCACCCCTTCCGTCTTGTATAACTCTATTTTATCAGGTTGTCAGACAACTTTGGTGAAAAAGATAAATTAAATTTGTAAGCACGCATAAGTGCTTACAGCTTCAAAACAACGTTACTTTTCACGCGGTAAGAACACATATACGCTTAACGCACGCTTTCGAGATTGACCCGCCAATGAACATAAAGAACGGCGCTGCGCTTCTGCTGAAGCCAGCGCCATGCTTTCTAAACCGTTGTAACCCCGATTTGCCGCTCCTGCAGCTGCGTCCGCAGCTCTGCCGATAATTGGCCGTCGGTAATAATCGTATCGACTGCGCTCAAATCCGCAACATGCGTAAACGCCTGAACGCCGAATTTACTCGAATCGGCGAGCAGGATAACCTGATCGGCCATGCCTACCATTTTATGCTTAATGCGTGCCTGCAGCTCATTCGACTCGCTGATGCCGCGTTCCAAATGAACGCCCTTGCAGGAGAAAAATGCTTTGTCTACATGGTATGCATCAAGCGATCGCTCTGCCAGCGGTCCAACATAGGACAAGGAACGTGAGGCTAAAATGCCGCCGGTCGAGATAACCTCGATCTTCTCCTTACTGCTCAGCTCCATAGCCACTTTAATGGAGTTCGTCAGCACCGTCAACGGAATATCTGGCATGCTTGCCGCCATATACCATGCCGTCGAGCTTGCATCGAGCAAAATGCGATCCTTCGGCTGAATAAGCTTGACCGCTGCTTCCGCAATCCTCCGCTTCTCCTCCGCATGCGTAATCTCCCGCTCGAAATAAGGAATTTCCGGCTGCTGATCCTTTACGCTAACTGCACCGCCATGGGAGCGGCGCAAACGTCCGGCTTGCTCCAAGCGGTCAAGGTCGCGGCGAATGGTTTCCTCAGTCACCAGACACAGATCGCTCAGCTCCGTTACCCTTATGCTGCCTCTCTCATTGACTAGCTGTACAATTTTATCGTATCGTTCGTGGACCAGCATGGCGTACCTCTTTCTTACTTATATTTGAATCCGCGCTTACGCGATTCCTGTCTTTTGTTTAAACGAACCGTATGCATTCTCCCACTGTTCAGGCTGCTGGGGCTCATAGACGTCCACTGGAAAAGAATCCCGAATGACCTTGCGCGCCTCCCAAATGTCCGCAAGCTGGCCGCTTGCAATCCATTGAACGATCATATTGCCAATCGCGCTGCCTTCCACAGGACCCGCCCATACCGGTTTACCAATTGCGTTCGCCGTCCATTGGCACAGCAGCGTATTTTGAATGCCGCCGCCAACCATATGAAGACCGCCAAATGCTTGCCCGGACAATTGCTCGGTAAGCTCTAGTACGAAACGGTATTTCAATGCCAGGCTTTCCAAAATGCAGCGGACAATCGCGCCAGTTTCCGTTGGAGCCGTTTGGCCTGTTCGTAAACAATATTCCGTTATACGCGCAGGCATATCGCCTGGATGCAAAAACAACGGATCATCCGGATCAATAAATGCTGCGAACGGCTTTGCTTCACTAGCCAGCTTAACTAATTCGGGAAAGGTGTACGTAATTCCTGCACGCTCCCAAGAACGTCTGCATTCCTGCAAAACCCACAGGCCCATAATGTTTTTCAGCAACCGGTAGGTACCGTAAGCTCCGCCTTCGTTCGTAAAGTTCAACTGCTGCGCAAGTTCGTTAATCACCGGTTCCTGCACTTCAGTACCCATTAACGACCAAGTGCCACAGCTTAAATACGCAAAGGAACGATCAAGCGCCGGGACTGCCGCTACGGCAGAGCCTGTATCATGCTCGGCCACTGCATAAACAGGCACCGATTCAATATTCAGCTCTTCGCAAACCGAAGCACGCAGGCTGCCTACCTTTGTACCTGGCTGAACTACCTTGCCGAACAGCTCAGGCGAAATACCGATGGCGCGAATAAGCTCATCATCCCAGCTTCCGGTCACCGGATTGTACAGCTGCGTCGTCGTTGCGTTGGAAAATTCATTAAACATTTCGCCAGTTAGGTAATAGCGCAGCAAATCCGGAATCATCAGAAAATGCTTGGCTTCGCGCAGCAAAGGTGAATCCGCTTTTTTCATGGCAGCTAGCTGGTAAATCGTATTAAAAGACAAAAATTGAATGCCCGTCTTCGCAAAGATTTCCGTTGCAGACAATGCTTCAACAACCTGCTCCATTACGCCATTCGTATGATGATCGCGATAATGATAGGGATTGCCAAGCAGTTCGCCATTGCTGCCGATCAAGCCAAAGTCAACCGCCCAAGAGTCAATTGCAATGCTTTCGAGCTCGATGCCGCGGTGCTTCACCTGGAGCAGCGCTTGCTTAAGCTCATGGAGCAGCCGCAAAATATCCCAATGCAGCCGATCGCCGACCTGCACCGGATCGTTCGGGAACCGGTGCAGCTCTTCAACCTCGATCTTGCCGTTATTCAGTCGGCCGAGCAGCGCTCTTCCGCTGCTCGCCCCAAGATCATAAGCGAGGATGGTCACCAGCTGGCACCGCCCTTGCCTCTCACCAATATGTCTTTGCCGTAGCTGCTGCTCAGGTATGCTTTCATCGGATCATGCGGCAAGCCTTGCTCTTCGCGAATCGCATGCAGCAAAGGAGTAACGTCGAATTCAAAAGCACGGCGAACCGCGTCTTCCGCTCCTAGTACATCATGGCGCTCAGCAGCCTCGTTTACTTCGTCATGGTTGATCAACAGCGCTTTCGCCAGTTGGGTCTGTACGTTCAAGACGGAACGCAGCATAGCCGGAATTTTTTGCTCAATATTATGCGATTGGTCAATCATATACGTGATGCTTTCAGCATTTTTACGGACGCCTGCATCCGAATCTCCAGCCGCACTCAAAATTTGATAGAAAATCAAGAACAGCTCGTAAGGGTTTACCGTGCCGACAATAAGATCATCATCTGCGTATTTACGGCTGTTAAAATGGAATCCGCCAAGACGCTTCTCGTCTAGCAAGTAAGCAACGATATGCTCAATGTTCGCGCCAGGAAGATGGTGACCCGTATCGACAAGCACTTCCGCTTGCGGTCCGAGCTTTTGCGCGAGGTTGTAGGCCATTCCCCAATCAGCAAGATCGGTATGATAGAATGCCGGCTCAAAACATTTGTATTCAATTAGCAAGCGCATATCAGGCGTCAAAGCGCTGTACATTTCGGCTAGTGCTTCCTGCATCCAAGCTTTACGCTTGCGGATATGGCCTTGGCCCGGATAGTTCGTACCGTCTGCAAACCACAAGCTGAATTCGTTCGAGCCCGTTTCCTTCGCAATATCAACGCACTCGAGCAAATGGTTCGTCGCTTTACGGCGGATCGCCGCATCGGAATTGGTTACGCTGCCCAGCATGTAATCTTCGTCCTGGAACAGGTTCGGGTTCACTGCGCCGATGGTAAGTCCAAGACTTTCCGCATGGCTTCTCAGCTTGCCGTAATCTTCAACCTTATCCCATGGGATATGAATAGCTACCGAAGGAGCAATCCCCGTCAGCTTATGCACTTGCGCCGCATCTTCAACCTTCTCGAACGGGTTGCGAGGCACGCCTTCCTTCTGGAACACTTTAAAGCGCGTACCTGAATCCCCGTAGCCCCATGATGGCGTCTCAATTTTGAGCGCTTTCAATCTAGCTTTCACTTCATCTATATTAATGCCTCTTGCTTTCTGTTGTTCTTCAAAAAACGCGTATGCGCGGTCGGACATATTGAACACCCTTTCACATTTGTGATTATTTTTTCATTGGAAAAGCCATCGTAGACATCAGCGTGTTCTCTGCCTGTGTCGAATCGAGGCGGCTATATTGGACGATAATCGGGATATCGCTATGCACTTCGATGGCGTAAGGAACGCCAATTGGAATTGGCGTCCCCTCCTTCATCAAAGAGCTGGTGCGAATATGCTTCGTGCGTCTGCCTTTGACGACCACCAAAATATCTTCTAGCGGTTCGCGATCCTCAAAATAAATCGTAAAACGGATAAGTGCATCTTCCGAGGAACAGTTCAGAACGCATACCGATTCATGGCTGGTGAGAGCTCCCGTGCTATCCGGCGGAATAAAGCCATCCGGAATGAACCAATGCTTTTCTCCTCGCGCTTGAAACATATCGCTATCAGCCTCCTAACGCGTGAACGCAGCAGGTACGCCGCCGTCAATAGTCAGCATGCAGCCTGTTGTTTTGTCCGCTTTCGAAGATGCGAAGAATGCAATGCCTTCTGCGATGTCACGTGGATAAATGTTAACGAGCAGCGTTGTACGTTTGCGGTAGTATTCTTCCAGTTGATCCGGCTCAATGCCGTAAGCCGCCGCACGTTCATTGCGCCAGCTGCCGTTCCAGATCGCCGAGCCCTGCAAGATCGCATCCGGCAAAATCGTATTCACACGAATACCGAATTCGCCGCCTTCTGCTGCAATACAACGTGCCAAGTGTGCTTCAAGCGCTTTTGCCGCGCTGTATGCGGAAGCATTTTTGCCTGCATATACCGAGTTTTTCGAACCGATGAATACCATGTTGCCGCCAATGCTTTGCTGTTTCATCAATTTGAACGCTTCACGCGCAACTAGGAAGTAGCCTGTGCCAAGCACGTTCATGTTCAGGTTCCACTCTTTAAGGGAAGTTTCGTCAAACGGGCTCGAAGTCGCAAGACCCGCGTTGTTGACGATAATGTCCACGCCGCCGTAAGCAAGCGCCGTTTCGGCGTAAGCCGCCGTAACTTGCTCTTCGCTAGTTACATCCATTTTCACTGCTGTCGCGCGGTGATCGCCGTATTTCTCGTTGATTTCGGCAGCAACCTTTTGCGCGCCTTCGAGATTCAGGTCAGCAAGCACGACATGCGCGCCTTCGGATACGAGGCGGCGAGCCGTTTCGCTTCCGATTCCGCCTGCGCCGCCCGTAATAAAGGCAACCTTGCGGGAGAATTCCGTTTCAGCCGGAGCAAGCGACAATTTGTAAAGCTCAAGAGGCCAGTATTCAACGTTATACGATTCGTTCTCGCTCAGCGATACGAAATCACCTAGCGCCGTTGCGCCGCGCATAACCGCGATCGCACGGTGGTAAAGCGCACCGCTAACCTGCGCCATTGCCCAGCTTTTTCCTGTATTGATCATGCCAATACCCGGGATCAAAATCACGCGCGGCGCTGCTTCAAACATGACGTCGCCTTCGTTTTTGTTCCGCTCAAAATAGGCTTTATATTGCTCTTTATAAGCTGCGATGCCCTCAGACAATTTCGCTTTCAAGCCATCGATATCCTCTGCATTCGGCGTCCAGTCGATAAATAATGGAACAACCTTCGTGTGAACCAGGTGATCCGGGCAAGCTGCGCCAACCTGTGACAATTGCGGGGAATCTTGGCCGCTAACGAATGCAAGAACATCAGCCTCGTCATCAAACGTCAAAATCATTTTCTTCGCATCGCTAACTGAGCCGCGAATCGTTGGCATGACTTGTGCCGCAACGCTTCTGCGAGCATCGGCATCAAGCACTTCGTATTTTACGCCGCCAAATAGCGACGCCTCGTCAAAGCGGGATTCGATGAAGGCTTCCGCTTCGGAAATGATTTTGATCGTTTGAGCGTAGCACTCTTCGCTTGTTTCGCCCCAAGTGACAAGGCCATGCTTTTCCATAAGCACAAGCTCGGCATTCGGGTTTGCAAGAACGCCTTCCGCGATCATTTTGGATAGGTTAAAGCCAGGACGAACATAAGGAACCCATACGAAGCGGTCGCCGAAAATTTCTTTCGCAAGCGCTTTGCCGTTATCTGCGCAACATAGGCTGATGATGGAATCCGGGTGAGTATGATCCACGTGTTTAAATGGAAGGAAAGCATGCAGCAGCGTTTCAATGGACGCGCGCGGGTGCTTCGAATCGATCATGCAATTGACGAGGTAAGCAACCATTTCCTCATCTGGCATTTCAGAGCGTTCGAACAACGGACGGATATCATCCATACGAAGACCTGTGAAGTTGCCTGCTTTCATCGATGCAAGATCGGAGCCGCTGCCTTTCACATACATAACTTCAACGTCACGGCCGCGGAAGTCCTTTACCGTTGTTTTGCTGGATGTATTGCCGCCGCCGTAATTGCAAACCCGGCGATCTGCGCCGATGATGTTGGAACGGTAGACAAGCTCGGCTAGTCCGCTTTCAAGCTGTGATGCTTTTTCGTTTTCCCATAAACTCTGTACCATGGATATACCTCCGAATGATGTTTTGGATTTGTTTGAATTGATCATATCATATTTGTTTTTGTTTGAATATAAAAATTTCAAAGAAAAACGGAAATGAACATTAAGGTCTACGGGCTATTCCAATCCATTCAAACAGACCAAAACTTAAATCCGACAATAACCACATTTATCTACATATAATGAATAAGCCTTTCAGCTTTATCTCAACATCCTACTGAATCTACCTTTCAACTGCATTTAAGTGATCCAATGAATAAACCTAACCGTTTTACCCCTGCATTCATTGAATTTACCTTCAGCTTTATCCCTGCAAATACTGAAACTACTTATCAGTTTTATCTCAGAATTCAGTGAACCAGACTATCAGTTTTAACACTGCATTCATTAAATCTGCCTATTAGCATTAACACTGCATTCATTAAATCTGTCTATCCTGCACAAACGCAGCAGCTTTGCTTTCCCCGCCTCTTTTTTTTCACCTATCCTGTACGTATGCAGGAGAATCCCCGATTCTTATGGCCAATGAGTCAAAACATCGGTTCTATGTTGTATGACCTACAGGATAGGCACTTCTCCTCATCATAATAGGGGCTGCATAGTGCAAAACTACATTTTAGTGAAGCCGCCTACGTTAGTCTTAGCTTAACGTACCATTTAGGCACCAAAATCAAAACAAACAAAAACAAAGAAAGAAAGAAAGAAGACGCTCAACATTTAAAATGTGTTAACAAGATTGAAAAACACGCACGCCAGAACGCCAAATAGTCCTCCAATCTCTGCTAAAAGCAGAAACAAGAGGACGATAGAGGTTCGTTCATTTTTTAAAATATAAGATGTATATGTTTGTTAGCTTATAAAGGGCTTATATTTCACCGTCAAAGCTACTTCAGCATCTAAAGGACGCCGTAGGCGTTTTTGCTTGAAATATAAGAATTTATATGTTTCACACATAGAACTCGCTTCTATTTCTCCGGAATGAAACGCGCTGCGCCACCAGAGGACGGTAACAGCTGTTTCACCTTGTATCGCTGAATTACTCTTTCCTAATTATAAGCAACGCAGCGTCACTTCAATATCCTGATTATAGTTGCCGAAGCCTTTGCCAAACAAGGTAACGCCGCCGCAATTTTTGGCCGTAGCGCTGCTCGAAATGCGAAACAAAATCTCCTTGTCATAGGCCAGCATGAGCTGATCAATCGTTACACCCGACACTTGAATGCCATCAATAAATGACCCTTGCCGATTGACTCTGATGGTCTTAATGAGGCCGTGCTGAATATTTTTGTGCCACCATTCGGGTGTGTACAATCCACGCGTGCTGCCAAAGTCGCCTGGATACGTCCAAGTCCCGATCCCGACGCCATTTAGCGTAAAAGTAATATCCGATGGCAAATGGTTGACAGTGCAAGGCGTTTCCGAGCAAATCTCCATCGAAATTTCCAAAGATTCCGGGCGCTCGTTATTTACCATATAGTTTGGAATACGGTATTCTACGAAACCCGAGCCAAACCATAATACTTTGGCATTCACATGCTCGGGATCGGCAAAATAGCGCGGATCATCGCACATGCCAATCATCTGCGAATCGGAGGCCAGGCCGCAGGTCGGTTTGATCTGATAGGAAGAATAATGCCCGACTGGCAGCGATACGCCATAACGTTTCGTTTCATCCGCGACTGCTGCAGTTTTAAATAGAAGCATCGCCTGCGTAATTTGCAGATGGCATAACTTTTGCATGCCGCGTTTGCCTGGCACGCTTTCGCAGCGCACAATGCCTGCGCCCTCCATCATATGAATATGCCTTGTGACAATAGGAGACTTTATAGCTAGCGCCTCGGACAAGCTTTTTATATTCATCGGCTGCACGCTGAGCAGCTCGATCATTTTCACTCTTGTTTCAGATGAAAAGCACTCCAAAAACTTCATATTGCGACTGCTTACTTCGACTTCCATTACCGTTTCCCCTTTGCTCAAGCTGACTGCCATTCATTATATAACTAAAAAGTTATCCTTTCAATCCTCATTTGAGGTAAACTTGACTTTTCCAACCGTTTTAACTAAAATAAACCGCGTATACATAACTAAATATGTATTTAGTTTCTTTAAAAGTTATCTAAACATCAAACAGGAGGTTCACTATGAACTCATTTCAATTCGTAAACCCGACTCATATCGTTTTTGGTGAAGGAACGGCCAGCCAAGTAGGCAATTTAACTTCAAAATATGGAAAAACCGTATTGCTGGTTTATGGCTCAGGCAGCGTAAAGAAAACAGGTTTGTACGATAAAACCGTTAGCCTTCTTCAAGAATCTGGAGTTACGGTACATGAGCTTCCCAATATTGAACCAAACCCGCGTCTATCGACGGTAAATAAAGGCATTGCCATTTGCCGGGAACAAGGAGTAGATTTCATACTTGCCGTTGGCGGAGGCAGCGTCATTGATGCTTCCAAAGCGATTGCAGCTGGCGTTCCCTATGAAGGCGATGTTTGGGATTTCTTTACTGGCAAAGCGGCCATTCAAGAGGCGCTTCCGATTGGAACGATTTTGACGCTTGCGGCTACAGGCTCCGAAATGAACGGCTCCTCCGTTGTGACGAATTGGGAAGAGAATCTCAAGCGTGCTTTCGGCAGCTCGCACACGTATCCCAAGTTTTCTATACTCGATCCAACGCTCACATACACGGTGCCCCGCAATCATACCGTCAATGGTGCCGTAGACATTATGTCTCATGTGTTTGAACAGTATTTCAGCTTAACAGAAAACACGCCGCTCCAGGAGCGTTTCTGTGAATCGATTTTGCAAACGGTTATTGAAAATGTTGAAATCGCGCTTGAAAATCCTGAGGACGCAGCCGCTCGCGCCAACCTTATGTGGTCCGGAACGATGGCTTTGAATGGCGGCATGATCAGCGTAGGCATGGCTAACGATTGGGCATCGCATGGCATTGAGCATGAAGTGAGCGCCATCTATGATATCCCGCATGGCGCAGGCCTTGCTGTTATTTTTCCAAACTGGATGAAATACGTACATGAGGAACGGATCGACCGTTTCGTACAATACGCTACCCGTGTTTGGGGCGTAAATCCGGAGGGTAAATCCGACAAAGAAGTAGCTCTTGAAGGCATTCAAGCAACACGCGATTTCTTCACGCGGATTGGCGCCGAGTCCCGTCTCGCTGACTTTGAGATTGGCAACGACAAGTTGGACCGTATGGCTGAGGAAGCGGTACGTTACGGAGCGATCGGCTCGTTTAAGCGTTTAGAGAAAGAGGATGTCAAAGCGATTTTGGAATTGTCCCTTTAATTATTTTAAATGGAGGTATAAATCAATGACAATTGCTCGTACAGAATCTACGACGTTAAGCAATGGGGTAAAGATGCCATGGCTCGGCCTTGGCGTATGGAAAGTCAAGGATGACGGCGAAGCGGAAAGAACAGTAACATCTGCAATTGAGGCTGGCTACAGAAGCATCGATACGGCAGCCGCATACAATAATGAAACGGGCGTAGGTGCCGGCATTCGCAACAGCGGCATCGCCCGTGAAGAGATTTTTGTCACAACGAAAATTTGGAACGCGCATCAAGGATATGAATCGACACTGACTGCCTTCGAGGACAGCCGCCGCAAGCTTGGTATTGATGTTGTTGATCTTTTACTTATTCACTGGCCAGTGAAAGACAAATATACCGAAACATGGCGTGCGTTGGAGAAACTATACCGTGACGGCTACGTCCGTGCCATCGGGGTAAGCAACTTCCAAATTCATCATCTTCGGGATGTGATAGAAACTGGGGAGTTCGTTCCAATGGTCAACCAAGTAGAATACCATCCCCTACTCACGCAAAACGAGCTTCATTCCTTCGCCAAAAGCAGAAATATTCAGCTTATGGCCTGGAGCCCGCTTATGCAGGGCAATCTCGATCATGCTATTTTAGCCGACATTGGCGCCAAATATGGCAAAACGCCTGCACAGGTCGTACTGCGCTGGGATCTTCAAAACGAAGTCATTACGATTCCAAAATCAGTTACTCCTGCACGCCAGCAGGAAAATGCTGATATTTTCGACTTCGCGCTCACGCCAGAAGAAGTGGCTCAAATCAATGCGCTTAATCGCGATCAACGCTTTGGCCCGGACCCAGACAACTTTAATTTCTAGTTAAAAAAATAGATTAGCATCAATAGCGGCAGGCTAACGCATAAAATTCATGTTTTAGTCAGCCGCTTTTTTTGAAGGATGACAAATTTCCACGTTGGATCGCTGCGTTTCTTCAGAACCATGGACTCGTTTCGCCTCCCATGATTAGGTTTCGATAATCAATAGATCTACTTTATAGATCTATCTTCCACTTTCCCCCTGATTTCAGCGTAATAAGTCTATTTTTTAGATCTATTCCTCTTCAAAACCGTATTTCGAGGTCCATTTCCATTAAAAAAGCTTAAATAGATCTACTTTTTAGACCTATATATACCATTTGTTTGTTTTTTAATAATTTAAGTCTATTTTTCAGATCTATTTTTCTCCAATAAACGATGCAGCATGAAATCAAAGGACAACGTCCCCCATCATCCTTCGCGTCAAATCAAAAAACTGTCTCCGAGGCATATCGCCTTGAAGCCAGTTTTTTTGTCTCTCACTTGAATCGCTGTTGTTACCCAGCATTGTTACTGTTACGCAACATCGTTGTTGTTAAGCAGCAGCTCTACTGTTACCCAGCGCAGTATATCGCTCTAGAGTGTATACAAAGGCTGCGCAACCTTACGCTGATTCCTTTATAGCGAATTATATGCTCGCAGCAGCGTGTATCGGTTCGGGCGCACTTGATGTGCTTCTTGCAAGCTGCGCATCAGCAGCTCTGCATCAACACCAAGCTCCTCGGTGGTCGAAGGTCCGCCGACTTCCCTGAGCCAGTTCCTGATTGTTGTCTCATCCGGGAGCGCGGCAATCGCCATGCGGAGCTGCTCCGGTTTTTCCGTAAAAGCAAGACCCGCCTCCTCTGCGGCGAGGCGATGATACAGCTTCGATATTTCCGCACAGGCTACGCCAACCTTGGCGCCGTGCAGCAGCTGCCTCTTGCCAAGACGGATATATTCCATTTCCCAGAAATGGGAGAGGTGATGCTCCGCACCCGATGCGGAATGCGACTGTCCGAACAGCAGCATCGCTAGCCCCGATTCAATCAGCGCCTCTATTAAAATGCGAATGCCTTCCTGGTCGCGTCTAGCAATCCGTTCAATATTGTCGACACATTTATTCAATGCTACTTGTGTAATCTCAGCAACCTCAGCCGAATATGGCTCTCCGCCCTCTGTCGCTCCAAAGCTCCAGTCCAATAGAGACGTGAATTTGCCAAGCATATCGCCAAAGCCTGCGGCTACCATCGCAGGAGGGGCTTGAGCCAAAATTTCCAAATCGGCGAATATGGCATCAGGACCAATCGCCGCAATCGTTTTCTTCTCGCCCCGAAGGATGATGGGTGCGCCTTTCGAGTTAAATCCGTCAACGGAAGGCGCGGTCGGTACCGATACGAACGGAATACCTGCGGTATACGCGGCATAACGGGAAATATCATGGATCGTTCCCGAGCCTGCCGCAACGACCACCTGTGCCTGCTTCAGCTGAATATCGAGCAATAGCTGTACGATCGACGCTTCGTCGGCAATGACATCTCCTTGTGGGTTCGGCTTGATGAGCGTTACCTGAACCGCAATGCCTAGCGCAGTAATCGCTTCCTCCAGTGTTCTCCCTACAATTTCATACGTGATGGAATCTGCGGCAATGACAACCTGGGCATATTGTTTTTCCTTTAAATAGGGAGCAACCTCGTTAATCGCGCCTGCTTCAATCCGTAATGGATCTATTTCAATGGATCGCAGTGTTTCTGCATCGAATCCTGCAGCAATTTGTTTGACTCTCTGGATCAAGGATGACATCTGCTTCGCCTCTTCTCATTGGGATATTCTTTATTGTCCCTCTGCGAAGAGCGGCTTGTCAACTCGGCCATGCCACATTTCCCCAAATAATACCGTTTATTAATATTCCCTTCTTGCCAACGCTCGCTTCGCTGTATCCTGCGTAAATACCCCTTCCGATGTAATGATTTTCATAGGAAGCTCCTTTCCCGCCATATAATCCTTCACGGCTTTCATGAGCTGCGGCCCGAGCAGCGGATTGCACTCGACGACAAAGTTTAATTTACCGGTTCCTAGCGCCTTTAGTGCAGCCCTAGTCGCATCGATCGAAATGATTTTGATATCCTTGCCCGGCTTCAGTCCATATTGCTCAATGGCCTGAATGGCTCCAAGAGCCATGTCATCATTATGCGAATATACGACATCGATGTCTTCACCGTGTTGATCAAGCGCTTCCAACATAAGTTGCTTACCGTTTTCCAGTGTAAAATCACCTTGCAAAGATTGCACGATCTGATAGCCGCGCTCATCCTTAATAATTTCTTCAAAGCCTACCTTTCGTCCCACTGCGGGATCGGAATCCTTCGTCCCTTGAAGCTCCACAATGTTCACCTGCCCTGCGCCGGCTGCCATTTCTTGCGTGAGCCAGCGAGCCGCCCGCCTGCCTTCCTCTACGAAATCCGAGCCGATGTAGGCGGTCCATAAAGAGTCGTCGCTTACTTTCACTTCACGGTCCGAGAGAATAACGGGGATTCCGGCCTGCTTCGCTTCTTGCAGCACAACGTCCCAGCCCGTCTTCACCAATGGTGAAAACACAATAAAATCCACTTTCAAAGCGATGAATTTTCGAATCAATTCGATTTGCTTATCCTGCTGCTGAAGCGCATTCTCGTATAGCAGCTCGATTCCCTCTTCTTTAGCCGCGTGGATAACGGAATTGGTATGCGCCAGCCGCCACCCGCTTTCCAAGCCGACCTGTGCGAAACCGATTTTTATAGGCGCTGCTTCGGTTATCTGTCTTATCGGCTTCACCTTAGAGACCGACTCCAGCTCACCAAATTCATTTATGTTGTCCTTTGTAATCGGATGGCTTCTCAAAATAATTTTTTTAGGAATCCCCTTCTCTTTATTTAAAATATCGACCGCATAACGAATAGCCTCACCGCCACCTGTCGGGCTGGTAAAAGTGCCCGTAAGCGTGCCTTCCTTTACAAGGTTCAATCCGCCATTGTCACCTTTAACGCCGTCAACGCCGATAATCTTTACATCCGTTATCCCTTTTTTCTTCAAAGCAATCGAAGCGCCTAATGCCATGGCGTCATTATGGGCAAAGATGAGATCGATATCCGTATCTTTCTCCAACGATTCCAAAAGTAAATCTTCCGACTTATCGCGCTGCCAATCCGCATATAATGACTCCGCAATCACAATATCTTTACGGTCTGTCAGCGCTTCGCGGAAGCCCTCGCTGCGTTCATCTACTGTCGGCGAGCCTTTGAGCCCTAGAATCTCGACGATCCGATTATCCCCTGCTTCAAGCAGCTGCTTGGCGTATCCCGCCGCCTTGCTCCCGATGAGTCGATTATCCGTCCCGATATACAACGTATAATCATAACCCGTTACGCCGCGACCGAGTACGATAACCGGAATCTTCTCATAGATTTCAGTTATCGTAGGCGTGAGCAGAATTGGATCATCCAAAGAAATAATAAGCAAGTCAATGCCGTATCCTACCAGCTTGTGAAGATCCTCCTCCTGCTGCTTGCTGTCATTTCCTCCGTCGGTAAATATAACGCGCAGGTCTGGGTAAGCGCCCGCGTCGCGTTTAATCTCATCATTCAGCACGACGCGCCATGGCTCGTTCAGATTAGGCTGCGACACCCCGATCAAATACTTTACGCCCTCTTCGGGTATCGTTGATGTGTGGTTGCTGCAGGAATATAGACTTAAAAGCGCCATGAAGGCAACGAAAAAAAATACTATTTTGTACCTTGCTTCCTTCATGTCCAGCTTCCTTTGCGGTAGGAGTTTGGAGAAACGCCTGTTTTTTTCTTGAACGCGTTGCTGAAGTAATGCTGGCTGTTATAGCCGACCTTTTCTGCGATTTCATATACCTTATAGCTGGTATCATTCATAAGCAGCACTGCATGCTTAATCCGCACGTCCGTCAAATAATCAATGAACGAAGCGCCAATCTCTTTCTTCAGAAGCTTGCTTAGATAGGTCGGGCTTACTCTCACTTGGTCAGCCACCTCCTGCAAAGAAAGGTTCGGCATCGCATAAGCCTGCTCAACGAACTTCTTCGCTAATAGCACAACAGGCGACAAGCTGCCCTTCGCATTGATTCCCTTCACAAGCTCGTTATAAATACGGTCGGCGTGCAAGAAGCCGTCCTGCATAACTCTATCCATGTGAATGACCATTCGCGCTAATATTTCTTCAAACTTCGTCTGAATGGCCATACACTGCTTCATCCATTCACTTTCATCTGCAATTGGCGAGAAAATGACAATATACCCCTTCTCATCCTCGAACACGATATGTGTTCCGCTATCCGCTAACAGATCCTCTATGATGTTTCTGGAAGCAAATTCGAGCAAATCCTTGCCCCATTCCTTTTTCACCGTACCAACGTTAGTGCCTTGCACGACCTTGAATACGGCCATCCGGGTTGATGCATGAATCGGGAGCTGCAAATATTCAATATTTTTCACAACCTCTTCAGACTCCAACAATCCATTCATCCATCTCCGCAAAAAATGGTCACGAATCAGCAGCGAATTGCTTTGCAGCTGCTTGCTCGTAAATGCATGGAACTCTTCTTTTATTTTATTTTTCTCGAGCTCAATGACAGCGCGTTCAATTAATTCCTTAAGCTGGGACTTGACCACCGGTTTTAAAACATAATCAAATACGTTCAGCTTTACGGCTTTCTGTGCATATGTAAATTCATCATAACCGGTGATTACGACGACCAGGCATTTATGCTCAAGCTGCAGCTGCTCGACGAATGCCAATCCGTCCAGAAACGGCATGTTAATATCAACAAATATAAGATCCGGCTTCGTTGCCTTGGCAACCTCTAGCGCCTCGATCCCATCCTCTGCTTCGCCAACGACCTCAATGCCCAGCTCTTCCCATGGCAGCACCTGCAGCAGGCCTCTTCTTATTCTTGGCTCATCATCAGCGATGACTAATTTCCACATGCTGTTCTCCTCCTTCTGTGAGTAACAAGCTCTTTCAGCCTCAATCGTTGTTTACCGGCAGATAAACATTTATTCTTGTGCCTACGCCATATTCGCTCTTCACTTCAATCCCGTAGGACGGACCGTATGTAAGGCGGATTCGCTCATTGACATTGAATAAACCAAACCCGTTTTTATGTTCTGGATTGCTTGAATCCTTCAAGCCCTGCTCAAGAAGCTCCAGCTGCTCCGGCTTCATGCCCTGCCCGTTGTCGATAACCGACAAGACAAGGTGATTGTCGATATGTACCGTTTCAATCCGAATATGGCCTTTTCCCTTTTTCATTTTGATGCCATGATAGATCGCATTCTCGACGAGCGGTTGAAGAATAAGCTTCAATAAGCGGTTATATTTCAAGCTCTCGGGTATTTCTTGAATCTCGTAGCTAATCTTGCTCTCATACCGCATCATTTGAATAATAAGATAGCTATCCACATGCTTGATCTCATCTTCGAGAAAGATCATTTCGTTTCCTTTGCTTAAACCAATTCGGAACAGATTGGTCAGCGCGATTATAATCTCAACAATATCGTCGGCCCCTCTGTCCTGTGCCATCCACTGAATCGTATCAAGCGTGTTATACAGAAAATGCGGCTTTATCTGTTCTTGCAGCACCTTGAGCTCTGCTTCCCTCTTCTCTTTCTGCTCGGTATAGACCATATGGATCAGCTGCTCGATCTCCTGTACCATTTTGTTGAAGCTGTCGCCCAATTGGCCGATTTCATCCTTCGAGCCGCCTTTGAACCGCAGATGGAGCTCACCCTCCTCCACACGGTGCATAATGCGCCGCAGCTTGCGTACCGGATTAATGATCGAATTCGTAAAGAACCAAGAGACGATAATTGCTAAAATGATCGTGAGCAGCACGACGATAACGGTATACAGTTGCCATTTGATGACCACCGATTTGGATTCATCCAATGGAAAGACGCTGACGATCTTCCAATTCGTGCGCTCGAACCGATCCTGCATGATTTGAAAGGCTCGATTGTTGATCTTTTTCTCCATGCTCGTGTAACCGCTTTCCAACCACTCGTTGTCAATCCTGTAAACAATCAAGTTAACCGGTGAATATACAATGCCCCCGTGCGAATCGGTAATATAGACGAACCCACTTTTTCCTAATGACACGGACTCAATCGTTTTTTGAAAAATGCTTAGCTCCATATCCAGCAATATAACGCCTAGCACCTCATTCGTGTGCGGATCCTTAATCGCCTTTACAAAAGACAGCACTTGATCGGCACTGTAATTGTATTCCGATTTAATGTTCCTTCCAATAGGCTTGCTGATCAGCAGCAGCTCATCGGGCTTAGCAACCGCTTCCTTGTACCAGCTCTCCGAGGTTAACGGGTCCCGAATGATTCTCTCCAGTCTATTGCTGACATACTGATCCTTTTTATTCACGATTAGCAGGCCTGCGATTTCGCGATGCCTTCGTTCGTACATGGCGATAACCTTTTCAATGTCGGCTTCTCGAGCGCCTGTGACATCCGCCCCCGTTACAAGCCCTTCACTGAAAAAAGACATCACGTTGTTGTCGTCCGCGACATAAGCCAGAATATTTTCCATTTCATCGAAATAATACACAATGTTATTTTTAACTTGCTTCATCATCTGAATCGTATGTTCATTCGTCGTATCTTCAATGGAACGTTTATAAACCCCCGTGCCAACTGCGCTTAACGTAACGATCGACAATAATATAATAATCACAAAATAAATGAGAAGCTTGAACCTAATACTGCGATTTTGAAATCGTTGGATAATCTCCAAGCGTTTGATTCCTGCAAACACGTTCTCACCTATTTCTTTTTAATCTCAGTATATATCGACTTTTTTTGATGGGAAACAACAAATTGCAAAGGGGCATGGGCCCCTTTGCAATTTGTTGCATTCGAGATTAATAGAGGCGGTTCGGCAATGCATCGATCGCTTTTTGGCCGAAGTAAACATCCTCGTCTGATTTGATCCATTTTTCCAACGTTTTGCCTTCTTTGAAGTCAAGAATGGCTTGTTTCAATTGAGGCCCTAGCAACGGATTGCACTCAACGGTAACATTCAACTTCCCGTCGCGGATGGCTTCAAACGCCGGTTTGATTCCGTCCACCGATACAACGAAAATGTCTGTTCCCGGCTTCAAGCCGTACTCTTCAATCGCTTGAATCGCCCCAAGCGCCATGTCATCGTTATGTGCGTAAACCGCTTGAATATTTTTGCCATCGGATTTCAAGAAGGCTTCCATAACTTCTTTGCCCTTCGCACGGGTAAAGTCACCGGATTGGGATTTAATGATTTTGTAGTTAGGGTTGCCGTCAACAATTTCTTTGAATCCCTTTTGGCGGTCATTCGCAGCGCTCGCGCCAACCGTTCCTTGAAGCTCAACGATGTTTACTTGCTTGTCAGCGCCAAGCAGCTCCATCATCGTTTTTGCTGCATTTTGTCCTTCAAGCACGAAATCGGAACCGATAAATGAAGTGTAAAGCGACTCATCGCTTACTTTTACTGTACGGTCAAGCAGAAATACGGGAATGTTTGCAGCTTTTGCTTCTTCCAGCACCGTTTCCCAGCCTGATTCAACGACTGGCGCAAGCGCGATGGCGTCTACTTTCTGGGAGATGAAGGTGCGGATCGCTTTAATTTGATTCTCTTGTTTTTGCTGGGCATCGGAGAACTTCAGCTCGAACTGCGCGTCGCTGCCGAAGGTGTCCTTGATCGATTGCGTTTCAGCATCCCGCCAACCGCTCTCCGCACCGATCTGCGAGAAGCCCAGGACGATCTTTTTGTCCGATCCTTTGTCTTCTGGCGCAGGAGCCGTCGTCTCCGTCCCTGCATTCGTTGCCGCAGTCCCTCCATTATTGTTAGCTGCATTGCCGCTGCATGCCGATAGCAGAAGCCCCACCGCTAACACCGTTGTCATGACAAAAGAACTCTTTTTAAACTTAAACATTTTTTGTTCCTCCCTTTATATGCTGTGTGTTGATTACATTATTAATATAATTCGTTTCAATTTTATTGTATTTAGATAATAACGTTATATTTTGCTAAATTCGGCACTATCTGTAATTCGTGATTATGATTTATTCATAACTTTAAACCGAAGCCGGCGCTCGACGATCCCCGCCGTTTGGGGCTGGTTTCCCCGCAGCATGGCTGATGATGCGCCGTCTTTGCCTGCGGATAACGATTACCCTTTGCAGAAGAATAAACAGGAATAATAGGAAGCCCACTGCAATTTTGGTCCACCATGAGCTCAGCGTGCCCTGATACATGACAATGGTTTGAATAATGCCGGAGCAGATAACGCCTAATAAAGGACCAACCAAGTAGCCAAAACCACCCGTGAGCAGAATGCCCCCGATGACGCAAGCGGCAATCGCATCCATCTCCATTCCCATTAAATGAAGATTGTAGCCGGACAACATGTAGAAGGTAAATACAATGCCGCCAAGCGCAGAACAGAAACCGCTAATGGTGTATACCAATACGGTTATGCGAGGAACCGGCAGGCCCATGAGCACTGCTGAGCGCTCGCTGCCTCCGATAGCAAATACCGCCCTGCCGAATTCCGTGTATTTGGCGACATAGATAGCGATAGCGACGACCGCGAGTGCGATTACGACGCTCACCGAGATGAAGTTGGACCCGACCAGATTGATTTTGAATTTGGAAATGGCGGTATACGTTGCATTCTCGATGACGATGCTTTGCGTGGTTATGAAATAGCTCGCCCCTCTCGCAAGAAACATGCCTGCGAGGGTAACAATCCAAGGGTGGAGGTCGAAGCGTTGAATCAAGTAACCTTGCGCAGCTCCGAACAAAATGCCGATGAGCAAGCAAATGGCCATAACCGCGTATGCATTCATGCCCTCCTGCAGCAGCGCAGCCGATACGACGCTTACGAATGCAACGACTGAAGCAACGGACAAATCGATTCCGCCTGTAATAATAACGAAAGCAAGCCCCGTCGCAACGATAATCAGATAAGCGTTATCAATAAATAGATTGAAGAAAACCTGCCATGTGAAAAATCCGGTGTAGAGGACTGAGCCGGCACCGTATAATAAAATAATAAGCAGCAATGTCGAGAGAATAATAATATTGTTCTGATTGATTCGAAGATTCAGCTTCATCCTGCCACCGCCTGTTTATTCTTCTGCTGGAACACTCGTCTGAAACGGTCGGATTGCATCAAGCTTACAACGATAACAACAATAGCTTTCACAACCATAATGCGTTCAGGCGGTACCCCCATGGAGTAGATCGTTGTCGTTAGTGACTGAATGAACAAAGCCCCGATTACCGTACCGGCAAGGAAGAATCGTCCTCCCCGCATGGAGGTTCCGCCAATAACGACCGCCAAGATCGCATCCAGCTCAATCCATAAGCCTGCATTATTCGCATCCGCACTGCTAATATTCGAGCTGACAAGCAGTCCTGCAATCGCAGCGCAGAGGCCGCAAACGATGTAAACGAATAAGTATATTTTCCGGGGCTCAACGCCCGCATACTCACTGGATATTTTATTTGTGCCCGTTGCCTCAAGGAAAAGCCCAAGAGCGGTACGCTTTTTCAAATACAGAACAAAGAGAAACACGAATGCTGCGATAAAGATGGAGAAAGGCAAGCCTAAGAAAAACCCTTTACCGATGAAACCAAAAGCTTTATCGTCGGTAGTAAGCACCTTGCCTTCCGTTATTAATTGTGCGATTCCTCGGCCCACGGTCATGAGAATTAAAGTCCCAACCATGGGCTGTATGCCCAGGTAAGCGATCAACAAGCCATTCCATAAGCCGCATAATACCCCGACGATCAAAGCGGCGACTATGGCAAGCCAAAGCGGTACGACGCCAAGCAGGGAGATGGCAACCGCACCCGCTATCGCCAGAACGGAGCCGACCGAGATATCGATGCCTTCCTTCGCAATAACAAGCGTCATGCCAATGGCAATAACCATAATGGGTGCAGCGCGATTCAAAATATCGATCAAGCTTCCGAAGAGATGGCCGTTTTTGATTTCGATATTAAAAAAACCTGGAACAAAAAATAAGTTGAACAACAAGATGGCGGCTAAAGCCGTAATTGGCCAAATGATTTTGGTATGCATGATACTAGCTGCCCGTTTGCGAATACTGCTCATGTGAACCGCCTCCTTCTGCAATCATCTTCATAATATTGGTTTCCGTCATGTGATCGCCGCTAATTTCGCCTACCTGCATCCGGTCGCGCAGCACGACGATCCGATCCGCGCATTCAATCATTTCTTGAAGCTCAGAGGAGATAATTAAGATCGAAAGCCCCGACTTCGCCAGATCCAAGATCAGCTTGCGAATCTCGCCTTTGGAGCCAACGTCAATCCCCCTTGTCGGTTCATCGAGAATGAGCAGGCTTGGTTCCGTAGCGAGCCACCGCGCCAAAATAACCTTCTGTTGATTGCCGCCGCTTAAATTATCGATACGCTGCTCCATGCTAGGCGTCTTGATTCGAAGCAGCTCGATAAATTTGCGCGCAATTTCCTGCTGTTTTTTTAAAGGGATATAGTTGAAAATGCCCTTTTTCGCCTGAAGCGCGAGCACAATATTTTCGCGTATCGTCAGCTCGCCCACAATGCCTGCTACTTTCCGATCCTCCGGGCAGAAGCCTACTCCCTTCCGGATGGCCTTCTTCGGATTCATCGACTGGAACGTCTCCGACCCCAGCGTCAGAATGCCGCTGTCGGACTGGTCAATGCCAAAGATGAGATTGGCGAACTCCGAACGGCCCGATCCGAGCAAGCCAGCAAGTCCGACAACCTCTCCCTTCTTGACAGATAAGCTGACCGGTTTCACGGAACCCGCTCTCGTTAAAGCTTGGGTAGACATCGTGACTTCAGAGGTATAGCTCTGCTCCTTTTTACGATGCTCGTCCTCTTCTCTCCATTCACGGCCGATCATATTCGATACGAGACTGCTCTTGGACAGCTTGCTCGTCTCATATTCACCGACTAAAGCGCCATTGCGCAAAATCGTGATCCGATCGGTGATATCGTAAACCTGGTCCAGGAAGTGGGTGACAAACACGATTCCCATCCCCTCGTCGCGAAGCTTGCGCATGACATCGAACAATTGCTGCACCTCTTGATTGTCCAAGCTGGAGGTGGGCTCATCGAGAATAAGAACGCCGCTGGACATGTCAACCGCTCTCGCAATCGCAACCATTTGCTGTATGGCGACCGAGAAATCCGACAGCGGCTGCTTCACATCCAGATTTAAATTCAACCGTTTCAGCAAGCGCTCGCTGTCCTCGTTCATCCGTTTCCAATCGATCGAGCCTCTACGCTTCGGCACGCGGCCGATATACAAATTTTCTGCCACAGACAAATTAGGGCATAAATTAATTTCCTGATACACCGTACTGATTCCAAGCATTTGCGCCTCTTGCGGCGACTTTGCCGAAATCAGTCTCCCATTCAATTTCACTTCACCTATATCCATCGCGTGCACGCCAGTCAGCACTTTTATCAAGGTAGATTTCCCCGCGCCATTCTCGCCCATCAATGCGTGAACCTCTCCTTTTCGCAAGGTGAAGTTTACGCCGCTAAGCGCTTTAACGCCGGGAAAGGTTTTGCTTACGTCATCCATCTTCAGTAGAACGTTTCCGCTCATTAGGCCACTCCTTCCTCTATGAACACTCTATTTTTATGATCAATTATCATTTTACGGATTCAAGCAGCCATTGTATTTACACGCAAAAGCTATTTTATACATTATTCGGTCCTTTTCCTTGATCCGAAATAAGCAAATAAGCGCCGCCTCCCGCATAGATCTGCGAGGGGCGACGCTTAAAGATAACGAAAGCTTAGATTAAGGAATCAGCTTAAATAGGCCATAAACAATCTTGGCTGCTTCTGCTCTCGAAGCATGATCCTTTGGTGCAAAGCGGCTAGCGCCTTTTCCATTAATAATGCCTGCGGCCTGCATTGCGCTAACACTCTCTGCAGCGAATGCGGCAATGGTCGATTGATCGGCAAATGGATTCGTTTCTTCTGAAGAAGAAAGGTTTACGGCAGCAAGCTTCGATGTGCGATAGGCCATAGCCGCCATCTCTTCTCGCGTAATTTCATCATTTACGCCAAAGCTGCCATCCGTTTTGCCATTCACAATGCCAAGCGTTTGGGCTAGCGCCACGGCTTGGTAATACCATGCTTCTTGCGACACGTCGCTAAACGTGCTTGCCGCGCTGCTGTCAGTGAAGGCAAACGCGTTCATCAGCATCGTAATGAATTGAGCTCTCGTTACTTTGCTGCTCGGAGCAAACAATTGGTTGCCGACGCCATTCACAATTTCACGAGCTGCCAATGCATGAATGCTTTCTTGCGCCCAAGCGACTTGGGAAAGATCCGTGAAAGCAACAGGCTTGTATACGGCAGCGTATTTACCTGAATGCCCGGCTTCAAATACTACTTTCCCTGTTTCAGCATCGTATTTGGCATGCTTAATTAGAGACAGCTTTCCTTGGTCATCGATGTAATAAATGACGACTTGATTAGGATTTTCATTCGGCAGCAGCTTATAATCAAGCGATACTTTAAGCCATTTATCGCCCAAGTCAGATTGCTTGCCTCCATTAACGCTTAGCGTAATCGCATAGACAGGCTTATCGCCGATTACGGCAGCCGCTTCGGAAGATAAACTTTGTTTGTTAACCCCGGACAAAGAGAGAGCAATGACTGCAGCTTTATCCAGTCCTGGAGCTATTGGTCCAGTCTTTAGGTTAAACGTTGTGGAACCAAACACAATCTCTACGTTCTCAATTCCCTTCTGCTTGGCTGCTTCAAGCTGGCCCGCAGTCAGTGATAGAATGACTTCTTTAGCAGTATCTGCATTTTGTAGCATAATCGTCACGGACTTATTCACCGCTTGGGCAAGTACCGCTTCGAAATCCGCTTGTGCTACTTTCAGAAGCAGCTGTCCGTTTTCATTCGGCTTAATCGCAGGCAAGGTCAGTACATGACCTTCAACCTTTGCAACCGGCTCCGGTGCAGAACCTCCTCCGCTAGGCTGCTCTCCGCCATTGCCTGGGTTTTCTGAATCCTTTTGTCCGGAAATGGTAACGGCAATCGTACCGAAGACGGACGGACGGCCAGCGGAGACCGCTTTTACCGTAACGACCCCATCGTTTAAAGCCGTCAATAGACCCGTTTGCGAAATCGATGCTGCTTGCTCCCCGCTTTCGATCAACCATTGTACTTGTTTGTTCGTAGCGTCAATCGGAAGTACCGATGCATTCAGCTGGAGTGTACCGCCTTTTGTTGTAATCGCAGCAGCACCGCCTTGGCCGTTGATGACAATAGATTCAACCTCAATCTCCTTGTAATTAGAAGGCATGCGCTGCGGCGTCATCGTTGGACCCCACACTTCCATTAAGTCAGGGCCGTTCGCCTGCGGAACGAATTGTACGCGGTCAATCGCAAGCTTTCTTGGCTCTGTTTGGCCAATTCCATAATGCACATGATAAACCATAAACAATTCTTTCCCGTCAGGGGATTTCACGAGCGAGTGATGCCCTGCTCCCGGCACGAGCTCATTAGCTTTCATAATCGGATTGAACTCGTATTTGGTCCACGGCCCAGTAGGCGTAGGAGCAGTCGCATAGCCTACTCCGTAATCAGGGCTTTGGAAATGGTTTCCTGAATACGTCATGTAATAAGTTCCCTTGTGTTTAATGACAAATGGGCCTTCATTAATGCTAGCGACCGGCTGCTTCTGGCTTTTCTCCCAAGCCTGCGTCGGCGCAAATACAAATTGAACCGTATCTTCTTTGATTGTTTTCATATCATCGTTCATTTCAGCAACCATAATATGGTTATCATTATTGAAACGAACAAAGTACATATAGGTTTTCCCGTCTTCATCCGTAAAGATATGCGCGTCAATCTCAGGCGTATTCAGATGGATAGGCGCTTGTACCTCTTGAACAAAAGGTCCGAGCGGCGAATCGCTTGTGGCAACGGCGAGACGTTCCTCAACGGCATAGTACATATAGAATGTACCGTTTTTCTCAATGACCTCCGGCGCCCAGAAGCGGTTGTTACCCCATGAATTTTTGTTTTCCAGCGCATAACCATGCTCCTGCCAGTTAGCAAGATCCGATGACGAATACACCTTAATGCCATTTGGCATATTCGGATAATCGGCGGTATTCGTACCGTACAGGTAATAGACGCCTTCATAGAACAACACATGCGGATCAGCAATATCAGGAAGCTGTTCCGTATTCGTATAGGTTGGGCCTGTGAGCGTTTCCGCGTAAGCGCTAACCTTCACATTGTCAAACTGTGCTTTGGCATTAAACGTTCTAAAGCCAATGGAGCTTGTTGCAAGGTGGGTCGATTCCGCTACGTCAAACTTAGGATACGGATTGACATTCAGCGGGTTGTCATTGATGTAAACCTGGATGTGGTCTTCACTCGCAATAATTTTAATGGTATACCATTCGTTTGCTTGAATCGGAAGATTTCTTGTTGCGAGCTCTCTCCACTTCCCGTTTGTGAAACTGCCTAAGACAGCAGACTTGTTCGCCGCATTAATGCCCACATAATAACCGTCCAATGCATCAGGGCCCACGGCTGGGTTAGAAGCTCTAAATACCAGTCCGGCTTCCGTTCCGCTAACAATCTTCACGTCCGTTTCCAACACGTAATCGGTAAAGTTCATGCTATTCAGGATGGCTTTGTAGCCCGCTCCGCTCGATACCGTATAGGCACCCTCGCTTTCTGACCATACGCCGCCGTAAGTGCTCCATTCGGTAGGATCTAAACTGGAGAAATCTTCACTGTACAGCACTTCACCCGGCTTAATCGACCCTACTACCGTGACGGTAGCTCGCGAAGTGAAATCCCCATTTTTAGAAGTTGCCTTAATGACTGCTCTGCCTGGCGATACGCCAACAACTAATCCTGTTTCACTTACAGTCGCAATGCTTTCATTAGAAGATGACCATGTTACATCGGACCCGCTCTTGCCTTCATTCACGAGCTGAATCTTCTCGCCAGCCTGCAAATGGGCTGATTTCGGTGCGAGATCAACGCCTCCCTCGATCGTTCTAACCGCGATATAATCAAAAGTCGCATCGATAGGATCGTTAGGCGCAACGACATTACTCGCGAAAAACCCGACTTTTATTGAGCTTAAGTCAACGGTCATTGCATCAGCAGCTTGAATCCATTCATAGCCGTTCCAGTAATAAGTCGTATACACATTGCCTAATTTTTTAATTTTCAGCGTGAGTGTATCGCCTCCAGGATGATTAACGAAATTAGTTGCCTTTTGGTATTTCCGGTCTATTTCGTACGCGGTTTCGATAATTTGGCCGCTAGCCCACACATGGGACAGCTTCACAAAATGGTCGGCATCCTGCCATACGATCAAGCCTGCTTGCTGATGGTTTTTGGTAACTGGGGCCGTCAGCTTCGTTACCAATTCGAAATCGCTGCCTGCCGCAACATTTTTCAAGAACACATTATTTAATGAGTTGTTATCTTGATAAATATCCGTAGCCGTTGTTCGCAGCGTCATAAAGCCAGGGTTTTTCGTCAAGCTCCAGTTAGAAGCAAGCTCTTGGTACACCGACCAATCCTTATTCAGCTCGGGAGCATCAAAATGATCCACTATAAATGCAGAAAGATTAGGCTCCTGCGACTCAGGCAGTACGTTAACCGTGCTTTCTGCTAAAATGCTTTCATTCGCTGCGCTTACCACGCGGATTTGCGCCGTTCCCGGCTGTTTCGCAGCGATCTCAAACATTGTGCGTCCTGTCAATGAATCCTTGCCCACAATAGCCGCTGTCGCTACATTCGGATTGGAAGAGGTAATCGTTACATTCTTATCCGAAATCATCATTGGCTTGATGGTTGAAGTAAGCGCCGTTACAGTTCCAATGGCTACATTAAGAACGGACTTATCCAAGCTAAGCGATTCAATTGGAAGCTTATTGGCTGGTTCCGCCACAAGACGTTCAAGTACGATATAGTCAATCTGAGCAAAATTCGTTTTCTTCGAAAGCCGGATTGTGTTCGATCCCGCTTCCAACGTCACATCGACGGAGGACGGATTCGTATGGCCCCAGCCAAAGTTTCTGTAAGCGATGGCTTGCCCCTTCGTCCCGTTCACGGATACGTCATGCTCGGCAATGGCACCGCCTGAGCTTCCATTCTCAGCCATGACGATCAAGCTGTATTCTCCGGCACTAGCCGCTTCGACGTTAAATTCTACAAAGTCGTTGCCTGCTGCATCGAGCTGTCCTACAACTTTCCCGCCAGAGCTGTTCTCCGATTGGACGACAGCTGCGCTGCCATGAAGCACGGCATCCTCTGCTTCATACCTATGGCGATCAACCAATGGCGTGCCGCTTGGCTGTTCCACCAGCGCATTGTAAGCAACTGGCGTTCCAAAATTCGGCGTGCCATCCGCATTCCAAGTAAATTTCTGTGCTCTTACGCTCCGATTCCCCCAGCTTCCGCCCGACTTCATGGTCGCGTGGTAAACGATCCAATCCTCTTTCCCATCAGGCGAGGTTGTAAACGTGTTATGCCCCGGTCCGAAACTCATTGGCGCTTTGGTGAATACGGGTCCTCTTTTTGCCCACGATGCGGCATTAAGCAGGTTACCGTCTGTGTTGGTAAGCATGCCTAGCGTGTACTCATCGGTCCAGCTTCCGCTAGCGGAGTATACAATGAACACCTTGCCATCCTTTTTCAATATTTCCGGTCCTTCGTTAATGTATGGCGAGCCATTCAACTCCCATGGTTTTTCAGGGGTAGAAAGTAATACTCTTGGTCCGTTTATCGTCCATGGATTGCTCATTGGCGCAATATAAAGGTTCTGCCTTACATTCGTATTGCCTTCCCATCCTGACCATACAAAATACAAGGATTGGTTGTCAGCTTGCAAGACCGCGCCGTCAATTGCCCATTTGTCAGTTGAATCAGCGACTTTTCCTTTGAAAGTGTAGGTTCCTTGCGGATCCTGCGAGTTGCCTTCCAAGGCATACATACGATGGTTGTTGTTGTTTCCGTCATCCGCAGCAAAATAGATATACCATTTTCCATTAATATACTGCAGCTCCGGTGCCCAAATTTCTTTCGAATACATCGTTCCTGCAGGCGGCGTATAAACGGTTACCCGTGGAGATGATCCGATATCTTCCAAGCGTTTGGCTTTGGCAACGACAAGTGACGTGTCATTATCTGATTTTGCATAATAATAATAGCCATCCTTGAATACGATCGTCGGGTCTGCGGAGCCCGCGGGTCCCGATACCGGTACGATCGGATTAGTAAAGGTCGTTGCGGCTTGCACCGTTACCGCTGCAGCAGCAGAGAATCCGCCATCGGCTGAAGTCACCGTAATCGTGGCCGTACCCTCGGCTATTCCCTTTACAATGCCATCTGTTCCGACATGGGCAATGCCTGGTTTGCTGGAGCTCCAGGTCAACTGCTGGTTCGAGGCATTTACCGGCTTAAGCGTCGCTAGCAGCGTCTCTTTTTGCCCAACCTTTACCGTAATTGCAGAAGGCGTCAAGCTCACTGATTCAACCGGTATCTCCGAATAAACCGGCAGCAACACTTGTTTCGCCAGGTTTGGCCCCGCCCATTTCACGTGCATGCTCGCATCTCCGGCAGCATGGACATACTCGATCGTCACGGCCAGTTTTTCTCCGCGTGTCAGCGCGATCGTCCCGCTCACTTCTTCTCTGGCATGTGATTGCTTGTCGATGACTTGAATATCGTCAATCCATACTCTTGCGATGTTGTCGCTGTCTGCAAAAATCGTATAATTGCCTGTTGCTCCGGGCTGGATCGTCCCTGTCCACCGGATCGAGAAGTTATCCTCGCCAATGCCTACGGATGAATCAGGCGATCCCGTTCCTCTCTCATTGCCAAGGTCGAAATCAACACGCGGGGTGATCGATTTCTTGACGGGCTGTTCGAAGTTGCTGTCTTTAAAATACTGTACGCCGAAGATCGGCAGCGTATCGTAGGCATCGCCTACCAAAGCTTTAATATCATTGACATCCCAAGGATGGCCGTCTGGATAAACAACACCATGGAATGGCACGGCCGGCTCTTCCGTTAGCGGATTCACATCGCTTCCCCAAGGGAATCTTGTGTTATCACGGCCAATCCCGAGTGACCACATGACAAAGCCCAATCCTTTCTTGCCGAAATTGTTGACTACTCCCGGAACCGATTGCGTTAGACGATTCATGACCTCATCGGCAAGCACGCCTTGATTTGGCCCGTATCTGTCCGGATAGGTAGGGTAATCGGATTCATAGGGATGGTACGTAATGAAGTCAGAGAACGGTCCGCCCGAGAATTGGCCTCCTGTGGAGGTAACCGGGATCGTGGAGCCCGTTTCCTTAATCCAAATTCGAGAATCGTTCATTATTTGTTTCGTAACGGTGTCCATCAAGCCGCTTTCGCCATTGCTTGGCTCGTTGTAGACGTTCCACACCGCAATTCGATCATCGTTCTTAAATGCGCCTACTACACCTTGCACGTAAGCTTTGAGCTTCTCCTTGTTGGCCGCATAATCTGCTTTCACCGTATCGCCTGGAGCTTCGACCCATTGGCTGTTATGCGCGCCGTATCTAGGTTTTGGCTGATCGCCCCAAACCGGGAAATCGCCCCAGCAATCGTCAAAAAATACGAGCTCGACTTTAATGCCATATTGATCTGCTAAGGAAAGGAAATCTTCTAGGTTAGCTAAGAAATTCACCTGGTCATTTTCCCACAATAAGTTATGCATAAATACCCTTACGAAATTAATGCCATACGTTTTGGCATAGGAGAGCTCGCGATCATTAATTTCATGGTCATAGCTGCGCCATTGCTCAATTTGATTGACTGCGCTAGTCGGAACGAAGACGGCGCCTTGTACCCATGACCAGTCAAATACAGGCAGCGTTACCGCCCCGGTGTCCGTGACTTTAATATTGTCATAGGCTGCGTCTACGAGAAACGTTCTAAGGCCGATTGCGCCTTGCGTATACGTACGGTCTACTACGCTGACTACAACCTCGTCATTGATATATACCTCGATGTTACTTCCTTCAGCAACTACCTTTAACCGGTAGACCGTATTTTGGCTGATCGGATAAGGAATGGAGGCCAGCTCTGTCCAATTGTTGTTGAACTTCCCAACCTGAACACGCCCATTCACGGCTATACCCGCAAAGTAGCCTTTAAGGTTGTCCGTACCAACCGTAGGATCGCTGACTCTGAAAAGCACACCCGCGTTTTCGTCTCTTTCGCCCTTGCTTACAGAGATATCCGTTTCGTAGGTGAAATTGCTGTAATTGGTGTTATTTGCAATAGATTTGAAACCTGAGCCTTCGCCTACTTTATATTTCCCGTCGGTCACGCTCCAAGAACCGCCATAGGTTGTCCAACCCGTTGCGTTCCCGCTGTCAAAGCCTTCATTAAAAGTTGCTGCTTTGCTCGTTAAGCTCGTCAATTTAAAGTTATCGTAAGTAACAAGATTGTTATCGTTCCAAGCTCTAAGCCCGATCTTGCCTGCTTGATACTCCGTATCCGCGAATTGATACTCCAATTTGCCATTCACATAAATGTAATAGGTTGAACCGTAGCCCACCACTTTCAAATGGTTGTTCTGGTTTGGATAAACGGCCGCGAATGATTTTGCAATTCCCGTCCAGCTTCCGCTGCCATTATTACCGGCTGCATTCATTTTCCCGACTTCTAGCGTTCCGTCTGCAGCAATTCCCGCGTAATAGCCGCTCATCTTATCCGCACCGTTGCCAGCATCGGTAACCCTGAATATGAAGCCGCTGTTTTGCCAGCTTGCATAAGGATTAATATCGGCCTCTACGATGAAATGCTCCGGCGATGCATCAAGCAGCGCCTTGTCGCCCCTGCTGTTCGTTACTTGGTATTTGCCGCCAACCGCTTGCCAATTCGCTGTTTGTGTACCGGTAAAGGTTGACCACTGCTGGGTAAGCCCATTGTCGAAATCATCCTTTAATTCCCCGTCGCTTCTAGCGATGACATAAGCTGCTTCCACCGTATCCGACACCGTTTCTCCTGCTTTCTCCGCATAGGCACGAATATTCGTGACCGTCCCTACTGTAATTGGAGAAGTATAAAGGGGAGAATTCCCGTTTGGATGACTACCGTCAGTCGTATAACGAATCGTTGCCCCAACCGATGCCGAAGTGATTGAAACCGTTTGCAACGAATCGTACTGCCCTGGCGCAATGCTGAACTCCGGTGCGGCTGTTGTCTGCTCGAAGCGCTCTCTAACGACGATATTATCTACCGTAGAGGTTCCCCACCAGGTCCGAAGCCCGATTTGGCCGCCTTCCGTAATTTGTCTGCCGTCATTATCGATCAAGTCAATCACTGGCGTGACCATGTCATTCAGGAAGACTTGAAAATGGTTACCGATTGCGACCACTTTGACATGGCCTTGGTTCCACTTGACCGGAACGATCTTCAGCTCCTTCCACTCATCGCCATTACCTGTTACTCTTCCGAGCGTCATTTTCTTGTCAACCGTTAATGCCGCGTAATAGCCCGTATAGCCGTCAGCCACATTATCCGATACGTTATTTACTCTGAAGAGCAGCCCTGTGCCATCTGAATTGATGCCTCCGATTTTCAGATCAGCTTCATATTGTAAGTTTTGAAAATAAGTGCTGGATGCTACCGTTTTGGCACCGGGAGAACCGTTAATCCGATACTGCTTTGCCGAATTCACCTCCCAAACGCCGCGATTTTGCGGATCCATGGATCCATATGAGGTCCATCCCTCTGCATCCCCGTCATTAAAGTCCTCAATAAAAATGCTCTGTACTGCTGCAGCTGCTGTTAATGCTTCTGTCGCTGATTCCGCTGCTGCCATTTTTGCCGGCGGCAGGAATGAAACGAACAAACTCACACATAGCATTAACGCCATAGCTTTGCGAAGCGATTGTTTCGCACCGATTACTGAAATTTTCACCGTATTCTTTCCTCCTGTTTCGTCAATTGTCGTTCAACCATGGTTAAACCTTGACGCTTACCAAGTCTTAAGCCTTACTCTCCTCGCCATAGGTAAGCCATGGTTCATTCATTATAGAGGATTCTTTTCCGTATAGTATTTATAATAAACAGTCTTTATTTATATATTTCCGCTCTAAAAAACGAGAATGATATGTTTTGCGACATAAAACGCATAAATATATGAAATAGCCGAAAAAACTAAAGATTTCAGGACTTTTGTCCCTTAACATTTATAGTAATTATTTCCCAGGGAGGTTTTACACATGACCGTATTCAGCTGGTATCGGAACCAATCTATCCGCAGAAAGCTCATTGTCGCTTTTCTTCTCCTTCTCTTTATGATGGGCGGGGTGAGCGGTACGCAGATGTACGTATTCAACAATGATAGGCATACGTATGATTTCATGCTTGTTTCTACGTTGAAAGCAAACGAGCTGACCGGCTCGCTTTCATCCGATTTCAACTCTGAGGTTGAGCGAATCGTTAATGGCAGGCAATCCTTCAAAGAGAGTCGGCATCCCGCTATCCTTAATCAGTTGGAACTGCGATTGCGCAGCTTGGAGCACGCGGAGATCGCGCCTCTTACGCTAGAGAGATTTGAATCCCTTCATAAAACGGTAAGTTCGCTGCATACGCAATTAAACAAACTAAATATGCAAATTCAATCCAAAGCGACTGTCGATGAGCAGAAATCCACTTATGAATCCATCGTTCAGATTACAAGCCTAGTCGAGCAAGATTTACAACAGCTTGTTCACACAAAGCTAATCGTCAATGCAGCTGAGAAAGATCGGATTGCTGCTCGTTTCAAGCAAAATATGCTTATATTTACAGCTGTTTTTGCAGCCGTTATTGGCGCCTCGCTCGCTATTGCCTGGCTAATCTCGAATGAAATCGCAATCCCGATTCGCAGATTAAGTTTGAATGTAGCTCAATTGGCAGCAGGAAACTTATCGGTAAATGCCGTGCATAGCAGCAGCCGTGATGAAATCGGAAAGCTTTGCGATTCCTTTAACCTCATGTTTGCCACTCTGAGAACCATCATTGACAGAGTCCGTGAAACCAATCGGCAGGTAGTCACTTCCTCCCATCACATGGACGTTGGGCTAGGCGATAATAAGCAATCTGGAAAAGCAATAGCCGCAGCAACACAAAAGGTTTCTCAAGCATTAAATGAGCATGATGAATATGTACAAATGTCGGTGAGGGAATTTGATGAGCTCGTGCGTCTTTTCCAGACGATTACAACCAATTCGTATCATATCAACACGCAGGCTGTTCATTCCGTTCACATTGCCAAAGAAGGAAACGAACAGCTTGAGCAGTTTATGGCACAATTCACCCTGCTCACCACAACCGTTTCTCATGTCGACCAAGACGCCAAACAGCTGCACCTTCTTGCCAAAGAAATGGAAGCGATGCTGCATCAGATTCGGCAAATTTCTAACGAGACCCATATTCTCGCACTCAATGCATCCATTGAAGCACGAAGGGCAGCCGAGCATGGTAGCGGCTTTGCTGTCATTGCTGGCAGAGTCAAACAGCTCGCCGAACAAACCGCCGCCATCTCGACTCAAATCCACGAAAAGATGGGCAGCGTACGCGTTACCGTCAATCTCATTCAAGATCGTATGCAGGAAAGCGTCAAACAGCTGTTTGTAGGCGAGCAGGTAGCCGTTCAAGCACAGCAAGGATACCAATCCATACACGCAGCCAGCTCTTTGGTGCAAGCTGAAATTCAAACGATTACGGAAGAAATGAACCACGGCGGCGAACGCATGGAGCGCATCCATATGCTCGTTAAACAAGTAGAGCTGCGCGCTGATCGCATCAAGCAGGATATGGACGACATCTCCGCTATGGAACAGGAGCAGGTAGCTGCTCTTGAACAGGTGGCAGCCTCCTCCAATCTCTTAACGAAGCAAGTGAAAGAGCTAAACCACACCGTTTCCCTTTTTAGTGAGTAAGTGAGTCCGTATTCAGTAATATTTAATATATGTAAAAAGAGGACGTCCCGGCAGCAAGCTGCACCTGGACGTCCTCTTTGGGTTGCTATTTCTACTCTGCCTTCATAAAGTCAGCAATCTGTACTTTTTGTCCCGACTTTGCGCTTTCCAGCGCAGCCAGCACCATCGCCATGCTGTAAATGTTATCGCTGCAAGCTGTTTCCGGCTCGCGGCCTTCCTCAAGCGCTGCGAACATATCATCCAGGCAGCCTTTGTGGAACGTATTCGCCATTTCTGGAAGCTCTGTTTCTACACGCTCGTAGTCACGAATGAATTTGCCAGTTTGGTCACCAGCAGCAACAACCTCGGCATAGGGATTGCCATGACCGTCCCATATCGCCGTCCCGCGCTCGCCAGTTACCCGCCAAGCAGCTTCCCATGAGGTTGTTGCCCCCTCCGCGCACCAGGAACCGCGGTAATTAAAGACGGAGCCGTCCGACATCTCATAAATACAGATGGCCATCGCATTACCGGCGTACCATGAGCCGGGAGGATTGTATTCGTGGCAATACACGGATACGGGATTAGCCCCGGAAATAAATCTTGCCTGATCAAAAGTATGAATCGCCATATCCAGCAGAAGCGGGCTCTCCATCGCGTCACGGAACCCCCCGAAATGAGCGCCTAAGAAAAAGTCCGCTCCGACAAATCCCGGCTTTCCGATCGTATCATTCGCAATCAGCTCGCGGAAAGCTCGGATACGCGGATCGAATCTGCGATTTTGCATGACAGCATGCGTCCGGCCCGTTTCCTCCGCCATTCGTACAATCGCATTACAATCGCTCATCGTTTCTGCAAGCGGCTTCTCGCCAAACACGTGACAGCCAAGCTCCAAGGCAGAGGTGCTGATTGCATAGTGACTCGCCGGAATCGTTACGTCAAACACCATCGTTGCCCCAGTTTCCTTAATGGCCTGTCTAAGGTCTGTAAAGGTAGGACAGGTTAATTCCTTGCGTTCCGCCATGGCCTGCGCAAATTCTTCTTTAATATCAACAAGCCCGACAATTTCTGTATCCGGTCTTTCCTTGGCATAATCGACCCATGTATTGGCCATGCCGCCGCAGCCGGCGACGACTACTCGATGCTTGATCGTCATCCTTCTCACTCCTCGTTTTCACATTTAGTCTTTAGACAGGGTTAGGAACAAAATCTCCGCCTCGGCAGCGCTTCAAATAATTCAAAGCATGAACCTGTCCGGTCATTTCCAGCTCGTCCTTGTAGACCGGATCATGCCAGCCTTCGATATCAATGGTGCCTTTATAGTTGTTTTGTCTTAAAATCGTGATAATATCCGACCAGTTGGTATCGCCAAACCCCGGTGTGCGGTGCCAGACAAACGGCTGCTTGCCGTGAACACCATGCTCCTTGATAATATCCCATGCAATCGTCGCATCTTTACCGTGCACATGAAATACTTTGCTCGCCCATTTGCGAAGCTGCGGAATCGGATCAATCAAGCTGACCATCTGATGGCAAGGTTCCCACTCCAGGCCGATATTGTCCTCCGGCACCGCGTTGAACATAAGCTCCCAAGCTGTAGGATTATGCGCAATGTTCCAATCTCCTGTCTGCCAAGTGCCGCCCATATCACAATTTTCAAAAGCGATCCGCACCCCTTTATCGGTAGCTCTGCGCGTAAGCTCCCCGAACACTTCCTTGAATTTAGGAATCGACTCGTCAATCGATTGATCCGTCAACCGCCCAGTGAAACCGGATACAATATCAGCCCCAAATAAATGGGCATGGTCGATTAGGCGTTCCCAGCTCGCCAGCGTGTCGGCATTATTGCCTTCGCCAGTAAGCGGATTTCCGAATATGCTTACGGCCGGAACAACAAAATCATGCTCCTCTGCAAGCGCCTTTACCCGCTTGGCCATATCCACAAGATCCGTGTCGCCCGTCGTCTGCCAGAAAGTTAGGTTAAACGATTCGAAGCCATGCCCTACGATTTGTGGAATGACATGGTCCGCATTCCCTCCGCCTACAAGCGTTCCGATTCGCAATTGTTGATTCATCCTTGTATATCACTCCAATATTGGCTTATAGTGTTCTTAACAACTCCATTATAGCTAGGAGTTATGCATATGACTCTATACAATCTTGCGCAATACTAGTCTAATCTTGTGGTGGTGAAGCACGGAATGACCTATCCGAGGGAGCTCTGGGAAAATACCCGGCTTGAGCATAAAACGTATCCGTTTCAACTGTTTAGAAACCGCTGTCATGAGGCTAAGCCTAATGACTGCATTCTTTATCTTCATTGGCATGAGCATTTTGAGATCATCGTCATGCGGGAAGGCAGCGCCATGTTCCATATCGACAGCCGCCCTTATCTTGTGCGAACCGGCGATGTGCTCATTATCCCAGGCGGAGGCCTGCACGTAGGCTATGCCCTTAATCATGAAAATGTTTATTATGACTGCGTCGTCTTGAACGCTTCTCTCTTCAATGACTGGGTCCATGATCCCGTTCATGCCCAGTTTGTTGCGCCTTATCTAGAAGGGCGGCTTCACTTTCCGGTTATGCCCGCTGAACAGGATGAAGCGTGCGCGAGCTACTATCCGCTTCTCGACGAAGCGATTGTAGAGCTAGATGCCAAACCGCCCGCCTACCAGCTCGTCGTAAAATCCAAGCTGCACGCGTTCTTCACCTTGCTCTCCCGTACCTTTATGCAGCAGCAGCTCGCAGGCAAATCGGCGGAGCCTTATTTTGTCAACCGAGACCGCTTCAAGCAGCTCATTCAGCGCATTGAGTCGGATTTTGCCGAGAAGCTATCCATTACGCAAGCAGCCAAGCAAGTAAGCCTAAATCCCTATCATTTTTGCAAGCTGTTCAAAAAACTGACCGGTCGCACGTTCGTTGAATATGTCAACGTCAGCCGGATGAATGAAGCCGAACGGCTGCTTCGCGAGAGCAGCCAGACGATTACCGAGATTGCAGCCATGGTCGGCTGCGAGAATCCGAACTATTTTACAAAACTGTACAAGCAATATAAAGGCATGACGCCCTCTCAAACACGGAAGACCTAAAACCGGATAATAACTAGGACAAACAGACTATTTTCGAGAAATAAGCCGATTTTCGTATTTATTTCGTGCGAAGTATAGGATAATTAATTGGAAAGCAACATTCCATCCTAGGAATACGTCTAGTTTTGCAACTATGTTTAGAGGAGAATCATGAATGTTTATGTCTATAAATAAATATATTTCCTTTGCCTTGCTTGCCATCGCGCTCACGGTTATTGCGGCTGGATGCAGCAACGGAAAAAGCGAAGTAGCCGCAGGAGGTAACCCGTCCAGCGCTACGAACAGCGTTTCTCCAACCGATGCGCCTGTGGAATCCGCTGCAACGGATGAACCGGAGATTTCGGAAGAGCCCGCTGTCACTGCTGAACCTCTAGCCACCGAGGCGCCCGCTGCCACAGTGAAGCCTGATGAAACCACAGCACCGGCAGAGAAACCAGATCAGGCGGGAGAAGCTACAGCCAAACCATCAAAAAAGCCTAAACCGACACCAACGATAAAACCGACAGCGACGGCGAAGCCTACCAAGCCGCCGGTTATCGTACTGCCATCATCAAAGCCAACTGCAACAGCAAAGCCTACATCCAAACCAACTGCAACGCCTCAACCGTCTATTTTGCCGCTTGCGACTCCATCGCCTTCGCCAAAGCCGACGACGAAGCCTGATTCCGAAAATCCGTCAAATGAAGTTACGGTAGCCGATATCGCGGCTAAGCTTGCAAGCGACGCAGGACTAGGGCCTCTGCAAACCGTTGAAGGCGAGCAAGTCAAAGACATCTATGGCATTGACGAGGAAGCGCTGCTGGTCGACGGCATCTTTAAGCAGCCGCAAATGATGATCCAAGCTGGCGAGTTTTCGATCGTGCAGATGAAATCGGACAAAAACTTTGCAGACGTCGAAGCAGGCTTCAAGAAGCGTGCCGAAGCCGTGCAAAAGGCATTCGAGTCCTATTTGCAGGACCAATACGAGCAAGCTCAAAACTATCAAATCATCCGAAACGGAGATTTTGTTCTCTTCTCCATTACGCCTGACCAGAAGAAAACGGCAGAGATCTTCAACAGCTTTTTCAAGAAATAAGCCTCTCTCTGGTCAAGCCCCCATATTGTAGCCAATGAAATTCTGAACTAATTAAAATAAAGCGGCAGACCCATTTCTGGTCTGCCGCTTTATAGTTTATCTATTTTGTTCCGTCAGATCAAGCATCCTTCCTGTATTGAGCATTTTAACTACCTCTAAGATTTGTATTTGGCCTTTAATTCGCACTTAAGGCATGTTATTCCACATAGCACTCACCGTTCCGGCAACCATAGCTATAAGTATCTCCTGAGTCGACGTATCTAATATCTCTTTTCTCAAAATCAGAAGGAGCCGTCGCTGCAAGCCTTTCCTTAAGTATATAGGCTATTTCATGACTCAACTCGTTCTCCCCTGTGCCACCGATTGCAAAGCCTGATGGACCTTGATAAGCCGTTATGTTCCATTTGCTGCCGTCGCTTCTTTGAGCTTGAATCACATAATCAAAGGCGTTTTCGGAGTTTACCGTTGCTTGAGTAGGATCACCGAACAACGTAATCAAACTCCCCCGATATTTCGCAATCTCTTTCAGATCCGTAGTTACACTTAATAGTTTCGATGTTCCATTGCTGTAACTTAGATCATTCATTTTGGAAAAAGTAACGTCGGTAATTTGGGAAGCAGATGCTTTCACACCATTTTCAATGGATTCTAACTCACCGTTTAAAATATATTTTCTCGTAATTTCTCCCGTTACGGTATCCACATGATATCCTGCTTCAGACTGATTATTGCTTCCGTTCCATACTCCAACCATGACATGGCCTCTCTCGTCATATCCACTCACTTCAATAATAAGATCTTTATTATCTAGGCACCATGCCGAGCAATCTGCTTTCACCACCTGGATCACCGCTTCGTCCGAGAGCGTTTTTTGCACCCTCAACGTACATGAAGCAAGAAAGAGTACACCTACCAGAGCGATGAGCAGCTTAATATTACTTTTTCTCATCAAGCACCCTCGTTTCTATCCCTTAGCATCATTCTGATAACAAACTAGTTGAAAAGTCGTCTTCAATATTATCGTAAGCATCTCCTAGTGATTCAAAATCCTCTTTAAGCCAGTACCATCGTTCACCGTTATTTTGTATCAGCTGAAATAGAAATTCAGTAAAAGACCTCGCTACTACATGGCACTCTCCCACAACGCCATGTCGATCCCAAAAACTATCGTAGCATTTCCCTAATCGCTTTGGATGTAAATCAATTGAAATGTAGTCGCCATTTCCGTCATGACCAACTATAAACCAATCAGATGATATGTCTTCTTCAACTAGCTCTCCCACAATAACAGGGTTTGATAAGACGAACTCATTAGGCGGGACGATTTGGAAGTGATACTTTTTATTTTCAAATAGCAGAACGCCTCCACAAAGCTCATAAAATCGTATTAAATCTGGAGGAAGCTTATGCCCTACCGTTCTTGGCAAACCTAATGATGAACTAACTCTGCAGTTAGGTAAGCTTGCAATCATACTTAATAATTCCTCTATGTCCTTCAGGTTGCTTCACTCCTCTCTTAGATCACACTATCGTTCTCCGTTAACGTAATGGAATTTTGGTTAATATCTTCGAAATGCCCCGGCCTATTATGACATTACCTGTAGCCTTTTTTTATATGAACCCTATCAAACTTTATAAATTGACCACGCCTGATTAATGACAGAAAGAGCAGCTGCCGCGACGGTCAGCTGCTCTTTGATACTCTGTTGATCGGATCACCAGGTTTATGCTGCGTATGATTCTCATGCCAAAAATTTTAGCAGCCCGAAGCTAAGTATTCATCCAAGTTTGTAAAAATCCCTTTATTTTCAACCCGGATTGATCTCCAAGAATTATAAACTCTCGCAGCTTCTCTGTGTTTAGGGCAATTTCTATTCTTCCGTCATGCGGGTAATTTCCCATTCCCCATTTTTTTAGGATTGTATTGAATGGTTTGGATTTCATGTTTTCTAATTTGGAAATTACTCTTGTTTAAATATAAAAATGCTTCGCTTTGAAAATCGATACCGTTTAACTTATTCAAGTATTTTTTATCGATATAGACAGTGGGATCATACAAGTTGCCCTTTACAGTAAAAATATGAGCGGGATGGCTTTTATCCGTAGGCTCTGAGGAAATAATGCCATGCACTTTTGCCCCACAGATCATATTTTCAAACACAGAAATAAGAAATGTTCGGTTTAAAATCAATGAATAATACTCCATTGCAATAAAATGATAGTTACTATTTGGCAAAGCTTCATTCAATCCGTTCATACTCCTTCCCATTTATTCTCATAACTCAATAATATCGTTATAAATTAGACGTTGATTGTTAATTAATTCTGTATCCAGATGAAAATGCCTGTAAATGTCAACATAAACATGTACACTTTTGCTTGTTTAAGGATGTACAAAATCACTTGTCCTCTTGAACGAAATGATCCTTCAATCGGTACGATTCGCCTACAATAGTTACGACAGTTGCATGGTGCAAGATACGATCTAGGATGGCATTAGCGAGCTTGGGCTCTCGAAATACTTCATCCCATGCTCGAAAGTTAACATTAGTCGTGAAGATGGTGCTACGCTTCTCATAACGCATATCAATGAGCTGGAAGAATAGCTTGGCATCCTCTGGTTCAATGGGAAGATAACCAATCTCATCTATGATCAGCAGCTTGTACTTCGTGTAGTGTTTCAACCTTGCTTCTAGCCGGTTCTCAAGCATGGCACGCTTGAGGTTTTGAATGAGATCGTGACACTTGATAAAGTACGTGCTTGTTCTTTTCTTTGCTGCAGCGATTCCTATCGACGTAGCTAAATGTGTTTTTCCTACACCACTTGGGCCTAAGAATACAATATTTTCATTGCCCTCTATGAAGCGTAAGCTAGCAA
>NZ_SKCD01000067.1 GCF_006542765.1 Paenibacillus luteus
CTCTTAAGCCCCCTAATTGGATTGGAGTCATCAATGTGCAATAAGGTACACTATTGATGAGGGGGAATGAAGCGTATGAAAAGCAATATTCTTTATGATGAGCAGCGTATTAAGGTAGCTCAGGAGGCTCTTAGTGGAACAAAGTTATCTTTTCTTGCACGTAAATATTCCGTATCGCCCAGCACCATTACGAACTGGGTGAAGTTCTACAAAGAAAGATTTGGTGAGGAGGCCTTGCCTTCTGCTAGCGAGCGAATAGAAGATTCTAAACGCTTGCAGGAACTGGAGAACAAGATGGATACAGCGATTAAGCTACTTGGAGAGAAAGACCTTGAGATAGAGATGCTGCGTGAACTTCTAAAAAAGAGCAACCCTGCTTACAAGACAAACTTGAAATAGCCGATGAAACCATTAAGCAGGGCTATGCAGTGGCACCCGTGCTGCGAATAATCGGTGTACAAGAATCAACCTACTATGCGAGAAGGAAGCGTCTGTCCGAGTTATCAACAGCTCCAAAAAAGGCTGTCAGCGCTGGGCGTCCATTCCCAGCCTACTCCCTAACGAAGAGCGGTGAGAAGATCAGTGACACCGAGATTGGAGAATGGCTCATGGAACTGGTGGAGGGCGAGGAGCATGGGTATGGCTACCGCAATTTAGCTCATGCGCTTTATATCGAACGTGAGCTAATCCTCAACCACAAGAAAGCGTATAGGCTCTGTGAGAACCTAGGATTACTGCAAAAAAAACCAGCGAAGAAGTTTAAACACCCACGCCGTATAGCAAAAAACCGTAAAGTCACGGGTCCGAATCAGCTTTGGCAAATCGATATTAAATATGGTTATGTCCACGGTTACGATCGTTTTTTCTTTCTCTTTGACATCATTGATGTATTTGATCGTTGTCTCGTAGGCTATCATCTAGGATCAAGCTGCAATGCAAAAGATGTATGTAAAACAGTGAAACGTGCATTTGAAGACCGCCTGCAGCCTGGAGAAGCCGCTCCCGTCTTGCGATCGGATAACGGACCACAGTTTCTTAGCCATACTTTTGCTGAGATGTGCCAAGATAAAGAGCGTCCGATTGAACATGAACGTATCCCGCCAAAGACGCCTAATATGAACGCTTATATAGAGTCATTCCATAGCATCATTGAAAGAGACGTATACGCCAAGAACTACTTTGAAACGTTTGAAGAAGCTTACCAGGCTGTACGCTGCTATATTGAATTTTATAACCAACGGCGTTTCCATGGAAGCTTAAACAAAATGAGTCCAAATCAATACCATGAAGCTTGGAAAGCTAACAAACTAGGTGATGTGGTCATGTCGGTCTAGTAAAATACTTACTTTATTGAAAAATGAAAAACGATGAGAACGTGAGTATGAAGCAGATAGACTCCATAATTAAGGGGCCGAACCG
>NZ_SKCD01000069.1 GCF_006542765.1 Paenibacillus luteus
TCTTTACGGCAACACGTTTCATTCCTTTGGGAAGAGGAGACGGTGGTGGTTTTGTTCCTTCCACCTTCCTTCTTCCCTTAGATGTCCTATCCGACGTTCGTCCCTGTCGCCTACAAAAAGCTCCCCATTCCCAATGCGCGTAGTACCTTAGCTTGCGTAAGAAATTCCAAAGGGTGTCTTTCTCCTCGTTCTCCAAATGCAAAAGACAGCATAATTGGTAACTGAGTAGCGCTAAGTAGAGTTGGACCCAAACGGCATGAGGATCAAAGTTGTAAAAAGTGGTCGTTTTTAGGTGTTGCTTCATCCATTTAAAGAAAAGCTCAATTTGCCAGCGACAGCGATAAATCTCACCAATCTCTTCTGCGGTGAGATCCGTCCGATTCGTGATGATTTCGTAGCGTGTTTTCTTTTCGTCATAAAACTGGACTAGACGTGCTTGAAAGGTTGTTTTCGCTTTTTTATCCAGCAGCTCAATATCCATATCGCTCACGATACGAGTCCCAGCCGGTACTTCACGTTTGTGCAGCACCGTATACTGCGTCCTCACTTTCAAACGAGCGACGAACAAAACCGCTTCATTGACCCAGTGCCGATAATCACCGTAGCTGACATAGCCACGATCAAAAATATACGTGGTATCTTTCCGGGAGACTAAACGTCTGACCACACTCATGTCCGAAACCCCCACTGTGGAGAGCACCATCTCTTCGGGCATATGAAAGTTAGCCTCGAGTGAAAGCAATTGGGTATGGATTTTCACACCATTTTTATGCCGTTGAAACCGAGCCCAGTCTCCGAAAACGGTAGGGAGTCGAATCGTAGTGGAATCCACGGGACTCAGCTTTCCAAAAGTAGCAATTCCTTTTGCTCCTCGTTTTCGTCTAAGAATTTCTTTGGAAAAATGAGCAAACAAATATTCCAGATAGGCAAGTGGAATGGTTTTGAGTTTTCGATTCAAGTTTGACGGGTCGATGCTGGAGAAACCGACATACTCCTGCAGATCCTTATTTGCCTCTAAGTTCAAAGCAATATTGATGAGCGATTTCCGCTGCTGGAGGTTTGCCTCCACAAACAAAGTAATGGCTGCTCCAACGGTAAGTTTTTTCGTATAATGATCGGCAAACGGACAACGAAGCAAGTGTATATCCAACTGATCTAGGACCTTGCGTAAAACAGATTTTTTATTTATACTAATACCCACGGATTCTCCTTTTGTAGAGTAGTGGGTAACCAGCCTACTTTCTCTACAATAGGAGTTTTTTTGCGTTTATCCAGTAAAAAACCTACTAAAATTCCATTTTAAGTAAATT
>NZ_SKCD01000070.1 GCF_006542765.1 Paenibacillus luteus
TGCAGCTAGAATAAAAAGTGGACACCTCATAAGAGAATGCAGATAATAAACAACAAAGAGGAAGAGGTGTCTAGTATGGGTGAGAGCAGGCAGCGGTTTAGTGATGAGTATAAAGAAAAGACAGTCAAGTACATTCAAGAACAGACGAAAAGTGTACCGCAGATAGCACAAGAACTAAACATCCCAGCAGGAACGTTACATCAATGGTTAGCGAAACATCGTAAGTTTGAAAATGAACCATTGGTCGATCGGGAAGCCCTCCGTCAAAAAGATGATCGAATCGAGCAGCAGGCCACCGAGATTGAAGATCTTAAAGAAGAGATCGCTATTTTAAAAAAGGCCATGCACATCTTCAGCAAAGAAAGGAACTAAGGTTCCAGTTTGTCGAAGATCACCGCTCCGAGTTTCGACTGGAGAAGATGTGCACCATACTTGAAGTATCACGGAGTGGTTACTACAAATGGCTACAGGAGAAGGCAAAAGAAAATAGTTACCAAAAGCGTCGAAAGACGTTGCTGGCACGCATTACTTGGCTTTTTCTGGATCACTGCAGCCGATATGGTGCCCCTAAAATCACGAAGTTACTTAGACGAGAGGGGTGGAACGTGTCCGAGCGTTTAGTCGGCATTCTCATGAATGAGAACGGACTGCGGTCATGCGTGTCAAAAAAATTCAGAGTAACAACGACAGACTCCAACCATAACGAACCCATTGCGCCGAACGTGCTCAACCAGAATTTTAAGACAACCGCTCCAAACAAAATATGGGTAACGGACATTACCTACGTACCGTGCCGTGAAGGCCGATTGTATCTCGCTAGCGTTATGGATCTTTACACGCGCAAGATTGTAGGTTGGAAGCTCGGTGAACGGATGACTACAGACTTGGTACTGGCTGCGCTAGATCAGGCTTATGAAGCTAAGAAACCGCCTAAAGGACTGATACACCACTCTGACCGTGGTTCACAGTATGCCTCAGAAGAATACCGTAAGCGTCTAACGAAGTATCGCATGCGAGCTAGCATGAGTCGGAAAGGCAATTGCTACGATAACGCCTGCATCGAGTCGTTCCACAGCGTACTGAAGAAAGAGTTTATTTACTGTACACGTTTCAGAACAAAAGACCAAGCGCAACAAGAAATGTTTGAGTACATTGAGCTCTTTTACAATCGAAAGAGAATCCATGGTTCTTTGGGTTACGAATCGCCGGATCGATTTGAGGAAATGTACTACAACAAGATTAACTAAATACTCTTATTGAGTGTCTACTTTCTTGACAGAGGACCA
>NZ_SKCD01000071.1 GCF_006542765.1 Paenibacillus luteus
TTCCGTTAGGCAAATCATTCGGCTAAAGAACAAATATAAGGCAGAAGGAGAACAAGGCATTGCCCACAAAAATCGCGGAAGGACGCCGGTACACGCATTAAGTGATGACATGAAAGATCGAGCAGCCGAGTTATACACAGCGAAATATCATGGCAGCAACAGCTGCCACTTTGCAGAGTTGCTTCAAGAACACGAGGATATAGAACTGAGCAGTTCCAGTGTGAGGCGTATTTTGCTCGCTAAAGGACTCAAAACTGCCAAGCAAAGACGCCGAACGAAGGCTCACCAGCCTCGCCAGCGTAGAGCACAAGCAGGCATGCTCTGGCAGATCGACGCAACTCCTTATGCCTGGCTGGAAGACCGCACTCCCGCCTTTGCCTTGCATGCTGCTATTGATGATGCAACAGGGATCGTCGTTGGAGCTGCTTTTCGGCCTAACGAATGCCGTGAGGGATACTCGGTTGTCATGCAACAAGGTATTGCCAAATACGGCATTCCCCTTGGTCTTTACAGTGATCGCCATACCATTTTCCGCTCACCAAAAGAGAAGCTTACCGTTGAACAAGAACTTGCGGGTGAATCTAAGCCTCTTTCGAACTTTGGAAAAGCGATGGCCGAACTGGACGTTGAACACATTAAAGCAGTCACACCGCAAGCCAAGGGCCGTGTTGAACGCCTCTGGGTAACACTGCAAGACCGTTTGGTCATTGAGCTTCGGCTGCTTGGCATCACTACAATGGAGGCCGCTAACCAAGTCTTGCCTCAGCTCATTCAGAAGCATAATGAGCAATTTGCAGTAGCCCCACGATCAAGTGAAACAGCCTATATGAAGCTTAGTGCGGATATTCAACTCGAGCATGTATTTACCATTCGAGAGTACCGAACGCTTGGGGTCGGTCATACGCTCTCATATGGTGGCCACACCTATACCTTTGCCGATTCCTCAACCCAGCGTTTTGACTCTAAAACAGTGGTGGAAGTTCGTGAGACGCTTACAGGAAACCTATTCGTCTGGCGTCATGGTCGTGCTTTTCTTCTCAAGAAAATAGAAGAACCAACGCGAAAGCAAAAACAAACAAAAAAAGCGAGTTCTGCGCAGCCACGCAAACCCGCCAAAGACCATCCGTGGAAAACCACGTATGATAGCAACGAAACTAAGATTAACACAAAACGAAGTTCGTTCCAAGACGTCATGTATTCACAACATAACCATTATTCAGAGGCCTCCTGGTAAGGGCGGCCTCCAAACTAAAGAGTGACATTTTCATAGCAC
>NZ_SKCD01000072.1 GCF_006542765.1 Paenibacillus luteus
ACATGTCATAGCTTCGGTGGTGTGTTTAGCCCCGTTACATTTTCGGCGCAGAGTCACTCGACCAGTGAGCTATTACGCACTCTTTAAATGGTGGCTGCTTCTAAGCCAACATCCTGGTTGTCTTTGCAACTCCACATCCTTTCCCACTTAACACACACTTGGGGACCTTAGCTGATGATCTGGGCTGTTTCCCTCTTGACAATGGATCTTAGCACTCACTGTCTGACTCCCGAGTAGCACGTCTATGGCATTCGGAGTTTGACTGGACTTGGTAACCCTTGGCGGGCCCCGCACCCAATCAGTGCTCTACCTCCACGACGCTCATTCCTCGAGGCTAGCCCTAAAGCTATTTCGGGGAGAACCAGCTATCTCCGAGTTCGATTGGAATTTCTCCGCTACCCCCACCTCATCCCCGCATTTTTCAACATGCGTGGGTTCGGGCCTCCAGTGCGTGTTACCGCACCTTCACCCTGGACAGGGGTAGATCACACGGTTTCGGGTCTACGACCACGTACTTATTCGCCCTATTCAGACTCGCTTTCGCTACGGCTCCGTCTTCCCGACTTAACCTTGCACGTGATCGTAACTCGCCGGTTCATTCTACAAAAGGCACGCCATCACCCATTTAACGGGCTCTGACTTTTTGTAAGCGCACGGTTTCAGGTTCTTTTTCACTCCGCTTCCGCGGTGCTTTTCACCTTTCCCTCACGGTACTGCTTCACTATCGGTCACCAGGGAGTATTTAGCCTTGGCAGATGGTCCTGCCGGATTCCGACGGGGTTTCACGTGTCCCGCCGTACTCAGGATCCGTCTCGGAGGGTGCTTGCTTTCGGTTACAGGGCTTTTACCTGCTCTGGCGGGCCTTTCCAGACCTCTTCGCCTACCAAACACCTTTGTAACTCCATGTGAGACGTCCTACAACCCCAAGAAGCAAGCTCCTTGGTTTGGGCTAATCCGCGTTCGCTCGCCGCTACTGACGGAATCACTATTGTTTTCTCTTCCTCAGGGTACTTAGATGTTTCAGTTCCCCTGGTATGCCTCTACCCAACCTATGTATTCAGTTGAGAGTAACTATCCATTACGATAGCTGGGTTTCCCCATTCGGAAATCCTCGGATCAATGCCTGCTTACGGCTCCCCGGGGCGGTATCGTTGTTCGCCACGTCCTTCTTCGGCTCCTGGTGCCTAGGCATCCTCCGTGCGCTCTTACTAGCTTAACC
>NZ_SKCD01000073.1 GCF_006542765.1 Paenibacillus luteus
CAAGCTCGCCTGCTCTGCCGGTATCCTTTGCGGCAAAATCCGTCTCCATGAGTCCTTCTCTGAACAGCTTGTTTAAAAAGGCAAGTGCCGGCTTCACTTCTGGCTGTACACTGCCATAAACAAGCTTACCCGCTTTTCCTTGAATCCATATTTTCGGATACGAATCAAACGCATTAAATATTCCAATCGCTTCGGCCAAACCCATATTTAAAAAAGAGTTACTGAGCGAAAGTCCCACCGTGTCTTGCTTGCCGTTGCCATCCGGGTCCTGCAGCGTAAAGGCACGAATAACGTCATAGAGCTCCGCTGTCGTAACAGGAACTTGCAGCCCAAGCCGATCCAGCCAATCCTTGCGAAGCCATAGGAAGGAAGCTCCGTCAATGGCTGAGTTAAGCCCTGGAATCGCAATAAGCTTCCCATCAAAGGTTGCGGATTCCAAGCCCCGAAGATCATCTCCCTCAATAATCGATTTGGTTAGCGGCGATGCATATTGCTCGAATATATTCGTTAAATCCGTGTATAAGCTTGTTTTGGATAATGAAGACAGCTGTCCCTGATTAACCGCAATCACATCCGGGATTTTACCCGAAGCAATCGCAACGCTAACCTTTTGTTTGGCGGCTTCCGCACCTTTCGTATACCATGTCGCCTTCACATCAATGCCTAGCTCATCCCGGTACGCTTGCTGCCAAACGCTGTTCTCCCACTTCGCTTCCGAAAAATCCGTCGCAATCACATCACTTATTGCGACGCCAGTCGTCAGAGTTATAAGCTGAGTAGCTTCATGATCAATCTCGCTTGCACCCTCACCATTTTCCACTGTTGCTTTGTTTCCACTGCACGCCGATAAACCAATTAACATGATTAGCAGCAAGAGAGTCGCAAAGGCTCGAAATTTATTCACATAAGCCAATTCATTTCACCTTCCATTTGCGCAGTTTGCAGTCTTTTTTAGCCACTTGTCCGAAACTCCTGCGGCGTTTGACCCGTTTCTTTCTTGAAGAAGCGGCTGAAATAGCCCGCGGACGTAAAGCCCAGCGACTTGGCTATATCCTGTATT
>NZ_SKCD01000074.1 GCF_006542765.1 Paenibacillus luteus
CAAAGTCTAACATTTGCTCACGATTAACTGAAGGTTGAAAGCTGAACGCAAAGTCTGCAAGCTCTTTTTGATGGGGAAAGGCTCCAACCTTCACCATGGCATGAATCATATTATGCTCACGCACATCGATCTCATAGTTAGTGAGCTTCACAAACGTGTCCATGAAGGAGAGTTTGTTATGGATGCTGAAGTCGACCACTTCATTCAAATGGCTCACCATCTGTTTGAGGCCCAGGTACTCTAGGTTTCGAACAGCTTGCTGGTAGGAGGTTACACTCATTCGTATGCACCCCCAATCGTGCGTAGATTCTTCTTAGCTAAGTCATTAATATCGGGATAACGTGGCATAGACAAGCTTAAACTTTCCCTGTAATGCTCCTCTGTGTAATTTAACACGGCGTTACCAATGGGATGTCGTACGAGAAGTTTCGTGTTATAATACGCATACAGATGATTGTCATAGACTTGTAGGCCTACCGTTTTTCCTTGATACCCAGCTGGTACTGAGTATTGCCTGGATTGGTAGGAGATCATGTTCGACGCATTGATCTTAACAAGCTTATGATGTATGCGATAGGAACTTCTTACACGCTCCGCTGGTAACGGGTGTAAGGAGTTCTTTTCCTTTTCCAGAGCCAGAATGGGCACTTTCCCCGTTCCTTGATGGAACGATTGGTTAACACGATCGCACAGCTTTTGAATGTAGGCTTGGAGCTCGGGTAAGCTAAACTTCCCTTGATAAGCATGAATTTCATCTAAGATCTTCATTGGGGCTTCCACCTTTCCTTTGGTACGGGGACGCCCTGCGATACAAGGTTTAACGTGAAACCCAAAGTCTGCTGCAAACCCAGCGAATTTCGTATTCACTTTGCCAGCCCTATGCTCAGTTCTTGCTTCGTCCATCACCGTCTTCATGTTGTCGGTTAGGATCTCATGAGGAACTCCACCTATGGCCTCAAAAGCCTCTGTCAAGAAGGAGAGCAGCACACTCTGTGATTTCGTTATGCTCATGT
>NZ_SKCD01000075.1 GCF_006542765.1 Paenibacillus luteus
GCCAGCAAATAAGATACACAGATAAAGATTAATGAAACGACCGATTTAAACAATCCGACTGCGGTCGCTACGCCATATTGCATTTGTTCCATCCCGATCCGGTATACATAAGTATCCAGAATGTCCCCACTGGAATATACCTGCGGACTATATAAATTAAATACCTGATCGAAGCCGGCATTCAAAACATTTCCAAGACTGAGTACACTTAGCAGCACAATAATAGGTCTCATGCCAGGCAATGTTATATGCCAGGCTTGCTTCATATGACCTGCACCGTCAAGCGCTGCTGCTTCGTATAATGATTTATCGATACTCAATATAGCAGCAAGATATACAATCGTATCAAATCCCAGCTCTTTCCATATGTGCGACGCTACAATAATGAAGCGGAACCAGCCTCCATCACCAAGAAAATAGATTGGCTCCATGCCAAGAAATTGAAGAAAATTGTTGACGATGCCGCCTGATGGCGACAAAATATCGATGAGAATACCTGATAAAATAATCCAAGATAAAAAGTAAGGCATATAAACAATCGTTTGAACTGATCTTTTGAATACGACGTTCTTCACTTCGTTTAGCAATATCGCTAGCGTTAGCGGGAAAATAATGCCGACAATAATTTTCATAAATGAAATCAACAACGTATTGCCGATCACCTTCATCGTATCCGGCATCCCGAACACATACTTAAAGTTGTCTAGACCGATCCACTCTGAACCAAACCAGCCGCGGGAAGGAACAAAATCCTGAAACGCGATAGCTATACCCATGATAGGCCCATAGCTGTAAATAAGCACAAGGATAACCGCTGGCAAAAGCATCATATGATAAGCTCCGGTGGAAAACCGGCGTTTACGGATTCCTTTCGTTTCCATAGTTGCGCACACCCATCCTTCTATATATAAAATAAGGAGGGACTAGAGCTGTCCCTCCGTCTTGCTTTACTTCTTGGCT
>NZ_SKCD01000076.1 GCF_006542765.1 Paenibacillus luteus
TTTCCCCATTCGGAAATCCTCGGATCAATGCCTGCTTACGGCTCCCCGGGGCGGTATCGTTGTTCGCCACGTCCTTCTTCGGCTCCTGGTGCCTAGGCATCCTCCGTGCGCTCTTACTAGCTTAACCATATGCTCAGGTGATTCGGCTTAACCGCCGTTTTCATTTTGTTTCTCTGATCTCCTAAGACATCAAGTGGTTGAAACAAAACGAAAAGAAGTCGGATTAATCTCGAACACCTTTCGCTTACAATAAAAACAGCTTAAAGGATGTTTCAGCAATTTCTTTTCTTTCGTTATCCAGTTTTCAAGGTGCAATTGTTAAAGATTATTGGTGGAGCCAAGCGGGATCGAACCGCTGACCTCCTGCTTGCAAGGCAGGCGCTCTCCCAGCTGAGCTATGGCCCCATATTAAGTTACGAGCTCTGATGAATTATAGTGGTGGGCCTTAGTGGACTCGAACCACCGACCTCACCCTTATCAGGGGTGCGCTCTAACCAGCTGAGCTAAAGGCCCTTAATTCTCATTGTTCGTATAAAGGTGTAACATAACACCTGCTTGGCGACGTCCTACTCTCCCAAGACCCTGCGGTCTAAGTACCATTGGCGCTGGAGGGCTTAACGGTCGTGTTCGGTATGGGAACGCGTGGTTCCCCTCCGCCATCGCCACCAAACGGATGACTTAACGTTGAAAGATGGTTTCCAATCCCCTCGAAAGGGAACGGTTACTCTTTCAAAACTGACAACGAGTAAGCGATAAACTGCCACGTTTATCCGAACCTCATCGGGTTCGGGTATTTCCTTAGAAAGGAGGTGATCCAGCCGCACCTTCCGATACGGCTACCTTGTTACGACTTCACCCCAATCATCTACCCCACCTTCGACGGCTAGCTCCCTTGCGGGTTACCCCACCGGCTT
>NZ_SKCD01000088.1 GCF_006542765.1 Paenibacillus luteus
ATAAAATCAAACACTTCCGACGTGTGGCTACTCGTTACGACAAGTTAGCCAAGTCATTTTTGTCGTTTGTATATGTAGCTGCCATCTTCAAATTGTCTCAGTAATGAGTTTTCAGACACGTCCTAGTTTCATCCAATTTCTTCTAATTTATATTATAAGCATTTCAAACAAATGGAGGGTAGGGACTATTTGATTAAAATCATTTTTTACAGTCAATCAATAAATACGATCAAATTTCACTACCTCCATTATCATTTATATGTAAATTTTGAAAATGTTTCTTGCTTCTCTATCCACTATTTAGTAATGTTAATTCATTGCATTTATCTGGTAAATTTTGATAATCACATCATTGAAGGAGACTTGACATGAAGAAGGCCACCATCATTTCAATCACAGCTGTTTTACTTATTGCATGCGTAACAGGTTTTACTTTTTGGAAAATTAACGATGATAAAGAGAAAAAAGAACTGGCTATCCTAGCAGACATTGCTAAAATTCAGGAAAGTGTAAATTCGCTTTATAAAGACGAACAAAAAACAAATCTTGCCGATAATATCAACCCTGATATGATCCAAACCACACATGACTTATATTCTACTTATGCTAATCAGGAGTTGTCCTCTCAAGCCACCACATTATTAGAGTAGGCTTCAATAGATATCAATAATGTCGATAAAATGTTTGCTTTAAAACAAAGTATAGCTAATCTTTTCGATGAGAATGGCGCGATCAAGGAAGCAACTGACATTGATTCTGCCAAGAGCCAACTAGAAGCTTTAAAGTCAGATAAGCCCGTCTTTGTCGAAGAGCTTAACCTAAAATTAAATGATGCCGAAACTCAAATGAAACAGATTGCAACTGCAACCACCATGGTTGACACTTTATTTACATCAGCAGAAAAATCTGCAGTCAAAGAATCCATTATACAAACAGAAATCAATGTAGCCAAAGAAAATGTAAATCAGATTAAACAAAATCAAACAAAAAACAGTTTATTGTCACATATACAAGTAGCTGAAGATTATTTGGATGCCAAGATCAAGGCAGCAGCAAAGGCAAAGGCAGAAGCGGAAGCTAAAGCCAAAGCGGAGGCGGAAGAAAAAGCAAAGGCCGCAGCCGCTAAAAAAAATAAGCCTGGCAAATCGTCATCCTCTACCAAATCTGACGGCACCATAGATATAACCGGATGGTATCCTTATGACACCGGAGATCCCGCCACTTTATTGAAATATTTGTTATCTGGCGATGTAGTCAAGTATAACGGCCAATACTATGCCTCGCCTAAACTAACCGATATGTTGTCCAACCAAGAGGTTGTCTATTTTCATGATATCGCAAATGATTAGGGTAAGCCCGCCTTGAACTTCTAATGAAATAACTTAACGATGAATTAAAATAAATAAAGTCTTACACTTACAAATGAAACCGCCCTCCATCGCTATGAATGGAGGGCGGTTTCACTGTCTTGTTCTTCATTGTTTACTAAGCGCAGAACGAGGCGGAATCGTCCCTGCTCTTCATTAGCCTTTTACAGCCCCAGCAGCTATCCCGCGGACAATATGCTTTTGCATAACGATAAAGAAAATAAATATTGGCACCAATGTTATAATCGTAAGCGTCATGAACATTGGCCAGTTAACGGTAAATTCACCTTTGGCTTTATAGATCTCCAGAACGAGCGTCGATTTGGAGGACGAGTTTAGAAACAGCATCGGTGCCAAAAAGTCGTTCCATATCCACATCGTCTGAAAGATGACACTAGTAATTGTAATCGGCTTAAGCAGCGGGAAAATGATTCGCCAGAAGATGCCCCATACATTGCAGCCGTCGATCACAGCCGCTTCAGACAGCTCCTTTGGGATCGTCTTCATATAGCCCATCATCAGGAAAAAGACAAACACAGAGCCGCTCATATATAGAATAATCAAACCGTATATCTTATCGACTAGCTGTAGTCCACTCATCAATTGAAACAAAGGAATGAGTGTCGCCTGAAAAGGAATCATAAATCCAGCAAGCAAATAGAGCATTGCAAATCGTGTAAGACGATTTGCATTAAACACCACCGGGTATGCCCCCATCGCCCCGATAATCACGATCAGCGATACGGAAAAGAAGGTGATTGTCAAACTGTTTCCAAAGCTGCGCAAGATTGATGTTTCCTCAAAGACCTGGACATAATTCGAAAAGATCCATTTGGATGGGAAAGCCATCGGTTTCTTTGCGGCATCTTGCATCGTTTTAAATGTATTGATAATGATCAGATAAAATGGGAAGAACGCAATGACTCCCGCAGGAATCATTAATATATCGAGAATCCATATCCGTTTATTCGAGTTTGTCATTGCATGCTTTGCTCCCTTCGCTGCATCACTGTGACTTGGAAGACAGCAATCGCTAACACGATTAGGAAGAAGATTATCGACATCGCCGATGCAAGGCCGTATTGGGTTTCTGATATTCCTCTTAACACAATTACCTGAGTGATTGAATAGGTTTCATAGCCAGGCCCGCCCTTTGTCAATGCAAATGGAATTTCGAATACTTTTAGCCCGCCGGTAAGCAGCAGCATGACGCTTATCGTCATCGCGGGAGCAAGCAGCGGCAAAGTTATAAATCGAATTTGCTGAAAACGGTTCGCTCCGTCTATCGAAGCAGCCTCGTAATAATCCTTCGGAATCGATTGCAGAAAAGCCAAATACAGTACAGCATGCCATCCTGTGATTGCCCATGTTGCTACGACAATCGTAGACAGCTTTGCGAGCAGCGGATCGGCGAGCCACGGCTGCGGTCCGATGTTAAACAGCTCTCTGAGGATGGTATTCAATACGCCTGACCCGATTGGCGCAAGGATAAATCCCCAAATGTAAGCAAGCAATAGACCGCTCGGGATCGACGGAAAGAAGAAGATCGCACGAAGCAAATTTTTGGTAAAAAACTTTTGATCCAATATCATAGCGAGCGGAATCGCTAATACTGTAACGAGCAGCGCCTTGGAAAAAGTAAAGAATAGAGTATAAGAAATTGCGGAAATGATGGCATCGTCAGCAAATATCCGCACATAATTTTTCATGCCTACAAAATCATATACCTTCGAGTATCCATCAAAATTAGTAAAACTAAGAAAAAATGATTTGATAAGCGGATAGATCGTAAACAATGAATAGATGGCAAGAATCGGAAGCAAAAATAATTGAAACTGCAGTTGACGAACAAATTTGGTCATAATTTGCCTCCTAATATGACTTTTATTTCATGATAACTGTGTTGGAAGCAACGGATTGGCATGGATAAATCGGTTTTTCATCGATAAGAGGGCAGCAGGATTACCTCTGCCCTCTACATGACCTAAATCAGTTTATTTATTATCCATTTCCCTCAGTTTCTTATCAAGTGAAGCGGTTGCCTGCTCAGGGGTTATTTTGTTTACCGCTATATCCTGTAACCCTACAAGGAATTGGTTGCGCAGCGCTTCCTGATGTCTACCCCACGATACCATTGGCAAGTAAATACGTCCTGCCATCAAGCCGTCTTTATAAGCCGGCTCATACGCCGGATGTACTTTGGTTTCATAGCCGTGAACGGTTATGATTCCGTTCGTGCCTTCCTCGAATTGCTTCAAACCTTCTTGTGTTGTTAAATAATCGAGAAACAGCAGAGCCTCTTCCTTGTTTTTCGTTTTGTTATTAACGGCGAAGCCTACGCCAGGTGCCCCGTTAAAATATTTGTTGCCTGGTTCTTTTCCTGGAATAGCCATGATTTCGAATTCGATATCAGGGTTAGTTGCCTCAATCGTACTGATGTTCCAAGGACCGCCAGGGAACATAGCTACATTGCCCAGGGCAAACTCATTCATGACTTGGTCACTCGTCATTCCAATCATATTCGGTGTCAATATTTTGTTGTCGATTAGTCCTTCCTTCCACATCGTCAACACTTCTGTCCAACCTTCGGCAAAGGTCGCTTCGCCATTAAACAGCTTTTCGTCAAACGATGGGTCTTTCGTTAACACATTGCTGCCGAACATAGCCGAATGAATAATCGTGATATCATGCATTCTGTCATATAGCGGAAGGATACCCGCTTCTTTTAACTTCAAGCAGACTTGGATGAACTCATCCCATGTTTCTGGCAATTGAGTGATGCCAGCCTTTTGGAACAATTGTTTATTATAAAACAGTCCACCAGCCCATCCCGTTTGCGAAAAGGCGTATGTTCTTCCATCCTTGCTCAGCATTGGCTTGTTGCTGTCGAGCATAACGGACATGAACGGTTCGTCGGTCAAATCAAGCGCGTAACCTCCGTTAATGATTTCATTGCGGTTTTCCGCGGCGATGATGAATAGATCAGGAGCCGTATCCGACAACAGCATCGTTTGCAATTTGGCAATATAATCTGTTACAGGCGGAGCAAATTGAAAGTCGAATGAAATATGTGGATATTTCTTCTTAAAGCCGTCTAACACGGGTTTCATCTCTTTTTCATTGTTCCAGGCCAGAATGCTGAGCTTGACTGATTTAGGCGCATCTCCACCTGTGGAAGCCTCATTTTTCTTGCCCCCATTATTGGATTGGCTACATGCAGCTAGCATGACTGACAAACAAAGAATGGTGATTAAAAGCAACAAAGACTTTTTCTTCATGTTAACTAACCCCCTAGTTATCTGGTTTGATGTAAGCACTTACAATACTAGTATAGTAAGATCTACTTCGAATCTGAATTCAAATTATTGCATGGTTTATTGTCAATTGTTGCGCTTGCTGCATGAATGATCAATCGGTGTGAGCTGGTGAAGAACGATATTCTTTAGGCGTCATGCCATAATATTTTTTGAAGACACGGCTGAAGTGGCTCTCGTCCAAAAAGCCGATATGCTCTGCTATACGGCTGTTCTTCCAGCTCGTTCCGACAAGCAGTTCAGCAGCTTTCTCCATCCGCACCTTGATCACATAAGACCAATAATTTACGCCGAATTCCTGCTTAAACGCCCGGCTTAACTGATACTTGTCAATGTCGAACCTCCCTGATACAGATTGTAATGTTAAATCCTCTTGGTAGCTTCTATCTACATACGGTTTAATCCGCAGCATCGCATCCCTCAGCTTGGAACCAGTTTCGGCAGGCCCCCCTATATCTTGCGCGCTTTCCGCAATTAACTGCGGCAGGGATGCGGCATCCTGGGCAATCGAGCTGATTCCAACTGACCACTGTTGGTTGGGTGATAGGACTGACGCTTTTTCTAACACAAACTCGCGAAATTCTCGCAATTGGCTGCTCGTTAAATCATCTCCCCCGCCAACAAGCACCACCATTTCCTTTTTATTTTTGCAACAAATCACACAGCTAATTTTATTGTCCACTTGTTCTTGCAGCCAGCAAGAATAGTCGGTCTCTGAAGGCAAGCCATCCACAAAGGTCAAAATTGCAAATCGGTCCACCGAGAGAAATTCAAGTCCTTTCCGGACGATGGACAACGATTCTGCTTCTATCGAGCCGGAATAGATCGTCTGATTTAGTTCATTACGAATCGATTGCCGTCCAGCCGCTGCGGACTCTTGAATCAGCTCCACCAAAACATCTCTAAGCTGATCAGCATCGACCGGCTTTAGCAAGTAATGGGAAACCTGCAGCCGGAGTGCGTCTCTTGCGTATTCAAATTGATCATAAGCGCTCAGAATAATGGTCCGAGGCAAATGACCTGACTGCTGCATCCGCTTCATCGAATCGATTCCGTTTAGCATCGGCATATGAATATCCATGATCATCATATCCGGACGAAAGGTATCGACCATTCGGGCGGCTTCCTCGCCGTCATAAACATGCTGCACTTGCGTAAACCCCATTTCGCTCCAACGGATGACTTTATCCAAATAGCGATGCAACGATATTTGGTCATCCACGATAAGCATCTTCACGCCCATCACCTCCCCCTAATGATTTCAAGCCTTTGGCAAAACAACATAAACCGTGGTATAAACCCCTTTTTTACTTCTGAGCTTCAATCCGTAATTAGGGCCGAATTTCAACCGAATACGCTGATTGACGTTATATAAACCTATGCCGTCTGGTTTAAAATCCCGTAAGCTCAATTCTCGAGCCAATTGATTGCATCGGCTCTTCTCTATTCCTCTACCATTATCTCGAATTGCAATCATAATCCCTTTTTTGACTGCCACCACACTGATCGTCATTTTAGCCGACTGCGGGTTTTCGCCAAATCCGTGAAGAACTACGTTTTCCACGAGCGGCTGCAAAATCAGCTTAATCGTTCCATGTTTTAAAATGGACCCATCCGGTATGCGATACTCGATATCAATTCGATCATCATATTTTTTATTCAATATATACAAATAGTCTCTGACATTCTGGACTTCCCGCTCCAGTTCCACCATTTCTTCCGATTGTTTCATTGAGTACCGCAGCAGACTGCTCAGCGACAATACCAATTGGTTGGAATCCTCCGTACTGCCGCATACAATCTCGGTTTGCAGCAGTTGCAGCGTATTGAAGAGAAAATGCGGATTAATTTGTGATTGCAGTGTTTTGAGTTCTACCTCTTTTAATGCAATTTCTGATTGGTAGTTTTGTTTTACCAGCGTTTCGATTCGGATCACTAGCTCTTTAAATTTGTTGCCTATCAAGTTTAGCTCGCGATATTTATAGTTATTCGTCTTGACATATGTACTGTCTCCTCCGATTTTGTCCAATGTGAAAAGCAAGCGTCTGAACGGTCGAGAAATTCGAACTGTAATCGTTATGGAAATAAGAAGGTTAAGCAGCAAACAAAGATAAATGAAACCAATTAATTTAGACTTGAGCGAGTCTGCCTGCCCACTGATGATAGACATCGGAATCGTTGAGATCATTCTCCAGCCCTGAACAGCAGTAGGATGAAAGATAACAAGCGTCTCCTTCCCGTCCAGCTCAGTCACTAAACTTCCGGAGTCGCTGGCATAAATTAGCTCAATACCTGAGAAGTCGAGCTTTGTACCGATGGCGGCCGTATCTTTGTGAACGATGATCGTCTGCTGGGTATCAATCATAAAGATGCTTTCATTATTCTGATACGAGTTAAATTCGAACATCCCGTTAATTTTGTCTAAATCCAAATTGGCGATGACTGCTCCAATCGGCTCACGGGCATAATCCTTAACAGGTAAAGCGATGGACAGTGTCGGTCTGTTGTACTTTGAAATATTATTTTCCAAGTAGTAGTCCTGCTTGTGGAGCCCAAGCGTAATAAAGCCTTTGTTCGGAGTTCCCGAAATCGCCTGCTTAAACCAATCTTGCTCGATAAATAGATAATTCCAACGGAGCGACTTTCTCCCATCCAGGTTATTTACATAGCCATTTTCCCCCAATATTAGAATATCGCTAACCAGAGATTGCAAAGAAGATACACCAAATGCGACGTCCGCTATATTTCTCTCATGCTGGATGCGTCCTTCAACATCCATTTCCCTGCCCGGATTCATCATGGCGCCAAGCGAGTAATGGCTCGCCAGAAGAACAAGTGGACGAGTCGCCTCTTCCAGATTGAAGCTGAACCCGCGTGCCGCTTGCTCCATCATTTTATAGCTGGATTGAGTGATTTCCTTGGTAAGGCTTGTTGTTGAATCTCGAACGGATAATAGTCCTAGCAGCAATAAGAGCAGAATGTTGACCAATAAATAAGAAAACATAATCGTACGAATAATGGTCTTTCCCGTTAGGGAACGACTTAAAAAATTTGCCGCATTGTTCATATAAGCGCGCTCTCCCATTAGTGGTTGATGTCACATAAAAACCCATAACAAAGTTATGGGTCGTTTCAAAGGCAATGCTCACTGTCCTCTTTATTGATCATCCATTGACGTAACATTATGCTCAACATACCGGAAATAATCGAAGTCCGCATGTTTACGTTCTCCGCTCAAGTCTTGGACGCTCATACCGATAAAATTGCCTGTAAAACGGATATAATCCGAATATTCATCAGATAAATGACTTACATCAAGCTCAGGCCCGATGGCGTTCCATTCCCCGTCCTCCACCGCGTACATGAACCGGGCTTTCTCATTCTGAATCATAACCTTCAAATGATAGGTTCCAGTGCCAACCGGGATATCCCGCTCCAGTACTTCATTGTAGACGCCATTTATTGATTGAATAATCCCTATGCAAACCCCTATTTCCTCATGAAACGTCACACGCAAATAAACATAATCACGCGTATCGTAGAACAGAATCAATCCTGCCATTTGCTGATAATGCTCGGGATCGTATTTCATCGCTGTCTCCGCTTCACAAGACATCGCTTGTTGCCGGCGTGCGACAAGACTTTGGCGATGCGTTGAGCTCATAGACTCTTGGCCCCATAGTCGCAAGTAACCTTGTCTATCTGTTAAGGATAACCACTCCGGACTTGCGGGTATGCGAAGGGTGTTCCATTGCAGCCCAAGCTCCGCGTTATCAAAGTGGTCTATATCCGGTTCAACCGGAAAGGGATGTAATGGCAATTGAGGCGCTTGTACCAGAGCTTGCGGCCAATTGCCTCCTCCATCAATCGCAAGCCAATCATCATTCGTCCAATGACAGCGCTGAATCGCGGTTTCTCTGCCGAGCATGCATAGCTTATCTTTCACAGGGCGACCAACAAGATGAACCATATACCATTCCCCGTTTTGCGTTTCTACCAGCGAAGCATGTCCTGCTTTCTGCAGCTCCAGCTCTGGCTTGCCCGCAGACGTTAAGATGGGATTCGCGGGATCAACTTCATAGGGGCCGTCGATATGCTGAGAACGCGCCATCGTTACCGCGTGTTCATATTGTGTACCACCTTCGGCGGTCAGCAAGTAATAATAGCCATTTCGTTTATATAAGTGCGGCCCTTCTGTAAGTCTGAGCTCTGTTCCTTTAAAAATATTTTTCTTAGGACCGACAAGTTTCTTCTCTTCCTTTGAATATTCCTGAAGAATGATACCAGCGAAAGAGTTTTCCCCTTTCCGATGATCCCAGATCATATTGACGAGCCATTGCCGACCATCCTCATCATGAAACAAGGAAGGATCAAATCCGCTGCTGTTCAAATAAATAGGCTCTGACCAAGGCCCCATAATATCTTTTGCCGTCACCATGTAATTATGAGTATCCTTGAACGCTCCCATACGACTTTTTACATCGGTATAAATAAGATAGAAAAGGCCATCATGATAGCTGATGCATGGTGCCCATGCACCGCCCGAGTTGATATTGCCCTCCATATTCAAATGAGAGGACTTCGTTAATATCGAGGTAAGCGGACGCCAGTTCACTAAATCTTTGGAATGATGTACGAGTACCCCAGGAAACCATTCGAATGTCGAAGTCGCAATATAAAAATCGTCTCCCACACGCACGATAGACGGATCAGGATGAAATCCACGTAAAATTGGATTGCTAATCACATTATTCACTCCCTTAATTGTTTTGTTTAACATAGTGAATACGTTCTACATTACGCCGAATTGATCTATCGAATACGTTTTATCATTGCTCAAATTAGTTTTATAATATAAAACATCGTTCTTGAATAGCGACATAATTGACCCATCTTCAACAAGATTTGATTAATCTCAAACTAGATTATATTTCCTAAGTTGCCATTTTCATACTTCTGTACAATGCTTGAATTACGGGTATATCTCTTCTCTGGCACCCCTCCATATTAGTTTTACATTATAAAACGACGTTCTGTTTATATAATTAAATAATAGCAGACAAGAATTTCAATGTCCATCTTCTACTATTACATGTAACGAGTTTTGAAGAGTCTGCGAACCTTTTCGCCATAGGTGCAGCTCTCCAGACTCGATTGTTCTTTGTTCACTTGCCCCTATACATAGGCTTATGGGGATTTCTGTAGCGAACACTATTTCCATATCAGATGCTAATGCACCTCTGATATCGATTGACATATCCTAAAAACCAAATCTTGCTTTGCTCTGTAAAAAAACAATTCAATACGCCAGCGTTTCCCATAAGCCTCTAACGCTTATGATGAGATAGGCTACCTTGGCCGCGTCTATGCATTAACACCTAACATGTTTGCGTTTGAACCCAAGCCGGTTTTTCACTACTGCTGTTTGAATATTTTCTGAGGCGTTTATAAATTTGCTTTTGGGCTTGTCCTTATTAACTTCAACCGGGCCCACTGCCTTTGCGGTTTCCACAGCCTTATCATGCAGCGGCAAATAGGATACTCCCACGGTGTAAATGAAACTATTCATAGCGTATTTTGTTCGTTCAGGAGAATCATGAATCGTATTTTCCACCAAATCAAGCATGTTCGAAAGTTTGGCTTGAGAAAATTCACGGTCCGGTCGGTTGCCTAACAACCAGCAATAACAGCTCCAACCCGCAGACATTTTAAGCTCTTCTCCGCTTGCGATCCATTTATCCGATACCTCTTGTGCAATATCTGCTTCTGATAACGTGACGGCTACCACAAAATCGGACAGCATATAAAAATAAGCCGCGTCTATCCAGCGATCAAAATCCGCTTCACTCATCGCATCTGGATCTGCAATGACGCCTGCAAAATACATGGCGTCGTAATTTCCTGTGGCGTAAAGCTGCTCAGCCAACGATTGGTCTTTTTTGATTTTTTTTGCAATGGGCTTCATTGCTCCTGTAGCCACGCCGAATAGCGGCTCGTGCGCCCCATTGGATCCATATATTTTCTTGGTCCGTTCTTTGCCGAGAGCCTCAAGCTCCTGCATAACCGTTTCTATATTCATCATTTAACACGTCCTTTCGGAAATACTTTTCATAAGCTATCTTCTCTTTCCAACAATATATTACCACTTAAGGTACCCGTATAGGTAATCCCCAATATACTTCACTCTTATTTTTCCCGGTTCCTATTAATAGTAAACAACACTCCAAAAGTGTAAAGTCTATATGAACATGCCCGTCGGAACATAGGCTTGGCTGCTCTAAAATTGCTTATTGCTTGTTCGTATAAAATAGTTATCTTCCTCTATTTATTGATTAACAACACTAACATAAATAAGCGACCTTCGAGATAAGATTAACTATCTTATCGAAGGTCGCTGATTGTATCCTACATATTACGCATATTTTTATTTTTCATGTGAATTCTGTTGCAAAACCACTTGCTGACATACAATGAATCATTCATTCCATTCCAACATTCTTACTAAAATCGTTGTAGCCTCAGCCCTCGTTGTTTTATCATTGGGAGCAAACTCATTATTACCTTTTCCTTGTATTAGACCTAAATTCTTCAACGCCGCTACAGCGCCCTTCGCCCAATACGGTATACGAGGGTCATCTCTAAAGTCGGTCGCTAGGTTAGTATCCTGCTTCAAGTTAAGCATTCTTGAAATCATTACCACAATTTCCGATCTAGTCACTGCTTGGTTCGGACGAAAACTTCCATCCTCGAAGCCTTTAATAATACCGGCTTGCACCGCCTGTGCTACCGCATCCTTTGCCCATGGTCCAATTTTTTCTGTATCAGTAAAGGTAATCACAGCCTTTTCCGTTTGCGGCTTCAATGCATTCATCAGCATCACCACAAACTCCGCTCTAGTCACGGCAGCATTCGGCTTAAACGTGCCGTTTGGATAACCGTTAACGATTCCTTTACTTACTCCTTGTTTGATATAGGAGGCTGCCCAGTGCCCATGAATATCATTGAATTCAGGCGTTGGATTTGAACTTACCGGCCCGCAAGGCACTGCCTTGCCATTCACTGTTTCAACACATAGTACCGTAAATTTCGCAAAGTAATTTACTTCTACCGAGATCCAATTGCCAGTCACCTTGCTGCCTGCGACTTCCACCCAAGTTTTCTTTATTTCGTCGTAATAGAACACACCTGGTCTTTGATCCTCTTTCATTTTCGAAGGCTCAAAAGCAAAGGATATCGTTATCATTTTTTTGAAGTTCTCTGAGATATTTTTCAAAACCTCAAAAACTCCGCTGACTGGGTGTTTTTCTTTTAATAGAAGTTTTTCGGTTTCCAATTCTCGTTTAATCGTTATTTTTATTTCCTTGTCCGCTGCTCCTGACGGGATAAATATTTTCACGAGATTTTCAAAACTCACCTCGCCTATAGCTCCTACAGGCAGTGTCAGTTTCCCGTCCGTTGAGACCAGTTTAATATTGATTGGGCCACCTGAACTTTTAATAAAACGCCACTGCGCAAACAGAGTTATACTCGTGTTTCCTATTGTAAGTACCGCGCCTGCTGCATAGTTCGTTCCGCTACCGTTTGCTTCGGTGTTCCAGCCTGCAAACGTATAACCCGGTTTCACCAAATTACCTGTATTTCCCAGAATGGTTGCTGCTGTGCCTGTTTCGTACGTTCCGCTGTCAATAGGAATCGTCCCTGTGGTGCTGCCGTTGCCGTTATACGTAACGGTATAGGTCGGAGTCAACGTCCACTTCGCATACAGCGTTATGTTCGTGCTTCCCATCGTAAGCGTCGCGCCTTCTGCATAGTTCGTTCCGCTACCGTTTACTAAAGTGTTCCAACCCGCAAACGTGTAACCCGATTTCACCAAGTTACCTTTATTACCTAGCACGGTTGCTGCTGTACCTGTTTCGTACGCCCCACTATCTGAAGGCGCCGTTCCTCCAGCACTGCCGTTGCCGTTATACGTAACGGTGTAGGTCGGGGTTAACGTCCACTTCGCATACAGCGTTACGTTCGTGCTTCCCATCGTAAGCGTCGCGCCTGCTGCATAGTTCGTTCCGCTACCGTTTGCTTCGGTGTTCCAGCCTGCAAACGTATAACCCGGTTTCACCAAATTACCTGTATTTCCCAGAATGGTTGCTGCTGTGCCTGTTTCGTACGTTCCGCTGTCAATAGGAATCGTCCCTGTGGTGCTGCCGTTGCCGTTATACGTAACGGTATAGGTCGGAGTCAACGTCCACTTCGCATACAGCGTTATGTTCGTGCTTCCCATCGTAAGCGTCGCGCCTTCTGCATAGTTCGTTCCGCTACCGTTTACTAAAGTGTTCCAACCCGCAAACGTGTAACCCGATTTCACCAAGTTACCTTTATTACCTAGCACGGTTGCTGCTGTACCTGTTTCGTACGCCCCACTATCTGAAGGCGCCGTTCCTCCAGCACTGCCGTTGCCGTTATACGTAACGGTGTAGGTCGGGGTTAACGTCCACTTCGCATACAGCGTTATGTTCGCGTTCCCCATTGTAAGTGCAGCGCCTGCTGCATAGTTCGTTCCGCTACCGTTTACTAAAGTGTTCCAACCCGCAAACGTGTAACCCGGTTTCTCCAAGTTACCTGTATTACCTAGCACGGTTGCTGCTGTACCCGTTTCGTACGCTCCACTATCTGAAGGCACCGTCCCTCCGGTGCTTCCGTTGCCGTTATACGTAACCGTATAGGTCGGAGTCAACGTCCACTTCGCATACAGCGTTATGTTCGTGCTTCCCATCGTAAGCGTCGCGCCTGCTGCATAGTTCGTTCCCAGGCCAGTCGCAAGAGTGTTCCAACCTGCGAATGTATAACCCGGTTTCACCAAATTACCTGTATTTCCTAGCACGGTTGCTGCTGTACCTGTTTCGTACGCCCCACTATCTGAAGGCACTGTTCCTCCAGCACTGCCGTTGCCGTTATACGTAACGGTATAGGTCGGAGTCAACGTCCACTTCGCATACAGCGTTATGTTCGTGCTTCCCATCGTAAGCGTCGCGCCTGCTGCATAGTTCGTTCCCAGACCAGTCGCAAGAGTGTTCCAACCTGCGAATGTATAACCCGGTTTCTCCAAGTTACCTGTATTACCTAGCACGGTTGCTGCTGTACCCGTTTCGTACGCTCCACTATCTGAAGGCACCGTCCCTCCGGTGCTTCCGTTGCCGTTATACGTAACCGTATAGGTCGGAGTCAACGTCCACTTCGCATACAGCGTTATGTTCGTGCTTCCCATCGTAAGCGTCGCGCCTGCTGCATAGTTCGTTCCCAGGCCAGTCGCAAGAGTGTTCCAACCTGCGAATGTATAACCCGGTTTCACCAAATTACCTGTATTTCCTAGCACGGTTGCTGCTGTACCTGTTTCGTACGCCCCACTATCTGAAGGCACCGTCCCTCCGGTGCTTCCGTTGCCGTTATACGTAACCGTATAGGTCGGAGTCAACGTCCATTTCGCATACAGCGTTATGTTCGCGTTCCCCATTGTAAGTGCAGCGCCTGCTGCATAGTTCGTTCCGCTACCGTTTACTAAAGTGTTCCAACCCGCAAACGTGTAACCCGGTTTCTCCAAGTTACCTGTATTACCTAGCACGGTTGCTGCTGTACCCGTTTCGTACGCTCCACTATCTAAAGGCACCGTCCCTCCGGTGCTTCCGTTGCCGTTATACGTAACCGTATAGGTCGGAGTCAACGTCCACTTCGCATACAGCGTTATGTTCGCGTTCCCCATTGTAAGTGCAGCGCCTGCTGCATAGTTCGTTCCCAGGCCAGTCGCAAGAGTGTTCCAACCTGCGAATGTATAACCCGGTTTCACCAAATTACCTCTATTTCCTAGCACGGTTGCTGCTGTACCTGTTTCGTACGCCCCACTATCTGAAGGCACTGTTCCTCCAGCACTGCCGTTGCCGTTATACGTAACGGTATAGGTCGGAGTCACCGTCCACTTCGCATACAGCGTTATGTTCGTGCTTCCCATCGTAAGAGCTGCACCTGCTGCATAGTTCGTTCCGCTGCCATTCGCTGCGGTGTTCCAACCTGCAAACGTATAGCCCGTTCTCACTAAACTCCCCTTGTCTAGTACTGTTACTGGCGCACCAGTCTCGTAAGCTCCGCTGTCCGTAAGCACCGTCCCTCCAGTGCTTCCGTTCCCGTTATACGTAACGGTATAGGTCGGAGTCACCGTCCACTTTGCATACAGCGTCACGTTTGCGCTTCCCATCGTAAGAGCCGCGCCTGCTGCATAGTTCGTTCCGCTGCCATTCGCTGCGGTGTTCCAACCTGCAAACGTATAGCCCGTTCTCACCAAACTTCCCTTGCCTAGTACCGTTACTGGCGCACCAGTCTCGTACGCTCCGCTGTCCGTAAGCACCGTCCCTCCGGTGCTTCCGTTCCCGTTATACGTAATTGTATAAGTAGGACTCACTGTCCACTGCGCATATAGCGTTACATTCGCCATATCCAAAGTCAGCGTTGAACCTGGCGCATAGCTCGTTCCACTGCCGTTCACAGCCGTGTTCCAACCCGTAAACGTGTAGCCCGTTTTCACCAAGCTTCCCTTACCCAACACCGTTGCCGATGCGCCCATCCCATATGTACCGCTATCTGTAGGTCCAGTTCCACCCGTGTTTCCATTACCAGCATAAGTTACAGTCGAATTTTCGTATACCAGATTCACGTTGTTCCCTACCACTATAAACGTGTTGTTGCCATATTGAATATCAAGCAGATAGTCAGAAATACCCGATGCACTTTGCTTCCAGCTTACTCCATTGCTGGAGGTCACCATCGTCCCCCCAAATCCTACAGCTACATATCGGCCGTTGCCATAAGTAATACTGGATAATGATTGTGTTATACCCGATGTTTGTACGGTCCAAGTCACTCCATCAGGCGATGTCACAACCGTTCCAGCGGTTCCTACCGCCACATATTGTCCGTTGCCATAAGTTACAGCCTGCAGATAATTGCTTGTATTCGATATCCGCTTCGTCCAACTTACTCCGTCAAGTGAAGACCATAATTCACCATGTTGCCCTACCACTACAAACTTATCACCATAAGTAACGCCATACATATACGAACCACCAGCACCAGAAAGAACCTGACTAGTCCAAGTCACTCCATCAGAGGAGGTCACTACTGTTCCAAATTGCCCAGTCGCTACATACTTGCCTCCTCCGTAAGCGATGCTTGCTAAGTGATTACTTGTATTTGAGGTCGAAACGCCAAGCAATTGTCCAGGTACCCAAGTTAGAATTGTGCCTTTCCCTCCAACCATCACATACTTGCCGCTAGCATAGATAATATCATTGAGACTTTCTGAAGTACCTGACACAACACTACCTGAGAACTGACCTCCACTATTGTCTAACGAATAATAAAGTGCCCCGCTATTTCCCACAGCAACAAACCTGTCAGGGCCACGGGTAACAGCGTTCATTATTTTACTCACTTGATAGTCCGGCTTGTTCCATGCAGCAAAAATAGAAGCCGGGTGAATTACTTCCAATAAGATAAGTAGTGCAATAAACAAAGAAGCAAAACGCCGTTTAATCATCAAATCTATACCTCCAAATCTAAATTATTTATGATATACACTTGATGTTTACTCTTCAAATCCTTGGTAGACCATGCCTCTGATTCGAATGCATATAGACATATTTTATCAAACGCCCTGCCAGCTAATATTAATGTATTCTTAATGGTTTAAAAAAGGATAATGAAGTTATAAATGAACGCCAGGCACTCCAATCGTCAAAAAAAATACTGAGTCTGATTAAATATGCCTCACCTCACCTTTTCTGCCTTTTGAAAATTTTCCGTAATAAAATAATCATTCGCATTCATTATAAATCTATAAAAACAAAAACAGACCTACCCTAAAAGGGGAGGTCGGTTACAAAATGGGGTAGGGATGTAGGGTAGGAAATAGGATAGCTATCAAACGAAGTATATGCACTTGTTTAGCCGCTGCAGCGCTTGTACGCGTATGTTTGGCTCCAAGCTCTCTGCATATATTTTAATAAGAAAATTTATTGTGTCACCCTTTTTAATTGAAGCTATTACGATTTCCTTATTCAGTAATCTAGATCACTTTTAACCCTTCATCAACTTACGTATCCACTCTATTAAAAACAACAGCCAAGTCACGACAGTCCCCTTCGATCACGAAATTCTTGCGGGGTCATGTTCGTAAAGGCCTTAAACAGCTTTATAAAATGAGGTACGGCCTGGTAGCCGATCACTTCGGCAATCTCGTATATTTTTTTATCGGTGCTGCGCAGCAAATAGGAGGCCAATTCCATCCGATATCGCATAATATAATCACTTAGATTATTTCCCGTTTCGGCCCGGTATGCTCTCGACAAGTAAGCCGGATGAAGACCGATGTGCGCCGCGATCGTCTGCAATGTTAAGTTGCCGTCGGTGTTCACCCCGATGAAATGGTGGACCTTGTCAACTAACCCTGTCTGCTTCTCCGATGAATCCTTTGATTGCTCTCTAAGACTTCGAAGCATAAAGAATGCCCATTTCTCTAGCTGCTTAAGCGATGGTGCAGCCGGCATGAGACCAAACGAAGACTCGCCGAACTCACTAAGTAGTTTCCCTTTCTTGTGTGCCATATACTGGTAGGCGTTGGCAATGGCGAAATAGGCTTCATTAGCATGCTCGGGTGGATAGTTCTTGCTGTTCAGCTCAACGAATATTTCGATTAGCTTTTCCTCTGCATGTACCCAGTTTCCTGTATCCAGCAAATGAATCAGAAGGGGCGGTCGATACAGCGAAGTTAACGTTCCAATTTGAACCTGATCGGTATGATCTGCGATTCGCAGAAATACACTTTGCCTCTTCTCTTCAATTACCCTCATGCCATCGATTACTGATCGATACAGACCGGGAACTCCTTCAGGAAAGTGCGTCCAATTTTCTGCCAATACGACGGAAATGCTGCCGCTCAAGAGAGATTCTACCTTTTTCTTTAACGCTAGCATCCAGGCGTCCATCCCAGTCCCAATAATTTGCTCGTTCGCTTCCGTTCTATCTTTGGCCGAAACAATAAAAACGAGGTATTCGTTTTGGTCTCGGCAGAACCACAAATGAAAGTCATCACGAAGCAATTCCTCAGCCATATTCGTAACCGCATATTCGATCAGCTCTTTATCCATTCGCTCATAATCTTGCAGCTTTCCCTCCAGCCTTACGAGGAACAACCCCACTTGCTGCTGCAAGGAGAAAGGCAAGTTTAACAGGAAAAGCTTGCGCTCGAGCTCTGCATTAGGGATACCGTAACCGTACAACAGACGATTCAACAGCTCGCCCTGCAGCGCAGGCAAATTTTCCCGAAATGCATAGACGTCGCGCTGCTGCTGCTGCTGAAGCTTCCTTTCGCAAGCGATTTCTTCAGCTAATTTAGCTAGTGTCTCTCGCAATTGATCCGGGTTTACCGGTTTCATCAAATACTCGGAAGTATTATACGGAACTACGCTTTTCGCATATTCGAAATCCGCATACCCCGAAATAACGATAATCTTGACTTTACGCCCAATTTCGCGAATCTCCCTAATCAGCTCTATTCCGCTCATCTCCGGCATCCGTATATCCGTAATGACGATATGGATGTTTTGTTCCCGATATAACGTTAAAGCTTCTCTACCGGAATAGGCTTTATGAATACGAGTAATCCCAAGCTCTTCCTTCGGGATCGTAGCGGCGAAACTATCAACTTGAGAGGGGATATCGTCTACGATCAGAACTTCCAACATCGGAATCTCCTCCGTCCTTAATCACCAACGCCACTCGAAGCCCCCCTAGGTAGGAATGTTCAACCTGAAGCTCCGAGGATTGTCCGAAGTAATGCTTTATACGCTGATGAACATTTCGCATGCCAAGGCTGCGATCCGAGCTCGCTTGCAAAGATAAGGAGCGTCTTAGTAATTCTAAATCTTCTTTCTGCATTCCAACTCCGTTGTCTTCTACGGTAAGTTCCCAACCGTCCTCGGTTCTGCTGCCAGATATGATGATTTCGAATTTTCCTATCTTGCCTTCCATGCCGTGCACAATCGCATTCTCTACAAGCGGTTGAAGCAGCAGCCGTGGCATAAGAATAGACATCATGCCAGCTTCAATATATTCATGAAAATGCAGCCGTTCGGACTGCATCCGATGGATTTCCAAGTAATTGCGAATCAATTCCATTTCTTCAGCCAATGAAGTTAATTGCTGTTCCGTCCGAGTCGTATAACGGTAATATTGACTCAGGTGCTGCGTGAAAGCGACAATCACTTTCGTCCGTTCCAGCTGTGCCATGCTTTGAATATAGGCGAAATTATTATACAAAAAATGCGGGTTGATCTGCGCTTGCAAATGCTTGAGTGAGGATTCTTTGGCGTGAAGCTGTTCCACGTACACTTTATCGATAAGCGTCTGAATATCCTCTGACATTAGGTTAAACTGCTCGATCAAATAATGAAATTCATTGGATGGGCCGAGCTTAATCCGATAATCGTATGCTCCTCTCCTGAGCGATTTCACCGCCCGGATCAGATCGTTGATCGGTTTCTGTACATTGCGGTACAGCAGCGCTGAGGAGGCAATGCCCAGCAGCAGCAATAGCAGCCCTGAGGCATAAAACATCCGTTTGCTGTGATCGATGGGGGCAAGCACCTTTTTCATCGGCTGGAAATCGACAATATACCAGCCTATAGAGTCTGAGATCACGTAATTGACTAGATACGGTTCATCCTTAAAGGTAATCTTGGTAGACCCTTTGACTCGATTCTGTGCCCGAATGATATCGAATTGCTTTGCCATGGCTTTTGCCAATTCAGGGTCGAGCTCTCGCGGTATGATCGGTTCAAAACCCGGCTGGTAGAGAAATGGCTGTCCGACCGTGCCTTGCATGAACCTTTCAAGCATTTTCACAAGGTTATTCGACGTGAACGCGACTTCAACATACAAATTTGGATCCCCCATTGTGGAAAGTGACTCGAAAGGTGTGATCAAATCTCTTACAAACGCCTTCTCCGGCCCTCGGTCAGACACGATAACACGATAATCCCAACGTTCCTGTATGGCATTCTTGAAATACTCCGCATCGTAAATTTGCTTCAAATTCGTAGAAACGGCGATATCCGAAAGAGGTGAATATACGGTAAAATCATTCACCCATTCGAAGGAGTTTGATTGCATAGCAATCTTTTGCTGCAAAAGCCTCATCGACGCAAGTTTGGAATAGTCTGGCTCAGAGGAGATCTTAAGCTGCATTTGCAGGGTATCCGGGTCGGCTGCAATAACAAAGGCGGATCTCCACAAGCGGTCCGCTTCAACATCCATCTGGTCCACGAAAAATTGGATTCGATTCAAATTCATCTGAAGCAGCTCTTGTTCGACAACATCGGTGCTGGTCTTATTTGAAGAATTGTACATGACTATGATAGGGATAAGCATCAGGACGATCACGATCATAACTTTTGTGAAAATATTCATTTTGCCGACCGTGCCGTGTCTGATTTTATAAATAGGGCTCACCCGATTCGATCTTATTTTAGATATGGCTATAATCCTTCTACGATTTTACCGAGCCAAGCACGATTCCTTTTACGAAATACTTTTGCAAAAACGGATAAACGAGCAAAATAGGCAGCGCTCCGATAAAAATCTGCGCAGATTTGATAGTTCGATTTGAAAAATTTGCTACACTTTCCAATGTTACACCAACCCTCGACAGGTTGTCACTAACAATCATAGAGTGCAAATAAGTGGCTAGAGGATAACCATCAGGGTTGGACATATAGATCATACCGTCGAACCATGAATTCCAATGAAAGACCATCGTAAATAAAGACAACGTTGCGATGGACGGCATCGACACGGGCAAATACACACTCCATAGCACTCTCAGATGGCCAGCTCCATCGATATAGGCGGCCTCTTCCAACTCCTGTGGAATCGTCCGGAAGAAATTAAGCATCAGAATCATATTCCATACACTGACGGCTGAAGGCAACACCAACGCCCATAGGGTATCGATCATTTTCAGCTTGCTTATTAATACATATGAAGGAATCAGCCCTCCCGAGAAGAGCATCGTAAAGACGAACACCCAGATGTAAATTTGGCGTCCGGGGAATTTGTGAATCGATTTCGATAAACTGTAGGCTGCCATCGTAATGACGACCATCGAAAGCACAGTGCCTAATACGGTTCGTTCTACCCCGGTCCACAAGGACTGGAGGAACATGACGTTGCTAAGCGTCTTCACGTAGGCATCCGTCGTAAAGCCGATCGGCCAGAAATTGACGATATTCGCCGTTGCCGCAGCCCGCGAGCTGAAGGATAAAGCAAACACGTGAAGGAGAGGAAGAATGCAAATGAGCGACAGCAGGCTAAGAAAGATCGTGTTGGAGATCGTGAATACGGTGTACCCTCTAGAGCGATAGCGCATGGTCATCCTCCTTAAAAAATGCGGTAATTGGCTAATTTGAAAGCCAATCTGTAACTGATTACGATTAAGATAAATCCGATCGCCGATTTGAATAGCCCGACCGCCGTTCCGAAGCTGAACTGTCCGTTGTTCAAGCCTTCCCTATAAACGAACGTATCGATGATATCTCCATGCGAATAAACGAGAGGGTTGTAAATGTTTAAAATCTGATCGAATCCGGCATCTAAAATCCTACCGAGCGACAAGGTCGCGACGACGATGACAATCGGCATAATAAGAGGAACAGAAATCAATTTGACCTGCTGCCAACGTGTAGCCCCGTCGATCTCAGCCGCTTCATACAAAGCTGGATTGATGCCCACCAGCGTAGCCAAGAAAATAATCGCCGAAAATCCGAATTCTTTCCACACGTCGCTTAAAATGACCGTAAACCGAAACCATCTGCCGTCACCTAAGAAAAAGACGCTCTGAATGCCGAACGAATTCAGAAGCCGATTAATGATTCCGCCCTCTGTCGACAGAATATCGATTAAAATGCCCCCTAGGATAACCCACGATAAAAAGTGCGGCAAATAAACAAACGTCTGTACGAATCTCTTAAAAAACGTCTTGCGAACTTCATTGAGCAAAAGAGCGAAAACGATCGGGACAATTAAATTCGCGATTAATTTGAACCCGGCAATGATTAACGTATTCCATATAATCTGCTTGCCGTCCGGGTAAGTGAACAGGTACCGGAAATGCTCAAAACCTACCCAAGGAGAACCTTTGATCCCAAGCCATGGCTCATAGTCCTGGAAGGCAATTACAGCTCCGAACAAAGGAACATATTGAAACAAGAAGACCAATACTAAAGCCGGCAATAATAGAACATGAAACGGCCAAGTTTTTCGCCAATACGCTGCCATTATGCATCCTTCCTATCTCCAGAAAAATAGAGGAGAAGAGAGCCAAGGCTGCCCTCTCCTCCGTCATCGATGTTTTTATTCTTCACATGTTGTCAGCGATTCTTATTGGTTTTTCGCATACCATTCGTTGACTTCGTCCGTAATCTTCTGGCCACCGTTATCCAGCCATTGTTTGACGAATTCATCGAAGTACTCCACCGGTTTTTCGCCATAAATGATTTTAAGATAACTTTCCGTAGCGAGTTTCTTAAGCAATTCGCCTTTCGATTTCATCGTTGGCGTCATTGGGCCAGTGAAATAGTTTTTGCCTTCGGTGACGGTTTGGTTAATCCTAACGCCTGCGGCGTCAAGCTGCCTTTTCTTCATTTGCTTGGTGTCGAATTCCATTGATGTTAAAGGCTCAGCGTTCGGATCGGCCAAGAACTTCTTGACTGCTGCCACGTTGGAGTGCGGGATGCTCGTAAAGTTGCCAAGAATATTCGTCATCATGAACCTAATATCCATTGTGCCGCCGTCTTTCAAAGGCCATTGGTCTGCCGGTACGCCTGCTTCTTCGTAGTTGCCCTTGATGACTTTGCCGTCCAATTTCACATAGTCATAGCCTTCATGATATCCGTCTTTCCAACGCGGATCGGCTAACGGATCGCCTTCCATCTCCAATTTTTTCGCAAATATTTTGTTGAAGTAGGCGAACCATGCGTCGATATGCTGGAAGTCTTTGTTGAAGACCGTAAAGCCTTGAGTAAGCGGCTTCTCTGCACGCCCCACCAATCCATTCGGTCCTGACGGAAGTGGATACGGCTGGAAGTCCGCGTCAGGATTGTTTTTGGTCGCGTCACTAAGCGGCCAGTCGCCCATCCAGAACGGTCCGAACATGATTCCCGCTTTGCCGCTGGCTGCCAATTCGGAAGCTTTTCCCGGATCCTTGATTCCGGCTTCCTTATCCACGAAGCCTTTACTCATCCAATCACTCATCTTTTGTAAATACAGTTTGGCGTCCGGATGGATCGCGCCGTAGCTCAGATTGCCGTCAGCGCCCTTGTTCCAGAACAAGCGCACGTCGTACGTATTGATCATTTGGTCCGTAAGAGCGGAGACGATCGCGTCTGTCTGCCCCATCCAAGTCCAAGGCCCTTCTTTAAGCGGTACGGCCAGACCAATGGTGTCGTTCTTACCGTTCTTATCGGGGTCGCCCTCTGTAAATTGTTTGAGAACGTTTTCGAAATCATCCAGTGTTTTAGGCGGCTCTAACCCCAGATTCTCTAACCAGTCTTTGCGAATCCACATGACGGTACCTTCGTCACCCATGAAGAAGGCTGGCAAACCATAAATCTTGCCGTCTTTCTTCACTTCGCCCAGTGCGTAACTATACTTCTCCAACAACTTCTTATACTCGGGATGCGCGTATTTCTCGATAGCTTCGTCTAGTGCCATCAGTTTATTTGCCGCGAGCAAGTTTTGCAGCGGGTCATTCCCTGCGGCAAATGCATCAGGCAGCTTGCCGCCGCTGGATAGCAGCAGGCGAAGCTTCGTATCATAATCTTCCGGTTTCGTTACGATAAAATCGAATTTTACGTTAATGCCCATATTTTCTTTCATCCAGCGGAGATTCGCATTGTCTTCCATGGATTCACCAGGCTTGAACGCATTGCCCCTCGAAGTTCCATCGTCTACGATAGCGGTCGTAATCGTAACGGGAGGGTCGAACTTCTGATTCCACTTTTCCGCTGACTCTTCTTCTTTAGCCGGCTCCGTTGCGGATGGACTACTGTTTGAGGCTGCCGGACTTGCCGAGTTTTGATTGTTGCTGTTTGTACAAGCAGCTAATGTCGGTAGTAGTGCAATTGCAACCGAAAGCGTTAATAATCTTGCAACCTTCACATAGCGAATCATAAAATTCCCCTTTTCTTTGACATTGGTGGTACGCTTCAAATTATATGGATTTGGCAGAATGACGTATATATTCGATTTTTAACGTCATATCAAAAAACGTACATTCCTTGTCGTTCATACTAATTTAGTTTCAGCTTGCTTATAGATGAGATCATACTCATCCGTAAATCGGTTTTAAGCGCAAAAAAGACCCCTAGGCGCACGTCTTCAAGTAGAGAGACATCTCACCCATTGGGTCTAATTCTAGTCAAAAGTCTGTAACGCAGGACAAAGAAAACTTTCCAGTTGTTGCTTCATTTTACTACATACCATGAACTAGAGTGCTTTAATCAACTTTTCTAATACGTCCTTCGCTTGTTTACGCGCTGCATAGGGGTCTTCTGAATGCGCAATGCCAATGGCTGCTTCCGTTATTGCTCCAAAAATGATATGTGCCAACAATTCTATAGGTTGCTTCTTCATGTACTTGGACTCCATAAGCTCATTTAAGAGCACAGTCGATAAACCTAGTACACTATGTTTTTCTTTTTCTCTCCATTTTGTCCAGCCAAGTATAACGGGTGCTTCCTGAATGACAATGTGCCGATACGCGGGATTAAGACAACCTTCCAAATAGGTTTCAATGGCGATTAAGGTTCTTTCCCACGGATCAATCTCCGTATCAATCGCAGTCGATACCTGTTTAACCATCTCTTCTAGAAGTCCATCTACTACTTGTTCAAACAAGGTTTTTTTATCCTTAAAATGATAATATAGTGCTCCTTTCGTTAATTGTTCTTGTCTAGCAATTTCATCAATAGAGGTTTTGGCGTATCCGTCCTCTGCGAATAAGTACTGTGCACGTTTAAGTAAAGCTTTTTTTGTATGTTCGGCATCATCTTGCCTGCGTGATTTTAGGTTCATGCCCCTATTATATCGTTTAATTTTTGAATTAGAAAGCCGCTGCCGCCCTCAACATACTTCGAGTTTGTTAAACATACCCTAAGTATGTTAGACTCCATATAAGTATTGGTAAAAGCAAAAGAGGAGGCATCAGATGAAAGAAGCCTATGTTAGCGCCGGTATGATCAGGTATACCGATCACGGGACAGGTCAGGCAATCGTGTTTTTACACGGTGCGCTAAGTAATGGAAACACTTGGAGGAAAGTGATTCCAACCCTTTCAAAAAAATTTCGATGCATTGTTCCAGATTTACCTTTTGGCGGGCACTCCATTGCTATGAACCCTGAAACCGATCTAACACCGACAGGCATAGCAGCCTTAATCAATGAATTTTTGAATGTGTTAGATCTGAACGATATTATTCTGGTAGGTAATGATACAGGTGGAGCTTACGCACAAATATTCACCATGTCTTATCCTGAGAAAGTATCAAAGTTAGTCCTTTGTAACACGGATGCTTTCGAAGTATTCCCGCCAAAAGCGTTTTCACTTCTAAAAGCAGGCGTCAATCTTCCTGGATTCACCACTCTAATGGCTCAATTGTTTCGATTTAAACCATTATTAAAAACGTCATTAGTGCTAGGCTTACTATCACACACTCTTTCGAAAGAAGATTTATACGAGCTATATATACTTAATTTCATTCGTTATAAAGGGGTTCGTGCTGACTTCACAAAGGTCGTTAAGGGCTGGTCCATACATTACACCATTCAAGCAGCCGAGAAGCTTTCTTCCTTTAACAAACCCGTCTTGGTTATTTGGGGGGCTGATGATACGAAATTGTTTCCTATTGCTTTAGGAAGAAGAGTTTATAGCATTTTTCCAGATGCGCGATTCGAGATCGTAGAAAACGCACTGACGTATGTACAAGAGGATCAACCTGAAGCGTTTGCTCAAAAACTTGTCCATTTTATTGGAAACACAGCGTTTGCTAAATAAACTTGCATGCCCATTCAAATTTGGCGGGTTCTTTGGAAATACAAAAGCTCAAGCATCATTTCAGCTTGAGCCTTTGTATTAGTCATCATACTAACTTTATTGACCGTTATTTTTCGTTTACTAGATTCAACGTATTCATAAGCATAACAACCGCTTCGGCTCTTGTTGTTTGTGCACGAGGATTAAATGTGTTCGCCCCTGTACCTTTCACTATGCCGCGCTCTTTCAGAGTGGCTACTGCACTTTTGGCCCAGACCGGAATCAATGAATCATCTGCGAAAGAGGTGACTGCATTCGGGTCAAGTGTCAGCTCAAATGCCTTCCCAAGCATCGTTGCCATTTCAGCCCTCGTAATATTCGCATTCGGCTGGAATGTCCCATCCTCATAACCGCTAATAATACCAGCTTGCACGGCTTGTGCTACCGCAGCCTGCGCCCAAGTCCCAATGTCCGCTTTATCTGTGAAGGTCAGCTCCGCTCCTGCTTCCTGAGCGTTCAATGCTTTCATCAGCATGACGGTGAATTCTGCACGGGTTATCGTTTTACCTGGCTTGAACGTTCCGTCCACATAGCCGTTTACAATACCATCTTGTACTGCTTGCTTGATGCTTGCTTCAGCCCAGTGACCTACGATATCACTAAGCTCAGCAGGCGTTGTTCCCTCTACCACGGGAAGTCCTGTCGATTGGTCTACAACAAGGACCGCAAATTTCGTAAAGTGATTAACCTCTACTGAAATCACATTTCCGCTTGTCTTGCTGCCTTTCACTTCTACCCATTCCTTATTCCCTTCATCGAAATAGAAGATCGCAACCCCTTGGCCGCTCTTCACATTGTTCGCATCGAAAGCAAAGGTGAGCGTTACAGGCTTGATGAAATGACCCGGAATGTTTTTCAATACTTCATATACCGAGCTTGCAAGAACCTCTTTATTGACTAACACATTTTTCGAATCCAGCAATTTCGTAATCGTTAATTTCAGTTCCTGATTGACTGCGCCTGTAGGAACAGTAATCGTGAACCGCTCTTCCAAACTTACCTCGCCAATTGATCCTACTGGAAGGGTTAGGCTGCCGTCTTTTGACGTCACTTTAGCTGGAGTTGGAACACTTCCGCCATTGCTTCCGCTAATGGGTGGAGCTGTTGCTTCATTCACCGTCACCGTATACGTAACCTGCGTTACGCCATCCTGTGCTGTAACGATGACTTTATTACCTGTCGCTAAATCTGTTGCTACCGTTATTCCGTCTGCTTGGTACACTTCAAACGTCGCATCTGCTGCAGCCGTGATTGCTGCTTTCAGCGCTGCCAAAGTTGTACCGGATGGAATGGCTGTTATCGTTTCATTGCCTGTGCCCGTTGCACTTACGGTGCCGATTGTCGAAGTTAGCGTCGCATCTGTCTTTTTCAGTACCGTCACCGTATACGTAACCTGTGTTACGCCATCTTCAGCAGTGATTATGACTTTATTACCTGTCTCTAATCCTGTAGCTACCGTTATTCCGTCTGCTTGGTACACTTCAAACGTCGCATCCGCTGCAGGCGTGATTGCTGCTTTCAGCGCTGCCAAAGTTGTACCATATGGAATGGCTGTTATCGTTTCATTGCCTGTGCCGTTGGCACTAACGGTACCGATTGTCGAAGTTAGCGTCGCCGCCGTTTTCACTAACGTTACCGTATACGTAACCTGTGTGACTCCATCCTGCGCTGTAACGATGACCTTATAGCCTGTTGCCAAAGTTGATGCTGCTGTTGTTCCATCTGTTTCGTAGACATTCACCGTCGCACCCGCTGCTGGCGTAATCGCTGCCTTTATCGCCTCTAACGTCGTTGTGCTCGGAATGTTCGTAATCGTCTCGTTCTCTGTTCCACCCGTGCTAACCGTCCCGATTGTAGAGGTTAACGTTGCGCTGGTGCTGATCCATCTAGCAAATAACGTCTTATTCGTCGTAATCGTAAAGCTGTCTGAAGCCGAGTAGCTGTTGCCGGTTCCGTCCGCTAGCGTATTCCATCCCGCGAACGTGTAACCTGTCTTGACTAAATTGCCGATGTTTCCGATAACGCTAACCGTTGTTCCACGCAAATACGCGGTTTCGGCACTCGGCAAGTCTCCATCGGTTTCACCGTTTCCGTTATAGGCGACATGATGGAGCTGAGAGCTCTGCAAGTAAGGATATCCCTCGTTAAGCGAGGAATCGATTGCCCATGTTTGCTCGAAATCCCAACCTTCATAGCTGCTTTGCAGCATCATCGCCGCTGTCGTTAGCCCCGTACCGCCACCTGTCCCCGAACTCGTTTGTCCTGTTGTTTCGCTATCGAAAAAGCTATTGTTAGCCCCACTATTGTTTCCTACTAAGCCACCTAAGCTTTCGTCACCTGTTACGGCACCCGTTGCATAGCTGTTGACGATACGAGACCAGTTTCCGCCAACTAATCCGCCTGCAGAATTCTTCCCATTCACGCTTCCATTGAAGTAGCTGTCAGAGATAGATCCTTCATTGCCTCCTACCAATCCGCCTGCTGTCCGATGTTGACCGCTAATGCTTCCGGTAGCAAAGCTATTTCTAATCGTGCTATAGTTCACGCCGACCAATCCGCCAGCATATGTCGCCGCTCCGCTCAGACTTTCCGCAAAGAAGCTATTGGTAATGCTGCTTTCATTAGAGCCTACCAATCCGCCTGCAAAGTACCCGCTGACGCTTCCTGTGATAACTCCACTGTTCGTGATCGTTCCGCTGTTCACTCCAGCTAGTCCACCAACAACCTCTCCACTGCTTACATCGATATTTTCCAGAATGACATTGCTGACCGTCCCATGGTATATAAATCCGAATAGCCCTAGAGGATCGTAAGAATAAGTCCTACTAATCTTTAAATTCGAAATCGTATAACCGCTGCCGTCGAAGTTTCCTGCAAATCCATTACCATAATCCCAATTACCAATTGGCATCCAGCCTTCACCGGCCGCATATCCGCTCAAATCGATATCCGCTGTCAGCTTAAAACTCGCGTTTAAGAAATACCTGACCTGATTAAGCTCGGCCGCGGTTGCAATGAGATAAGGATCCTCTGTTGTTCCCGAACCACCGGCAAATACCGTACCCGTTGCCGGGAATGTCGCTGTTACCACTCCGGAATCGGCTGAATTTGTTACGACTGTTGCCCCCGCTAACGTGAAGAAATCCGAAGGCACTCCCGTCAACACATATCCCCTCTTGGGCGTGATCGTCAGCGTTGCCGTGTAAGTCTCTCCCTCTGCAAATCGGGGAGCAGCCTCAGGAGACCAAGCGATTGATGCGGTATATTCAGCTGTAGTTGTCTCCCGAACTGGCACTTCGCCCGCAACTGGCGCAGGTACCCCGCTAATCGCTGCAGTCGCAATGACATCTATAGCATTTATCGTCACGGTATACGTAATCTTCGTTGCTCCATCCTGAGCCGTAACGATGACCTTATTGCCCGATGCCAATGTCGTCGCTACCGTGGTTCCATCGGCCTCATAAATCTCGAACGTAGCATTCGTTGCCGGCGTGATCGCTGCCTTCAACTCGTCTAACGTCACATCGCCCGGAATGCTCGTAATGGTCTCCGTCGCTGTCCCTCCCGTGCTCACCGTTCCAAACCCGGATGTCAAAGTAGCTTTGGTGCTCAGCCAATGCGCATACAGGGTTGTATTCTTGGTTATCGAAAATGTGTCTTCTGACACATAGCTGGTACCGCTGCCGTCCGCTAACGTATTCCATCCCACGAAGACATAGTCGGTTTTGACTAAAGGATCTGAAGGATCTATATCTCCACTCACGGTAACCATTGCATCATTAGAATATACGTTGTTGTCAATCGGCACGCTTCCTCCCATGTTACCGTTACCGTCGTAGTTCACAAAACGGTAGAAAGCTTTCAAATAGGGATAGCCTTCATTCACATCCGGATCGATTCCCCAATAATCGTTAAAGCCCGGCCAATTTACATACGTACTTAGCGTCTTCATCTCTAAAGTTGTTTTACCTGTTCCTTTCCCCGTATCACTTTGCCCCGTCGTGTCGCTGTCGTAAAAGCTATTGGAGACTGATGCTCCTGGATTCAAAGCACCGGCCAAGCCTCCTGTAGGAGAGCTTTCAGCCCCTACCTTTCCTGTGGCGTAACTATTGTGGATCTCCCATTGATTAATCCCTGTCAAGCCGCCTGCGTTTCTATGCGCCGCATTCACACTCGCATTGCTGTAGCTACTGCTGATTGATCCAGAAGCGAACCCTACCAAGCCTCCTACAGATGAACCTCCGCTTATCTTGCCGGTCGTGAAGCTTCCCCTGATTGCTCCAAAGCTGGACCCTACCAAGCCTCCTACATTAGCATTACCCACAACATCGATATCTTCCAGCCCGATATTACCAATTGAACTTAAAGCAGAGGTTTCTCCGAAAAGCCCAACACGATTACTTTGTGGTCGATTAATCGTAAGATTAGTAATTTTATACCCTTTGCCGTTAAAGCTCCCTCTAAATGGATTGCCAATCGGCGCCCAGCCTTCTCCTCCCGCATAACCGCTTAAATCGATATCCGCGATCAGCTCAAAATATATCCCTGATGCCAAATGATTTCTGACCTCGTTGAGCTCAGCAGCCGTTTCAATGAGATAAGGCTCATTGCTGGTACCCTTTCCTCCTGCAAATTCTACACCTGACGCAGCAGATACTTGATTCCCTCTATCAAACAGCCCGTTCCATCCGCCTAGCACCATCAGCATCGCTAAGATGATAGACGTTACTTTCTTACTTGCTCGAAATCTTGTACTCATGTCGTTTTCTCCTCCATACCACTATTGAATTCGGACCTAAGTATAGGTCCCAAGCCATACAAAAAAACACTAACCAAAGTTAGTGTTTCGCAAATATTGTAGAAAAAAGTCTAATTTATGAGTTCCAACTCCTTTGCACGGGCGATTGCCTGACTCCTTCTTTTAACTCCCAGTTTTCCGTATACGTTATGAATATAGCCTTTGACTGTCCCTTCTGTTAATCCGAATCGATAGGCAATTTCCTTATTCGTCAATCCATCTGTCAGCGCGTACAGGATCTCTGTTTCACGATTTGTAAGTGATTCGAATAACAGCTGTGAAGCTTTCGCAGAAGTTGATGACGGATCATCTGTTGGAACGATTGGTGAATAACTTTGGCTGCGAGCTTCATCTAATGATTTCACATACATCATTCGGGCAATCATTTGCTCCAGCATGCCCCGTATTTCTTGAGTGAAAACGCCGGCTATGAGACTGTTCTCCAAGTAAAGTGCGAATGGCGTTAGTCCTCCTGTGAAAAGAACAGGCATACACAGTACGGATTGGGACTGGTTTCTATGAATAGAGGGATCAGCGGAATAAGAGCTGTGCGAAGCATTAGCAAGTACCACCGATTCGCCTGTTTTTAGTACATAACGGATAATAGACTCACCATACGAAGCTCCGCTGCTATCGCTCAATGAGACTTCCTTTTCAACGGCGTAGGTCTCTCCCTCGCTACCCACAATAAATCCCTTTTCCGCACCAGAATAGCGGATTGCAAGCTCCAGGAATTGGTCCATGGTATGACAATGGTTTAGTGAAGTCATCCATTCTTGCTGCTGTTTGTATTGCCTATTGTCCGCAGTAAGCCAAGACGTGAACTCAGACTTGATTTCGATTGCTCTAGGCTCCTCTGTAACTGCCTTGTCATCCCCTATTCTCTCAATCGCAGTTGTTCTTAATCCTTCATTTGTTTCTCTCAGCTGCCTTGCTTTGGCAGTAGCGCCCCATCTTGTATAAGCGTCACAAGCATCAGCAATAAGAGCCTCCGCCCCGTTCATACTCCCCATCTGCCTATAGAATACAGAGGCCCGTTCACAAGAAATAGCCTCCATTAGTCCCTCTCCTGCCTGGCGGGCTGCCCGGGTTGCCTCTTCGTATCGCTCGGCAGCAGCAACTCGATTGCCCTCCATCCGATAGATTTCAGCTGATAAGAGCAAATAAGCAGACGAATCCTTGCCGCTATAGCCAGACCATCGCCTCATAGAACGCAAGTGCTCACGCAGCTTCATCCGTATCCTCTTCTGCTCATTCGGCGACGCTTCCGAGTACATAGCAGCAAGCGTTAATGAATGGTACATCCTTTGTTTACGAACATGCGGCCGAGTTTGGAGGAATGTATTCTTCTCACCTCTCTTGGCCCATTCAAGGGCTTCCCGGTACCGCCCGAAGAGATAAGCAATCTCTATGTTACAGGTACATGTATAATAGACCTCGTTATTCAAAAAATCCTTGTATGGCTCGTTTAGTAAGGATTTAACGACTTCATCGCTTTCTCCAGCCCCATCTTGCATTTGTGCGATGTACCATTTTGCCCTACGAAAAATATTACGTGTGACTCCGTCCACAAGCTGCTGTGAAGTCTCTTCATAATCTTTGATCCGTGCAGATAATGAATACAAATCGCCGGTGTAGTTTGTTATAGTCGTCATCATCGCAATGCTAACATAGGTTAGATTAGCCGATTCCATCCCATATTGGATCGATTTCTCAAACTGCTTAATCCCTTCATCCGGATTAATAATGCCGACAAGGCCTTTCAGATAATATAATCGGCTTCGCAGGTCTGCGCTGTCGAAGGAAGCTGCTAGATGGAATGCCTGATCTACATATTGAGGCCCCGTACGGAAACCTGACATTTTATAAATAACCATCCCGTAGCTGGCAAGCATAAAGGAGAAAGCCTCATTGCTTCCATACTTTAGACCATAACGAACAAATCTTGAGAATAACACAGCTGACTGCTCTAGACTTAACACATAGACAGGGAGCGAAATCGCCATGACCAGGTCTGACAATGCTTTATAGCGCGGGTCACGATTAATCGGTAAATGTGGAACCTCGCTACCCTTATTGAACAATGCACTCTGTGTCATTAATATTTCCTTTATAACTAATGCTTTGGAAGGCTTGCTTGGTAAATGCCAGCCCAATTCTGCTAGCGCCTGCTGCCCAATATGGACAGCCGTTTCATCCTTCTTCAAATACGAATACATGGCAATACGTATCAAATAGATATGAGAACGTTCAACCACGTTTGTTGTGCAAGACATTAAGTTTGCGAGTAATTCCTCCGCACGATCTGTATGACCACACATGTATTCACATTCCGATACCTCCAGCAGGAGCCGGTAATCAAGGGACGCTGTATTTTGCCAGTCGCCGCCAGAAAGACGTAAAGCGATTTCATAAAAATGGAGCGCAGCCGTAAATGCTGTTGTTGCCTTAGACTTTATACCCGCCTGATAGTTAAATGCGGCAAGCTCTCTCTTCTCCGCATCATCCACTATCTTCTTGCTGCCCAGATTCAAGTGATGCACCATGTCAAATATAGTAAATACACTCTCACTTGATAAATCATCTCGTATGACGCGGCCAATGCTCAGATGTAAGCTCGTTTGGTCCGATTCAGACATGGTCATGTAAGCTGCCTGTTGAATACGGTCATGCAAGAATCTATAATAACGTTCAACACCGTCTGACTCCTCAGTGTCATTTTCTCGGCAGATTAGACCCTCTTCCTCTATTACATGCAGAAGTCTGCGTACATGCAGCAGAGAATTCCCACTAACTAAAGAGATCGTTAATGAACAGAAACGATGTCCGATAGCTGCTCCTATGGCTAACAGCTCGATCTTTTCGGGGGATAGCATACGAATACGAGCCTCTATTAAATGTACAATGTCCGGATCCTCAGGAATGTCCGTGATGACAGATGGTTCCCATACCCATGACGCCTCTACTTCATCATAATAAAGCTTATTCTCTCGATACAGATTGTCCAGTAGACGATTCAAGTATAATGGATTGCCGCCTGTTCGGTGGTATAACACCTCCGCGAGCGAGCGAATACGGGCGGAGTTCTCATCAAGAACATCCGATACGAATTGTCTCACTTCGATGTAGGACAGAGCCTCGAGATGGATATGATGTACAGATAATTGGAATTCATCATGCAAGGAAAGCGACTCCGCCATCCATGCAGCTGCATCCACTTTATTCTCTTCATGTTTTTGCCATCCTAAAGTGAATTCCTCCCGAAACGCACTGATCACTAGTAAGCCAGGCCGTGCCTGATCATGTACAATTGTACGAAGAACATCTATGGTAGCGGGATCTGCCCATTGAAGATCATCCAGGAAAATAACTAAGGGATGCTGCTTATCTACAAAAACTTTTATAAATATAGGTACTAAGCGGTTAAATCGAATAGCAGCCTCAGCAGGATGCAGCGGTTCTATTGCTGGAATGACATCGAACAGCTCTGCAGCTTCCGGCAAAAGCTGTACAATGACAGCTGCTCCTTGGCCTAATGCCTTTGTGAATTGTTTCTTCAGCTTCGCCACTCGATCCGGTGTTTCGCTCCATATTTGCCGAATGAGGCTTCGCAAAGCTTCCAGCAATGAAGAGAACGGAATGTCGCGATTCATCATATCGCATTTGCCACTGACGAACCGACCGCCATCCCTTCTAACTAACATCTGCAGAGCTCGAACGAGCACCGTTTTACCGCTTCCTGCGCTTCCGCTAACGAAAACAAACGAAGATGCACCAGCTTTTGCCTGTTCGAAAGCATCTCGGAGAGCTCTTTCTTCCATTTCACGACCAAAGAGGGTCTGAGGAAGCCGAAACCGGCTTGCCTCATCTGCCTGAGCGATTTCGAAGGATATGACTTCGCCCTTTTCTTCCATTGATAAGGCGCACCGCTTCAAATCACTTAATAAACCATATGCACTCTGATAGCGCTCTTCCGGATTCTTCGACAAAAGCTTCATAATAACAACCTCAAGCGAGCCAGCCATATCCGAACGCCATTCGCTTAGAGGCTTGGGTACAACAGCAAGGTGTGCATGTATCCATTCTTCGACACTTTGTGCATGAAACGGCAGACGTCCTGACAGCATCTCATAAAAGATCATGCCCAGGGCATACAGATCGCTTCGCCCATCTGGCATATGATTGATTCTGCCCGTTTGTTCGGGGGACATATAAGTGTAATCCATGAGTAGCGGATCTATAAAAATAGCTGCTTTCATATCCAATTGAATTTGGATATTCACCGGACTCCAATTTCCAAATAATTCATTCTGCTTATGAGCATGATGTACCGACTCCGTCAGTCCTATTGCTATATGTAAGAAGGAGGCGACATTCATTGGGCCTCCGTTCATCATTTCCTTTAAGTGAATAGCTTCTGTAAGTACCATCCCAGTTTCCTCTCCAATCCGTACGCAGTGCTTCTTGTTATTCTATCATTATATCGGGATGACGCGCATACGAATTCATCATGTAACCTGCGGCTAATCAATAGGACTAATAGGATTAAGAAATGATAGTAAAGGAATACTGTGTATTGTTCCGTTTTCTTTCTGTAGCTCCAGCTTTCTTCAACATGCAGTCGAACTGCCTGAGTTTTCAATGATTCTGGATAATGTTTAGCGTTTGTCCTTTTAGCGCCATGAAAAATGCACCCCCTATAATTTCATCGGTTACCCAGCAGGTTATCCAATGTCTATTATAGGGGGTGCACTTCAGGCCAAATATCTTCAAAGATAAGGTCGCATTCTCTTAGAGGTGCTCCAATTATGACTTAAACGATGAGGCCTGTTCCAGGTTTAAATTTATAAATTACCATATTTCTATTTCCGTTCGAATTCCGCAATCATCTCTTCGATCACGTCCTCCGGCGAGCGATCAACAAGCCAGGTCTGACCGAACATCTGAATGACCTTGATAACCGGAAAATCACTCCAGAAGCCGATAAACACATCGTCCAGCACCACTTGTTCGGTAACATGCTTGTTCATTTCCGTAAGACATTTCTCGAAGATGGCTCTCGCCCTCGGTTCACTAATCCAATCATTTACAAGACTGAATTTGTGGAAGGAGACAGGCTCCTGACCGAAGTCGCAATAGACACGCTCACGTAGACGGATGTCCCGGGAAGAGCTGCCAGCAGCAATCTGGAAGTAGCCGGTCTCTGCCACCCATTTGTTGTACTTGGTGTTATAGTAAGCAAAATCGCGTTCCTCCAGCATCAATGTAACCTGCTGCTTCTCGCCAGGCGCGAGCGCAACCTTCGTAAATGCCTTTAGTTCCTTCTGCGGACGAATCCACTTGCATTCCTCATCATGGACATAGAGCTGAACGACCTCTTTACCGGACATTGTTCCAGTATTCTCTATCGTCAAAGTCACCTTCATTTTACCCTCTTGCTGAATAGCCAATAGGTCGGAATAGGCAAATGACGTGTATGACAATCCATGTCCGAACGGGAATTGAGGAGCTAACTCCTTACGGTCATAGTAACGATAACCGATAAAGAGCCCCTCACGATAATAGAGCTTGCCGTTCTCGCCGCGAATCCGCATATGCGACGGGTTGTCGGACAGCTTAACAGGGAAGGTCTCCGACAATTTGCCAGACGGATTGACGCGTCCGAACAGAATATCGGCAATTGCCCGTCCGCTGCCTTGACCCGTAAGCCAAGAATGCAGGACTCCTGGTACGTATTGAACCCATGGATGCATGGCAAGTGCCGATCCGCTGCTGGTCACGACAATGCAATGCGGTTGTACTTCTGTCACCGCCTTGATCAGCTTCTGCTGATGCAGAGGCAGCCCGATCGTGTCCAAATCATGCATTTCCGATTCAACATACTCCGGTTGTCCGACGAACAGCACAACCACGTCTGCGGATGCCGCAAGTGCCACGCTCTCTTGGATCATACGTTCATCGACGCGGTCATCCTCAGGATAACCTTCGGCGTAGACCATGTTCACCTTATCGCTTACTATGCTCTTCATTTCATCCCACGCAATATCTACGCGGGTCGGCGTCACATTCGCGCTGCCGGCTCCCTGAATCCTCGGCTGTTTGGCGAATTTACCGATCACGGCCACTTTAGAGATTTTATCAGGATCAAGCGGCAGAATACGATTGTCGTTCTTCAATAAGACGATGCTCTCGGCCGCAGCTTTACGTGCTAATTCATGATAGTCAATGCTCGGAGCTGCAGCTTTTACCTGCTGTTCCGTAGTTTTACGAACGAGCTCAAGAATGCGGGCAGCGGCTTTATCCACGACTGATTCATCCAATTTGCCTTCATTAACAGCTTCGGTAATCGCCTTGGTATTATAGTAAGCAGGTCCCGGCATTTCCAGATCAAGCCCTGCTGCCAAGCCGCGAATCCGGTCATTGACGGCTGTCCAATCAGAGATGACTACCCCTTCATAGCCCCATTCCTCACGCAAAATATCGTTTAACAGATGCTCGTTCTCGCTCGTATAGGACCCATTCAGCAGGTTATAGGAGCACATAATGGTCCATGGATTGGCTTTTTTCACGATACGCTCGAAGGCACTCAGATAAATCTCGCGCAATGTCCGCTCATCAATCTCGGAGCTCGTTACGATCTTCTCGAATTCCTGATTGTTGCCTGCAAAATGCTTCACTGAAGCGCCGACGCCTTGGCTTTGCAATCCGTTCACGAAGGCAGCTCCGAGCTCACCCGTCAGGAACGGGTCCTCGGAATAATATTCGAAATTCCGGCCGCCAAGCGGGGTTCGCTTCATATTGATTCCTGGGCCTAAGAGCAGCTCGACGCCCATTTCACGTCCTTCGACGCCAAGCGCAATGCCAAGTTCATGAAGCAGCTCCGTATTCCAAGACGAGCCAATCGCCGAACCTGTTGGATAACAGGTTGCAGGAATATTTCCGCCTGTAACTCCCATTTCTTCGTTGCTGTTCGTCTTACGGATTCCGTTCGTTCCATCGTACATATGAATGGCTGGAATTCCGTGATGCTCGAAGCCCTTGGTCATCCACATATTAAGCCCGGCGCATATTGCCGCTTTTTCTTCCAAGGTCATAGATGCAAGCAGTTCTTGTGTTGTTTTCATCGTTATCTCTCCAGTCCTGTTATTTATTATCAGCAAGCTTCTCTTTTCTAAGCTCTTGCTTGTCGTATACTTTGAAGAATGGGAACCAGACAACGAACATCTGAAGCAATACAACCAGCAGGAGCAGAAGGCCTTTGAATCCGGTTAAGATGTACGTTGAGATTCCGATCGGAGTGTACCAGAGCTGGAATACTTTACTTGGAATATCCACAAGCCCTAGATCAAGCACAATGTAGACAATAATTGGCGTAACAATGCCATTGATCCACATCGGGATCATCAAAATCGGGTTAAAAGCGACCGGAGCTCCATAAATAACCGGTTCATTGATATTAAACAATGAGGGTATGATTGTTGCTTTCCCGATCGATTTCAGTTTTTTCGATTTGGCTAACAAAAACCACACGACTAGCGGCAGGGTAGCCCCAAGCCCGCCGACCCCTACCCAACCGGAGAAGAAGGTCTCGAACGTGTTGATATTGACTGGATCGAGGCCTTGAGCGACGAGTGAAGCATTCTGTTCAATCCCCGGAATCCAAATCGAGTAGAAGATCGGAGTCATGACCCACGGGCTGACACCGAAAGAATAGAGCAGAACCCCAATGAAGTTAAACAAAACGAAACCCGCAAGTGTCTGGCTGATCTGCTGCAGCGGCTTGAAAATGTCTACGATTAGAGCGAACATGTCAAAATGCAGTTGGTAGGTCAGAATCCAGCCAATCACTAGAATTAGAGCAATCGGAACAAGGAAATCGAACCAGTCTTTAATGAACTCAGGCAACGTCGTATTACTCTTGAAGAAAGAAAATCGGTTGAAAGCATTGATAATAACGGCTACAAATACACCGACCAAAAGCGCGGTAACCATTCCCGAAGGCCCGAATCGTTCAAGGACGAATTGAACCGTTCCGTCCTCATTGAAGATAGGCTTGAGCAGCATCATGAACAAAGATAAGCCTGTTGCGCCCGCAATGAGCTTGATCTTGTCGTTGCCCTTCTTCTGCAATACGATATACGGAGTCAAAAAAGATATAAAAATTCCCATCAACCCAAAGCTGAACGTCGTGATTGGCGACAAATCAGGCATACCCGGAATGTACTCATTCAGAATGGATACCAGCGTAATTAATGATCCAATAAAGATCATGGGCAATGTAACCATAATCGCTTCTTGAATAGAATCCACCCACACATTTTTCGTAAATGCTTCTAATCGTGGCGCGAACTTCTCTTCCATCCACTTCATTAAAGCTTGCATTAAGATCCCTCCTTTTTCATTCGGCTTAGTAACAACCGTTTACATGCTCATTATAAAAAAACTTGATAACGCTTTCTTGTTCTTCCTTGTCCTATGCAGGTACGTTTTTTGCTATGTTAGTTTGTCTTAATTACTGTCATGCTACAAACATCATCCTTCTATACAGCAAAAAACACCTCTTCAACAGAAGAGGCGTTCCTAAATATGAATGAACAGTCAATATTGGGGCTGTAAAGTAATCAGAAGTATGCCATGTGGGGGTACGCGATAGGTACGGTCTAAACCCTCCGCCGCAGACAGCCATTCGATTTGCATTTCCGGAGTGCTCCTGTGCCGTAAATATTGCATTTCTTCCTCCGTCGGATAAGTCGGTGCTCCTAAGCCAATCCATTCATCGAAAACCGATCCGTGCTCACGATCCAGCCGGTAGCTAGTCAGTTTATAGCCCTGTTCCCATTCATCTAGCTTAAGACGGTACAACCTGTCCCCTTTTTCCTCAAAAATAGTATACCGGCTTGTCTCCGTCAATCCCGACCAATCACCGCTGGCGAGAAGTTGATCGACGTGGGTGTAATTATACATCAGTATTTGTAGGCTTCCATTTCGATCGCGCGTCACAATATACCCGTCATCGTGGGACAGAATACGATCCCCCAGCTTGGCCAGCACCTCGAAAGCGTAATAACTTGGTTTCTTCAATCCGTTGCGGTTCATGAGACCGAAGCCGCCATAAAAAATGGAGGATGGCACTCGGCTTTCTTCAAATACATCGGTGAATGACCAGAAAGCAATGGACTCTAATCCACCTAACGTTTGCAGCGCATGATGAACGACGAATGTCCCCATGAACATCGTATCGTGAATTAAATTGCGATCATAGAGAGAGAAGTTCCATTCCGTCATATACAGTTCAAGCTCCGGCATGTCCGTGCCCGCGAGCTTCGATCTCAGACGCTTCACGCTATCCAAGTAGAAAGAAGGCGGCATGAGCGTGGTTAGTTTAACTTGCTCCTTCTTCTGGTTCGGGTATTCCGAGTAGACGTGGAACGAGAAGAAGTCAACCGGTGCTTGCCTGGCACTGCAATATGCAATGAATTCCTCGGCCCAATTATCGTTCCAAATCGAGCCGTAGCCCATGGCAGGACCGCCTACGCGGAGCCTGAGGGAAATCGACTTGATGACATCCGCCGTCTCCGCATAAAATTCGAAATATTCCTGCTTCGTTCCCGCCCAGCAGACCCCGGTGAGATCAGGCTCATTCCATACTTCGAAATACCACGTCGATACTTCCTCTGCACCATAGCGGTTCAAGCAGTGACGCACGAATTCCCGGACAAGCGCATTCCATTTGTTCTGGTCTTTCGGAGGGGCAATATGCCCTCTCCACCAAAAGATGGTTTCCTTCGAACGCGCCAGCGTCGAAGGCATGAAGCTTAGTGCAACGAACGGGCGAATACCTGCCTGAAGCAGGAAATCATATAGCTTGTCCACATATGTCCAGTTGTAGAGGGGCTCACCCTCCTCCGTCTCCGAATACACCATCATCTCATCATTAAAAATCCCGTGAAATCGAATATGCGAGAACCCGAGCTTACTCTGAAGCTCCAGGAATTGCGCCTGCCAATCCGCACGCAGTCCTTCAACGGCTCTTCCAGCCGTAGTCAGCCAGTTCCAGTGCTTCGCATACGATGTGCCCTCCGCCTTCTCATCGATATTGATTTCTACTTGATCATAAATAACGTTTGCCGTTGAAAATAAGTCAGTCGATTCCTCGGTTGGCTCCAAATACCGATAGAGCGATTCCATCGCTTGAATCGTATCGACCTCATAGTAATCGGCGCTTGGCGTTTCCTCATAGGTAAGCGGCTTACGGGCAGGGTCCACAGACTTTGCCTTCGTAACGGCTTCGCGGAAGGCTCCGGGTGTAGAGTCATATTTTTCTTTGAAATATTTATTAAACAGCTTGATGTTCGCAAAGCCGCAATCCAGAGCGATTTGAGTCACACTGTGATTGGTGTTCATCAATGCATCCGCCGCCTTCTCCAATCGGACGGAGGTCAAATATTTCTGGAACGGAATGCCGATTTTGGCACTGAAAAAATGAGAAAAATAATGCAGGCTCAAATGCTCCTGATCAGCGATCGACTGCAGCGTTATTTTCTGACTATAGTTACGGTCGATATATTGCAGTACGCGGTTCAGCCGCTGATAATCATAATCCTTGACATCCTTGCGGCTCTCCTCCGTCATCCACATGGAGAAGTAACGCATAAGGTGGCCCGCTAGCATATACAAAAGACCTATGGAATAATTCCGGCTGCCCTGTGTCTTCTTGCTCGCTTCCCAGGCCAGCTGTGCCAGATAGCGGCGGATCCGATCATAGGTATCCCGGTTCTCTGGTGTCTGATGCAATGAATTGCAGATCACGACCAAATTCTCTTCCAGCAGCTCCGGGTTAAATTGCAACGTCAGCAAAACATTGTCCTGATTCGTACGTTCAATCTGATGAATCGACATGCTATTCACAACGATGACATCGTCCTGATTCAGAGTCATATTCCGCTGGTCCATATGAATCGTAATCGCACCCTGCAGAACATAAATAATCTCAATTTCCTTATGCCAATGAAGAGGCACATACGCGACGCTATTCACGAACAGCCTGATCGGCAGATCCTCTTGGTACTTGATAAACTCGTACAGATAGCTCATCAGTAAGGGCTCCTTTTTACACTAGGGTGCCCTAAGCTTACTACAAAATATCGAAGAAACAATATAATCTCGGCTTGAAGTACAAATCGGGCATGAAGTAAAATGAGGATTTTATCACCGCTACTAACACATTTTCTTTTTATGATGCTATCATTAAGGTAATTAACTTATTTATTGCGCATCTTGTAGATTGGGGTCGACTTCATGATGAGGAATATTCTTCAATTCGGTTCTCGTACTACCTTGCTTTACATAGCTGTTCTCGTTGTTGTTGTTGGGTTGGTCGCAAGCTATGCCGTTGTATCAGGACCGCACTCCCCTCAGATTCAAAGCGAAGAAGGCGTGCTCGATTTAACGGAGGATCATATAAGTAAGAATCCTCTAAAGTTACAGGGGGAATGGGCGTTTTACTGGCAAGAGCTGCTATCGCCAGAAAATATACGGAGCCGCATGGAAAAAGTCGGACAGGCTGATCGATATATCAACATCCCTGGATCCTGGCTAGGCTACCCGTTAGATGGTCAGGAGCTGAAAGGAGAAGGCTTTGCCACATTTCGGCTGGTCATTGAGCTTAGCAGGCAGGATAGGAATGAGCGACTTGCTCTGCGGCTGCCCTCTATATTTCATTCGTATAAATTATGGGTGAATGGAGAACTGCTGGCAGAAGTAGGTGTGGTTGGTCCGGACAAGAGTAGCGTGAAACCGCAGCTGGCAACGAAGCTGGTGTTCTTCCAACCCGAAAATGACACGGTAGAGCTCGTTATGCAAGTAGCGAACTTTCATCATAAGCGAGGCGGCATCACCAAGTATATAGAGCTGGGTGGCAGCAACTTGTTAACGGTGAGGACAAATCTGAAGGTTGCCACAGATATGTTCATAACTGCAGGTCTGCTGGTGATTGGCTTGTATAATCTGCTGTTGTTCGTGCTGCGACGCAAGGACAAGGCGCCGTTGTACTTTGGTTTGTTCACCGTGTTGTTCGGCATCCGCTCCTTGCTGAACGGCGAGCTCATGATTACACAATTGCTTCCTCATTTTCCGTGGGAATTGCAGTTCAAGATCGAGTATTTGATTCTTTGCCTCAGTGGCTATATCATCACCATGTATTTTGAATGCATTTTTCCGAATTATGTGTCCTGGTGGTTTCGTCTTGGCACCCGTATCGCAACGGGCGCACTTTGTCTACTTGTTGTAATGACCCCTGCGCTTATCTATTCAAAAATGTTACTGGTGATTGGTGTAATTGTTGTTCTGCACATGGTGTATCTGATGGTTGGGCTTGCCCAAGCGGCCATGCGGCGTATAGAGGGAGCGCTGATCTTCCTGTTGGTGTCAGTGGTTACGCTTATTACGGTTATCAACGATTTTTTATATTACAATGAATGGTCGCTAATCGGAAATACAGCTCCGTTTGGGCTGTTGGTATTTACGATCGCACAGATGATTCTACTTTCTTCAAGATTTACGAGGACGGCAACGAACGAAGAAAGGATTGCACGTGAGCTGCAGGAAGCTAATAACAAACTGACTGAAATGAATACCAATTTGGAGCGGATTGTAATGGAGCGCACACATGCGTTATCCGCAGCTCATCAAGATCTCCGCACGTCGTATGAGCGGTTACTCCACTCAGAGCAAGGGAGGAAGAAACTGCTTGCCTACATTACGCATGATTTGCGCATGCCGCTGTCCAGCATGCTTGGGTATGTCGAGGCTGTGAAGGACATGGTTAAGCCGGAACGCAATGAACAGTACCTAAACTATATCCGGGATAACACGATAAGGATCAACCGTATGATCGAGGAGTTGTCCTACTTGTCGCATCTAGAGACGGGACAAGTAGCTTATCAAATGGAGTCGATACATCCCATTCATTTCTTGCGTGGTTTTTTTGAACAATATGAGCTGGTTGTGCGTGACGCAGGACTCCATTTCATATTGGATGTCGGAAATACGGAAGATCAAGGGCCTGACTTGCCTGTTGTTGAGATAGATGCGCAAAAATTGGAGCAGGCGTTGTTTAATCTAGTGTCGAACGCGATGAAGTTCACCTCTACTGGTGGGATGGTGCGTCTTGCACTAGCCATGGACAAAGCACAAGATACCCACTGTGCGATAATTAGCGTACAAGACTCTGGCACGGGAATTCCCCCAGAGCAGCTCGAGCAAATCTTCGATCGCAATTACAGATATAATCGATCGGGCATAGAAAATGAAATAGAGGGCAGCGGGCTCGGACTGGCGATTTGCAGGGAAATCGTGCAAGCTCATGGAGGGTCGGTTCGGGCGGAGAGCAATGGCAAGACGGGGGCGATATTCTATGTATCGCTGCCTTTGTATTCGAGAAGCAGGAAGGTGACAGCATGAAGGACACATACAAGATTATGATCGTCGATGATGATCCCCATATTTGTGAGATTGTTCAGGCGTATTGCGAACGGGAAGGCTTTATTTCCTCGTATAGCCACAGCGGGACAGAAGCCATGAAGCTGCTGGAGTCGTTTAATCCGGATTTGATTGTACTGGATGTACTGCTAGCTAATGAAAACGGCATTGACTGGTGCAGGAACGCACGTATCTTTACGAATGCGCCGATCGTGTTTCTGAGCAGTCGTGAGGAAGACGAGGTGAAAATCAGCGCATTATCCTATGGCGGCGACGATTATGTGACCAAGCCGTTCAGTCCGGGAGTACTCATGGCCAAACTCAAGGCTCACCTTCGCAGAGTGTCGACAAGCAGAAGGGAACAACTACTGGAGTTACCGGGTATGACGCTGGATTTCTACGCACAATCCGTCAACATAGATAGTCATACCATCTTTTTATCGAAAAAAGAATTTAGTCTACTGTCCTATTTGGCACAAAACGTTAATCGTGTCGTCACTGTCGATACGTTGTTCCATCTCGTCTGGGGAATGGAGAGTCTGGAGGATACGAGAACGGTCGCTGTACACATCAGTAATTTACGAAAAAAAATCGAGGCTGATCCTGTCAATCCGGAGAGAATCATTACGATTCGGGGGGCCGGATATAAGCTGGTTGCCAGCAAGCGCGAACATAGCGATAAGGTTGGTAGTGTAGACGACTGCCGCTAATACACTAACATTAATCATTTTCAAGAGAAAGCCACCAAAGCGAAGTGGGGAAAACGGTAAAAGCCTTGCGCCGCAAGGGATTTAGGCATTTTTGAAGCGTCGGAAAACGGTTCGCATCATATGGTGTAATACGAAAGACCACCTCCGTTTTACTTTGGAAGGTGGTCTTTTAGTGCCGATTTCACGCTATATCCCCTGTTTAAATCTCAGCTTATAAATAACAGAACACCAGGAAACTTCGCCGAATACTGATAACTATATACTTCTACATATCTCCACCACGCACTCCACATTTGTCGTCTGGGGAAAAGGAACATGTATCGCTCGCTGTATATCGTATGACTTCAATCACTTCAAATATCTTTTTTCAACTTGTTCTACCCAGCCTGGAATTGAATCTAAGCGATGTGTAATTGAGCCATGGCTTATCTGAAGCACGATATCACCTTTATCGCTGCTGTTATCAATGACAATTAGATGATCGATTAAATGAAGGTTATTAAGCAAATTCTGAATTGAAGTGTCGTGCCTTCTGATAATGTCCTCGGTCGAAATATGATGTCCGCCATTTTTAACTCGCGCTGCAACCCGTTCTATGTTTAAATGATAATCACCTAAACCTACATAAAACATTGTGGTCTCGAACTTGTTGGTCTTGGCGTCCCGCATAAGACGAATCGCGTTGCCTCCTGCCAATGTAGTTTCAACGGAAAAATCTCTCCCATGACGAATACAGTCTTTAGCTAATTTAATTGCCTCTTTACCTGCAGATACTTTTCGTCTCTCAGGGTGCAACGAATCAATCCCTCGTGCCAAGGCATCTGGATCGATGTTCACGCTGATTCCGAGTCTATCAACGATCAAGTTTCGAATCGTACTTTTACCGCTGCCATTATTACCAGCAAATACATACATAATCGGCGTCTGTTCATGCATGCGAAGCATCCGAATCTGCAACGGGGACAACGTCTCCATTGTTGTATTCTTTTACAATTTGGCCTTCAGCAGTTTTATATACAATGTACGTGTCATTTGCTTTTGCATCCAGCTTGGCGCGATCTCCTGTAAGCTTAATAAGTTTCTCCAGATCTTTAAATTTATCCATGGGCTTCACCTTCCCATAATCACAGTATCGATGTTGATTTAATTATAACACATCATACAGATACCTGCCTTGGCTTAATGAGAAAGCGCCCAACAATGAACTCTCCCTTTTACATTCTGATTTTCAACTTAAAACTCACTCGATGTATCCGCCCATTTCAAATCCAAAACAATTGAAACCTCAATTTTAGTGTTTAGCACCTTATTCCCATAGTCCCTTGTAATTGTTAGCTTAATAAGTTTCATCGTACTTTTTTAATGCGACTCTGAGTCCCCCCGCTAATGTTGCAGAATTCAAATAAGGATGTCCAAAATGAAATGTTGTTTTTTCCATCTGTTCTCCGATAATATCTTGAAACTTATTATCATCGGTTATCCTTCTTTCTGCAAACTCCTCTTCCAAAGATTTTCCGTATACAAATTCATATTCCTTCATCCCTTGTTTCACCCAAAATGTATCATAGAATGGTGTACCATATGCACGAAGCCAGTCCCACATAATATCCATATTTGCAATGTTGGGATTCTCCAAATGACATCTGTGACATAGTAAAACAAGATTAGAAGCCTTATCTTCACCACCCAAACAATTAGGAATAATATGACATCGTTCTAATGACTGTTTGTACCCACATCTCCAACATCTTTCATGCGCTTCGGATGCATCTACGCTTAACCCACACTCATCTACAATTGAAAACCAATAATCCACAATTGCCTGTTTTGAGGTTTTAATATTTTGAACTGTCACTTTTAATTCTCCTTCTCTGCCTAAATGTGTATCATATCTGTATGATTTCTATAGTTCATTTAATATAAAAAAACTAATTTATAAATATCTATATTTCAATGTTTTCTTTTAATCGGAAACACTCAATAAACAAGCTTAATAGTTCCTCTGAACTTTCTGTTAAGATCTTCTTACCACTTTCATCAAGCAAATGCCTTTTTGCATATTTGATACTTACTTCTAAACATGATGCTGCTATTTCTTTAATAGGAGCACATAAAGAAAGGAATATATCAAGAAAAACTAGTAATTCTCTCTGTCCCCAATCAGTATAAATATCATATTTGTCTGTTATTGTAATCCCATGTACCAAATTATTTCTCATTTCGAGGAATAAATCCATCGCCTTTTTTATATCATCCTCAATATCAAAAGCTTCTTGCATAGCCGAGAATAGTCCTCCTAATGTCTTCTTCTCCCAGCCTTTTAAAAAATCATTAACTGTTTCATATTTTTTCTGTTGCTTTTCTGATATAGCAAATATAAAAGATTTCGAAAATAAAAACTCAATTTCATGACATTGTGTCAATGCCCTTCCAATGGCAGTCTGGAGCTGATCAGAAATGTTGATTCTAGGCTCATTGTCATAATTATCATATTGAGGTAGTTGTCTATTCATTTCAGTCAGGGCCCTTGCACCAACACTATAGGTATACCACTCACCAGTAGCCCTTTTGGCATACACAACATCTCGCAAAAGCATTTGTTCTTCATCATCAATCGTTCGGAACTGTGCTCCCAAGTCTCTCAGCAGCCATTTACTGGCATACCAAGGCCATTGACGTAAGTCAGGCCTATTAGCTTGCTCTGGAGCATATTTCTTTGACCATTTTCTAAATTTCCGATTCGCCTTATCTTCAATCTTCATAACCATCTGATTCAACCCAGTATAGTTTCCATTTTGCCATAATCCCCTCCCCCCTTTTTTCTCATTTTCCTTCATAATATTGCTATTGAATAGGATGAAAGTATTACACGAAGCCAAGAAAGTTTACCAGTATAGAATATCAATAATAAAATCAAACTCGAGCTAACTTGTCGCATCCGCTTTGTGAGCCCTAAAAATGACTAAGCTTTCTCAGTCAAACAAGATAACTATGTCATTTCTCCTCTAACAAAAAAGTCGACTACTCCGAAAATTAAAATTTAATCGCTCTCAAATAAATAAGCGTATAAAACGGTTCTTCCCAAAAAGGGCTATGATTTTTCTACTTAAAACTTGACCACTCTAAATTTCCTATCCTTTGCATCCATTACGCGCTTTACAGCAGTGTATGATGAGGCTCTTTACTCAATCGGAATACTAGCTCCATTAAATTAAAATTCATTTTACAAATCCGCCCATTTAAATTTAAAGCAATAGAAACCTCAAAAAAGTGGCTTGCTTACTGGGCATTTCTGCAAAGGACTCTCGATTCCCGGCCTCCCAATTAAAATAAGTACTATAGTTAACATCAAGTTTCTCAGTTGCCTCTGATTTCATTTAGACGCATACCAATAATCATTCTTTGATCCACGAAATAAACGCTCCATCTATTCAATTTGAGAATAAAGTCTGTATATCAATTTTACTATTCATATCGAATTTTAAAACACTCAAAATAATCAAATATATAATAAAAATCCTAATCAATAAAAAATACAAGAGTTTTTCATTAATCATTGCACGATATAGATTCTAAAATTTTCAATAATATTTCGTTAATTAATTACAATTTCCTCGCCCCGATTATAACCATCAATAATAATCGAGGCCACATGTATTGATTAGCGATCTAAATTTCAATATTTCATCAAACCCAAGATTTCGTCTTATTATTGAATTGTATTAGTTCGATTAACGCTAAACTCAGTACATTCGCTAGTATAAACGGAAAGGTTAGTATTTGTGTAATTATAAGGAAAAACTCTCTAGGTTGAAAATCCAGTGTTTTCAAAACATCAATTGTTCTTGGAAGCAGCCGTGAAAAATCCTTCGTAGAATATGCATACAAAACAATTCCCATCCCCCTGCTACATAGATTGCACTTGTGATAGCAAGAGATACCTTAGCTCTATCCAAAAAGTAAGGTTCTTTTCTAAAGAAAAAACAAAGATCAAAGTTGTTAAAGGAATTGCAACAAAGACAACTAAAATGTTGTTAGCTATTTGTTTTGTTGCGGGAATTTGTAGGAATCGAACCTCCGACTTATTGCTGCCAGCGAAGCACTCTACCGTCGTGGTCGTTTCACAGCTCCAAATATGAATAGTACACGCTAAAAGCACCTGCAACTACGATTCGGCAGGTACTTAGACGAATTAACTTTGTACAGTTCATACATTGACAAATCTTACTGATGATATCAAAAGGGTAAGTGAGAGATACCAACTTACCACGGCAAATCACAATTGGAGATATTAAACAAAAGGGAGGCGCACGAACCTTATTAGTTCTGCTACCTCCCTATGCTCACACTCACATCGTATAACATTCTGCCAATCTACGGCACGTGTCTTTCCTTCATTCAAGCCTTACTCACTGTAATGAATTCAACATATCTACACACTCGACATCCAAATCCAAGTCCAGAACGACAGAAACCTTAATATTGTCTTTGATTTTCTTATTTCTGAAATCGCTGCCCACTGTCTTAAACGTCATAAATCGCGCAAAGTGTTGAAAACAAAAAATTTCTACGCATCTATTCGTTGCATTCCTACTACGGCCTCCACATGTGTTGTGTTGGGAATAGGAACATGAATCCTCTTACACGCTTATTCCGATTTTTTATAAATCTTCCATGCAAGAAATGTCATATTTTGATATAATGCTGATGTACAACAGACTTGGGTGGCCCCTGTGTCAGACTAGTTGTCGTACCCCTCTCTTGAAAGTATAGTGAATAGAAAGAGAGACTAAGGTGGATGACAATGACTAAACCGAGTAAATAGATGAAGCTTAAGATACTGCAATGAATGATGCCTCCGAACAATGAGTCTGTAAGTCAGATCGCAAGGGATAGTGGATTATCCGAAGGAACACTGTATAAGTGGAAGAAGTTAGCTCGGGCACAAGGGTTTGCAATGCCTGCTGGGGAATTGGCAACTGAGAAATGGAGTACACGAGATAAGTTCTCTATCGTTGTGGAGACCATGACGTTAAGCCAGATCGAGTTAGCGGAATACTGCCGTTCGAGAGGATTGTATGTCGAGCAAGTTGAAGCTTGGCGAGATGCATGTATGCAAGCCAATGGCGGTGTTGCTGAGCAAGCTACAAAGCTACAAAAAGAACTTCGCGTCAAAGAACAAGAAGTGAAAGTACTCTCTCGTGAGCTGCAACGGAAGGAATCTGCCTTAGCGGAAACAGCTGCCTTGCTCGTGTTGCGAAAAAAGGCCCAAGCGATCTGGGGGGACCAAGAGGACGAATGATCAGTGCCTCAGATCGTCAATTAGCCGTATCACTGATTCAGGAAGCCGTAGAAGCTGGTGCAAGGGAATTCTTAGCGTGCAAAGCGCTTAAACTTACACAAAGGACTTTACAACGTTGGCGAAATCAAGACTTATGTGAGGATCAGCGAGCTCATGCAAAACGACAGTCACCAGCCAACAAGCTTAGCGATTCCGAGCAACAACAAATCATTACCCTCATCCATCAACCTGAGTTTAGGAGCTTACCGCCTAGTCAGATTGTGCCTAGACTGGCAGATCAGGCACGTATATTGGATCAGAATCTACCTTCTATCGCGTCATGCACCAAAACAAGTTACAGCATCATCGCGGGAAAAGTGCAAAACCAACATCTAAACCACCGACGAGCCATTGTGCAACAGGGCCAAATCAAGTCTGGATGTGGGATATTACCTGGCTCGCAGGCCCTGTGAAAGGCTTCTATTTCTATCTCTATCTTGTCATCGATTTATTTAGTAGAAAAATCGTGGGCTGGGAAATTTGGGAGGAAGAATCCGCAGAGCATGCAAGCCAATTAATCCATAGAACCGTACTAAGTGAGCAATGTCTGATCCGCAAGAGTCCGCTCGTGTTACATTCAGACAATGGCAGTCCCATGAAGGGCTCAAGTCTGCTAGAGACGCTGTATAGTCTTGGCATTACACCGTCGAGAAGCAGACCACGAGTCAGTAATGACAACCCCTATGCGGAATCCATATTCCGAACGTGTAAGTATCGTCCTGAATACCCCACAAACGGCTTTGAGAACATACATAAAGCTCGTGAATGGGTGCTGCGTTTTGTACATTGGTACAATGCAGAGCATTGTCACAGTGGGCTTAATTTTCTGACGCCTAACCAAAGACACCAAGGACTAGCGAAACAGATATTCGAGAAACGACAACAGGTCTATGAAGCAGCAAAAGCCTTACATCCAACACGTTGGTCAGGAAGTACCCGCAACTGGAGTTTAGAAGAAAAAGTGTGGCTAAACCCCGAAAAAGTGAAACCTATTCAAGCTGGGCAAATGCTATAAATTAATCGCTACTTTTTTCAAGAGATCACGACAACTACCTTGACAAACACCGGGTGGGGAAGTATCGCCTCCAGAGCGGAGGTGATGCTCATGACATTTTCGTTGACTGAAGTGATTATGCTCGGCATGTTCTTGCTGGCTTTGCTCACTTTCATGAATAAACGAAAATAACCCGCCAAGGTTCGCGCCAAGGGTAACGGGTTATTTTCTCTGAACACTTTTGGAGGCTTCCCACCCAAAATGTTGTGCAGGGAGTCGGATGGCCGTCCGGCTCCTTATTTCTATTCTAATCATATCATGGGTGTTTCATTCATGCAATTTACTCGCTAATACATCTGGTAAGCAATTGAAGTCCTCTCTAGCGTATCGTTGTCTGGAAGCATCATTTCAGCCGACAAAGCCTACGGAACATTCGAACGTATATTGAGGCCCACAACGCAACATTCTGCATCCCGCCCAAGTCCAATACGACAGCTCCTTAGGCATGTGATTTTTACCATTATAAAGAACGCCATGTTGTGGAATGTTTTTTCAACAAACTCAAACAATTCTGTGAGCTCGCAACACGCTATAACAAGCTTTCCCGAAACCTTTTGAGCTTTGCTTTTTTAGCTTCTATGATGATTTTGTTGAAATACCTCCTTCAAAATGAGTTTTCGGAAACTCCCTAATAATTTTAAACTATTTTGAAAAGAATCATTTCAGCCAGGAGGGATTCTATGTCAAATTATGATTTTCACTCGCTACTAGAGCCACTTGAATTTGAAAAATTAGTATGTGATATTATCCAAAAAAGAGATTGTATTGTATTAAAGATGTATAAAGAAGGACGCGACATGGGAATTGATGGCCTATATATAGATGGTAATTTTAAAACCATTGTTCAAGCTAAACGCTATCAACCTGACTTCAAAAAACTGTATCGTGACTTAGAGCACTTTGAGCTACCCAAAGTACGCAAATTAAAACCTAATCGATACATCTTAGGTATCTCAATGGAACTTTCTCCAAACGAGGAAAACAACATCATTCAATTGTTCGAAGGGTTTATTCTCAATAATCATGATATTTTGCATAGCAAAGATATGAATAGTTTTCTCGAAGATCCACTATACAAACAAATATTACTTAGGTATCCAAAGCTGTGGCTTCCGAATACCAATGTAATGGAAAAGATATTAGTCGAATCTGTATACCGCGCTGCCTATAGAGAATCTGCCGAAGAACTAAAAGAAGCTATTAGGGTTGCTAAAACTTTTGTTCCTACGCAGATTTATCATGAGGCTTTACGTAAGTGTTCTCATAACCATGTAATTGTTCTTTCGGGCGAACCTGGAGTAGGAAAAACCACAATGGCCTACATTTTAGCATTGGCATATCTTCAACCAAACAATTTAGATGGTTTCATATGGGCAAATTCCATTAATGATGTGTATGCAATGTTAGAAGATGAAAAGCAACAAGTTATTATTTTGGATGATTTTTGGGGGAGTATCTTTCTAGGAGAGCATACACGCAGAAATGATGAAAACCGTCTAGATAAACTCATTAAACGTATAGTAGAGTTTCACGGAAAGAAACGCTTAATTTTGACAACTCGTGAGTACATTTTACAGCAAGGTTTACAAAAACATCCCTTATTAAGAAACACTCTGGACCAATATGCACTAATATGTACACTTGAGGAGTACGGGGACGATGAAAAGGCTAGTATTCTGTACAGCCATCTCTACGTGTCAAATCTTGAATATGAGTATGTTAACTATTTATTTATGAAAACTGACAGGATTATACACCATCAAAATTACAATCCAAGAGTACTCGCACTATTTTTGAATAATAAATACAATCAAGATTGTTCACCTGAAGAATATTACGAATTGTTGTGTAACTATTTCGATAATCCAGAAGAATTTTGGGAATCTATTTTTATGGATCTGTCCACTGAATCACAAATTGTTTCCTTACTTTTGCTGATTTCATCAACTCCCATGCATTTCGAGAGTATAAAGCGTTGTTACGAACAATACATCGTAATCTCAAGTACCTACATGAATGTTAAGAACATAGACGAATGTATTGCAGAACTTGAAAAAACAATGATCAAGACCTTTTACAGCGAGGAATATGAAGCAGTGCTATTAAAATTCAATATGCCTGCTATACAGGATTTTTTATATGGATACTTACAGAAACATTGCGAGAGCTTGGTTCCGAAAATCTTAGAATGCTGTGTTTATTACAATCAACTCCTATTTCTATTAGAACATCTCTCTGATTCTTGCAGCGATAGGATTATGGAGCTTATCGTTCAACATTGTATTGCACACTATGACGAATATAGTGACAGTATTTTAGAATACGATGGAAGCTGGAACTGGGAGATTGATCTTTTTGAAGAGACTAATGGACAATTAGATAGGTTTTTTAATTTACTACGGTGCTGTCAGCAAAAAGAGCATCTTTCACTGTACCGTTTCTTAGAAACTGAAATTAATGATTATTGCTTAACCATGGGCAATGGCGACTTAGAAGCCCAATATAAGGACATGCATAATTTGCCCGATATTATTGCTAGTTGCATAAAATTAGGGATGAATTTCGAAGGGAAAACTATCATTAGTAATTATTACAAAAACGCCTTCAGTATTTATCACTACAAAGCAATGCGTGATTTTCAGGATGTATTTCCAGAAGAATATTCTTTATTTTATGAAAGTCATTTTAAAATGATACAGAGCAACTTGAGGAATACCATTCTTTTGGAGATTGATTTTCTCGAAGAGTTCGGAATGTTCTTCGAACTAGATGTACTTGTCGATAGTATTCCAAGTCTTATGAAACAATTTGGCTTACGGTATACCAAAGAGTTCGGAGAGCAAATATATGACTTATGTGGCAGAAAACCCATCTTGATTCCTAACAAAAAAGTAAAAACAAATAATCCATCAGAAAGCGATATCGATTTGAAACATCACACTCTGAAAAACGTTAAGGAAGACGCTAAAAATTGGTTGTTAGGACCTTCTGAAACATACTTAGATGATGATCAAATTGATGAATTTATTACAAATAGTGATCTTAATTCTGCTATTAAAGCAGAATTAAAAACAATACTGGAAACTTCCACACCATGGTATATCTATGATCTTTTACAAACAAAAGAAGCTATTGATCTTCTTATCGCAGTATTATGTGTCCCTAATCCACATATCCCCGAGGGAGAAGTCAATCTTCTAAGCTCAATCGTGTTGCATTTCTCTCAAGGAGATCAAATATTGCTGTACAAGCTTATAAGCTTTTGCGCAGAATGCTTGTCTTTGTTTATTTGTCGGGACGAGCCAATATTACGTGCCAACCAATTCTTTACAAGTGACGTTTACGCAACGTATTTAGAACATAATACGCAATTACGCAACGTTGTATTTGAATATTTAATTATTAAAGATGAGCAATGGATACGGTTTCTCCACATACCACTCTTCATCCTCTGTAATGCGTGTATTATTTGTTTTGGTAGCGATGATGAGGAATTAGAAACATACTATTCGGATATATTTGGGGATAACCTCATTAAATTAAAACAAGTAATTCCGTATGGATCCAATAAACAAATCAATATTTTATATGCTGACTACTTTCAATACCATTTTAAGAACTATGAGTGGGAAGGTTATATGTACAGAATGTTTGAAAAATTAAAACCCTACCACTTTAACCAGACCCTTGTTGCCCCAATGATTAAAAACTACCTCGATAGGTTGGGGAACGGCGATGAATCTAGTAAAGTTTTAAATATCGTATCTTTTAGCAAATTACAGTTTGAATACAACACATCAGCAACTCGACTTTATTTCTGTAGCGAACTTAATGATGAGCTATGTATGATTGAGCATCTCGGGATATCGGATCTTTGGGATAGTGATTTCCCACCTCAAATAACAAAAAAATTATTAAAAAAGTTACAAAAAAACGAATTAGCACACCAATCTGGGGATAGATGGAGCGTCTTGGTATATAAAATAAAGGATGTTGAACTGCTAAAAGAATTTGGAGTGTATGACGCAGCATTAAAAATCCTGCAGGAAATTGAAAACAAATACTCCAGCTTTCAAACTGTGAATACTCAGCATAGTAACCCTAATAACTAGCAGAGGCTGTTACCTCGTTCCCCCTAGCTGCGGCTACACTGCTCGGCATTAACATGTGGCTATTAGTCCTACTAAGAATCTGAACTTTGTCAAGCGGGATGCCTATCATGTCTCCTGATTATCACCCCAGTCGGAATATGATACCCGCCATTTCTAACTCGCGCTGCAATTCGTCCTATGTTTAAATGATAATCACCCAAACCTACATTAAACATCGTAAGCTCAAACCGGCTTTCAGGATGCAAAGAATCAACCCCTCGTACCAAAGCATCTGGATCAATGTTCATACTAATACCGAGTTGATCAACAATGAGGTTTCGAATGGTTCTTTTACCGCTACCATTATTACCAGCAAATACATACATGATCGGCGTCCATTCATACATGCGAGGCATCCGAATCTGCAACGGGGACAATGTCTCCCTTGTTGTATTCTTTTACAATTTGACCTTCCGCAGTTTTATGTACAATGTACGTGTCGTTAGCTTTTGCATCCAGTTTGGCGCGATCTCCTGTGAGCTTAATCCATTTTTCTAAATCTTCGAATTTATCCATGGGCTTCACCTTCCCATCATCAGCAACAGTATTGGATTCAATTATAATACAGCAGAACAATTTGACATCACACGGATTCGAACAGTCTCTAAAAAGAGCGTCCGACAACGGATGCTCTCTTTAACATTCCAATTCTCAGTTAAAATCTTCAGATGTATCCACCCATTTTAAATCCAAAACAATAGAAACCTCAATTTTATCGTTTAATACCTTATTCCTGTAGTCCTGTCCATCAGTCGTAAACGACGCATACTTCACAGAATACTGATAATTAAGGACTTCTAGGTATCTACGCGGCACATTCCTACCACGCACTCCACATGCACCGTCCAAGGAAACATATCCACAGGAACAACCTCAACCGTCCGATACCCGCCGTCCTCCAGCACACGCAAGTCGCGCGCCAGTGTAGAAGGATTACAGCTCACATACACAACCCGCTCCGGCTTCATCGCCAGAATCGTTTCGAGTAGCGCGGGATCACAGCCTTTGCGTGGAGGATCGACGACAATGACATCTGCCGTAATGCCTTCCTTGCTCCAGCGCGGAATAACAACTTCCGCTAGACCCGCCTCAAACGAGACATTTTCGATGCCATTCAGTTCTGCATTACGAGCCGCATCCTCGATCGCTTCCGGCACAATCTCGACGCCATAGACGCGTCCAGCTTGGCGAGCCAGAAATAGGGAAATGGTGCCGATGCCGCAATACGCGTCAATAACGGTTTCCGTGCCCGTCAATCCCGCGTACTCCACCGCTTTCCGATAGAGCGCAACGGTCTGCATCGGGTTCACTTGGTAGAACGACCGAGCCGAGATTGCAAAGCGAATGCCGTCGAGCTCATCATAAATAACCTCGCTGCCCCAGAGGACACGCGTCTCGTCACCGAATATCACGTTTGTATTCCGCTCATTCACATTTTGTACAATGCTCTTCACGCCAGGCAGCTCTTCACGGATTCGCTTAACCCATTCCTCCGATGAAGGCAGCTTTCTGACGTTTGTCACCAATACGACCATGATCTCGCCCGTTACAACGCCTGTCCGAGCCATCACATGGCGCAGCACGCCGCGGCCAGACTCCTCATCATAAGGCGTTGCACCAAGCTCACGGCCAATCCGTTTCACGACGCGAATGACTTCATCATTATGCTCATGCTCGATCAAGCAATCGTCCATATCGATAATTCTATGGCTGCCTCTGGCATAGAAGCCTGCGATTAACTGACCGTCACGAGCACTCGTTCCGATGGGCACAGAAGCTTTATTCCGGTAGCGCCACGGATCTTCCATCCCAACCGTCTGATGTACGATGATCCCCTCTGGCGCTCCATCCCCTTCACCAACAACGTTCAGCTTCCCAATCCGCACAAGGTTGTCCACCACATGCTGCCGCTTCCACTCAAGCTGCGCAGGGTAATGGAAATGCTGAAGCTGGCAGCCGCCGCATTCCTTATAAATATCACAAGGCGCCTCGATCCGCGAAGGGCTTGCTTGCAGCAGCTCCTCCAAACGCGCGTAGCCGTATTGTTTCTTTGTCTTTATCACCTTGGCGCGGACACGTTCGCCGGGAAGCGCTCCCTGTATAAAAAGGGTAAAGCCGTCAGCCCGGCCTACCCCTTCTCCGTCATGCGTCAGGCCGATAATATCGACGGTGACTTCTTCATTTTTTTGAAAAGGGGCATCTACCGGAACCGCTGCCGCAACCGTCCCTGCTGCGCCGCGCGATCTTCCTTTGCCGCCTCTGCTTCTTCCTTTGTTCATAAACTCTCTCCGCTCTATCTTCAATGCTGTTGCCTGCTTGTTGCTAACCAGTATTCCCTATACCGAGCATTCATCCCTGCTCACCGATACGTTGATGCACCCGTCTCATCAGCAAATATACGCAAGTGCGAAGGCAGTACCGAGAATGTACATGGCAGCACGCCGCCATATTCGCCATCCAGATTAATTTGAACATAGTCCGGCGTCGTTACTCTCAGCTCATCCGTTCTGAAATGAATGACATGCGGATCGTTCAAATGCTCGCCGCGCAGCGCCAGCGTCACCAGCTTAATGAATTCCGGCAGATTGCACTTGCGAATCAGCAGCACATCCAATAGTCCATCATCCAGCTTGGAATCAGGAGCGAGGCGCTCGAATCCGCCAACCGAATTGCTGTTGCAGATGAGGAACATCATGAATTCATCATGAAACTCGCCTACGCCAGCCGCTTGAAAAGTCAGTTCCGTCGGACGAAGACGGGTCATTTTCTCCATGCCCTTCATATAATAAGCCAACTGGCCAATCATCGTCTTCAGCTTGCTTGGCACATCGTAAGTCAGCTCCGTCAAGGAGCCCCCTCCGGCGATATTAATGAAGAAACGATCATTTGCCTTGCCGACATCAATCGGCCGAGCATATTGCTGGATAATCAGGTCTACGGCATACTCCCAGTGCTTCGGAATGCCCATGGCTCTTGCAAAATCATTCGTTGTACCAACGGGAAGAATACCAAGCGGCGGTCGATTCACTTTGTTCGTCAAGCCGTTAATGACTTCATAGAGCGTACCGTCCCCACCCGCAGCAATAACCATATCATACCCGCGATCCGCCGCATCTGCGGCAGCTAGCGTAGCATCTCCTTCACCGATCGTCGCGTGACAGCTCGTTTCGATGCCGCCCTGCTCCAGACGCTGCAAGATATCAGGCAGACGTTTCTTCATTTCTTCTCTTCCCGATGTCGGGTTATAGATCAATCTTGCCCGCTTGATTGCCATCCTGGCTCACCCCTAACAATCACTCAACCTATGTACTGGGTATTACTTTTGCACCTGCAAACGCTGCAAGCCGCTAACCATTTGACGCTCTAGCCATCTCACGATTGCCGGATTAGGCAGCATCGCTCTGCCGTTATATCTATACTCAAGGCCGGTAAGCCTGGTCGGAATAACATGATTCGTAAAATAACCCTGACTCAGAAACAGCGGTACAACGATCACCGCTTCCTCTGGATTAGCCGTCTGCATAGCGGCTAACTTAGCAGCCGCTTGATCAGGCAGCAGCATGGCATATTCGGCACGCTGAAAGCCGCCCAGTGCACGCAGGCGCTCGCCAAGCTTCAGCAAGCCCTCCTGCCATCGTTCGTGAAATACCTTTTCTTTGCTTCCATGACCGATAAGCAGCAATGCCTCCTGCTTGGGGTCGAAGGACAATGAAGAAATATTATCCAAGAGCAGTTCGGCGATTTCCGGATCATCATCAATAGGCATCCCGTAATGAACATTCGCGGCTACGCGAAAGGTACCAAGGTCCCCTTCAAGGTCAGATAACCATGGGAAACCGAAGGCTTGCCCGATTTCATCCACATGGGTACTGCCTGAGGATATGAACAGCGGTACCACATAAAGATCGGTAACCCCCTGCTGCTCAAGCTCATCGATTCCATCCTGAATAAGCCGTCCCTCAATAATTTCAAGAAAGGACGACACAATTGGAACATTTGACAAGCTTGGCGAGGCAGCCGCTGCCGTTATCGCATCGTCAACCAGCTTTACCCACAAGCTTTCTCTGGAGCCATGGCTAATAACAAGTATTCCTGGCTTCATCGTATGGAGCACTACCTTCCAAGACGCTCTAAAGCCATTTTATACCCGTCATTGCCGTAATTCAAACAGCGTTTCACACGTGAAATCGTTGCCGTGCTAGCGCCTGTTTCAGCCTCAATGGCGTTGTATGTACTGCCTTTTCCGAGCATACGAGCGACTTCAAGCCTTTGGGACAAGGATTGAATCTCATTTACCGTACACAAATCATCAAAAAACACATAGGCTTCTTCGACCGATTTCAATGTTAGAATCGCTTCGAATAGTTGATCTATTGCTTTATCGTTCAGCTTTTTAAGCTGCATGCGTATTCACTCCTATTAAAACTAATGTAACTATTGTATCGTTTTTACCCGTTTTTTTCAAACATTACCGTATTCACGCATTTAGAAGCGAATCCATTGGAATCGATGTCCAACAGGCCAAGACGTTCAACATTACAGGGCATTTATCTAGAAAAAATTCCGTGAACCGAGACATTCGTCCAATCCTTATGTTCGCCTACTCCATAGACTATTAGAAAAGAAGGGTTGTGATCCGTGTGAATTATCGCAATAACCCCGGTACCGGCAACCAGCAGTACGATTGGCACGGCAGCGAGCGCCTTACGCAAGGCCAGCTAAGCAAATCGTCCGGCGCGAAGTCGAGCGGCTTCATCTTGGGTACAGATCTGCCCAAAATGCCGCCTGCAGCCGATGCGCTGGCAGCTCAGGATATCCTGCCCGCCATCATACCGGAATCAACTGCTCAACTAACCGAAACGTCCGCCAGCGCCAAGGCAGGCGGCTTCTCTCTTGCCAGTCTGGGCGAAATCAAGGGTTTCGTCGACAGGATTGGAGGCATCGATGGCATTCTGACTACCGTTACAAAGGTACAGAAGGTCATGTCCAGCGTATCTCAAATGGCACCTTTAGTAAAAGTGCTTATGGGCTCATTCGGCAAAAAATCGTCGGATGACTCCGATGATGAGGATTCTAGCGAATGGAAGCCAAAGCGCCGCAAGCGTCGCAAAACCGGCTCTGGCAGCGGCACTGCCAAGCGTCGCCGTACAACAAAACGCCGCCGCTAAAGAAGGTACACTATAGCACTATACCCTATATTCCCCTAAATGAAGCATACTCCTTTTGCAGTGATGAGACCCTGCAATCGGAGTATTTTTTATACACAGCCTATTATGCACATTTTCACACTTTTAATATGAAGTTGTCCTTCTGTGGATAACCTAATTTCGTTGTCTATCCACAGCTTTTTGAGCAATAACTGTACTTCCGGCTTGTACGCCTGTGCACAAGTGCAACCTTCGACACGCTTCGTCAGCTTCTACTTTGACTTTCATTCACACCTGTTACTTGAATGTGCATATCCTGTTTGGTCTCACGTTGCTCAAAGCATACTCATGCACAGCTGTGACTAATTATGTGCATACATGCAATTTTCGCGCATTTTCGCTAGAGATTGTCCACAAGAAAACGCAAAAAATAGTGAGAAAAAGCTCAATCCCCACGAACCTAAGGCTCATGGCGAGTGAGGTTTTCCTCACTATCTCAAGTCATATCGTCTTATAGGAAGAGAAGGTGGATAATCCAATAGAACAACATAGCCATAATAATCGTAATTGGAATCGTAATGATCCATGCAATAATGATTCTGCCGGCTACTCCCCATTTTACGGCCGAGAAGCGCTTCGCGCTGCCCACACCAAGAATGGAGGAGGTAATAACATGCGTCGTGCTGACTGGCAAGTGAATCATTGTAGCCGTCAAAATAACCGCTGCAGAACCGATATCTGCCGCAAAACCATTGATTGGCTCGATTTTGAATATTTTTGTTCCCATTGTCTTAATAATTTTCCATCCGCCGACTGAGGTACCTAGCGCCATTGCTGTCGCTGCAGAAATTTTAACCCACAATGGAACGTCCATCGTCGTCTGAATCCCGGAAGCAACAAGCGCGAATACGATAATCCCCATTGCTTTTTGTGCATCATTCGTTCCGTGAGAGAACGATTGGAATGCAGCCGTAAGAATCTGTCCGAAACGGAAACCTTTATTCACTTGATGAGGGCTAGATTTGGCAAATATCTTTTTTAAGATCCACATAATGATAAAACCGGCACTAAAAGCGATCAACGGCGAGAAGATCAGTGCTTGAACGATTTTAATCAATCCGCCGGAATTGATGGCACTCATGCCCGCACCGCCGATGACTGCACCCGCGAGGGAACCGATCAATGCATGTGAGGATGAGGATGGAATACCAAACCACCAGGTAAGCAAGTTCCAGACAATGGCCGAAAGCAATGCGGCGATAACAATCGGCACGCCATGCTCCAGCTCCGCTGGATTTGCAACACCTTTACCAATAGTAGCCGCAACGCCAGTAAACGTAACCGCGCCGACAAAGTTCATGACAGCTGCCATGACAATGGCAACTCTTGGTTTCAAAGCTCTTGTCGATACGGCGGTTGCGATTGCATTCGCCGTATCGTGAAAACCATTTATAAAATCAAACGAAAGCGCCAGAAAGACAACAATCCATAGAACCATTAAATCCATTGTGTAAGACTCCTACTCTCCAGATTAGCTGTTACGCATTATGATCGATTCCAGCGTATTGGCAACATCTTCGCAGAAGTCGGTCGTTTGCTCCAGCATCTCGTAAATCTCTTTGCGCTTCATCAATTCAATTGGATCGGTAACGTTAGTGAACAAGCTCTTGATACAAACTCGAAGCAGATCATCGGCCTGATTCTCAAGTTCATTAAGCGCAATATTCGGCTCGCGAATGGCAAGCAGCTTCCGCTCCGTCAACAAGTAGATCGCCTTCTTGATCTGATGCGAAGAACGAACGAGAATATCGCCGAACAAGGTGATGTACTCATCCTTTTCCTGAATGTTGTACATTTCAAAACGGGATGCGCAAGCTTCTATGCCGTCAAGCACATCATCAAGTGAAGTTGTAAGGGCCATAATATCTTCGCGCTCGATTGGAGTAATGAACGTTTTGTTCAATTCCTTCAAAATCGTATGCACATGCTTGTCGCATTTGCTTTCGTATTCCTTCATCGTTTTGGCGAAAGCCGATACGTCCGATAAGTCGGACAAGCCTTTGGCGAAGTACTCCACTGCTTCAACGATAGCATCAGCCATCTCTTCGAACGTCTTAAAGAAAATATCCTTTTTCTTGAACATCGTAATCCCCTTTACCCGACTTGATGTTTAGGCGTACTGCTATGAGCCCACAATATCTTAACATAGTTTACATGTGAATTGTTAAGAGAATGTAAAGGTTTTATGAAAAAGCGATAAATTTCAAAAAAAAATTAAAAAAGACGCAATCTTGAAACCAGATTGCGTCCATTTACCTCTCGGAGGCTCATCCGTTAACGCCTGTTAACAGTGTTCCCCATTTTCTATGTTTGTACCCAAGTGACATGTCCCTCGAAAGTCGGCGTGTTTGGCACGATGTGAAAAAAGGTTTTGCCAGGGACAAAGGCTGCCTCTGCCCCATCGATGACGATTCGTATCATACCATCCGGTGCGCGGACCCAATCCGCTTCAATGGCCTTGCCCTTTTGGAATAACAACGCCTTGCCTCCCCTGTCCAAATCGACAGCGAGCCGTCCTTCCTTATCCAACGTCTTATGATCCGCACCAAGCACGACCAAGTTAGACGCTTTCAGCTGTTCGTTATTATTCAGATCAATATGCGGCTTATCACCGATAGAACGTTGATATAATCCGGTTGCCGCATCGTATTTGTAGCCAACATTATAGTTTTTGAGCAAAAAGTTAATAGTAATATTCTCCGCAGTCACACCTGTCGCAGATACTCCTGAATCTGTAAACGTATAAGGCAGAGCGTGCTTATCCATGCTATATTTCTTCTTCTCCGCACCCGTTCGCAGCTTCTCTAAGCTCGAATAGAGGTTATGCGGCGCCTTCCGCTCCTTGCTTCTCCAGAAATAGCTGCCCGCATTAGAAATTTCATCCAGGTAAGGTTTGCCCTGCCGCTGCAGAATTGCATAACCATCATTGCTGGCGCCAGCGTGGGCAAGTATGGCCCCATAGCTGTCACCGATATCAATAAGATAAGGCCTAATGCTTCGGATCGGTCCAATCGTGTCCGTTATTGCATTCGTACTTTGGAATACCGCAATCAATCTGGTTATGCCGCCTTCAGCGAGCACTTCCCAAATGACATCAGCATTCGTCAATCCGGACTGTGGGCGAGCTGCTGCAAAATTATTAATCATAACGACAATAGGTCTTGCTGTTGCTGCCTGCTCCAGCTTAAGGCCCGTTAAAGGCGCATCATAAGGAAGCGGCGTGGGCTCTGCCACTGGCTCTGTCACCATCGTCGGTTCAGTCGTATCGCTCGTTTCCTGAGGGGGTTCATTGCCCCCTTTGCCACTGCATGATGTCACGAGAAGCATCAGCGACAACAACAAGGTTACAGCCGATAATCGGATTCGTATATTCATTCGTTTACCCTGCCTTTTCCTGCTATGTATAGCTTGTATTCGTTTACACTTATCTTCCATTTAAACACAATTCCTCGCCGATGTCTCGACAAAATAGTTGCTTTCTCGGTTAGAAAATCCATTAATTGCACATGTTATCCATATCTCCCACTAAAGAAAGGGTGTTTTCATGGGCAGAGCGAGCGGTCTTATTAGTATCTGGCTTTCCTTCACTATTCTTCTACTGAGCGCTGGTTTAGTCTCGCATGTCATGTCAATTCCCATCATTCTTGGTGTAGCCCATCGCGATTCGTGGCTGTCCGTCATTTTGGCAGCACCGTTTTTTTTACTTTGGATTTTTATCTTATTCGGCATCTTAAAGCAGCTTCATGGCCAGCGGCTGCCGGATTGGATTGAGAGAGAGTTCGGCGTTGTTCCCGCTTGGATATTCCGTCTTTCAGCTATTGTCCTTGTATTTGCTTCTGGAAGTTATACGCTCCATGACACCTCGAAGTGGACGGTCGTCACTTATATGCAGCAAACACCGATGATTGTCATCATTGTGATTGCCGTCGTGGTCTCCATGCTTGCGGCTTATGGTGGACTTCGAACAATTGCTATGACATCCAGCATCCTGCTTCCGTTTGTCATCCTACTCGGTTATTTCGTTTCTTTCGCCAATACTAAATACAAGGATTATAGCCTGCTCTTTCCGCTGCTTGAAAATGGCTGGCAGCCAGTTGCCAGCGGTATGTTCTATACGCTTGCCGGACTTATGGAGCTTTGGGTGATCCTGCTCTACCAGCATAAACTTCGGAGCCGGCTGCGCTGGTGGCATCTGCTGCTTCTTGCTTTGTTCATGCTAGGGATGGTGATTGGCCCAACCATTGGCGCTATTACAGAATTTGGCCCCCAAGAAGCAGCCAAGCAGCGCCATACCGCCTTTGAGCAGTGGAAAATCGTGAAGCTAGGCGAACTGCTGCAGCATGTTGATTTTTTATCTATCTATCAATGGCTGTGCGGCTCTTTCGCCCGAATAGCCATTTCCTTATATCTTGTTACGGATTTGCTTGATGTCCGCAAGCCCTTCAAACGTGGAATTACCTTGGGAATCATCTCCATCTGTATGACAGTTGTCGCCATCCAGCCTTGGAGAGATGACCAAACTCTCTCTTATTTGGCGAGTGTTCATTTCCCGGTTTCCGCTATTTATGTATCCGCCGTAACTGTCCTATTGGCATTCGCGGTCCTCATCCGCAGCAAACGAAAGGAGCCTGCCGTTAATGACTCAAATCGATAACTTTGATGCCGAGAAAAAAGTACATTTAGATGAGCACTTGCTCCGGCAGTGGTTTGCCAATACCGAGGATGTCATTGTCCTGACGCATATGTTCGGTAAACCGCCTGCATCCATTCAAGCCATTTTTATATATTGCAGTGGAATGACAGATACTCGGACCATTAATGATATTGTATTTCCTGAGCTGACCGAACTCTTCGAGCTTACCCGCTTCAACAGACGCGAGGATATGCAGCGAAGCGCCAGCATTCAATGGCATGCTCTTACGCAAACCGATCAGAGATTAGATCGCAGATCTCTTTCCACTTATGTATTTGAAGGCCATCTTGTTTTTTGCTTGCCCTCCCTCCAGACCATATGGACGATTGATATTGCCAATTTCCCGAATCGTGAGCCAAATGAATCCTCAACTGAGGTGTCCATACGCGGACCTAAGGACGGATTTGTAGAACAGGTTTCCATTAATATTGCTCTTATCCGCAGGAGGCTCCGTACCGATATGCTTGCTTGCCAGTATTTTGTCATTGGCTCAAGGACCTTAACCAAAACCGCTCTGCTCTATATTGAGGATATTGCTGATAGCGATATGATTGAGAACATAAAACATAAGCTCGGAGCCATTAACGTAGAGAAGCTGATCTCTACCGGACAACTGGAGGAGCTGCTTGCTCCATCGCCGATTACTTTATTTCCGCCTACGGATTATACCGGACGTCCCGATTTTGCCGTTGATTGCCTGCTTAATGGTCGCTTCGTCATCCTTGTGGATGGCAATCCAACCTGCATTATCGCACCCGTTAATTTATTTTTGCTCATGAAATCACCGGAAGACGCCTATTTCCCCCCGATGTCCGTCAATATTGGACGTCTGCTGCGATTTATCGGACTGTTGACAACTATTTTTTTGCCTGGGTTTTATATCGCACTAACTGCTTTCCACACCGATCAGGTTCCTTTTCCGCTTCTCGCGACGATATCTTCGGGACGACACGGTCTCCCGATGGAGTCCGGGCTGGAAATGTTTTTTATTATGTGCTTAATGGAGCTGTTTCGGGAAGCCGGCGTACGCCTGCCAAGTTCTATTGGACAAACCTTGACTGTTGTTGGGGGATTGATTATCGGTGATGCTGCTATCCGCGCAGGCATGATCTCTCCGCTTATGATCGTCGTAACCGCTATTACCGTCGTATCTGGCTCTACTCTCGTTAACCAAGTGTTGACAAGCACCACTATTTTGCTTCGTTTTGCTTCATTTTTTATGGCAGCGATACTCGGGATGTACGGGTTTATTTTATCCATGATCTTGTTTGTCATTTATTTGACCTCGATTGAATCGTTCGGTGTTCCGTATCTTGCTCCTGTCACGCCTCTAAATGTGAGACAGCTGCTCGTCTCCCTGCTTAAAATCCCTTTTCGATGGAACAAGCGCAGACCAGATTATCTTCATACCCAAAAACCTCGAAAGGACGGGAATTCTCCGTGAGACGCATCGCCCACTTATTGTCCCTCCTTTGCCTCCTCGGGTTTTGTTCGACGTTGTCTGGCTGCTGGAGTGCAACCGAAATTCAAAATGTTAGCTATGTCAAAGCGTTAGGCATTGATTATAAGGACAATCAGTTTCAAGTATATGTACAGCTGCTTGATTTCTCCAATATTGCAAAGTCGGATGCAGGCGGCAAAGCCAATGAGCAAGCCGTTGTATGGATTGGCATGGGCAAGGGGGAAACGCTTGTTTCTGCGATTACAGATTTGTTCAAAACAGCCCAATTCCGATTATCCTGGGGGCATGTCTCGTCCATTATCCTGTCTGAGCAGGCAATTAAAGCCAAGGGCGAAAGCTTGGTGGAAATGATTAATCGATATCCTGAAATTCGTTATAATGCATGGGTTTACGGCACAAAAGCGCCCATGGATAAGCTGCTGTCGACAACCCCTTTTTTCAAGCTATCACCGCTAGTCTCCATTATGCATGCTCCACAAAGGAACTATGATCAAAATTCAATGTATCCGCCTGTATTGTTCTTTAAGTACATTGCGCAATTCAACGAGCCCTCTTCCAGTGCCTACTTACCCAGTCTGGCGATCAATCTCACGCAGTGGGAGGAGAGCAACGTGAAGAAACCTATGCTGATGATAAATGGCGCTTTTTTTGAATATGGCGAACATACGAAAGGCTTCATCCCGCGTGCTAAGCTGGAAGGCTATCACTGGCTTATTACCAATATGAAGAGCTCGCCGCTTCAGCTAAAAAAAGAAGGAAAGGTTTACGGACAACTGGTTATCGGTCGGCCCAGGATCAAAATCACGCCCGTTATCCATGGCTCGAATGTCCGTTTTCGGATTAAAGGGAGCTACACCGCTGGTATGTATGAGTATTTAATTCCAATGCCCTACCCAGAAATGGCTGAGCTCGCAGAGGAAGCCATTAAGAAGCAGATCATGCTGACCTATGAGGAAGGGCTTAAAATCGGCGTCGATCCTTTTGAACTGGGACATAAGCTCCGTCTGAAGCACCCTCAATTGTGGAAGCAACTCTCGAACAACGGCAGTCAATTAGTCATTGATAACAAGTCCATTGAGTCTCTTGATATCAAAGTGAATATTTCGTTTAATGGAAAATACAAACGGCAGACGCAATAAAGGACAAGCTGCTTTGTTAATACAAAGTGGCTTGCCCTTCTCTGGTATGATCGATTTTCGCTTAAATACTCCAGTTATGCCATTCCTCTTGCTGCTTATCAAGTCCGCCTAACCAGTCTGAGGTGACCCGGATCGCTTCCTCCTGATGATCCCGCGCAGAGTAGGTATGATTGGCCTGAAAAATAATCTCCTTATCGCATAATCCCTCGTTGCGGGTCCAGAACACCTTCTGGTAAAGGAAGCTGTAATCGACAGGAATAAGCTCGTCACTCGTACCATGTACAAGCAATACCTCTCCGCCAAACTTGGTTGCCGCTTGAAACGGCTGATGCTGAAGCAGTGATTCGAAGAATACCGGCTGCATAGTATAGCCTTGATAATCCGAGCTGCCCGAGGTGACCGCTTGGTCATAACTCCTGCGTCCGACGATGCGGACAATATCATTGAAAGGGTACGCCACAGGGGACCATAACACAAGGCGTTTCGCCCGTTTGTCCTTGACTGCAGTCATAATGGCTACAGCGCCTCCTAGGCTATGCCCAAGCAAAACAATTTTTCTTGGATCAACGCACTCCATGCTTGCAACATAGTCAATAGCGCTGCGCGTCTGGTCGACCATTGAATCAAAGCCTAGCGAGCCATAGTCGCCGCTGCTTTCGCCACAGCCGCCGTAATCAAAACGTAGAACGTAAGAGCCTTGCGCTGCGAGCGCACGAGCCGTCTTCACGAACAGCCGATCTACCCCAATGCGGGAGCCAATGAATCCATGGCATATAATGATAGCTTGTTTTTTCTCTGAATTGTTTTTGCTTCCGTCTGTGGGGTAATGCAAGGTTGCCGCCAGTTCAAGCTCATTATGTCGCAGCGTCAAGTGCTTTTCCATCCCGAAAACCTCCTGCTAGCTTATATATAATAATTCCTACCTGTATACTGTGAATTAATGATAAATTCATAATATCACCCCTGCTCCTTACCTGTCAATCCGGTGTGATCAAATAAAGTCGCCCCCCGGCATGCATATGGGGACGACTTTGCTTTAGGCCCTGCCAACTCATCTATTATTAGGATACTAAATCGCAAGCCTCGACCGGCATCCAATGCTCATCCTGCCCATCCCATTTGACATTGCAGCCAATTGGATTCGTTAATGGGGTGCCGATGCCCTTGCCTGCCAAATGCTCGTTCAATGCATTTTCCAAATCATTCGTGCTCATTTTGCTCGTATCGCGGGGGTTATCAACGCCTCTTCCCGTGTAAATCAGTTTTCGAGCCTTGTCGAACACAAAGAAATGAGGAGTCCGAAGCGCTCCGTACTGCTTGGCTACTTCTTGTGACTCATCATGTAAGTATGTCCACGGGAACTGCTGCTCTTGCATTCGTTCCACCATGTGGGCAAAGGAATCATCTGGCTTTGTGTTCACGCTGTTTGCATTAATCGCAACAAATGCCACGCCTTGGCTTTTGAACTTCTCCGCAGTGGCCCGCGTAACCTCGTCCGAACCTACGACATAAGGACAATGATTGCAAGTGAAAAATAAGACTAACGTTTCATTTTGGACAAAATCATGAAGTGAGTAAGTATTGCCATCTGTCGCCGGCAATCGAAAGTCCGGCGCTTGCTCGCCAAGCTGCAACGTGAATGACATTAGAAATCCCTCCCATTTTTTGTTCATAGCTATTATACCATAATAGACGGATGATCAATATTTAGGCGTGATTTCAGGACATACTATGCCTGACACGAAGCCGTACTGGCTTCCATCCCATTTACAGGAGGTACATTATGCCTTTATGGATTGAATGGCTGCAGGAGCACTGGTTGTCCTTCCTGCTTACAATTGGCATTGTGGTCGCTATTATTTTCGTCATAGCGAACCGCAAACTGCTCTTCTACAAAGAATAACGATCCGGACCGCATGCTAACGAGGCACAAAAAACCGATCATTCCTCATGCATTAGCGGTACCCGAATCGTTACGATCGTACCGGCTCCACGCTCACTGTCAATGGCAAGCAGACCGCCGTGGAGCTCTATGATTTCTTTGCAAATCGCAAGTCCAAGCCCAGAGCCTCCTTGGATCGTGTTGGCCTTATAAAACTTCTCCGTCACATGGGGGAGGTCTTCCGCCTCAATGCCGCAGCCCGTATCCGCAACGGTCAGCATCGCATACTCCTGCTCGGTCGTAGTCGCCACTCGTATCGTACCGCCTGCTGGCGTAAACTTAAGGGCATTGTCGATCAAATTAATAATGACCTGCTTCATCCGGTTGGCATCGCCGCGCACCACAATCGGACTTTTTCCATAGGTAGCAAGAATCCTTACTCGTGTATGCTCTTCACGCACCGCAAGCTGATTGACTGTCTCCTTCACAGGGCCATTGAAATCAAGCACCTCCCGGTGCAGTTCCATCGTTCGCGCGGACAGCTTGGAGAAATCGAGCAAGTCCTCTACAAGCCCGGACAGCCGTTCCGTTTCCTTGCTGATGATGGACAAGCCCAGCTTAACTTCTTCATCATCCTCGGTAGGTTCGCTCTCCTTCAGCGTTTCGCTCCATCCCTTGATTGAAGTTAACGGCGTTCGAAGCTCATGCGAGATCGACGATATAAAATCATCCTTTAGTTTCTCACGCTTACTGAGCTCAATAACCATTGCGTTAAACGTTTCTGCCAGCTGGCCAATCTCATCATCATTGCGCTGAATCGCGCGGCGTGTCCAGTCCCCTTCAGCCATATAGCGCGCCGCGCGCGTTAGCTCGCGGATCGGCTTAACGATCCGCTGCGCGAGAAACAGGCTAAGCCCTAGAAATAGCAGCACGACGGCAATGCCGACCGCTATAGCCATCCGAATAAGAGTGATGACCATCGCATCCACCTGATTCAAGGAAGCGGAGTACCGCAGCATGGATACTACACGCGTTTCATTCCAAAGAGGAATGGTCACGGACATCACTCGTTCACCGTAGTAGGGATCAACGCCCCGCCAACTACCGGTCGCTCCTGCTATAGCTGCCTTCACATCCGCCGTTGTATAACGAATATCCGGCGCAAAGCCATCGGAGTCAATCCGAATTTGCCCTGTACTGTCGAGCAACTGCAGCCTTATGCCGCTCTCCACCATATATTGGAGCATATAATCGCCCTGATCCTGCACCGTCAGCGACGAGAGTGACCGGCTATGCAGAGTGAGCGCCGATTCAGCTCTCTGCTTAACCGAGCTCTGGGCGCTCCCATAGTAGTAGTTCCACATTAATGCCGCAAATACGCCGCCGAGTACGCTGACAACAAGTACGATGAGCAGGAGATAGCTCCACACCATTCTCGTTTGGACGCTTTTCATTCTTCGCCGCCCCGCTTCCAGCGATAGCCGTAGCCCCACACCGTTTCAATAAAAGCAGGATCGGAAGGATTCTTCTCAATCTTTTGGCGGATTCTCCGTATATTAACGTCTACCACCTTGAGATCGCCAACATAATAGCGGCCCCATACCTCTGTTAAAATATAATCACGGCTCACGCTCTCACCGACCCGCTCCATCAGCAGTCGCACGAGCGTCCATTCCGTTGGCGTTAAAATAATTTCCTTCTCGTGTTTCCATAGCTTACGCTCGGCAACAGAGAGTCGAAACGGGAGGACTCTCAGCTCAAGAGGGGGGTGTGCTGGCGGATTCGACTGAAATGGCATCTCTGACGTACTTGAAGTCAATAGGTTCCCCGCAGTGCCTGCCGCAACGGCTGCGGCACCTTCATTTCCAGCAGCACTCTCAGCTCCCGAGGAGGCCTCAGCAGCGTTCCCGGTCTCCTGCGCCTCAAGGTCAGGCTTCATGCGCCGATAAAGTGATTTAATACGGGCAATCAGCTCGCCTGGGCTAAACGGCTTTTGTACATAATCGTCAGCCCCAAGCTCTAGCCCATGAATTTTGTCCTCTTCCTGAGACTTGGCTGTCAGCATAATAATGCCCATGCGGGGATAAAGCGCCCGCAGCTGCTCACATACCTCAAAGCCGCTGATCGTAGGCAGCATGACATCCAGAAGCGCAATATCGATTGGACCCTCTGTGGCAGCAAGAGCAAGCGCCGCCTCCCCCTCCTCCGCTTCAATAACCTCCATGTCATTGCGCTTCAGATTAATGCGGACGAAGCCGCGAATGGACTCCTCGTCCTCCAACAATAATATTCGCATAACTTAGAGCACCCGCTTTTCCTTCTTAATCGTTAAGAACCTTGAGGGTTGAAACAAAATCCGTTTCCACCTGTTCCATTTCGCTGAACGCTTGCCGCTCTTCTTCCGGCCATTCCGCAGGCGCCTCCTTGACGAAGGAAACCGCAAATACGTTGCCGCTGTCTGCAAGCAGCTGATGGTACGATCTTCCTTGCTGCTTCCATTCCGACTCCACGCTCTCCCATAACTTGTGAGGTACTGCATACAAAGTCGCCAGCTCGGCCGTCAGGTTCTTCTGCTCGTTCCAATAATCAATGCCTACGAATGCATACTGCTCCTCTGAGTTGTGCAGCGTATATCGGCCCATCCACTGCTCTGGAATACGAAGCTGCAAGCCATATCGGTAGTCGGTAAATTCTTCTTTTACTTTCACAAAACCGTCCTTGCCATCCCATTGCATCCATTCATTGAGCCACTTGGACTCCGCATAAGAAATATCGGGATACCCTGGCGCCTCCCTTGCCCATTGCAGCTCCAATATCCCATCGTTATTAATATCCTTGCTCATAGATGGCGTACCATTCAGCCCTTCCAAATCTTTGGATCGGTCGGGGTACACCAGCCTCAGCTTATTTTTCTCCCATACATACATAGAAGAGTAGGTGCTGTGGGCTCCTGTTGATGCCTCCAAAATAATGCCTCGGTGGCGGGATGATATTTTCCCAATGATTAAACGGTCATAATTATTAACGTCATTATATAAATTTTCCGTATAAAGCTCCTGCATACGTCCATTTTCCCACGTATAGATCGTCAAGTGAAACTCAGGCAGCGCCATCTCCTGATTGGTTCCAATCTCAGATATGATCGCCAGCTCCAATTGCCCGTCATCATTAATGTCGCCCGTATCCCCGTAAGAGTAAGGGATGGACTCCAGCGGCTTCAGCATCAGCTTGCCTGCTTCATTCCGAACGGGCTTCGAGCTGAACGAATAGATCTCAAGCATATTGGGACTGTCGAATGCGCCAATCCAACCGATCATTATTTCCAATTGGCCATCCTTATCAAGATCCTCGATCTTCAGCCAATCAATTAATCTTGCCAGCGGCTGCTGGACAAGCACCCATGGTCTCCATAACCCTGAAGTATATTTAAACACCATTAACTCAGGTGAACTATATTCGTTGTAATAAGAAACGATTGCCTCTTTAGTGCCGTCTCCATCTACGTCCAGCAGGCGAATGGCCTCCATATGGTCTTCACGAAACGGAAGCATTAGCTTGCTGTAATCAGGCAAATATTTCTCGATGGCTGCGACGATCGCCTGTTTCTCGGGGGAAATCGCCGGCTTCTGCAGCAGATCTGCAGGTGCCGCTGTATAACGACAGCCTGTAACTACGAAAAGGAGTGGGATTGCGCAAAGGAGCAGCAAGCCCGCCCGCACTATTTTCCCACGCCTGTTCTTGGCATAGCTATGGATTGAGACATCCAACTTGACGGCCTCCTCGTGCATGAATCCTTGTTAAGAGATTTGATTAGCGAAGACAAACGTGTAACCCATGTCCTTCAGATCATCAATGACTCCTGGCAGAGCTTGTACGGTATTCTTAATATGCTTGCCGCCAAAAGAATGCATTAATATTATACCACCAGGCTTAGCCTCTTTTTTAATCATTTTGCGAATGCCCGCCACAGAGGTTCCCGCCCAATCACGCGTATCGATATTCCAGCCAACCATATCACGGTTGCCTGCTTTCAATAAAACTTTCAGCGTATCCGACACAGCGCCATAAGGAGCCCTGAACATCACCGGCGTGAAACCTACTGCTTTCTTGATAGCAGCGTCTGCCGTTTTAACTTCCTCAATAATTTGCTGCTTATTTAGCTTGGATAGATCTTTATGATTATAAGTATGATTGCCAATTGCATGTCCTTCGTCCACGATTCGCTGAAGAACCTTCGGATTTTTGGTTACCTGTTGTCCGACGACAAAAAAAGTAGCCTTTACATCCTTATCCTTTAGGATATCCAAAATATCGGACGTATAATTTTTATCGGGTCCATCATCAAAAGTCAACGCAATGAGCTTCGCGTCTTTGCTTGGTTTTTCTACTACAGCTTGCTCATCAGGTTTGTCCAACTTATCCGTTGCTGTTGCACCCGGCTTGTCCGTTGCTGTTGCACCCGGCTTATCCGTTGCTGTTGCACCCGGCTTGTCCGTTGCTGATGCATCTGGCTTGTCCGTTGCTGTCGCACCCGGCTTGTCCGTTGCTGGCGCATCCGGTTTGTCCGTTGGTGTCGTACCCGGCTTGTCCGTTGCTGGCGCATCCGGCTTGTCCGTTGGTGACGCATCCGGCTTATCCGTTGCTGTCGCATCCGGCTTGTCCGTGGTTGGTTGCCCGCCTATATGACCATGAACGATTCCTCCGTCATCATTCCCTCCATTACCGATAACCACAACATCCTCGTCTTGATCCGTTGCGCTTCCTGTCTGAGGTCCTTTTCCTGTGCTGCCCGTGTGATCAACCGTTTGCTTCTCGCCCGAAAAAATGGACGATAAACTAAGGGAAGAGCCTGTACTGCATCCACTGACCCCAATCGCAACAACAATCATAATTAGCAATAAAAACATCTTGCGGTTTTGCTTTCTTGCGCTTTTCATTCCATTCACCTTCTATTCCTCGCTAGTAGTTTCATTGTAGCCCTATTGCCGTGTGATAGAGTTACAAATTAGTAACACCATTCGAGCGCATTTGACACATTTATTATGAAATAGACGGCTGTTAATTGGTCTTCTCTATTATTCTAGTAACCTGCCAGAGGCACAAAAAAGCCAATCCTTATTGCCGCTCTGCGCGAGCGTTGCAAAGGATTGGCTATTTGCGTTCGGATCCTGTTTCCTGTTGTTTGTGTAGCGATTAAACTAGTGCTTTGGCAGCAATATCCGTACGGTTTTGTTTCCCTTCAAAATCAATTACGCTAACCGCTTCATAAGCACGGGCACGAGCTTCCGCAATATCACGGCCACGGCCAACAATGCCAAGCACACGGCCGCCATTTGTAACGAACTGGCCATCTTTCTCTGCTGTACCTGCGTGGAAGATTAAAGCGCCCTGCGCTTCTGCTTCAGCAAGACCCGTAATAACACGGCCTTTCGGATAAGAAGCCGGATAGCCTTCGGAAGCAACAACGACGCAAACCGCCGCTTCGTCACTCCATTGAATGTCCAACTGATCCAGATTGCCATTCATCGATGCAAGAACGATGTCGATTAACTCGGTTTGCAAGCGCGGCAATACGACCTGTGTTTCCGGATCGCCCATACGCGCGTTGAATTCGATCGTTTTTGGGCCGTCTTTTGTAATCATGAGACCTGCGAATAATACGCCACGGAATGGACGACCTTCGCTAACCATCGCTTTAGCGGTTGGAATAATAATATTTTGAATGGATTCATCGATGATTGCTTGATCGATATGCGGAAGCGGCGTGTAAGTGCCCATTCCTCCCGTATTCGGACCTTTATCACCATCAAAGATCGGCTTATGATCCTGTGCCGGAACCATCGCTCGTACCGTCTCGCCATCAACGAAAGCAAGAATCGACATTTCCTGTCCAATCAGGCACTCTTCAATTACGATTTGGCTGCCCGCTTGACCAAACACTTTGTCGACCATCATATCGCGCAGCGCCTGCTCTGCTTCTTCAAGCGTTGCGGCAACCGTAACGCCTTTGCCTGCGGCAAGACCATCTGCTTTGATAACGATCGGAGCAGACTGCTCGCGAAGATACGCAGAGGCTGTTTCGTAATCGGTAAACGTTTCGTATTTGGCTGTCGGAATTTCATATTTCCGAAGCAGGTTTTTCATGAATATTTTGCTTCCTTCGATTTCCGCAGCATTTTTGCGAGGTCCGTAGGCCTGAATGCCAACAGCCTCAAACGCGTCTACGATTCCGTCTGCAAGCGGATCATCCGGGCCCACAAAAACCAGATCGATCGAAGCATCCTTGGCAAAACGAATCAGCTCATCAAAATCGCTAACCGGAATCGGAACGCATTCCGCAAGCTGTGCAATGCCCGCATTTCCTGGCGCACAGTAAATATCTTTGACCTTCTCGCTTTTCTTAAGCGCCCAGACGATCGCATGCTCCCGTCCGCCGCCGCCAACTACCAAAATACGCATATGAGTAACCCCCTAATTAACTATACAAGCGTAACGACTATCTCCGTCATCTATCTGAAAGCATAAGCTCGTTTTGCTAAGAAAAATAACTTGTTGATCGAAAAATAACCGTACCCCACTTATTGCTTAAACAAGCAGCAGCCGCTCGCTTCGCCAGCTCTCTGTCGTTAACGCGCGGCTGCCTATGGGGAAAAGTAAGCTTTAGTGCTTAAAGTGACGTACGCTTGTGAACACCATAGCGATGTTGTTGGCGTTTGCCGCAGCGATGGACTCTTCGTCCTTGATTGAGCCGCCTGGTTGAATAATTGCAGTAATGCCGGCTTTTGCCGCAAGCTCTACCGTGTCGCCCATTGGGAAGAAAGCGTCCGAAGCAAGTGCTGCCCCTTTTGCCGCTTCGCCAGCTTGCTCAATAGCAATGCGAGCTGCGCCTACGCGGTTCATTTGACCAGCACCTACCCCGATGGTCATATCATCCTTCGCAAGCAAAATCGCATTCGATTTTACATGCTTAACCACTTTCCATCCAAACAGTAGCTGTTTCAGCTCTTCTGCTGTTGGTTTGCGGTCCGTTACAAATTGCAGGTCGGCTTCGGTTACGCTGTGAACGTCGCTCTCTTGCACAAGCATGCCGCCATCAACGGATGTTACCAGCCATTCCGGCTTGCGCTCGCCAGCTGCGGACAGCTCTCCAAGCTTAAGCAAACGGATATTTTTCTTCTTCGTCAAAATATCAAGCGCCTCAGGCGTGAAGTCAGGAGCGATGATGATTTCAAGGAAGATGCCGCCTAGCAGCTCAGCTGTATCCGCACCAATCGTACGGTTAGCTGCAACGATGCCGCCGAAGATCGATGTTGGATCGGCTGCATATGCTTTTTGGTAGGCTTCATGGATCGTTGCGCCGATGCCTACGCCGCATGGATTCATATGCTTAACCGCAACTACCGCAGGCTCGTCGAACTCTTTTAGAATCGCAAGCGAAGCGTTAGCATCGCTAATGTTATTGTAGGACAACTCTTTGCCGTGCAGTTGCTCAGCTGTCGTTACATTGCCTGCCTCTGCTAGCGGCTTGCTGTAGAAAGCAGCTTTCTGATGCGGGTTCTCGCCGTAACGAAGATCCTGTACCTTCTCGTAAGTAACCGTGTACGTTTCAGGCAATGATTCGCCAACTTGCTTAGTCAGGTAATCCGAGATAAGAGAATCATAAGCCGCAGTATGGCGGAACACTTTGGCGGTCAGACGTTTACGTGTCTCAAGCGTCGTATCGCCTTGTGCTTTTAATTCTTCAATTACCGTGCCGTAGTCGGCAGTATCCACTACAACGGTTACGAAGGCGTGGTTTTTGGCAGCTGAACGTAGCATTGTCGGGCCGCCGATATCAATGTTCTCAATCGCATCCTCATAAGAAACGTCAGGCTTCGCGATCGTTTCTTTGAATGGATACAGATTAACGACAACAAGGTCGATATAATCAAGACCAAGCTCTTTCATTGTGTTCTGATGCTCTTCATTATCACGCACCGCCAGCAAGCCGCTATGTACGGCCGGGTGAAGCGTTTTGACGCGCCCATCCAAAACCTCAGGGAAGCCAGTTACATCGGAGATGCCGATAACCGGAATGCCTTCCTTTTGCAGCAGGCTGAATGTACCGCCTGTCGAAATAATTTGCACACCTTGGCTAGCCAGTTCTCTGGAAAACTCCACGATTCCTGACTTATCCGAAACACTAATTAACGCTCTGCGAATTGCCATGCAAATCCCTCCTCCTCTATTTGGCCAAACCATTGCTTCTCCCAAAATCATACGCCCGCTCGAAATCGCCGAAGTTGGGGAAATAGAGCTACTTTTTAGATCTATTCTGCTCTCCAACGCCAATATGAGCTCATATCTGCCGATTCCGAACCAATTAGATCTACTTTTTAGACCTATTTCGCTCGAAACCGCTGAAGTTGGGGAAATAGAGCTACTTTTTAGATCTATTCTACTCTCCAACGCCCATTTGAGCTCATAACCGCCATTTTCGAACTAATTAGATCTACTTTTTAGACCTATTTCGCTCGAAACAGCCAATGTTGGTGAAATAGATCTACTTTTTAGATCTATTCTACTCTCCAACGCCCATTTGAGCTCATATCCGCAGTTTCCGGACCAAAGCACCATCAGATCGACGCGCTCGCATGCTTTAAACAAACTAACACTATGCTCGTCGCTTAGTTCTGTACGCGCACATGGCGGCCATCCAGCGTCACGCGCCCCTGCGCGATCTGCTGGATGACACCCGGCAGCAGCGACTGCTCCGCTGCATGAATACGCACGGCGAGCGAGTCTTCCGTATCCTCATCCGCCACTTCAACCACGCGCTGCGCGATAATCGGCCCGCTGTCCATGCCCCCGTCCACATAGTGGACGGTGACGCCGGTCACCTTAACGCCGTATGCGAGCGCCTGCCCGATGCCGTTCACGCCGGGGAATGCCGGCAGCAGCGCCGGATGAATATTAATCATCCGCCCGTAGAACGGCTCAACGAGCACTGACGTGATAATGCGCATATAACCCGCCAGCACGATCAGCTCAACGCCGCGACGCTCCAGCTCGGCGATAATTTCCGTCTCGTAAGCTTCACGAGACGAGTACTCCTTCGGCGTGAACAGGAACGTGTCCACGCCAGCCTTCCTCGCGCGCTCCACAACGGGAGCGGCTGGCTTATCACAAACAAGAAGCTCGATGGTTACATCGAGCTTCCCCTCCTGCACCGCATCTACAATCGCTTGGAAGTTGGAGCCTTGTCCCGAAGCGAAAACAGCGATGCGAAGTGCTCCCATTATACTTCCGCTCCCGTAAACGTCACGATGCGGCTTCCTTCCGTAACCGTTCCGATACGGTAAGCCTGCTCACCAAGCTCATTTGCAATGCGAAGAGCTTCGTTTGCTTGATCAGCTGGTACAACAACAACCAAGCCGATGCCCATATTAAAAGTCGTGAACATATCACGATTCGTAATGCCGCCTTTATTTTGCATCAAATCGAAAATCGGCAGAATCGGCCAAGAGCCGAATTCTACATCCACGTTCACGCCATCCGGCAGCACCCGCGGAATGTTTTCAATAAAGCCGCCGCCCGTAATGTGCGCCATGCCTTTCACTTCTACCTGCTCCACCAGCTTAAGCGCCGATTTCACATAGATGCGGGTTGGCTCAATCAATACGTCGCCAAGCTTAGCACCGCCAAGCTCTTCGAGCTCTTGATCCAGCTTGTAGCCAGCATCTTCAAGCAGCAAACGGCGAACGAGCGAGAAGCCGTTGCTGTGAATTCCGCTTGAAGCAAAACCGATAACCGCGTCGCCAGCAGCAATCGTGGAGCCATCGATCATTTTTTTCTTGTCCACGATACCTACAGTAAATCCAGCGATATCATATTCTCCGCCTTGGTACATGCCCGGCATTTCAGCCGTTTCGCCGCCGATCAAGGAACAGCCCGCTTGCACGCAGCCTTCCGCAATTCCTTTGACGATGGCTTCGATTTTCTCAGGCACGACTTTGTCGCATGCCAGGTAATCAAGGAAGAACAAAGGCTCCGCGCCCTGTACGATAATATCGTTCACGCACATCGCAACGGCATCAATGCCGATCGTGTCATGCTTGTCCATAGCAAAAGCAAGCTTCAGCTTCGTTCCGACGCCATCCGTTCCAGACACGAGCACAGGCTCATCATACTTGTCCTTGTTCAGGCTGAACAGACCGCCAAAGCCGCCTAGCTCCGCCAGTACTTCTGGACGGTACGTCCGCTTTACGTGCTTTTTCATCCGTTCTACCGCTTCGTTGCCTGCCGCGATATCGACGCCGGCTTTTTTGTACGCTTCTGACACTCTCGGTCAACTCCTTAACTATTTTAGGAGCATAATCACTCCATGGGTTAAACATTTATGCGATTAACAGCTGCAGCTTTTGTCCGATTCTTCGTCAACCACCGTAGGGTAGTCATTATCGAAGCATGCGAGACACATGCCGCGATTGTAGGCACCGTCATTGCCGCCAACGGAATCCACAAAGCCCTGATCAGTCAAAAAGGATAATGAATCCGCATTGATCTGCTTGCGAATCTCCTCTACCGTACGGTAAGAAGCGATAAGCTCCTTGCGGTCTGGCGTATCGATGCCATAGTAGCAAGGGTTTTTGAAAGGAGGCGACGTAATCCGTACATGCACCTCTGTCGCACCTGCTTCACGAAGCAGGTTAACGATGCGAAGCGAGGTCGTACCGCGTACGATCGAGTCGTCGATCATAACGACGCGTTTGCCTTCGACCACTTTACGAACAGCGGACAGCTTCATTTTGACACCCTTCTCGCGAAGCTCTTGGGAAGGCTGGATGAATGTCCGGCCCGTATATTTGTTTTTGATGAGGCCAAGCTCGTATGGAATGCCCGTTTGCTCTGCATAACCAATGGCCGCCGAAATACTCGAATCAGGCACACCCGTTACGATATCCGCATCGACAAAAGACTCCGAAGCGAGCTGGCGTCCCATCCGTTTGCGCGCCATATGAATGTTAATGCCGTTGATATCACTGTCCGGACGGGCAAAATAAATGTACTCCATCGCACAGGTCGCACGTCGTTCCACCTCAGCGTAACGCGTTTCGCGCATGCCGTTCACATCCAGAATCAGAAGCTCCCCTGGCTGAACGTCACGCTCGTAAACAGCGCCAATCGTCTCAAACGCGCAGGACTCCGACGAGAACACGTAGCCATCGCCGATACGGCCCATTACAAGCGGACGCAAGCCATGCGGATCAGATGCGACAAGCAGCTTGTCGTTCGTCATAATCAGGAATGCAAAGCCGCCGACAATGCGCTGCAAAGCTTCCTTAGCCGCCGTCTCGAAATCCTTCGAGGAACGGGCGATAAGATGGGCAATAACTTCCGTGTCGCTTGAAGTTTGGAAAATCGAACCCGACATTTCCAGCTCTTTGCGAATTTCTGGCGCATTTACGATATTGCCGTTCGTTGCAACCGCTAGGTCGCCGTCACGATAGCGGAAAATAAGCGGCTGCGCATTGGCCAGCTTGCTCTCTCCCGCAGTCGAGTAACGGACATGTCCGATGGAACGGTCGCCCGCTAGAAGATCAAGGTTATCCTTGTTGAATACTTCTTTGACAAGGCCCATGCCGCGGTGATACGCGAACTTATTGCCGTTTTTCGTATCGACTGTGCAGATTCCCGCGCTTTCCTCGCCGCGGTGCTGAAGCGCATGAAGCCCGTAATAAGATAGGTTGGACGCTTCAGGGAGATTAAATACCCCGAAGACGCCACATTCCTCACGCAATTTATCAAATATATCGTCACGGCCAATGCCTTCGTTATAATGGTCGCCCGTCCATAACAAAGGCTCCTGTCTTATTTGCTCATCAGACATGGAATCGCATCCTTCCAGACCTTCTCCAGTTGTGTTACCGGCGCCTGAATGCCGGCTTTTCCGTTTACGCTTATGGTCAGGCTGCTGCCTTTAACAGTACCGATTTGAGTGTGAACAACGCCTTGCTCCGAGAGCTTCGCTTGCAATGCCGCAGCATTTTCCGGCTTAGCCGAAAGAAGAATACGGGATTGCGATTCACTGAACAACAGGTGGTCAGCACGCAGGTCAGAAGTCAATGCAACTTCCGCTCCCAGGCGACCGCTGATACAAGATTCAGCTACAGCTACAGCAATGCCGCCTTCAGACAAGTCATGCGCCGAAGCGACTAGTCCGCCTTGGATGGCGCCAAGCACCGCATCCAGAACCTTTTTCTCCGTTGCAAGATCAATTTCAGGAGGACGACCAGCAGCCCCACCTTGCAAAACATATTGCAGCTCGCTTCCGCCAAGCTCCGCTTTCGTCTCGCCTACGAGAATGATAACGTCGCCTTCCGATTTAAAGCCTTGTGTTGTAATGTGATCGATGTCATGCACGAGACCAACCATACCAATTACCGGTGTCGGGTAAATCGCACCCTTGGCGTTCTCGTTGTACAAGCTCACGTTACCACCGATAACCGGCGTATTCAAGATAACACACGCCTCGGACATGCCGTCAGCCGATTTCTCAAGCTGCCAGAACACTTCCGGCTTCTCCGGGTTACCAAAGTTTAGGTTATCCGTAACAGCAAGCGGCTCAGCGCCCGAGCATACAATGTTACGTGCTGCTTCAGCAACTGCAATGCGTCCGCCTACTTCTGGGTCTAGATATACGTAACGTCCGTTGCAGTCTGTCGTCATCGCAAGCGCCTTGCGCGTGCCGCGAATCGTCACAACTGCCGCATCGGAGCCTGGTTGAACGGCTGTCGATGTACGAACCATGTAGTCATATTGGTTGTAAACCCACTCTTTGCTCGCAACCGTTGGGGAAGCAAGAACCTTCTCCAGCGCGCCAGTAAGGTCGGTTACTTCTTCGTAAGCCGAAGTGTCTACCGCAGCATTTTCGCTGAAGTAAGCTGGCTCTTTCGAAGGTTTGTCGTATACAGGGCACTCGTCAACGAGCGCTTTAACCGGCATATCGGCAACCTCTTGGCCTTGGTGGAACAAGCGAAGACGTCCGTCATCCGTTACTTTCCCTACTTTGGCGCAAATAATGCCCCAACGTTCAAAAATTTCTTTCGCTTGCGCTTCATGCTGAGGCTCGACAACGAAGAGCATACGCTCTTGCGACTCGGAAAGCATCATTTCATAAGGCGTCATGCCTGTTTCACGCTGAGGAACCTCGTCAAGGTAAAGCTCAAGGCCGTTACCCGCTTTGGAAGCCATCTCCGCGCTGGAGCAAGTCAGTCCCGCTGCTCCCATGTCTTGAATGCCGAGCACGATACCGGAATCGATCAGCTCAAGCGTCGCTTCCATTACCAGCTTCTCCATGAATGGATCGCCGACTTGTACAGCGGTACGATTCTCTTCGGACTCTTCGGATAGCTCAACGGATGCAAAAGTTGCACCATGAATACCATCGCGGCCAGTTGCAGGACCCACGTAGAATACCGGGTTGCCTACCCCTTTAGCCACGCCACGTTGAATTTTATCATGATCGATTAGACCCACGCACATTGCGTTAACAAGTGGGTTGCCTTCGTAGCTCTCGTCAAACATAACTTCGCCGGCAACCGTCGGAATTCCGATACAGTTACCATAACCTGCAATACCGCTAACGACATGCTCGAACAAATATTTTACGCGCTCATTCTCTAGGCGGCCGAAACGCAAGCTGTTCAGCAATGCGATCGGACGTGCGCCCATGGAGAAAATGTCACGGATAATGCCGCCAACGCCTGTTGCCGCGCCTTGGAAAGGCTCAACCGCAGATGGATGGTTATGCGATTCGATTTTGAATACGACCGCTTGGTTGTCGCCAATATCGACGATGCCCGCGCCTTCGCCCGGTCCCATTAGCACGCGTGGTCCTGTGATCGGGAACTTTTTGAGAATCGGCTTGGAGTTTTTGTAAGAGCAGTGCTCTGACCACATGACGCTGAATACGCCGATCTCTGTGTAGTTTGGCTGACGGCCTAGAAAACCGCAAATCAGCTCAAACTCATAATCGGATACGCCAAACTGGCTGTAAATCTTTTGCTCGGCAATTTGCTCCGCTGTCGGTTCCTTAGCTGTTAACTGCTGCGCCATGTTGTTCCCTCCATGCATTCAAAATCGATGTAAACATCCGTTTGCCGTCTTCCGAACCGAGCAATTGATCAATCGCACGCTCTGGGTGAGGCATCATTCCTACTACATTTCCTGCTTTGTTGCTGATTCCGGCAATATTCTCAACCGAACCGTTCGGGTTCGTGTCGCCTGCATAGCGGAATACGATTTGGTCGTTCGCTTTGAGCTCGGCAAGCGTTGCGTCGTCGCAATAGTAGTTGCCTTCGCCGTGGGCGATCGGAATATTAATAATCTCGCCTTGCGAGTATTGGTTTGTGAATGCCGTGCTGCTGTTTACCACTTCAAGAGGTGCTTGATGGCAGCGGAACTTCAGTCCGTTGTTGCGGATCAAAGCGCCTGGCAAAAGGCCAGCTTCCGTCAAAATTTGGAATCCGTTGCAAATGCCCAAAATAAATTTGCCTGCTTCGGCCGCTTTTTGCACTTCGCTCATAACAGCTGCGAATTGCGCGATCGCTCCGCAGCGCAGGTAGTCGCCGTAGGAGAAGCCTCCTGGCACTAGAATTGCATCATACGCGGACAAGTCCGTAGCTGTATGCCATACATAGTCAACCGACTGGCCGATGGTGTCTTCGACGGCTTTGTAGCAATCGATGTCACAGTTGGAGCCAGGAAATACGAGTACCGCAAACTTCATCGTCTTAACCCTCCAGTTCAAAACGGAAATCTTCTACAACCGTGTTCGCGAACAGCTTTTCGCACATCGCTTTGATGCGTACTTCCGCTTCAGCGCGGTCAGTCGTATCAAGCTCAAGCTCCAAATATTTGCCGATGCGTACTTTTTCGACTTCGGAGAAGCCCAGTGTGTGAAGCGCGCCTTGTACAGCGGTTCCTTGTGGATCCAAAACGTTTTGCTTGATGGTGACGTAGACGGTTGCCTTCATAATAGCCTCCTGAAAATGTGGGTTTTTGTCGCAGCAGCCTTTATTAAAAATGTGATGGCCGCTCGGGCGCGGGAGTTATTGCCTACGCCGCTATTGAAGCCGGGAAATCTGATTACACCGCTTAAGCGGGTATTTCCCGGTCTTCAAAAAGCGATCGCTGTCGCTCTCCAGCAACAACTTCCCGCTCTCCGAGCTCTCACATTTTGAGATAAAACCTTTGCGAGGGTGATCGGTGAAGCAAGGGCGGCGGCCGCGCTGTCGCTGGCCACCATGATTATGGTGACTGGCCTGCGCTGCGCTGCCAGTCAATATGATTGCTGCAGCCCTGCACTATCGTGCTCAGGCTGCTGGTAAATGGGGTGCAGCAGCGCTCTCGCTGACTGCCTGCTGTTTAAAGGCATGCGCTTCCGCGCCCCTATGTCAGCGTCATCGCATGCGCTCGACGTTGTTTTACTCACTTCATCCGGCCTTCAGCGGCGGATTTTTAATTTAACGGGATTTACTCCCGTTAATTCACTCAGCCTGCAAGATGCCAGTGAATTAACATAAATTTCTCCTTCTAATTCAATCAAACTAGCTAGCTAGTTTGCTGAGAATAGCCGGATTTTTTGGTGTTATTGCTCCTACAGCTCTACGCCAGTCAAACGGCGGTAGATGTCGCGGTAGCGGGCTGTGGTTTCTGCGACAACCTCATCCGGCAAAGGAGCAGGCTTGCTGTCGCGGTCCCAATCGGAGCCAAGCAGGTACGTGCGCACCGGCTCTTTGTCCATACTGTCGATTTCGATATCGAACGCATAGTTGCCTTCCGCCCAGAAACGCGAGGAATCCGGCGTAAAGATCTCGTCGATCAACACGACTTTGCCGTCGATTATACCGAATTCAAACTTGCAATCCGCGAGAATGATGCCATGCTCAGCGCAATAGCCGTGAGCGAACTCGTACAGCTTGATGCTGCGGTCGCGAAGCTCTTCGGCAAGCTCGGCGCCGACCATTTCTGCCATTTTCTCAAACGGAATGTCCTCGTCATGGCCGACGTCATTTTTCGCAGCAGGCGTAAAGATGGGTGCCGGGAAACGTTCGTTTTTGCGAAGTCCCGCCGGAAGCTCGATGCCGTTAATCGCTGATGTTTGCTGATATTGTCTCCATCCGCCGCCTGTGATATAGCCGCGAACGACGCACTCGATATCGATGCGTTCCGCTTTGCGGGTAACCATAATGCGGTTTTTGAGCAGCTCAGGCTCGGTAACCAGATCGCCTAGCTTCGCTACGTCGGTATGAACGACATGGTTCACTTGAATATCTGCCGTTTGCTCGAACCAGTAAGCCGACAGGCGGTTAAGCACATTGCCTTTGTCCGGTACGGCTGGGTCAAGCACGTAGTCAAATGCCGAGATCCGGTCGGTGACGACGATCAGGAAATGCTCGCCTAGATCGTAGAGCTCACGAACCTTGCCTTTGTATATAAGCGGAGCTTTAATATAATCGACTGCCGTCGATAATGCTTGCGATGTTGCGCTCATCAGGCCAACCTCCCTTTAGATCAATCCCAAACGTGTGAAAATCGTATCGACATGCTTCAAATGCCAAGCTGGGTTGAAGCAATCGTCGATTTCTTCTGTTGAAAGCACGCTTGTGATCTCCTCGGTTTCGCCGATGATATCGCGGAACTGACGCTGTGTTTCCCATGCTTGCATCGCGCGCGGCTGTACCGTGTCGTAAGCTTTCTCGCGGCTAAAGCCTTTGTCGATCAGCTTCGTCAATACGCGGCCTGAGAACGGCACGCCGTAAGTCGCCTGCATGTTGCGTTTCATGTTTTCCGGGAACACTTGAAGATTGTTGATGATGTTGCCTAGACGGTTCAGCATGTAGTTCAGAAGCATCGTTGCATCCGGCAAAATAATGCGCTCAACTGACGAATGGCTAATATCGCGTTCATGCCACAGCGCAATGTTCTCGTAAGCCGTAACCATATGTCCACGAATCACGCGGGACAAGCCGGAGATGTTCTCGCAGCCGATTGGATTACGTTTATGCGGCATCGCCGATGAACCTTTTTGGCCTTTAGCGAACGGCTCTTCGACTTCGCGGAATTCACTCTTTTGCAAAGCACGAATTTCCGTTGCAAATTTATCGAGCGAAGAAGCGACAAGCGCAAGAGTTGCCATGTATTCAGCGTGACGGTCGCGCTGCAGCGTTTGCGTCGAGATCGGAGCAGCTGTAATGCCAAGCTTGTTGCAGACGAATTCTTCCACGAACGGATCGATGTCAGCGAACGTACCTACAGCGCCGGACATTTTACCGAATTGCACGCCGTTAGCCGCATGGTGGAAACGCTCGAGGTTGCGTTTCATTTCCTCGTACCAAAGCGCCATTTTCAAACCAAAAGTTGTTGGCTGTGCATGCACGCCGTGCGTACGGCCCATCATAGGCGTGTCTTTATATTGAAGTGCTTTGTTTTTCAAAATTTCAATGAAGCGCTCGATATCTTTCACGAGAATCTCATTGGCTTGCAGCAGCAAGTAACCAATTGCGGTATCAACTACGTCTGTAGAAGTCAGGCCGTAATGTACCCATTTGCCTTCTGGGCCAGCTTTCTCGGATACAGCACGCGTGAACGCGATGACGTCATGACGAGTTTCCTGCTCGATTTCATAGATACGGTCAATATCGAAATCTGCCGAAGCGCGAAGCGCGACTACATCTTCCTTAGGGATAATGCCTAGCTCGGACCAAGCTTCGCATGCGCAAAGCTCAACTTCCAGCCAAGCTCTGAATTTATTTTCCTCTGTCCAAATTGCTCTCATTTCCGGTCTGCTGTAACGCTCTAACATGAAATGCTCACACCTTCCAAATAGTTGTTTCTTCAATCCAGCTTAGAGCAGCGTCCGTGCTCTCGGCCAGTACGTTGACATGTCCCATTTTACGTTTCGTAACCGCGTCTTTCTTGCCGTACAAATGAACCTTTGGCGCAGCCTTCAACCGATCAGCCGCCTCATCATGGCCAGCCATCAGCTCAAGGAGCGGTGCGACATGCTGGCCCAGCACATTGACCATCACAACAGGGCTCATTAGCGTCGTATCGCCAAGCGGCAAATTGCATACCGCGCGAACATGCTGCTCGAACTGTGAAGTCCGGCAAGCCTCCATCGTATAGTGGCCGCTGTTGTGCGGACGCGGGGCTAGCTCGTTCACGAACAGCTCGCCTTCCGCAGTAACGAACAGCTCCACCGCGATCAATCCGACTGCCCCAAGTCCCTCAGCAATTCGCGACGCTAGGCTCTCTGCCTCGCGCTGCAGTTCCTCGCTGATTCTTGCGGGAACGATCGACAGATGCAATATATTATCGACGTGTATGTTCTCCGCTACAGGGAAGGTCTTAATCTCCCCCTGCGGGCTTCTCGCCGCTATAACCGATATTTCCTTGTCAAAACGAATGAATTGCTCCAGCACCAGTTGAACCTTGGCACGAGCGAGCGTCTCATACGCGTCTTCGATCTCGTTCTCGCTGCGTATGACCCACTGCCCTTTGCCGTCATAGCCGCCCATAGCGGTCTTCAGCACACAAGGCGTGCCCAAGGCCGCAACAGCCTCGCGCAGCTCATCGACGCTGCCAACTTCACGGTAAGGCGCAACCCGCACGCCTGCTGCTTCAATGGCACGCTTCTCGCGAAGCCGATGCTGCGTTGTATACAGAAGCTCGCTGCCCTGCGGCACATACGATTCCTTCATTAGCATTGCTGCCACTTCGGCATCCACATTCTCGAATTCATAAGTAATGACATCCGAACGCCCTGCGAGCTCCATCGCCGCCTCACGATCATCGTAAGCGGCAATAATTTGCTCGGCTACTTGTCCAGTGGGGCTGTCAGGCGTTGGATCAAGTGTGATGAACCGGTAGCCCATCGCACTCCCTGCATTAGCCATCATGCGGCCCAACTGGCCGCCTCCCAAAATCCCGATCGTGCTGCCCGGCAGCAGTGTCTTCACCTGCTGCGTGTCCGCTTCACGGTTCATAGCGTCTCACTGCTTTCGAGCACTTCCTGCTTCACGCGCTCGCGACGCGCTTCTACGCGCGCTTGCACCTCAGTATCGAATGCTCCGAGTATTTGTGCCGCAAGCAGACCTGCATTGGTGCCGCCCGCGTTGCCAATCGCAACCGTAGCGACCGGAATGCCGCCAGGCATCTGGACGATGGAGAGCAAAGAATCAAGCCCACTCAGATTGGATGATTTAACGGGAACGCCAATAACCGGCAAAATCGTCTTTGCAGCGACCATGCCGGGTAAATGTGCAGCTCCGCCAGCTCCGGCGATAATCACCTTGAGTCCACGCTCTACTGCCGTTTCCGCGTATTCAAACATTAAATCCGGCGTCCGATGCGCCGAAACCACCTTTTTCTCATAAGGAATTTGCAATTCCTCCAGAACATCGCAGGCTAATTTCATTGTGTCCCAATCCGATTTGCTGCCCATGATGACGCCTACCTTCGCAGACATGCGATCAAACCCACTTTCATTTATAAGATGATAAATCATTAAATCTCATGATCCAATGCTGCAAAAACAAAAATAGCCCGCCAGCAACCATTCAAAATGGGAATGCCGCAGGACTCAAGCGCAAAGCAGATAGAACGACCGCCCTTCAAGGGAATGCACGGTGCATTCTGCTTCACTTCAATGAATGCGACGAAAGCGGTGCAGCATAGCCGGAGAGACAACAGAAGGCTGCCCCGTCAGAGAGGCAACCTATGTCCAATGAATAGGCCATCTATATGCTGCAAACTTGCTTTATGGCGTCTCAGAGCTTGTAAGTGAATACTCTCAGCCAGCTTACAACCCATTCCCGCTTGTCGATTCATCTTGCTCGTAGTCCGAAAATTAAGGTTTCCGGGTAGAAACATTCAGGCCTTATCCCAAATATATACGAGGGTGACATTTAATCATAAAGGAAGGAGTGTCCATCCTCAAATTCACGTTATAAATTTATGCACTGCATAGCTGCTTCTTATCGAGGAAATTCGACTGTTTTTTACACGCAGCCAGCATGCTTTGCCTCAAACCTATTCTAGTTTATCTAATCCCCAAACTACTGTCAATGAAATACGAACATTAAAAGAGAAAGTTTTATAAAGGTTCGTTTTTTTGAATAAAACAATCGGAAAATCAAACATGAATAGCCAAAATAAGGTGTATCGCCCTCCTCTATTTTTCGATCAGCATACTCTCACAGCTGCCTTATCCCTCATTCCGCCAAGCCTTTACCTGCTGCCAGATGAACAAGCCATCGAATAAACGACATTTTCCTCGCGCGCGAACCGTGCCTATCGCCTTATTATTCCCATTCCCCGGTTATTCATCTAACACTCCACATACAATCTCATCTATCCCTTTATTTTTGCGTTTCTAAAAAATCTCATTCCCGCTGCAACAGACTAACAGCGCCTGTTTCGGAATACAGTTAAATAAATGGGATTTAGACATAAACCCTATAGGACAGGACGGCAAAGCAGGAATATACGGTCGAACAAAAAATCGAAAATGGAGGTCGGACGAAGGTGCAAATTCAAGTCGTGCAAAAGGGAGATACGCTATACAAGCTGGCCCGAAAATTTGACGTTTCCGTTGATGAAATAGCAAAGGCCAATGGACTAGCTGATCAAAATCTACTCGTTATCGGCCAGTCCCTTATTATTCCTACCGAAGCAGGCATTCACAAAGTGCTAGTAGGAGAAACGCTTTGGCTTATTGCCCGCAGGTACGGCGTGACGCTGGAAGGGCTCGCCAAGGTAAATCAGATCGCCAATCCCGCACTTATTTACCCTGGACAGACGCTGGTTATTCCTCAGGCCGCAAGACCAACCATTGAGGTCAATGCCTACACAGAGAAGCTCGGAGCCGCCGGCGTGGAAATTGTGAATGAGATCGGCCAATATTTAACCTATTTAAGTCCGTTCAGCTACCGTATACAAGCAGACGGCTCTTTTACAACATTAGACGATTCAGCGATTATAAATGCGGCTTACAGCCATCAAGCAGCTCCCATGATGGTCATTACCAATTTTGAAAATGGTACCTTCAGTCCGGATATCGCACATGCTGTTCTTAGCGAACCCGCTCTTCAGCAGAAGCTGATCGCAGGCATTTTGGAGACGATGAAGCAGAAGGGGTACCTGGCACTTAATGTGGATTTCGAATACGTGCCCCCGGCAGACCGTGAGCTATACAATGCCTTCTTGCAAAAGCTTGTCGACAGCCTGCATCCGCAAAATTATCTCGTATCCACTTGCCTAGCACCCAAACTAAGCGCCAATCAGGCCGGCACCTTATATGAAGCGCATGACTATCCGGCGCATGGGCGCATTGTCGATTTCGTCATTCTGATGACGTATGAGTGGGGTTGGTCGGGCGGCCCTCCGCGCGCGGTCGCTCCTCTGAACGAAGTCAATAAAGTCGTAAGCTATGCGCTTAGCGTTATCCCGGCGGAAAAAATCATCATGGGCATGCCGTTATACGGCTACGATTGGACCCTCCCCTATGTACATGGCGGCAAATGGGCTCCTACCGTCAGCCCAAAGGAGGCCGTTAACCGTGCGGCAAAATACGGCGCCGAAATTAAGTACGATGATGAGAGCCAATCTCCGTACTACAACTATTATGATGAGAATGGCCTTGAGCATATCGTGTGGTACGAGGATGCCCGCAGCGTTCAGGCAAAGTTCAATATGGTTAAAACGTACCGGCTCCGCGGGATTAGCTATTGGGTGCTCGGCGTGCCATTCCCTCAAAACTGGTATGTGCTGGGAGCCAATTTCACCGTTAAGAAGCTTGTATGAGCTTATAAGTATATATGGCTGCCGCCATCCTCTGCCGGTAAAAGCTCACGGCGGATTAAGTCATAAAAGGTAAGAATCCGAATGCAAAAGCGGTCACAACGTTTCTCCAGAACAATTTTCCCGCTTCGCTAAAACTTCATTTCATTTGTTCAACTCTTTTATTCAACTTAAACTATGAAAAAAAGGCCAAAGCATTCGACGACTACGAATGCTTCGGCCTCCATTATGAGATCTTTCTGTTTATACGAGCCATACCGTCTTCGCTGTCGCCGGAATACGCTTCGGCTCTGGCGGGGTCATATCGGGATAGCCTAAATAAATTAAACCTACGATCTGGTCCTGCGGAGCAAGTCCAAACGTTTCATTCATAATCGGATTATACATCGGATCTCCAGAACGCCAAATTGCGCCTAGTCCGTTCGCATGTGCAGCAAGAAGCAGATTTTGCACCGCTGCTTGTGCGGCTGCTAGTTCTTCCGACAGCACAGCGCGCGGATCGTCCGATGGCGAACATACAGCTGCAATGACAACCGGCGAGCGATACGCTTTCGTGCGTTCTTTCGCTAGCCGATCTTCAAGCTCCTGTCCGCTAAGCTCAGGCACAAGCGATGCAGCGACCCGTGCATACCCTTCTCCAAGTCTCGCTCTCCCCTCGCCGCTCATCACAATAAAGGACCATGGCTGCGTATTGAAATGGCTTGGAGCCCAAACAGCGGCATCCAGCAGACGCTCAATAAGAGCGCGGTCTACCGGGTCCTGCTTCACTCTCCCAATCGTCCTGCGTGTCCGAATGGCTTCTTCGATATTCATCTCTCGTTCCTCCTCCGATCAGTTCAATTTTCAAGTGCCCGTCTTCCTACGGCTTACTCGAACAAATATAAATATTCACCGTAGCCTTCCTGCTCCAGCTTATCCTTGCTAATAAACCGCAATGAAGCAGAATTAATGCAATAGCGCAATCCAGTTGGCTGAGGCCCATCGTCAAACACATGCCCCAGATGTGAATCGCCTTCTTTACTGCGAACTTCAACCCTTACCATAAAATGAGAGCTGTCGGTATGCTCAGATACCGCTGCTGCCTGCAAAGGCTTCGTGAAGCTTGGCCAGCCGCAGCCAGCATCATATTTATCGAGGGAACTAAACAGCGGTTCTCCCGATACGATATCGACATAAATGCCGTCCTCGGTATGATCCCAGTATTCCCCGGTAAACGGGCGCTCGGTGCCGCTATTTTGCGTCACTTCATACTGAATCGGCGTCAGACGCTGCTTAAGCTCGGCCTGATCCTTCTGCATCGACCAGTTATCCGAGATAAAAGCATCGCGGCCTGATCCTTTCCTGTACATTTTATATCGGTAAGGATTCGTTTTGTGGTAACCCTGATGATAATCCTCTGCAGGATAAAATACCGCAGCCGGCTCGATTTCCGTTACGATGGGACGATCAAAGCGGCCGCTCGCCTGCAGCTCCTGCTTCGACTGCTCAGCAAGCTCGCGCTGCGTTTCATCATAATAATAGATACCGGTTCGATAAGACTCTCCGCGGTCATGGAACTGTCCGCCTGCATCGGTCGGATCGATTTGCCGCCAGAAAATATCAAGCAGCTTCTCGTATGGGAAAATTTGCGGATCATACGTAATTTGTACAGCTTCTGCATGGCCTGTCGTCTCCGAGCATACCTCCTGGTAGGTCGGGTTTACGGTATGTCCTCCCGTATAGCCGGATACGACAGAAATAATGCCAGGCATTTCTTCGAAAGGTGAAACCATGCACCAGAAGCATCCTCCTGCGAACATGGCCTTCGCCTCGGTTCGGCTTGCGCCGATATTTGTGATTGGTTGATCCACGCTGATCACCCTCCTGAATGGTTCAATTCATAACTTGCCTCTTTATTATACATGACTAAGCGTGCTAATCACAAAAAAAAGGGAGGATGCGCCGCTTATGAGCGGTACATCCTCCCTTAGCTATTTATTCGAATTCCTTGCCTGGAGTAAAGATGAATAAGACCGGCAACGAGCTTGCGCCCGGTGATGAATAGGTGATCGTAACTTCAGGAGGAGCTTGCAGCGCGGCTTCAGCTGATTCCGCTTTCTTCTGCGTATAAAGCAGCACGCCCTCGCCAAGGTTCACATAACCGCCTGTTGGCACATTGATGACCGTGCCGTTAACGGATACGGCACCTTGGAAAATACCTGCCCGCGGATTGAGGAAAATACGCGTTCCATAGGCAACATCCTTAAGCTTGATTGTTGTCACGGCCCCATACTCGCCGCCATTGAATGTCATTTCACCCGTTAGCGCGTCGATGCCTACCATACTGGTTCCACGGCTGCCAAGACGAAGCTTGCCTTCGGTTACACCCACTTTTTCTGTCACTTCAATGTATTGATCGGTATCAAGGAATCTGCCGCGGTTGCCCACTTTCTCAAGCTCCTCAAGTCTAAAGACAGAGCCGAGCGCATCCGTCGTTTCTCTAACCGCCATGGTTGAGAATGTCAACGGACCATCCATGTTGACATCCAGCAGTCCCGAGAAGCCTTCATCCGGATTCATAATGATCTTCTCAAGCTCAGGCAGCAGCACTGCTGAACTTCCCGGCTCTACTACAAGCTCGCGCGGCGTGCTGACTCCCAAATATCTCGATATGGCAGCAGAACCGAATTGCATTGCGCTTACGCTTGGTCCGGCCAAGCCCCGATTACCCAGTGTCAATGTGACCGGTTCACTTTGCATATTGGTGACGATGACAGCTAATTTCATCCGTTCTCCTGAACCGTTGCGGTGATGCAGGAATAATCGGCTTTGACCATCCAGCACATCTTCATATAACAAGCCTTCACCAAAGAACCGCTCTGGGGCGTTCGACATGTACAGAGTCGTATGTCCCTTGGTCTCAAAAGTATCCACATCTCTAAACGTATTCATTAGCTTTGCGTCCACAGGAAACTTATCTCCTGGATTACCATAACGCATGTAATATTCGTACTTCGTATACATCACTTCATCAATAACCGTAATATCTTGTGATTTCTTCGGGCTCCAGACTCCGTCATTGTCATAAACGGATTGTGTAACGGTATAAACCCCTGGTTCGAAATACGTGCTTTTTCGTCCCGTCCATTCGGTTTTGACAATCGTACCATCAGGGTCATAGCTGAGATCCTCATATTCAATCGGTTCCCCTAGCTTCACTACCGCAGGCGCTTTAAAATCTGCTACTGGTGCCACATTCGGATCACGCTGAATCGTAATGCTGATTTGCTTCAAGGTGGCATTAAACACATAGTCCGCGTTCCACAACAGCTTCACCGCAGATAAGGGCACATGTATGGTGCCATTGATGATAGCAGCAGCGTTTGGCATCAGAATATAACTGCCATTGCGGCTCGCGCCGCGCATGTTGACGTTTAACGTAACTTTATTAAGAAAAGTATCGATATGAGTTCCCTTGCTATCGTTATATACGCTTGCTCCCACCGAGTTCGCAATCGTACGGACCGGAATCATCGTGACCCCTTTAACTACCGGCAATGGCGTCGTCATTTGCTGCGTTTTGCCATTGACCGTCATCTGCTTCGACCCATGTACGAACACCAGCTTAGCTGGCTGACGCTCTGCTGCATCTACTTGCTCTCTCGCTCCAAAACCTGCGCCTACAAGCGAAACTAGCAAGCTAGCAACCACGACCCGCTTCGCAATTCGGCTAAATACATTATCTCTCTTCATCCTGATCTCCTTCCGATTTGCGGCATCGGCTGCCGCATCCCGTATGGTTAGACGCAGGTAGTAGGGAGAATGTTCCGCTAAAAAATAAAATTTACAATAAATTCCCACATGACGCGGACGACAGCTCGTATTCTCTTTGTTACAATAAGATGACATACGCAACTATTTACCGGTACGTGAAGTCTAATTCTATGAATAAGATAATGCTTGCAGTTCGTTCATCCGATCCTTGTGCAAGTGACCAACATGAGAGGTGAATGAATAACATGAGTGATTTAATTTTGGAACAACGCACTGCCAGCCAAACCGACAAAAAAACGCGTAAAAAGAGAGGAAACCGTACCTTCTTCCTTTTCGTCTGCGTGTGGATCATTATTATATGCTCCGGCATACTAGGCGCCAAATGGTATACGGAACGGATTCAGCAGACGTTATCCGCCGATTTGGAGCGCCAGACCTCCAGTCAAATATCGGCTATGCAGTTGGCATACGAGGCACGCATGCTGCAGCTAGAAACCAATTACTCGGAGGATCTGGCTGAACTGAAAACCAAGGTAGACGCGCTAAATGAGCTGCTTCTCTTCACGAAGGACAACGCGGATTCCAAAACCGATAACAGCAATAAGCTTTATACGCAGCTGAACGAAGTAAAAAAACAGCTGAATGAGCTGAAGAAAAGCTTGGATGTGCTGAAATGAATCTGACTGTCAAAGCACTTAATCGAACTGCCCTGCTCGCATGCGCGCCTTTTCTCGGAATCATGATCTGGCTGCTGTTATCCGACATGGTCATACAACTGTCTACGGAAGCTTTTCCGCAGCCCATAACCGAGCAAGCAAGACTGCCTGAAGCCGACATTAAACCAGCGTCCTCAGGCCTTGACCTTGCGCAGGAAACTGCTTCTTTAACTCATGAGTCGATTCAGAAGCAATTGAAGCTCTATAACGAAACGAATGCGGATATGGCTCAAATTTCTTCAATAGCCGCCTCGCAGGCGATGAGGCCGCTCGAAATTTATGACCGCAACATTACCGCCAAGCTAGGCAAGGCCTCCGCAACGATCGAATCGGACAAGCTGAGAGCACAGCTATTTTACATAAAAGCCGAGAATTTCTCCGCTTATGCGCTGAAGGTGAAGCTCAAAAGCTCCGATGCCATGAGCATGACGCTCGGCGGAGACGAGCTGGGCAAAGCCGAGAGCACGCTTGCCGCAGTTAATCGGCATGGCGCCGTCGCTGGCGTTAATGCGGGCGGCTTCGCCGATGGCCGAGGCAAGCGGTATCCGCTAAGCACAACAATCGTGGACGGCTATTACGCCACAGGCTTTGAGGCGCCGCACGCAGATTTGTTTTTCGTCGGCCTAAACGAACAAAACGAGCTGATCGGCGGAAAGTTTGCGACTAAGGAGCAGCTCGATGCAAAAAAACCGAAATTCGGCGCCTCCTTCGTCCCTGTCTTGCTGCGCGGCGGAGCTCCACAGCCGATACCAGCTAAATGGCAGACGAGTCCGAAACGCGCGCCACGCACCATCATTGCCAATTACAAGGACGACCAGCTGCTCTTTCTTGTGGCGGATGGATACAATGAAGCAGGCAGCTCCGGGGCCACGCTTAGCGAGATGCAGCTGCTGCTGCAGCGTTATGGCGCTGTCGATGGCTACAACTTGGACGGCGGCGGCTCATCCTCGCTCATTTTTAATGGGCGCGTCATTAATAATCCGTCCGACGGCTCGCTGCGCAAGCTTCCGACGCACTTTTTGTTCTTCAAATAATTAGGCTAACATGGAGCGATATCGAACTGAACTGAATATACTAATACCGAACTCCCTGAAACGGACTCCTACTCATGCTTTGCGGAAAGGAGCAGTACGGATGGGCATCGGATCAATATGGTACCGCAAAACCTTATTAACGATTACGGGCATACCGCTCGTAGAGAGGCTTTCCACCACTTATGGCAAAAAGCTCGCAAGCCGATTTATTGCTGGAGAAACACTTCAAGAAGCGCTCGAGGAAGTGGACGCGCTTGGCAAGCTTGGCATTATAGCTACGCTCGATCATCTTGGCGAGGGTATTCATGATTTAAGTGAGGCTGCTGCCTACAAAGAACAATATATCAAGCTGATTGATGGCATTGCCGCTTGCAAAGCAAGCTCTAACGTATCATTGAAGCCGACCCAAATGGGACTCGCTCTGGACCGGTCTGCTTGCTACGAGAACATTCGGGCAGTGGTCAAGCATGCGAGGCGTCACCGTAACTTCGTCCGCATTGACATGGAAGATACGCCTTACACGCAGGCAACGATCGATATCGTGAAACGGCTTCATGCCGAGGGATTAACCAATGTAGGAACCGTGCTGCAGGCTTATTTGTTTCGCACGGATCAGGACGTGAGGGATCTGTTGCAGGCGCGGATAAGCCTGCGGCTTGTGAAAGGAGCTTATAAAGAATCGCCGGAGGTCGCGTTTCAGAAGCCTGCGGAGGTTCTGGAAAGCTTCAAAAGCATGATTAAGCTTCATTTGGAACAAGGCGTATACACGGCGATCGCCTCGCATGACGATGCCATTATTAGCTGGGTGAAGGCATATGTACGCACCCATCGCATACCCAAACATGCTTTTGAGTTCCAGATGCTATATGGTCTCCGAATGAACGAACAAGCCCGGCTGGCCAAGGACGGCTACCGCATTCGCTGCTATGTTCCCTACGGCGAGATGTGGTACCCCTACTTCACTCGCCGCTTGGCCGAAAAACCGGCCAATCTCATGCTCGTCCTCAAAAACATGTCCAACTTAAAGCGCTGAGCTGCCCAATGCAGACTCAACGCTTTTTTTCTTCATTTGTATTGTCGCCAGCAAGCACACCCGCGTTCTTACAGCTCCATTTCGGCGTATCTGCCACCTCGATAATTAGCCATATTTATGATTTGCCTAGTTAAATTTCAACGCAATAGCAGCCTTTAATATCGCCATATCGCGTTCGCTGTCTAGATAAAGCCGCTCCGCCTGCTGCTGCGTGATGGCCTCGAATCGAAATCGGTCGCCTGGCTTTAACTGGGCAAATACCGGAAGATCAACCGTTGCCACCTGGGCGATACGCGGGTAACCGCCCGTTGTCTGCCGATCGGCAAGCAAGACAATCGGATTTCCGTCCGATGGCACTTGAACGGTTCCGTTCGCTACGGCTTCCGAGAGAACCTCGAATGGAGCATCAAGCATCAACGTTTCAGCTCCATTCAGGCGATAGCCCATCCGGTCGGATTGCGGCGCAATTCGGAAGGTTTGGCTAAACAAAGCCGCTTGGCTAGAAGCCATGAAGCGTTCATAATCAGTACCCGGCATTGCGCGAATCAGGGGCTTCGCTAATTCATCGGCTACCGCGAAGTGGCTGGCATGCCACGACGGCACCGTTACATTGCTGAATCTCTTCTTTTCCCAATCTTTCATCATTCGCATAGACAGCGGACTAGCCACCCCCGCAGACAGTTGGTCCCCAGCCTTAACTCCCCTTCCCATGAAGCCTCCTATTGCAGCACGCAAATATGTGCTTCTGCTGCCCATGATCTTCGGCACGTCAAATCCGCCTGCAACGGCCAAATAAGAGCGGCATCCCGAATGACAAGCTTCGAAATGAATCGTTGTCCCGGCTTTCACCAGCGCTGGACGCCATAAAGGGAGCCGTTCACCAGAAGCAGTTACCTTCATATCTGCTCCGCAAATAGCAAGCAGCATATCCTCTTCAATCAGCAGCATCGCTCCCGCAAGCGTTACTTCCAGTACAGCCTCATCTCCGGCGTTTCCCACTAGAAAATTAGCGACCCGCGCTGCACCCGTGTCCATAGCTCCACCAGGCACCACGCCGTATTTTTGATAGCGATATCTGCCTAGATCCTGAATCGTAGCGAGCATGCCGGAACGAATAACGGTTATACTCATAACGCACCTTCTTTATAAAGCTCGTATTGCTTCCTTCTTATGGGAATAAAACGTACCATATCGCCTGCTCTGAGCAAGCTTGGAATTTCGTCCTGCGGCCGAAATAGAGCTAGCGGCGTGCGGCCAACCAGCTGCCAGCCCCCTGGCGTAGCAAGCGGATATACACCCGTCTGTTTACCTGCAATTCCAACACTTCCTTGAGGAATGGTTGTCCTCGGGGTTTGATGCCTTGGCGCTGCAATGCGCTCCGACATACCGCCTAAATAGGGAAAGCCGGGCGCAAAACCTAGCATATAGACTCGGTAATCGCCGCTAGAATGAATCGCAATCACGTCCTCTTCCGTAAGCCCGTTGTGACTGGCTACAAAGCTGAGATCAGGCCCTTCCTCTCCGCCATAACAGACGGGTATTTCAACCGTGCGACTTGCTTGCTCGTTTAAATGCAGCTGATCGCTGCTAAGATAACGCTCTAACCGAAAGCATACCGTCTCAAACAGCGAGGCATGCACGACCTCCTCCCAAGTGCGGCTCTTCATAACGAGCACCGGATCATAATGCACGGCAACCGATGCAAAAGCAGGAACGCACTCGATCCATCCCGCAAAAGGCTGAGCTTCCAAGCGTTGACTAAGCTTCATTACTTTCTGATTGGTTTCTAGCTCGATACGGTCACCCAAACGGATAAGTACCGCAGAATCACCGAGCGGCAGCAGCTCGCATGCCATTCGCTGACGAACGCTCACATGATTCCCACTCATTCGCCTGCACTCCTCACTTCAATCCCCTCAGCTTCCAAGGATGCACGAAGCAGCCTCACATGCTCTGCTGCCCCAGGCGTATCCCCATGAACACATACCGAATCTGCTCTTAAAATAATCCGGTTGCCTTGGCGCGTACGAACCTCGCCTTTTTTTATCAAATCAAGGGCTTGTGCCGAGGCGCGAGTCTCATCCTCGATAACAGCTCCCTCCGTTCCACGTGGCGTAAGCGAACCATCGGCTTCATAAGAACGGTCTGCAAACACTTCACTGACGGTATGCAGTCCAATCGCCTGCCCAGCCTGTATGAGCTCGCTGCCAGCAAGCCCAAACAACAGCAGCCGCGGCTCAACTTGGTAGATGGCCTCTGCGATGGCTTCTGCTAGCAAGCGGTTCTTTGCAGCCATATTATAAAGAGCTCCATGTGGCTTAACATGCGCTAACCTACCGCCTTCTGATTTTGCAAAAGCATGAACCGCTCCAATCTGGTAGACCACCAGCTCATAAGCTTCCTCAGGAGAAATCGCCATTACACGTCGGCCGAAGCCTGCAAGATCCTGCAAGCCCGGGTGTGCGCCAATGGCAACCCCATGCCCTAATGCCAGCTTAACCGTTCTCCGAATCGTTGCCGCATCGCCCGCATGGAATCCGCAGGCAATATTCGCCGACGTAATATATTTCATCAGCTCTCGATCTGCATTAGCCTGATAAACCCCGAAGCCTTCGCCCATATCGCAATTCAAATCCACGCGCAGCATATTGTTCCTCCTCTAATCCTTGGAATTCTTCTCAAAAGTATATCAAATCTGAACCGCGGTGAACGAGCTAACAATCCCATATATGACATTAAAGCAGCAGTGTAAACCCACTTAAAGTTATCCAACTCTCTACAAGCCTCCTCCACTACAAAAAAAAGAAGCAGCGCCGGTCCAGCGCTGCTTCTTCCCTCTTGCTTATTCCCCGCCCATAAACACGTAGCGGCCAATGATGAGAACCGCCAGAATCCACATGAGCCAGTGGATCTTATATTTGCCTTTGCCTGTCGCATTCGCAACCGATGCAAGCAGCACGTAAGATACGATACCGAACGAAATTCCGTTCGCGATGTTGTACGTAAGCGGCATGAACGCAAGCGTCAGGAATGACGGAATCGCGTAAACCATATCCGAGAAATCAATGTCTTTCACCGATTGCATCATCAGCACGCCTACGATAATAAGCGCTGCTGCCGTTGCCGCGCCCGGAATGAGCACAACAATCGGTGACAAGAAGATTGCAAGCAGGAAGCAAATTCCCGTTGTTACGGCTGTAAGCCCTGTACGTCCGCCCTGTGCAATACCGGCGGAGCTTTCGACGAAGGCCGTAACCGTACTCGTTCCAAGCACCGCACCGCCACTGACGCCGATGGCATCAACAAACATCGCTTTACCGACGCGTTTCTTGCCTTTTTCCGCATCCTTCATATAACCAGCACGGTTGGCCGTACCGACCAGCGTACCGAATGTATCGAACATCTCTACGAACGTAAACGTCAGGATGACGGTAACGAGCCCAACCTCGAACACGCCCGCAAAGTCAAAGTGCCAGAAGTTCATTTTGGTGAAATCAGGTACCCATGTTTGGCCGCCGAATGCTTCTTTGACGTCTACATGGCCAATAAGAATTGCTACAACCGTTGTGCCTAGAATCCCGAACAAGATCGCGCCCGGTACGCGAAGCACCATTAGCACGCCGATCAGAAGCAAAGCAATAACGGTCAGTACAACCGTTTCATTGTGGAAGCTGCCCAGTTGGATAACGGTTTCGGAACCGCTAACCGGCGTGAACACGCCAGCCTTAATGTCGGTGAAGCTTGAAACGGCAATCGTCATAATGCCGCTGTTCTTCAAGCCAATAATGGTAATGAACAAACCGATACCAACCGTAATCGCATGTTTCAAGCTGTCTGGAACAGCGGTGATCAGCATTTGGCGAATTTGCGTCAGCGTCAAAATAATAAAGATAATTCCTGAAATAAAGACTGCCGTTAATCCCATCGCAGGCGATATCGGGGTATCCGTCGAAGCTGACGCGATGACGACGGAAGCAAAATAAGCGTTAAGCCCCATGCCTGGAGCTAGAGCAACGGGGAAATTAACGAATAAGCCCATTGCAATGGTAAAAATACCGGCGGCAAGCGCCGTTGCCAGAAAGACAGCTGTCCAGTCTAAACCCGCTGGCGTAAGTATGATTGGATTGACGGCCAGTATGTATGCCATCGTCATGAAAGTCGTCAGTCCCGCCATAATCTCTGTTCTGACATTTGTTCCGTGTTCCTTTAAGCGAAAGAAACGTTCCATTTTGATTACTAACCTCCCAAAATTGTGGTGGAACAAACAAAGAAGCCTAGAAAAAATGCAAATATCGCATTTCTCCTAGGCTCTGCAAAAAGGGGAAAAGTATACCGCCGGACCGATGCGAGCTTTTCCGCCATTTTCGTAGCCTGATCATTTACGGTGACCGAGTAGAGACTCCCAAGCCGATTCTTGAGATTATACGAAAAAATATGCTGTTGTTGTTTTCCGTTTTCAATTCTAATGAAGATGTGTCCAATTTGTCAACAACTTTTACGAACGTTAATGGCAATAAACAACTTCATCATTCGCTTTTTACTTAGATTTGGTATTAGATCACTTTTTTCTCACGAGAGAGCGGTACATCAGAAGCAGGAAGTAAGGCGCGCCGATCAGCATAATGATCAACCCTGACGGAATTTCCTTTGGTGCCATTACCGTACGGCCGATCGTGTCCGCAAGCACCAGCAGCATTCCTCCAAGCAAGCCCGACAAAACAATCGAACGTCTTGTATGGTGTCCGACCATCATTCTAACCGCATGCGGCGCCATAAGACCGAGGAAACCGATGGTTCCCACGCTCGCTACCGCTCCAGCGGCAAGCAGCACACCTACGATCATGGCCCAAAGCCGTGTACCTCTCACGGGCAAACCTAGGCCGGTTGAGCTTTCATCACCGAAAGCGAGCAAGTCAAATTTTCTGCCCAAATAATAAGCGGCTGGAACGAGAACAAGAAGGAATAACAAAATGCTGTTGAACTGGTTCCAACCGCGTCCGTAGGTCGTGCCGGTAAGCCAAACGAAAGCCGTGCTGCTCCAAAGGCTCGCTTTGACTATCATCGCTTGTATGCCCGCAGAGCCAATGGCGGAAACCGCAATACCCAGCAAAATAAGCACCGATGGGTTAAGTGATTTGCGCCAAGCTAAAAAAAATACAAACGCGGCAGCAATAATTCCGCCAGCAATGGCAGCAATCGGCAGCGCAAAGATCGGCAGTGTCGGCCAAATGACCAGTACGGTTAAGGCGCCAAAGCCCGCCCCGGAGGTAACCCCAATAATCGAGGCATCAGCCAGCGGGTTGCGTACCGCGCTTTGAATGAGTACGCCGCTGATCGCAAGCGCGATGCCTCCACCTGCTGCAACAAGCGTTCGCGGAAGTCGTAGATTAAGGAGCACGGAATAAGAATCGTCTCCGGCGCCTACAACGCTTCGGAGCAATTCCATGATTGGAATGCGTGTGCCGCCGAGCGAAAGGCTGACGAGAACAAGTGCGACGAGCAAAACCGTCATTACGATAGCCGTTGGCGCGAAGCGCATCCGTAGAGGCGCCCCTCCAATGCTCATGGAGGCCTGACCCGAGCCAGAGGAAATGTTTTTCATCTTGGTGAGTACCAGCCAAATCAGCCATGGTGCCCCAATTATCGCCATGACTGCGCCAACCGGCATCTCGCCGAGGTTGCTTCTCACCATTCGAGCAAGCAAATCCGCAGCCGTTATGAGCAGCGCGCCCCAAATCGCACTCGCCGGAATAAGCAGGCGGTGCTTGCGAATACCCGATAGCCTGACGAGATGCGGAGCTACAAGCCCGACAAAGCCGATCGGCCCGACAACGCTCACAACGATTGCGGCTAAAAACACCGAAAGCACAAGTCCGCCCGCGCGGGTTAAGCCCACACGCTGTCCCAGTGAGCGAGCAGTCGATTCGTCCAACTCCAGCGCATCGAATTGGCGACCGGCGAAAATCGCAACGGCGAGCATCACCGCCACGAACGGCCAGGCAAACTCGACACCGCTCCAATCGAGCTGAATCAGCGTGCCTCCTCCCCATAGAAATAACGATTGCGTCTCTGTTGCTTTAAAAATATGAATGGCCGAAGTGAATGCGCCAAGTACCATCGAAACGATCATGCCCGACAACGCTAGTCTGACCGGCGTTGCTCCTCGCCCGCCTCCTAGGAAATAGGCAGCTAGCGCAGCCAGGAAACCACCAGCAGCGGCTAGGACAAACGGGGCCTCATGCTGCAGCGCGGGAAAAGCGACGATCCCGAATACGACCATAAAGTACGCGCCAGCGTTAATGCCGAGCGTGTCAGACGCCGCAAGTGGATTTCTCGTTATCGTCTGCAGCAGCGCCCCTGCCGCCGCAAGCGCAGCACCAGCAATGATGCCGATGACGGTACGCGGCATACGAATATCCCAGAGCAGATTATGCTCCATGATGTCGGTGCGGTGCAGCAAGCCGTCAAACACGGTTGCAAACGGAATCTTGGCTTCCCCGAAGCACAGACTAAGGATAGACAGAACGAAAAGGGCGGCAAGGCCGCCCCCAAATATGCCGATAATTCGTCCGATCATGCCTTTTGAGGCTTCATTTTTAGGTGTGCTCATTAGCTCACTCATTTCGTCAATGCGGTTACGACTTGATCAACGATCACTTTGGAGGAAATCGGACCGCCGAATACCCAAGTTGCGCTGTCCAGCGCAAACGTGCGTTTTTCTTTTACGAAGTTAAGGCCATTCCATACGGAATTGTCTTTCAACGTACCTGAGAAAATGTCATCGTCCTTCTGAACGATATAGAGCAAATTCGTATCTTGTACAGCCGGCAAAGCTTCCACAGTCGATGTGCTAAAGCCATACATTTCAAAGTTTTTCGGTTTCCAATCGTTTTTAAGGCCAATGCGGTCCAGCGTTTGTACTGCCAGCGAGTTATCCGTGAACAACCGCATGGTTGCTGCATTCTGATAGCTGAACGCTTGCGTCAGTACATAGTTCAAGCCTTCTTTGCCAGCTGCAGCCAGCTTCGTTTTCGCATCTGCATAATGCTGGTCAAGATCGGCAAGCACTTTATCGCCTTCCGCTGTTTTGCCTACCGCTGCCGCAATCGATTTGAACATATTAACCATCTCGGTGTATTGGTCGCCTTGGCCTTCAGGCGGATAAAGGCCGAATATCACAGTTGGAGCAATGCCTTTCAATTGTTCGTAAATCGCTTCATGGCTGTCTGTATTCGCAATAATCAAGTCAGGCTTCAATGATGCGATTGTCTCAAGGTTAGGCTCGTGGCGGAAACCAACATCCGTCACGCCTGCGTCAAGCGGAGCTTCTCCTGTAACCCATACCTTATAGCCCTCATTGTCCGCATTGCCCACTGGCTGCACGCCAAGCGCAATCACGTCCTCCGTGAATGTCCACTCGAGCACAACGACTTTTTGTGCAGGCTTCTCTAGCGTGACTTCTCCTTTGGCATCTTTGATGACAATCGGGCCAGTCGTGTCTGCGCTTGGAGCATTCGTCGCAGCCTCGTTGCCAGCTGTCTCGCTGCCAGCCGAGTTATTAGCCGTATTATTCGCGCCGCAGCCCGCAGCTACCAGCATCACGACAATAACCATAATTAAGCTCATTAACCGTTTTTTCATTTTCACTTACCCCCTATTTTTGTAAACCCAAGCTTCATAAATAGAAATGATAAAGATTTTCTTCACGATGATAATGATTATCATGATCAAGAACATTAGCTATCATATAATCGTTTGACCTTAAAGTCAATGTCAAATTTTTTATATTTTTGTTTCATTTTTCAAAGTTCAAACCTGCTTTCACACCAAAAAAGGACGGGAGCTGCGCTCCCGCCCTTTTGTATGTCTATAACGATAACGAATGTAAATTATAGCGTTTCTTTTTTGAAGAAATTAGGCAAATATTCTTTATTCGCCTCCAGCATCTCTTCAAGAAGAAGCTTCGCAACCGCTACGCTCGGCACGAGCGGATGATGGACGAGCGCCTGCAGCGCAATGCCCCGGTTACCAGTGATCGCTGCTTCAATCGTAAGCGATTCGTAGGTCTTAACCGCATGCATAAGTCCTTTGATTTGCTCAGGAACACGCTGCAACGGAAGAGGAATCGGTCCCTGGGCTGCAACGACGCAGTTCACCTCTATGCTCGCGTCCTCTGGAAGGAATGGAAGAATTTTGCCGTTTCTTACGTTCAATGTCTGAATGTCGCGTTTATCCGTATACAGTGCGTGCATGAGATTTACCGCCGCCTCAGAGTAATACGCGCCTCCGCGCTTCTCAAGCTGTTTGGGCTTCTCGTTCAAGTTCACGTCCTTGTAAAGCTCGAACAGCTCCTCTTCTACGCGGCTGACCACCTCCGCGCGCGTGCCGTTCTTCTCAAGCGACTCCTTCATATCCGCAAGCATCGCATCGGTCATATAGAAATAACGAAGATAATACGTAGGAAGCGCACCGAGCGAGCTCAGAAAATCGGCATCCCAGTCAAACGCCGTTACGTTCGTAGCTGAATAATCGCGGCCCCCGCCTATCATTTCCTGCAGCTTGTCTTCACCGTTGACATACGCTGCCGTCACCCAGTGCAAATGATTAATGCCAACAAATTCCGGCAAAACTTCGCTCTCGCTTACGCCATATTCCTTGGCGAGAAACTTCTGAAAGTTAATCGGCGAGTTGCAGAGGCCTACAGTTTTGACACGGCTATGCTTCTGAACCGCTTCCGTGACAATGCCCGCAGGGTTCGTAAAATTAAGCATCCACGCATCCGGAGCGAGCTCTTCAATATCTTTGCAGATGTCCAAAATAACGGGTACCGTGCGCAGCGCCTTGAACATGCCGCCCGGTCCTGTGGTTTCCTGACCGATCACGCCATGGGAAATCGGGATATGCTCGTCACGGCGGCGCGCTTCAAGCAAGCCCACCCGCATTTGCGTAGTAACGAAATCAGCTCCTACAATCGCTTCTCGGCGGTCAAGCGTCAACTTCACTTCAATCGGAACCCCTGCTTTCTCAACCATCCGCCTCGCTAGCTCGCCTACGATGGCAAGCTTGTGTCGTCCCGCTTCAATATCCACGAGCCACAGCTCACGAATCGGCATTTCATCGTATTTTTTTATGAAACCCTCTACGATTTCAGGCGTGTAGGAGGAACCGCCGCCAATGACAGCTACCTTCAATGTTTTTTTGGACATATGCTTAACCTCCCATAGTTAAAATGTTATTTTTCTCAAAGTCGCGTCTACGGCATCGCTGATCGTCAGACCGCTGCTATCCATGGCACTCATGACCGCGCCGACAACCGGATCAACCGTCAGCTTTACTGTTCTCGCATACGGTGCAACCGTGAGCAGCTCTTCGCGGATGGCCTCAATCATATGGGGAGAGCTGCCGCGCGCGAGAACACTGCCTGTCAGCACGACATCAAATCGTTCCTGCTCCATGCCTAAACGCTTAATCAGAGCATTTGCCGAATTGGCATGTTCACGGCCAGCCTCCTGCAAAATACGGATCGCTACCGCATCCCCCTGCCCGGCTGCCTCAAACATCACCTTCCCGAGGTCTTTCGGAAGTTGCTTGCCATTGTCCAGCGTATCGTCATACATCTCTTGAATGGTCATATAACCAAGACGCTGAGGAACTAGCTCGCTTAGCATCGTCGCCTGTTCGCGACCTTCCCATGCCCGAACCGCGCTGCGAAAAGCATGAACCGCCAAATCACTTCCTGAACCCCTTCCGTCTCCGAACAAATAACCAAAACCGCCGTACTGCAGCTCTTTTCCCTCGCGGCTTCGAGCCGCCGCATTAAAGCCTGTTCCACTGATGATAACCGCGCCAAAGGACTGATTCGTCCCTGCGCGCATACCGATCATCGTATCGCATGCAATGGCATGCTTCGGGTAATCAAGCGATGCAATCATCGGTCGCAATATCGCATAATCAGGTTCACGGTCCGCTCCGGCCAGCCCAAAATAAGCAAAATCAACTTGTTCCTTCGTAACTCCCGCCTCATGCACCGCTTGCTGACATGCTTCATCTATATTAGGTTTTGCTTTCTCAAAAGCGGTCTGGTGATTGCCGTTGCCGCTTTGCCCCCGGCCCAGCACATGTCCTGCCTCATCGACAAGCAAAGCATGCGTCTTGCTGCCTCCTGCATCTATACCAAGAAAAATAATGTCGCTCACGCTCCTTAATCAAATGATCCATATGCTAATCATAAAATAAAAAACATCGTTCTTCTAATGAAAAAGAACGATGTTCTGATACTATCTTACTGTTTTTTAAGTTCTGAGCTCCGAGGGCAGCTTGCCTACATGCTGCTTGAACAACCGATTGAAATTAGACAAGTTGCGAAAGCCGCATTCTTCCGCCACTTCTATAATCTTTTTATCCGTAGCTTCCAAGAGATGGGCTGCCTGCGACAGCCTAAGCTGGATTAAATAGTCCATAGGCGAGGTGCCCACCACCTGTGTAAATAATGAGCTGAACCTGGACGAGCTTAAATGAGCGCCTTCGGCTAGCTCTCCTAACGTCCAAGGGTACGAGATATCTTCCTCCATTTGGTGCAGAACAGCACGAATGACGTCCATGCCTCTCGCGTGTTGAGCTTTAATCGTATCGTTCTTAGAAAAGTAACGGTTAACGAGTGCCAGAAATTGAATAAGCTGAGCTCTCACAACAACCTCGAAATAGGGTTCCTTGCGTGCGTACTCCTCCTCCATGCCTGATAGCATGCTCACAACGCACCCATGCATCGGATTATCTCGGTCAAGTACATTATCAAAGCGATTACCCGTTTCACGGAAAGGGAGCAGCAGTTCCGGTGCGTAGCGCTGCTCCAAAGCCAGAAAGCCCGGATCGAACATAACGATGCTCATCACCAGCTCCTCTGCTTCGAAGGCACGGTGTAAATCATTGGAATGGATAAGTACCAAATCGCCTTGCTGAAATTCATAACGGTTCCCATTGATTAAATAGTAGCCGCTGCCTTTTTGAATATAGTTAATTTCGAGCGCCGTATGCCAGTGCAGTCTCTGAAAGGTAGGCGTTACCCCCTTCGACTCTGATATCACCATAGGAAAAGCCTGCGGCAGCACGATTTCATCTTTGCTAATGGAAGGATGCAGCTTCATGGTGACCTCCTCAAAAGTTTGCGAATGCAAACTTGACTTCGTAAGCGTATTCTTAAGTTTGCGAATGCAAACTTAGCTTCGTATGCGTAGATATATCTCCTCAAATTATAGCAGAGCTGTGTTCATTGACAATATCTGTAGATCCGCGCTAATGTTTAGCCAATAGTTACTAACCATTGGTTATATTCTATAAGGAGGAGTCCCCATCGTTACAAAAAAAGAAATGCGGTCCGAGGAAACAAAACGTTCAATTATTGCCGCGGCAGAGAAGCTGTTCCAAGAACGAGGCTACGAAGCTGTAACAATTAGAGAAATTGCCAAGGAGGCCGGCTGCTCCCATACGACGATCTATATCTATTTCCAGGATAAAGAAGCATTGCTTCACGCTTTGTCTATGGAGCCTCTGCAGCAGCTCAAAGCCAAGCTTGACGTGCTTGTAGCGGATGCCTTCTTATCCACTGATGATAAGCTGCTGCGCTTAAACGCACAATTCATCCAGTTTTGTTTGCATTACAAGAGTATGTACTCCATCATCTTCGAAGCTAAATCCGTTCTAAACGATGAGGAAGAAGCTGAGCTACCGTTCCATCGGCTGCTCAATCAAATGTTCAACATCATTGTTCAGTTGCTGGGAACACAATTGAATCTTTCTGAGGGAGAGCAGTTGCTCAACTGTTCAAGAATTTATTTCTATATGCTGCGCGGCATCGTAGGGACGTATTCCAACTCGGAGGAGAGCGTTGAATCAATCATGGGACGTCTATCCATCACTTTCGATCACGCCTTCGAGGCGTTGATGCTGGGATTCAGCATACAGCTGCAAGATAGAAGAAAAGAGCGATGAGCTTTCAGCATGTGCTTCGTATCCGATGATTTCCCCTCTAGTTAAGATGCCTTTCTAACGAAACCCAAAAGCCCTTCCGTTGCAGCCGCTATGCTGACGGGAAGGCATTTTTTTATTTTGCTAATGTCACTTTTTGCTAATGTCACTGGTGGAACGCTATCGCATTTACCTCTTGACATAACATTCCAAATCCAATACATTAAATATATCAAATAGATATATCAACTTGATACATAAGGAGATTTTATATGATTGAGCTCGTTACATTAGGCATGTTGATGCAAGGAAAGATGAGTGGTTACGATATCAAAAAAATTACCGAGCAATCGGTGGGCATTTTCTACAAAATGAGCTATGGCAGCCTGTATCCCGCGCTGAAGCGGCTCGTGCAAAGCGCCTTCGTAACTGAAGAGGAAACCAACGACAGCAAGAACAAAAAAATATACAGCATCACCGACCGAGGCCGCGCCCATTTCATGCAATGGCTTCGCGAGCCGCTTCAAGCTAATAAACGGGAATATCTCATCAAAATATTTTTTTACGATTATTTGGATGAACCAGCCAAAAAACAAAATTTAATGGCATATCAGCAAAACATCGCACGCCATATTGCCCAAATGGAAGTTGTGCAGGGCATCGTTTCCAAGGAGCTCGAGCAGCTCGAAGATAAGGACCAATACTACTACCGCGTATCCGTCATGCATTACGGATTGGATTTTTTCAAAATGGAAAACGAATGGCTAAAAAAAATAATCGAAAAAGAGGAACTATAAATGATTAAACCAGACAGCTTTACCGTAAAAAGACCGCTAATCACAATTATCCTGATCGAGTTGATGCTCATGATTTTTGTCGCTGGAGGCAGCGCTTATGTATCGATTGCCGAGCTGACCCATCCGCTTGCGCCATTTCTCGGATTTATCCCGATTGCCTTGTTCCTGCTCATCTACCTTTCGGTCAAAAAACGTTGGAGCATCTTCTATTTCAGCAGCCTCTCCAAACTAACGAAGCGGCAATGGCTCGAGTACCTGCCTCTGCTTCTGGTCTTGATCGTTTTGGTTATCGGCAACAAGGGCTTTCAGCCTGAGTCCTTCTCCTTTTTTGCTTATTTGCTGCTTTCTCAAATTTTCTTGGTCGGTTTTGTGGAAGAAACATTATTCCGGGGAATAATCCTGCGGATTCTTATGCCAAAAGGGAAAGCTTTTGCCATTGTGGTGTCCAGCGCTTTGTTCGGCATCACACATGCCTTGCAGGCACTTAGCGGCCAGTCCCTAGAGGACACCATTTTGCAAATCGTGTACGCGTTTATTCTCGGATTTGTTCTGACGATGCTGGTCGTGCGGAACCGTGCTATTTTTCTAACCATTCTGTTCCACGGCTTGCATAACTTCCTGAACTTTACCGGCAATACGCCGAGCACACACCTCTATGACTATCTCGTGCTGACGATTCTTCTTGCTCAATTGCTGTGGCTGCTCTCCTCTTCGAAAAAAAGCTCTGCGGCATCGGATGGGATCTATGCCTAGAACAAAGGTTGGTCTTACAAACCACATATACATTACAAAAGAATGCCAAAAAAACTGCGGCACCGAAGAAACGTTGCCGCAGTTTTTTTGAAATCATTGCCTATTCCCACTCTTTTTCAAAATTAAACCAGTTTGTACTACGAGCCTTGTACCATATACAATCGCTTGTTCAACCCAATTGACCGTGCCTTATTTTTCATAGAATACGCTTCTATTCGTTTCATTGTTCGAAATATAGGTTGATCCCTTCATCCAATTGTCCGGAAAGCGATAGTACATCATAAAAAATCCATTTTTCAGGATCCATGTTTTGCACCTTGCCTTGACGTACAGCTGCCAATTGCCTCCATACTGGGTTTTTCTGCAATTGCTGATACGTTAAGGCAGCTTCCGCCCCATATACAATAATAAATAACCGATCAGCTTCATATTGACGGAGCTGCTCGACCGTTACCTTCCTACCATACTGGTTAGGATGTTCCACTAGCAAATTTTGTACAAGCGCAGGCGGCTGTAAACCGAACGAACGATACATGACCTCCCCCACATTGCGGTCCCCTAGCACAAATATCTCTTTCCCTTCTATCAAGATAAGGCCAACGGTCTCATTTGTATTGATATAGGGCTTGATCCGCCGATGCGCCACCTCTCGCTGCAACTCGTAGCCGTCAACCCAGCTCTGTGCTTGCTTCCCCATCCCAAGTAAATCCCCGATTGCTTGCAAATGTTCCGTCGCATGCAGTCCCATCCATGGTATCGTTGCAATCGGAGCTATGCGCTCCAACTGTTGCTGTATTTCATGCTCTAATGTGTCGCAACTAATAATGAGATCAGGTTTTAGCGCATTCATTCTGTCATAGTAAAGAGTGAATTTATCCCCGATACTCGTAATGTTTTCGCCTAACCGTTGAGCATAATAACCCAAATGATAGGCAGGCGCACCTATCGGTTTGATGCCAAGCGCCAGTAGCGTACATACATAACTCATGGACATAATTTTATACTGCCGCGTGTTTACATATACTCGCGGCGGTACGCCTGCTATCTGTTTAAAACGGCGGTTAAAATAATAGCTGTCGCGGTACCCAACTTGCTCTGCAATTTCAGCAAGCGACTGTCTGGAAACAAGCAGCAGTTCCTTGGCCTTGCGTATGCGCAGCGCGGATATATATTCGTGAGGCGTTAAGCCTGTCATTTTTTTAAATAAAACATTGTATTGCTTGACGCCGATCCCGGTCCGCTCAGCTAGCTGTTGCGTGCTTATTTCTTCATTATAATGGTCATTTAAAAAAGAAACGGTCCGTTCCACAGCTTGCATGGAGGTAATCGTTTCAGATACAGCCGTATTTTGCTTCAGCAATGCATGCATCAGCTTCTGGAAACGAAAATAATAATGAAGCTGATCTTCCTCGCTTTCAGGATTTTTTATGGTCATCAACTTACGCATTACGCCAAGCGTACGATCGAAAGACTCCATCATGATTTCGCGATTTAAAAACTGAAGCGGCCGGTCGCTGTTAGGCTGAGCCTCAATGATGTCAAAGGTCATGCACATATAATGCATGTCCTTCTCCGCTTCTCCGGTTGATGCGATAACAAGTTTGGCATCAGGCGCTATCGCATAACCGCTTCCAACGGTAACGTCATAACGATTGTCGTTTATATATAAGCAGCCTGAGCCGCTAGATATAACTATCAGCCTGTAGCTCAAACTGACTACAGAGGGTGTTTGGAGAATACTGTTGTTTTTTACTGATACAATATCAAGCAACCTAAAAAAATATGAATGAAAAGGAGCCGGTTGGTAATTCCTATTTGAAACGCTGCTATTCATCGAGTCATGGACTCCTCCTGCATCTATTGAGAATTATTATCATCATTTTAATTGAAAAAGAAGAAGCCAGTCAACCCATGAGGTCCACTAGCTTCTTCTTTGTTATTTATTAGGAATAATCGCAGTCATGACGTTTTCCAGCTTTTTTTCGTAAGCAAGTGGACCGTTCGTGATCCATACATCGCCGCGAACTTCAAAGACATGGCCTTGTTGGACGGCAGGAATGTTCTTCCACATGCTGCTTTCTTTAAGCTCCTCAGCCTGATTCTCTCTACCTTCGTCTACCGCGAGGAAAATATAATCCGCATCGATTTGTGGAATAATCTCCATGGATATGGTTTGAATATCCATATCCTCTCCCCATGCCAGCTTGCGTATAATCGGAGCAGGCTCCAGCCCAAAATCACCATACAATGCCGTCCCTACTTGACCTCCTGGGCCTCCATATAATCTCAGTTCTTTACTGGCATGGATACGAATCATCGCCGCTGTTTTTCCTTTAGCTGCAACCTGCAATTGCTCTTTGGCCAGCTTCGTTTCCGCTTCGCGCTTATTAATAACGACTTCCGCCTGTTCTGTCTTTCCGAGCAAATCAGCTACAATAAGCAGGTTCTTTTTCCAGTTCTGCGGGTATTGAATTTCACTGCCGGTAAATACATAGGTAGGAGCAATTTTTGACAATTTTTCATAGGTGCCTTCCTCTGCCCAGCCCTGGAAGCCGAGAATAATGAGATCCGGCTGCGCAGCCATTATCGCCTCAAAATTAAAAGCGGCAGTGTCCAGCTTCGGTACATCTTTTAAGTAGTCCTCCAGATAGGTCTGATAATAGGCTCCGCTTGAATATTGCATAATGGGTTTGACGCCAAGCGCGCTCATTTCATCTTCGACAAATAGTCCAATAACGTTCTGAGGCTGTGCTGGTATTTCAATTTTGCCAAGGACATGCTCAACGATACGCGTATCCGTGGATTGGATTTCAGGCGATGCCGATGCTTGCTCTGTTTGTACCGCACCCGCTTCTTCCTTTGCCTCTCCCCCGCCGCATGCTGCAAGCACCAAGACAAGCACAATAATCGTGCAAAATAGGGACCAGCCCTTTTTACTATAAGACATAACCTTTCCACTCCCTCAACTGATACTTATTCTCATTTGTTTACCTTGCTTATCATAAATACCGGAAGTGATTAATTCAATGGACTTTTGTGTACAAACGTCCTTTATTAAAGTCATGCCCAAATTGTACATTTTCAATATAATCATCGCTTGAGCTGGAACGGATACGCTAAGTTGGACAGTGACCAAGCCTGTAAAAGCTAATGATAATAATGAATCCAGTATTATCAACTACCCTTAATAAAGTCGTGCATTCATCTAAATTTAAATGAAAACAATAAGAACAAAGAAGATAAGACCAAACTTAAAATGAAATATTTTAATATAAAAAATGATTAGGTATCAAAAAGACATGATTTTGTAAGCAACCTACAATTACAATAATGCAAAATAACAATGAAAATATGGTGCCAGAAGATAACCACCACCGAATATGAAGAGATGATCTTGAATTAACTTGCTCATGTTTTTGGTTAAAAATAAAACCTAACACATAAAAGACAATGGATATAAATATTAAAATCCATGATAACAAAGATTTTCCCCACCATTCATATATATATAATCTTGTTCGTTATACCCAAATTGAATCATTTTTTAATCACTTCTCACCTCTCCATCATACTATAAATTGGTAATTTTCATATTATTATATTGCTTAAATTTTTGCTCATTCGTGTTATAACGGTCCCCCTTTATAGTAGACATTGCACTTCGTTTTCAGCATTGATCAAAGGATTACTTAAGTTTCCTCTCATTTGCTCTGAGTTTTTTAACTTTCCGACGTGCTAACGCTCATGTGTATGTCTTATATAGTAGAAAAAAAAGATTAATATCCTTCTTTTCAATGCCCATAACTTCATGGTTCAACCTGAAATTTTCAATAATCTCTTTAATTTTGGTCATAAAAAAATACTCCCTTCTATTTGCTAAACAACGCAGATAAAAGAGAGTATTTTTCACACTCATTTGTAGCAGGCGGCTTCGAAGTAATGTCATAGACGATACGGTTAACGTTGTCTACTTCGTTAACGATACGTATGGAGATTTTTTCGAGCACATCCCAAGGTTAACGCACTCAGTCAGCTGTAATACCCTCCATAGAAGTTACTGCGCAAATGCCGGCAGTGTCGCTTAAATAATGTCAAGAAGCTCGACATTGGACGGTTTCGACAGGGGCGCAGTCCACGTATCTTTTATCCGTCGATAAACTGTACCGTCAATAAGAACCGCTTAAGCATCGCAGCCGCTTCAGCCCGGGTTGCATTTGCTTGCGGCTCGAAACGTCCGTCCGCTGTGCCTTGCACGATGCCGGCTTCTGCGATTCGCTCGGTGGCTGCGCGCGCCCATGACGAGATGCGATTCGCATCGACGAAGTCGACAGACCCGGACACAGCAGCAGACTCGCTATTCCGCCCCTCTGCCAGCGCTAACGCATTGTCCAACATGACCGCCATCTGCTCCCGCGTCACCGTGCCGTTCGGGTCGAAGTGGTCTGCATCCATCCCCTTCGCCAATCCGGCCTTCACGCCAGCCGCTACCTCAGGCGCGTACCAAGCAGATGACGGCACATCCACGAAGCTCAAAGCCGCCGGATCTGCATCCGTTCTTATGCCCAGCGCCCGCACGAGCAGCGTAAGGAATTCCGCCCGCTTGACGGTGCCGCCAGGCGAGAACTTCGTATCCGATATACCCTGTACGATCAGCTTCGACGACAGCAGCTCCACATCTTCCTTCGCCCAGTGGCCATTCAGGTCGTCGAACGAACGCTTTGTCGTCTCCATGATGGCATAGATGCTATTATGCGGGGAACTCATAGACATTTGTTGCTTATCGTCGCTTCTCGTCCCCAATACGGCCGGAACGAAGGAAAACGACGGAACGCTTGGGTCATATACGACGGCAGTATAACTCTTGCCCGGCTCGATCGATTCCATGACGATAGCCCGAGCCATGTACGTTCCGCCGAAATCCGTCACTTCGATCGAGCGGCCGCCGCCCGTCACCCTAATCCGATAATCGACCGCTTGACCGACCAGCTTCATTCCCTTCGTGCCGGCCAGCCGCTCCAGTTCGGCCTTGGCCGAACCTTCAACTCGCGACGTTAGAATGCTCACCTTCAACTCCTTCAAATCAACGCTTAGCCGGGATGCCAGGTCGGCCAGATCCAGTACGCTAACCTGCAGCAGGAAGCTGGAGTCGTTCAGTCGCACCTCGTATTGCAAGTTCGGGTAAGCGGCTAGCTGCGCACCGAGTCGAACGGCCGGGAAGCGTACATTCACCGCCTGTTCCGTATCGTCGATCACCAACGTCACGGTCGGCTTGCCTGCTTTTTTCAAATGCTCTAGAATCTGGTCCATCAACAGGTCTGTCAGCTCGAAACTCTCCGTCACGGTTCCATCTTGCTGCATCTCCTTCTTGATGTCAGAATCAGCGACACGGACCACTACGCCGCCGTCCGGCGACAATTCGACCGTCGTGCCGGAACTTGACGGTGTGCTGACCGGATTCGTGATGGAGATAATGGAGGCGATCGTAATGACCGCTGCGGACTCGTTGCCAGCGGCATCTTGGGCATATACGGTATAGTCTCCGTTCGTCTGCACCGTGAACGCTTTCGGCACGACAATCGACGTGCCGGCTGCTCCTCCCTCGAAGTCGGCGACGTCATGCGCTCCCTTCAGCCACTTCAACTGTACGAGCGAATTCCCCGCTGTCGCTTCGCCGTATACCGCCGCCGTCACCGTCACATCGGCCGACGTACGCGCAGTGCCAGTTGCGCTCAGCTCAAGCGTCGGCACCTCCCCGATCAGCCGAATGCCACTCGTCTCGGGAACGCTGAAGCTCGCTAGGGCATCTGCGCCTCCCGCGACGAGCGTGACGGCCGCCCCATTCGGCAGATCAAGCCGGCCTTCGAGTGCGATGCCGTCTTCATCCACCATGCCTTCGGGCACCAAGTATTCGAACGTCAAGCTCGTCGTCGTCACATCCGTTGCCCCCGTATACTCAGCGTACACGGTATCCGCGACGGAATTGGCTCCGAGCGCAAGCGCCAGCCGAGGCACCCCGACGACGTTCACCTCGTCGCGATACGTCAATGTGAATGAGAGCGTGTCTCCCACGCCGTACAAGCTTGCTCGTGGCACATTCAGGACGACGCCAACAACGGTCAGCCCGAATGTCGAGATCGCGTCGTTCAGCGTCGCCGTTGCCAAATCCAGCTGTGCCTGCGTATGATTCGTCGCGTCGTCCAATATCGCCTGCGCCTCATTGATCGCAGTTTGGAGCACGCCTCGAACGCTCTCGGATGCCTGTCCAAGTTCCGCTCCCTCCGGATGATCAGCCAGCGCCTGCTCCGCAGTCGCGATCACAGCATCCAGCGCCGCTGCATCGCCCGCTACGATCACTGCTTCGTTAAACGTCGCGATCGCTTCGTTCAGCGTCATCGTTGCCGCATCCAGTTGCGCCTGCGATCGGTGCGATGCGTCTTCCGATACGTCCTCCGCTGCGTCGATCGCCGATTGCAGTGCATTCCGCGCATGCTCGGGCGCTTGCCCCACGTTCGTTCCTGTAGGATGGTCCGCCAACGTCTGTTCTGCCATCGCGAGCGCAGCATCCAGCACCGCTGCATCGCCCGCTACGATCAATAACCCGTTAAACGTCGCGAGCGCATCATTCAACGTTGTCGTCGCTGTATCCAGTTGCGCTTGCGTATGATTTGTTGCATCATCCAAGACGTCTTGCGCCTCGCCGATCGCCAATTGCAGCGCATCCCGCGTGCTCTTGGACGCTTGTCCGAATCCCGTTCCCTCCGGATGATCCGCCAACGTCTGTTCCGCCGTCGTGATTGCAGCATCCAGTACCGCTGCATCGCCCGCTACGATCACTGCTTCGTTAAACGTCGCGATCGCTCCGTTCAGTGTCGACGTTGCCGCGTCCAATTGCGCCTGCGTTTGATTCGTTACGTCATCCGAGGCGTCCTTCGCCGCGTCAATCGCCGTTTGCAGTAGGTCCCGCGCGCTCTCGGGCGCTTGCCCGACGTCCGTCCCCTCGAGATGGTCCTCCAGCGCATGCTCCGCCGTCAAGATCGCAGCATTCAGCGACGCCGGATCGCCAGCTACGATCACCGCTTCGATAAACGTCGCGATCGCACCGTTCAGCGTCGTCGTTGCCGCGTCCAATTGCGCCTGCGTTCGATGCTCAGCATCATCCTCAACCAATTGCGATACGTCGATCGCCGATTGCAGCGTGTTCCTCGCGCTCGCGGAAGCTTGTCCGACGCTCGTCCCTGCCGGATGGTCCGTCAGCGCCTGCTCCGCTGTCAAGATCGCAGCATTAAGCGACGCTGGGTCACCGGCTTGCAAAATGTTGGTTACCTCAATTGTCTTAACAACCTCGTTGCCTGCCGCATCCTTCGCGTAGACCGTATAAATCCCGTTACTCGCCGCATCAAACTTCAAGGGTGTTGTGATAACAGTCCCCGCGCTCGCGAAGTTGGACACGGTCTTGCTCCCGGCCTGCCACTTCAAGAGACTGAGCGAATTGCCGCTGCCGTTGATTGAAGCCGCCACGGTAATAGTCACCGGATCGAACGTATCGCTCATCGTCAAAGGGGTTAACGTCAGGCCCGGGGCTGCCGGCAAGTTGACTTGGTGGGAGACATTCGCGGAGCTTGCAGCCATATAGTGACTATCTCCTTGATAACTAACCGACAATGTATGCAATCTTACAGCCAATGAAGTTACCGTATAGGTTGCTATTCCGCCGGTAAGCGAAGCGCTCCCCAGAAGGGTGGCGCCATCCATGAATTGGACCGTGCCGGTCGGCGTCTCCAAACCGCCGGCTACCGTCGCCGTCAACGTGACCGACTGCAGCTTCGTCGAAGATGACGCCGGCGATACGCTAAGCGTTGCCCCAGGCACAAACTTTAGTCGAGTCGGCACACTAGCCGCGTCGAAGCCCCACGCCCAGATTCGGCCGTTAGTATCGATCGCGAACGACTTGTTGACACCGGCGTAGACCGACACGAAGTCGACCGGGTTGTCGTTGTTGTCCTTTACGGTCAGCTTCTTCGGCGATCCGTTATTGGTCGTGCCGTCGCCCAATTGCCCATTGGCATTAGATCCCCAACTCCAGATATCGCCGGCCGTATCCACAGTCAGCACATATTGGTCGCCGGCGGACAAAGACTTAAATTTTGCAGACACAGCACCGTCCTTTAGATCACGAAGCGTCGGCGTGACTGTGCCCGCCGCTCCCGAAGCTCCCCCATCCCCCAATTGACCGGAGTTGTTATTGCCCCATGTCCAGATATGGCCATTCGAATCCAGTGCGGTATGTAGAATGTAATTGGTGAGGGCGTTGCCGCCATCTCCACCGTTGCCGGTGGAGATCGCCTTGAACTGATACGGCACCGAGCTGCCGTCCACCAGATCGAACTTCACCGTATTCGGGACGATAGTTAAGATATTCCAAATCCGGTCGGATGTGTCGAGCGCGATTGCGGCATGGTTACCGGCCGTTAGCCCCTTGAAGGAGACGGGGCTAACTCCGTCCGTAATAATCTGCTTCACCGGCGTATCGCTGATATTGATCCCCCAGCCCCAGATCGAGCCGTGACTGTCGATGGCAAACCCGTTCCAGTACCCCGCAGCAATCACTGTAAATGTGACGTCCTCCGCCCCGTCCAATACGGGAAGCTTGGTCCAGGCTGTCGCATCGGATCGGCCGGCTCCGTTACCCTGGGCGCCATTACTGTCTTCCCCGGTCATCCACAAGTGACCGGTGGTATCGAGCGCCATCGAGATCAGCCGTTGTGTTTTCACTTCTTGGAACGTTACGGGAGCTCCTCCGTCCATCACATCAATGCGCTTGGGCGTGGCGGAACTATCGGTCGTTCCGTCGCCAAACGTGCCATTGTTTCTTCCCCAAGCCCAAATATGCCCAGCATTGTCAAGCGCAAGCGTCGCATTCCCCCCCGAAGTCACGCTCTCGAACTTCAATCCCGTTGCAGCACTCGCCTTCGGAGGCACGAGTAGTGGACCAACTAATAAAAGAAATATTAACAGTGCGAGCAATGATTTTCTCAAAGCTATCTCCCTCTCTGCTATGTTTTATAAATAAATAAAATTTTATATAATTAAATATACAACATCCCTCTGAAAGAATAATGAAAGAAAGAAAGAGAGAGAGAGAGAGAGAGAGAGAGAGTGTGTGTGTGTGTGTGTGTGTGTGTGTGTGTGTGTGTGTGTGTGTGTGTGTGTGTGTGATAACTTGACCACCGAGTATAAACGGCTGTCGCCGTCCTCTGTGGCAAAAGCAGTCGTTTCGCGAAATTATAAGCACATTTATATGTGAGCAAAGGCGCGCAGCCAGAAATGTTAGTTCGCTTTCATCTGCTTTACGGTAAATTCCACGCGGACGGGCGGCGCTCGTCAACATAGCTTTTTCACACGGACCAAGATTTCTTGGTTGAACTTAAAGTCCATAATAGGTGCCATGATTTTGGTCATAAAAAATACTCCCTTCTATTTGCTAAAAAACGCAGATAAAAGAGAGTATTTTTTGCACTCTATTTTTTCACTTTATTGTGGCAGGCTGATTCCAATAAAACCTATTCCCACTCGATCGTTGCAGGTGGTTTCGATGTAACATCATAGACGATACGGTTGACGTTGTCGACTTCATTTACGATACGCACCGAAATCTTCTCAAGCACGTCCCAAGGGATACGTGCCCAGTCGGCTGTCATACCGTCGATTGAAGTAACCGCACGGATACCTACTGTATAGGAATACGTACGGGCATCGCCCATAACACCAACGCTCTTCATGTTCGGAAGCGCGGTGAAGTATTGCCAAATTTCGCGGTCAAGACCTGCTTTGGCAATTTCATCACGAAGAATCGCATCGGATTCTCGTACGATAAGAAGCTTGTCCTCTGTCACTTCGCCAAGCACGCGGATAGCAAGGCCCGGACCTGGGAATGGCTGACGCCAAACGATGGCTTCTGGAAGTCCGCACTCCTCGCCGACTTTACGAACCTCATCCTTGAACAGCGCTTTAAGAGGCTCGATCAATTTGAACTTGATGTCCTCAGGCAAGCCGCCTACATTGTGATGGGATTTAATCGTTTGTGCCGTAGCCGTACCACTCTCTACGATATCCGTGTATAGCGTGCCTTGTGCCAAAAATTCAAAATCATCGAGTTTATCCGATTCCTCTTGGAATACGTAAATAAATTCGTTACCGATGATTTTACGTTTTTGCTCAGGATCTTCTACGCCCTTCAGCTTGCCTAGGAAACGCTCCTGCGCATCAATTTTGAGAACCTTCATATCGAATTTGCCAACGAACGTTTCCATGACGCCTTCTGCTTCGCCTTTGCGCAGCATGCCATGGTCGATGAACATACAAGTCAGTTGATCGCCAATCGCCTTGTGAAGAAGAATAGCTACAACAGAAGAATCTACGCCGCCTGAAAGTGCGCATAGCACTTTTTTGTCGCCAACCTCATTGCGGATATCACGGATAGCGTCATCGATAAACGATTCCATCGTCCAGTTGCCATCGCAGTCACAAATATTGTAAAGGAAATTGCGGATCATCTCATTGCCGAACTCGGAATGACGAACCTCTGGGTGGAATTGCACCCCGAAGAAATGACGGTCAGGATTGCTCATTGCAGCTACAGGCGCATGGTCTGTAAAAGCATCTACCTGGAAGCCTTCCGGCAGTTCAACAACGTGGTCTCCGTGGCTCATCCATACGTTTTGTACTTTATCCAGACCGAAACCGATGCGTGTGCCTTCTGCAAATTCAACCTCAGCTTTGCCGTACTCACGCTTGCCAGCACGCTCAACCTTGCCGCCGAGCTGATGTGACATCAGCTGCATGCCGTAGCAAATGCCGAAAATTGGAATGTTCAAATCATATACAGCCGGGTCCACCATTGGTGAATTTTCTTCGTAAACACTAGCCGGTCCTCCCGAGAATACAATACCTTTCGGCTGTAGTTCGCGGATCCGTTCTGCCGGCGTATTGTAAGGCAACAGCTCGCTATATACGCCCAAATCACGAATACGGCGTGCGATTAGTTGATTGTATTGGCCTCCAAAATCGAGAACAACGATGATTTCATTTTGCTTAGTCATGACCGAGCCTCCCTCAAATTATGTAGTAATTATATATAAGGCGCTTTGAACGAGTCAAGGCGAATCGGCATGTCCTTTCGGTGAACGGCTATGTTGCAGCTGTCCGAGCTGCTTTCTTTCGACGATTACCTGGTTGTCGGAAAGCAGTTATACGTTGATTTTGAGCGGTATGTCCCAAGATTCGATACAATGCGCAACGCCAAAATAGAATTGCGGGAAAAACTCCCGCTAATTTCAGCGCAGGTGACGTTTAAGAACATTAACGGGAAAAACTCCTGCTAATATTATCCATATCTCTCCAACCTGCAGAATACCAGCTGTTTAGCAGGAGGATTTCCCACTAATTCATTAAATATAGCAAAATGGCCGTAATTAACAGGTTTTTATCATGTTCATTCGTTTACGGGATGAAATTGAACAGACAAGAATAGCTGCCTTACCTTAGCAATTGTATTATACGAAATAGTTACTCTAAATAATCGGTATAGTTTTGTGGTAATCCATCTGCCACGCTGTACCGAATGCGACACACTTAGGCGCATTAACAATTAGTTACTCCAATACATTCGGTACAGTTAGGTGGCAATCCATCTGCCGCGTTGTACCGAATGTGATTAACTGAGTTTCACCAAGCCATGTGTTATTACGAATCACATGATTGTAAGCGTCGAGGAAGTAAGTTAATTGATAAGTTACTAACGACTAACTATCAATTAACCTACTTCTCGGCTTCGTGCCATGCATAGGACTGACAAGTTATTTCGGTGTTTTAACCGCTAATGGCCGCTTTTTGGACTCTTCCTTCTGCTTGGCAGAGGAAGATGCTGACTTATGTGCTGGCCGTTTGTCCAGCACGCGCAGAACCGTGCGAAGCGCAGCCGGCGTCGGTGCGCCAAGCCATGGGCCCGGCGCGGCGAACTTTGCTTCCTCGATCCAGCTGGTGAGCTGGCGGAGCGCGTCCTGCTGATCTGCCGCGAGCGCGGGTTCGGTAGCGCTCGCGTACTCACGCGCGGTTTGTCCGCGCGCGTGCCCGCCGAACCGGCGGTACAGCAGCGGCGCATGCGCATTTGCGACGCCGATAAAGCTGTCGCGCAGGCGGCTTTCCGCGCCGCGCGGAGCTTTCCGCAAGCGGGTCCCCCCCGCTTGCGCAGCCCTTTCTTCCGTCACAGGTTCGCGTGACGGATAGGGCGCGGCTGTGCCGGAAAGCTTCGCGATGCCGGCGTGGACCGCGCCATAACGGCGCAGCGCCAGCGAAAGGCGAAGCCGCTGGTGCTGCGCTGCAGCAATGGCCGCGGCCGCAAGCGCTAGCGCGGCCGCGCCTGCGGCAGCTACAGCGGCGGGCGAAGCCGCCGCTGCGCTTTTGGCTGCGCGCGCGAGGGCATCTGCCCCTCGCGCGGCAGCCGCCTCAAACCATGCGGCGAGATTCGCTAAGCTCGCCTCGCCAAACCCAAGCGCGCCGCTGCTGACGCCGCTTGCCAGTGCTGCTCCCATTGCGGGAGCAGCGAGCATGCCGCCCGCAGAACCGGCGGCTGCAACACTCACGACGCCGCTGAATCCCGGCGTCGGATCAAAGGGCACCCAGCCTGCGCCTGGAAAATACACCTCAACCCAGGCATGCGCATCGGAGCCTCTCACCTCATAATCCACCGATTGCAAGCTATCCCCCTCAGCGGCTAGCGAACTGCTGCTCTTTCTCCCCGATCCATCGCTTAGCGCTCCACTACCATTCTCTACTTCAGCGCTACCTGTATAAATCACTCTATCGCTTCCATTGTCTACTTTGGCACTTCCCGAGCTCAGCGCTCCACTAGAGCTCTCTGCTCCAGCACTACCAGCACTACCAGCACTACCAGCACTACCAGCACTACCAGCACTACCAGCACTACCAGCACTACCAGCACTACCAGCACTAATCGCTCTATCGCTTCCACTCTCTACCCCTGCATTTCCAGAGCTCAGCGCTTCACTACCGCTCTCTACTCCAGCTCTTCCTAAGCTCTGAGCTTCCGCTCCAGCATTTCCCGCTCCCAAAGAATTTCCTGTAGCGCTCTCTCCCGCGGGAATTCCTGTGGTGAAGCCTTTTACCCAACGGGCGGGAATGCCTTGCGCGCGCAGTAGCACCACCATCGCGGTAGAGAAATGTACGCAATAGCCCTGGCGCTGCTCGAAGAGGAAGTTGTCCACGAAATCACTGCCTTCCGGGGGCACGGAGCTGCCATCCAGCGTATAGGTGTAACTCTCTTTCAAAAAGTCCTCAATCGCCTTCACCTGGTCGTAACGGCTCGTAACGCCACCGCCTGCGACCTCAGCAGCCAAAGCGACTACACGGCTTGGCAGCGAGGACGGCAACTGCAAATAAGGCGCCAAAGCCAGTTCCTCCGTTGCATCGGCTGAAGTACCTGAAGCCGCTGAACCTTCATCCGCTGCCAATGCTCCGCCAGAACCGTTGTCCAACGCACGCAATTGCGCTTCATCCGTTACGGCAAGAACGCTATTGACCGTGTAGCTCTCCACTTTTGCTTTATTCGATTGGGCATATAAAGCACTGCTATCCCCATTAAATATATAGCTCTCCAGCTTGCGCCTTGGATCTGCCGCCGTAAGCTCGGTAACCCTGCCGTATAAGCCGGAGACAAACAGCGGCATTCCAGCTGTAGGCTGCGCCCAAATGACAGTTTGCTGAATGATCGGCCCTTGTTGATTCGTTCCCGCTTCATCTGCCGCTTTGGCGGATGCTTCCATATCCGTACTGCGAACAGGGAGTAGCACGGAGCTGCCTGACGTATCGCTCCAGCCATGCCCATCATATAAGCGCTTTGTTTCCCCGCGCCAATAACCTTTTACCGGTGAGCTTCCCGTAAATAGAATGCTGTCGTCTTTCCTTACCGGCGCACCCAGCTTGCTGTCATCGAACCCATACCCCGTAAAGGAGCTGCCCGATAGACTGTATCCGGTTGTTCCATTTACGCTTGCTTGGCTCTGCTGCCCAAGCGAGCTGACCGCCTGCTCTAGCCGATCATTAAACGTCGTTGTCCAGCTCGCAGGCGGCAGCGAGGCTTCGCGGCCGGCCGCAAACAGCAAACCGCAGCCAATAATCGTCAGAACGACAAAGGCGGAACCTGAAAGCCAGCGCATATCCACTCCCTTGAGCTTGCCTAAACCCGTCTCTATCATTCGCTGTACTCGTGGCACCGTTACTACAGCACCAAGCAGCAGCCCTTCTGCCACCGTGCGCATCAAGCCGCCCATCACGTCAAATCCCAGCCATAGATGTAGCGTAATTAAATATACTAACGTTATGCATGCGAGTCCAAGAGCCGTCTGGCGCATCCAGAGCAGCGCCTGCAGCGCGGGAGCCAGCATAGCCCAGCCAATAAAGAGCAGCAGCGTTCTAAGCTCTCCCGACATGGCCCATAAGCCGTTATCCACTAGCAGCAGGAAGTGTTCCTTCAGCATAACCGGAAATCCGATCACCCATTGAAGGCTGCCTTGGTCAGTCCCCTTATAGAGCCACATCAGGCTTAAAATACAGAGGATGACATTCATCGGAAGAGTAGCACCGAGCGGCAGGCGAAACAATCCCGCCAGCAACACAAAGCCGATAACTATAAGCAGCGGCTCCGGATTATAAATGACCGACCACGCACCCGCATTCACCCATGGAAGCAGCCATTCGGCGAGCAAGCCAAATAGCAGCAGTGTGGTAAGCAGCCGATAGCCGAACGAATCTTCGGCAGCGCCGCTATGCAGCCGTTGGTTACCCGGTTGCAGCCTCTTTCCGTCTCTACCTGCTATATCGCTTTTATGCAAGCTCATGGAAGTCGCCTCCTTCCTCGGCATAAGGAAGATCATCCATGCTCGCAGGGACATGCAGCCACGTCAATTTGACGCCGCCGCTCTCCAGCCATTTCTGCTGCTCGCGCATGGCGAAAGTAGGCATGCTGCTTCGCGTTATAATGAAGAGCTCTAGCCTGCAGCCTTGCTCGGCGGCATAACCAGCCAGCTCGCCCCAGCTCCTGCCGCCCCGCCAATCAGCGGTAAACACGAGGATCGTGCAGCCGCGGCTAAAGGTTCCCGAACTTTTGTAGAGGCTGCCTGCAAGCGAGCCCCTTCCGCCTGGCTTGAGCAGAGCCATCGCGTGAAGCATCCCAGACAAACGGGATAATGAATCTGCCTCCGTCGACTCCAGCGCTGCTTGCTCCTGACCAAGCAGAAGCGTTACTCCATGACCAAGTGAAGCTGCCTGCGTAAGCGCCAATGATGCCCAGCCTACGCAAGCATCAAAGAGCCGGTTGTCCTGATCGTATGCAGATGCCAGCGTATCGACAGCTATATACGTTCGAACAGGCTGCTCCAGCGCATGCCATTTGGTTTGAAGACCGCGTCCCTTAGCCGCGCTGCGCCAATCCAGATGACGGAGCGAGTCACCCTCACGGTACGGCCGAACTTCCGGGCCCCAACCGGCAGCTCTCACCGCGGCCTCGATTTCTTCTCTTCCCGCTTCGCCGCGCGGATCACGAGCTTCGCCCATGGCACGCGTACGAACTGCATGCGGTGCTGATCCGCCTAACTGCTCCGGCTTTAACTGATCTGCCTGAGGCAGGCCAGGCAAAACAACAAACTCCGCCTTGCATGACAATTGCTTGCGAATTGCGGTTAGACCCAGCCAATCGCCAACAGTAACCGACACATGCTCGAATGGATGCAGCCCCCGCTGCAGTTGATAGAATGCATACTGAACGGTCATCTCTTTGCGAAAGATTGGCATGAACACATATTGCATACTCAAGCCTAGGCGAGCAGGTGAGCTCTGATTTATTGTTTCATCGCTTATTGCAACCCACACAAAAGGAATTAGCAGCGATCGCCTGAGCGTTAAACGCACAGAGATGGTTCCTCCCTCACGTGTCGTCTCTTGCGAAAGCTCGCGGACAGCCGTAATGCCTGCCGCTGCCAGCATAGGCGCAGCACAGCTTAAGATCACGATCATACTGAGTACGGCTGCCATAAACCATTCCACTGCACCGCCCCGAAGCAGCACGGCTGCCACGCTTCCGGCCCATCCTGCACCTAGCAAACCCCAAGCCAGCCACCTTGTTCGATAAATGCCATGATCACCATCTTGCCCGGCATAGGCTGTCTTTCTCTCATCTACCGGCTCTGTCATCCCCTGCCTGCCGCGTGTCCAGCTCTCATTCTCATGATTGTTCGGGAGTTGCCCCTCAACAGCATATAAGCGTTCTTCGCTTCCCGCCTCGGACCCTTCTTTCGGAAGTCCATTTTCATAAAATGCATTCATCGGCGCTTCCCGCTTCCTGCAGCTGCCGGCATTGGGCATTCGCGAATCGTGCGCTTCAACACAGATGTGGCATCCGCTCCACTTGCTGCTGCGCTGAAGCGCAGCGACAAACGATGCGGCAGCACGGCTTCGGCGGTTGCCAGCAAATCATCGGGAACCGCATAACCGCGGCCTTCCATGTAAGCATTGGCCTGGGATGCGCGCAGCCAATCTCTAAGCGCCCTTGGGCTCAGACCAAGCATGACCTCGGGCGCACGGCGGGTCGCATCCGCCACCTGCACCATATATTCCAGCAGCGCCGGATGCATATGCGTCTGGCGTGCCTCCGCCTGCATCTGCAGCCATTCTTCCGTGGCAATGACTGGACGCAAGCGCTCCGGCTCGATTCGGTTGCCATCCGCATATTGCTCCAGCATTCTCTTCTCTTCCATCGATCCGGGATATCCGATGGTTAGCCGCATCATGAAACGATCCAGCTGCGCTTCCGGCAGCGTGTTCGTCCCCTCGAAGCTAAGCGGATTTTGCGTAGCGATCAGCATGAACGGAACGGGCAGCTTGCGCGTTTTCCCTTCTACCGTGACCCGCCTCTCCTCCATTGCTTCAAGCAGCGCAGACTGCGTGCGCGGCGATGTGCGGTTGATCTCATCGGCCAGCACCACATTGCCCATAATCGGGCCAGGGCGGTACACCAGCTCGCTCGTCCTTGGATCAAGCACAACTCCGCCAACAATATCCGCAGGCAGCATATCGGACGTAAACTGGATTCTTTTGAAATCACCGCCCACCGCCCTTGCAAAAGCCTGTGCCAGCAGTGTCTTCCCAACGCCCGGCACATCCTCAAGCAAAACATGGCCGCCCGCAAGCAGCGCGGTTAACGTATTCCTTATGACCTGCTGCTTCCCTAGCAATACGCTCTCTACCTTTACTAGCAGCCTGTGAAGCAGCACCTGCGGGGCTTCCGGCCAGTGACTATAGCGCTCCTCTTTGGCATCCTCTGAAAATTGGGGAGTAATCATCGAATAAATCGCCTCCTGAAAAATAAATCTATCTATTTTTCAGTGTCCCCAGCTTTCTCTCAATTTAGACCTGCTAGAGCTGCCAGCTTTACGCTGACAACCAAATTTCCCGCTGCTGATCGTTATAGACAACACTTGTAATGACGATTCCGAACTTTTCTAGCGTCGCGCGCACAGGCACAGCCATTCGCTCCGACTGCTCGACAGTCATTTTACCCGTCTGGCTGGATAGCTTCAGTACCTGATTGCCATCGTAATAAGCCTCTATGATGCCATGCTCCAAATCGAGCTTCGTAATGCCGCCTACCCACTCCGATAACTTAAGCAAGGGAACCTCAATCGAGCCGTTTCTTAGACGGTATTCCTCCTTGCTAAGCTCCAAGAGTTGTTCCCCGCGATGCAAAATCAAGCTCGGCGCATTTGGCTCCGCTTGCACTAACAAGCTGTTCCTGCCAAGCTTTTCCGAGAACGCGATAAGGCTTTGTTTCTCCGGCTTGGATACTTTTGCCCTGTCCCACTTCAATTGCTTGGCAACGTTGAATTGGATAGGCTTCACTTGATCCGTAAGCGGGACGAAGGTGTAGCCTTTGCTCTTATAATATTTCAGGATCGCAGGCAAAGCCTTAACGGACTCCGCATGTCCCTTGCCGTCATGGAGCAGCACATTTAATGTGGCAGCAAGCTTTGATTTTTTTATCGTGGATATAATCTCAGCCGCTGGCACGCCTACCCGCTTGGAGTCGCCGCTGTCCACATTCCAATCATGCACCTGATAGCCTGCCTCTGCCATCGCATCAAAGTAGCCTTGGTCAAAATTGCTATAGGTACCGCCCGGCGCTCGAAACAACGTCGTCCTTAGGCCCAGCGTTTTATAAATAGCCTCGTCCGTTTTCATAACTTGACTAGCAAACTCTGCAAAACTGCCGTACAAGCGGTCATATTTATGATTAAAGGTATGATTGCCAATGGCGTGCCCCTCCGCTACAATTCGCTTGGCTATTTCCGGCTGCTTCAGCACCTGTTCACCCAAAACAAAAAACGTCGCAGTAATCCCTTCCCGCTTCAAAAGATCCAGCACCTGCTTCGTGTTTTCGCTTGGCCCGTCATCGAAGGTCAAGTACAGCAGCTTCTCATTCTGTTTCAGATTTTGCTTCTGCTCCTGCTCTTGCGGTGCTGCAGCAGCTTTATTATTTTCAGAGAGGCTCGCAGCTTCAGGGAACGCGTTCCCCTCTGCTTGTTTACCTGGTTCATAGGATATCTGCTCGATAAGAACCGGCTTGGCTACGGATTCGGCAATTGGACCCAAGCCCGCGCTTGCTTGAACAACCTCACGTTCACTAGCGGTATCCCCGCTATATAAGGCAGGACCTCCAAGCCCAAACAAACCAAACCATACTACCAACGTGCATACTCCCGCCTTCATCATACGCCGCATCATCTCTGCCACCCTTCTCTACCTTTGAATAAACCACAACATTCATTCTGATAGATTATATGAACAGCTAATCTAGTAAATGACAGGACAATGCTTTTTCCACTCGAAAGATTCCATCCGCCCTAAAAAAAAAGCCAATCATGGCTTTGCTCAACCATCATTAGCTCTAAACTCCGTCAACCCTTATATATTCAGCCGGAATATGATCCGCCAGCCAAACTACTTCATCCCCCTGGTAAAAGGCAATGCCCGCCTGCCATGCGCGCTCCGCATCGATCCGCAGCAGAAGCGGCTGCCGATCCTTTCGTCTGCCGACATTCATCGCTGTTGCGGTTTCGATCGACAGATGGACATTTTTCCGCGCCATCGGCCGCAGCCCCTTGGTCATAATTTGTCCCTGAAGCTCGCGTGATGTCCCGTGATAAAGAACCTCCGGGGGCTTTTTTCGTTCCTCCTCTTTACTGAACGATATTTATACTGTAGCTTGTTTGATCATTAGCAGTCGAATCCTCATTTTTGAAATAAAGGGTATTGCCTTCCCGCTGCACAAACTTCAGAAAATCACCGGGAAACGATGCCTGATTCTTTTCCACCAATTCCTGCTGCTTCTTGTCAAAAAAAGTTTTGTATAAAAAAGTGCTATTTCCGGATTCTCTGTCTACCAACATTAATATCCCTTTTTGGCTGGCGCGCAGCAATAGGACGTCCTTAGCAAAATATTCGACGTAATAATGATCTTTTCCCCCGCCAAGCTCCTCCAAATTAATCGTCTCCAGCACCTTGCCTGTCCCATCCTCCAGCACTCTCAGCGTCTTGCCTTCGTTTAACAGCAATTGGCCGTTCCCTTGTGTGGCATTGGTATCCATTCGATTCGAATAGAGCACACTGGCCTGCTGCAAAACCGCACCATCTTTTATAACGAGTGTGAATTGTTGACTAAAAAGCACCCCCGAACCAAAATGATCCGATAGGCTGAGCAATAGCAGCCCGCCCTCCGTTTTCTCAAAGCGGAATGATAGCTGCTCTTTAATGGGAGCTCCTAGCTTGGCAAGCTCATGCTGTGTTCCCTTGCTATCCGTCACATAAAGAATGCCGTTTTTGCCTACAACGGTGTATTTCCGATTGTCATAGACCTTTGCATATTGCTTAAACGATTGCAAATGATCGGCCTTGATTGTGTTTGTTTTGGAGTCCTTCGTAACGTTTTTTCCGTTAAGCGCTTGAACAACGAAACGAGCAGGCAAATAGAGCTCTTTTTGATTAACAAACGGAGCTCCAGCCAGCTTAACGCTTTTGCCATCCAGCATGGCGGTAAGACTGCCGATTCGAACCGCAAACGACTTTTGCCAGCCGCTGAACTGCGCACGCTTCCCGGTTGCATCCCAGCTTAAATCAAGTCCCGCTGTCTTCGTCACAAGCTCCATAGGAACAAAGGTAACGCCATTTTTGATCAGAGCAGGCCCCCCAATCAACCGTTCATCATTCTCGTTCCATACAAATTCATAGGCAGGCGGCGCTGCTGCACTTACAGAATGAGGCAGGATCAGTGCGAATGCCATAAGAAATACGGTAAACATCCTTTTAATATTCAATTCAAATCAATCCCTTCACCTTACAAATAAATGGAAGTATTCAGCTATACTAACGTCCATTTTTTGTAAAAGTTGCAGAGAAGTTGTATAAATTATTTTCCGTCTTTTTGTCTTAACGTATTTTGCAAAAACAAGAAAACCATGAGCAGTAAAAAACCTCCAAAAACATAAGCCAGTGCTTGTTTCCAACTGAATCCCTTGCCTGCATATTCTCCATCATACAACGCTTTTACCCATTTGCCTTCGCCGTTTCCGACGGCTATGGCCTCGCCAACCGGAAAATCATTGATTTTGTAATAGGATGTACCTTTGGGAAACCGGTTTGAGAAATTACCTGAGTAGGTGCCTTCACTATCGGAATATTTTGTAACCTTCCCAATAACAGGGCCTACTTGACTAGCTTCAAGCTCAATATCGGAAATGGCATAGCTTCCTCCGTCAAAAACAACAAATGATTTTGCCCAATCCGCATAGGCCGGTGCTAAGAAAAGCGTAAATCCGATGAGCAGAACGAACATGCAGCCGATGATTTTCTTCATATCTCCCACCCCTTTACAGAATGGACTTCTACAAGTGCCATAAGGTTGCACGCAAGATCGGATTTACGCCATAAATATTTCCAAATTATCAGTAAGTGCTAAGCAGCTGCCTCCATTTTGCTGCTGCCCATACGCTGCTTACGCGAACGTTTGAAATAGAGCAGCTCATACATGACAGGCACGACGACCAAGGTAAGCAGTGTCGAGCTGGCTAGACCGCCAATCACGACAATCGCAAGCCCGCTGGAGATGATGCTTCCGCCCCCTAAGCCGACCGCAAGCGGCATTAGTGCGCAAATGGTCGCTATCGCGGTCATTAGGATCGGGCGCAGACGCGTCCCCCCCGCTTCGATGAGTGCATCGCGGATGCTCATGCCATGCTCGGTTTGCTGCTGGACTCGTTCAATCAGAACGATAGCATTCGTAACGACAATCCCGATCAGCATCAGGAAGCCAATCATGCTGGATACCGAGATCGGCTCGCCGGCGATCATCGTTCCCACCAAGCCGCCGATAAGGGCAAACGGCAGGGAGAACAGTACGGCTAGCGGTGCTCTGCCTTCTCTAAATGCAATGACCATCACGATATAGACCATGCCAACAGCGACAAGCATCGCCATAAGCATATCCTGCATCATCGTCTGTACATCCTCATTGCTGCCTCCAAGGGAATAGTCGACGCCTGTCGGCAGCGTGAGCTGCTCTAGTGCCTTCTCCAGCGACTGATTCACTTTGTTCACATTCTTATCCGTAATCTGTGCCGACACCGTAGCATATTCCGCTCCGTTCTTGTATTGCAGCGTGTTCGGAAGCTGTACCTCTTGGACATCGGCAATATCCTTGACCGCAAGTGTGTCACCTAGCGGTGATTGCAGCTTAAGATTCCCGATATCGGTCGTTGAAGCAATGGATTCACCGCTTAAAGCGAGATAAAGGTCGCTTGCGCTTGATCCGTCACCAATTCGTCCAGCCATCGCTTCGGAAAGGAATGGACGCAGCATGAACGATGCCTGAGCTGCTGAAAGCCCATATTTATTAGCATCCTCCTGCCTAATCTCAATGGCGATCCCTTTCGTCCCATCCTGCAGGTTATTGCTAACCTTTTCGGTCCCGTTCTGTTGACGGACAGCCTTCGTGATTTGCTCCGTTGCCTCTCGAACACTTGCTGTCGTCGAGCCAGTTACCGTCACGGCAATCATTCCGCCGCCGCTCATATCATCCTTCGTCAGGCTGAATTCGCTGCCCTCAGACACGCTGGCCTTTGCACCCATATCTGCGATAAACGCATCCATATCGGCTTCAGGATCAAAGCCGATGAACCAATCGACCTTACTCGCAGCACCCTCGCCGCCGCCAAAGCTGCCGCCTATGGTTATATTCGTATTCTCTACATCCTTATGCTCCCGAATCATCTCATCCAGTCGGTCACCCTCTGCCTCTAGAGCCGCAAGACTTGTTCCCTTTGGCATTTCAAGCGTTGCGAACATGTATTTATATTCCGTCTCGGGCAGTAAAATTACACCAACCTTACCAGCAAAGATTGGTACAAGACTGCCGATGAACAACATAAACGAGACGACCAGCACAATGGTTTTGTGGCCTAGCGACCATTGCAGTACCCGCTTGTAGCCGCGGCTCATCGCCGATTCTTTCGGTTCCGCCAGCTTAGCGTTTCTCATGAGCGCCCATGCCATAAGCGGCACAACCGTCAGCGCCACTAGGAGTGACGACAGCAACGCGAATCCAACGGTCCATGCGAAAGGACGGAAGTAGCCCCCGATCATGCCTTGCAGCAGCCCAAGCGGCGCAAATACCGCCACGGTCGTTATTGTAGAGGAGGTGATTGCCCGGCCAACCTCCGCGGTTGCGGAAAGGATCAAATCCTTCGTAATCTTCTCGCCCCGCATGCGGCGCACAATGTTCTCAATGACGACGATACTGTCGTCCACCACCCGACCGGTTGCCACGGCTAAGCCGCCAAGCGTCATAATATTGAGAGTCACGTCCGTAAAATATTTCAAACAGATCATCGCGATCAGCATCGATAGCGGGATCGATACAATTGCAATCAGCGTAGCCCGGAAGTTACGCAGGAAGAACAAAATCAGAATCGACGCGAACAGCGCGCCAAGCGCCCCCTCACGAGCCAAGGTATTTACCGACTCCTTTACATCAGTAGCACGGTTATACATAATAAGCGATTTTACCTGGCCGTCCTTCTCGGCGTTTTCATAAACTTTAAGAACCTTATCAGCCACTTCCACCGTGTTGGCATCGCCGGATTTTACAATGTTAAGCGACACGCTTACGCTGCCATTGGTCCGGTTGATAACGCTAAGCTCCTTGCCCTGCGTAATGCCTGCAATATCGGTCAATTTGACGTCGCCAGCCGGTGTAAGACGCCATGTCTTCAACTGCTCGATCGAGCGGAGATCTCCTTGCACGAATACTGGCAGCTTCGTCTTGCCAATCGTAGCCTCTCCGAGCGGCACACTGAGATTGTTTGCTTGCAAGCCTGCCATAATCTGATCGTATGTAATGCCTTTATCAGCCATTTTCTTTGCATCCAAGCTTATATACACGCCGTCATCCTTCAGTCCGACAAGCTGGACGTCGCTTACGCCTTCGATGGCTTGCAAATCGGTAAGCAGCGAGTTTTTGACGAATGCAGTGAGCTGCTCTTCCGTCACGCCTTCCTTTGCTGCCACGCTTGTATACATAATAGGTTGATTGGTTGTCGAGAAATACTGCACCTGCGGCTTAGCGACTCCATCTGGTAAGGAAACCTCTCCCATCGCCTGAATAACCTCGGCCTGCTTCTCCTTCATATCATCGTTGTAGCCAAATTCCAGCTGCAGCATCGATACGCTGTTCGCTGATTGGGAAGTGACGCTCTTTACGCCTTCCATGTTGCGCAGCACCTTCTCTAGCGGAAGCGTAACCTGATTCATCACTTCATTAGGAGCAGCTCCTGGGTAGACCGCAGCCACCATGATGCCCGGAAAAGTAACCTCCGGCTGCTGCTCCTGCTTGAATCCTAGGGTCGCGTACACTCCGCCAGCAGCGATCAAAATAACTAACAGGATGATCGCGACCGGGTTCCTTAATGAAAAACTCGTAAAAAATTTCATGTTTCCCTCTCCATTTCCTCTTTCAAATGTCTTACTTGTTTATTTTTTCCAAGTTAAACCTACGACTTTTATTGTAAGGGCTGCGAAAGCGCCACATAATGGTCTGGAGAATGTATCATCGCCTAGACCTTTGTCGTGCATGCAGCGCGACTTTAGACAGGCGCATGACAAAAAAAAAAACCGCCAACAGCTGTCAGCGGAATTTTGGTTGGTATACGATTTATTTGATCTATATTTCTTAAGATTAAAGCTGCTGAACGGCCTCCAGCACCTGCTGCGTATGTCCCTTTACCCGTACTTTACGCCATTCCTGCACGAGTTTGCCAGCTGCGTCTATTAGGAAGGTCGAGCGGACAAGCCCCATATATTCTCTTCCATACAGCTTTTTCAACTGCCAAACCCCGTACAGCTCGCACACGGCATGTTCTGTATCGGCTAACAGCAGGAAGGGCAGCTCTTTTTTCGCTATAAAATTTTGATGCGATTTGACGGTATCGAGGCTTATGCCCAAAATAACCGTATTCAGACTCAGCATTTCCTGGTTCGCGTCGCGAAAGTCACAGGACTCTTGGATACAGGCTGTCGTCATATCTTTGGGATAAAAGTAAAGAACGACGTTTTTTCCGCGGTAATCGCTGAGCGTAACTTGTTCTCCATTTGAAGCCGGCAGCGTAAAATCCGGTACCGGCTCTCCGATAGGAAGCAGTGTCATCTCTAAATCCTCCAGAAACTAATCATATTTGCGTCTAAGCAGGGCTATCCCTACAGGTCGGTTACGAGCCAGCTCCACGATAACGTTTTACGCCATGGTTCCATAGCCATAGCCCTAACGAAAAGACGATAATGCCCATGACAGGCGTAAAGAGCGCAAGCTGCGAGAGATCATCCGCTTTCTTCTCAAGAAAATAAGATGCTGGTATAACCCCAACGAATGCGAATGGCAGCAACCAGGTCAGCACAAACCGAATCATTTTGTTATAAATGTTCACCGGATACCGGCCATAGTTCTGAATATTGTACATAAGCGGAACGATTCCGGTCGGTGCATCCGAATAAAACGATATTGCGCTAAGCGCCGTATAGAGGCCGGCGTAAATGAGCACGGCACCCAGGATGAGCAGCAGCAAAATAAGCAGGTCCCATACTTCGAAGGGCAGGCCAAGCTGCGTCCAGCAGAGGACCATGATGATGGCGCCGACGAAAGAGCCGATCAAGGATGGCGGATCTACGTTTTCGAGCAGCACCTGATACAAGCTGTGCGCCGGACGTGTCAGCACCCGGTCCATCTCCCCTTTGACAATATAACGCTCGCTAAAATTCCAGATGCTGAAGAAGGTGCTGAACACGCCATACGGGATCATGAAGAAGCCATACACGAACACAACCTCCGCTTCCGACCAGCCGCCAAGCGACGGCGTGTGCTGGAATACGATTAAAATAAAGATAAGGTTCATCCCTTGGAACAATAAATCCGAGAGGACTTCAATCCAGAAATCCGCCCGATAGGTCAACCTTGTTTTCGCATAGTTTTTAATATATTCCCAAAATAATGATGCGTATCTCATCTGGATCAGCCCCCTTGCACGAACAGCCGCTTGCGTGCGGAACGCCATGTCAGCCAGATCGGTATTAATAATCCTACGAACCATAGCACCTGTATGCCGAACACATGCAGCACTTCGCTGCTAGGCGTACGTCCTGTAAACACGGAGCTTGGCAAGTAAGTAATCGCTTGGAACGGCAGCCACTGCATAATGGCGGACAGCCAGCCCGGGAAAAAAGCGATCGGCACGACCACGCCCGAGAAAAAATCAACCATTACCCGCTTCATCCTCATCATGCCTTCGTTATTTTCCACGAAAAAGGCGAATAAGCCGGTTAAAATATTGATTTGCGAATTAATAAGAAAGCTAAAGAACAGCATGACCAGATAAATAAGCCATGTTGCCGGATCTGTCGGCAGCGTAACCGGGAAGATCAGACAGACGATAATCATGCCGGGCACCATGAACAGCAGCATCCGGAATAAGCCCTCGCCGAAGCCTTGCATCATTTTCACAAACAGATAGGAGTACGGTCTTATGAGCTGGACCGATACGCTGCCGTCGCGAATTTCATTGGCAATTTCCCGGTCAAGGTTGTTGAAATAAAACGCTCGGGCCATCCAGGATACGGCAACATACGTCGTCATCTGGGTGACGGTGAAGCCGGCCAACGTCTCCTTGTCGCCGTAAATCGCTTGCCATAGAAAGTAATATGCGCCGATATTAATGGCATAAATAATGATGCCGCTATAATAATTAACGCGATAAGCCAGCATCATAATGAACCGTATCCGAATAAAATCGATATAAGCGCTCATCATGATACGGTCGTCTCCTTCGGGGTGGAAGCGGAGCCTGAGGAATAAATGCTGCGGACAATATCGTCTGTGTTCGTTTCAATTATCTTAATATCGCGAATTTCGACACCGCCGACAACGGAAGCCAGCGCGTCCGATACGTTAACGGTATGCGGCAGCCACATTTTTGCGGTAACCTCATTTTCCATCGTCCAAGAGACATCCAGGCTAGCGGTAAGCTCACGCAGCTTCGCAAGCTGTGTATGGCCTGCAAATTGGAACTGAATTTCGCGCCCCTTGCTCCAGCGATTCTTGAGATCATCCAGCCCGCCGTCATAGATAATACGTCCGTCATCGAGCATGATGACCCGTGAGCAAAGCGCTTCGATATCCTGCAAATCATGCGTCGTCAACAAAATCGTCGTCCCCTGCTCCTTGTTCATTTGCAGCAGGAAGTCACGGATTTCCGTCTTGACGACAATATCGAGGCCAATGGTCGGCTCATCGAGAAACAAAATGGACGGGTTGTGCAGCAAGGATGCAACCAGTTCACAGCGCATCCGCTGGCCGAGACTAAGCTTGCGAACCGGCCGGTTAAGCAATTCGCCAAGTTGCAGACGCTCCACCAGTTCATTTAGACGTTTGCGGAAGTCCGCCTCTGATACGCGATATACTTTGCGCAGCAGCTGGAAGGATTCAATTACCCCGATATCCCACCAAAGCTGGGAGCGCTGGCCAAATACAACGCCAATGCCGTTCACGAATTTCTCGCGGTCCTTGAATGGCACGTAGCCATTCACCTTCAGTTCGCCTGAGGTTGGCACCAATATGCCAGTGAGCATTTTGATCGTTGTCGACTTGCCTGCGCCATTCTCTCCGATATACCCGCATATTTCTCCTTGCGGAATTTGAAAGGAAATATCTTTAACCGCCGTTACCTCATTGTACTCGCGTTTAAACAAGTCCTTGAGTGCGCCGGATAAGCCTTCGCGGTTCTTCTGTACGCTGAATTGCTTGCGTAGGTCCTTTACATCAATAGCTAGCATGTGGTTCTTATAGCCCCTCTCGCATCGACATTTCCTAGGAAATAGCGATCTTTATTTACCTAAAACGATAAAACTTGCTTCTGCATGTCGTTCAGCTTTATAATTTTATGATATGTAATCATACATTAGTTCACGCCTAGCGTAAACGGCTGAGCTTACCTATTTTGCCTCAGCTTTCGTTTGCTCATAAATATAAGTTACAAGCGTAAAAGGCAGGCACCGTCCTTTGGCGGTAAAAGCTCTCTTCGCTTGAAGTATAAGAAATCCAATAAGCTTCGAAAACTTATTCCTTCTTATATTTTGAAATAAGCATCGTCTTATACATTCTTATATTTTTAGCGTAACCGGCTCCGCCCTCTTTGTTTTATTTGAGAAGCGGACCTTTCGCTATGCCATCCTTGCTCATGCTTACATTGAAATCCACCAGCTTTGCAAGCGTAAACGGGTGTAGCCGTCCTTTGGCGGGAAAAAGCTCTTTGCGCGGTGAACGATAAGAATCCCATTCTTATCGTTGGAACAAAAAGATTCAGCAGCATCTGAAAGGAGCACGTCTAACGAAATGCCTAACGAGACGAACGAGACACCGAAAGCACCAAAAAACAAAAAAAAATGGAAATGGTTTTTTATCAGCCTATCGGTTATCCTGGGTGCGGCGGCAGCCTTTGCCATTTACTGGACGGTAGGCGTATATAACGCACTGGACAACTTTAGCGATCCCGAAGCGACCAAGCCTCCCACGGAGGAAGCGCAAGAAACACCCGTACCGATTCCGGAATGGGAAGGCACCGAACGCGTTAATATTTTGCTGCTTGGCGGTGATGCCCGCGGCATTGATGAAGGGCAGGTCGCCCGTTCAGATTCCATATTAGTCGCTTCGTTCGATCCCGTAACCAAGAAAGCCCATTTGTTCTCTGTACTGCGCGATACTTATGTCAGCATCGAAGGACATGGCAAGGGCCGCATTAATACGGCGCTTGCATTAGGAGAATATCCACTAGCCATGCAAACAGTCGGGGACCTTCTAGGACTCGACATTCAATATTATGTGTATACCGATTTTGAGGGCTTTAAGCAGCTCATCGATACGATCGGCGGCATCTACTTCGATGTCGAGAAGGATATGCATTACACCGATAACGCAGACGGAAACCGCTACGATATCGATCTCAAGCAGGGGTATCAGCTGCTTGATGGGGACAAAGCACTCCAATACGTTCGTTTCCGCCATGATGCGATGAGCGACTTTACGCGTACGGAGCGTCAGCGCAACTTCCTGCAGGCGGTCTCCAAGGAGCTGCAGTCCACTTGGAATATTATTCGGATGAAGAAGATATTAGACAGCGTGCAGCCTTACGTCAAAATGAACATCAGCGTGCCTGATATGCTCAAGCTTGGCCAGCTCGGCGTCAAAAGCCATGTAGCCAGCACAACGCAAATTCCGCCAATGGAACTGATCGCAGAGGATCGCGTCGGCGGTGCATCCGTTATCGGCATCAAGGATGAGGATGAGCTGCGCGCTTATGTTCAAATGACGCTGGAGCAGGATGATACCATCCCTGTGCCAACGGAAACTCCGATTCCTTCCGATGACTCAGCCGTTGGTGGCAATACAACAGGTAATTCAAGCACAAAACAATAAACGGCAAATACACGCAACGGTTATCTAGGGTTGCGTGTATTTTGTTTCCTTATCATCTACTTATTTTTAGGAGGCTTACAATCATGACGATAAAACGACCAAATTCCGAAAAGCTATACGAGGAAGCGCTGCAACATATTGTAGGCGGCGTCAATAGTCCTTCCCGCTCCTACAAAGCCGTAGGCGGCGGAGCTCCCGTGTTTATGAAAAAAGGAGAAGGAGCTTATTTCTGGGACGTCGACGATAACAAATATATCGATTACTTGGCTGCCTATGGCCCCATTATTACGGGACATGCCCATCCACATATAACGGCAGCGATTGTTCGCGCTGCTCAGGACGGTACGCTTTACGGTACGCCGACTGAGCTTGAAATCAAGCTAGCTCGCATGCTGAAAGAAGCGATCCCTTCACTCGACAAGGTTCGATTCGTCAATTCGGGGACTGAAGCCGTCATGACGACGATTCGCGTCGCTCGCGCTTTTACGAAAAAATCCAAAATCATTAAGTTTGCCGGCTGTTACCACGGACACTCTGATCTTGTGCTCGTTGCCGCCGGCTCAGGTCCGTCTACACTCGGCATTCCTGACAGCGCCGGCGTGCCTTCGAGCATTGCCAGCGAGGTCATCACCGTTCCGTTTAACGATCTGCCTGCTCTCAAAGCCGCACTGGAGCGCTGGGGACACGAGACTGCTGCTGTGATGGTTGAGCCTATTGTTGGCAACTTCGGCATGGTTATGCCACACGAGGGCTTCCTAGAGGGTCTCTGCAAGCTCGCCCGTGAGGCGGGAGCGCTTGTCATCTATGATGAGGTAATTAGCGCCTTCCGTTTCCATTATGGAGCTGCGCAAACTTACGTCGCTTTCCCTGACCACAAAGCGATTGAGCCGGACCTAACCGCACTTGGCAAAATCATCGGCGGCGGACTGCCTATCGGCGCTTATGGCGGCCGGCGCGAAATTATGGAGCAGGTCGCTCCGCTTGGCCCTGCCTATCAAGCTGGCACGATGGCGGGCAATCCAGCTTCGATTTCCGCAGGCATCGCCTGCCTGGAGCTGCTTCAGGAGCCTGGCATCTATGATCGGATGAACGCGCTCGCTACCAAGTTGGCGACGGGCTTGCATGCCGCTGCAAGGCAATATGGCATCCCGCTTACCATCAATCAAATCCGCGGCTCATTCTCGGCGCATTTCTGCAATCATCCGATTACGAATTACGATGAGGCTCAGGATACGGACGGCGAGTTATTCGGCCGTTTCTTCAAGCTCATGCTGGATCAAGGCATTAACCTGGCTCCTTCTAAATACGAAGCTTGGTTTTTCACCACCGCACACACAGAGGCCGATATCGATGAGACCATTGAAGCGATCAACTTCGCATTCTCTCAATTGAAATAAGCGAGGAAGCGCACGTTCAACAAATCCGACTCTCCTAACCACTTTGCCAGCATGCAAGTATAACAGGCACGTTTAAATGCACCCAAGGTTGGGAGTCCGACAACGATTAATTAGACCTATTCCTTCCACTTCATCAGAAGTGGAAGAAATAGGTCTATTTTTAAATCTATTTTTTTCATGCGACAATGCATGACTTACTTATCGATTTGACGGAAAAGTTACTCTTTCTTCAAAGCAACAGTCGAGGCGATCTTTTAACAGGTATTTGGATTTCTCTTGTTACTCGACAGCCTTTAGCAGCAGCAATCGGTCATCATTTTGGGATGGCGTGCCCCGTCCGTCGGTATTGTTCGTGATGACGTAGATGCGACCATCTTTCATTTTCACATCACGCAGCCTGCCTTCTCCCCTGAAAATAACAGACATGTCCTTCGTCGCCGGATCATAGCGGTAAAGTGCCGCTCCCACCAAAGTAGCAATCAGCATCCGGTTATTTTCATCCATGGTTACTCCTGAAGGGGCGATTGCCTTCTCCCCGGTATGAAAGATTGGCGTGATCATCCCATCCTTCTCAGTATCTCCATAAATGTCGGGCCAACCGTAATTCCCGCCTGCTTCAATAATATTGATCTCATCATGCCCGCCAGGATTGCCCGATGGGCCATGCTCGGTATTAAACATAATGTCCTCATGATTCCATACCAGCCCCTGCGGATTCCGATGGCCATAGGAATAAACGAAAGAGCCAGAAAACGGATTATCTTCAGGAACCTTGCCATCCAGCGTCATTCTTAAAATTTTGCCAGCCAAACTGCCCTTATCCTGCGCCAGCTCACGCTGCTGCGCATCGCCAGTCGTCACGTAGAGCCGCCCATCTGGACCAATCGCCATTCGACCGCCATCATGATTCGCCGCGCCTGGAATGCCTTCAAGCAGCGGGCGCACCTCATCCCATTGCTCCCCGTTTTGCTTCAGGATCACCACTCGGTTTAACGTCTGGCCTTTCTCCTCATACGTATGATAAGCGTAGGCCAAGCGGGTTTTAGCAAAATCCGGCGCAAGCAGGAAGCCAAGAAAGCCCCCTTCCCCTGCATGTTTAACTTTTTTGTTCAAATGGACCGTTTGGCGCGTCATGCTGCTTCCATCGACTTTAACGATATTGCCTTCGCGCTCGCTAATGTAGACGATATCTTGTTCAAAGGCGATTACCCAAGGGACACGAAGCTCCTGTGCAAGCACCGTAAAAGCAACCCCATCTTCTTCTGGTTCTGGCGTTTCTTTGGCAGGCATTGTTTCCGCGGGCTGTTCTGTTACCAGACCCGTTGGCGCGTTCATTGACGTCTGCGGCCCAGCGGACTCATTTGCTTCGCAAGCTGAAAGTATGCCAAGACATACCGTTGTCATAAGGATAGCGGCAAGCTTCTTTCCTGCTGTCTTCATCTTCTTTTCTCCCCTCTTAGTCGATCCGGTATCGCTTAAAACAGAGAAGGACAACAATTCTGCCAATCTCCCAGAATGCTGTCCCCCTCCTATTAATCGTTCGCCTTCGCTTCGGCTAAAGCTGCAATAAGCTCTTCTTGAATAAGTCCGTTAGAAGCGGTTACGTTTCGAACACCCAAATCATAGGGCTGGCCCGACGTGCTTGTGACGATGCCGCCGGATTCCTGTACCAGCAGTGAGCCTGCAGCCAGATCCCAGCTGCTGAGCCCAATTTCCCAGAAACCGCTTAAGCGTCCTGCTGCAACATAAGCCATATGCAGGGCCGCTGAACCGGCAATCCGAAGATTGCGCACCTGCGGGGCAACGGCCTGAATTCCCTTTAGGTTAAGCGGAAGCGCGTAATGATGATCCGCTGGCAGTCCAGTCGCCACCAAGCTGGCACGCAGCGTCTCGTCTTTGGATACCTGCATTCTTTTGCCATGGACATAGGCGCCCTTGCCCTTCTCCGCAACAAACAGCTCATCCTTCATCGGATCGTAGACAACGCCAACGATAACCTCGCCGTTATGCGCGAGCGCGATCGATACGCAGAAGAACGGAAAGCCGTGAACGAAGTTCGTCGTCCCATCGATAGGGTCCACGATCCATAAATATTCTGCATCCCTTATATCTTCAAGCGCGCGTGCTGAAGCCTCAGGCCCCGGCTCCACTCCTTCTTCACCCAAAAAAGAGTGGTGGGGAAAATGCGTCATGATCAGCTTTTTGATTAACCTCTCCGAACCTTTGTCCACCTCTGTAACCAGATCATGCGAGGAATACTTTATATCAAGGCTGGCATAGTTGCCTAGTTTTGTCTGAATCCATTCTCCTGCTTTCGACGCACAATTAATAGCGACAGCAGTAAAGCTTTTCCCGCCTACAACGGAAGCATTGTTCTGGTCATTCACAATCCATCACTCTTCCCTCTATGTAAATTCACGAACGATTAATTTCTCTTTTATCGACTATTACGGATAAAGCACCTATCAAGTTTCGCATATGAATATTTTCACCATATCAAAATGATCGCAAGCCTTCAATAATTAATTGGCCAGCGAGCAGAAGCAGCGTCACCCTAAGCAGCCACAGCAGTCCCTTGCCACTCATCTTTACGGAGATCGCCGCACCCAGCTTGCCGCCAATCCAAGCGCTAGGCACGAGCGCGAGCACAAGCAGCCAATTGGTCTCCCCCAAGTACACATGCATGCCGCTCCCTAGTATGGAGGACAGAAAAATAACGAACATCGACGTTGCCGTGGCCATATGTGGCGGAAAACGAAAGAGCAGCACCATTAAAGGCACGAACAGTGAACCCCCGCCGATACCAAACAAACCAGACATTAATCCTACGCCAAATCCAATGGCAAGCGCAGGAACGATACCATAGCTATAAGTATGAACTTGACCTGTTGCATCCGTCATTGTACGCACAATCGGCCATTGCTTCGAAAACGGTTTCATATAGTCACGAGCGATAAGAATGGACGCCATCACCAGCATAAAAATGCCAAATACGAGCTGAAACGTGCCTGCAGGGAGTCGGCCCGTAAGCGCTGAGCCTACCATTGCAGCGGGACCACTCGTGATAAAAAATAACCAGCCGCTGCGAAAATCGACGATTTTGCGTTTAGCATAGCTTAGCGTAGAGGCCAGTGCCGTCACGACAAGAACGGTCAGCGATATGCCAACGGCTGTAGCATGTCCGATCTCGCCTCCGGTAAGCACCGGGCCAATCAGCATCAGAACCGGAACGATAATGATGCCACCGCCTAAACCGACAATGCTGCCGAACATCGCTGCTACAACGCCTAGCAGTACAAGCAGTATCCATTCCATGTTGAGATCACCTTTTTGATTTAATGGGTATTTGATTGCTCCGCAGAGGCTCCAGCATACAATAACACCGCCAAGGATAAGCCTTGACGGTGCTTGCATGTATCCATTTAATGCTCAGCGGTTATTTCTATGCGCCCGTCGTCCAATACTTTAACGCCGTTACCGCTCACTTCCAAAAGCTTGAAATCCTCGATCAGCTTGATTAAAGCCTCATCCTTGCTTTTGGCTTCCAGCATACAGTCCAAGTATTCCGTACTGCGGGCTGCTTTGCGCAAAAACTGCAGCAGCGGCTCCGCTTCCACAAAATCCGCATGCCCTCGCGGGTCGGAAGGACTCTTCGGGCTGGATGCATGAATTTTGGGAGGCAGCTGACTGGCCTCGGACAAGCCCAACCGCTCGCGTTCCTTCTGCCATGTGCGCTCGATACGAGGCCATAAGCCGTTGTACAGCTCATCATCATCCACATCTCCGGGATTGACCGCATGATGGTGGATATCCAGCACCATGGGAATTCCAACCTGCTCTGCCGCATCCAGCGTTTCGCGTGCATGAAAGGTTTTATCGTCATTCTCAAGCGTAATCCGGTGCTTCAGTCGAGGCGCTAAATCACTGAACTGACGGATAAACCGCTCACCCGCTACTTCCTTATCACCATAGGCTCCGCCCATATGTATGTTGCACTTCGTCGCTTCATCCAGCCCCATCGCTTCGAGCATTAGAACATGAGTAAGCAGATCCAGCTCTGACTTTCTTAGCACCTCTGCCCTTGGCGTACTGAACACACAGAAATGGTCGGGATGAAAAGAAACGCGGATGCCGTTTTTTTGCGCGAACTCGCCAACCTCCCGAAAAGCAGGCGCGAGAGCGATGAACGGATTCCAATCCGCCAAATCCTCGTGGGTGGCCAGCGGAATTAGTTTGGATGAGAAACGGTACATTTGGATGCCGCTGCCTTTGCAATGCTTCAGAATACGCAGCGTGCTGTGCAAATTTTCCTCCGCAATTCTCTCCAGCTTCCGAATCCCCGCTTCGCGGTCGTCCAGCTTCGAGAAATTAGCAAAGGTCATCGTTCGCGATGGAGAAGCATTTTCAAGTAGCAAACTCATGGCGACAAAACCTAATCTCACAATCATGGATTAAGCCCTCTCTCCAAAAAACATCTCAAAGGCAAGAGCCGTCTGCACTCTCGCTTCTTCTTCAGTCAGCTTTCTCACGAGCTCCATCTCCACTTGTGTCACTTCTTCGCCTTGGAAGTTAATCTCAGCGATTGAAGCTAAAATGCGGACGATTGCGATTGCTTCGTTGCCAGGCGTGTAAGCAATGACCTTCTGGCCCGTTGGAAATACGCGAAAGCCGCTCTTCACCATTTTGCCCTTACCATACTCCAACAATTCATAAAGCTCTTGTTCGGACTTAAATTTGCATACAGAATTAAACTCGGTTGCAAAACCCATATATTTCCCCTCCTTTCAGTGGAATTTCTACCCGGGCCTTCAAAGCGCAGGGTTCTACCCTTCCTTCAAAGGCTTTACTGCGTAAGGCTTTAATGCAAACCATTAAATACTTCAAACTGTAAAAGATTCACTACCCAACCTTCAAAGCGTTTCGAACCCACCCAAACCCTCCCTTCCAAGGGAGGGCCCCAAGGGTTGCACCCTCTGGACACCCGCAACTCGACTAACGTTTAAGCAACAAGGTAGCATCAGTTCTACGTTTGCTTATGGAACGCTTTCGTCCCTGCGGGACACGCTTAACTTTGGGCGAAAATACGGATTAGTTGCAAGTTAGCTTGAGCTCTACGTTTGCACGTTGCGCGCTTTCATGCCTGCGGGACGCGCTTTACTTTGGGTAGAGAAAAAGGATTAGTTGGTACTTTAGTTGTTTCCTCGATGAGCTGCACCAATTCAACTAGCGCTAGAGTAACATTCGAACCGTAAAGTTGCTTTTCTATGCAGCCAGCGTTGAGCAGGAAGAGGAACAAACTTTAATCACGTTAATTTCCTCTTGTAACCAAATAACAGAAATTTCACCTGCTAATTAACTCCATTTTGCTTAGTTTACTCATTTAGCAGGAAAATCTCCAGTTATAAAAGAGCTTTTTCCATATTTCACTCTAATTCCGAGACTTTAACGGGAGAATCATGTTAAATGCTCATTCTGTGTGCCAATCAAATGATTCGCGAGAGGTTTTCTCGTTAATCATTTGATTATAATTTTTTTTGTTTTTCCCTTTGTTCTTCTTGTTCTTCTTACTCTTTTTGCTCCTCTTCTTGAACGTCCACCACCCCAGTTAAAGAAAATATCCAGAGGGCTGAACCCTCTGGATATCTGCTGCAATCATAATATTAATGAACGTACGATATGCAGTAGTGCGGGCTTCGAGAAGATAGGAGAAAAAGAAATTATTCCTGGCTTCATCAGCAATTCTATTTCTTCTAAGTATTTTGCTAAGCTTCGCGCTTATTGGGCTGCCTCGCCAGTAAAGTCGATGCGTTGTTTTTCGGCGTGGCGGGCTAAAGCTAGATTGATTAATGTATCTAACAATTCTTTATATGGAATGCCGGTTTCTTTCCACATGAGCGGATACATGCTGAAAGGGGTGAAGCCCGGCAAAGTGTTTACTTCGTTAATAAACAGCTGATTATCGTTTTTGCGAAGGAAAAAATCGACACGGGACAAACCTGAGCCGTCAATGGACTGGAAAGCGCGAACCGCCATTTCCCGAACAGATTCCGTTAGTTCTGGAGAAAGAATTGCCGGAATTTGCATCGTTGACTTACCATCGATGTACTTCGCCTTGTAATCATAAAATTCATTAGACGGCGCAATTTCGCCTGGCAAAGAGGCTTTAGCTTCGTCGTTGCCGAGTACGCTCACTTCGATTTCCCGAGCGTCTACAAATTCTTCGACGATGACCTTACGGTCAAAGCGGAACGCATAGTTAACTGCCGCAACTAGCTCTTCACGATTTTTCGCTTTGGATACTCCAACGCTGGAACCTAGATTAGCCGGCTTAATAAAGCATGGATACCCGAGGGAAACCTCGCATTCCATAATAAAGAAGGAAGAGTCCTTTTCCCATTGCGTGCGGTTGAAATACCGGAACACACATTGCGGTAAACCTTCTTGAGCAAATACCTTTTTCATCAAAATCTTGTCCATCCCAACGGCGGATGCGAGAACGCCTGCACCTACGTAAGGAATGTTGGCCATTTCAAAAAGTCCTTGAATCGTGCCATCCTCTCCAAAGGTACCATGCAAAAGCGGGAACACGACATCAAGGCGCGCCTCGGCCTGATCTGAAGAATCGCCTGCTTGCAAGCCAGCAAATAAAGGAGCAAGCGCGGAGCCTGTCTGCTGCGCCTCGCCTGCTTCAAAACGGAGCTCCTCCGCTGTGCCCGGACGGGCATTCAGAACGGCTCCCGTTTTCCATCCGCCTTGTTTCGTAATATAAAAAGGTTTAATTTCGTATTTAACATAGTCAAATTCGCCCATAACTGCATAAGCCGTTTGCAGAGAGACCTCATGCTCTCCCGATTTCCCCCCGTAAATTAAACCTACTCGAACCTTGCTCCCCATGGCATATCCTCCGGTACAATAATTTATAATAGATCAGCAATATGAAAAAAACGATATTTCGTTTGTTCCGTCCATGCATAGGAATCGCGATAATCCCAATATCGATGTCTGCTGGAAACAGTGTTGGCATTTACCAGCGGCATGCCGAATGAATCGAAGGCTGTAACGATGGTACTGTGTTGAAAACGATGATCCCCGTTCCAATCATACGTAATTACATCGCCAAGCTGAAGCTCATCCGCAGACTGAACAACCTCCGCGCGAAGTCCCGACGACCTAGCGGCCGTTAAGTAATTGGTAATCGCATTGGATACCGCCCAGCTGTAGCTCCACCATTCGCTGCCTTTATTTCGACCTTTGTACCACCAGCCTGTTTCTCTCTTACCAGTATAGTTCATCGGAGCATTGCCTGCAAAGATGCACTGCGACACATAATTGGTGCAATTCACCTCAAAAAGCTCGTAAGAAGGGTTCCCTTCATTCCACCAGCGATCCGCATACGCCGCAACCAAATCTCTCCTGTAACGAATGCCGGAAGGCCTGTGTTTGAATTGCTGTAATAGGTCATAATTTAAGTATGGTGTTGACGGTGACGATAGATCGCCAAATAGCTCCGAGTAATCATCGACGGTCATCCAGTTGTCTGTTGCCGTGCCAAAGCGAGGCCTGCGTTCCGCAATAATAGGCTCGACCCGCAGGACATCCCACTCCCCGCCGGACAGACCTAACCAGAGGCGTTCGAACTCGGATCTTTCCTCCATATAAAATCGACCAGTTTGCTCCATTCTTCTTTTGATATGAAGCCGGATAAGCACCGAGACTTCGCTAGGCGATTCATTCACTCGAATGAGCTCGGCTTTGGTCTCGCTTCCGGCAGGCAGCGCGCCTCTGTGCCAATCACGCTCGCGAAGGCGTTCCAGCCTGCCGCGGAGCCTTTCACAATGGTCAGCATCGGTAACGAAATCCGTCAGCACGGCAGCCTGCTGATTGGCTTCGGCATGATTGTACAAGCTCACATAACGATGAACGGCCGCTTTCCAGTCTGGCTGCTTCCCTTCTTCCCTATGCTGATCGTAATCCGAAGACCTCAGCAAAGAGTTCAGCTTAGAGGACTGTTGTCTCACAGCTGGAGCTGGCTGCTTCGTTTGATCAAAGCTGTGCAGAGTAGGAAAATCGGTCTTTGAAGACTGCTCTACTGGCAGCTCCGAGGACGTTTTGTGAAGCACATGAGTAGATGCTTTCAACCGAGGCTTGCTCTGTGATGCAGCAGGCTTCGAAGCTGCATGAGGACGTTTTGGGTTTTGAACATTCTGACCCCGGTTTCCTGTTCGCGTCATAACTGTCCCCTCCTTCAACTTATCGTACATGCGAGTGTACATGGCTGTTTTATTAACGCTGCGAATGAAATTTTCACGCCCAAGACAGATTAACTGCTTCATTATATGAAGGCATCTTCCGTTTCATGTAATATTCGTCAGGTTCGATTTCCATGCCATTTACAGTCGCCCAAAGTCATAATTGGACTTTACGGAAGGACCATTTTAGCGATATACTATAGATATAGAGATTTTGAAATTGTGTTTCACAGGATGAAACATGAAATCCATTCACAGAGGAGAATGACGATGGCTACACAGAATCATTATTCAGTTCGCACAACGCTGGACGCCGGTGGCAAATCATACGCTTACTACCGTCTGGGCGGACTTGAAGAACAAGGACTAGGCGACATTTCGAAACTGCCTTTTTCCATCAAAGTATTGCTTGAGGCTGCTGTCCGTCAATTTGACGGCCGCGCGATTACACCTGAACACGTTAAGCAGCTTGCTACTTGGGCTGACGGACGCGAAGATAAAGAAATCCCGTTCATCCCTGCCCGTATCGTATTGCAGGATTTCACAGGCGTACCGGTTGTCGTTGACCTTGCGGCAATGCGCGATACCGTGAAAAAAGCTGGCGGAGATCCTAAAAAAATCAACCCGCTCGTACCCGTAGACCTTGTTATTGACCACTCGATCATGGTTGATGCTTTCGGTTCACCAGAAGCTCTTGAATACAACACAAAAGTTGAATTCGAGCGTAACGAAGAGCGTTACCGCTTCCTTCGCTGGGCACAAACGGCATTCGATAACTTCCGCGCGGTTCCACCGGGCACAGGTATCGTTCACCAAGTTAACCTTGAGTACTTGGCATCCGTTGCAGCAACAAAAACCATCGATGGCGAAACTGTCGTATTCCCTGATTCCCTCGTAGGTACGGATTCGCATACTACGATGATCAACGGTCTAGGCGTTGTGGGCTGGGGCGTTGGCGGTATCGAGGCAGAAGCTGGTATGCTTGGCCAACCGCTATACTTCGTTATGCCTGAAGTTATCGGCTTCAAATTGACAGGCAAGCTGGCAGAAGGCTCTACAGCAACTGACCTTGCGCTTACTGTTACTCAAATTTTGCGTAAAAAAGGCGTTGTTGGTAAATTTGTTGAGTTCTTCGGCCCTGGCCTCTCGAACATCAGCCTTGCTGACCGTGCAACAGTTGCCAACATGGCACCAGAATACGGCGCTACAATCGGCTTCTTCCCTGTAGATAACGAAACACTTAGCTACCTGCAGCAAACTGGCCGTTCTGAAGATCTTATCGAGCTTGTTGGCTCTTACTATAAAGCGCAAGACATGTTCCGTACGGACGAGACTCCAGACCCGGTATTTACAGATGTCGTTGAGCTGGATCTTTCCACAATCGTACCTTCCCTTGCAGGTCCAAAGCGTCCACAAGACCGCGTTGAGCTTACTGCAATGAAGGAATCGTTCAACAGCATCATCCGTACGCCGATCGACAAAGGCGGATACGGTCTAAGCGATGATAAAATCGATCAAGTCGTAACGGTTAAGCATAATGATGGCCAAGTGAGCAAAATGGGCACTGGCGCAGTCGTTATCGCTGCGATTACAAGCTGTACCAATACATCTAACCCAAGCGTAATGGTCGGTGCCGGCCTTGTTGCCAAGAAAGCGGTAGCGCTTGGACTTAAGAAGCCTGCTTATGTAAAAAGCTCCCTTACACCGGGCTCACTCGTCGTAACGGAATACTTGACCAAAGCAAACCTGCTTGAGCCGCTTGAAGCGCTTGGCTTCCACGTTGCCGGCTATGGCTGCGCAACTTGTATCGGTAACTCCGGTCCGCTTCCGGATGAAGTAAGCAAAGCGATCATAGATAACGATATGACGGTTTCTGCTGTCATTTCCGGTAACCGTAACTTCGAAGGCCGCGTTCACGCACAGGTTAAAGCGAACTACCTGGCTTCGCCGCCACTTGTTATCGCTTATGCGCTTGCAGGAACAACAAATATCGATTTGACAAACGATCCAATCGGTTACACAGAAGCTAACGAGCCGGTATACCTCAAAGATATTTGGCCGACTTCCCAAGAAATTAACGATGCGATGACAGCTGCGCTTAATCCGCAAATGTTCCGCGACAAATACGAGAATGTATTCACACAAAATGAGCGTTGGAATGCGATCTCCGTTCCTAAGGGCGAAAGTTACGAATGGGATAACAAATCAACGTACATCCAAAACCCGCCGTTCTTCGAAAATCTTGGATCGGATCTTACCGATATCGAGGACATTCATTCAGCAAACGTGCTTGCGCTAATGGGCGATTCCGTAACAACGGATCATATCTCCCCTGCAGGTAACATTACCGTTAACAGCCCAGGCGGCCAATACTTGATCGATAACGGCGTCAAACGCGAAGACTTCAACTCCTACGGCTCACGCCGTGGTAACCATGAAGTTATGATGCGCGGTACGTTCGCGAATATCCGTATTCGTAACCAAGTGGCTCCAGGCACGGAGGGCGGCGTAACAACTTACCTGCCTACAGAAGAAGTAATGTCCATCTACGATGCATCGATGAAATACCAAAAAGACGGCAAAAACCTTGTGATTCTTGCTGGTAAAGAGTACGGTACAGGAAGCTCGCGTGACTGGGCTGCCAAAGGCACATTCCTTCTTGGCGTAAAAGCGGTTATCGCTGAAAGCTTCGAGCGTATTCACCGCTCCAACTTGGTTGGCATGGGCGTATTGCCACTGCAATTCCCAGAAGGTCAAGGCTGGAAGACGCTTAACATTACTGGCCGTGAAGTGTTCGACATCGTTGGCTTGTCCAATGACGTAACGCCAGGCTCGCAAGTAACCGTTACAGCTACCCGCGAAGACGGCACAACTTTTGATTTCCCTGCAATCGTTCGTCTTGACTCTGTCGTAGACGTTGATTACTACCGCAATGGCGGTATCCTTCAAACGGTACTTCGCCAAATGATCGCTAACATGAACACCACTGCTTAATAAACAGAACCCCATTTAGTAAAAAGAACTTTGCCGCTTGTCGGCAAAGTTCTTTTTTTATATCACTAAGTCCACATATATCTCGAAAGATGAACTATTTCCTCTCCAGAGAAATATCCAGTTAAATTCATCAACTGATACAAGATGCTGAAAGCTTGTATGAATTTTTTAGTATTACTAATCGAATGATGTTCATAAGTTTTTTTAACAAAAAAAGACCAGCCCCAAGGCACGCCTCAGAACTGATCTTCTCTTATAAGCTCATCGTTCCCATCCGTTTCGCAGATTCCATCACAACTGGCGCGTAATGACTCATGATCTCCATGGTCATCCGGCTCGCAGGACCCGATACAGATAAGGCAGCCGCCAGCTTCCCTGTCCGGTTGAAAATAGGAGCTGAGATCGCTGCAGCGCCGGGCTCCCGCTCTTCAAAGCTTGTCGCGTAGCCATGCAAGCAAATCTCCTCTAGCTGCTGCTTATATTGGTCCAGATCGATAGAGTATAGCCAAGCCGGGTCTCCGAATATGCTCTCCTGTACGATTAGGTCCGAATAAGCGATCAGTACCTTGCTTGAAGCTCCAGCGTAAAGAGGAAGCCTAGCCCCTACTGGCGCAACCCGCCGCACGGGCTGATTGCTCTGTACGGCCTGCATGCGAATCCGCTCGGAGCCATCTCTTACATATATGCTTACGGTTTCTCCCAACTGATCACGCAGCCGTTCCATCTCTGGCAGCCAAATGGTGCCTTGGTCGTCAGTGCGCGATAAATTGGCGGAGAGTTCCCACATTTTCAATCCCAAATGATAACGGTCGGTTGAACGGTCCCGTTCAATAAAGCCCTTCTCCTCTAGCGTCGCGAGCATCCGGTGAACCGTGCTTTTGTGCAGGCCAACATGCTCGGCAATTTCCGTCATCGCCCAGTCCGTTTTCAAGGTAAAGCACAGTAATATATCAAGCGCTCGATCCACAGCCCGAACCGTCGATTTTCCTTCTTCCATGCCGCCGCACCTCCCTCTACAAAAGTTTCATCCAATGAAACCGATTCTCATTCAGTATAACTCATTGCCGCTACTATCGTAAAGAAGAGTTGTTTACATTACAGTAATATTACAAACGATTAACATTACCTCGACACCAATTGACAGGCTACTAGGACCGGACTACGATTAAAGTACTAGAAATAAAAAGCGCTTACAGTGATGAGGACAACTTCGAACCAATGACGGTTGCTAACAGAGGGAGGACGACGACATGAGCACGACCTTGATGACACCATTGCCCCTTGAAGGCGGATTTCCGCAGACTCTTCAGCCCTTTCCCTTGGGAGAAACCGAAAATTTGTTCCAGCTTCGCAAAACCAAGAGCCGCGGCAAGCATCTGCTCGTTGCCTCGATCGCTTCTCTGACGGCAATGTGCCTGCTGGCTGTCCTTATCTTTCATGGATATGTAGCTTGGATGCTTGCTTATCCCTATGTAGCACCGCTTTCCTCCAATCCGCAAGCGGCTATCGGCCTGGATTACGAGGATGTCATTTTTCCTAGTAGAAGCGGCGACACCACCGTTAGCGGCTGGTTCATTCCTGCGAATGAGGATACAAGTGAAATTGCTCCATCTGCGCGTACGGTCGTTTTCAGCCATGGCTATGGCGCAAACCGCGAAGAATCCTGGGTGCCGATGTATGAGCTCTCGAAGCTGCTGCACGGCCTAAACTATAATGTATTGCTATTTGATTACGGTTATGCCTCTAAAGAGTACAAAGCTCCTGCTACGGGCGGCCTTGAGGAGTCGCAGCAGCTGCTGGCTGCCGTAGACTATGTCAAGTCCCGCGGAGCCAAGGATATCGTTGTATGGGGTTTCTCCATGGGTGCCGGAACCGCCTTGCAGGCCGCTCTTCAGACCGAGGACATTGATGCTATGATACTCGATAGCCTTTTTATTCCTAGCCCTGAGGCCTTGTTTGATAACTTGAATCAATTCGTATCCCTACCGCGCTTCTCGTTGCCGCTCATCGAATCCATGATTCCGCTCTGGACCGGCACAAGCTTCGGATCGATTCCGGCAAGCGAGGTCATCTCCAACGTGTATGATATTCCGCTATTTATTATACATGGGACGAATGATGTGAAAGCTCCGTTCCAGACCGCAGAAGCCGTTGCAGAGGGGCAAGGCAACGTTCTCTCCCGCTCATGGATCGTACCGGACGGGAAGCACGAGCTGCTCTTCCAGGTGCATCCAAGCGAATATATTCAAAGAGCCGCGCTGTTCCTTAGTCAGGTTGATCAGCAGCTGCAAGCAGAACGCGCATAATCAGCAAGCACGACATAAGCCCATATCTCAGCGAATACATCTAATATAGATGCACTTGTTGCGACAGAGGAGGCGATGGTCGTGCTTTTTGTTTATGGAACGCTCATGCCCGTTCGGGTGATAGAATTTGTACGGCATTGGAAGCTGCAAGAGAAAGAGCATGCCGCCGTCATTTTGCAAGCGGCACCTGAGCTTGAACCTCAATACGTACAGCTCTTGCAATCATGGGAGCCTGTCTTCTCACATACGGCGCAATACACCAACCAATGGCTGGATGATTGGCTGCCCTTTCCGTCACGCCTGCCTCAGCACGTAGAAGAATCCGTCGATGCCCTTATCGATGCGGCGCTTGAACAATCTCGAACCTACGTGGATCAATTAACGCAACTAACCGAACGAACGGCAGCGGTAGCTTCACCCATTACCACAACGGTCATTTCACATTCCATTCGCGAATCGAACTACTATATTGGTCTCATGGCCAATTACAGGCAAGCAGTCGTTAGTCACGGGTCTAACGAGCATCGTGCTATGCTGCAGCAGGTACCTATAGGAGGACATATTCTTCCTCCTTTGCCCTATCCCTATCAAGCCCTAGAGCCCTATATCGATGAGCCAACCATGCGTATCCATCATGACATTCATCATCAATCCTACGTTGACGGTTTAAACAAAGCGGAGCTCCAATTGCAAATCGCACGCGAAACGGGAAACTTCGAGCTTGTGAAGCATTGGGAACGCGAGCTTGCCTTTAACGGGGCAGGCCACTATTTGCATACGCTGTTTTGGAATGCCATGTCGCCTTATGGCGGCGGGGAGCCGACCAGCACGCTAAGCCAGCAGATTAGAAATGATTTTGGCAGCTCTGCTGCGTTTAAGAAACAATTCAGCGAAGCGGCAGCGAAGGTAGAAGGCAGCGGCTGGGCTATCCTCGTATGGAGCCCGCGCAGTAGGCGACTGGAGATCCTTACGGCAGAGAAGCATCAGAACTTATCGCAATGGGATGCCATTCCCTTACTGCCATTAGATGTGTGGGAGCATGCTTATTACCTGAAGCATCAGAACAAGCGGCCGGATTACGTGAAAGATTGGTGGAACGTGGTGAATTGGCCCTATATCCAAGATCGCTTTGAAGAAACGCGCAAGCTGGTATGGGCGCCATTCTGACAAGCGTCATGTTGTCTATCAATTGCTAGGGGAGTAGGTAGTTGACATGGGAACTGCTGCTGCCATCGTGCGAACAGCTCTGAAAACAGGAAGAGAGGCTGAGCCAAAAGGAAATTTCCTTTTGGAGTCAGCCCCTCTTATTTGTACGGTCTATTGCTTCAATAAAGTAAGAAACTCAGAACGGAGTGCAGGATTGCTGCGGAATTCTCCTCTTACGGCTGAAGTGACCGTCATGCTGCCTGGCTTCTTCACACCGCGGGCGCACATACACAAGTGCTCGCCTTCGACAACGACCATTACCCCATTCGGCTGCAGCTCCTCGGCAAGAATGTCGGCCAATTGCGATGTGATTCTCTCTTGCACCTGCAGCCGGCGTGTAACCGCCTCTACAAGACGAGCAAGCTTGCTCAGTCCCGCAATTTTGCCGCTTGGCAAATATCCGATATGCGCTTTGCCGAAGAAAGGCGCCATATGATGCTCGCATTGGCTGTAGTACACGATGTCCTTGACGATAACAAGCTCCTCATGCTGCTCATTGAACGTTACGCCAAGCACCTCGCGGGGATCAACCTCATATCCGGCAAAAATCTCCTCGTACATCCGGGTTACCCTTGCAGGCGTTTCCAGCAACCCTTCGCGCTCAACATCCTCACCAATCAACTTCAAAATTTCTTTGATATGATGCTCAATCTGCTCCCGGTTGCCCGATACATTCGAATTGAGGTAATCTTTCCTTCCCGCCATTTCAGAACCTCCTTCCGGTCCTCCTCGTCAACCTGTTTATCTGCGAGGCATTTTTTGATTTTTCATCATGTGCTGCGCTTTTTGCATTTGCTGTTTGTTCAGGTTATAGCCCATTTGCTTAGCCATTTTTTGAATCATGTCCGGATCGTTTTGCATTTTCTCAAGCTGCTTGCGCAGATAGAATACGCCAACAAAGAAGCCCCCTACAGCTCCTGCAAGCAAAGTAACGATTGGTACAACGATATTAACCCATGTCATGCCTTTCACCTAATCCTTTCTAACTCTCCTGGTGTGTATAATGTCCCAATAATAGCATGTTCGCCCCTCGTTCGCAATGAACAGCTTTTCATGGATAACCGCTCTAATTCCTAGCTGGCACAAGTGAAAATCAACTTCTTGTCTCCAAGCTTAGCAGCGCTGTTTTATCGGCAGCCCTCCGCCGTAGCCAACCATTTGACCGTTAGCTCCTCAAGCATGAGACCCATCCTCTTCCTGCTGGTGCCCAGAATCTTTAATCAGTCCGCCAAGCTGATCAATCGCCTGCAGAATGGCTTGCTTGGCTTCTTCATCGCTTTCTTTATCAGCGGCAATCAGCAAAGCTTCTTCCGCCTGCTCGCCTCCAATTCGTGCAAGTGACCATGCGGCCGTACCACGCAGCACAGGCCTCGGGTCCTTCCCCAATACCTGAATCAAATCCGGTACTGCACTTGCTTCCTTGAAGTTGCCTAGAGCGATAACCGCATTTCGCTGAATCGGTTTTTTGCCGCGCCATGCGGAGGAGGTGCTTCCGTATCTGCTCTGGAATTCCTTGTTCCCGATCGTTAGCAAAGGCACGAGCAGCGGCTTCGCGAGCTCATGATCAGGCTGAAGCTCCGGCTGATGTGTCCAGTTTTTCCCACGGTTTACCGGACAGACGGTCTGACAGGTATCGCAGCCGTACAGTCGATTGCCAATCTTGCGCATGAATTCATCCGTGAGCATCCCTTTCGTTTGCGTAACAAAGGAAATGCAGCGGCTCGAATTCAACTGCCCCGGTCCAACCAGCGCGTCCGTTGGGCAGGCATCAATGCATTTGGTGCAGGTGCCGCAGCTTTCCGTTACCGGCTCATCAGGTGCTAGCGGCAGATTCGTAATCATCTCGCCAAGATAGATCCATGATCCGAGCTCCGGCGAGATGATGGAACAGTTTTTAGCGCTCCAGCCAAGGCCAGCACGCTCTGCAACCGCACGATCTGATAGAGCGCCAGTGTCGACCATGCTCTCCACACGCAAGTCCGGCACACGCTCTCTCAGCCACGCTTCAAGCTTGGCAAGCCGGTCCCTCAGCACCTTATGATAATCATCGCCCCATGCTGAACGTGCCATGATGCCCCGCCTTGCCCCAGGCTCCGATTTGGGAGGGTCTTTCAGCTTGGAGGGATAGGCGATGGCGATGGCGATAATCGATTGCGGATTATCGAAGAGCAGTGCAGGATTTGTTCGCTTCTCAATGTCCGACTCCTCAAAACCGGATTCCCGTCCCAGCTCCCTGTGCCTAAGCAAAATTTGCTTCAAGGACACAAAAGGATCAGCAGATGCGACTCCGATCTTGTCAATGCCTAGACTAAGCGCTGCCTCCTTCATCTCTTCCTTGAGCTTGGCCCATTTATCCATCGCTATAACCTTCGGATGGCTTCACGAGCCAGCTCATCGCAGCGATTGTTCCATTGGTTATCGCTATGCCCTTTGACTTTTATATATTCAACCTCATGCCGCTGCATAAGCTCCCAAAGCGCCTTCCACAGTTCTTGATTCTCTACTGGCTCCTTCTTGCTGTTCTTCCAGCCGTTGCGCAGCCAGCCCTTAATCCAGCCCTTCTGGAAGCAGTTCACAACATACGCAGAATCACTGTACACCTTTACCCGACAAGGCTCCTTCAGCAGCTTCAAGCCTTCAATGACCGCTTGAATCTCCATTCGGTTGTTTGTCGAATGCTTCTCCCCACCGGAAATTTCCTTCTGATGAACGCCAAAAAACAGCACCGCTCCCCAGCCGCCCGGACCCGGGTTGCCGGAGCAGGCACCGTCTGTATAAATCATAACGTCTTTTATAATCGAACCCTCCTTAAAAGGTTATCGCTAATCTGCCACCATTTTGTCCGCTCAGACGAGAGCATCAGCCAACTCTACCTCTATAACAATCGATGAGGTTAAAGCGCTCTGATCATTTTGTATGGCCAGACAATAAACTCGGCTCTGCCTCTAAGCAGCTCTTCCGGCACAGCGTGGAACGATCTGCTGTCCAAGCTTGCCCTCGAATGGCGATTATCTCCCATTACAAAATAATGTCCGGCAAGAATCACTTCGGGGCCATAGCTCATGTCCTCAATCAATGAATCTGTATACGGCTCGTCCATCAGCTCGCCGTTCCGGTACAAACGCTGGTCGTGAACCTCAATGCGGTCGCCTGGAATCCCTACAATTCTTTTCACCAGATATTTTTTCTCTTTGTCGCTTGTGTTCGGTTCCTTCAATATAACTACATCACCGATTCCCGGCTTGCCGAACAAATACACGAATTTATTAACAAACAGCCATTCATGCTGTGTTAGCGTTGGCTCCATTGAATGTCCCTCGACCTTGGAGAGGTTGAACACAAAAAAATGCAGAAGCATGACCACCGCAAAAGCAATGACCAGCGTCTTGGTCCAATCGAGCAATTCCGCAAGCAATGAAAACTTTGTCTCTGCCTGCAGCGGCGAATGGCTGCTTCCTTCAACAGAAGAATGTGTTTGCGCACTCTTCGATTTGCTGTGTTTTCTGTTTAACAAGCTCATGACTCCACCTCATCGTTGCTTCTCAGCCAGTCCTCATAATAAAGCATCACAAAATGATCCTGGAAAGGGGATTGCCTCTGATCAATACGCTGCAAAAGCGCTTCTAACCCGGCTTGTACCTTGTCTTCTACCATTTTGGGATAGTGGTAAGCAGCTTTGTGCAATTCATATTCATCCTGATCGACAACATGCCTGCTGCCGTCCGCCAAACGAATGACGTCCAGATCGTAATCAATATACGTGAGCACCTCTCCTTGCAGATAAGGCGGCGAAGCGATATTGCAGTAGTAACGAATACCACTCTCCTCGAGCAAGGCAACAACATTAAACCACTGCCCAGGTATAAAAAAAGAGACTGCCGGCACTCGACTAACCCATATCTTACCATCCGATTCTTGTATAGGGGTTTGTCGATTGATGAGCACCTTCATCGACTCTTCCTTGTGCTCATCAGCAAGCAGCTCATTCGAGACAAGCCAATTTTGCTGCCATGTCCGGTGAATATGGCCATTATGTTTGAAGCTTTTGATGACACAATGCCGATAGGGTTCCATCCCGTTCTCCTCATAAAAGTATATAGTAATAAGAAAAGCATATCTGACCGCCAAAAGCAATGGCGATGCAGATATGCCCTGCGTACAACATACATGCAGTAAAGTTCGCGTTAACCGGCTACAATGCTAAGCTTCTGAAACGACCGGATAAAATCGTTGGCCACATAGCCCATCGACTCATACAGCGGTAGAACAGGCTCATTGTGCTCGTCCGCGGTAATTAGTATCTTTGTAACATTGCGCTGTTCGAAGCGCTGGCGCAGTGACTGGATAAGCGTCTTGCCGATTCCTTTCCGCCTGTGGAGAGGAGAGACAGCAATTCGATAATAATAACCTTTGTTATTATCTATCGTACCGATAATCATGCCCACAATTTCGGAATTTTCGACAGCGACTAGAACTAAATCACTATCCCATGACAATTGGCGGGCAAAAGCCTCCATCGTTTGTTCGTAGCACTCTTCGGTAAGAACATCCTCAAGCAGTGCTGTAATTGGTCGGTAATCGGACAACTGGAAGGAACGAACATTCATTAAAATTACACCTTCTATACCATGTCATAGTACTGCATTTAGAATATATTACGACAAATTTTAACGAAATCCTGCTTGTATCTTTAATATTCCTTAAAAAAATTAAACAAATCATCGATTATCTCCTGAAAACGCTTTATATTAAGCGCTTACACTCATTTAATCGTTTTTTGTGTTAACGATACAGTCCTCTATGCCTAATTTGTATAATTTATCTAGGCCTGTGATACCCTAGGCAGGTTGTGTTCAAATTTTCATTCCCTTTAGCCTTTGCCGACTTTTGAAACAATAATGTTGATTTATTCGATCGGATAAGGGATAATGGACTTGGATAACTACATAAAACTTAGGAGGCTGTAAAAATAATGGCACATCAACTACCTGCTTTGCCTTACGCGCACAACGCACTTGAGCCGCATATCGATGCGACTACAATGGAAATTCACCACGGCCGTCACCATAACGCATACGTGACTAACCTTAACGCAGCTTTGGAGTCCGCTCCAGAATTGCAAAGCAAATCAATTGACGAGCTAATCGCTGACCTTGCAAGCGTTCCTGAAGCTATTCGCACTGCTGTTCGCAACAACGGCGGCGGACATGCTAACCACAGCTTGTTCTGGGAAACAATCGCTCCTAACGCTGGCGGAGCTCCAACTGGCGCTCTTGCAGCAGCAATCGAAAGCGAGCTTGGCGGCTTCGAAGCTTTCAAAGCTGATTTCGCTAAAGCAGCAACAACTCGTTTCGGCAGCGGCTGGGCATTCCTAGCAGTAGCTAACGGCAAATTGAAAGTATACAGCTTGCCGAACCAAGACAGTCCGATCATGGAAGGCGAAACGCCAATCCTTGGCCTTGATGTTTGGGAGCACGCTTACTACCTGAACTACCAAAACAAACGCCCTGATTACATCGCGGCGTTCTGGAACGTAGTGAACTGGGATGAAGTTGGCAAACGTTACGAAGCAGCTGTAAAATAATATCATCTTCACCTAAAGGCGGCCCCCAGCAGATTTATCTGCTTATGGGGCCGCCTTTTTTTCTGGATACAAGCCGCAATTCTCCTAATCCAGTCTCACCTCCATACCTCTCTCCAAAACCGCAGTTTGACCGGTCACCGGCACCTTCCAGAATCTCATCGACCTTTGCCAGGACAAATTTTGATCCTATTTAGACCAACTTCCTTGCACCTCAAGAACAGCATTCGATCTCCTTCAGACCAACTTCCCACCATCTACAGCACAGCTTTCGATCTTCTTCAGACCAACTTCCCAATATCTACAGCACAGCATTCGTTCCTCTCCTGACCAACTTCCCAATATCTACAGCACAGCTTTAGATCTCCTTCAGACCATATCCCCACCATCTACAGCACAGCTTTAGATCTCCTTCAGACCATATCCCCACCATCTACAGCACTGCTTTCGTTCCTCTCCTGACCACCTACACCTACTCACCTTTTATTGGCTATGTTGTACACACGCAGGATAAATGCCCCTTTTTCGCCCGATGCAGCTGCTATCCTGCATTCCATACAACATAGATCACCCTTTACCTGCCTTCGAACACCATTTCTGCTCATTCTGCTGCATACGTACAGGATAGACTCGTCTTTTACGCTCATCAGAGTAGGACTGCTGCAAATGTACAATATAGCCCCACTAAAGCAGAATGAATTTATGGAAATGCCATATAACTCCCTCAAACTAAAATTGTTCTAATTTTGCTGCAACTACGTCGGTGAACACCACCTAGGCTTATGCCGCATACGATACAGAAGGATAAATGCCTATATTGTTTTATAAAGGAGTTTGAGTGCTTGTATGGAGTATACTTACGCTAACGAGCAACAATATCTTGGAAGGCCTGCTCCAGCCAGAACCGGCAGAGATTGCGGCTGCGGCGGACCGCGCCGTATGATCATGCCTCAGCCTGGCTTCGGACCAGGGCCGTTCCCTCCTGGACCAGGACCGTTCCCTCCTGGACCAGGGCCATTCCCTCCTGGACCAGGGCCGTTCCCTCCTGGACCAGGGCCGTTCCCTCCCGGACCAGGGCCGTTCCCTCCTGGACCAGGGCCGTTCCCTCCTGGACCAGGGCCGTTCCCTCCTGGACCAGGGCCGTTCCCTCCCGGACCAGGGCCGTTCCCTCCTGGACCAGGGCCGTTCCCTCCTGGACCAGGGCCGTTCCCGTTTCCGATTCCGTTTCCGGTGCCTTTCCCTCCTGGTCCCCGTCCATCGGTAACGGTCGTCATCAATGGAGGAGCAGCCTACCCAGGCATCACGCAAGCCTATCGCGTGCCGTTCCGGCCAGGCCTGAGCATCTATCAGGCGCTTGCTGAAACGGGAGTCGTCCGCTTTAATTTCAACGGGCAAATCGTATCGGTCAGCAATGTGCCGATCCGCGGCAATACGAGCTACAGGCTGCTCTTAAATGGACGCATTATACCGTCCACATTGCTTAGCTTCCCTGTTCAGCGCAACGATTCTGTTGCTATCGAACTGATTTTTAATCCTCTTTTTCGAGAGGAAGACCCTAGCACTGCCCAAACTAGTGCTGACAGCGATTAATGAAGAGCATTAGAGAGGTTTAATGAAATGCCCGGTAAAGACAAAAAACTCGAAAATGCCGTCACCCCCAGATGGCCTTTTCGAGCTTTTTTCGTCATTTTATAGCTTTCCCTTTGCCGCTAAGCAGCTTCAATTGATCGTTCTCGTAGCCTACCTCATAGGTCACCTGATACTTGCTTAGCACGTACTTGCCATCCACCCGCTCATCTACGGAAATGACCGCAATGACGACCGCTTTATCCTTTTTACTGTTCTTAACGTGCATATTGTCGATCACTACATTAAGAGTGCCCAAGTAGCCTTCCCTAAACTTCTCATAGCTCGTGCCTTCCTTCCAATTGCCGCCGAGCAGCGAGTACGCATACACATAATCGGCATTGTTCAGGCTGTCATAGAAGTGGGTGACGAGATAGCCCGCAAACTCTTCTACTGAAGCGTTCTCTTCCAATCCGTCTTTATCATCTGAGGTTTCGATCTCGGGCAGCTCCTGCATCGGCTCATTGGACCACTGCTCCGCAAGTTCAATCACGTTTGCAATCGGAATACTAAACCCAATCGAACCTTGCTCATAACCAGCGGAATTAATGCCCAGCACCGCCCCCGTTTTCTGGTCTACGAGCGGACCGCCGCTGTTGCCGGGAGCAATTGGCGCTGAAATTTGATATAAATCGGAATACAAATACGGCTCAATCTCAAAGCTTCTGCCTAGGCCGCTTATGATGCCTGTCGTGACTGTATTTTTAAAACCTAATGGACTGCCGACAGCCAATACCTCGTCGCCTACCTCCGCCTTCTCGTCGCGTACAACCTGCAATGGCTCCGTCCCAGACAATTCAGGTACACGAACGACCGCGATATCCGTCTCGGTACTGATGCCAATGACCTCGCCTTCCATTTCACGCGCGTCTGCTGTTTTAATTTTCACCATTCGAGCCCCGGCTACGACATGAGCATTCGTAATCAAGTCTCCCTCCAAATTATAAAGAAAACCTGAGCCCTGCTCGCCCTTATCCGTCTCTATCATAACAACCAGCTTCTGTGTCTCAAAAATAATATCCTTCAGCGATTTCGATTTCTTCTCTTCCGCAACCGCAAGGAGCGGTTTGCCTGCAAGCTGGCTCGGCACCTCGGCATGGACCGCCAGAGCGGCTGCCATTCCGCCGCATACGACAAGAGTTGAAACGATGGCGCTGATCCAAACTCTTTTACTCATCTCACTGTCTCCCTAGTCTAAATACCAAGTCGCGTGGTCAACGACAATGGTCGTATTTTCATCATTAACCCCATAAACGGTGCTGGTCATGCGTAGGGTCTCGCCAGGCTGCACATACGCCTCCTTGTCCTCCGCCGTACCGGTTCCGATCTCATGGCCCGCCGCATCAAAAACAGTGAATTTCACCGTGATGGAATAAATTGGACGAGTAGCTGCATTTTTCAGCTCAGCCTCCATATTCAAATCACCAAACTCATCCAGTGTCGAGTCGATTTTCACAACCTCTACGGCTGCCGTCTGGTTTTTCAAATCCTCTGCTGCGGCTTGCTGCATCGCATGCTCCAACCGCTGCTGCTCAGCCCGTTCAAAATCAGTCTGGGCTTGGTTTATTTGCTTCTCAAGCTTCATTAATTTCTCATTATCCTTGGCAAGTGAAATTGCTTTGCCCGTTACCTCGAGTGCCGCGGTATAGCTCTTGTTCTTCATCAGCGTTTCTGCTTCCTTATAGCTGATATCCACTATTTTAGCAACAATCTGCTCCTTCACCGCTGCAGCTTCTTCACCCTCTAAATGATTAGCGGTGTTAAGCTTGGCAATAAGCCCTTCGACCGTGTTCAGGTCCGCCAACTCATCTGTCAGCTTTATTACGCCCAGCTTCATCATAAAATCACCAAGCTGAACCTTCACCTTATCGTAAATCGGCTCTGTATGCCCCTTCAACTGCTCTTTGGCCTGCTCCAGCAGTTGTTCCGCTTCTGCCAGATTCCGCTCCTCCAACCGTTTGCCGGCGACTGCAACGTTAAGCGAGATTTCATCCACGTGATCAACAATTTCTACATCCTTCTGAATCGCTGCAAAGCTTGGGCGCGCATCATTCGCTTCCTTGAGCAACGCCTTGGCTCCTGTATAATTTCCCGCTAGCGCCTCTTCCCTAGCCTTGCCTTGGAGCCTGATTACTCTATCATTTATTCCCGTTTGATATATATAGTAGCAAAACACGGAAGCGGCAGTCAGGAGAGTCAGCATAATCGGAATCAGCCATGCCCATACAGAGCCTCTCGCAGCCTTCCTTCGTGTATTAGTTGGTATAATGGAAGGCAAACTTACTAACCCTATCTCCATAGCGGCACCAGCTTCCTTTAAAGCCGCTGTGTGCTCTGCCTTTGCTGCCATTACTGCGTCTTGTTCAGCCGAAAGCCGCCTACCGCACTGGCTGCAATAAATGGCATCGTTTGTGCGTTTCTTCCCGCATTGATGGCAATACACTTTCGTTCATCCCCCAGCTCCTAAATCTCTCTATGTACTTTTATCTATTCTATATTAAAAAGTAAATGATCTCCATTTTTAATTAGTGGAAAATTTCAAATCATTAACCTTGGGTATATAGCAATTATAAAGGGCCGCCACCTTCCTCGATGACAAGATCTATATTCTCAAGAGATTAGACTGACAACTCAAAAAGAAATGGCTACTCCTTACGCTGCAAGAGGACCATATCCGTTATTTGGTGATTTACTGAGACATCTAAAGGTAAGAATCCGGCTACGGAGGCGAACACTTCGTTTCTCCAGAACAATCTTCTCGCTTGGCTTTAATTTCATTTCTGTTGTTCAACATATATAAATTCTTATGTTGCACAAAATACAGCCTGTCCCGGTCAACGACCAAGACAGGCTGTACGTTTTTAGCAGTATTATTTCACACTATCACTGATCGTTTCCAGCCATTTTTCGCTTCCGTCGGCATTCCGCTCCGCTTTATGGGAAAGCGTCGCTTCCTGTACATCCCCGAAGCCCCAATGACTCTCTGGCATATCCGGGAATAATGGAGCTAATCCCTGCAATGGTCCGCGGTACAACATCCGGTTAATCATCGTAACAGCCTCAACGCGGATAATCGCATTTTTCGGCTTGAAGCTGCCATCCGGATAACCGTTCAAAAACTTGCCGTTATACAAGGCTTCAATGGTATTTGCCGCCCAGTGCCCTGTCGTATCCTTGAAGTGCGCCGTTGCCGGTTCACTGACCTCAAGCTTCAGGAAACGAGCCATAACCGAAGCAAGCTCGCCTCTTGTCACTGCTGCATCCGGACGGAAAGAACCATCTTCATAACCGCTAAAATAGTTGTGTTTTACGGCAATTTTAATGTAATTCGTTGCCCAGTGCCCTTCACGAATATCGTTAAATGGCAAGGTGGAATCGATATTTACATTTTCAGTTAGCCGTGCAACGATGGCCGCCAGCTCTGCCCGGGTTAATGACCCCTCAGGCTTGAACTCCTTGTCTGGGTAGCCAAGAATATAACGGTAATGCGTAAGCTCGCCAAAGCGTTCCGAGAACACGTTGATTTTTACCGATGACTTAATGGATACCCCGTTAGCGAGAAGCTCGCCTGGAATATCAAAATCCGTATCGGCTACCTTCATCAGCGGCCATTCAAGCGTGATTTTGTAGCTTCCGCCTTGACCGCCAGCCACATTTACAACTTTCCATACGATCGTCTGTCCAGTAACCGTACCGCCTGCAGCATCAATAATGACTGCATCCGTAGGGATTATTACTTTAATCTCGCCTGCAGCAAGAGTGCTGCTCGACGTGTTTTTGTATTCGACCGTAACTGTCGTCTTCGTTCCTTCTTTTACTTTGTTTTTATCTACAGAAAGAGTTAATGCCGGATTCGCAGCCGGAGCAGCCGGAGTAGGCACTGTGAACGGAGTCAGCTCCAAATCATGCTTCACGATCTCCCACTCTACTGAAAGAACTGGACTTCTGTAGCTTTGGTAACCATTTTTCGTTACGAGCAAGTAGTAGTCCGTTTCCGGATACACCATATAAGCATAGAAGCCATGCGCATCGCTTAGCTGCAGCGGACTTGCATTATCGTTAGGCGCGAAGCCTACCAATGCCGGCAGAACGACCTTCTCATCTGGCGTGATACCCTTGCCTTTGTTCCGCGCCGTATCCGCATAACGGAGTTCAACCTCTGCACCCTCAATTACGGCTTTCGTGACCGAATCGGTAATCGTACCGTATGGATCAACAAGCGCTTCGGAGATATTTAATTCTCCTGATGCCGTTACACTCACCGCAGCGCGGCTGAAAGCGATTGTCTTCCCTGGCTCGATTTCATATCCGATCTCCAGTTCATACTCGCCAATAGCGAGTCCGTCAGCGTGGAATACGCCTTGTCCATTAAGCTCAAACGCTTTTGGAGCGCCGCCTTCAAGCACATAGGTGCCATCGGCTTTTTTGACATAAATATGAGTCTTGGCAAGCAAGTCGCCGCTGAACAGCGAGCTGGCTCCCGTTGGCTGTTTAAGCAGCACAATTCCGGTTACCGTCTTCTCGGAGTCGAAGTTTTCTTCTCCTGCGCCCGTAACCTCGCCAACCTGCGCCTTCTGTTTATAGGTAACCGGCGTTGGTACTCCACCTACATCAACCATTTGTGATACTTCCAAATCGTAGGAAACATCACCTTTAGGCACAACGACATAATAAGCGCCGCTTGCATCCGTAATGACCGTTTCATCAAAATCCACACCCGGTGTAATGATGCCGTCGCCATTTAGATCAAGCGTTACTCTAACGTTTGCTCCCGCAACTGGCGTGTTAGTATCTCCTTTGGTAATAAAGCCTTTCACTGCCGCTGGCAGGAATGTAATGATTACATCATCCTGCGCCTTCAGCCCATGCTCTTTATTGTACACATTAGCTTGAATTGGGATTTGCTGCTCGCTTACGCCAGTGATTTGCTGTGATTTATACGTCACCACAGCTATTCCTTGCTCGTTCGTGACAGCTGTATTCCCGCCTACAAAATCTCCTTTGCCTACTGGCGCGGTAAATACGACCGTAACGCCTACAATCGGAGTACCATCTGAACTTGTTAACAATGCTGAAAGATCTGTTGTTGATTTGCCATCTCCTAAGATTTTATCAGGATTTGCTGATAACGACAGATTCGCTTTCACCACTTCAAAGTGGTTATCCGTTAGCCTGCTGGATAGCTCTCCCGTTAAAGGTCTTTCATTTCCATCAACTGCAGCAAAAGTAACCATGTATGGATTGCCTGCAGTATCAGCTGGGAGCAAATACGTCGTATTAATCCACTTCTTATAGCCGTCCGTGACAAAGGTGTCAGGGTTGGCAAGCGTCAGCGGAACGATAACGCCATTAACATTTGCGGTTACACCCTCTGCGAGCCATGAGCTCACAGCTGCAAGCCCGAGCTGCTCGCCTGGGATGATTTTCACAATTTTCGGATCGCCTTGAACCTTGTCTCCCACCCAGCCGTCCAGCGATCTGTGAATATTAATGGTTACGGTAGCCGGTATGTCGCCAGTCTGACCGTCTTCATCCGTGACATTATAAGTAAAGCTATCCTGTCCCGAAATAAAGTTCGGGTTCGGTTTATAGATCCAAGTATCTCCTGAAACATCATCGTCAGCTGGCTCGATCGTACCTTTGGATGGATTGCTCGCCAGTCCGTAGACGATTTCCGTAACGCTCTCTTGGTCCTTGCCTTTGAAAATAATAATAATTTCGGATGTGCCTTCCGTAACGTTAACCGTAATAGGCTCTGCAACCGGCTTGCCGTTGTAAGCAATGCTTACTTTAGCAGGCGCTTCGGACAATTGTTTGCCGTCGCTTCCCTTCCAATCAAACGTTACGGTATCGCCTTGCGGCAATGAAGCCGAAGGCTGGAATTTCAGAGTGTCCAGGTTTTGCGTCGCTATAGTAGCTGTGATTCCTGGCGCAACATAAACCGATTCCCCTACAGAGGATGTATACCAAAGCGTACCTTTTGCATCAAATTCAGCGGGGAGCGTAATCGTTACTGCTTTGAGCAAATCACCGTCCGCATCGGTATAGCGTGGCGAATTTGTAAAATCTGTTGCTGTAAAAGCAATGATTTTTCCGGAAAGCCCCGCTTTATTAATATCGCCAACTACAGGCGGCGTATTAATTGTAATCGTAACCTGCTTGCTATCCTTGGCGTATTGTTTGCCATCCGAACCATTCCAGTCAAAGGTTACAATGCCTGTAACGCCTGACGCTGGTACGAAGGCCAGTTTGCCGAGATCGCTGGCGGCTAACTCAAAGCCCGCATTCGAAATCTCGATAACCGATCCGTCGCCATTGCGAAGAACAAGCTTACCCTTCTCCGCTGCTGGGAGTGATACAAGCTTCACTTTAGCTAAGCTCTCGTGAGCTGAATCGCTGTAAGCACCCGTGAAATCTGCTGTGACGAACGGTACCGTCTCGCCTTTCAAGCTAGATTTATTAATCGGGTCAACGATTGGCGCAGCATTCGCTGTAATGGTAACCGCTGCATCAAGTGCTGCGTATTTCACACCATCATAGCCATTCCAATTGAAGTTCGCTATGCCTGTGAATCCGTCTGATGCGGGTACAAAAGCAAGCTTAGCCAAGCTGTCGACCTCGATTTCATCTCCAGCAGCAACCGCTGTTCCATCTAGCTGCAAGGAGCCTTGCGCAGCATTCGGCAAGGTAACGATTCTCACAGTTGCCAGTCCCTCTGCATGGGAAGCACCGTTTTCTTTCGAATAGTGGGTTTTGAAATCGTCAGCCGTGAAGCTGATTGGCTCGTATTGCAGTCCTGCTTTCGCGATATTGCTGACCACAGGAGCATTTGTATACGTAATGGTTACTTTGGCCGGGCTGAATGAAAATTGACGCCCGTCATGCCCGTACCAATCAAATACGACTGTGCTGTCATCAGCCAATTCCTCATCAGGCACAAAGCGCAAGCTGTTTAGCTCGGTCAAGCTGAGTAGAGCAGGCGTTCCAGCCGCGATCTGCTTGCCTACGCCACCAGAGGTGTACAGCAGTTTGCCCTTATCGGCAAAATCCGCTGGCAATTGAATCCGCACCTGTGACAATGCATCCTCATCCTCATCGGTATATGCATCGGAGTTAGCAAAGTCGCTTGCCTTAAGCTCTACTGTCGTACCAGCAATCGCTGCAAACGAAATATCGCTCACGATCGGCGCGGCATTGATGTTGATGTTTACCTTATTATTGTTTTTGGCATACTGTTTGCCATCTGAGCCGTTCCAATCGAACGAGACTTGTCCAAGCGCATCTTCTTCGGGGACAAAGCTCAGCTTGCCAAGATCCGCCGAATTGAACTCATTGCCTGCTGCTACCTCGACCGCAGGGTTGCTGCCGTTTTTGAACCACAGCGTTCCCAGTTCCGGATCAGGCAGTGAAACGATTTTCACTTTGCTTAAATTCTCTGCCGGTATCGTTGCGTCTGCAAAGTGGCCCGTAAAATCCACTGCTGTAAAAGCAAGCGTAACGCCTTGGTTAATGGTTTTCTCAATTGCCGTTACAATTGGAGCGGCATTGGCTGTGATCGTCACTGCAGCATCTAGAGCTGCATATTTTGTGCCGTCATAGCCGTTCCAATCGAACGAAGCCGTTCCAGTAAAGCCCGAAGCGGCAGGAACAAATGCCAGCTTGCCAAGGTCTGCCTTCGCAATTTCGTCTCCTACTTGAACGTCAACGCCCGACAGTTGAAGTGTTCCTCCGGTTGGAAGCGTGACGATCTTCACTTTTTGAAGGTTCTCCGGCTGTGCTTGACCGGTTAACCGGTAATACTGACTTGTGAAATCCGATATTGCGAAGTTCGTTGGCTCATATTGCAGCCCTGACTTCGTAATAGCTTTCACCGCAGGATCAAACGTGGAGAAGGAATAAATATGCTGCGCTTCTCCTGCATTCGTATTTTTCTCTTCGGTACGGCCACCTCCACGGTCATCAAACAGGATGATGTTCACCGAGTATTCCTTGGTTGGGTTAATTGTGGGATCAGATATCGTTATGGCATTCCAGTCCGTCTTGACGCCATTCCCCGGTGTGGTGAACAATTTCTGTTCAAGTCCAAGGTTTTTTTCGACCTCTTCTCCATCCACCGTTCGCTTCTCAATCACGTTAACTTCGATTGAGTAGTTTTTGTTTGGCAGCTTGGGAAGAAAACTCGTGTCGATTGTTACCTTTCCATTTTCCACCTTCACGCTGGCATCCGTAATCTCGCCCGTTCTTTTTGAACCGCCGTCAATGATTAATTGTCCCCAATCGACGGTCATTTGCCAGTTTGTGTTTGGCGTTGTGCCGAGGCTCCGTAAATCTTTGTAAAAATGATGGATTGTGACGCCCACATAGTTATCGCCTAGCGAGATGCGGTCAAAATCCTCTGGCTTAAAGGACAAAACGGATGTATTCCATACGCCATCCTTGCCAGATAAGGTACCTAGATAAGCACTTTCGTTAAGCTCTTTCTTGTAGCCTTGTCCGCTAGTCGGGATGCCTGATGCGGCAATGGCGTTCGTCCAAGTGCTCGTTGTAGGCCAGGTCGTATAAGACGGACCGAAGGCAATATCCGTTGCATTTGATGAGAAATAGACCCGATCCCATTCCCCATTTCCAACTGTGCTAGTCGGTGTATCATACTCATCCACGTCCAGCGCGCGAATCAGCAAATGAGCACTCTTAGTCGGAAGGGCAGCTACATTCGCAATTTTAAATTCAACCGGATATTTGCTGTAGTTGTCGGCCGTTTGTTTGTTTTGGTTTTTGATACCGATATCCATATCGCCATCCGCCACCGTGCCTGCGACTCCTCCACCCCAATTATCCGTATCCGTAAAATACGTCCCGCCAGAAGCATCAGACGCCGCTTCAGCCTGCGGAAGGCTTGTTAAGAAGCTTCCAGTTAGCAAATTAACCGCTAACAGCGCCGCAACCGCACGCCTCCCCAATCGTCTTCCTTTATAGCCTTGTAATTTCCCCAGACCACTTAGTTTCAACCTTGTTTCCTCCTTGATTATGTAATGCTAATAATTGCAACTGCTGCCCGTTCAGCTGCATTCCCCTCCTTCTTTCGTAATAGGACATTCGTCCCTATTTTATCAAACGAATCTGTACATTTTCTGTACAAATCTGTCAATTTTCAAAGAATAATGACAGATCAACACAAAAATAGACTTTGCAAACCAAATTTGGTTTGCCAAGCCTATTTTTCTGTGACGGCCTATTTTTTTCTTTCCGAGGATGCTGCTGCTTATGGCTGGGATTGTTTTTAGTCAAAGTGGGCGGGCCGAGCAGATTAGAACTACTTAAAGATCTACTTTTAGATCTACTTTTAGACCTACTTTTAGATCTACTTTTAGATCTATTTCTGGAAAGTGTATCTATATAAGTTGAACTACAGTTTTTCGTGTTGGTCGCTGCGCGAGTAGATCATTCTTTACGAGCGCGGTTGTAACCAGATTCTTTGATTGCCTAAGACATTTAAAACCTAAGACATTTAAAGGTAAGAATCCGGAATCCGGCTACAAAGGGTATCACTTTGTTTCTCCAGAACGATCTTCTCACTCCGCTTAGACTTCATTTTTTTAGTTCAACTTATATAGTTACTAATCGTTTGGAGCCCATATGCTGGATTAGATCTACTTTTTAGTTCTATTTCTCGCAAAGCTAGCTAATTACTTGCCATTTGGATCCTATATGTTGGATTAGATCTATTTTTTAGATCTATTTCCTTGCATTCGGTCAGTTTCCATAAATTAGATCTACTTTTTAGATCTATTCCCCGAAATTCTAGCTATTTACTGGTCGTTCGGAGCCAATTTGATGAATTAGATCTACTTTTTAGATCTATTCCCTCGCATTCGGCCAGTTTGCATAAATTAGATCTACTTTTTAGATCTATTTCTCACAACGCTCTCCCTTCTATGGCCATTTGGAGCCCGTATACTGGATTAGATCTATTTTTTAGATCTATTTCCTCGCTCTCGGCTATTTCGCGGGCTGAGTCCATATAATTGTGTAAAATGCTGTCTTCACAAAACAAGCCATGAAGGAAATACTCATCTGGAAGATATAACCAATCTCTTCCGTTGATAAGTATTCATTCATGGCTCAGTATCAGTCTGGTTACACCAGATCACCTATGATTAAAAAATTACTTATTGAACACTTACGAGCGAATTCATCCACCCTATGATGTGGAAAGAGCTTACGCCTGCTCTTCCTTAATCGCCTTAAGGCGCTTCATTACATCGTTAGAGCCGCGGCCGTAGTAATCATGAAGCAGATTATACTCGGCATACAGTTTCTCGTAAACCGCAACGTTTGCCGGAATGGGCTTAAACGTTTCTTCGCGTACGCGAGCCATCTTCTGAGCCGCATCCACGATGCTGTCGAAGCCGCCATTCGCTGCGCCAGCCGCTACAGCTCCGAACATCGCTGCACCAAGCGCAGGCGTCTGCTTGGATGCCGCAACCTTGATTTCGCGATTCGTAACGTCTGCGTAGATTTGCATAAGCAGTGCGTTCTTCTGCGGCAATCCGCCGCAAGCGTACAGCTCATTCACTTCTACGCCGTTGCTGTGGAACGCATCGACGATTTTGCGCGTGCCAAATGCCGTCGCTTCAAGCAGGGCACGGTATACCTCCCAAGGTTTCGTGAGCAGAGTTAAGCCTAAGATCGTGCCAGTCAGGTCCGTATCCACCAATACGGAGCGGTTGCCATTCCACCAGTCCAGAGCAAGCAGGCCGGATTCGCCCACGTTCAGCTCATTGGCCTTGCGTGTCAAATACACATGCACGTTCTCGCCAGCCTTCTCCGCATCCTCCAGCACGTATGCTGGAACCGACTCCTCCACAAACCATTCGAAAATATCGCCAACCGCAGACTGGCCTGCTTCGTAGCCGAAGTAACCCGGGATAATGCCGTCCTCAACAACGCCGCACATGCCTTCGACTTCCTTCTCCTCTGTGCCGAGGAGCATATGGCAAATCGATGTTCCCATCGCCATAACCAGCTTGCCTGGCGTTACAACGCCAACGCCCGGTACAGCCGCATGCGCGTCAACGTTGCCAACAGCAATCGCCGTGCCTGGCGCTAGGCCAATGCGGGCAGCGATGTCCGGTAGCAAATCTCCCGCCTTCGAGCCAAGTGGAACAACTTCTCCGCGCAGCTTTGTTTCGGTCAGATTCTCTAGGCGCGGATCAAGCGCTTTGAAGAACTCCTTGCTCGGGTAGCCCTCTTTCTTGTGCCACATGCCTTTGTAACCAGCCGTACAGCTGTTACGAACGATATTGCCTGTCAGCTGGCCGATGACCCAATCGGTTGCTTCTACGAATTTATCTGCCGTCTCATAGATTTCTGGCGCTTCGTTCAAAATCTGCCAAGCTTTGGCCATCATCCACTCGGAGGAGATTTTGCCGCCATAGCGTGGTACCCATTTCTCTCCGCGCTGCGCAGCCATTTCGTTGATCAGGTTAGCCTCATCCTGTGCAGCATGATGCTTCCACAACTTCACCCAGCTATGCGGATTGTCCTTGTAAGCATCCTGCACGCAAAGAGGCTGACCCTCCGCATCGATTGGCAGCATCGTACATGCCGTAAAGTCGATGCCTAGACCAATGACATCAACAGGATCAATGCCGGATTCCTTCATAACGGCAGGAACGGATAATTCCAACACTTCAATATAATCAAGCGGATGCTGAAGCGCCCAGTCATACTCCAGCTTAATGCCAGATACCGGCAGCTTCTCATCGATAACATGGTGTGTATAAGGGGTAACGTGCTCGGCAACCTCAGCGCCGTTCGTCAAGTCAACAAGAACAGCACGTCCCGATTGCGTACCGTAGTCTACGCCAATTGCATATTTTTTGCTCATTTATCCGAGTCCTCCTTATTTTTGACCGTAATAGGCGTTCACACCATGCTTGCGCAAGTAGTGGCGATCAAGCAGCGCTTGGTCCATCGGCTGTACGTTCGGGTTAAGCTGGAACGTGTGCAGCGCCATTTTGGCTACCTCTTCAAGCACAACCGCATTATGAACTGCATTATGCGGGTCCTTGCCCCAACAGAACGGAGCATGGCTGTTCACAAGCACCGAAGGCACTTGATTAGGATCGATATCGTTCGACGTAAAGGTTTCCACGATGACATTGCCGGTTTCAAGCTCATAAGCACCGGTAATCTCCGCTTCTGTCATCGCCCTTGTGCAAGGAACTTCACCGTAAAAATAGTCGCCATGCGTAGTACCCAGCGCGGGTATCGCGCGTCCGGCCTGTGCCCAGCTTGTCGCCCATGGCGAATGCGTATGCACGATTCCGCCGATATTCGGAAATGCTTTATACAATAACACATGCGTTGCGGTATCCGAGGAAGGACGCAGGTTACCCTCAACAACGTTGCCGTCCAGATCCACAACAACCATCTGCTCCGCTTTCAACTCCTCGTAAGGAACGCCGCTTGGTTTAATAACCGCATAGCCGGATTCCCTATCGATGCCGCTTACATTACCCCAAGTAAAAGTGACCAAACCGTATTTCGGAAGATCCATATTCGCTTCCCAAACCGCATGCTTCAACGCTTCCAACATGAGAATCGTTCGCTCCCTTCAAGCTTGCATCCCAATGTGTGCCCGTCTTGACTTATACGGACATTAATATTGAATACTTCTAATTTTATTATAAGTTGTACGTACAAGTGTGTCACGTATTTTTTTGGTTGTGCCAGGCACACATTTCGGGAACCCGCGCATCAAGACAGGCCTAGTTTTGTGTCGCTGGCGCTGGCGTTGATTCACGAATAACAATCCTTTTGATCGTAGATTTTATCCATGGTCTGGCGGCGCTGCTTCAAAACAGGCCTAGCTTGGAATCGCCGGCGCTTGCGTCGATTCACGGATGACAAGCTTAGGATCGTAGATTTTGTTCACGGTCTGGCGGCGCTGCTTCTCGACCATGCCGAGCAGCAGCTCGACAGCGTCTGCCCCCATCTCGGTTTTCGGGTGGGCTACCGTCGTTAGCTTCACTTCGGTTGCCGTTGCCAGGTTCGCGTCATCAAAGCCGATAATTGATAGATCCTCCGGCACAGCCAGTCCGATCTGGCGCACAATATCGAGCATGCGGACCGCTAATTCGTCATTGTAGCAAATGATGGCCGTTGGCCGCTGCTCCGGTTCCCGCTGAAGCATGGCGAACAGCGCCTGCACCGGCTTCTCCTGCTTCTCCTCCGTTGTGTAGCGTAGAAGAAAGTCCGGCGGAACCGTTAATCCCTGCTCCCGATGAGCCCGGAGAAAACCGCGCATCCGATGCACGCCTTGAAAATCATCCGTCTTAAAAAATCCAGCAATTCGCTTATGCCCCTGCGCAATTAAATGCTCGGCAGCGCGATAGCCGCCCAACTCGTCGTCCACGCGCAGGCACGGCGCATCAACGTCGCTATACCGCTCGTTGAGCATGACATAAGGAATTTTGAGCGCATCGAGCGCCAAAAAGTAATTAAAATTCGGATTTCCCTCCGCGCTTTTCGTTGGCTCAATAATAAGCCCCGTCAGCGGTTCGCGCAGCATGGACTCCAAGCTGTCCTTTTCCTTATCCTTCTCATTGTCGGTGCTTGCCAGCAGCAGCCGTGCTCCAACCGCACGCAGACTGGATTCCACGCCTCTAACAATCGTAGGAAAAATATAGTCGGAGATATGGGTCGTTATCATGCCGATAGTCATGCCTTGCGGTGAATTCCTGCGCTCTGGCGCCGACTGGTCGGATACGAAGGTCCCTTTGCCTTGGGCTCGGTAAAGCCAGCCTTCCTGCTCCAAATCACCCAGCGCCTGGCGAACGGTTTGACGGCTCATTTCGAACTGCTTGCCAATCTCATTCTCGGAAGGCAGCTTCTCATGCGGCTTAAACTGCGCCGTGACGATCCATGATAAAATTTGCTGCTTTAATTGCATATATTTAGGCGTTTGCTGTTCCTTCACTTCACACCTCAGCTCCGTTAGTTGTATGCCTAGTAGTATAGCATATGCGAAACTTGTACGTACATGATCTTGTCCTCTTCACAGGATAAGAAAACAACCACGCTCATAACAGGTCAGCCGAGCCAAAAGAGATGGATTCGCGACAACAGATAAGCTTATTTATAAATGCGAAGCTGGAAAACATATAGACGATTATAGCTATATAGGTTGAACCAACTTTTCTCGTTTATGTCGCTGCGCGAATAGATGATTCTAAAGAATCGCGGTTGTAACCAGATTCTTTGATCGACTTAGACATGTAAAGGTCAGAATCCGGCTACAAGGGCGAACACTTCGTTTCTCCAGAACCAACATCTCGCTTCGCTTACCCTTCATCTCTTCCATTCATCTTATAAAATAAAAAAAGAACCGCTCCAAAGCGATTCTTCCATCTTTATGGCCTACCTATGGGATTCCTTAACTCTCTCCACCAGTATCGTCTACCTATGCGATTGCTTAAGTCTCTCCACCATGATCCTCTACCTATGCGTTTCCTTAAGTCGCTCCAGCATATATCTTCGAACCTCTTCACCCAAATCTGTCCGCTCCAGCGCAAAATCAATCGTAGCCTGAACGAAGCCAAGCTTGTCCCCCACATCATGCCTGCGGCCGTCAAAACGATAGGCCGACAGCGGGGCGATCCGGTTCAATTGCTGCAAGCTGTCCGTGAGCTGAATTTCCCCGCCCTTGCCTGGCGTCGCTTTCTCCAGTAAATCGAAAATCGCAGGGTCCAATACGTAGCGTCCGACTACCGCGTAGTTGGAAGGCGCTTGCCCCGGAGCTGGCTTCTCAATAATATCGCGAACGCGCGCTACCTGCTTGTCGCTCTCGATATCAACGATGCCATATTTGTGCGTCTGATCCCAAGGCACCTCCATAACCGCGACGACGGAGGAATGCTGCTGCTCGTACACATCCATCATTTGGCGCAGGCAAGGCGGGTCCGATTTCAAAATATCATCGCCAAGCAGCACGGCGAACGGCTCGTTAGCAACGAAGCGGCGTGCGCACAGCACCGCATGCCCAAGCCCTAGCGGCTCCCGCTGACGAACATAATAGATATCTGCAAGCTGTGATATTTTACGGACCATCTCGAGCATTTCCTCGTTATGGCGCGCCTCCAACTCCATTTCCAGCTCAGCCGACTTATCAAAATGATCCTCAATTGCCCGCTTGTTCCGTCCGCTGACGATAATGATGCTTTCGATGCCCGATTGAACGGCCTCTTCTACAATGTATTGAATGGCAGGCTTATCGATGATCGGAAGCATTTCCTTTGGCTGCGCCTTCGTAGCCGGCAAAAACCTTGTGCCGAGTCCCCCCGCAGGAATAATAGCCTTCCGTATGCGTTTCCCCATTTATGCTTCTCCCCTCATTCACAGCATGAAATGCTTATCTCCTTCCATCATAACGATTCTGCTCTTGATTATCCAATCTTTCCTTGTTTCCATTGCATACTTTGCTCCAGAAATAGCACATCCTGATTCTATCTGGCAGGAGGTGCTAGGGGAAGACGAATGACAAAGCTTGCTCCGGCCAGCTGGTCCGCATCCGGGTCCAACACAATGCTTCCGCCGTGAATGGATACAATCGTTTGTGCAATCGATAATCCGAGTCCGCTTCCCCCTTGGCTGCGGTCCCTGGATACGTCTCCCTTATAAAAGCGTTCAAACACACGCTCGCGGTCTTCTTCGCTAATGCCGATTCCCGTATCTGTCAGGCGAACGACCGCAAAGCCGTCCTGCTCGGTCAAGGAGCAGAAAATTTTGCCCCCCTCTGGCGTAAACTTCATGCTGTTGGAAAATAGATTCATCCACACCTGATTGAGCTGGTCCTGATCAGCCACGATGACCGTTTCTTCCATATAAAGCTCCAGTGTCTGACGCTTGGCCAGCCAGTGCGGCTCGCAGGCTAAAACAACATCGCGCAGCTGGCGATCCAACCGGTAGGTTTGCGGATGAAACGGATGCTGCTGGGAGTCCAGCGACGCTAGATTAAGCAAATTCTCGCTTAAACGGGACAGCCTCATGCTCTCTTGCTTGATAATGTTGATGTACCGTTCCCGTTCTGCTTCGGTGACTTCCTCGCTCCGCAGCGCTTCCGCAAAGCCGCCAATCGAGGTGAGCGGCGATTGAATCTCATGGGATACATTAGACACAAAATCCTGCCGCATCATTTCAAGCTGGGAGAGGCTAAGCGCCATTTTGTTCATGCCCTCGGCAAGCTCGCCTAGCTCATCCCCGCGCCTGGCGGGCAGGCGGACAGAGAAATCCCCTTCCGACATCCGGGTCGCCGCATTCGTCATCATCTTCAGCGGCCGCACCAAATAGCGGGCTGCCACGAGAATTAGAACGCTTCCGACCAAGAGCAGCGTAACGAGCAGCGTGACAGCGGTCCATATGAAGTTGCTGTTTTGCGGAAAGCGATCCATCTGGACGAACAGCGCCCATTTCTCATTGCCAAACTGAACCAGCCTGCCGTAAGCAGGCGGCAGTGGCGGTCCGCCTTCTTCTCTATTGAATACTTCCAGTCTCACCGTACTGCCGCCAAATACCCTCGCCAGTTGATCATAAGTGAGTCTCTCCACCATCAGCTCGCTGCGATCCCCAACTGCGACCAGTCGGTTGACACTGTTGATCGCTATAATAGACTGCCCTTGCAACGCGGACATTTCATTCAGAAACTCCTGCATAGATGACGGCTTGGACACCGCATACAGCTGTTCGATCCGGTCAATCGACTTATCCATCTGATTCGGCAGCTGTCCCCTTGCATCCCTTTTAAACATTTGATTCGTAAATAAAAAAGCTACGCCGATACTAATCAGAACAATAATAAGAAAAGTAGCAGTTATTCGGAAATATAAGCTGCGAATCATGCCCATTCCTCCAACCGGTAACCAAGACCGCGGATGGTGACGATACGGAATCGGTACAACTCCTCAGGAAAACGGTCACGCAGCCTTTTGATATGCACATCAACCGTTCGCTCGTCCCCCTCGTAAGCCATGCCCCAAATCTGCTCGATCAATTGGTCGCGTGCAAAGGTTTTGCCAGGGTAACTCGCCAGCTTGAAGAGCAGTTCGAATTCCTTGGGCGGCAGGGTGGTCGCCTCGCCTCCAGCTGTCATTTGAAAATCGGTTTGGTTCATGAGGACTGCGCCGAACTCTACGGTTTGTGACGCCGTAATCCGGTATCTTTTGAGCAGCGCCTTCACCCTCGCTACCAGCTCCGGCGGATCGAACGGCTTAACCATATAATCATCCGCGCCAAGCTCAAAGCCCTTCAACTTCTGCGTAGTCTCTCCTTTGGCTGTCAGCATGAGCAGTGGAATATCATAGCTTGCCCGCATAGCAGAGCACAGCGCCCAGCCATCCATCCGCGGCATCATCACATCAATAATCGCCAGATCGGCGCGCACCGCCTCCAGCTTGCTTAACGCATCTACTCCATCTATGGCTTCAACGACCTGGTAGCCCTCTCTTTTCAAGAAAAGACTGACCAGCTCACGAATGTTTGGATCATCATCGGCAACGACGATTTTTGGCATAATCTGCTTCCTCCAGTTTGGCTTATGTAGTCGATTTAATCAGCATACATCACCAACATGAACGTTACATGAACGATATTGACTTTACAGCTAGATTGTAATAATTTTAAAGTAGTATTTATTATCTCAGTGAATTTGCGAATGGAGGAGAACATAGATGATATACAAAACGATTATTATCGGTACCGGCCCTGCCGGACTTACCTCAGCGATCTATCTTGCACGTGCGAACATGGAGCCACTTGTGATTGAGGGCTGGCAGCCAGGCGGCCAGTTGACGACAACGACAGAGGTTGAAAACTTCCCAGGCTTCCCGGACGGCATTCTCGGCAGCGAGCTGATGTCCAATATGCGGAAGCAAGCCCAGCGTTTTGGCGCAAAATTCAAAACCGGCTCCGTGAAAAGCGTCGACTTCAGCAAACGTCCTTACACGCTTGACGTCGAAGGCATCGGCGAGCTGCAAGCCGAGTCGATTATCATTTCCACAGGCGCTTCGGCCAAGTACCTCGGCATACCGGGCGAGCAAGAAAACATTGGCCGCGGCGTGAGCACTTGCGCAACCTGTGACGGCTTCTTCTTCCGCGGCAAAAAAATCATCGTCGTCGGTGGCGGCGACTCCGCAATGGAGGAAGCGGTATTTCTTACACGCTTTGCTTCCGAGGTTAGACTCGTGCATCGCCGGGAAGACCTGCGCGCATCAAAAATCATGCAGGACCGCGCACGCGCCAACGAAAAAATCGTTTGGAGCTTAAATCGCACACCGCTTGAGGTTGCTGCTACAGGCATGGGCTTGCAGGGCCTTAAAGTCCGCAACAATGAAACGGGCGAGGAAGAGCTGCTTGAATCAGACGGCCTGTTTATTACCATCGGGCACACGCCAAATACCGCCTTCCTTGGCGGGCAAATCGATACGGACGATCAAGGCTACATTATCGTGAAGCCTGGTACTTCGGAGACAAACATCCCTGGCGTTTACGCCTGTGGCGATGTGCAGGACCGCAATTACCGCCAAGCAATTACGGCTGCGGGAAGCGGCTGCATGGCCGCTCTGGATTGCGAGCGCTACTTGGAATCCCAAGCTCATGAATCGGTGCTTGCGTAAACTTTTTTTTCAATAACGGTCTAGTACAATACGTGCAATTTATGTATAATAAATGTGTTGAGAGTTACAATAGAAAGGCAATGCTACCGCAACCATATGTTCGCATGATGCTTCGCGTGAGCGGCGCCTGAACGTGTTATGGAAAAAGGTACAACCTCGGCTTTTATAAGCAGAGGTTGTACCTTTTTTCGCGTTTTCATCCTCTATTTTATTATCCCCTACTTTGAAGGAGAGATCATGATGTTATTAGAAGCAGTCTATCACCGGCCAAAACAAAACTGGGCTTACGCCTATGACGGCAACACGCTGCACCTCCGCGTACGTACCAAAAAAAACGATGCCACGCTTGTGGAAGCGGTTGTCGGTGATAAATATGCCTGGGAGCAAACCCTAACGACCGTTCCGATGCGGATCATGTCATCTGACGCACGCTTTGATTATTGGGAAACTGCTGTGGTCCCTCCTTTTCGCAGGCTGCGTTATGCGTTTCGCTTAATTAGCGGCTCGGAAACGGTTATTTTGACGGACAAAGGCTTTGAGGCGGAGCTGCCGGATAATTCGAATACATTTTTTGATTTCCCATATATAAATCCTGTTGATGTGTTTGAACCGCCGGCATGGGTAAAGGATGCTGTCTTCTATCAAATTTTTCCGGAGCGATTCGCTAATGGCGATCCTTCGCTTGATCCTGCGAATGTGCTGCCATGGGGCGGCGAGCCGACTCCACAAAACTTTTTTGGCGGAGACCTGCAAGGTGTTCTGGACCATTTGGATCATATCGCCGAGCTCGGCATTAATGCGGTTTATTTTACGCCGCTATTTGAAGCGACAACGAATCACAAATACGATACGCAGGATTATATGAAGGTCGATCCGCATTTTGGCACCAACGAGAAGCTCAAGGAACTCGTCGATGCTTGCCACGCACGCGGTATCCGCGTCCTGCTCGATGCGGTATTCAATCACTCTGGCAAAACCTTCCCGCCATTTGTCGATGCGCAGCTGCATGGCCAGCAATCGAAATATGCGGATTGGTTCCACGTGCGCGAATGGCCGCTGCAGGTCGTGAATGGCATTCCTTCATACGAAACGTTCGCCTTCGAGCCGCTAATGCCCAAGCTGAATACCGAGCATCCCGAGGTGAAGAAGTATCTATTCGACGTTGCTCGTTACTGGATCGAGGAAATTGGCATCGACGGCTGGCGACTTGATGTTGCCAATGAGGTGGATCACCAGTTTTGGCGCGAATTCCGTCAGACCGTTAAAGCCGTTAATTCTGAGGCTTATATTTTGGGCGAGATTTGGCATGATTCGATGATGTGGCTGCAAGGCGATCAATTCGATGCGGTCATGAATTATCCGCTTACGAACGCTGTTCTCGATTTTTTTGCCTATCAAACCATTGATGCTGCTGCATTCACAGATGCGATCGGCGCCCAGCTTGCCGCTTACCCGCAGCAGGTGACGGAGACGGCATTCAACCTGCTCGATAGCCATGATACACCGCGATTGCTTACGATTTGTGACGATAACATTGGAGCGATGAAGCTATCTTCCTTATTCCAACTAACCTATCCGGGCACGCCATGTATTTATTACGGGGATGAGGTAGGCATGAACGGCTCCGGTGATCCCGGCTGTCGCAAATGCATGGTCTGGGACCCTGCTGAGCAAAATGCCGAGCTGCTGAGATTTTATCAGGCGGCCATTCATCTCCGCCACCGTTACTCCGCGCTCCGCAGCACGGATATTCGCTTTGTTCATATTGGACAAGCAGGAGGAACGCTGGCCTATGAAAGACGCGAGGGCAAGCAGCGTATCCTTGTTGCCATGAACGCGCGCGCCGAAGCAGCAGACCTTCGCTTTGCCATTGAAGCGGCATCGTCCGAGAACGGCTTAACGCCATATGTCGTCGAGTTCACCGGCTTCGCGAGCAAGCAAGAAGCAACCCTAGCGACGGATGAGGCGTTAAAAGCACCCGTCAGCACGCTTAGCGAAGAATCGACCGAAGATTTGAACGCTGAAGCCGCGTTAGACGGTTCTCAGGCTGCATCGGCTGTACAGACAGAAATCAGCCATAAAGCTTCATGGCGCGTATTGCTTTCGAGCGCTGGTGAACACTCGGAAGGAACCCTGATCTCCAGCCATTCGGACGGTTTGCTTCAGCTCACCCTCCCTGCCTACGGCTTTATTATTTTGGAGCAAACGACCGCATAACTGGTATTTGCCGCAAGGCAGTCCAACTTGGACTGCCTTTTCTTAATGCCAGCATGTACGCATGCACACAGCAGCTCCTCACAATAGAATCGTTATAGAATCCAGGCGAGAAACCACTAGACAATATGTAAATATCCATGCCATAATAACTTAAACGATTAAGCGATGATTAAACGAATCCATGCATACGGCAAAGGAGCTGAGTTCCCATCAAAAAAGCAACGCTTAAGGACATCGCGAAAGCCGCTGAGGTTTCGGTCGCTACAGTGAGCTACGTGCTCAATAACGTGACCAATCAAACGATCCCGGAAGAGACCAAATGCCGAGTGTTTGAGGCCGCCAAACAATTGAATTACGTGCCCAACCTGGCAGCCCGCTCACTAGTCAAACAAAAATCCGGCTTGATTGGCATCCTTATCAACAAAAACGAGGATGACAGCATCTGGCAGCAGCTCCGTTATTCCCAATTTGTAAGCCGGCTGGAGAAGCTGTTGTCAACGAAGGGCTACCATGTTGTGCTGTTTAGCCTCGATGCTTCCGATCCAAAGCTGGACATCATATCCGAGCGCAAATTGGATGGCGTCTTTGTCGTAGATGTCAAAACGGAATATTTCCATCTAATCTCCAGCTACTTTTCTTCAGGCGTTCCGCTAATCGTGATCGACAGCATTATCGATGATCCTTTATTTTATAAGGTTAATTATGATTATTCCGCCGCATTTTCGCACGCCTTAACCACGACAGAACGGCAGCACGGCTACCTCATTGTCGACAGCTTTAATAACTCCGAGCTTGTAGACCATATTTGCAACAGCTCAGGGATCGATCAACGTTCCATTCACATCTTAACCAATGAATCGCAGCTCCAAGCTTTCCTTAGTCAAAATGATCATCGACCTGGCATTATCCTGAATGAGTTTGCTGCGCTTGCCGCTGCTAAATTTACAGATCCCGCTAAGTTCACTGTGATTTGTACAGCTGACTGCCCTGAGATCCTCCCTCCCTCCTCAGCACGAGTAGCCTTTCAAACAGGCAAAGCGGAAGTAGCTTTGAAGCTCATGCTGCAGCTGCTTGCGAATCCGATGCAAGGACCCGAAAACAAATACCTTCATGTCAAACCTGCTCAATCGTAATGCCGTAACAGCAATTCAACCTACCGCCTTCTTCAAATACTCAAGTCATTTTAAGCATGAGCAGAGTTATCTCTGCCATTCTCTACGGTTACTTAAACGTTTAAGTTATGCTTCTTCGAAAACATTGTAGATCCCTTATGTCCACCCTTATTCCTTATTCCTTATTCCTTATTCCTTATTCCTTATTCCTTATACCTTATCGCAAACCAAAATCAGGAGGAATCCAACATGCTTGAATTAGCCAACAAAACAAATGAAGAGCAAGCAGCTCTCGCGCAGCAACCGTCAAAGAGCACATCCATTTGGCGCAACCGCGCTTTTCTCGCCGTCTTTTCCAGCTACAGCCTCTCCTTGCTTGGCAACACCTTTCACAGCATCGCCATCAATCTATGGGTGCTGCAAACGACCGGCAGCGCCAAGCTCATGTCGACCGTGCTCATAACGCAGTTGATTATTAATATGGTATTTGGCTCATTCGCGGGTACGATTGCTGATCGAGTCGACCGCCGCAAGCTGATGTGGGTAACCGATATCGTCCGTTTTGTCCTCGTTGGTGCTATGGCTGTCCTTATTTATTTGCCTGATATTCCATTTCTGTATATCGTTCTCCTATCCGGGCTTGTCGCTTTTGTCGGCGTATTTCGCGGACCCGCCTTTCAAGCCTCGCTGATCGAAATCGTCGGCAAGGAGCAGCTCACCCAAGCGGTAGGCGCCATCAGCATCTCAGACAATATGACCCGTATTATGGGCTTTGCGCTCGGCGGTATCGCCGTAGCTTTCCTCGGCGGAGCATTTGCAATCGCCATCGATGCTGCCGCCTTTCTGGTATCCGCTCTATTGCTCCTATTCGCAGGTATATTCCCTTATGCAGCAGCAAAGGATACGAGCAAGCCGCAAGCAAGCTTTAAACATGATCTAACCGACGGTTTCCGCTATGTCTGGAACAATCCCTTCGCCAAAGCTGCCGTCCTTTTGCTGCCGCTCGTCATGTTCTTCTTCCTGTCCACCTTCATGCTCATTCAGGTCATGGTCGTTCAGGTATGGCAAGCGAAGCCCTTTATCTTCGGTCTCATGGAGGCCTGTATTCCGATGGGCTACGTCGTAGGTTCTATTCTCATCATGCGGCTCGATCAACGCTTAAAGCACCGTGGCAAATGGATTCTGGGCAGCGTACTGCTCATGGGTCCCGCCTTCGTCGCCATTGCCCAGATGCCTTCGGCCACAATTGCATTGCCGCTCATCCTGCTGGTCGGATTCCTTTTCTCCTTCAGCACAACGATTATTTTCATTGCCCTTCGTGTGGCTATTGAGCCAGCTTTGCAAGGAAGAGTATTCGGGCTGTTAGGTGCGTTGACCAGCGTCACGCCACCGATTGGCCTTGCGATCTTCTCTACTCTATCTGATTTATACGGCCCCGCACTCATCATTACTTTAAGCGGCATCGCTATGTTCACGATTGGGATAATTGCCTACCAAAAAATGAAGACGATACGTGAATTCAATTAACTTAACGTTATATTTTCTTACTTTAAACGTAATTTCCATGATATAACCAACTTATTGTTGTGTATTTTAGACGTTATTTATGAATTATAGGATTTTCATCATTTTTAAACCTGATAATATTAACGTATATTCCACTTAGGGGGCGAAACTATTGAAGAAAACGTTAGGTTTAATAACATCTCTAGTGTTGATTGTAGGATTGTTAGCAGCATGCGGAAGCGCAAGCAAAGATGAAGGCGGTAACAAGGCGAGCACGAAGCTGGTCGTCTATACGCCAAACAGCGAAGACATCATCAATACATTGATTCCTATGTTTGAGAAGCAAACCGGAATTACCGTCGAGCTCGTATCGGCAGGCACTGGCGAATTGTTGAAACGGCTGCAATCCGAAAAAGAGAAACCCTACGCCGATGTTATGTTCGGCGGCTCACATGCCCTATTCATGAGCAACGAAGAGCTGTTCGAGCCCTATGTTTCCCCCAATGACAAGAACCTGCTCGATGGCCATCACAATGAAGCAGGCTTCATGACCTCTTATATCTCAGACGCAAGCGTGCTGCTAGTCAATACGAATCTGGCAGGCGACATCAAAATTGAAAGCTATCAGGATTTGCTTAATCCGCAGCTGAAAGGCAAAATTGCTACGGCAGACCCGGCAAGCTCAAGCTCCGCTTTTGCCCAGTTAACGAATATGCTGAAAGCCAAAGGCGGCGATTATACCTCGGAGCAGGGCTGGTCCTATGTCGGAGAGCTAATCAAAAATTTGGACGGAAAAATCGCAAGCGGATCAAGCGCGGCACACAAAAGCGTAGCCGACGGCGAATATGTTGTCGCCCTCACTTATGAAGATCCGGCTGCTAGCTATATCAAAAGCGGCGCTCCTGTCAAAATCGTCTACCCTAGCGAAGGCGCCGTGTTCTTGGATGCTGTGGCGGGTATCGTAAAAGGCTCTAAAAACGAAGACAACGCGAAGAAATTTATCGATTTTATTATTTCTCAAGATGCACAAGATGCCTTCGGCTTGGAGCTAACGAACCGTCCGCTCCTCAAGGATGCGAAGCTAGGCAGCCATATGAAGCCTATGAACGAGATCCAAGTCGTAGAGGAAGACGATGATTATGTACGTGAGCATAAATCGGAAATTATCGAGCGTTACACCGATTTGTTTACCAGCCTGCAAAATTAATTCAACCAAGATGAGGTGACGAGAATGAGTGTAACGATATCTTTCCGGGATGTTGTCAAAAAATACGGGTCGACCAAGGTCATTCCCGAGCTGTCCTTAGACATCAAGCAGGGTGAGTTTTTCACCCTGCTTGGCCCATCGGGCTGCGGCAAAACAACGCTGCTCCGAATGATTGCCGGCTTTAACAGCATCGAGGACGGAACAATTCAATTTAATGAACGCGTTATCAATCAAGTGGCGCCGGGCAAAAGAAACATTGGCATGGTCTTTCAAAACTATGCGATCTTCCCCCATTTGACGGTCAAAGGCAATGTCGCCTTCGGCTTGCAAAATCGCAAGAACAACAAGGATGACATTCATCGCAAAGTAGAAGATATACTAAAAGTCGTTCAAATTGAGGAATATAAAGACAGAATGCCCAAAAACCTCTCCGGCGGCCAGCAGCAGCGCGTAGCACTCGCAAGAGCCATCGTCATTCGGCCGGATGTGCTTCTGATGGATGAGCCGTTATCCAATTTGGACGCCAAGCTCCGGGTTGAAATGCGCAATGCGATTAAAGACATCCAGAGAGAGGTTGGAATTACAACCGTCTATGTTACTCATGATCAAGAGGAAGCGATGGCCGTCTCCGACAGAATCGCCGTCATGAAATCAGGGGTTATCCAGCATGTCGGAACGCCGCAGGAAATTTACCAGCGCCCCGCCAACATATTTGTAGCCACCTTCATCGGTCGCACGAATATAATCGATGGAATCTTGACGTATGCTAGCGGCAAATACAGCGTATCATTTGGCGCCGGCTATCAAGAGAGCATCCAAGGCATGAATGAGCATGCGATGGGCATCCATGGCAAAGCGCCGGTGAAAATTTCTGTCCGCCCCGAAGAATTTTATATCGCTGAAGAGCAGCAAGGGTTGCGGGCAAAGATCGTGAGCAGTGTGTTCCTCGGCCTGAATACGCATTATTATGTCGATCTGGAGACCGGCCCGCGGTTAGAAATTACCCAAGAGTCCACGGCCGACCAGATTTTGCAGCCGGGCACGACGGTCTGGCTTAAAGCCAATATGGCAAAGGTGAATGTTTATGACGAGCAAGGGGAGGTCAATTATACGGGGAGCGTGCGTTCATGACTTCTCGCAAAAAGTTCGATGTCTGGATGGTCATCACGCTGCTGATTTTCGCTTCTTATCTTCTGTTTCTCGCTTATCCCTTGTTCACGCTGCTCATCAAGAGCTTCGTGGACGGCACTACCGGCGACTTTTCACTTGCTTACTTCGAGAAGTTTTTTAGCAAAAAATATTATTTGAACGCATTGGTTAACAGCATTAAAGTAACGGTCGGCGTTACCGTGTTGTCTGTTCTGATTGCCGGTCCGCTCGCTTATATCATGTCTACCGTAAAAATCAAAGGCGGCAAGTGGATCCAGATTCTGATCCTGATTTCTTCCATGTCCGCGCCATTCATCGGCGCTTACTCCTGGATCTTGCTGCTTGGCAGAAACGGCGTCATTACTAACTTCGTAAGCAAAGTGTTCGGCATTGCCATGCCCGATATTTATGGATTCACCGGGATTCTGCTCGTCCTGACCTTGCAGCTCTCTCCTCTTGTGTTCATGTATGTATCCGGAGCATTAAAAAATGTAGACCATTCTTTAATAGAAGCTGCCGAGAGCATGAATTATACTGGGCTTCGCAAAATGTGGAAGGTGCTGGTCCCGCTTGTAACCCCAACCATCTTGGCTGGCGCCCTGCTCGTATTCATGCGCGCGCTCGCTGACTTCGGTACGCCGATGCTGATCGGCGAAGGCTACAAGACGATTCCCGTACTTATCTTTACGGAATTTATAAGCGAGGTTGGCGGTGATGACGGCTTTGCTGCCGCGATCAGCGTGCTCGTCGTCCTCTTCGCGACTTCCGTCTTCCTGCTGCAAAAGTATATTTCCAACCGCAAATCCTTTACGATGAGCGCGCTTAATCCCATCGAGCCTAAGAAAGCAAAAGGACTGTGGAACTTCGTAGCACATGCTTGCGTTTATGTGTATACGGCAATCGCCTTGATGCCGCAGCTGTACGTGATGTATACGTCCTTCCTAAAAACATCGGGACGCATCTTCGTGCCAGGCTACTCCTTTGACAGCTACCGCTCGGCCTTCTCCAAAATCGGCGATTCAATTTACAACACTTTTGTGCTTGCAGCTATATCGATTGTGATCATCGTATTTGTGGCCGTTCTAATTGCGTATATTACGGTTAAACGAAAAGGCGCCATAGCGAATGTGCTCGATGTTTTCACCATGTTCCCTTATATCGTGCCAGGCTCCATTCTGGGTATCGCCCTGCTGGTCACCTTTAACCAGAAGCCGTTGGTGCTTAGCGGAACAATCTTTATCATCATTGCAGCGTTCGTTATCCGGCGGCTGCCTTACACGATTCGCTCCAGCGCCGCAGTGCTCCACCAGGTTAACGACAGCATAGAGGAGGCCTCCATCAGTCTGGGAGCCTCAAGCATGCGCACCTTCTTCAAAATCACGCTTCCGATGATGATTACCGGCGTCGTGGCCGGTGCCATTCTCAGCTGGATCAGCATTATAACCGAGCTCAGCACGTCGATTATTTTGTACACCGGCAATACCAAGACGATGACCGTCGCGATTTATACGGAGGTTATCCGCGGCAATTATGGCGTAGCCGCCGCACTCTCCACCATTCTCACCATCATTACCGTCCTATCGCTCCTGCTGTTCTTCAAGCTGTCAGGCAAAAAAGAAATTACGATGTAACCCATCATTCAAAGCTAGAGCTTGCTTCGCGCAAGCTCTGGCTTGTTCTTATTGTATTGGCGCCGAAAATAAGGCAGGATAGTAGTCTAGACAAAACCATGATGCGGGGTGCGAAATGGCCGAAAACTCAAGCAACTTCAAAGAATCCATCCGTCTGCTATTCCTTCGGTACACCTTCATGCCGATCATCGTTTTATTTGTCTTCTTCCTCCTGTTTACCGGGTTCAATGCCAAGATCATTGTAGCCAACAAATCACAGGAAGCGAACAAGGTAATCAGCGCATCCCTCTCCGGCGTCTATTTTAACTACTATGATGAAATTAATCGTATGGCCGCTTTGCCGCTCGTATCCGATTTCGCCGCGACGAGACTGGAGAGCCAAAATGTATATGAGGAATTTTACGAGTTCAACACCCATCAAACGGTGAAAAGCGTGTTCTATATCATCGATACGAAAGGCATTTATTTGGCGTCGACCGCCCCTTCTGATTCGGATATTCAGGAGACGATCTACAGAACGATTGTCCCGCGTATCGCCAAAGCGCCGGAGTCCACACTTGTCGAGGCGAACAAAATCCGTTATTCTCACGATCGATACACCGTCTATACCTTTGGGAAAGCTATCATTAAGGACAACCAGGTCATCGGATATATTTTGTATCAGCTGTATGAGGAGGATTTTCAGAAGCTCATCTTTGTGCAAAACAACGAGATCTCAGTCATTACCGACCGCCATCACACCATTATTGCGACGACCAACAATATAACGAAGGGCCTCATGAATAAATTCGCTCCCATTTTTAATTCCAAAGGCAATGTCCAGCTTAATGGCGGCTCGTACTATATGAGCCAAGCCAGCATTCCATTAACCGAAATAAATGTATTCACGCTTAATTCCAGTCAGCTTCAGCGGTATGTTTATGTATCCTTGATCGTATTCATCGTCGTGACCAGCCTGCTGCTCTGGTTTCTCATTCAATTTCTGGCTAATAAAATGTCGACCAGAAATACGCAATCCATCGATAAGCTGCTGTTTGCCGTCAATCAGCTGCAGCAAGGAAACACGCTCTCTTATGTCGACATCCATACCGGAGATGAATTCGAAACCTTGGCAGATCAATACAACATTATGCTTACTCGCTTAAATGAGCTGCTCCATAAGAATGAGGAGCTTTCAAACCTCAGACGGCTAATCGAGGTCAAGCATCTGCAATCGCAGTTCCATCCACATTTTATATTCAATGTATTGGAAACGCTTCGATATGCAATTGTGGTGGACAGCAAGCAAGCGCAGGACATCGTCATGATATTGTCCCGGCTGCTCCGCTACAGTATCAGCAACGATGGCCAAACCGTTCTGCTAAGCGACGATCTGAATCATACGACGGATTACCTGCGCCTGCAGCAAATCCGCTTTAACGAGCGGCTGAGCTATGACATGCAGCTCTCCGAACAGAGCAGGCATGCGTTAGTTCCCAAGCTTCTCCTACAGGCGATTATCGAAAATTCCATTCGGTATGGTTATCTTCATCAAGAGTCTTTATTGATATCCATTCGCGGTTATTTGGACGAAACGGACTTGATTCTTGAAGTAGAAGACGACGGAAGCGGCATGAGCGAAGAGCGGCTGGAGCAAATCCGGCAGCTGCTGAATGATCCCGATATTCCGACAAAGCATATTGGCCTGAGCAATGTGCACCGGAGGCTTCTGCTGCTCTATGGCCCAGGTTATGGCATTCAGCTTCTGAGCCGTTTAGGAGAAGGAACATGTGTAACAATCAGACTGCCTTACGAGAAGGGTGATGTGCATGTTTAAAGTTCTGCTGGTGGAAGATGAGGAAATGATTCGCAAGGGGCTCCGCTATACCTTCGATTGGTTAGCGGCCGATTGCGTCATTATCGATGAGGCTTGCAACGGAGAAGAAGGGCTCGCCAAGATCAAGCAATTACAGCCCGATATTGTCATTGCCGATGTGAATATGCCTTTGATGGACGGCATTACGATGATTGAGAAAAGCCTCGATGAGGCGATATGCAGCTACATTATCATTTCAGGCTATGACGAGTTTCATTTGGCCAAAAAAGCAATTCATCTGGGGGTAAGCGAATATTTGCTGAAGCCGCTTGAGCAGGACCAGCTCCTTGCTGCGCTTGATCGTGCCAAAAACCAGATCGAGCTTAAGCGGAAATATGAGCTGCTTAAGAAGCAGCCTCATCAGATTGATGAGACGATCAGCGCCAGCATCCTGGAGAACACAAATCAAACCTCCAAATACGTCTCGCAAATGATCGCCTATATCCAGCAGCATTATGCCGAGAAGATTAGCATCCAGGATCTCGTTACCCAAATAGGCATCAGCTCCACCTACTTGAATCAAAAATTCAAAGCGGAGACTTCCTATACGTTCAACGATTTTTTGAATCGCTACCGCGTTCAGAAGGCCATGGAGCAGCTTCAAGCGGGCACGGGCAAAGTATACAACATCGCAACCGAGGTCGGCTTTAAGGATTATAAATACTTTATCAGCATCTTCAAAAAATACGCCAACTGCACCCCCAGCCAGTTTCAGGACCATTTCAGAAAATAATCCTGCCCGCCCAAAACTAGCCTTTCAACGATCCTGCCAGTGCGCCGGATATAAAGTAACGCTGTAGGAAAATAAACAGGGCGATCATCGGCAGGGCAGTTACCACAACGCCTGCAAGGAGCACCGGGTAATCCGTAATGTACTCGCCGCGGAATTGCAGCATAGCAAGCGGAAGCGTCAGCTTGTCTTTGCCATTCAGAAGCAGCATCGGGAATAAGAGATCATTCCAGACAATGACGAACAGGAAAGCAGCTGTAGCCGCAAGGTAAGGAGCGCTGAGCGGAAAGGCAATGCGAGCCAGCAAGGTCCACTCGCCTGCGCCGTCGATTTCGCCAGCCTCCAAAATCTCCTTCGGCAGCGTCTTCATAAATCCGGAGAGCATGAACACCGAAAGCGGCAGCAGCACGGACGCCGACACAATAATCAATCCCGTTAGCGAATTGCTCCAGCCCAGCTTATGCACAAAAGTATAAATGGGAATCATGTTCACCTGAGACGGCACCATCAAACCGACCGCAAACAACCCAAATACAGCCGCCCCTACCCGTTTGCCTGAGCGCATAATGCCGTAAGAAATGAAGCCGGCCAGCAGCAGCTCAAGACCAACGGTAGCCAAGGTGACCACGATGCTGTTGCGAAAATACCCCCACATCGGCTGTCCGTCGAACAAGGACTGATAGTTGTGAAAGGACAACGATTCCGGTAACCCAAGCGGATTGGCATAAAATTGCGGCGTTGTCTTTAATGAGGTAAACAATACGATAAGCAGCGGGGCAAGAATGACAGCCGCGAATGACAGCAGCAGCAATCTGCCTAACCATTTTAAAACCATGCGATTTCACCTGCCTGCATACTAGTAGGATACGCGATCCGTCCGCAGCGCGCGGAACTGCAAAAACGTTATAAACGAGATCAGCAAGAGGAAGTACACGGAGGCCGTTGAGGCTTTGCCAAACGTATAGTTCATGAATGCTGAATTATAAATATAGGTGGATAAAATTTCGGTCGAATACGCCGGTCCCCCTCCCGTCATCGTGAACACGAGGTCAAACGCTTTAAACGATTGAATGGTCGTATAGGACACAACGATCGCCGCAGCAGGCGCCAGCAGCGGCCAAATGACGCGGAAGAACAGCTGCAGCCTCGTAGCTCCGTCGAGCTTGGCGGATTCCACCAGTTCCTCCGGTATCGCTTGCAGGCCGGCAACAAACAGAATGATCATCTGGCCGATGTGGGCCCAAGCTTGAACCGCTGCTATGGAGAAGATAGCGATCCCCGTATCGCCGAGCCAGTTCTGTGTCCAGGAAGAGAGGCCGACCGCCTCAAGGAGGCCGTTCAGCAATCCGAGTGACGGGTCATAAACGAACGTCCAAATAAACCCGACCGACACCGATGACAAGATCGTAGGGACAAAATAAAGCGAGCGAAGCGCCACGTTCACCTTCTTCTGCTTCGACAGCTGCAGCGCAAGCAGCAGGGAGACGACCGTCTGCACAATGACGACAGCGACCATGAATTTAACATTGTTTACAATCGATTTCCGAAAGATAATATCCTTCGCCACATTCGTATAATTATCTATTCCGACAAACTGATAGGACGGCGATAAGCCGTCCCAATCCGTTAAGGAGTAGTAAAAACCCGTTACCGTCGGATAGATGAACAACGCAAGGTACAGCGCGATTCCCGGCACAAAAAACGGTAAAAGCTTCGCATACTTTTTCATCTGGTTATTTTCCTATCTGCTGGTCCACGATCGCCTGCGCGTCTGCCGCAGCCTTAGCCGGCTCCGTTCCGCCTAACACAGCTTGAATCGAGCTTGTTACCGCTTTTTGAACCTCAGCATTTTTGATGGTGAAGCGTGGTTGGAAACGCGTTTTCTTCGATGTCCATTCCGCAACCGCCTTAAGCTCTTCACTGGTATACTCCACGTCTTTTACCGTTACGTTCTGCCCCGTTCCATTAGCATATTCCGCGGCGATATCTGGACGGCTTAGAAACACGATAAATTTCTTCGCTTCCTCCGGATGCTTCGATTTACTGTTCACGGCAAGCATGAAGGTCGTCGTATGAATGCCTTCGAATACCGCCTGATCTGCGGGTACCGTAATCGGTGCAAGCAGCCCTTGCTGCAGCTCCGGATTGTTTTTCTTATTGCCTACCAGCTGATATGAGCCCGTAGCCAGGATTGCCGCTTTCTCCTGCACGAACAAAGCGCCTGCCGCATCGCCCTTCGTACCAAGCGCATCCTTCTGGAAATAGCCCTTGTCATTCAGCTCCTTGAACTGCGAAAGCGTCTTAACCCACCATTCATCGGTAAGCTTGGCTTCGCCCGCTTCGAGCTTCACAAAGATGTCTTCATCCGGGGCATTGTTCATGACCATCGGGTTCATAAATTGGCCTGGCCCGATATCCGCGCCCGGGAATGCGATCGGCACAATGCCTTCCTGCTTGAGCTTCTCTGCCGCTGCAAGGAAGCCGTCCCAGTCCTTCGGCACTTCGATCCCATATTTTTCAAACAGCTTTACATTATAAATGGGAATGTTGTATACGAGCTGATAAGGAACCGCCAGCTGCTTTCCATCCTTTTGTCCGGATTCAATTAAGGATGGGGTGAAATTCGTAAGGAAAGGAGCATCGCTCAAATCCGTGAACAACCCGGCTTTCGCAATCGCTTCGAACTGAGCGCCCGGGAACGATGCGAATACATCCCCTACGGAACCGTCAAGCAGCTTGGCCTGCGCCGTAGACTGATATTGGTCGGAAGGGAACACTTGCGTATCTACCTTGATGCCGCTGTTCTCCGCTTCAAACTTCTTAATGATTCCATCCAGCACCGCTGCATCCTCGCCGCGCCAATGAATGAAGCTGATCGTCACCGGCTTGCCGCCGGGGCTGCCTTCTGACGCTTCATTAGCAGGCTTGCTCCCATTCGTGTTTGTGCTTGAATTACTTGACCCGCAGGCCGAGAGAACAACGCTCAAGATCATCGTCAGCGCGAGGAGCGCTAATTGCGGTTTGCGTATCCGTTTCATTCCCATTCCCCCAAGTGATTATATAGTGATTCCTTTGGCGGCCAGCTTCTGCTTTACGAGAGGCATCAGCAGCTCACCCGATATTTTGGCTTCTTCCAGATGCGGATAACCCGACAATATAAAGGAGCTTATTCCCGCATCGATAAATTCAATGAACCGGTCGGATACTTGCTCAGGCGTCCCTACAAAGGTTACAGCCCCACCGCCTCGAATGGCGGATAAGCCCGACCAAAGATTGGGACCGATCACATAATCCTGATCCTTCGACTGGCTGAATAGATCCATCTGGCGTTTCTGGTTCGTCGCATCCGTCTTCGTATGCAGCTTTTCCTTTGCCTTTAGCTGCTCAGGGTCCGCCTTGCTAAGGATGTTCCATGCGGCCGCCCAAGCCTCTTCCTCCGTTTCCCGAACGACAACCTGCGCTCGAATGCCGAAGCGCAGCTCTCTTTCCACACCTTTTTCCTGTTTCAGTTCAGCCAAATACGTCTTCATCTCGGCTATTTGCCCTTCAATCCAGTCCAGCGGCTCCGTCCACATGAGATAAACATCTGCCGTCTCTGCAGCCACGCGCTTACCTGCGACAGAGCTGCCTCCGAAGTAAAGCGGAGGGTGCGGCTGCTGAACCGGCGCCGGCTTGCTCACACCGCCCTCGACCTCATAATGCTTGCCCGCGAAGTTAAAGCCCGCTCCCCCGTCCTCCGGTTGCTCCCATACTCCCTTCACAACATCCAGAAACTCTTTCGTCCGCTCGTACCGTTCATCATGGCTGCCGTGCAGCGGGTCCCCGGTTGCTTTGAGATCCGCTGGATAATGTCCAGTCACCACGTTGATAAGCGCGCGTCCGCCTGACATCTGGTCCAGCGTGGACGCCATGCGTGCAGCCAGTACCGGTGAAATAAGACCTGGCCTCATCGCAATCAGCGGCTTCAGCTTCTTCGTTGCCGAAGCGACCCAAGAGCCCACGATCCAGCCATCCCAGCAATCTCCGCCTGCCGGAATGAGCGCGAATTCATAACCCGCTTCCTCCGCTGCCTGCGCAACCTCGACAAAATACTGCTGCGACGGTTCCCTCTCCGGCTTTACGCCTATATAGCGGCCATCTCCGTTTGTCGGAATAAACCACCCAAATTCCACTTTTGCCTGTTTGCCCATCTCAGCTGTCCCCTTTACGCTTCGTTGTCGTGAAGTAAAGATTGCTATGTTAGAAAAAATACAACAACAAACGCATACGATGCGATCATCGCCATATCTCCAGTTGTCCGGTAGATAACCAACAAACTTTATCGGATTAATTTGTTATTTGAATAATAGCAAGCATCCGCCTTTATCGTCAATGTCAATTCGTAGCTTGAATAATTTATCATTTTGTGGTGTTATGATAAAGGAATCAATTGAATGGTTAGAATCTTTCCTATCTTTCAATGGAAAAAAGAGGTGATCCATCTGTTTGAAAATATGAAAGAGGACTATCACGAGCTGCTGGAAATCCACTATTTTACACCGTCAGCTTTCGAGAAATCCGGGGCTGCTTGGCCGATCAGGCTAGGCGCAAATATCGCCAAAGCGAATTACCACATCGGGCCGCGAATTACGCCTTACTATTATTTGATTATGGTGTTGGAGGGCGAGGGGACCTTTATTCAAGGCGGCCATACGTATACACTTCGCAAAAAGGATCTATTTTGCCTATTTCCACAAGTCACGCATGAGTATTACACAACCGGGGACAAGCTGCTGCGCAAAGCGTTTTTTGCCTTTGACGGGAAGCTTGCGCTTCAACTGCTGGAGCGTATTGGACTAGGACCCTACCATCCCCATCTTGAGGGAGGACTGACAGATGAAGCCTTTGCGCACATGGAAAGCTTCTTTTATCTGGTCATGGACAAGGATCGGCAGCATACCGATTTGGCGAGGCTTGCGCTATTCCATCAAATATTCGATGCTTTATCCGTTAACCAAACTAGAGATAAACATCTCTCCGAAACAGGCAGTTGGCTTAGGAAAGCAAAAGATTACCTTGAAATTCATTATGCCGATGGCATCACCATCGAAAGCGTAGCGGATTACGTAGGGATTGACCGCACACATTTCTCCAAACAGTTCAGCAAAACCTACGGCTTATCGCCTATGAAATACGTGCAGAAGCTGCGCATGAATGAAGCCATTCTGCTTTTGAAGCAAACGGATTATAAGCTTGCGGAGATTGCCCAATCGGTCGGTTACCCTGATCTCTTCTCCTTCTCGAAAGCATTCAAGAAACAAATCGGAATCTCGCCTGCACTGTATCGAAAGGAATAACTCTGTTGAAACCCGCTTTATTACGAATTAAGCAGTTTCCCACTCATCAAGCCTTTGAGAAAATGAATGACATAAACAAATCCAAGCAGAAAAATGACGTTGCTCATCTCCCACAACGCCCAGGCCGGACCCAGACTATTGAAAAAAACAACATTGGTCGAGATCACATAGGAATAGCCAAATATGAGTAGAAACAAAGGCAGTATTAGCACCTTGTAGTCCCGGAGGCCAAACAATTGCGCCACACCGCTGCAGAACGCATACATCGTAATGACACATTTGAAATAGGTCGACAGCAAATAATTGATAACCAGAATCGCCTCAAGCCGCTGGAGAAAATTGCCGATGCTAATTTTTTTGGCCATCGTATAGGTAGAATAAAGCTGATGCTGAGTCATATAAGGGCCCAAGACCAAAATTGATAAAGTAACAACGATAATAATGACCGCACCCCCCATCAGCACAGGAACCATATACTGCTTTAGGGACAAGCGCTCTTCCTCCAATAACGGAAAAAGCATGAGAAACACAGTCATCTGGCAGTAAGGAAACGCCACCACAAAAAGTCCACCTCTAATAATGTCCGCAGCACTATGGCTGGCAATAGGCAATATTTTGCTTGGCTCCGACTCCGGGATTAGCAGCAGGATCAGAATCGTGAATAGAAGCATGAACATCATAAAAAACACCTGTCCCGTCCGGGCAATAACCGTCAATCCCGTTCGTACAGAAATGAGAATTACCGCCGCGAATAGAAATAGCACGACGCGCAGCGGCGTTTCCGTCATCATCTGCGTTGTCATAAAATCACCGATAACCCTGATCTGAGCGCTTCCGTTGCTCAACAAATGAATAAGGAACAGCAAGGAAAAAATCCCGCCAGCAAATTTGCCTAATACATGGCGGTGAATGCCTATAATCGTCATCCCCGGAAATCGGGAACCAAACCAGTAAATAAAAGAAGACACACCGATGCCAAGCCCTACCCCAAGCAAGGCAGCCATCCACGCATCTTGATCCGCTGCGCTTGCCGTATACGAGGGCAGATACCACATTAAATCACCGACAATAAAAAAGATCAGAAGCACCTTCATCTGTCTTACGCTAACCCGTTGTTCGGCCTGCATCGTGCAAAACCTCTCCTTTCTCTTACGGGGCAAATCCTTTCAGCAGCGGCTTGAAAATGATGTTTAACAATGCCATTGGACTTGGCAAGTCAAACAACAGAATTGTACATGAGCTGAGGTAAACACCCACCATTAATATGACTAGGTACAGCATAGCGTCCTTTATAAAGCCTTTCTTAAACAGCGGGATTAACTCCCATACGAAAGCCGTCACTGTTAGGAAAGCAATTAACAAAATTGCGGACATCACCACTACTCCTTTATATAATTAAGAAAGGAATCTCTTGTCGTTCCGATCTTATGAATTTGCACATCCACCTCATACTTAACCTCAAGCTGCTCAAATTGCTCGTCCCATTTGTCCTTCCTCTGCTCCCAAGCCCGAGGATGCGCTTGAAAGAGCTGATGGCCGAAGCCGAATATATCAAAGCCGTACGTCTCTTTTACGTGCTTAATAGCAGAGCTCATCAATTCAACAAATCTTTCCTCTGCCTCTTTCTCCAGTCTCTTAATCGTTTCGGGTTTAGTCAGATCAATTCTGCACTCTACATCCGAGACCGAGCTGACATTTTTGAGCTTAACCGTAATAACCGGCTTGCCTCCTTGGATGTCAGCCTTTATATGCGTATTGCTGCGAATTGTCTCCAGCGTAATTAAACCACCTTTTGGGCATTTCAAATGACCGGCGGAGCTTTTCACATTATTCATAATGTAGTTATAACCTCTACTTTGATCTTCATTTAACCAGCCCACCAGCTTATCCTTGTGAAACACGGCTAAACCAACAAATCGGGTTCGAGCCGCCGGATCAATCTCCTGAATATTGGTCAGTTCCTCCCCCCGCTCTGCATTGCCAACGACTTTCACGCCAGTAAGCACCGGGCTTAGTCCTTCCATGACAAGCTGTTCAATCAGCTTTTCAATCGACACCGTTGTAGTCGGAGCCCATGTTTTGGCTGATGTATCCAATGCGTAAAACAAATTTTCTGCTGGGATTTTCTCCAGTGACGTAATTGTCTTCAGCACCTGCATAGCCGTAGTATTGCGGGCTACCATTAAATAAAAATCGGTACGCGCTTCCGGGTTCCGCGAGAACATATCGAGTACCTCGCCAATGCCTTCCTTGGCAAGCGACTCCCCCAGCACAAGCACCCGAATATGTGCAGAGTAGATTTTCCTAGAGCTCGTTTCAGTCAGCTTACGGAATGCTTCAAATACGGTAGGTGCGGTTGCATGGTATAACGTGACCGGCGAAATGCCGCTGCTGCTCGTTCGAACGGAAACCTCCCCCGGAATAACTACCTGCACGGCGACCCGGTACTGATTGCCGATCTTGTCTATCGAGGTTCCTAGCTGAATCGCCAGATCATCGAGCTCCCGGCGGTTCCAACAGCCGGTTAACAGCAGCGAGGCGAGCCCAAGAGCAAGGCATACGTACAAGCTTTTTCTCAGAAAGGCCATTGTTCATCACCTCGCGGCATTTCAAATTATTTAGTCGGATCAGGCGCCTTTTTCTGACGAACTAGATTGCGCAAGCCCGTCCCAAGCGGCCTCGTCCTCATATTTTTCCATGAGAAACGAAATAGCGTATCCTTCTGGTCTTCCCATACGAATGGGGCGAGCGACTGCATGTAGGGCACGCCAAACGATTTCAGCGTATTCAGGTGGAGAACAAGCAGGATAACGCCCATCAAAATGCCGAACAGGCCAAAGGAAGCGGCAAGCCCCATCAATCCGAAACGTATCATCCGGACAGAAATAGAAATGTTCACGGCCGGGATGACGAAGCTGGAGATCGCCGTGATCGACACGATAATGACCATAACGGCCGATACGATCCCTGCATCGACGGCCGCTTGGCCAATAACAAGCGTACCGACAATCGAGACGGCTTGTCCTACTGTTTTTGGCATCCGCACGCCTGCCTCGCGCAAAATTTCGAAGGTGACCTCCATTAACAAAGCCTCTACGAAAGCAGGAAAAGGCACGCCTTCCCGTTGCGCTGCTAGATTGATCAGCAAGCCCGTTGGCAGCATCTCCTGATGAAAGGTAGTAATCGCAATATAGACCGACGGTGCCAGCATCGTAATCAGAAAACTGACATAACGAAGCAATCGGAGCAGCGTGCTTACGTCTGCTCTCTGATAGTAGTCTTCTGCCGATTGGAAAAATTGAACGAACAGAGCCGGGACAAGAAGGGCAAACGGAGTTCCATCTACCAGAATTGCGACCTTTCCTTCCAGCAGTCCTGCAGCAATCGTATCCGGCCGTTCCGTGTTATATACCGTTGGAAAGGGCGAGTACGAGCTTTCCTGAATAAACTCCTCAATGTAGCCGCTCTCCAAAATGCCGTCGATATTAATTTTGTCCAACCTGCGGAACACCTCGTCAACCAGGCTTTTCTCCGCAATTTCATTCAAGTACATGACCGCTACGTTCGTTTGTGTCACGCTTCCGATGCATCTTCCTACTAGCCAAAGCTGCGGATCCTTGATTTTCCGGCGAATCAGTGCGGTATTGGTCCGAATATTTTCAGTGAATGCCTCCATCGGCCCCCTCACGACTCCCTGTGAGGTTGGTTCGCTGACATTTCGATCCTTCCAGCCCTCCGCGGCGATCGCTAAACATTCCTCGCAATCCTCCAGCAAGAGAATAGCCACACCCGATAGCAGATTCAGAAACAACTTATCATAGTGATTGATGACGGTAACTTCACCCGCAGCGAGCACCGTTTCCTTAATATAATGAAGGGTATCGCTGCCAGACATGGCCGAATCCTGCACTGCTGCCTGATTCTCCGACATTAGAAAATCTAGAATCGAATGATGAATAATCGTAGAATCCGTTAAGCCGTCTATATAAACAAGCATTCCGTGCCAGCCTTGCAGGCCTGTCATGCTTTTGACGATTAAATCCTCGCTGTTGCCCAGTCTTTGCTTAATTTCATCCACATTTTCTTCCAAGTGTTTCGATAACAGCTTGCCTGATAAACTCATGTCTACCCTCCGCGTGATGACATAATTATGTATTTTGTCCAAAAGCTTCGGATGTATGCCTTTAAGCTTTCCTACCCGCCTCATACAGCGCAAAAAGAGGTAGAGGAAATCCACGCAGGCTGCGCGTTTTCCTCTACCTCTTAGATCTGATCCTTATTTCATGATTATCGTGCTATAGGGAGGAAGCGTGATTTGGCTTCCATCCCACTTGGCGTCATCGCTTGTCATATAAGCAAGTTGCTGAAATTCACCAAATAACGTGGACAGCTGCAAGTCTGCCGTTTGCTCCTTGCCTGATAAGTTATGCATCACCAGCACACGCTCGCTAGCAGTCGCTCTAATATAGACGCTCAGCTTGGAGTTCGCAGGCTGCAGCTTGAATTCGGCTATTCCCCCATCACGTAAAGCAGGTTCTTCGTTGCGCCAACCTATCAGCTTCCGGTAATGGTTCAGCAGCGATGCTTCATCTGGCAATTGAGCCTCCACGGAAACTTGATCAGCCCCCGTATTGTAGCGTGCCTTCTCCCATACCGTTTGGCCCTTGCCGCCTGCTGAGCTGTACCAAAGCATCGGTTCCCGAATATACTCATCCGGCTTTGCCCCTTTCATGCCCAGCTCCTCACCGTAATAAAGGTACGGTGTGCCCGGAAGGGTGAGCAGCATAGCAGCCGCCATCTTGGCATGATCGATATTGCCATTCAACGCAGTCATAACCCGGTTCTGGTCATGATTGCTTAGAAATGGAGCATCCACGAAATTTCCGCCCGATGATTTCTCGTAGACGCCGTAGGCGCGCCCAAGGGAAAAGGCCAGGTCTGCATCCTGCTCTGATCCTGCCGCGCTGATTAAGCGCCCGGCAAGGTCAAAGTGGAACGCGGAGTCCAGCGCTCGGTCAAAATAAGGCGCAATAACGGTCAGCGAATCCCATACCTCGCCAATGAGATATGCATCAGGCTTAATATGGGTCATTCCCTCACGAAATTCCTGCCACCATGCTTTGTTTTTCGCTTGGATTTCTGGCGTAGTCGCCGTGGAAGCAAAATCGCCATAAATATGCTTGGCCGCATCCAAACGAAATCCGTCCAACCCTTGTTCCAGCCAGTACTGTCCGATCTTGATCATTTCCTCGCGTACCTTCGGCTCATTAAAGTTCAGATCCGGCATACCTTCCCAGAAAACACCTAAGTATTTGAGGCTGCCATAACGATGCCAAGGATCGCCGCCTACCGCTCCGTCCGCTCTAATCTGCTCTTCTGCCTTCGCGAACGTGTACCAGCTGCGGTAAGGACTGTCCTCCTCCGCAAGCGCCTCCTTAAACCAAGGGTGCTCCTTGCTCGTATGGTTTACCACAAGATCCATAATGACTTTAATCCCACGATTATGGGCTTCCTCCAGCAAGCGCTTTAGATCGCCTAAAGTGCCGTACTCCGGATTAATGGCATAATAATCAGTTGTATCATAACCATGATAGCTTGGCGAAGCATTAATCGGCATAAGCCAAATTCCGCTGATTCCGAGCTCCTTAAGATAATCCAGTTTTGCCGTCACGCCGTTCAAATCGCCGATGCCATCGCCATCTGAATCATAGAAGGAACGAACAAAAATTTCATAGTATACAGCGCCTGGCTGCTCATCTACTTTGTATGAGGCTGCTTCCTTCTCCCCGCCAGCACTATTCTCAGGGGCATTGGGCGGAGAGCCAGCCAAATTATTCGCCGTATGCACACGATTTTCATTCTTTTCCGCTGAACATGCGACGAGTGACACAAGCAGAAGCAAGCCTAGCCATATAACTCCTGCATGAAACCATCGTTTGCTCTTCATCTGCTTACCCTTTCGATGCGCCAGACATCAGGCCTTGCACAAGGAAGCGCTGTAAGAAGACGAACAACAGTGTAATTGGAATCGCAATCAGTACCGCACCTGCGGCAAACAGCGTAAAGTTACTGTTCTGGTACGAATTGACGAGATCCCACATCCCGACGGCTAGCGTCCAGTTATCCTTGCTGCGCAGCACCAATCTCGCAAATATAAAGTCAACCCATGAGCCCGCGAACGTTGTGAGTGCCACATAAGTCAGCATCGGACGCGACAGCGGAAGCATGATCTTCACAAAAACCTGCAGATGAGATGCGCCATCTATCCGCGCCGCTTCATCCAGGCTGCGCGGAATCGTATCGTAGAAGCCTTTCACAACAAACCCGCCCAGCACTGCGCCAGCCGAATATACGATAATTAGTGCCGCATGCGTATCAAGCAAATTAAGCTGAAGCAAGAAAATAAAGATCGCAATCATGCTCATGAAGCCGGGAAACATGCCAAGTACAAGCATGATAGTCAACGTCATCTTACGACCGCGAAACCTGAAACGCGATAACGCATACATGCTGAGCGTAACCATTATTGTAGAGAAGATCATCGTTAGCGTTGCAATCTTGAGCGTATTCAAGTACCAAACTCCGTAACGGAAGCTGGGATTCGTGAACAGTTCCTTGTAATGCACAAGCGTAAAGGATTCTGGAATCAAGCTCGAGCTGAACAGCGACGTGCCCGGACGAAGCGACGACAGCAGCACCCAAAGCGCAGGATAGATCGCACAGATAGCAATCGCAATCAACAGGAGATAGCTTAACGTCAAACGGACAAGATTTGCGGTTTTGCGTCCCATTTTCATTGGATCATATCCTCCTCTTTGAATGACCGCGTACGGCGATAGTTGTAAATCGAGAATGTAGCGACAATGATAAAGATAATAATCCCGATGGCCGAGGCCATGTTGAATTGACTGTTGTTCAGTGTCAGTTTATACAGCCACGTAACGAGCAGGTCGGTGCTGCCGGCGAACTGATAATCGCCCTTGACCGGATCCCCGTTCGTAAGCAGGAAAATAACGTTGAAGTTGTTGATGTTGCCCGCAAATTGCGTAATCAGAATCGGCGCGGTGGAGAACAGCACGAACGGAATCGTGATGATGCGGAATTTCTGAATGCCTGTCGCTCCATCCACGTCAGCTGCTTCATACAAGTCTTTCGGGATAGCCGTCAATACGCCGAGAATAAGGACCATCGACACGGGAATGCCCACCCACATGTTAACGATAATGACCGTCACTTTTGCCCAAAAGGGATCTGTCAGCCATGGCAGCTTGCCCATGCCGAAATAACCTAAGTATTGATTGATTGGACCAAATTGCCCGTTGAACAGATTACGCATAACGAGCAAGGAGATTAATTGCGGAATGGCATACGGAATGATGAACAATGTGCGCCAAAGCTTCTTGAAGCGAATCCCCTTCTGCTCAATCAGCAGCGCAACGAGCAAGCCGCCGAAATAGGTCGTTACAGTAGCGATAATCGCCCAGATAATCGTCCATGTAAACACGCCTACAAAGGTATGGCTCCATGTTTTCAAAGTAAGAAGCTTGGCAAAGGTTTGAAATCCTACCCAATCCACCAGCTTTGCAGGCGGAATATGATCAGGCGACGCATAGTTGGTGAAAGCAAGCATGACCATAAAGATAATCGGCATGATGGTTAGAAACAATACGCCAAGTGCCGGAAGCGTCAGCATCAAATGCGGGAAATTACGATCCATCACATAAGAGAGCGTCATTCGGAAGCTTCCAGGCAGGGCCCCTTCATCTCTTTGCTTGCCGTTCCGATAAGCATCGCGAATATTCATAATGTAGATGATGACAAAAAGAATAAATAAGAACAACGTAATCAAACCGCTAATCAATAGGAAAATCGAATGATCTCCCTCTACGCGCACACTAATTTTCCCAATCTTCTCAAGACCTTGCGTCTTCTCGCCAAGCGTAACGATTCCCCAAATTGCTCTTCCCAGATTCGGAACAAAATACATAAGCGCTGCCGCTTCCACGGCGAGCATGATCAAGCCCTTGATAAACTGGCGGTTATACAATTGGCCAAGACCCATTACGAGTAACGACAATATAGCCGCGGTGCTGCGATGACGCTTCATCCCGCCAAGCTCCCTTCCTATCATCTAAAATTGCGATTATACCGCCGTTCTATTTCTTTGCGGCGTTTATAAGACATTGGTTCACCCGCCGAATAGCGTTCGGCGGGCGATACCAGATGTCGTCTATTATTTTGCCGCAGTGCCGTTATTGGCATCTTTAATTTGTTGAACCGCGTTATCAAGCGCTGCTTTTGCATCTTTGCCGGAGTTCCATACATCGGAGAACGCTGCTGCGATCGGGCTCCATACGTTACCCATTTCCGGAATTGACGGCATAGGCGTGGATTGGTTGAACTGCGCAACGAAACCTTTTACGATGTCATTTCCTTGAACGGCCGGGTCGTTCGTTGCTTCTGTGTTCGCCGGAATAGCGCCAGTCAATTCGAAATCCTTCAATTGAGCGGCCTTCGTGGAGGCAAAGTTCGCGAACAAGCGAGCCGCATTCGGGTATTTCGAGAATTGGTTGACATACCATGCTTTTACTCCCGAGAAGGAAGAAGCCGATTGGCCGTTAATGCTTGGAATCGGAGCTACGCCAAAATCAATGCCAGCGCTTTTGTAGTCTGCAATGGTCCAAGGGCCGTTGATGTCCATGGCCAATGTTCCTGCTGTGAACATGCCTTTTTTGATGTCGTACGTAATGTCGCCGGAGTTAAGCGGCAGGATGCTGTCTTTCAAGGAACCATAATATTTCAAACCGCTAACCGCGCCGTCAGTGTTCAGGCCGATATCGTCTTTGTTTTGTCCATTTTCACCATACACATAACCACCCGTGGAGATGAATGGATAGTTGAAGTAGAAGTTGCCTACTTCCCACATCAAAGCGAACTTGTTGTTTGGCACATCGTTGTACGTTTTTGCGAATGCAACGATTTCATCAAATGTTTTTGGTGCTTCTGGAATAAGAGCCTTGTTATAGAACAAAGCGTAGGTTTCGATCGAACGCGGGTAGCCGTAAAGCGTACCGCCATAGGAAACAGCGTTTACAGCGATTTCAGAGTTAACCGATTTGGCCTGCTCTTCATAGAAATCATTTGGCAGCACAAGGCCAGCCGTTACTGCTCTGCCGAGGTTGTCATGCGGGAAAACTACGACGTCGGCACCAAGGCCTGCAGGGCCGTCTGTGGTCAGCTTCGTTACTTGATCTGCCGCGCCAACCTCTTCAAATTTCACTTCAATGCCGTATTTCTCGGTGAATTCTTTTGAAATCGCTTCAACGAATGGACGTTCCTCTTTACTTTCCCATACCAGCAAGGATGCGCCTTCCTCAGGCAGAATCTCTTCATCGTCTCCTGCGCCTTCATTCGTGCCCCCTGCCGTATTGTTTGCCGGAGCGTTCGTGGCATTAGCCGCGTTTTCTGTTTTTCCTTCATTCTTTGTTCCGCCGCAAGCGGATACGATAAACAAGGCAACGATTAATGACATTACAAACCACTTCTTCATGCTAGGTGATCCCCCTCCATAATGTGTTCCTGCCTTTTTGTGAATCAAAACCTTTCAAGACGGTGGATGAAGCACATTTTCATAAAAAACGTCAGTTTGCAAACGATAGAAGCAGCGTGCCGGTTTGCGTATACTCATAAGCCTTCCGCAAAACCGAAGTTGTGCAAACGTTTGTACAAATGGCGTTAGAAAATGCTATGCAATCGGATATTCTGCCGTATTGCATGGCTACATAATGCCCATCCCGTCTTGAAAGCGTTCTATTCGTGGATTCATCATACAACAGAGAATGGATTTTGTTAAAACGTTTGCACAGTTCAATATTTAGAACAAATAGCATGTATTCTTTAATTATCGTGAAATACCTCCTTCTTTTTCAGTTTTTCAACATTTGTGGAACGCTTTCTTAAGATATATATTTACTTTTAGACGGCAGTTGCATTAGGATGAAGCATATAATGCACACATGATTGCACGATGGGGGCTCAATTAAAAATGGTGACCATTAAAGACATTGCAAAAGCTGCAGGAGTATCGCCTTCGACGGTTTCGAGGGTCGTATCCAATCACCCCCGCATCAGTAAGGTAACGACGCAAAAGGTTAAACGGATCATGGAAGAAATGGGCTACCATCCGAATGCGATGGCGAAGAGCCTTGTCTCCAAGACGACTCAAACGCTTGCGATTATGCTGCCTCGTCCCGCTGAAGAGCTATTTCAGGATTTCTTCTTCGGCGAGCTGCTGCGCGGCATCCTTACGCAATCGACGCGGGCAGGCTACGACATGCTGCTAACCGCTGCCACTTCGCCCAGCGATGAGACGGAAACGGTTTCGAGACTCGTGTTCGGACGTCGGGTAGATGGCGTCATTTTGTTATCCTCCCGGGTTAACGACCCTTTAATCGAACTGTTGAACAAACACAAGTTTCCAACTGTATTAATTGGCCGCACGGAAGATCACCCTCATATCTTGTCCGTTGATAATGACAATGAGCTCGCCGCCTATGATGCAACGCAGCATCTGATTCTCCAAGGCCACGAGAGGATCGGCTTCGTAAGCGGGCCGCCTTCCTTAACCGTTGCCCATGATCGCATGAAAGGATACCGCCGTGCGATGAAGGAAGCTGGCTTAACCGTCAGATCCGAATGGATTGTTGAAGGAGAGTTTCTTCAGCAAAGCGGCTACCGTGCCATGTCCTTTATGATGAGCTTGCCAGAGCGGCCAAGCGGCCTTGTTGTTATTGATGACGTCGTCGGATTCGGTGTTCTGCGGGGCTTAACGGAGCTTGGCTTTAAGGTGCCTAACGACCTCAGCATCGTAAGCTTCAACAACATTGCTCTGTCTGAACTGGCCACCCCCCCCATTAGCTCTATAGATATAGGAACGTACCAGCTTGGGTATACTGCATCTCAAATGCTCATCCGCTACATTCAGGAAGAGAGCGTGCACCAAAACCGAATGATTATTCCGCATAGGCTGATCGTTCGTGAATCTTCCATACAGACCGTATCCAAAAGGAGTTGACCGCGTGTCCACAAAGAAACCATTTTTAGTAGACGCTATTATTGGCAATTCAAAGTTCCTCGCCTCACTCGGCCGCACAGGCAAGCTGTATCGCCTGTGGTGGCCAAATATCGATTTGCCGCAGCATGTAGATGCGATACGTACCGGTATCCAGCAGAAGGATGGTCCGGTTTCTTGGTTTGATGAAGCCTTAGACGGCTGGGAACATGAAGCGAATTACGTGGAAAAAACGAATATTTTCCGCGTTGGCGCCCGTTCCGAGCAGCAGCCCGTTCAAATTGAAAGCTTCCACTTTGCCGTTCCCGGACAGAATCTCATCGTTCGGGAATATACGTTCACCAATATCACTAATCAACCTGCTTCATTCTCATTTATTGTGCACTCTTCCTTTCTTGTAAGTGAAAATCACTTGTACAACACGACATTGTTCCATCCAGATGCCGATTCTTTGGTTCATTTCCGCCATAAGTATTATTTTGCGCTTTCCAGTGCAAACGTATGCACAAACTTTCAAGCAGGTCTTTCCTGGGATTTGGTCCAGGGTGGGGAATTGAACGGCACGGTCATCGATATGAAGCCGGATGGTGCGTTGAAATGGGAAATCGAGTCGCTCGACCCCGGCCAATCCATCACGATTCCCATATACATTGCCGCGGGGCATGATGAACAAAGCGCATTGCTGCAAATGGAAGCAGCCAAAGGAAAAGCCAGCAGTAAGTGGATGGCGGAAACAATCGCTTACTGGCATACGTTTTTGTCGGAGGCAGCCCCTTGCCCGATTGAGGATGCAGATGCTGAGATTGTGGAACTTTATGACCGTTCGCTGCTCATGTTCAAGCTCATGTCCGATGAGCAAACAGGAAGCATCATAGCCGCACCGGAATTTGACGAAAACTTCGCCCGCTGCGGCGGTTATTCGTATTGCTGGGGCCGGGATGCCGCATTCATTACAACCGCACTTGATAGAGCAGGCCTCGGAGCCCTCTCCGACAGCTTCTATGCTTGGACGCTTACCGCGCAATCGCCAGATGGTTCTTGGCAGCAGCGCCACTATCATGACGGCAGTCTTGCTCCGTCTTGGGGACTTCAAATTGACGAAGGCTCCTCGATTATATGGGGAATGTGGCAGCATTACTTGGAGAACCAAAATACTGGCTTCGCCGAGCAGGTATGGCCCGCAGTAGAGAAAGGCGCAAATTTCCTATTAGGTTTTTTGCAAAGCGACAATGGATTGCCTAGACCAAGCATCGATTTGTGGGAAGAGCGCGAAGCTTCGCATACCTATTCCTCTGCTGCTGTGTATGGCGGGTTGACGGCTGCCGCAAGCTTTGCCGAATTGGCAGGCAAACCTGATCTGGCAGCAGAATGGACGGCATCAGCGGAACGGATCGCTTCTGCTATTACAGAGCTATGCTGGAATGAAGAAGGCAGCAGCTTTTACCGCGGTTTGAATTTGACGGTGCCGCAAGGCAAATACGAGCAAGCGATCGCCACAGGAGCTGCCGGTCAGGTGGCCGAAGGCATTAAAGGCTACAAAAAGTATGTGCTCGAGCATGACAGTGTCATTGATATCAGCCTGTTAGGTATTGCAGTGCCATTCGGCGCGGTACCAGCCGATCATAACTACATGAAGCGTACGGCTGATACCATCGAAGCAGCGCTAACTGTACCTGGCGTAGGCGGCATCAAGCGTTACGAGGATGATAGCTATATTGGAGGAAATCCCTGGATTCTCACTACCCTATGGCTTGCCCATTATCGAATTCAAACGGGAAGCTTAGACGAAGCAAGAGAACTGCTGAAATGGGCAGTCGATCACCGTACCGAAACGGGCTTATTGCCTGAACAAGTAGACAAGAACACAGGCGAAACTGCCTGGGTTGTCCCGCTGACCTGGTCTCACGCCATGTTTGTTCTTACCCTGTTCATGCTGGCGGATGCGGAAACCAAACTTTCAAGTGTCACCGCAATCAGCAAAGTAAGCCTCGCCTAAAACAAACTGCATTACCACAATAAAACAGCTGAACAGATTCGCTTGATCTGTTCAGCTGTTTGTATTTTTTTGGATTACTGCCTGACGTAAGTTCAACCGTCCCCTCCGATTAGCATCCGAATCCTAACCTGCTGATTCTCATTTCTGTGCTGTTACCTCGCCGTACCGAACCGAACCATTCCAGTTCCAGTTCCAGTTCCAGTTCCAGTTCCAGTTCCAGTTCCAGTTCCAGATCCAATTTTAGATCCAGTTTTAGATCCTGTTAATTAGCTATCCTGCACGATCGCAGTAACTTGTTCTATTTAAGACTTCTCCCCGCTCCTATCCTGCACGTTTGCACTAACTTTGGCCTACGGTACGTAATATAGCCGAAATTGAAGCTCTATATTGTACTGCATGCAGGATAGGTCCCCCAAAGGAAGAAAAAACAGCTTCCTGCCTGCATAAATACAACATAGCAGCGCAACGCTTCCACTCCGCACCATAAACAACAACAACAACATCTTTTAACCAATTAAATATCTATCCTGCACGATCGCAGTAACTTCTTCGATTTAAGCCCTCTTCCGACACCTATCCTGCACGTTTGCATTAACTTCGGCCTTCAGTGCTCGATATATCCGAAATTGGAGCTCTATATTGTACTGCATACAGGATAGGTCCCCGCAAGGAAGAAAAAGTAGCCTCCACCCTGCTAAAATACAACATAGCAGCGCAGCGCATCCACTCCGCACCCTTACCACTAACCTCTTTTAACCAATTAAATAACTAAACTGCACGAGCGCAGTAACTTATTCTATTTATGCCTTCTTCCCACTCCTATCCTGCACGTTTGCATTAACTTCGGCCTTCAGTGCTCGATATATCCGAAATTAGAGCTCTATATTGTATAGCGTACAGGATAGGTCCCCGCAAAAAAGAAAAAGCAGCCTCCAGCCTGCATGAATACAACATAGCAGCATAACCCTTCCACTCCGCACCCTAACCGCGAACATCTTTCAACTAATTAAATAGCTATCCTGTACTATCGCAGTAACTTCTTCTATTTAAGTCTCCCTCCCACTCCTATCCTGCACGTACACACTAACTTTGGCCTCCGATACGTAATATAGCCGAAATTGGAGCTCTATATTGTACTGCATGCAGGATAGGTCCCCGCAAGGAAGAAAAAGCAGCCTCCAGCCTGCAAAAATACAACATAGCAGCGCTATGCTTCTATAAGCACTTCACACTAATGGTATCCGCTTCTTAAATGGGAGACCTCATAATCAACCACTTTCAAACTTATATCTCCACTGCCAAGCCTACAAATTAGCCGAAGCACAGCGAGCATACACCGCTACTATCTCCATTGGCCGCCAGCACGCTAACCCTTCATTTTCGCCAAACATGCGACATAGCCTGTTTCATTTATCCGATATACGGGTAATGATATTGACAAGCAACAGTTAATTTGTAATAATTATAAACAAGGAGTTAGTCTAAATCATTATTATTCGTTGCTTTCCCATTCACTTTGTATTCACTACCCTTTTATAGCGCAAACTACCATCAGAAAGGATGATCATTATGACAACAGCAACTACAGCTAAATCTACAACCGTACAGGAGCACCTAAACCACCAAATTGCCAATTGGAGCGTACTTTACATCAAGCTTCACAATTACCACTGGTACGTGAAGGGTTCGCAGTTCTTTACCCTGCACGTTAAATTTCAGGAGCTATACGAGGAAGCAGCTCTTCACGTAGATGAGCTGGCAGAGCGCCTGCTCGCCTTGAAAGGCAAGCCTATCGCGACGATGAAAGAGCATATGAAAGCATCGAGCATCGAGGAAGCTTCGAATAAAGAAGATGCCACGCAAATGGTCGATCAACTCATCGCGGATTTCGCTAAGATTATTGGCGAGTTGAAGGAAGGCATGGAAGCGGCACAGGAAGCCAAAGATGAGACGACAGCTGATATGCTGCTCGCGATTCATACAGCGCTTGAGAAGCATGTATGGATGCTAAGTGCCTTCAACGGCAAATAAACGATGAAGGAGCCAAGCAAAAACGCCTTCGGCGTCCTCCAGACACTGAAGTAGCTTTGACGGTGAAATATAGGCCCTTTATAAGCGAACAAGCTTATAAATTCTTATATTTTGATAAAGAGGGTGCGCCAGCTGCATGATTGCTGCTGGCGCACCCTCTTTGCTTATGAAAAGCTTATATCAATCCTTCATTCGTTCCCTAAGCGCAGAGCATCCACAGCTTTAAGCCGAAGCGCTGCCTTCGCAGGAAGCAGATTAATGAAAAAGGAAGCGATCACCAAGCTCCCGATAATCGGAAGCAAAATGCCGAAAGGATAATGAAAGATAGCGGGCTCCTCATATACACGGATATCATGTTTTAGGTTTTCAGAAAAAATGCGGACTCCGCTGGATCCAATAGCCCAGCCTGCCAATAAACCGACAACACTGATCACAAAACCTTCAATGAAAAACATTCCGTAGATTTGTTTGCTTGGTACGCCAATGCAGCGCATCATCCCTACTTGCTTGCTTCGTTCGCGTACGGAACGGAACTGAATGATCGCCAGACCCATTAGTCCAATGAAGGCCGAAATGACCGTAAACCCGATAAAGCCGATCCCAAGCTGCTTGTTCAATAACTGCTCCGCTGAATTTTTCAAATAAGGCACGTTAAAGGTTAACACGCCTTGAACAGCAAACCTCTCCTCTAACGCTTGAGCCGTCTTGATATCCTTATAATCAAATTGAAACAATACAAAGCCGAGATCATTCTGATTCATCCATTTGTGTCCAAAAGGACGAAGCTCCTCCACGACCTTCTCATTCATAAAGGTGGCTCCGTAAAAATCCATCAACACATTCGATGCATCATTCGGAACAAATCCGGCCACGATGAACGTTCGCTCGGTCAATGGCTCCCACGCCTCCGTGCCTGATCTGAGCTTGCTTTCATAGACAGGGAGCCTGATGGAATCGCCCGCCTTCACTAGCGTAATATCATCAGAATACAGCGGGTCCTTCATGCTGAAAAAATGCGGTAAAATAATATAATCCGGATTATTCCGCACAGCTTCCCAAGCGGCGGCATCATCGGAGAAGTTAGGTGCACGTGCCAATAATGCTTTCGGATGATTCCCCACCAACTCTTCGGTAACAGGAACCACCGCTTGAGCTAGGCCATTCTCCACCATACTTAGCATAAAGGGCTCTATCGTTACCGTTCCCTTCATTTGCCCATGAATGAATGGGTCTTTTGCAGCAGCTTCTACTATTTTCTGCTGCTCCTCCGTTGTGCGATAAGAAGCGTAACCGCCAAAACCAAAAACATTTTGGTTCGTACGATCAACGTCTCCGTTTGTAAGAATAAGCTGCAAAATGCAGACAACAAAGGTAATGGTCATCATAACAAGCGAGAACAAGAGCGCTGTCGTATACGTTCTGCCTTTATGCCATCTGGGATATTTAAGCGCGAGCATCACCGATAAACGAGGGATCCCGACTATTCGGAGAATCCTGTGCAGGGGAACGTCCATTTTATCCATCAAAGTTAACAAGATAGATAATACGTAACAACAGGCAATTAGCCAAGTTGCTGCAATGAGCAGAATATTCTCTCCCTTTAATTCAGGCGGCTGAACAAAAGCAAAAACAAAATGCACGGCTGTTCCTGATATTCCAATGATACCAAGAGCGAGTGCAGCCACACCTTTTTTTCCACGCACTCTCCCTTTCCCTCTTCCCGCTTGCTTCATCTGCGATGGCCCTCGCAAAGCTTCAACAATACCAAATTGGCTCACGCGCCGAGCCGCCAGCAAAGAAATCATGGCGAGAAATAAAAGGATAATTGCAAACACGATAACCGTTGTGCTCAAGGAAATATAAGGATGAACCGTGATATTGCTGCCAGCCATTCGAGACAGCTCCGCGGCATAGCTTCCATAAAACAAACGAATGAGCTGGTAACCGCCCAGCATGCCGGCTATAGTACCGAGCAGGGCGCTGAAGAAGGAAAGCAACAACGCTTCTGCTGTAAACATTGCCGATATATTCGGTTTGGAGAAACCGATAGCACGCAAAATGCCATACATCTCCTGTCTGGATTCGCCGATCATCGTCAGCACCTGGCGCATGAAGAGCATACTGGAAGCGATCGCAACGGCACTGATCATTCCAATGATCAGCGTAAAATTCATCTTTTCGAATTTTTGTTGGGCATTCAGCTTTAAATAATCCACCCGGAAGGGCAGATCCTGCATTAAAAACATCCCTTGCAAGTCGATAGCCGGGTTGGTGTGTCCCAATAGAACAGCATCATAGCTCCCCGTCATCCGTCCTGAAAGTTTACGTACAGCAGACTCGGAGCCAATAATCGTACCGGAAAATGCACCCGTTTCCAGATATCCAGTTAATCCGCGCTGCTCCGTTACAGCTCTAATACGAAATAGCTGCTCGCCATTTTGTACCGCGACAGCGAGCACATCACCGGTTTGAACATCCAGCAGGTTCGCTGTTTCACGATTAATAATGAGCTCGTCGTCAGCCAGCTCCTCCCGCCATAGCGCATTGCCAACAGGATCAAAGCTAACAGCCTCCTCCATAGGAAAACCAATAAACAATATGTTTTTCAGCGCTGCTCCCGCGCCTGCTTCGGCATCCGCGGCAATGACAGCTGCTTCTGTTTTCACATAGGGCAGGAGCGTATAACCATCATTTTCAGTACGCTCAAAAAGCGTAGCGATCTCCGCCGCCGTAAAGCCTCCGCTCTCTGACTTCTCTGGGGACAGCTTCCAATTAATCGGTCCCAGATGAGTCTCTATCCACGCCTTTCCGCTGCTTTGAACCGATTCATAGTTTACCGCACTAATGGCAATCAGCATCGCTCCGATCGCTCCGGCAAACACCGTAAGCAGCGTCTGCTTCCATTGCTTGCGCAGATTGCCTGCCGCCATTCGCCATATCAGTCCAGACCTGATCATGGCGTCATGCTCCCATCATAAATGACACGGCCATTTTGCATCCGAATGATACGCGATGCCCGGCCCGCCATCCGCGCGTCATGAGTAACCATTATAATGGTAGTCCCATAATGGCTGTTCAACATTTCCAGCATCCCGATAATCTGCTCTGCCGTTTCCGTATCCAACGCACCTGTTGGCTCATCCGCCCAAATGATGTCAGGCTTCCCTACGATGGCCCGGGCAATGGCCACACGTTGATTTTGCCCGCCCGATAATGCACCGGGATACTGATTCACCTTATCCGCAAGCCCAACTTCTTTAAGCGCTTCAAGCGAACGTTCCTTCGCCTTAGCTGAAGAAACGCCGGATGCAATGAGCGGCAAAGCAGCATTCTCCCATGCATTCAATACAGGGACGAGGTGGTAGGATTGAAACACAAACCCCATTTTTGCAAGCCGCAGCTTCGCGATTTTTTTGTCATCCCATGCATGAATCGGCGCATCGCCAATCCATATTTCACCGCTGTCAACGGATTCGATACCCGCCAAAAGATGAAGCAGCGTCGACTTTCCGCAGCCGGACGGGCCGGTAATCGATACCATTTCACCCTTGCTGATCGTAAAGGATACGTCGCGAAGCGCCTTAGCCGCCGCTTCACCCTTGCCATACGTCTTAGATATGCCTTTAACAGTAATCATCCTAATGCTTCACCTCTTGTTCCATAGAATGCTCTCACTTTAGCAAATCGATATGCATTCTTAATGGAGCAAATATGCAGAACTTGTGCAGATTGCTAGTCTTTCATAATGGGCAGCCGCAGAGCAAAGGTAGCTCCATTGCCATACTCGCTGCTTACGCTAATTGTCCCGCCGTGCACGTTCGCGAACTGCTGCGCGATCGCAAGTCCAAGTCCCAAGCCAGCGGCACGGTTGCTTGTCCTAACCTTAGAACTTCCTCGGTAAAATCGGTCAAACACAAAGGCTAACTCCTCCTCCTCGATTCCGATGCCGTCATCGGCGATGACGAGCAAGGCTTGTCCATCTTCCAATAAAATGGCCACACGAAGCTCCTGGCGAGCATGCTGAAGCGCATTGCCAACCAAATTGATCATAATTTGTCTAACCCGGGCCTCATCCGCATAGATACGGATATCCAGGTCCTTTTTCATGGTGAACTTCATCTCTTGTTCCTCCGTACCGACCACGAGTGCCTCTACGACCGAATCCGCAAGCTTCGTTAGCGAAAACCAGTGTTTATTGAGCGGCAGATGTCCTGATTCTGCAAGCGATAGCTCCTGCAAGTCACGAACCAGCTTCGTGAGACGAAGCGTCTCGTCATGGAGAGATACGGTTTTGGATAAAGGGAGCGGTTGCCCTTCCTGTATGGCGTTATCCAGCTGCGTACGCATAACTGCAATCGGCGTCCGAAGCTCATGCGCAATATCTGCTACCATCGTCCGCCGCACCGTTTCCAAACGTTTCGCACGCTGCGCAAGCTCTTCAATTAAGCTTAATGCCTCGCTAAGCTTGACTTTACTTTCTACGTTTTCACTCTTAACCGGGGCAGATCGTTTCCAGATGGCTAGGGCAATCCGATCCTCTGTCCGCTCCGCGATAACCTTCCTTTGGCGGAGCAACCCAGCTCCGAGCAAATAGACAAGCAGCATCACTACCAGCGGAGGCAATAGCTCTTTGCTTCCGACCTTTTGCTTCGCGGCATGAATTTGCGTGAATCCGACAATGACGTTATCGGACAAAACCGCTATTTTGCGAGCGGCAGCTTTGCGGGTCCCTTGGTTTTTCAGCTCTGCTGCTACCGTCCTTCCATCTCTATCATATACCGTTACCGAAGCCACATTATTTTCCGAAAGCATAAAGCGGTCGGTGCCCAAACGTTCCCCCAGTCCGGACCAGCTGCCTGTTGATTCGTAAAACAACTTGGCATATCCGTTCCAAAAAAGCTGGCTCGCCCGTTGTTCCACCTGATTAGCATCTGCCGCCAACCATTGCATTCCAAGAAACGTCACCATGCCTGCCAGAACGGTGAACGCAGCAAGCCAGCGCTTCTCCTTCGCTGCGCCGATTAAACCGTTCCTCTTCACCGGAACTCCTCCGCAAATCGATAGCCTACGCCATAAACCGTTTGAATCAGCTCCTGCTTCTCTTCACCGGCCTCCAGCTTGCGCCGCAAATTGCGGATATGGGAATCAAGCGTTCTCTCATAGCCTAGGAAGCTGTCCCCGAGCGCCTCATCCATTAAATGCGTACGGGTAAATACCCTGCCAGGATAAGCCGCCAGCTTCGACAGCAACAAAAACTCGGTTCGCGTCAAATCAAGCTTTTGTCCGTTCAAAAGCGCTGTGAAGCGTTGTTGGTCAAGCATAAGCCCACCCCGCTGAATCAGCGTTTCTTCGTCCAGCGATGAGACCTCCTCACCGCTCCTGCTTGCTCTGCGCATCACCGCTTTAATTCTGGCACTTAATTCCCGCAATCCGAAGGGTTTCGTCAAATAATCATCCGCCCCAAGCTCAAGCGCCAGCACTTTATCGAATTCATCCCCCTTGGCCGTTACCATAATGAAGGGCAGCTTCCATTCCCGTTCGTTCCGCTTGCATATCTCAATTCCGCTCGCCCCGCCGGGCAGCATCCAGTCCACCAATAACAAGTCCGGGCCTATCGCAACGATAAGACTCTCCGCTTCTTGAAGGCTCGCAGCCCCATGCACCTCTATAGATTCCTTATGTAAAAAATCAGTACATTCCTGCAGCAACTGCAGCTCATCCTCAATCCATACGATTTTCAAGCCAATCACGCTCCCTTCTACAAATTGTTACATAAAAAAACAGTTCTTCCAAGTAGGAAGAACTGTCGTAAAACCGTCTAAACTAATTTTATGCTGCAATTCCCTACTTGCTCGCCAGCCCAAAGCGCTTGCAGTTGATCGCCATCTTGCAGAGCCGCTACGCCAGCCGGGGTCCCTGTATAAATTATGTCGCCCGCGCTAAGGCCATAATGCTCGCCTACATATTCGATAAGCTCAGATACGCTAAACAGCATATCGCTCGCTTGCCCGCGCTGAGCCGTTTCCCCATTGCGCAGCAGGACAAATTCCGTCTCTGCCAGCGCTGCTGCACCGGGATATGCAAACCATTCACCTAACGGTGCCGAGTTCTTGAACCCTTTGGCAGCCAGCCAAGGCTGTCCCTTCGCCTTCAGCTTGGACTGCACGTCGCGCAGCGTCAAATCCAGTCCAAGCGCTATCGCATCAATAAGCTGCTCGGCATCGATGCCCGGTTCATAGGCTTTGCCAATCCGCAAGACGATCTCCAACTCAAAATGAACCTCGCCTACATCGCCCGGAAGCTCCACGGCATTGCCGTTCATCGGGACTACCGCATGAGACGGCTTCGTAAATACGAGCGGCTCATCCGGAATTTCGTTGCCAAGCTCCAATGCGTGAAGCCTGTAATTGCGTCCAATGCAATAAACATTGCGAATGTCGTTAGCGCTCATCAGCTTAGCCGCCTCTCGTCCTATAAAATACAATTCTGCTATTTCTGTGCCGCAATCTGTTCTGCTAGCTCATTCAGTTCAGCCCAGCGGTCCATCAGCTTCTCCAGCTTCTCTTCCAGCTGCTGCTGCTCCGCTGCAAGCTCCTGCAGCTTCACAGAATCGCTGCTTGCCGCTTCCATACGTTCCGCAATTGCGCTGACTTCAGCCTCCGCCGCCTCAATCCAGCCATCGATTTGCTCGAAATCCTTTTGATCTTTGTAGGACATTTTCGTCACGCGCGGTTTGCTCGCCCCCGCGTTTGCAGGAGCATCTGTGCGACTTGCCGCAGCTGCGGGCTGCACTTTCGGCGCTATAGCCGCTGCCGGGGCACCTGATCCATGTTTTGCGACAAATTCCTGATATTCGGTGTAGTTGCCGGTATGATGAGTTATGACGCCATCACCTTCAAACGCTACGATCTTATCCACCGTACGGTCCAGGAAGTAGCGGTCATGAGAGACGACAAACACAACACCAGGGAAATCGTCCAAATAATCCTCCAACACGGTAAGCGTCGAAATATCCAAATCATTCGTCGGCTCATCGAGCAGCAGCACGTTAGGCGCGTTCATCAGCACGCGCAATAGCTGCAAGCGCCGCTTCTCTCCGCCAGAGAGCTTGGAGATCGGCGTCCACTGCATCGTTGGCGAGAACAGGAACCGCTCCAGCATCTGTCCTGCGGAGATCGTCGTGCCGTCCGCCGTCTTCACCTGCTCCGCAGCCTCGCGGATATATTCAATGACGCGAAGCGATTGGTCCATCTCCTCATGCTCCTGCGAAAACCAGCCGAGCTTAACCGTCAATCCTAGCTCAACGGTTCCTTCATCCGGTGTTAATTGACCGGTAATCAGCTTGAGAAGCGTAGACTTCCCGCTTCCGTTGCGGCCGACGATCCCGACCCGATCCTCTGGAACGGCAATGTAGCTAAAATCGCGAATAAGCGTCCGCTCGCCGAAGCGTTTCGTCACGTCTTCCATTTCAACGATTTTCCGGCCCAGCCTAGTTGAGGCTACCGATACATCCATCTTGCCTCCCGCTTGCTTCGGCGCATCCGCCTTAAGCGCCTCGAATCGGTCGATCCGCGCCTTTTGCTTCGTCGTTCTCGCTTTGGCCCCGCGCCTGATCCATGCAAGCTCGTTGCGCAGCAAATTCTGCCGCTTCGATTCGGTTGCAGCCTCACGCTCCTCGCGGTCCAGCTTCAGTTCAAGAAAGCGGCTGTAGTTAGCCTGATAGAAATGGGCTTGCCCTTTATCCAGCTCAATGACGCGATTGCTGACTCGATCGAGAAAATAACGATCATGCGTAATCATAAGAAGGGCGCCTCTGCGTTTCTGCAGCATCCCCTCTAGCCATGCTACGGAATCATTATCAATATGGTTGGTCGGCTCATCCAGAATAAGCACATCCGACGGCAGCAGCAGCGCCGCCGCCATCGCGACCCGCTTGCGCTGACCGCCCGATAGCGTCTCCACTTTGGCCTCAAAATCATAAATGCCTAGTTTGGACAACGCCATCTTCGCATCGCTCTCGAGCTGCCAAGCGTCATACTCATCCATAAGCTGATTTGCTTTAATTAGCTGTTCTTGCAGCGCCGTGTCGCTTGGCTTAAGCTCAATTGCTTCCATGGCAGCAGCGTAAGCCTGTACGGCTCTTAGCTGCGGGGAGTTTCCGCCAAGCACATGCTCCAGCGTCGTTTCATTCGGGGCAAAGACCGGGTCCTGCGCCAGCATTCTGACCGTTACGCGGTTGCCAATCGACACGTTTCCTGAATCTGCTGGCTCGAGGCCCGCAATAACCTTAAGAAAGGTAGACTTTCCCGTGCCGTTCACGCCGATAATGCCGACTTTATCGCCATCCTCCACGCCGAAGGTGACATCCTCGAACAACAGCTTCTCGCCGTAGCTCTTCGTTATATGTTCTACAGACAATAAATGCATGAGTCAAACCTACTTTTTTAGAATAGTAGCTGCCTAGGCAGTCACACGTATCATACCATAAAAAAGCAGCCGCATCACTTTGTCCCCCGCCACTTCTCCTTGATCTTTCTAGGATAGAGCAGTCATGAACCTTGGCTGAAAAACCGATATAAAGAGTAAGAGGAAGGAGTGATTGGCATGGTCAAGCCTTACATCTTCATCTTTACCGGCACAAGCGGTTCCGGACGCAAGACAGCGGCGCACCAAGCTCTGAAGGGAACCGGCATTGCGCATATTCCCTCCTGCACGGACCGGCTGCCGCGCGATCAAGAGCGTCCAGACATGGATTACCGTTATGTAACAAAAGATCAATTCGATCAACTGGCAGCAGACAGCTTCTTTATGGAATGGGTCAAAATCGATCAATACCGTTACGGTATTGGTAAGCGCTATCTCGATCTTGCTCTGCAATCCGGCAACAGCGTTTATCTTATTTTGAACCGCGAAGGCTCGGATATCATTCACAAGCAATACGGCGACCGCGTCATTCGCATCTTCTTGTACGTCGACAAGAAGACCGTTGCGGAACGACTCGAGAGCAAGGGCACGAGCTATGAGATTATCGACAGCTATTTGGACCACTATACCGAGGAAGTCACCTACCGCAAATCCTGCGAGCATGTCATTGAGAATGTATCGCTTGAACGGACCGTCCAACAAATCAAGACCATCGTTGATAGCCACATGCATTCAACCCTAGCGTAATATTCATCTCTATAAGGTGAAACGGCTATCGATGTCCTTGGGCGGCGCGGCGCGTTTCATTCCGAGAAATATAGAGAATGTATAGCCTAAGGACATAATTTCCTGCATTTTCAAAAAAAAGGCCAGCTCCCGTCATCGACTGACGTGCTGGCCTTTCCTATTTCAGTAAGATATTAACGTTTACCGATCATATTCTCCGGACGGACAAACTCGTCGAATTGCTCCGAAGTAAGCAAGCCGCTCGCGATCGCCGATTCTTTCAGCGTAAGTCCTTTTTTGTGAGCGTTCTTCGCAATGGCCGCTGCATTTTCGTAGCCGATATGAGGGTTAAGCGCCGTTACAAGCATAAGCGATTGATCCAGATTGCGCTTGATCACCGCTTCATTCGGCTCAATGCCCACCGCGCAATTGTCGTTGAACGATACCATGCCATCAGCAAGCAGCGCAACGGATTGCAGGAAGTTATAAATAATAACCGGTTTGAACACGTTGAGTTCAAAGTTGCCTTGGCTTGCCGCTATCGAAATCGCTGTATCGTTTCCGATAACCTGGCATACGGCCATCGTTAATGCCTCGCTTTGCGTTGGGTTTACTTTGCCTGGCATAATCGAGCTTCCCGGCTCGTTTTCCGGAATGGAGATTTCACCGATGCCGCAGCGCGGGCCGCTTGCCAGCCATCTTACGTCATTGGCGATCTTCATCAGATCAGCCGCCAGTGCTTTAACCGCCCCATGCGTATACACGATTTGGTCGTGGCTGGTCAGGGAATGGAATTTGTTCTCTGCGGTAACGAAGGATTTTCCAGTAAGGGCTGTTACTTCCTCGGCTACAGTAATGGCGAAGTCAGGGTGAGCATTAAGCCCCGTACCAACAGCTGTACCGCCAAGCGCCAGGTCGCGCATCGTTTCTACGCTTTGAACAAGCATCTTGCGCGTTCTGTCCAGCATCGAGTACCAACCGCTAATTTCTTGGCCAAGCGTAATTGGCGTTGCATCTTGAAGATGCGTGCGGCCGATTTTCACAATATCGTTAAACTTCTCCGCTTTCGCGCGAAGCGTATCGTTCAGCAAGTCAAGCGATGGAAGCAAACGGTCTTCCAGCGCAATGACGCCGGCAATATGCATCGCCGCAGGGAAGGTGTCGTTCGAGCTTTGCGAGCGGTTGACGTCATCATTCGGATGAATGCGCACGTCGCTGCCGCGTTCAGCGAGCAGCGTGTTCGCACGGTTCGCGATAACCTCGTTCACGTTCATGTTCGTTTGCGTGCCGCTGCCTGTCTGCCATACCACGAGGGGAAAATGCTCATCCCACTTGCCGGATACGATCTCGTCTACAGCCTCGCCGATAATTGCCGATTTGGCCGCATCCAAAACGCCAAGCTTCTCGTTCGCTTGCGCGGAGGCTTTTTTGATATAAGCCATCGCATATACGACTTCGATTGGCATGCGTTCGCCGCTAATTTTGAAGTTTTGCAGGCTTCGCTGCGTTTGCGCGCCCCACAGCTTGTCCGCAGGAACCTGAATTTCACCCATCGTGTCCTTCTCAATTCGATAATCCATTAATTGAACGACTCCTTTAATCTATTGATTTTACTCCTCATGACCCTGCTTCTGTTATAACGCTATTCCAATCCAGAATCAAGCAAAGCGGGCGAAATCGGACAGAAGAATTGTATCGGCGTTCACGATTTCTAAACAATTAAGCTGAAGGGATTCATGCCGAAGCCTCATAAACCGCGAATGGCAGTTCCAGTGCAAAGCAGGTCCCTTGCTCATTCGTTTCTTTGAGCCAAATGCTTCCTCCAAGCTGCTCCGCAAGCTTTTTGCAAATGGATAACCCCAGCCCCGTACCGCCGTATTCATCTCTCGTCGCAGATGTATGCAGCTGGGAGAAGGGCTTGAACAAGCGATCGAGCTGCTGCTGGTCAATTCCTGTACCCGTATCTTTGACCGTCACCAGCATCCGGGGCAAACCCACTTCTGATTCCAGCAACTCCACGGTAGTCGTTATTCCTCCGTCATGAGTGAACTTGATCGCATTGCTAATTAGATTAATGATAATTTGCTGCAGCTTGTTCACATCGCCCACAATAACATCAGGCATTCCTGAGCAAACGTTTACTTCAAGCCGAATGCCTTTCTTCACCGCATCATGCAGCAGCAGATCATGCGCTTGCTTTAGGCTCGGACGCAATTCAAAGGGCTCATCGTTCAACTGCGAATGCTCGGATTCGATTTTGGAGAAGGACAGAATATCATTCAGCAGCCTCAGAAGCGAGTCTCCGCTTGTTTGCGCGATGCTGATGTAGTTCCGCTGTTCCTCCGTTAATTCCGTTGATTGGAGCAAAGCAATCATGCCGATTATGCCATTCAGAGGTGTCCGAATCTCATGGCTCATCACTGCCAGCAAATGGGCCTTCTCCTCTGCCAAATCGCATATGGTCAAATTCGCATTTTGCAATGCTGCCACCGTATCCTCCAGCTCCAGCACATTGGCAAAAAACGCCGCCAAGGATATCATAAACGCAATTTCTTTCTCATCATAAAGATAGAAGTTTTGATCAAAAGCACACAATGAGCCGTATACTTCCCCGCCTCGTTTCACGATAGGCACACCCATGAATGAGCAGCCGCCCACCAGCTTTGTTGCGTCCATGTCTTTTGTAAGCGGATGAGTCAGGTTATCTTCTATTATTAGAGGGCCCTGTGATTTCTCTATGACCAAATGGCAATAGGACTCTTCATTGTCGACGACCAGCCCTTCCGCCAAGATCATATCCTCGCGGTTATAGGATCTAAGAACCGTAGTCGTCATTCGATCATTTATGGCAATGCAAAACGTATTGGCCTGAATAATACTGCTGGCTGTGCTCATAACCTGTGTTGCCGAATCATAAATATTGCGCGAGACGATCGTTAGCATGTCTTCAATAATTGCAGATCTCATACAATCCATCCCATCTTCAAAATAACCGTCATGCGCTGCATGTTCCTCCCGCAGCGTACACTGCTATTCTTTCCTCTTCAGCGTGCCGTTCTTCTCTTCCACTTCAATAAATACAGCACGTTCCTCCGGTTGATGATTTGGGGTGTGCATCGCAAGCATAAGCTTGCCCTCGAACGACCGGAACAGCATCCCGTGTCCTCCGTCCTCTGGGAACAACGTTTCTTCATCCTGCGTCCATGGTCCTTCGATTTGTCCGTTCTTCGAGCGGGCGATCCCGATCGCATAGCCATTCTTCGAACCGCTTGACCACATCATAAGCAGCTCGCCTTCTTTATTTTTGAACAAGAAAGGGCCATCCGTTACATAAACGTCCTTCTCATCCCCGCCAGCTACCGCCCAAGGTGCTTCCGAAGCTGTGAAAAGCGTAATCGGCTCTCCTGCCGCTTCGCTGAAATCTGCTGTAAGCGGAACCGCGCACATTTTACCATCCCTTACCTGAACCCACTCTTGGCAAAATACCATCCACGGCGTACCGTCCTCAGTTATATAGAGCGTGCCGTCCAAGCACTCCCACTCAGCAGGCGTAATCGGCTTGCTGCTAACCGGCTCAAACGGCCCCTTTGGACTATCCGACACCAGAATTTGCGTAGCACGCCGCTTGTCCTCTGACTTAAATGAAGCGAACATATAATAGCGATTATGATAAAAATACACTTCAGGTGCCCAAAAATGATGGTCCGCCCAAAAACCCGGCGTTGGCCTGAAAGCCGGATAAGGACCATCCCATTGCTCAAGGTCCGTGCTTTTGTAAGTATCGAAGCCGGTGCCGGGACCTGACCAGACGTTGCCATCTGTTGTCCCGTAGAGATAATAGCATTTTTCCTGTTCATTTACGAATATGTAAGGGTCGCGAATGCGAATTTGATCACGGTTAATCATGACTGTAATTTCCTCCTCGGGTTCTGTTCATGCATAAAAAAGCCTGACAGAGCGGTTACCTCTCTATCAGGCTGTCATACTACAATCCTTTTGCTTCGCGATACGCTGCAATATACGCAGCTGCTTTCTTCTCGATAAGCGAGAAATCGCCGGTTTTCACAGCATCCTTCGTCAAGTCGGAGCCAATGCCCACCGCAACCGCGCCTGCCTTGATCCAGTCCTTCAAATTATCAAGCGATACGCCGCCAGTTGGCATAACGTTTGCCTGCGGCAAAGGTCCTTTAATCGAAGGAATCACATTTGGTGAATAGAGATTGCCCGGGAACAGCTTAACGATATCTACACCCAGCTCAAGTGCTGTTTGTATTTCATGAATGGTCATCGTGCCTGGCAAAATCGGAATCGAATATCGGTTGCAGAGCTTGATTGTATCCGGGTTAAGCGCCGGTGACACTACATATTCCGCGCCCGCTAAGATCGCTGCCCGCGCAGTTTCCGGGTCAAGCACCGTACCTACACCAATAATTGCAAAATTATCTGCATCCGGCGATACGTCGCTGGAATATTCTTTGGCAAGCTGCTCGATTGCACGAAGCGCAAATGGTACCGTCATCGTAATTTCGATTGCTTTGATTCCGCCCTTGATCGCACGACGCGACATTTCTACGACTTCTTCTGGCGAATCCGCGCGCAATACCGCTACAACGCCAGCTTCCGTAAGCTGCTGCAGCACTCTAAGCTTTTTCATCCGTTAGTCCCTCTTCCCATTATGTTCGTATTTGTTTGAATTTGTTCTGTATATAACGCTAATTATAAGCCGTTTTACGGTTTTCTTCAATGATTACGCTATTTCGCGTAATCGATTTCAAGAAACTTTTCAACTTCTGTCACCCAGCGTTCACTCACGAACTGTACATGCAGCGGATGCTCGTTGTAAGCGTCATAATCAGCCTGATTGGCAAACTCCATCGCGAAGCCGTGATCGTAGTCGTTTTTCACGCTAACCTGCTTGTACACCTGAAAATTCGCCACGGTTGGAATAGATGTAAGAATGCGCTTACCATCCTCCAAAAACTGACGTTCCGCCTCGGAACCTTTCTCATGCTTCAGGCTGAAAATAACCGAGTGTAAAATCCATTCTTTTGACTGTGCTGACATGTATATCGCTCCTTTTTCTAAATAAATTGGCTATGATTCCTTTAAAAATAACACAAGTGCGCCTCAAAATGGAACGTTTTCAATAGATTCATCCCGATAAATCCTATCTTCATTTCAATTCAGCATCCTTTTTGACGGATTAATGGTTAACATCGAGAGGTTAAGTTTCACTAGTTTGGGAGAGACTAACGGAAAACTAGGAGGTTGAGAAAATAATGTTCAAACGCATGGATGAAATTTTAATCGAAATTCCCGATGTCGAAAAGCCGGATCCAAACGGCGCAGCTGCCATTCAGGAGCTGCTAGGCGGCAAATTCGGAGAAATGTCAACGTTAAACAATTACTTGTATCAATCTTTTAATTTCCGTTCCAAAGAGAAGCTTAAGCCTTTTTATGATTTAGTGATGAGCATAACCGCCGAAGAGCTTGGCCATGTCGAGCTGGTGTCGCATGCAATCAACAAATGTCTGAGGGGCTCGACTCACTATAAAGAACCCGAAGCAGCACCTCTCGGAGCAGCAAAGGATAACCGGCTGTCCTATCATTTTCTGGCTGGTGCCCAGGGCGCGATGCCATTCGATTCCATGGGCAATCCTTGGACGGGCGCCCACGTGTTTAATAGTGGAAATTTGGTGGAAGACTTGCTTCACAACTTCTTCTTGGAATGCGGCGCACGTACACATAAGATGAAAGTATACGAAATGACGGACCATCCCGCTGCACGCGCTGTTGTTGGTTACCTGCTGGTGCGAGGCGGCGTTCATGTCGTCGCTTACGCCAAAGCGCTAGAAATCGCAACAGGCGTCAATGTGACGAAGCTGGTTCCGATCCCTTCCTTAAGCAATAAAGCATTTAACGAGGCTAGGAAATATGAGGAGAAAGGCGTGCACACCAAGCTATATACCTATAGCGACAGCGACTTCACCTCGATCGATCAGATTTGGAAAGGAACTCACCCTGAGGATGATTTGCCGCTGGAAGTCATCCAAGGAGTGCCGCAAGGTTATCCGATTCCTGAAGCGCCTGCCGTCGAAGAAGAGTTTGCACCCGGTATCTCGGCCGAAGAATTCAAGGCTATTGCTGAGCGCCTTAAGCAGGCGGGTAATATTCGGGAATAGTTAAGTCGAAAAACGTCCTAATGCCGATATAATGGCTTTAGGACGTTTTTTCTTTAGGAGTATGCCTTGCAGCGTTGCTGCAACTAGTAGTAAGAGATAGCACTCGGGGAATTTATGTGTTACATAAGTATAATAAAGAAATTTTCGCGGGATGGCGTATACTGGCTGCACGATGCCCGTCAAAAGAGGAACGGCAAGCTGCCAGCTGGCGAATTCGTTACCGTGCTTAATCATTTGTATGAAGGAGGGCAAAGCATGCTGCATATTGTTAACGGTGATGTGGTAGGCGAGAAGTTGAAGCTAGGCGTTGTGCAGGGTGATGTGCTTGTATGGAGAGAGATTTATCCGGCAGGGCCGATTTTTGAAAATCCAGAAGGAGCTTATGAACGGCCGCTACGGGCCCGTGTGCTCGAAGAAACGATGGGCATTCCCTCAGGTGAATTCATAGCAGGCTGCGAGGAACAAGAACAGAAACTTCGTGAATTTTCCAAGTACAATGAAGTCGTGCTGTGGTTTGAGCATGACCTGTTTGACCAGAGCATGCTCGCCTATTTGCTCCACTGGTTCAAACAGCAGGAACTAGGCCATACGAAGCTGAGTCTGCTCTGTATTGGGGAGTTTCCCGGAATTGAACAATTTCACGGCCTGGGGCAGCTCACTCCGGCACAGCTTCAGACATTGTCCGGGAGTTGGCGGACCATCGGGCAGCGAGAAATGGAGCTCGGAAGCGAGCTTTGGCAGGCATATGCTTCTCCTGATCCCTCTCAAATGGCTGAGCTGTTGGAAAAAAAGAAGGAAGAATTGACATCTTCCGGCCTCCCCTTTGCCTATGATGCCTTCACCGCGCATCTCCAGCGGCTACCCTCAAAAAAGAATGGTCTCGGCATTGTGGAACAGACCACGTGTCAAGCTGTTCGCAATGGCGCGGACACGCCATTGGCATTGTTCCGTCAAGTAACTGATAGCCTGCAAGTGCTCGGCATGGGCGATATCGAATACTGGAAAGTCATCCGCGCTTTAGCACATGGCGAGCATCCCTTGCTAAGTATTGATGGGGCTGAGGCCAGCTTGGATCCGAGCAACATCCCGGAGTTTCTGAACCGTCCAGTCCATCTGACCGAGCTTGGGAATGAGGTGCTGAATGGCGCGGCGGACCGTATTGCAGTTCAAGGGATCGACGAGTGGTTTGGCGGGCTGCATCTTCAAGGTCATCAGGTTGCATGGCGATGGGACGAATTGAACGGGGGGTCTATTTTAGCGGGAGGATTTCCCTCTAAATCATAATCCTTCTGTTGTCGACCCAATAAACGGATGAAAGCAACTTATTTCGTTATTATCTTAGGTTCTTTTTGCATATAAAAGTTGAACGAAAGAAACGACGTTTAAGCGAAGCGAAAAGATCGTTCTGGAGAAACGAAGTGTTCACCTTTGTAGCCGGTCCTTACCTTACGTAAGAGTAACTGCTCCCGCCAAACGTTCCCTTCAAACCAACCGTCAACTCGTGCAATCCATCTAGGACCTAACTCAGCCCTACACTCCCGTGTTTACGCCCGGCGTATCCGTGTACTTCAGCCCGCTCCTTGTTTTGCCGCTGAAGGACCAATACGTCCACATCCGCAGCAATCGCTCGAACGGGCCATTTTTAAACCTGCGCAAAACCCAGCTGGATACCGCAGCTTGCAAGGCATAAATAAGCAATGCAAGAAGTAAACCATTTAATACGCCGATTTTGCCAAACCAGCCCAGCCCGTAGCCATAAAAGATCGTGGTGCTAATGACTGTCTGCATTAAATAGTTCGTCATGGACAGCCGTCCTACCGCTTCAAACGCCAAAATGATTTTAGAGCTTTTGGATAGATAAGACAGCAAGAGCGCAAGCCCAAAAATATACCCCAGCGCCAGCAAAGGTCCGCCTGCCGTCAGCAGCAGTAGATTCCATTTCCCTTCCGGCAGGAGAACCGCCACACTCTTCGTCGCAAGGCCAATCGGCAGAAATATCGCCGTTGCCCAGCTATATTTTCGCTGCTCCCGCTTCGGATTGTGAAACCATTGTTTCTGCGCAGCCGCTATGCCAAGCAAAAACATCGGCAGCAGGATTAACGGCATTAACAATAAAACGAAGAATAGGAGCGCTTCTGGAAGATCAAGCGGATCTTCCTTTTGGCGGAAATCCATAATTTCCTTATAAGTCCCCTCCCCATACACCGAAATCGACTTTTCCACATACGCCTGCATGCGCTGCTCGGCTTTCGGTTCTTTTTGTTCCGAGCCATAACTGATGCCTGCCACGAGCACACTCAAGACGACTCCCCAAATAACCAGCGTCCGCGGCTTCCGCTGCACAAACAGCAGCAAACAAAAGCCCGCGAGCCCATAAGCCAGCAAAATATCGCCCTCCCACAGAAATGTACTGTGCAGCAGTCCCAGCCCCATCAACATAAGAAAACGGCGAACTAATGGCCCCGCTGGTTTAAGCCCCTTCGCCACAAGCGATTCGCGCAGCTTAATCAAGCTGTATCCGAACAGAAACATAAAGATGGGCATGAAGCTGCCTTCTACGATAATCTGAAGTCCATGATGCATTACATGATCGAGCTTGCTTGGGTTAAAATGCTGCATTTCCTCTTTGCCATAAAGACCGTATTGAAAAATCAGCATATTCGCAATCAATATGCCTAGCAAGCTGAAACCTCTGATTGCATCCATTATGCGAATCCGGCTTCCTGTTTCTATGGGGTTAACCACAGCTATCACCTCTTTGTTTACAATCATAATGGCTCTTGTTAAACAGTCGACAAACGAAACTGTAACAGAAGCTTAATTTTTTCGTCATTCGTTCAACTGCTGTTAAGGTTTATGTGCTAGCATGAAAACGGGTGATGATTATGAATAGAGATACGATAGTTATCGTTGAAGATGAACCGTCTATTGTGAAAATGCTGCAGCTCGTGCTTCAGAAAGAAGGCTTCCAGCATATTTATACAGCTGGAACCTGCCGGGAAGCACTGGATACGATAGCCAAGCACGGGGCCAGCATCGTGCTGCTTGACGTGATGCTGCCCGATGGCAGCGGATTCGAACTTTGCTCCCAGATTAGACAGCTGGGCAATCCTCATATTTTATTTTTGACCGCCAAAGCTTCCGATTTGGATATTCTAACCGGTTTTGCGCTGGGCGGCGACGATTATATAACCAAACCGTTTAATCCTTTAGAGATTGCCGCACGCATTAAGGCGCGGCTTCGCCGCAGGCATGAAAGCAGCCAAGCTCCTGGCGCCTCCTCTTTGTACACCGCTGCGGCGCAGCCTATATTCAGCTTCGGGCGCTTTCAAGTGAACGAAGCCGCAGGCGAGCTGCTTGTCGACGGGCAGCCGGTATCGTGCCCTGCACAGGTCTTTCAGCTTCTCCTCTTTTTTTGCAAAAATCCCGGAATCGTCTTCTCCAAAGGGCAGCTTTATGAGGCTGTGTGGGGAATTGACGGGATTGGCGACGATAATACGGTCATGGTCCATATCCGGCGGATCAGGGAACGAATCGAGCATGATCCTAGCATGCCGACCCATCTGCTTACCGTCCGCGGATTAGGCTACAAACTGGCAAAGGAACCTCCCGGCTTATGAAGATTCAGCGGCGAATGGCTTTCCACTTCACATACCAGCTCATTATTTATTCCGTTCTTATTTTCGTAGCCATGTGTATATTGCTTTTTATCCTGATCAGCAAAATCATGAACGAAGATTTAAGAAGCAGCTTTCCCGCTGGCGCACTTAGCTCAATTGTAACGGAAACCTTATTTGACGATAGCAATATCAAGCTGTCCAATCGCTGGCGAACGCTCATAGAGGAGCAAGGCATGTGGCTACAGGTCGTAGATACCAAGGGCGATGTTATCTATAGCGCCAATACCGATAGCGGTCAACCAATGTCCTATTCGGTGACCCAGCTCCTAGCCATTCAGCAATCGGGCAAATATGGAGACTATTTTGTGGATAACCAGCTCGATCAAAGCTACAGCAGCCCCTACCTATTCCTTCTTGGGTATAAGAGCCCGCAGCAGGAGAAGCTTGAGCGCTGGTATAATGCCTATCAGCAAAACGGTTTAGTCAGCTCCGCGCACCGTGATGCCCTTATCGCTGAGCTCCGCGAAACAAGCAGCTATTTGCTTATCGTTGATCAAGCGGGCGACAACGTTCAAATGATTGGCGATCAAGCTTCGGCCGTCAATGAATACGAACCGCTGGAAGTGTTAATCATGCAGCAAAAGCCTCGCGATTATGATACGAATATTTATGTTTACCAGCCGCCAGCAAGCGAACTGACCTGGATTATGCATACGCCAAATGCACCAGGAGCCTTTGCAAAACAGCCCGTTTTCAAAGAAATTATTCGCGTCTTTATTTGGATGGGCGGTTCGATCCTATTCCTCTCGCTCGCGGTTTCCATATGGCATGGCATCCGTTATGGCCAGCCCCTCATGCTGTTTGCGGGGTGGTTTGAGCGAATGGGCAGAGGTCTCTATGATGAGGTGCTGACGCCCAAGGATCGCCGAAGGGTCTTCCGCCGCAACGGCAAGCTTCGCATCCGTTACCGGCTCTACCGCGAGGCCATCGGCTCTTTCTACCAAATGGCCGAACGACTCGCCCAAACGGAAAAGGATCGGCTGCAGCTCGAGAAAACGCGAGAGGAATGGATGAGCGGCATCTCACATGACTTGCGGACTCCGCTGTCCACTGTACAAGGGTATGGATACATACTCGAGAATTCACCTGACCAATGGAGCACGGAAGAGCTTCAGGAAATGGGCAAAATGATCCGTGAGAAAAGTGGCTATATGCTGGAGCTGATGTCTGATTTCTCGCTAATTTTTCAATTAAAGCAAAGCGCCGAGCTTATAGAGAGGAAAGAGCTTGAACTTGGCGAGCTCGTTAGAAGAGCCGTCCTGAAATATGTGAATGACGCCACGCTATCCGATGCCGACTTTCAATACGAAGGGGAGGAGCAGCCCATACCCGTGCTCGGCAACGAGAAATGGCTGCAGCGGCTCATGGACAATTTGCTCTCCAACGCCGTTAAGCATAATCCACCGGGTGTTGCGGTTACAGCAGCCTGCGGAATGGTCAACGACGAAGCCTATATTTGCGTTTCCGATAACGGTCGAGGCATGGATGACGAAACCATCCATAATCTGTTCGAACGCTACTATCGCGGCACGAACACGGAAGAATCCAGTGATGGCTCCGGCCTTGGCATGAGTATCGCTAAAATGATCGTGGAAGCGCATGGCGGCCGCATTGAGGTTCGCTCAGCTATCGGTGAAGGCACCTCCATCCTCATCTATTTCTCCGGAGATGAATAGAGATTTCTAGAAGGGAGTCCTCCGACTTCCTTCTTTGTACTCCTGCCTTCTATAACGCGCGCAAGCAGCGATCGATGCGCTCCAGCGCTTCCGTCAGCCTAGACACGGAGGAAGCATAGGAGCAGCGGATAAAGCCTTCCCCGCCTTGGCCAAATACATGGCCCGGAACAGTTGCTACCCCCGCTTCAAACAGCAGCTTTTGGGCAAAGGAGTCGGAATCAAGTCCCGTATGCGCAATCGAGGGAAAAGCATAGAACGCCCCGCGAGGCTCGTGGCATGGCAAGCCAATTTCCCTCAATCCCTTTACAAACATCCGTCTCCGCTGGTTATAGGATTCCATCATCCTATCCTTTTCACCGAGACCATTCCGCAGTGACTCAATTGCAGCGATCTGCCCAATGATCGGCGCGCACATAACGGTATATTGGTGGATTTTCAGCATCGCAGCAATCAGCTCCTGATTTCCGCAAGCGTAGCCGATTCTCCAGCCGGTCATGGCAAATGCTTTCGAGAATCCGCTGATTAACAGCGTTCTATCCTTCATGCCCGGCAGTGTTGCAAAGCTGACGTGCTTGCTGTCATAGGTAAGCTCAGCATAGATCTCATCAGATATGACAATCAGGTTGTTGTCCTCAACGACCTTAGCAATGGGCAGCCAGTCTTCATAGGTCATCATTGCCCCTGTCGGGTTGCTAGGATAGTTAATGATTAATACCTTGGAGCGTGGTGTCAGTCCGGCCTTTAATGCCTCCGCTGTCAGCTTGAAATCGTCCTTCGCAAACGTTTCAACCTCAATGACCTTCCCCCCGTTTAACTGAGCAATTGGCGAATAAGCAACATAACTCGGAACAGGAACGATGATCTCATCCCCCTTCGTAATGAGAGCGCGAAGCGCCAGATCAATCGCCTCACTCCCGCCAACGGTCACGATAATCTCATTGGAGGGCTCGTATTTCACTTGAAAGCTATTGTACAAATAGCTGGCTATTTCTTCTCTAAGCTCCAGCAGCCCCGCATTCGGCGTGTAGGTGGTTTTTCCGAGCTCGAGTGCCCGGACACAAGCAGCCCGGACATGCTCCGGTGTCACGAAGTCAGGCTCTCCGACTCCAAGGGAGATAATGTCCTTATTCCCTTCCGCCAGGCTAAAAAACTTTCGGATGCCCGAGGGCGGAATTTGCTTCACCATTGGCGAGATCATCTCGCTCATTGACCATGTTTTCATTGCTGTTCCTCCTAAAAAAGGTTATTGGAAAACAAAAAAAGAGACCCATCCCTGTAAAGGGACGAGTCTCCACCCGTGTTACCACCCTAGTTCCACGCCGAAGCGCGACACTCTGCTCATGTATCCATCAATACATGTTCCCGTTAACGCTGGAATTGCGGCAGAGCTTACTCTCGTTCAGCCTGCTTCTCGGAGATGGCTTTCCGCTAGCACCTGAACGTTGGTTTTCAGCTCCCCCAACTCTCTGTCCGAACAGGCCCGTAACGTACTCTTTCTCGTCTTCGAATATAAAAGCTATTCAGCTTGTCATTGCATAGCAACTAAATTGTTAAAATTTTTACCAATGATAACATCAAAAACACGGATATGCAATACCCATTTTTTTGTTAATAAAATCCGAGTTATTCATAGTCTAAAACTATAAAGTTTATTCATTTTATATATTTCCATTATGAAGGCTGGAGCTGTAACATACAACTTAACTTCATGCGGAACACATTACGATCCACACTATTCAGAGATTTAAGGAGGCCTACTTATGAGTGATATCGTCAAAAAACATTTCGATGCCGTCGCGCCTCAATATGACCGCCAGCGCCGCCAGTTAATCCCTTGCTTCGATGATTTTTACGGCATCGCAACGGATATGGTCACATGCGAGAGCGACTCGCCGCGCATTCTGGACCTAGGGGCCGGCACCGGGCTGTTCTCCTCTTTCTTACGGAGCAAATATCCAAGCGCTTCCCTTACGCTTATCGATCTCAGCGAGGAAATGCTGAAGGGCGCCCGCTCCCGCTTTGAGCAGGATGCTGCCGTCAGCTACATCACGGCCGATTATTCCAATCATTCTTATACGGAGAAGTACGATGCCGTCATTTCTTCCCTATCCATTCACCATCTGACTCATCCCGCTAAGCGTGCGGTATTCCGGACTATCCACGGGCTGCTAGCCGACGGAGGCCTATTCGTAAACGCTGACCAGGCAGCAGGCCCATCGGCATATTGGGAGGATTATTACATGGACCAGTGGAAAAAAGCCATCTGGCAAAGCGGCTTGCCTGCTGAAGCCATTGAAGCCTCTATTGAACGCCGTGAAGTAGATATTAATGCCACGGTGCAGGACCAGCTCGACTGGCTGCGAGAGGCGGGCTTTGCCCAAAGCGATTGCGTTTATAAAAACAATGGATTCGCTGTGTTTGCCGCTCATAAGAGCCGGTAATTGATCCTAAGCTCCCTCTGACCCATTCATTCAAAGCCAAAGCCGGAGTAATTCCCCTTTAACAAGTGCGGATTGATTCGGCTTTTATTTCGATTTTGAAAATATTCGCTTGCAATCCCTTTAATTCCGAGTATAATACTAGGTATAGAAACATTACGGAGATTGGAGCTGACCGGTATGACATATTCCGAGAAACAAATTGCAGCAAAATGGGTTGATGATTATTTGGATCTTTACAACTTTGCCGTAACCGTCGGAGATACCGAATGGCAGCAGCAAATCCTCCAAACCTTGCATGCGAAAGACAACCATATCCGCCTCGAAATCGAGCATGGCATCCGCGTGGACCTATGGCTGCGTTTTGATCAAATTAATCGTAAAATGCTTGATATATACGAACAGCTTCGCGACGCCCAGCATTCGGAGCAGCAGCAGAAGCAGCTTAGAGAAAAGGTATGGGAATTCAAGCTTCAGAGGGTTATGATTGCTAGCAAGCTGAAGGCTCACTATGCATCTTAAAGAGGAAATGAAGAGTAATAGAATCAAATTCATCAGACCACTGGTTTGCGAATTGACAATATTGCCGCCTAACCGAAAAGCTCTGTAAATAAAAAAAAGCCGGCATGCAGTGATCTGCTCTGCTTAGCTATGTAGGATATTGCTTTAATGATTGGTATGCAGCGAACTGCTCTGCCACGTATGCAGATTCTAGTTTCTATGAATGGCCAGATTCATAGATCATATTACATCGATACTTGCTCCATGTCGCGCATCATCTTCATCATCATCGTGGACATTTCGTCGCATTCTTGCATTTTCATCATCATCATGTTCATATCCATGCTGTCCATCATGTTCATTTCCATCATCATGTCCATCATCATCTTCATGGACTTCATCTTGCACATCATTTCTTCCATGCACATGTTCATCATCATTTGCATTGCCATTTTTTCCATTATCGTTCACCTCCCCAAATGATTTCCTATACTGAAGATACTACAGCCGCGAAAATATTTCAAGGCTTTTTTTCGATTTTTATTGATTTTTTATAAATAAGTATGTTATAAATAAAGATTACTCTTTTAATTCACATTACTCCCCTTGGAATAATCGTTATGCTCGGACAATAAAATCCCCCCTCTTCTCTGCCGCTCACAACCATCTTTTCTCTATAAGCCAACCGATGCCAAGACTAGCTAAAACAAAATTTGTGATATAATAATGCCCACTAAATGAAATGGAATAACGGGCGGGGATACCTATGAAATTGGAACGATTGATTTCTATGATCTACAAGCTGCTTAATCACGAAGTTCTGTCTGCCTCCATGCTAGCAGAAGAGTTCCAAGTTTCTCAAAGAACCATCTATCGGGATATCGATGTCATCTGTGCAGCCGGCTTTCCAGTCATCTCTTACCAGGGAATGAATGGCGGATATGGCATGATAGAAGGATATAAAATGGATAAAAGCTTGCTTGGTTCGTATGATGTTGATTCCCTGATTACTGTGCTAAGCAGCCTCTCCTCCGTATTTCAAGACGAGCGTGCGCAAGGAACCATTGAACGATTGCAAACGATCGGGCAAGGGCATCAGACACCGATTCTATCGGTAGACTTTGAAACCCGTCGTACAGATCCCGAAGCGCTTCCTTATTTACGAACAGCCATTAAGGAGCGAAATATCGTCCGTTTCGATTACATCAATGCAAAGAATGAACGAACATCCCGTGATTTGGAACCGGTGAGGCTTCATTTTAAATATAGCAATTGGTATGTCTATGGTTATTGCCGAACAAGGCAGGATTATCGGGAATTCCGGCTATCAAGAATGATGAATTTGTTCCTGACTCAGGATGCCTTTCAGCCACATCTCGAGGTGCCGGAAGAGGCCCGTCCTTCAAACAAGGAATGGCAAGATCAAATACAGGATGTCGTGGTCAGGGTGGGACCTGAGGCTCTGTCAGAGGCTATGGATCAGTTTCACCAGGTGGATAAGCAATTTCTGGCCGATGGAAGCGTGACGCTGCGAATTCCGGTTTACAAACCGCTGGAGGCACGCTGGCTTTGGTCCATTCTGCTGAGTTTTGGCAGCGGCGCCGAAGTCCTCGAGCCCTCTCCGCTGCGAGCCATTTTAAAAGAACAGCTTTCAAATACGCTCAAACTCTATGAAGAAGTATGACAGACTGTTGTCATACTTCTTTTATTATAATTACAACAGATACCAAAACAAACGCATGAGAAGCCAAAAGGAGACGTTATGAATGTCGAATCATCCGGTACAAATGTTTGAATACCACACCTGGGCCAGCCAAACCATCCTGGGGAGAATCAAGGAACTCCCGTCCTCCGTGCTGAGCCAAGAAGTGAACAGCTCATTTCCCACCATCGCCCATGCACTGAGCCATATCTATGCGGTTGATAAGATGTGGTATCTGGTTTTGACAGGTACGGGTATGCCAGAGGCGCTGCAAGCATGCATACCGCTAAATGAAAGCATCCTGCCATCCATAGAAGACTATTCCAATATCTATGCCGAGTTATCCGATCAATTCAGAGAATGGTTTAGGAGCCACCCCGATTTAGAGCAAGCGACTTTACTTGATAATCCGTTCGCAGGAGTCCGCCAAACGCGCCTATCAGAAATTGTGCTGCAGATAGTCAATCACGGGACCTATCACAGGGGCAATGTGTCTACAATGCTGCGTCAGCTCGGCCATGCGTCCACTATGAACGACTATTCTCTTTTTTGGTATCAAGAACCATTGAGGTAAGGTTAATCAACACAGCCAATCGATCTATTCCTCATTAGACCTCTGCTACTGTTAATAAAAATACGTTTTATCGAATAGGAGAAAAATGATGTTTCATGTACTACAAGAGATTAACTGGATTGCAGTATTATTAGCTGCATTAGCTTCCGCTGTATTGGGAGGACTTTGGTTTACTGTGTTTTTCGGAAAAGCTTATGCCCTTGCGCTAGGAAGAGAAGGCAAACCTGCTGAAAAGCCAGCGCCCCTATTTATTGCAGGACCTTTTGTGTGCGGTTTAATTACAACAGTCACAATGGCCATTTTAATCTATGCCTTAAACATCGAATCCCTTGTTGATGCTATCCTCTTCGGTGTTATTGTCGGTATTGGCTTGTTGACCTCAACGACCGTCAATACGGCAATCAATCCAAACATGCCTCGCCCGCTTTTGTACGGACTGATTAGCGGAAGTTACTTTTCACTGTCCGGTTTGATCATTAGCATAGTTCTTGTCATTATGAAATAGTGGGTTATTCATGAATCGGAAATAGGCTCAGCACGCGTTCTAAGGTCATTAAATATTAACTTCAAAAATAAACGCTGCCCAGTTCTCTTGAGAGAACTGGGCTTAATTGCTAAGCTAGCCTTATCGTTTATAAGCATCAGAATTAGATTCCATACCGAGAAAGGAGAAAGTATCTTAATTATGGACATTGAAAATCTATTTACTGCAATATCGAAAGAAGATTTAAGGGATTGGCTGCAAGAGAATAGCAAGATAGCAACATCTTGTTGGGTCGTCGTGAGCATGGCGCCAAAGCCAGATTCGTTGCTGTATTTGGACGCGGTCGAACAATCTTTATGTTTCGGTTGGATCGACGGGGTTAAGAAGAAAATATCTGAAACCGGGCTCTCGCAGAGACTGTCTCCAAGAAGCAAAAAAAGCAATTGGACTGAATTAAATAAAGAGCGTGTCCGCCGCCTGGAAAAGTTAGGGTTAATGACGGGTGAAGGAAGAAAGGTGCTTCCAGATATGAGGCATGATTCATTTAAAATAGATACGGTGATCGAGCAAAGGCTAAAAGAGGATACACAGGTATACGAGAATTTCTTGGCGTTTCCAGCTCTTTATCAAAGAGTTCGAATCGACACGATCCAGAGCAATAAACATCAGCCAGAATTATTTAAGGATAGATTAGACAAATTTATAACAAACACGAAAGAAAATAAAATGTACGGCCAATGGCATGATAATGGCCGCCTTCTCGATTATTAAGATGCGCTAGATCGAATAGAGTGAAATGAAGTGTTTACAGCCTCTCCCCCCTCCCACAACGTGAAGGCTAAGGCTTTTACAAAAAAAGCAGCCAACCAGACTTGGAATAGTCCGATCGACTGCTATGCATCTTAACAAAACTTAAGCCGTAGTTTCCGGCTCAACCGGGTCTGGAGCAACATCGTCCTTGTGCGCATCAATGAAGCTGCGTGCATCATACAGGATCGCTGCCGCTTCGGCACGCGTCAGTACATGCGTTGGATCGAAGTTGCCTGCTTCATCCAGGGATACGATTTTGTACAGAAGCGCACGTTGGATCGTACCTTGGTAGTCAACCGTGATCGACTTCTCATCTTGGATTGGAATGAACATTTTAATCGTCGGGTACTGGCCTGTCAGCTCAAGAGCCTGTACGAGATAATGCGTGAACTGCTCCTTGGTGAGCGGTGCCTTCGGATCAATATCGGCTGGAATATCCAGGCCGTTATAGTGGGCAATAACAAAATCCTCCGCGTACCACGCGTCGTTGTTTACTTTTGTATAAAAACCGTCCGCAGTTGGCGCGCTTGAGAAATCAATGGCTGCGAGGCTAATTTGCGTTGCTCTAACGATTAAGGAAATGCCTTGTGCGGCGGTTAGGTTATCTTCCGGGTTGAAAGACGTATCGCTCACTCCCTTGATAATGCCTTGTTGCTGCAAGGCTTCAATCTTCGCTTTGCTGCTTAAGCTAGAAATATCGCTAAATGGAGCTGCTGCAAAGGCTTGTGTAGCAATAGTTGCAGAAAGCATGACAGCGACCGCTGCAATGGATGTCGTTATACGTTTCTTCATGGTCGTCCACCTCTTCTGATTGGTTTTGTCCGTTCTCCTATTAGAACGGCGCTGCCTCGCAAAAGGTTGCAGACCTCACAATCCCGCACTCATCCCCTCCGACCGACGGACACCTTTGCGCAAGCGGAAATATAGCAAAGAAAACCCGACCGTTCCCGCCAAAGCAAGCGTACCGCATAACTGATACATCGCCTGCGGGCCCGACTGCTCAAACAGCCAGCCTCCCGCAATGCCCGCCGCAATTCCGGACAAGCCACCCCAAGTCAGCGCATAAAGAGCCTGGCCCGAGGCTCTGAATTCAGCAGGCACGAGCAGGACAGTCAACTGCGTGCCAATGTAATAATAGCCGCCGAACGTAATGCAGTGCAGCGCCTGAATGTAAATGATCTGCACCGCGCTGTCTGCATTGGACATCAGGAGCCAGCGCAACGCGAACAAGCCGCTGATCACGATGAGGCAAAGAACCATCGTCCGTGTGTTTTTTTTCAAATAACGATCAAGCAGCAGAAATACGGGAATTTCAAAAATGGATGACCAGAAGGCCGACCAGCCGATCATGGAAGCTTCCCCACCCATTTCTCTAATATAAAGCGAAATAAATGTCGTATTCATCGAGTTTGGAATCGAAATAACCAGGCCAATGACCAAGAACAGCAAGAAATAACGATTGCGAAACATAGAGCGGTAATTCACCTTGCCTGCTGGCGCGGCCCCCTTGGCCTCGCCTCTTGGCAGCGTAAGTGCAAATCCTAGGGAAATAAGCATCATCACCGTGTAGATGACCCATAGCCGCTCAATCCCAATCTGCCCAATAATAGGCCCAGCTATAACAGCCATAAGCGCCCATCCGAGCGAACCAAACAACCGAAACGCGCCAAAATGATGCTTGGTTCCTTCAATCGTATTCAGAATCAGGCTATTCGTTTGCGAAAATAAGGGCATTTGAAAAAAGAAAAAGAAAAGCATACTCGCATAAATCATCGTATAGGATTGATATAAAAAGACAAGCTGCATGATGAGCATGCTTCCTATGAGCATAATGATCAGAATAAGCCTGACATTGCGGAGCCTGTCGCTTAAATAGCCCCATAACGGATTCGCAATAATGGAGACCATTGGTCCGACGGCCATCAAGGCGCCGATCTCCAGCGTTGACATGCCGATCGATTGCAAATATAACGCAAAGAACGTACTGTAGACGGCAATTGCGCCATATACAAAAAAATTGAACGCTTTGATCATCTGAAACGATTTAGTATCATTCATATCCTGTCCTTCATCCTGCCGCCAGAGCTGTTGCCGAACCGTTACAAATTTCTAAAGCAGCACGGCAGACGTTCGGGAGCGCGTCACGACTTCCTCGGCGCTGACTTCCCGTCCCAGCTCCTCTGACATATAGATGCCTTCGCTTATTAGCATAGTATTCAGCGCAATCTCCGCTGTCGGCAATAACGGCACTCTTCCTTGCAGCGCAGCAACCCAATGATGTTGCGAAGACGCATACGCATCCTCATGCTCATACAGCCGATGCCTGCGCAAATCCATCATATCCAAATCAATCGTGCTATCCATATCCATATCGCAAACGGTGCTATGGAAGCTGAACGGCTGGGCCGCAGCCCCATCGGCTTCATTAGGAAGCCGCACTCCGCCCTTCGAGCCAGCGATGCTGCTTCCCTCAAATCCGCCCATATGAATCGCCCAGGCTTCTACAATATCCAGCGTTAAACCGCCGGAAAAACGAATAAAGCCTGCCGCCAGCTCTTCCACGTCGAAGCCGCTTTGCTCCCTGCGCTCCGGCAGCATATCCGTCTCCTGATACAGCTTGCCCGATATTCTGTCCACCTGCGGGTTGCCGAGCAGGTATAGCAGCTGAGCAATATGGTAGACGCCCATGTCCAGCAAGGCTCCTCCTGCCGCTGTCTCCTTGCGCGTGAAGTAGGGCGTGCCATACCCATCCACAAAGGGACGGTTCCTTCTGCGAAATCCCGTCGAGCGCGCATGATAAAGCTTGCCCAGCATGCCGCCGTCAATTAACGTTTTTGCGGCTTTCGTGTCTCTGCCATATAACGTAAAGAGCTGAACATGCAATTGCTTGCCGTAAGCTTTTGCCGCCTCAACCATCGCTTTTCCGTCGGTATACGTACCCGCAATCGGTTTTTCGCAATAGACATGGAGCCCCGCTTCCAGAGCGGCTATCGTTACCGGAGCGTGAAAGTTATTGTGCAAGCATACATCCACTGCATCGAGCCCCTCATGCTTCAGCAGCTCCCGAAAGTCCGCATAGGCATTCGGAATGCCATAGAGCTCCGCAACACGCCTTGCCTCCGTTTCATTAACATCGCATACGGCAACAAGCTCGGCCCCGGCTATGTTCTTATACTTCTCGATGTGCATTTTGCCAATTTGCCCGACTCCGATCATTCCAATTCGAATATTCTTCATGCTGCTACTCTCCTCTGCCGGAGGACTGACTTGCATCCACTAAAATTTTCTTCACCTTGGAGATTAGCAGCTCCGTCTCTATATATTGGTTGCCGGGAGCGTTATATTCTACGCCAAAGTAACCCTTATAGCCTGCTTCCCGAAGCATATGAATGGTAGACACCGCCTGCTCGCCGTCAGCCGTCTCCTCATCAAAATGAGTATGATAGGCCCATGGCGCAACGATGCTGTCGCCTTCCGCCTGATTTTCCTTCCAACGCCCCAAATGTACGAGAAAACCAAATGAAGGATGATCAACCGCCTCCGCCAGACGTTTCATCTCATTCGGATTGAGCGATGCTCCCATATGATTCTCAGGGCCCAAGAGAAAGCCGTGCTCGCGTGCATAGTCTGAAAATTCACGATAGCGCTTTACCGTATACTCGAACTGCTCCTCGCCCATCTGTTCAAAATTTTCATAGCTGCCGCCTGTATCAATCCGTACCGTCTCCGCACCCAAAATGACGGATGCCCGTAAATGCAGAAGGGCATTGTCGTACAGTTGGTTACGCATATCCTCGTCCGGATCCCACAAATGGGCACCGTCGATAGCAAAGTTAACAACGCGCATTTCCTTCTCATCCAGCGCCTCGCGTATTTTACGAATATAGCTTTCATCCGCTAGCTTCATGATTGGCTTGCTGCTCCGGTCGATAAAAAAACCGTTCCACAAATCAACCACATCCATGCGATAGCGGTACTTGACCGTCTCCAAATAGCCGAATACATCCATCTTCCCTTCCAAGTACGTGTTATTGAATGAATAGCCTCCGATTGAAATGTTCATTGCTTCGTCCTCCCGCAAGTGAATAGATTAGCGTCATACCCTCATTATAGTCCTCCTTCAAATCAGTCTGCGGTGCACTTTCTTCTGATTCAGGGGGAAATTTCTCTTTTCATAGAACAGCTCAGATTGGTCCTTTTGACCCTATCGTTTACAATCTCTATACAATTTCTAAATAATGGGATAATAAATCGCTGTTATGATCTAGTAGAAATGAACGACTCACCGATGAAACGTTCCGAACTAACACTGCCTGGGAGGGATTAAGCCAAGCATACATACCGACCAAGGCCGTCGGACATTCGGTTTATAAAAAAAATACCCATTTGAGAAAGGTGACTCCATTCCATGCAAATGAAAAAAGCAATGGTAATCTCTATGATCGCCGCAGCAATCAGCGCTTCAGCCGTGACTCCGGTATTCGCACAAACAGCAGCTAGCAAACAAGCTGTACAAATCAACCAATCGAACTTTTTTGTTAATGCAAATCCGGTTTCCATTCGCACGATTGTAGACGGCGGCGTCACACTCGCTTCCGTTCGCGACATCACTAATGCCATTGGCGCTACTCTTCACATTAACAGTGACCATACGGTTGTTGTAAAATTCCGCGACAACACTTTGAAGCTGAAAGTAGCTTCCAAAACCCTTACGGTAAATGGTACAGCGACCGCTCTTCAGCACCCAGCCAAGGAAGTTGCCTATGCAACCTTCATCGAGCCAGCGGCTTTCGTTCAAGCACTTGGCGGTACTTATGAAAACAATACCATCAGCGTGGTAGAACTGCTTGACGGTGCCGAGCATGCCATTTGGGCAAACTCTTCCCAACTGATCGTTTCCAACTCTGCTGGCGAAGGACGCGAGGACTTTCTGGTAGATGCGGCAACTGGAAAATACGAGCTGCTGCTGGCATCCTCTGACACGTCTGAGCTTGTCCTTTCTCCAGATGGCAAAAGCGTAGCTTACTCCGATGCGAACGGCGCAGTATTCACCATCGAGCTCAGCACGAAGCAAACGAAGCAAGTAAGTACAGATAGCTCTATCAAAAACGAGCTGCAATACTCAAAAGACGGCTCTTCCCTCTTCTTCCTGCAAGGCGACAAAAGCTCTGTCATCGCAAAGGTTTCCCTAGCAGATGGCAGCGTCACTAAAGTGCTGGAAGACAAAGTGGATTACAAAGGAAACCTTGAAGTGTCCGCAGACGGCAAGCAGGTTGCTTTCTACGTGTTCAAGCAACCGAAAGTAACAGCCGACAGCAACAAGGACGTTGAGCTTGATGACGTGGCTATCGACGCAACTGGCACGGAGCCGCAAATCTACTACTACAACACAGCCGCAGCAGACAACAAGCCAGTTCAGCTTACGAAAGACGCTGCAGATAAAGTCTTTCTTAAACTGTCCGCAGACGGCTCCAAAGTCAGCTACATAAGCGTAAGCGCTGATGAAGCAAGCGTTGGACAGTTGGTTACTGTTGATAATGCTGGCAAAGCAAGCACGCCTTCGTTCGCAGACAAAGACGTTTACCAACTGGTTCAAGGCGGCAGCAAATTGTATCTTCTAACAGCTGATGGCAACAGCACAAACGCAATTTATGAAATCGACAGCGCGTCTGGCACAAGCAAGCTCGTTCAGACCGTTTCGGATAGTGCATCTGAGCTGCTGATCTCAAGCAATGGCGATATCGCTGCACTCATTGACGGTCAATTGGTCGTATCTTCCCAAGGCAAATGGAAAAACATCACAAACTAATTAACGGAGGTCATTCCTAATGAAATGGTTTAAACAATTAACAATCGCGGCGCTTATCGCCGTTGTAGGCTTCAGTTCTGTCCCTGCTTCCACTCCCGTAGCTACTGCTGCAAGCAAGCTTAGCGGCAAAATCGTTATCAACGGCTCATCTGCCTTACTTCCTTTGACGCTTCAAGCGTCAAACGAATTCAAGAAGCTGAATCCAAAGGTTAAAATTTCTGCATCTGCTGCCGGTTCCATTACAGGACCGCAAGCTGTGCGCAAAGGCATCGCCGATATCGGAGCTGTAGACTGGGATGCAACAAAGGATGTTCCAGGCTTTAAAAAATTCGAAGGCCAAGTCGCTCATAAAGTAGCCATCATTCCATTCGCAGCTGTTGTAAACAAAAACGTAACTGCAACAAACTTGACGACTAAAGATCTGCAAGGCATCTTCTCCGGCAAAATCAAAAACTGGAAAGAAGTTGGCGGCAAAGATGCAGACATCATCGTCGTGAACCGTACTTTCGGATCAGGCACACGCGTTAACTTCCAAGACAAGGCGCTTGACGGTACAGATTTCATGTCCAAAGGCGACAACTACAAAGAAGTAAAAACAAGCGGTGACATGAAATCCGCAATCGAAACAACACCTAACGCCATCGGTTACATGGACCTTGCTTATGTAACGGACAAAATGACTGCTGTAAAAATTAATGATATCGCTCCTACTGAAGCTAACGTCATTAACGGTAAATACAAAGTGTGGGGCTACGGGTACTACATGACCAAAGGCGAGCCAACTGGCGCTACAAAGGAATTCATCAAATACGTGCAAAGCACGAAATTCCAAAACGGATCGCTCAAAAAGCTTAAATTCATTCCGATCTCGGCAATCAAATAGTTTTGATTTACAGGAGCGGTCGGCTTGCGCATATGAGCGCCTAAGCCGGCCGTTCTTTCCTTAAATTGCATGATAAGTTAGTGCTTACCCCCAAACCTATTTGATCGCGAATCGGGATCGGCAGCCTGGAGACAGCCACGAACCGTATTCGTTTAGAGGAGCCTATGATTTATGTTGGAATCCACCCCTCCCGTGCGTCAGAATCGGCAGGCAGCCGAGCTGGGCAGCGCTATATTGACTGGCAGCAGCAAACCGTTTGATCGGCGGTCACGACTGTTTTTCACCAACCGCCTCTTTCGTTACCTTTGCATCGCTGCCGCTGGCTTTGTTTGCCTAATTCTCTTTCTGATTCTGCTGTTGATGTTCCGTACTGGCGTTTTGACATTTGGTCAAATTTCATTTGCCGATTTCTTCTTCTCCACCGAATGGAATCCGGAGAATGAGCAGTATGGCGCGCTTATCTTCATCTTTGGTACCTTCGCCTTAACAGCCCTTACGCTGCTGATTTGTGTGCCCATCTCCTTAATCATTGCTGTATTCCTGTCTGTGTTCGTGCCTTCTTGGCTGAAAAACATGCTTCGTCCCGTGCTTGACCTGCTCGTCGGCATCCCTTCCGTCGTTTATGGCTACCTTGGCCTAACCGTGCTTATTCCTTTGATCCGGAATGTAACGGGCAGCGGCATGGGCGACGGCCTGCTTGCAGCGGCGCTTGTGCTTACCATTATGGTTCTGCCTACGGTAAGCCGGATCAGTGATGACGCCATCAGCGCCGTTCCTGCCAAATTCAGTGATGCTTCCTACGCACTCGGCGCTACCCGCTTCCAAACGGTATGGCGGGTACTGCTGCCATCAGCCAAAAGCGGCATCATGTACGCGGTCATTCTCGGCATGGCGCGTGCGGTCGGCGAGACGATGGCCGTCGTTATGGTTATCGGCAATACGCCGCAGTTGGCCGACAGCCTGCTCAAGCCGACCTCTGTCCTTACCAGCAACATCGTTATGCAAATTTCAAACGTTCCTTTTGATTCAACGTGGAACTATGCTCTTTATCTTATGGGCTTCCTGCTGCTTGTCATTTCATTAATCATGATTGTCGCCATTCGCTGGCTGCAAAGAAAGGGGATTCAAGCATGAAACAAGTCATTCCTACAAACCCCTTGGCGAATCCGTTTAGCGGCAAACAAGGCCTTAACCGGGTAAAGGACCGTGCTTTCACTGGCGTCGTCTGGACCCTGGGCATACTGATTATCGCGTTCATCTTCGGTCTGTTGTATCTGATTTTGCAGGATGGAATGCCGAAGCTTACTTGGGATTTCCTGTTTGGCTTGCCGAGCGAGATCGATGAGGGCGGCGGCATTGGGCCAACGCTGCTTAACTCCTTCTACATCCTGTTCATTTCCTTGCTGATTTCCATTCCGCTTGGCATGGCGGCAGGCATTTATCTGGCGGAATTCGCTCCGGACAATAAGCTAATTGGCTTCGTTCGCATATGCGTCGAAGGTCTCGCTTCCGTTCCGTCCATTATCTTCGGTTTATTCGGTATTGCGCTGTTCGTCGAATACTTCGAGATCGGTTTAACCATTCTTGGCGGTGCGGTCAGCCTTGCTTTCCTTAACCTGCCGGTTCTAACCCGTGTAACCGAGGAGTCGATCCGATCCGTTCCGAAGGAGCTAAAGAGCGCTTCCTTCGCGCTCGGAGGCACCCATCTTCAAACGATTACGCGCGCGCTTATCCCGGCTGCCCTAAACGGCATCATTACCGGCATCTGCCTCGTTGCAGGCCGGGCATTCGGCGAGAGCGCCGTTATTATTCTAACGGCCGGCGTAACGACATCCGGCGAAATGTGGGATTTCAGCCTCTTCTCGCCTGGCGCCACGCTTGCCGTTCATCTCTGGTACGTGCAGTCTGAAGCCATCGTCGGCGATGCTCAGGAAATCGCGCAAAAAGCAGCGGCCGTGCTCGTCTTCGTCGTGCTGCTCATCAATTTGATCTTCCGCATCCCGCTTTGGTTAAACTCCCGTCGTACGAAACGCTCTTAGCATGGAATGATTACGCAGTTGGCACAGCAAAGCCTCCAGTTTGGCCCTTAGTGGCCTATGCTGGAGGCTTTTTCAAAATGTAAGGCTGTAGAAGAGGAGCACCTTATGGAAATTAAATGTAAAATTCATCTTTCAAAGGAGGAAGAGTACGGTATAATTAATTGGATACCTATAACTAACGAAACGGCGGTGCTGCTATGATAACTCCATTACCTAAGCTAAAAATGAACAGAACTGCACTGGAAAACGTGCATGATAGCCTAGCTATCCTTATTCTTATTTTTTCGGTCGCCTATACGGCTGCACGGTGGAGCTCGCTTCCCCAAACGATTGCGATTCACTTCAATGCCGCCGGCGAGCCCGATAACTGGGGCAGCAAAGCCTTTCTGCTATTTGGCCCGGCAATGTCGCTCGTCCTTTATATCGGGCTCTCCCTATTACGCAAAATTCCTCATCAATTCAACTACATGACGACCATCACTGAGCAAAATGCGGCCTACCACTACCAAATCTCCCTAGCTATGCTCAGCTGGATCAAGTTTGAGCTTGTCGTTTTGTTTGGCTACATGCAGTGGTCGATCATTCAAAATGCTGAGGGAAAGTCCGCTGGCCTTGGACTGTGGCTGCTTCCAGCCGTCTTGGTCATTTTGTTCGGAACCATCGTTACTTATACCATGAAATCGAAAAAAATACAGCCATAAAGGCGTTCTACCATATTGTAGTTTCCATCTGGATAAGTTTTTCTGATAGAATGGAGAACACAGGCTATTATCTATCGGAGGTTAAGATTTTGGACTATATCGTATTGGATATTGAATTTAATGGACGTAAGTTTGCAAGCGAATTGCCCATGGAAGTGATTGAGATCGGTGCGGTTCGTTTAAATAGCTCTTTGGAGCAAACGGATGAATTTTCCGCTTTAATCCGGCCCGTTTATTTTTCCAAGCTGAACAGCTTTATCAAGAAAAAAACCGGTATTCCGCAGGAAGACATCGACTCGGCAAGCCGCTTTCCGAAGGTGATTCGGGATTTTACCGCTTGGCTGAACAAAAGCGACAGCTTCCTTCTGTTCACCTGGGGCGGAGAAGACCTGAAGCGCATTGTGTTCGATACCCGGATGCATAAGCTTGATGACAGCTTCTGGATGGCCGCTGATTATTTCGACTTGCTAAAGGGATATATCCGCTTTAAGAACGTGACGAACGACGTCAGCGTCGAAGCCGCTCTCATCGATCTTGAGATTACGGCGGAGGGCTCGGCCCACCGCGCTCTAGATGATGCGCGCATGACCTCGGAAGTGCTTCGCAAAATTTTTGGCGAGCTGGACTTCTCTCTTAAGCAGCAATACAAAGACATGTACACGAATGCCAAAGAACGCCGGATGGTCAAAAACGCGATTCGGTCGATGACCTCGCAAAAAATCGTGCCCCAATGGGAAGTATTCGCCGAGCGTTACCTCGCGGGCAAAGCTTCCTTCGAGGACGTAAGGAAAGTAGCGGAGCTTCAGCAGTATTTCGATGCCGAGCTGGAGAAAGCGGCGAATCCTTCGGCTGGGCAAGCGGGACAAGCTGGACAAGCTGGTTAAGCAAGGTTCTATCGGCTGTTTGGATTGAAATTAAGATGATTACGCAATTTAAATATTTCAATTTGAAATGAATAACTGCAATAATTGCGGCAGATGGATTCAGGGGTTTTATAAGTATGGGAGAAACAGCAACTATGGAACGCAGCACCAAGTCGATCGCAACCTATGAGTTTCTTTATATTATCGGTATTATTGCCATTTCTTTTTCTTCTATATTCGTCCGCTGGTCGGAAGCCGACGTTGCTGTCATTGCGATGTACCGTTTGTATTTGACCAATCTGCTTATGCTTCCGCTCGTTTGGAAATATCGGGCGGAGCTATTCCGGCTTACCGCTCGGCAGTGGCGTTTGCTGTCGGCCTCAGGCATTATGCTCGCACTTCATTTTCTGCTGTGGATGGCTTCGCTGCGGCTAACTACCGTTGCCAGCTCCACTGTCATTCTAACGCTCGAACCTGTGATGGTCATGCTTGGCTCCTATTGGGTCTTCCGCACAAAAGCTAACCGAATGATGCTTTGCGGAATGGGTATCGCCTTAATTGGCTCCGTCATCATCGCCTCTGGCGACTTTTCCCTCTCCGGTGACGCGCTGCTTGGAGATATCCTCTCTTTGCTAGGCGCGGCGGCGGTTGCCGTGCACATGCTGATTGGCAAGCAGCTGCGCAACGACATGAGCGCATTTGCTTATAACTTCTGGGTTTTCTTACTGGCAGCAACGGCGCTTGCCTTCTACAATATTGTTCGCGGCAATTCCTTCACGGGCTATAGCCCAAAGGAATGGGGCATTTTCCTGCTACTCGCGATTGTGCCAACGCTATTTGGCCATTACCTGTTCAACTGGCTGCTTAAGCATATGAGCGCAGCTGCGGTATCGATGTCCGTACTCGGCGAACCTGTAATCGCCTCTTTGCTTGCATGGGCGCTTTTGAAGGAAGCACTAACAGCCTACCAGCTAGCCGCAGGCGTATTGATTTTGTTCGGCGTTTGGCTGTTCATTCGCAATGGAAAAGAATAATAAAAAGGGAGGAAAAAGCAGATTTCTGCTCTTTCTCCCTTTTTTCTGTCTATCACATAACGCTACCCCTATCCCCGGTGCCAGGTAACTAGCTGTTCAGCCTGCTTTCTAAGCTTGGCCTTAGGTACCTTATCCGGAGTGAAATAGCCCAGATGGAGCGTTCCCACTATTTTCTCGTTAGCCATAATGCCTGCTTTTTGTTTAAAAGCATCCTCGCGGTTGTACTCATGCGTCTTCCACACAACACCCATTCCCCATTCCCAAGCCAGCAGCTGCAAGTTTTGAATCAACGAAGCAGCGGCCAATAGAGCATCTTCCATCTTGCCTGGATGCTTGTCCTCTCGAATAACGACAATGATGTGGACAGGTGTCTCCTGCTCATATTCATAGCGAGCACCCTCTCCATACCGCTCCAGTTCCTCCTGTGTATAGGTGGACAAAACCGCATCAGCAAATGCCTGTCGTCCGTCCTTCATATACACTATAAAACGCCAAGGCTCTGCACGGGAATGAAAGGGTGCCCATACTGCTGCATTGAGCAGTCGAATGAGCGTTTCCTCCGATATTTCCTTATCCGAAAAAGACCTAATCGTTCTGCGATCCCGAATCGTCCGCTCGATTCCGTTATGCAAGTGAGCTAACCTCCTGAGGCTTACTTTTCATTTTGCTTAATAGCAGCAACAATTTCATCTACCGCCCTGATCGTAGCAACCGACGAGTAGCCGAAGTTCATCCACTCTTTATCCCCTACTACATAGACTTGATTGGCTTTTACAGCCTTTAAACCAAGCCAGACCGGGTTCGATTTCATATCGTCATATATTTTTTGTGCACTCGCCTTATCTTCTCCGCCATCCACTTGGAGAATAATATGATCGGAATCGAACTCCGTCAACGTTTCCAATGAAATCGATAGGCTGCCTTCCTCTTTCGGGTAGGCGGCAACCGTTTTAAGACCAAGCTCGCCATGAATGACTTTCCCTCTAGCGGAGATTTCCCCCATAATAAAGCTTTCCGACTGCATAACTCGCATATATACGAATGTTTCATCCCCGACAATCGCTTGCAGTTCGGCCTTAGCTTCTTGAATATGCGCCTCATATTCCTGAATGACCTGATCGGCTTCTTTTGCTTTATCCAGCACCTCCGCAATATCCCGCAACTCGTCGCGCCAATTATCGCGGTCTGGCATTAGCACGGTTTTTGCAATTTTGGAGTATTGATCATATACCTTCTCATCCCGCCATTTAGGTGCAATGATCAGATCCGGCTCCGATGCAAGCAAACCCTCCAAATTTTCACCATTGCCCAGCTTAGCTACATCTTTGAAGGTATCATTAAAATAACTTGGAAACTCTGCATGATAATTTTCAGCCGCAACCGGCGTAACGCCAAGCACATACAAAAAATCCGGATACGTAACCGAAGTAGCCACAACTCTTAACTTTTCTGGTTCTGCAGCCGGCGTAGATTCATTTTTCACTTCGTTTGCTTTGTTCGATCCACATGCCGTCATCAACAACAGAACAAGCGCTATGAACCATACGCCACCTATTTTACCTTTACTCATCTTCCCATCCCTCTCGCTATCTTCTGTTAATAATAATTCTCATTCTCATTATAGACGGTAGCCTTATATTGTACATGGAACATTGGAAACAAAACATGGAGGAATGGGAATAAAGAGTGTATTAGGAATTAGGAATATTATGCTTTTCTAGAATCAAATATCTTAATGATTTCATCAACAGCAAAGTGGGTGGACAGCGGCGAGAATGAAAAGTTATACCACTCTTCGTTGCCCACCTGATAAATCCGGCTTTCCCTGCCCATAAGCAACGACTCCCCCTTCGGTATTCCCCGTAGCTTCATATCATCTGCTTGTAAAATAATATGGTCGGCTTTGAGCTCGCAGAGTCGGTCAAACGGTAAGACGATGCCTTCTTGATTCAAAGCGGATACGCTTGGCGGCTTTAGGCCAAGCTCTGTATACAGAATGCGCCCTCTGGATGATTTCTCGCCAAACACGACTGCTCCCTCAGAGGTCAGGCGCACATAGACAACCGTCTCATCTTTTACCGCAAAATACAAACTTTCCCTTGCCTTGTCCAGCTTGTCCGCAAAACGCTCAATCACTCGATTCGCCTCTGATCGCTTACCCAATATTTCAGCCATATCTCTCAGCTCATCACGCCAATCTTCTCGATTAGGCAAAAGCACCGTAGTTGCAATACCGCTAAGCTCCTCGTAAATCGCTTGATCTTGCCACTCAGAAGCGACGATGAAATCAGGCTTTGATAATCTGACCTTATCCAGGCTTAATGTTTTATCGCAATGAAGCTTTTCCACTTCGCGGAAGGAAGCTTGCAAATAATAAGGAAATTCCTGATGGGGAGTAGGAGCTGCAATCGGTGTAACCCCGAGCACATGCATCAATTCCGGATACGTAACCCGTGTGCCGAAATGTCTCCGCTGCTGCAAATAATAACGTGGAGACAAACCTACCTTCTGCTTAAAGCGCCTGCTGAAATAATGCTCGTCCTCAAAGCCAACTCGACGTGCGATCGTATGGAAGCTGTCTTCTGATAGGTTGAGCAAATCCTTTGCTTTCCTTATTCGCAAACCAATTAAATAATCGTGAGGGTTCTCACCCGTCATTTCCTTGAAAAGAACCGTGTACCAACGCCTGCTGACATTTGCCAAATTTGCTAGACCTTCGATAGATATCGCTTCATCGAGATGACGCTCCATATATTGCAGCGTGCGTTTGACAGCGAGCCGCGGGTTTTTGCTCTCTTTTTGGAACCGCTTCTGTTCAGTTAATGCAAAAATCAGCTTCTGAAAAAGAAAATGATTCGCAATCGCCTCCTGCTCATCACCTATGCTCACGGAGCGGTAAAGCGACTTAACCATGTCATGAATCGAATGCGTAGCTTCCAGCACAGAGTTACTACCTGCTAGTAAAATTGATTCATTGATTGTTAGTTGTGCCTGATGATAGTTATTCTTCTCCGTTTGATAAACTTTATATGTGATAACATAGCAGCCTAGGGCTGACTGTCCGTCATTTGTAATCCATGCAAGCTCCTTTGGAGGAATGGATAGAATCATATGCTGAGCCAAAAGCTGCTGCCCCCGCTCCAATTGAAGCAAACCGTTTCCTGTAACTACAATAAGAAGCATCGGCTCGACTCCTGCCGCAACCTTCATCTGCTCTCCTGCTGCAGAAACCAAGTACTGTATTTCCTGCATAACGTAAAAAAGATCGCGGAACGGAAGTTTGTTTGTGTCTTGTCTGTTCATAAGTAATCCTCCTCCCACCATCATTATACATGCTCTGTTTACCTTATGCTCTTGCCAAATCCGAGTTGCAGCGTATATGTATTAAAAAAACCTCCCAAACCACTTTCAGAGCGGTTTAGGAGGCTGATCCATGAGGGATTCAAGTCAACGTCTAAAAGACACAAGACTGCTAATTTTTCAATCTGAATCCGTTGTGTTTTCGTCTACTTACTTAGCAGGTTATAAATAACCTGGGCACTCTCGGCGCGCGTCAGCTTGCCCTTCGGCATAAAGGAACCTCCGTCTATGCCCTGCACCAGCTCAAGCTCGGAAGCGCGAGCAATCGAGGCAATTGCCCAATGGCTAATTTGGCTGCTATCCGCATAACCAGCATCATTAGCAGCAGTAACATTCTCCTTACCTTTGCTTACCTCATAAGCGCGCATAACCATAACGACCATCTCTTCGCGGGTAATCGTGTCGTTTGGCGCAAAACTGCTGCCGCTGCGTCCTTTCACAAGGCCCAGCTTACTTGCCGTAGCTACGTATGAGGAATACCAGTGATCCGCATCGACATCGGAGAAGTTCGCTTTGCCCTCTGCTTTAGCACCCAAGGCACGAACCAGCATTGCCACAAATTCTGCGCGCGTCACTTGCGCTTGCGGTGCAAATTGCGTGTCGTTGAGGCCCGTCACGATATGCTTAGCTGCCAATGACTTAATTGCTGCAGAAGCCCAGTGGCTAGTTGGTACGTCAGCAAAGGATCGCTCATAGGCAAGCGCGGCATAGCTGCTAAAATGGTTTACCTCTGCGCTGATGGTACTGCCACTCAGCAATCCACCGTGATATTCCAGCTTTCCATTCTCACCCATAAAATAGATACCCACTTTGTCTTTGTCTGCATCGGCATGCAGCTTAAAGGTGAGCGTAATCGGCGAAGCGAACTTCGTAACCTTAACCACTTTCCCGTCTTTGGTCCAAAGGCTCAAATGGAAATCGTAAATCTCGGAGGCTGCATCTACCATTATATAGTCCGTTCCTAAACGTTCCATCAGCTCATTAGTCTCAGCAGCCGTAAGCGGTTTGAATTCTAGTAATATACGGGCATCGTTCGCTTCGTTTCCAGCTGCCAAAGCTTGAAGCTCAGCCAGCACTTCGTTAGACAGTGTAATCGTCACACTGTTTGCCTCTAATGCCAATGCGTTGCTTGCAAGCATGGTCGCTGCGTGGAGCGGCAGTAGAACAGCCCTTTTTCCGTCTGCCACCTGCACCGTTACTTTGCCATCCTTACCGCTCTTCAGCGTGCTTTCCTCAACCACCTGAGCGTCCGTCGGCTGCTGCGTAGTTCCGGAGCCATTCGGCGTTGGCAGCGTGCCTGGGGTTGTTGTCGGCGATGTTGGCGACGGTGTCGCTTCCGGCGATGACGTTGGCCCTGTCGTTGCCGACGGCGTCACTTCCGGTGATGACGTCGGCACTGTCGTTGGCGACGGTGTCGCTTCCGGCGATGACGTCGGCACTGTCGTTGGCGACGGTGTCACTTCTGGCGATGACGTTGGCACTGTCGTTGGCGACGGTGTCACTTCTGGCGTTGCCGTCGGCTCTGTTGTCGGCGATGGCGTAGGCTGAACGGCTGCGACCGCACTCAAAATAACCGTACCGCCTTCGTTTCTTCCCGGCACTTCGACGGTAAGCTCGCCTGATGCCGCCACCGTGTAAAGCTTGCCGCTATATTCATCCCTGGCTTCCGCTCCAACCGGGAACGGAACGGTCAGTGTCACCAGCTTGCTAGCCGTAGAAGTATTAATAATCGTAACTACATTATCGCCCTCATACTGTTTGTTGAAAGCCAGATACCCGAGCTCATCCGAGCCCGCCAGCTTCGTGCGCGCTCCCTTCGCATACACCTTCGAGAACTTCGCTCTAATGCTGAGCAGCTTCTGATAATGGTCATGCAGCGCTTGCTCGGCTTCGAGCTGATCCCACGGCATATCTGCACGGTTTTCGCTAAATAGTCCCGCACTCATATCGCGTGCATTCGCACCGGATCGTCCCAGCTCTTCCCCGTAATAGATGACCGGCTGGCCTTTCGCCGTTATTTGCAGAGCCGCTGCAATTTTTAACTTTCCTTTGTCCCCATCCACAAAGTGGGAGAGGAAACCATCCTCGTCATGGCTGCTCAAAAATTGACCCATCGTTGCTCCGTTATCCAGCTTCGCCTCGCGATCAGCCAAATAAGCATCAACCGCATCAATCGCGCCGTTGACGAAATCTCGCGCTCTGTCATTAAAGCTGAAATCGAGCAAGCTATCCATTTGACCGCTGCGAAGCATGCCTCCGTCACCGTCGATCGTAGCTCCATAGTACTCCCCAATCAGCTTAAAGCCGGGATCGATTGTGGTCAGCGCGTTCTTGAACGCTTTCCATGTCGTGCTCTCCACATGCTTCACCGTATCGACGCGGAAGAAATCAATCGTATCCCCTCGCTCCGTTCTGGCCCGCTCCAGCCAGCCTGCTTGCCATTCTATGATTTTCTCGCGCACGGCCGGGTCTTCCGTCTTGAAATCCGGCAGATGGTCCAGTTCTCCTTCGATCGGATTGGTGCTGGCCTGAACGCCATTCGTTCTCAGCATGCCATCGAAGCGCGCTTTATCCTCAGCCGTAATGCCTGGGCGATTCTCTTCGGGCTTCAAACCATAGCCCGTATGGTTCAGCACGACATCGACCATAATCTTAATGCCTTTGTCATGGGCTTTGTTGATCAGCTCCTTGAACGTATCCATATCCCCAAGGTGCTCGTCGAGCTTGGTGAAATCTTTCGCCCAATATCCATGGTAGCCATATTGCTTGCTGTTGAAATCAACGCCCTTATTGAAATCAATGTTGTCAACGATTGGCGTGATCCAAAGCGTATTGATGCCAAGCTCCTCCAGGTAGTCTAGTTTGTCGATCATCCCTCTGAAATCGCCGCCATGGTAAGCTTCCAAATGGCTCTTATCCACATCCGCGTTATTGGAGGAATCACCATCCGCAAACCGATCGGTCAGCGCAAAATAAATGCGGGCCTCATCCCAGTCAAAATCCAGCTTGCCCGCATACGTCCTCGCTTTTACCGTTATCGAGCCTTTATGTGTATGCTTATTGCCGTACTCATCAACTAGCGTAATCGGGATTTCCTTTACTCCTGCGGTTATAGAATCCTTCACACCAATGGTTTGGGCCATCAGCCCGGTATCAAAGGCGGCCTTGGCCGGCCCGCCCAAAGCCGTAAGGTCCATATACCCTTCCGCATAAGCAATCTCCTCCGAAGCAGCCGCTTCAATCGTCAACACAGCGCTCTCGTTGTAGGAGATAGAAGCTGGGCTAGCGGCTGCGCTCATTGTGACCGATGGCTTCCGGTACGTTACCGCCGATTTGCCGTCCGTTGTGTTTTTCGGATCAGTCATTTCAACAGCTTCCGCGTTCTTCTTCGTGACCAGGAAGGTATACTCGTATACGCCCCCTTCAATATCATGAAGCGTATAAGCAAACCACTCCTTGGCAGCATCGTACACCATATCGTAAGACATGCCGTTCACCTTGACCTTCATAACCGTAATATCGCCAAGCCGTCCCTCGCGGAACAAAACATCATCTCGGTAGAGGAAGGTCAGCGTCCCATCCTTCAGCACAGGACCGTTGACCACGGGCAAAATATCAAGCTGGCTAACCATGCTCGTAATATTCACCTTGGTAAAGGCAGCCCCCGGAGCGATCAGAATGACCCGGTCATCCGGAATATCCTGCTTCGCCGTGTTCCAGTCCGTGCCCTTGCGGAGCACGAAGCCGACACTCGTTGTATCCGGCGAAATTTCCAGCATCACGGTAGCGACGCCATTTTCAACCTTATCAAAGTTGATTTGGTCATTCTTGACGCCCGTATTCCAAATCCAGAGATTCCAAACCGTGTAGTTTTTGTCCGGACGGATATAATTCAATTGAACATACCGCTTTGTTGATTCCGTCGTTACGGACACAGCCGCACTTGCTGTTGCCCCTTGATAAGTGACCGTAACCGTAGCAGCTCCAGCGCCGCTAGCAGTTACTACGCCGCTAGAAGATACAGCAATCACATCAGGATGATCTGTAGAATAAGCTGCCATGCCTGTGACTTTGCGCTTGCTGCCGTCGCTGTATTTTGCAAAAACGGCTGTTTGATGCGTGCTTCCAACCTGCAGCGTATAGCTTGCGCTGTCCAGCTCAAGGCTGGTAAGCGTTGGAGCAGCTGCATCCAGCTTAATAATCACTGCACTTAGCGGCTCAAGCGTGATCGAGCTTGCGGCCAGTTCGAATCCGGATGGAACAGTCACCGCTCCCAATCCCGCCTCATCATTGTCCACAAGTACCGTGCCGGCGGTTAAATCCTCCGACAATGCGAGCGTTCTTGGTTTGCTGTCCGCATTAACAAATACGTAGTAGTTGCCGGAGCCGTCGGTTGCTTTATTTTTGTAGCCGATGACCAGATCATTTGCTTTGATATCTACGGAAGGAATCAGCGTCACGTTGGAATCGACCAGATCCTTGTCGCCCAGCCGGAAGGCGTCCGTATGCTTCCGAAGCGCGATCAGCCCCGCCGTATATTCTTTGGTGATGTGGTTGACCGGATATTGCACCTCGTCTGCCGCCTTCTGCCAGTCAAACTTGTTGATCGCATCCGAAGAATCATAGGAATCGTGGATAAAATATCCGAACGGATTCCCGTCTTCATCTGCCAGCTCATGATACTTCTGCTCTGGCACTCCTGCGCCTAGCCACTGCTTCGTTCTGCCATATTCCTGCCCGGCATGAAGGAAAGCCGTGCCCTGCGAGGTAAGGATGAGCAAGTTGCCCAGCCGTACACGCTTATGGATTTCCAAATCATTCGCCGCGATCGACGGGTCCTTCTTAATGGATTGAGCGATCACATCGTATAAAGGCAAATTATCATGAGCCTCAATATACTGGACCATATCGCCCGGATCGTCCGCAGGCGTATTGCCAGGCTGTGCCTTGATGTTATCCAGAATCGTAGCGATGCTCCTTGCCCCGCCTGTAATAAATCTTGGCTCGCCTTCCGAGCCGTAGCCGGACTTCAATTCATTGCGGATTTCGTCGGAGAACACGCCCACGTTATCGGTTTTGTCCATCCAGGCTTGGTCAGCTCCTTTGCCCTCCAAGGACGGATCGGCCGCTGCTCCTCCGAACGTTTTCCAGCCTTCGCCGATAAACAGCGCGTTTGGATTAATGCTCGCTGCCGCATCATAGGCGTTTTGGACGGAATTGTAAGTAGCATCGCCCATCATATCCCAGCGCATGCCGTCGATCTTGTATTCCTCGAACCAATATTTAACGGAATCCACCATCAGCTTCTCCGCCATTTTGTGCGAGGTCGCGAGGTTGTTGCCGAAGCCGCCAATATTATTGCCGTTGGCATCCTGGAACGCATAATAGTTCGGTACGATATCGTTCAGAAAGCTCGCTTTGGCCATATGGGTGTACACCACGTCGAGTACGACGCCCATGCCCGCCTCATGGATGGCATCAACCAAATCCTTCAGTTCCTTGACTCTAAGCTCTGGATCTGATGCATTTTCCGAATAGGCGCCATCCGGTGAGAAATAGCTGTGCGGATCATACCCCCAGTTGTATTCATTATCCAGCGCAGAATATTCCGTTTCCCTCACGCCCATAGCCGCTTCATCGCCATAGTACCAAGCCATGACCGGAAGCAGCTGAACATGCGTCACACCAAGCGATTTAATATAATCGAGCTTATCCTTGAAGGCGCTGTAGGAGCCCCATCTCGCATTCAAATCGCTAGCGATCGAAGGATCAGAGGTGAAATCCCGAATATGGGCCTCCCAAATGATTGCATCCTCTCTTTTCTCATAGCCGTCAATCTGGGCAAAATCAAAATCCGCCGCAGGATCGGTTTGGCTCAGATCCACAATTGCCGCTTTCCCGACCATATCCCCGTCAGGGCCAGCCTCCCCCTTCGTGTTTACCCTGAATTCCGCCATCGACTTGGCATAAGGGTCAAGCACCTGCTTTGTGACGCCGTCATTAGTAACCTCGTATTGATAAAAATAACCTTTCACATCGCTCACCCCAGCCGCACTCAAGTCTTCTGGCGCTAGTGCCGCGGACCATACGCCTTGGCTGCCGTTGGCCAGCGACTTGCTGCCGACAAGCTGGGTAGCGTCGTTTTTATCATAAACATTGACTACTACAGAGCTTGCTGTTGGCGCCCAGAGCTTCAAAACAGCCTGGCCGTCGGCGTAAGTCGCTCCAAGATCGTCGCCCTCGTAGGCATAGACTTCGTCCAGCATTCTCCAGCCGGTAGCGGCGGAGACGGTTTTGCCCTGGTAAGTCACCTGCAAAGGGGCTTGCTCCAGCTGAATATCTACCTCTACCAGAGCTGTTTTCTTATCCGCATTCAGCGTCACTTGCTTGACCGCAACGGATGCGCCGTTCTTGTCCGTGATGGAGATCGCGGACTTCAATTCAGCCGCAGCAAGCCCGTCCGTCATTGTAAAGGAAAGGAGCAGCTTACTTTCCGATAAAATTTCCGCGAATACGAGTCCTGTCGGCATCTCCCAATAAGGTGAAACATAAACCGTATTGTCCCCTTCTCTGATCCAAAGCTGGTCATAGCGGTCCAGAAGGCTGAAGGTACGGTCGCCGCCGTCCTTGTCGCCAGAAGTTCGGTTAACGACTAGAAAGCTTATTTTCTGCGCATTCGGCTGTAGCTGAATATCGGTATAACCGCCGTATCGGTCTACGTTGCCTGCCTCGAATGCCGCCGCTCCCGCTGGCCATCCTTCCGATGGAACGGCTACCTGATCCCACAGCCATAAGCCGTAAGCGCTTTGGTTCTGGTCGGCTCGAACATAATGAATACGGACCGTATTCTCGGGAAGCTCAACCGGCTCATAATCATAAACTTTATCCAAGCCTTGCTGAATCCAAATTTCATTCTTTTCCGGCGGAGCAAGCGTAATCGCTTTGTCTCCCCCATCCTTGGAGCCATCCGTACGATTAACAATTAGAAAACCGATTTTCGTGGCCACTGCCGCTAGTGGAATATCTACATAGGCACCATAGGCATCTGCCTTTCCGGCTGGGAACACGGTTGCTCCGCTTGGCCAGTTGGCGGATGGGGAAGCCACGTGATCCCAAAGCCAAAGCCCATACTGCTCATATAAGCCATCGGCCCTGCTGTAATGCACGCGTAGATGATTCGCAGGGATCGGATCGGCATTAGGATCGACGGGTACGGTGAACGTCGCCTTCACTTCATGATTGCCCGCATGGTATTGGAACGTAACGGGAAGCTCCTCAGGCAGCGCCAAAACTAGATTTTGCGCAGGATATGCCTCATCCCAATTAGAGCCAAGCGCCAGCTTATATTCATAGGTCCCTTGAGGCACTTTTTTCGTAATCGTGTATACGTTGTCAAAATCTTGGTCGTCAAGAATCGAGAGCGCCGCCTCCGGCTGCCAGTTGCCTGGATCGCCGATAGCGGTTTGCAGGCTGCCCACTATGCGCGGGAGCTTATCTGCAGCGATTGGAGTGTAATACGTGGAGTCAGCAATTTTATGCGTGATGTGATTGTAATAAAAGGTAATTTCCGTCTCTTCCGTTAGCACCAGCTTAATGTTGCCGCCGCTATCTACGCCACTTGGGTTGGTGTAGCTGGCAAAACCGTAGCTCTCCGCCCACGCTCCGTCGATAGCGATTTTATATTCATAAGTGCCAGCGGGCAAAATGCCCGTTAAGCTATAATATCCATTGCCCAAGCTGTCCATTTCAGTCGCTTCGGCTGCCGGGTCCCAGTCTCCCGTATGGCCGAGCTCAGACTGCAAATCCCCTACGAGCACCGCCCGCGGCAGCGTTTCTGCACTCGCTTGAATTGGATAAATGCCGATCACTGACCAAAGCATGACTGCAATCAGCAGCATCGACAGCAGCCTCTTTTGTTTGAAAACCAAGCTCATTCGAATGAACCCTCCCTCATTTTTCGAACCTTGTTTAACCCAAAAAAGCCATGAGTGCTCCGTTAACTTTCCGGCTGCGACACCTCCTGCCCTTCATGAAAATGATCACTCACAAATTGTGCAATCGTTTGCACAAAACATGAAATAAATACAAACTTCTCTCTACTGTTCCTTCCATACTCTCAATTTACGGAAAGAAACCAATGAAAGCGTTTGCCTAAGCTCATATTAATCCTCTAAATAAAGCGTTGTCAATTGTTTTTCTCTAAAAAAGACCTATCTATACATCCTTATTCATCTAAAATCAATAAAATGATAACGTTTGCGCATATAGCTGTACTCTAGAATCGTTTGTCATTTTTATCAACTAACGAAACTCGTACTCACTAAAAACCTATCAAAAATGTGAATACAGGCGGAAAAGAAAATTGTATGATGCCTGAGGAAGTTCGTAAAAAGCGTATAGAACATCAGTTGGAACTGCTCTCTATGTCCAGTAACAGCAAACATATTAACGCTGAAAAGAGCGGACATTTCCCTCAATTCTCAGAACCAAAACTCGTTATCGATGCGATCAAAAATTGTGTGAAAGAAATAAGCCAAATGAAGTAAATAAATACTTCTTTTACTATGCTCTACTAACCATTCGCCTAATGTGAAAAAGAGCAGCTGCCTTAGCACACTGCTCCTTTCAGGTTCCGCTATAATTACTCATTAAAGATCCATTTCTCTTTATAAAATCTGACTTTACCATCCATGCTTTCTTCCATGTTCGTTCCTACATCGACGGAACGATGCCATGCTGTATGATATTTATTTCCAATTCGATATTGAATCTCATAAACGGAATTATCCTTTTCAACCTCAGAACTGAATGGAGTTTGCTTGTCTTTGATTTTATTTACAGAAATAATCACTCCATTCCGTGAATGAATCATATCCTGAATACCGTGCTTTTTCATTTGTTTGAAAGAAATAAATATAATAGCAGAGAGTAGGAAGCAAACGGCTATGGTGCTAACAAATATTCTATTAGAGATTTTTTTATTACTTCTAAAGTTAATAGTTAATAGTTAATCCTAATCCAAATAGAAGACTAAAACAAAATAGAAATATACAAATGGCTTGTATTTGATTCATCGTTTCACCTGTATGTTTTTATTCGTAAAGCTCAATATGAAAAATCACATTATACAACAGTATTATACAAAATAAGAATGATGAATCTAAACCACCATTACCTCCTCAAAACCTAGCGCCCCTGTCTTTATTCAACAGTTCTTTTCCATTAGCAAAATAATCTAATAAGAAATTCATTCCACTGGGGATCGAATGCCTCGCTAATGGACTCTGTAACGCTTGAGCTTGCGGCAGATCAGGATGACGTCTCCGTATACGAACTGTCGATCCAAGAGAACAAGATCTGCATCAAAGAAATACACTCCGAATGTTCAAAATTTTTCTTAATTAATCACTGAAGTCTTTGAATAGAAACTCCAACTCTCCAGCATCATAAATATCTCCATCGTTGATAAATTTCTCAATCTCAACCGTACCATCTGCAAAAAACTCTATTTCCCACCGTTGTCCAGGAACAGCTAACGTTATTATTCCGTGTTAGGATAAACAGCAAAATACATAAATAAGCCTGGCACTAGCGTCCATCTTCCCTGCTAGCGCCCGGCTCACAGTCTGGTCTATTTCAGATCGGCAAACATCTTCATGTATTTACTGTAGTGACCACTAACGCGATCAATCATATAATTGTATTCAAGTTGGTTTTGGGCCAGATTGGCCATCTCTTTGTCAACGTCGACATTATTCCGATTGTTATTCATGGTCGTGTCGCTGTGTTCAACTATTTTATAGGGAATGACCCCCGACCCGAAGGTTTGCGGAAGATGTCGCTCGTTCGTCCGGTTGAGCTGTACATTTTCTCCGTTCCCCTCCGTAATCATCTTCTCCAATTCTTCCTCGAAGGCGACGCTTTTCACTTTGTATCCCGGCGTCTCAGTATTCGCAAGGTTCCCTGTAATCACCTTATGTCTTAACTCCAGAATGTGAAGCAAAGATTCGTTACGGATCGAATTTTGGGTTGCGAACATCTCTCATCTCCTCAATTCATAAGTCTATGAATTTGTATATCATAAAGTGGTACGCTCCATTCGGATAGACGTTTCAAACTTCGCTGAATTACTTTCAAAACACTTATACATGGAGGCTTTTGTCGAGACTATGCTAAAATTGAGAGACTAAATACTACTGATCCACACGAGGGAAAAACCAACCAACGATCTGGAGGAATACAATGATGCTACGATTGACTCCCGCGAAAACGATCTTAGGCTCTTATGGCTTTTGTGCGAGAAACAATGAGGCACCTGCCGTTTATTTGTATGACATGGAATATAGAGTATACCGCCTTGATGAGAGCTTGACGCATCATAAAGCAGGAAGTATTCCCAACCAAGCAAAGCTTCAATTCAACACCCTATCGTTTCATCCGTTTATGGAGCGCGCTGCCTTTATCATGGAGGACGGTTCACTTGGCCTAGGAGATTTTTCCGGTCAACTGTTATGGAGTAAGGTTGGGAGTTTCGAATGTGTATTGTTCTCGCGTGAGGGAAGCCTGATTTGGACAGCTCAGAAGCTTGATGAGAATCGTCTTCGAATATCAGTTTACCTTAGCGAATATGGCACTCTGGTACATACGCACGAAATGGAAGATCCCTTATATGACAGTGCTCTGCGAATGATGGATATACCTGCTTCGGACTCTGTAACGCTTGAGCTTGCGGCAGGTCAGGATGGCGTCTCCGTATACGAACTGTCGATTCAGGAGAACCAGCTCTGCATCAAAGAAATGTTTCCAAATGGATGCTATATTTCGCCAGCATGGCATCCTGACGGCACAACCTTGTTCACGTTAGAGAACGACATGCGTTTGTTTGCTTGTTTTTCTTATCCTGCATTGGAGTTGTCCATGGAGCAGAAGCAACTCGAAGAAGACCAAGACGAAGAGGAATCCGATATGAATCCGGGCTATGAAATGCTCTATTTGAACAACGGCCTGGCCGTTACGCAAAATATGAATGATCGGTTTTTCTTGTTTGATCCAAGTCAAATGGAGCGATCTGACGAAGTGGTCTTCGCCGGGTACGAACCTGTGCCGACGAACACTGTATTTCCTAATTTGGTGGATGACACTTCACTACACTCGCAAATTAATTCGTTTGAAAGAGTAGGCAAGCTAATCATCGCCAAAACCGGCTCCCTACACGAAACACAACATATGCTTATTATTGAGGAAGCAGCAGTGACTGAGGCCATCAGTTCTAAAGTTAAGAGCCTAGAGTAAACGCATGCCTGTGTGCATGAAAGTACGTAAACAATTCCTCATTATATGACCCCTGTGCACAAAGCTCCAGAACTCAGGCCTTCACCTAAACTATGAACAAAAGTATCCACTTATCCCCAAAACGACACACAAGTTATCCACATGTGCAGAACTATATTTTCCTCATCCAAAAAAAGCATGTTACTCAGCCCCTACCTCCGCTGAGCAACATGCCTTCTTGCCGTTCGCTATATTTTAAATTGATCCAGTTTCTCAAGCAGCTCCTGAACCATGTTGCTCAATGCTTCTGCTGAAGCTGAGATTTCCTCCATGGAGGCAAGCTGCTCCTCCGATGCTGCGGCAACGCTTTGCGATTCCGAGGAAGCATCCGATGCCAGGTCGGCAAGCTGTACAACGCTCGCTGAAATTTGTTCCGTGCTGGCCGTCATTTGCTGCGCCGCCGCGGATACCTCTTGAATTTGATCATTGACCTGTGACATTTCAGTCAGAATCGAAGCGAACAATTGCCCGCTATCGGCCACGCTCTTCACGCCCTGCTGCACCTTCTCATTGCCTGCCGCCATCGTTAGTGCAGCCTTATGCGTATCCCCTCGTACATCCTCGACCAAGCCGGTTACCTGCTCGGCAGCTTTTTTAGTCTGCTCGGCCAGCTTGCGGATTTCTGCGGCTACAACGGCAAATCCTCTGCCATGCTCCCCTACTCTTGAGGCTTCAATCGCTGCATTCAAAGCAAGCAGATTCGTTTGCGTGCTTATGCCCGAAATAATATCAATCATGCCGCCGATCTGGTCCGACCGTTGACCTAAACGGTCGATCGCGCTTCCCGTTTCTGCTACCGATCTTTGCAGCTCATCCATCAGATGAATGGCAGCTTGAAGCTGCGCGCTGCCGGCTTTTGTCTGCTGTGCCACATCCTCCGCGGATGATGAGACCAACGCTGAAGAATCTGCAATACGCTGAACGCCTATCGTCATCTCCCCCATCGCCTGCGACGCTTCCGACGCATAACCATGCTGGCTTTGCGCACCTTCGGCCACATGCCCGATCGACACTGCAATCGTCTCGGACGCTTTGCCGGTCTGCTCCGCACTAGCGGTTAACTGTTCGGAGGTAGCACCTACCGCCATGGATAAGTCGGAAACGAGCCGGAACATCCCGCGAAGCTTAGAAGTCATTTCGTTAAAATGTCCGCCCATGACGCCAAACTCATCGCCTGTCCGAATCTGAAGCTGCTGTGTTAAATCACCTTGCGACATTAGCTGGAGCTTGCCGGACAGCATTCGGAGCGGTTTTATGACCATGCTCCATATAAGGAATGCCATAACGCCAGCCAAGACCAGCATCGCAGCAGCCGCAGTCAAGATAGCGGTAAATTTAGCTTTGTTGTACTCCTCCAAAATAACATCTTTTGAAACCGCCGTCTGCGTAAACCATACCTGCTCGCTGCCCGGCATTTGAATTGGCTCGAACACGCGGAGTACATTGAGACCCTCGGAATTCATTGTGTAGGCTTTATCCCTCTTCCCACTGTTTACTTGCTCCCATAATTGCTGCTTATCGGGACTATCTCCATATGCCTGCAAAATTGATGCTGGATTATTCGGATTGGCAGCGTAAACACCTTTGGCTGTAACCAGAGCGACATAACCATCAAGTGGTTTATACTGCGCAGCTTCCTCCTGAAGCTGTGTAAGCGAGAGATCGATACCAACGATGCCGAGAAAATCACCCTTGGCATCCAAGATCGGGTAGACGATCGACATTAATTCCGTTTGCACACCAGCCGCCTCATAGGTGTACGGTTCAATATAAGAAAGCTTCTTGCTCGCCTTTGGAATTAAATAGTAATCGCCGGCTCCCGGCGTTTCATAGTCCTTCAACGGCTCGGCCGCCACATTTTTACCATCATGAATAAGGTAGGGAACGAATCTGCCAGATGCATCGTCATATGAGGCCTTGCTTCGGTTTGCCTGATCATTGCCATCGAATGCACCCGGCTCCCATAGCGTATAAAAACCGAATACATCCGGCCGCTCCTGCAGCATTCGGCTCATAATTGTAATGGTATCCTCCCGCGAAAGGTTATTTGATTTTCTTGTCTCCACCAGGAGAGATGACAACGTCTGTAAAGTTGCTTCAAGCTCAGTCATCTTGGTTCCAATCGTTGTTGCGTATTCCATGCCAGCCTTCTCGGCCTCAAGCTCACCTTTGCTTATGCTCGTTGACCTTAGCTGCTGCAAATTTGCGAGCAATATGGACCCCAGCACCAAAGCAATCACTAATCCGACCACAGCAATAAATTTAAATGTTAAAGACAGCTTCCGAAATACGGTCATATGCTCAACTCCACCCTTTGTAATAAGACATTAATCGACAAAAAACGACTAAAACATAATAGACATGAATGCCTGTTTAAAAAAATAATTGATGCGCTGCCTATTCGCCCCTTTTCCCCCTTAACATGCAAAAAAACCGGCACCTTTACATAAGGCTTTACCGGTTTTCCTGTTGTTCTTTCTCATTCATCCTTGCGTTTATTATAACGTTCATTACTAGGACGTGTCTGAAAACTCATTACTGAGACAATTTGAAGATGGCAGCTACATATACAAACGACAAAAATGACTTGGCTAACTTGTCGTAACGAGTAGCCACACGTCGGAAGTGTTTGATTTTAT
>NZ_SKCD01000078.1 GCF_006542765.1 Paenibacillus luteus
ACGTAACTTGGACGTTTCCTCCGAATCACTGCTTTCAATCCCAGAGCTCTCATGATCCCGTAGTATCGCTTTTTGTTGTAAGTCTTTTTCAGTTTACGGTTCAATTGGATACGCATTTGGCGATAACCCAGAATCCCTTTTCGCTTGTCATAGCGAAGCTTCACTTCTTTTGCTAGTGAAAGCCGTTCAAGCTCTCGATTGGACGGCTTCCATTTCAACCATTTATAATAGGCAGATCTGGCGATGTTAGCGAGCTTGCATAACGCTAGTATGGCATAGCCCTTTTCTGTGTGCAGTTCTTGAATCGCTTGATACAAGACGACATGTCGAACGAGGGTTAGCGTGTAGGTCTTCGCCGGATCTCTGCCAACTTTTTTTCGAAGGCATTCTCCATTTCTAAGTATTCATTGCGCGCTTCGAGTTCCTTGATCCGAAGTTTAAGACGCTCCGTCTCATCCAGTTCTTCCACAGGCTTATTGCGACCACGGTGATCTCTAAGAGCCTCCTGGCTGCCTGATTGGTATTTACGAACCCATGCGTACACCTGTTGGTAGGAAACATTGTACTTCTTCATCGCTTTCTGATAATCCAACTGATTGGCAAGGGTATACTGCACAATTTCAATACGCTCTTCAAAAGTGGTTTTACGTCCTTTATTCATGTGAACCTTTCCTTTACGAGTAGGTTTGATTTCTTTCCTACAAGTATACTTGGAAATCCAGTTCGCCAAAACACTTTTACTTGAAATGTGATGCTGCTTTGTCGCTTCTCGGATGGAGTACTTTCCAGATAGAACATCACGAATCGCAGTCTGCTTGAGCGCATGTGAGTATGTTTTCCAAGCCTTGGATTCCTTTAACCCCTCATAACCATCCGCTTTGTATTTCCTTATCCA
>NZ_SKCD01000079.1 GCF_006542765.1 Paenibacillus luteus
AACAGAGGCAGGTATATAAGCACCTCATTGGATCCGGGTCGCTCGCCACACTGCGGCTCTTTCCAACGCCTGCCGATCTTCGAAAGTTAACTGTACGCCAGGTAATCGACGACTGGAAAACAATCATGAAACGGCATAGCGGTGAACGAAGAGCTGGTGAGCTACTGGCGCTGGCAGCTCGCTCCGTCGGCGCCAAGCATGCAGAGAAAACCTACAAGCTTCATCTACAACAGCTGCTGGCTGAATATGATCTAGCTATGGATCAGTTGCAGGTCATCGAGGATGAAGTCGCGGCTACATTGGTCTGGATCCCGCTTGCCGAGCCGTTGATGGCCATTAAGGGGATTAGCATCCTGTCAGTCGCCGCCATTCTGGGTGAAGCTGGCGACCTCAGCGGCTATACACATGGCAATGCGTTGTTGTGGCATGCCGGTCTCAACCTAGCTGAAGCAAGTTCAGGTAAGTGGAAGGGCCAAATGTCCATCAGCAAACGTGGTCGACCAAGGCTTAGGCATGCGCTATTCATGGCAACCATGGCCCTTATTATGAACGATGAAACGTTTAAACGACAGCACGAAGTGAATGTAAGGACGAAAAGCATGAAGCCCATGCGCTCAGTGATGAAGCTTTGCGGCAAGCTGGCTCGCATTCTGGTTGCCATAGCTCGCAGCGGTGAAGCTTACGAACCGAATCGAGCTCTGCCTATGAAACAGGTTGCTTAATCGCTTCACGCTCCGCACAAAAATTGGCTTATTCGCAGGATTTCAAGATTGCACGGAGTACCGGATTGCATTAAACAAAAGGGCATAGACCCGTACCGTTAGGATTACCGGCCTCCACCCTCTGGAAAGGCGTAACGAAGGAATGAAAGGGCAT
>NZ_SKCD01000080.1 GCF_006542765.1 Paenibacillus luteus
CTAGGACGTGTCTGAAAACTAAATGATTTTGTAGTATAATTTGAGAAAAACGATTGGAGCATCCACCATGATTCAAAGAAGGTATGAACTAAGTGATGAACAATGGGAACAAATTAAGGATATGTTCCCTCCCTATCAAACAGGACGTCCGTCAAAATCAAGTAATCGCACGATGTTCAATGCCATTCTTTGGATCGCTCGTAGTGGTGCTGCTTGGCGTGATTTGCCAGAAGAACGTTATGGTTCATGGAAAACCGTCTATAGTCGTTTCTGCAAATGGAGAGATACGGAATTACTTTTCGCTATCTTCCAAGCGCTTCACGTAGAACCTGATTTTGAAAACTTGAGCATCGATTCTACATCGATTAAAGCCCATCAACACAGTGCTGGCGCTAAAAAAAAGTAGAAGGGCACGAGGTAAATCAACATATCGGCATCAGTCGTGGCGGTAAGACAACCAAAATTCATACGGTAGTCGATGGTTTAGGAAATCCTATAGCTTTTCTTCTGACGGGAGGTCAAGTTTATGATACCGTTCCCGTTATGGATTTGCTCCAGACGCTCGATATTACGGGAAGCCATATTCTTGGTGACAAAGCCTATGGCTCAGAAACGGTTCGGAATTGGATTACGGCTAAGCAAGCATCTTATACGATTCCACCTAAAGCGAATAGCCAAAATCCATGGAAAGTCGATTGGTATCGTTACAAGGAAAGGCATTTGGTTGAGTGTTTTTTTAATAAAATCAAACACTTCCGACGTGTGGCTACTCGTTACGACAAGTTAGCCAAGTCATTTTTGTCGTTTGTATATGTAGCTGCCATCTTCAAATTGTCTCAGTAATGAGTTTTCAGACACGTCCTA
>NZ_SKCD01000081.1 GCF_006542765.1 Paenibacillus luteus
ATAAAGGCTTGAAAACCATCGATAGATTCTATTCCCATGATAACCTTTGTGTAATACTCCTCCACCAACTGATCCACCGTTAGAAGGCGGGTGTTCATGGCATCTGTAGAGGCTCCGTAAAATTCATCGATCTTAAACAGATTTCGCTGCTTGTAATCGTTCATGACCGCGTAGGAACCCGTGCTGCCAAATACCTTCTCATATTGGGCATTCGAATTCTCTCCTGCCTGGTACTTTAGAATATTATCGTAATAGCCTCTTTCTTCAGCATTCAATATTGAACGATTACCTGTCTTGAAAGCCTCCATTATTTTCAAATGGGCTTGGAGATTTTTCTCTACTTTCCACACTTTTGCAGCAGCATAATGATGCCCAGGAGCCGGCAATGGTCCAAGAAAATGATCAAATCTAGCTTGGCTTGTATCACCGTAATTAAGCTCCGTCCAGAAATTAATCAATTTCAGCAGCGACTCCGGATGGGTATAGCCGTTTCGTACCACATAATAGTTCTCAACATTGAGCTTAACCTGAGGATTAGCAGGTTGCTCGTCCATGGAAACGATCGGATATGCCCGCCAGTCGGAATCCGCATCATTATCTTTGGTCAACTGCATCGGATACATCCCATTCCACATGGCGCCAAACATAACGCCAACCTTCCCACTAGCCACAAGCTCGCCTGCTCTGCCGGTATCCTTTGCGGCAAAATCCGTCTCCATGAGTCCTTCTCTGAACAGCTTGTTTAAAAAGGCAAGTGCCGGCTTCACTTCTGGCTGTACACTGCCATAAACAAGCTT
>NZ_SKCD01000082.1 GCF_006542765.1 Paenibacillus luteus
TTTCCCCATTCGGAAATCCTCGGATCAATGCCTGCTTACGGCTCCCCGGGGCGGTATCGTTGTTCGCCACGTCCTTCTTCGGCTCCTGGTGCCTAGGCATCCTCCGTGCGCTCTTACTAGCTTAACCTATCGTTCCGGTTGATTCGGCTTGCTCGCCTTTTTCATTTTGTTTCCTCGATTTCAGAAGAGACCAAGTGGTTGAAACAAAACGAAAAGATGTCGAGACAATCACGAACAACCTTCACTAACAATTAAAACATTTTAGCTAAAGGATGATTCAGCAATTTCTTTTCTTTCGTTATCCAGTTTTCAAGGTGCAAGTTTCTTGTCGTTCTCACGACAGGAATATTAGATTAGCATACTCGCTTGTTACAATCAACCATTAAAAGTTGGTAATTTCACTTGTATGAGTTAATCCGCTTGGCGACGTCCTACTCTCCCAAGACCCTGCGGTCTAAGTACCATTGGCGCTGGAGGGCTTAACGGTCGTGTTCGGTATGGGAACGCGTGGTTCCCCTCCGCCATCGCCACCAAACGAATGACTAGACATAATGAAAGAAAGTGTTCAACAATGCCATCAAAATCAGAGCAGACGAAAACGCCTCGTTCTTCTTCTATGTATTGCGTTACTCTTTCAAAACTGACAACGAGTAAGCGATAAACTGCCAAGTTTATCCGAACCTCATCGGGTTCGGGTATTTCCTTAGAAAGGAGGTGATCCAGCCGCACCTTCCGATACGGCTACCTTGTTACGACTTCACCCCAATCATCTACCCCACCTTCGACGGCTAGCTCC
>NZ_SKCD01000083.1 GCF_006542765.1 Paenibacillus luteus
ATGAATTTTACGGAGCCTCTACAGATGCCATGAACACCCGCCTTCTAACGGTGGATCAGTTGGTGGAGGAGTATTACACAAAGGTTATCATGGGAATAGAATCTATCGATGGTTTTCAAGCCTTTATCACCAAGCTGAATAAGATTGGTCTGGAGGATGTGACAAGAGAAGTAAATGAGTGGAAATCCAATAAGCGATAACGATATTTGTAAAACCGAAACGAGAAGCATCCTCGCTATACGAGGCTTAGCTTCTTTTTTTTGCGCTCACAATGATAAAAAGTCGGAAGAGTGCAAGAAATCACGAAATTTTGAAATCGTTTTCTTTTTGCGTGGAGAGTAAGATGAACTTGTAAGTATTCGGCGATAAACAGAGGGGAGCAAGCATGATGAAGAAAAAAAGAAATGTGTATTCCACAGCAGCGGCCGTACTTTTAAGCGTATCTCTTCTAGCAGGATGTAACTCGGGTAATGGCAACAATACGGCAAGTAACGGACCATCAGCAAACGGGGGCAACAACGGGGCAGCAGTAGATAATACGCCGATTGATCCGGCTGCAAAGTTCGATCCACCAGTTGAACTCACAGTGGGCGTAATGATCGGTGATCCTATTGCTGACGGTTTTACAGAAGAGAAATGGGAAAACAGTGATTGGATCAAGGCCTATCGCGATGAGCTTGGTATCAATATCAAGCCGCTTTGGTATACCAAGGGCGCAGACGCTGGTAAACAGAAAATAAGTGTAGCGATTGCTTCTGGTGATATTCCAGATTTGCTCG
>NZ_SKCD01000084.1 GCF_006542765.1 Paenibacillus luteus
AAATTGTTTTCTACATAGCCATTCATGGATTTGAAAGAACCAGTCTCGCCAAATACCTTCTCGAATTGAGCATTTGCGTTGTCACCAGCTTTAAACTTCTCAATGTTATCGTAGTAGCCTTTTTCCTCAGCGTTGAGCTTAGACGTGTCGCCTGTTTTGAATGCTTCAACAATTTTGAGGTGTGCCTGTAAGTTTTTTTGTGCTTTCCATGCTTTGGCTACCGCATAGTGATGACCAGGAGCAGGCTCAGGTCCCATAAATTTATCAAACTCCGCTTGCGTTGTATCCCCGTAATTTAGGTCCGTCCAGAAATTAAGCAGCTTCATGATCGCTTCAGGATGCTCATACCCTTTGCGTACAACAAAGTAGTTTTCCACATTCAGTTTAATTTGAGGATTAGCAGGCTGGTCATCTTTGGAAACAATTGGATGAGCAAGCCAGTTGGCATCTGGAAAATTATCGATCGTTTGCTGCAGTGGGAACATCCCATTCCACATCGCTCCAATATTAATACCAACCCTGCCCGAAGCGGCAAGCTCAGCAGCTTTGCTCGAATCCTTTGCTCCAAAATCCTTTTCAATCAACCCTTCTTTGTACAGCTTGTTCAAATAAACAAGCGCGTCCTTCACTTCCGGCTGTGCGCTTCCGTATACAAGCTTGCCGTCAACTCCCCTTACCCAAGCTTTTGGATAAGCATCAAATGCGTTGAAGATACCAAGCGCTTCAGCTACCCCTGGCATTAAGAAATCTTTGTTCAGCATCAT
>NZ_SKCD01000085.1 GCF_006542765.1 Paenibacillus luteus
AAGTACGTGCTTGTTCTTTTCTTTGCTGCAGCGATTCCTATCGACGTAGCTAAATGTGTTTTTCCTACACCACTTGGGCCTAAGAATACAATATTTTCATTGCCCTCTATGAAGCGTAAGCTAGCAAAGTCTAACATTTGCTCACGATTAACTGAAGGTTGAAAGCTGAACGCAAAGTCTGCAAGCTCTTTTTGATGGGGAAAGGCTCCAACCTTCACCATGGCATGAATCATATTATGCTCACGCACATCAATCTCATAGTTAGTGAGCTTTACAAACGTGTCCATGAACGAAAGCTTGTTATGGATGCTGAAGTCGACCACTTCATTCAAATGGCTCACCATCTGTTTGAGGCCCAGGTACTCTAGGTTTCGAACAGCTTGCTGGTAGGAGGTTACACTCATTCGTATGCACCCCCAATCGTGCGTAGATTCTTCTTAGCTAAGTCATTAATATCGGGATAACGTGGCATAGACAAGCTTAAACTTTCCCTGTAATGCTCCTCTGTGTAATTTAACACGGCGTTACCAATGGGATGTCGTACGAGAAGTTTCGTGTTATAATACGCATACAGATGATTGTCATAGACTTGTAGGCCTACCGTTTTTCCTTGATACCCAGCTGGTACTGAGTATTGCCTGGATTGGTAGGAGATCATGTTCGACGCATTGATCTTAACAAGCTTATGATGTATGCGATAGGAACTTCTTACACGCTCCGCTGGTAACGGGTGTAAGGA
>NZ_SKCD01000086.1 GCF_006542765.1 Paenibacillus luteus
GTTCTTGCTTCGTCCATCACCGTCTTCATGTTGTCGGTTAGGATCTCATGAGGAACTCCACCTATGGCCTCAAAAGCCTCTGTCAAGAAGGAGAGCAGCACACTCTGTGATTTCGTTATGCTCATGTGATACATCCGAAAGCGTGAGTACGAGAGCAACAATACCGCAACATTGACTTCGACTTTCTCTCCGTCCTTCGTTTCATAGGGGATACTTTCTTTCCAGTCTAACTGAGCCTGCTTGCCTGGATCTGTCTCAAAACGCACGGTACCTTGTGGTGACGACGTACGCTGTCCATTCGCGAAGTACGCTTCAAACTCAGGTTTACGAGTGATGTAGGCACGAAAAGCAGATGCAGAGCATAGCAGCCCATGGTTGTCTGTTAAGTACTGCCATAGCACACGCTTATAGTAGAAAACTTGCTTGCTGTCTGTGGATAAAAGTGCCGCAATGATTTCATAATATTCATCGATCTTCGACCCTTTATCTCGTGATCTTCTCCGTGTAAATCCGTCTACATACTTCTGAATGGTGCGACGATCCACCTCTAGTTCTCTAGCTAACTGGCTTATATTCATTTTCATATTAAGATTCTCCATCAATGATTTTAGTTTAGGTAAGTCTAGCAAACTACGAATCTCGATGTTGGATTGAACATTCAACGTGATGTACATACTCATCTCTCCCTTGAGACCAGTATGTTTCATCTCGTCAAAGTTGTACATT
>NZ_SKCD01000087.1 GCF_006542765.1 Paenibacillus luteus
CTCTGCTTCCGCTAACTTCCGCATCCAAGCTCGCTTTATTTGTTATTGTTGCCGACTTTAGCACCAAATACAGCGTTCCGTTCTCATTGCTTGTCGCTGCTAGCGTATTCGGCGTCAATACACTCGTCCCGACACCGGATAACGTTGGGGCGGTTATGTCTGGGTTCGTCAGGGTCACGTCCGCAGATGCCGTAGATACGTTTCCTGCTGCATCGACCGCATAGACCACATATGTGCCAGCCGTTAAGCCTGTGGTCGGGATTGCCGCAACGCTTGCTGCTGTCGCTGCTACGCTCGTTCCTCTGCTTCCGCTAACTTCCGCATCCAAGCTCGCTTTATTTGTTATTGTTGCCGACTTTAGCACCAAATACAGCGTTCCGTTCTCATTGCTTGTCGCCGCTAACGTATTCGGCGTCAATACACTCGTACCCACTCCGGACAATGTTGGTGGGGTTATGTCTGGGTTGGTGACGACTACGTCTGCGGATGACGCAGAGACGTTCCCTGCCGCATCGACTGCATAGACTACATACATGCCAGCCGTTAATCCTGTGGTCGGGATTGCCGCAGTGCTTGCTGCTGTCGCCGCTACGCTCGTTCCTCTGCTTCCGCTAACTTCAGCATCCAAGCTCGCTT
>NZ_SKCD01000097.1 GCF_006542765.1 Paenibacillus luteus
ATCACCCTCTCAGGTCGGCTACGCATCGTCGCCTTGGTGAGCCGTTACCTCACCAACTAGCTAATGCGCCGCGGGTCCATCTGTAAGTGATAGATTGCTCCATCTTTCCCGATTCAGTCATGCGACCATATCGCGTATCCGGTATTAGCATTCGTTTCCGAATGTTATCCCAGTCTTATAGGCAGGTTACCCACGTGTTACTCACCCGTCCGCCGCTAAGTATCAAAGGTGCAAGCACCTCATCAACTCCGCTCGACTTGCATGTATTAGGCACGCCGCCAGCGTTCGTCCTGAGCCAGGATCAAACTCTCCAAATTGGTGTTTGAAATGCTCATAACTTAACTAGCTATTTTAAAACATTATCGGATCGACGTGATCCATTTGTTCAGTTTTCAAAGAACTTGTTTTGTCACATTTTGTCGGTGACAAGAAGTTATATTATCATCTTCGTTTCACAGTGTCAAGCTTTTTGTTTCACATTTGTTTGTGTCTCATTAAGCTTGTTTGTCTGTGCCTCAGAAGCGACAAGAAATAATATATCACTTACGTTTGCATAATACAAGTTGTAATTTTTTACAGTTACTTTTGCACACGTTTTTCACATCTTATTGAATAGCACGGTTATAATTGACAATCATTCTCAATGAATTTAACATGATGAATAATATCTCTATATAAATGTATTCAAACAATACAGCAAAGCTAACGAGGGAGTGTTTCCACATTGTTTTACATGCATCATGCGGCACTTTCGTCCCTATGGCTCGAAAGTTCCCACAGGAATGAATATATCGTTATTGCCGTGTTTGCCAGTTTAATGGCCTTCATTATTCTTTACTATATTAGAAAGCAATTTTGCAGCAAGCTATATCATCCAAGCAGCAAGCTGCTATTCAGCCATATGGATGAAGGAATTGTCATCTTCGGGCTAGATGGGCAGCTTGTCCTCCATAATGATGCCGCGACCAAGTACGGCTACCAAATCCATGATGCAAGCCAGAAAGGAAACTCACCTGCTTTTTTTCATGTTAATGGTGTTACAAAACTCCCGTTCCATCATGAGCCGTTGCAGCAGCTCTTACAAGGAACACAGCTTACTACTCAAGAGCTTTGGTTAGTGCCGAACGAAGGAAAAGCTGGCAGTATCGTCCGGATAACCGGAAAACCCATTCGCACTTCACGAAAACTAGAAGGATATATGCTGGTCATCCATGATATTACTCAAAGCAAATGGGCAGAGAAACGGCTTGAGGTAAGCGAGCAACGTTTCAAATCACTATATGAGCATAATCCGGACATTGTCTTTTGGTTCAATCTCGATGGACAGCTTCTGAGCGTAAATCCCGCAATGGAGAGGATTACCGGTTTTACCTGGCTGGAGCTCAAAGGGAAAAACTTCGAAGATTTAATCAGTCATTCGTTAAATAAGTCTTCTTCTGATTCGTTCTCTCAGCTTAAAGCAGGTCATACGCTGAACGGTGAAACCACTTTCGCCCATAAGTCTGGAACCACGGTCTATCTGCAAACAACCGTGATACCGATCACTGTTGAACAGCAGTTGGTAGGCGTCTATGTCATCGCGCAAGACATAACTGCCAAAAAACAATCTATGGATACCATTCGGCATATTGCCTATTTTGACACCTTGACTGGTCTTCCCAATCGGCATCATTTTTTCGAAACCTTGACCGATACTTTAAATAGCTGCTCTAATGCTGATACTGAACAATCCTTCGCCCTCTTATTTGTTGATTTGGACCGCTTCAAGCTTATTAATGATTCACTGGGCCATCAGGCGGGGGACTGGCTCCTTAGGCAAACGGCAATGCGAATGCAAAATTGCATCGGCAGCAAAGGGATTATTTCTAGGCTTAGCGGTGATGAATTCATTATCCTGCTTTCCCATTCGGACGCGGAAGAAGCGGAGCAGCTAGCTCTTCACGTTCAGGAAACCGTCATCGAGCCAGTCCTATATGAAAATCATATTATCCATACTACGGTCAGCATAGGAATCAGTTTATATCCCGACCATGGTACCGAGCTTGAACAGCTCGTTCAATATGCGGATATTGCCATGTATCGGGTCAAGGAGCAAGGTAAAAACGGGACACTATTTTTCAATTCAGAGATGAATGAAGCTATTATTAGAAGAACGACAATGGAAAAGGAACTGAGAGAGGCTTTAACGAACAAAGAGTTTACCCTATATTATCAGCCGCAAACTGACGCTGCCACGGGCAGAATTACGGGGCTGGAAGCGCTTGTGAGATGGGAACATCCGGAGCGCGGACTCATATCGCCAGTTGAGTTTATCCCACTTGCCGAGGAAACCGGTATGATTACGAAGCTAGGGGAATGGGTCTTGCGGGAGGCCTGCTTTCAAACGAAAAGCTGGATAAATGAAGGACTAGCTCCGATTACAATCGCCGTCAACATCTCAATGAAGCAATTCCAAGATGAGAGCTTATTTGAGATGATTCGCTCGATTTTGGAGGAAAGCCAGCTTCCTCCTTCCCTGCTTGAGCTGGAGATTACCGAGAGCATCGGCTTGCAAGGCACCGACCAAGTGATACAAAAGCTTCATAAGCTAAAAACGTTGGGCGTTCGTATCGCGATTGATGATTTTGGAACGGGCTACAGCTCGCTTCATTATTTGCAGAAGCTTCCGCTTGATACGTTGAAAATAGATAAGTCATTTATTCGAGAAATGTCGAAGGAAACGACCGGGAGCTCCATCGTTCATTCGATTATTGAGCTGGCTCACAGCCTTAAGCTAGATGTACTTGCAGAGGGCGTAGAGCAAACCTCCCAACATGTCCAATTGGCCGCATTTGGCTGCGATCGGCTGCAGGGCTATCTCTTCTCTCGTCCTGTTGCTGCGGAACAGACTAGAGCATTGTTAGCGCTAGAAATCCTTAGCCTTGCTCCCGTTGAGCCACTAATATAATGAACTATAACCTCTCAGGGGACAAAACAAAGCGGCAGGCCGAATTCGGCCTGCCGCTTTGTCATTATATTGTATCGTTATAGATCGACCGTCTCACCTAATAAGCGCATGAGCTCTGCTTCTTCTTCTATTACCGTGATGCCAAGCTCTCGAGCCTTGGTCAGCTTGCTTCCCGCGGCTTCGCCAGCGACGACAAAGTCGGTTTTTTTGGAGACGCTGCCTGAAATTTTGGCACCGCAAGCTTCGAGTAGCTTCGCTGCCTCATCCCGCGACATCGTAGGAAGAGTACCAGTTAACACGACTGTTTTCCCGCTGAAAATACTATCATTCCTTGCTACAAGCTGCTGCTCTGCTTCTGCCTTCACACCTAGCTCGCGCATTCTGGCAATGCTTGAAAGAATGATTGGATCTCTAAAATATCCGACAATGCTCTCAGCGACAATGCCGCCAATATCAGGAAGCGTCACAAGCTCCTCTGCTTCCGCCTTCATAATCGCATCCAGACTGCCATAGTGGTCGGCCAGCAATTTCGTAGTCGCCTTGCCCGTATTCGGAATACCGAGTGCGAACAAGAAGGACGACAGCTCCCGGTCCTTTGATTTCTCAAAGGCTGCAAGCAGCTTAAGCGCCTTCTTCTCCCCAAAGCGTTCAAGCTTAATCAAATCATCATAAGTCAGCGCATATAAATCCGCGGGATCATGTACGTCGCAATCCTTGTACAACTGGTCCGCCGTCATGACGCTGAACGTGTCAATGTCCATCGCATCACGCGAGGCAAAATGCGTAATGCGCCCAATAATTTGCGGCTGACAGCCTAATTTATTGTTGCAGAACAAATGAGCGCCACGCTGCTCAAGCACCGTTCCACAGGATGGACATTCCGTCGGAAATACAATTTCCTCGCCGGGCTCTTCTTCTGCTTTGCCCAGAATTTCCGGAATGACGTCATTCGAGCGGCGAATCGTTACAAGCGTGCCGAGTGCGAACTTCAGGTTTTTGCGTTCGATGTCGCCAATATTGTTGAGTGTGCAGTTCTGAACGGTAACGCCTGCCAGCTCGACTGCTTCTACACGGGCGACCGGCGTTATTTTGCCAGTACGGCCAACCTCCCAGGATACGGACTCCAATACCGTCGTCGTCTCTTCTGCCTCAAACTTAAAGGCAACGGCCCAGCGCGGAAACTTATCCGTATACCCCAGCGCTTCCCTTGTGCGAATATCCACAACCTTGACGACAGCCCCATCGATTAGAAAATCCAGCTGATCGCGCTGCTCAGTTACCCGAACCAGCTCTTCCTGAACCTCTTCAATCGTGCTCTGATAGGTTACATAAGGATTAACCTTAAATCGGTTGTCCTTTAGAAATTGCTGCATTTCCTGATGGTTCTCAAAAGCGACTCCATCAGCGTAGCCAATATTATAGAAGAAAGCGTTCAGTTTCCGCTCTGCGGTTACTTTCGGATTAAGGTTGCGCAGTGCTCCGGCAGCCGCATTCCGGGCATTTTTGAGCGGTTCAACCGCGGTTTTGTTATATTTCGCAAGCACCGAAAGCTGCATAATGCCCTCGCCTTGGACCTCGATAATGCCGTTGGTGAAAGGAATCGTGAGCGGTACCGAACGAATCGTACGAACTTGCTGCAAAATGCCTTCGCCTACCGTACCGTTGCCGCGCGTTGCCGCTTGTACCAACTGGCCATCCTCATACGTTAAATTAAGCGTAAGTCCGTCAAACTTTAGCTCAACGACATAGGTTGGCTGCGGCAGCGGATCAACTTCGGGATTTTTGGCGTTATAGTCAGCCACCGCTTTAAGCAGCCTTGTATTCCAGGTCACCAGATCCTCGATGTTCTGCGCCTTATCCAAACTCCATAAGCGGGCACGGTGCTTGTAAGGCTCAAAGCCCTTCAGCAAGTCGCCGCCTACCCGCTGGGTAGGCGACTCCGGCAAAACGGTTCCCGATTCAGCCTCCAGCGCAACCAGCTCATCGTACAGCTTGTCATAATCCGCATCGCTGACCGTCGGCTGGTCCAGCGTGTAATAGCTATAGTTATGCTCGGTAATGATCGCAATGAGCTGTTGCATTTTCTCCAATTGAGCGTTCACGGGCGGCTCCTCCTTCTAATCGTCCAAAATAAGAAATGAATCTTATACCTTTGTAATGGGCGCAAAGCCTGCAAGCAAACGCTTGATACCGACGGGTGCCGGGAACGCGATATTCAGCTCCATGTCCTTGCCCGTCCCTTTCACGGAAACAATAACGCCGATGCCCCATTTGCCATGGGACACTCTCTCGCCGGAAGCAAAGCTTCCGGAAGCGGCGTCTCCCGCTCCGCCGCCACTGCCTTGGGCCGCCCGAGCGGCGTCCTGCAGCGGCGTGCTAACCCGCACGCCGCCTCTGCCGCCCATCGCGGCCGGGCCCGTTCCCCCCATACCCGGGGAACGGCCTCCTGCGCCAGGCGCGCCACTTGCTGGCGCGCGCCCTGGCATGGCGCGGCTGGCTCCGCCTTGCGCCGCGCCACCTGTACCGCCAATGACGCTAACGCCGCCACTGCGAGCACCTCCAGCGCGTGCGTAGCCGCCGCTGCCGCTTGAAGCCCCTTGCCTCACGCTCTCTGGAATCTCCTGCAGAAAGCGTGAGGGCAGGTTACTGCTTGTGCGGCCGAATAGCGTCCGCATGCGCGCGCAGGTCAAGTACAAGCGCTTCTCCGCACGCGTTATGCCCACATAAGCAAGCCGGCGTTCCTCTTCAAGCTCCTCATTGTCCGCCAGCGCGCGGCTGTGTGGAAACACGCTTTCCTCCATGCCGATGATGAACACCACGGGAAACTCCAAACCTTTGGCGCTATGCATCGTCATCAGCGTGATCGCATCCTTGTTTTTCTCCGCTTCTTCCTCGTCCTTGTTCAGCGAATCAATGTCCGCGATCAAAGCAAGGTCGGTCAGAAAAGCAACTAGCGTCCGATCTTCGTTTCGTTTCTCGAAGTCCATCGTCACAGACAGAAACTCATCTATATTCTCAAGACGAGCCTTTGATTCCAGCGTATTCTCCTGATGCAGCTCCATCCGGTATTGCGATAGCTCGAGCACCTTCTCGGTCAGTTCCGTCACCGATAGATATTCCACCATACGCGTCAAGTTATCGATGATCTCGTAGAATTCGCGGAGCAGTGTTCTTGTGCGCCCATTCACCTCAACCTCGCCTAGGTTGTTTAACACCCGATAGATCGACGTTCCGCGTCTCGCTGCCTCATCGGCGAGCTTCCCGACCGTCGTATCCCCGATGCCACGCTTTGGCACATTGATAATACGCACCAAACTAATATCGTCATCCGGATTGGAGACCAGCTTGAGATAGCCGAGCAAGTCCTTGATCTCTTTGCGGTCGTAGAACTTGATCCCGCCGACAATCTGATACGGAATATCCGATTTGATTAGTATTTCCTCAATTACCCGGGACTGTGCATTCGTTCGGTACAAAATCGCATGATCAGCAAATTTGCGGCCGCTGTTCACATTTTTGCGAATCTCGCCCGTTACGAAATAACCCTCATCATGCTCGGTATCCGCCTGGTAAAGTGAAATCAGATCGCCTGCGCCTTGATCCGTCCACAGCTTCTTCGGTTTACGGCCGGTATTCAGCTTAATAACCGCATTCGCCGCATCCAAAATATTAGCGGTCGAGCGGTAGTTTTGCTCCAGCATGATCGTGCGTGCCTCAGGGTAATCGCCTTCAAAGTTCAAAATATTCGTAATATCGGCCCCGCGCCAGCGGTAAATGGATTGATCGCTATCGCCAACAACGCATATATTATGATGCTTATCTGCCAGCATGCGGGTAAGCATATACTGCGCTCTGTTCGTATCCTGATACTCATCGACATGGATATAGCGGAACTTGTTCTGATAGAACTCAAGCACCTCCGGCACATCCTTGAACAATTGAATCGTCATCATGATCAAATCGTCAAAATCGAGCGAGTTGTTGCTTCTGAGCTTCTTCTGATATTTCGTAAATACCTGGGCCACGATGCCCTCGAAGTAATCGCCGACCTTCTGCTCGAATTGCTCGGGCGAGATCAGCTCGTTCTTCGCCCCGCTGATCGCCGCCTGAACGGCCTTCGGCTCCACTTTTTTCGTATCGATGTTCATATCCTTCATGCAGCCTCGGATAACCGACAGCTGATCGGAGGAATCCAGAATAGAGAAGCTGGAAGTGAAGCCGATCCGGTCAATATCCCTGCGCAATATCCGTACACACATGGAGTGGAAGGTGGACACCCAAATGTCCCGTCCCGAAGGCCCCACAAGAGCGCTAACCCTGTCCTGCATCTCGCGTGAGGCTTTATTTGTAAAGGTGATCGCCAGTATGCTCCACGGCGCTACACGCTTTTTTTCAATTAAGTAAGCAATTCGATGCGTAAGCACGCGTGTCTTGCCGCTGCCCGCTCCTGCCATAATAAGCAGAGGACCATCCGTTGCCTGAACGGCATCCCGCTGCGGCGGGTTCAGCTTCTGCACCGCTTGCTCGATACTAATATGATTCAACATGCTCCGACTCCTTTGTTCCCATTTGTTCGCCTCTTCCCAGTGTAGACAACGGTCTCCCCTGTGTCAATTTGAGAATACAGGAATTTGGTTCATTATGCCCGGCTCAGCCGCATATGAATTTGCGCATACAACTCTTTGGTTTGCTTATCTGGCTCAATCTTCAGATCCGCGCGGACCACAGCCTCAAAGTTTTCGTAGTAACGCTGCAAGGCCGCTTTATCTCTCAAATTTTCGTAGGCAAGCAGCATGTTGCGGCAAATTTCATCGGAGTACGGTTCTCTCTCCTGCAGCGTATTCAGCCTCAATACCGCTTGAAGCCCTCTTCCACTCGCAAGCTCGTACGAAACAAACGTCATGACGAGCTGGATATACAGCCGCCGCAGCTGCTCACGTCTTGCCACGGCCCAGAAGCAATCCAGCTCCTCCAAATAATCGCCACGGTACAAAGAAAGCAGCCCTTCATAGTGCTTCAAATTTTGCTGGGTAATGACCGGCTGTTCCGTTACCTTCTCTAGTAAATCTGCATCCACGCTCAGGTTCTCTACCGATAGGCGATAGCTGTTCCGGTCAAACTCAACCTTAATGTGAGACTTCCAGTTGCTCAGCAGCTTTCGCACTTGATAGATGGAAGTATGTAAATGATTGATCCCCTTCTCTTGGGAGAAATCGGACCACAGCGTCTCAATAATATGATTCTTGTCCAGCCACTTCCCTTTATGATGCAGCAAATAAGCGAATAACTCATGACATTTCAGCGTTCTCCATTTAAAAGACTCTAGCGTGTCAGGGGAGCTTCGCAGCACCAATCTGCCCAAACAAAGAATTTTCGCCTCTTCCTCTTGGACTGGGGGCTCAGCTACAGGTATACGCCGGGCAGCTCCTGCCCCGATTCGGGTAATCGTTTTGGCTAGACGGGCCGGGTATACCGGCTTCAGCAAATAGTCGAAGGCCTGAAGCTCGAACGCCTCTACTGCATATTCCGAGAAAGCCGTCACGAACACGATCGTAATATCGCTGTCCATCTGCTGAATATACTCCGCCGCCTCCAAGCCATTAACCTCCGGCATCTCGATGTCTAGAAAAACGATATCCGGCTTTTCTGTTTTGATATGTCGTATCGCATCAGCTAGCAGCGTAAATTTACCTCTCACCTCCAGACGTCCATCCGCAAGCAGCAGACGCTCCAGTTGGAGCAAAGCTGGATTTTCATCATCGATTAGAATCGCCTTCACTTTAATCCCCCCCTTGTGGCTGCCGCTGTTAATCCAGCGATTTTTGTTCTTGCAATCGCAAAGCTCACGGTTGTTCCTTCTCCTAGACTGCTTTTGATTTGCAGTCCGTTTCCGTATAGGGCAATCAACCGCTGGTCTATATTCCGAAGGCCTACCCCTTTTCTGCCTTCAACCGTCCCTGCGAGCACCTCCTCAGCATGCTTCTCCGACATGCCCACACCATTATCCGATACCGAGATTACAATTTCGCTATCGTTTTCTTTTACCGAAATCGTAACGGTACCTCCGTGGGCTTTGCGCATAATGCCATGCCGAATCGCATTTTCAACAAGGGGCTGGATGCTAAGCGGCGGAATAAGAGTATACATCTCCTCGTTCACTTCATACACCACCCGCAGCCGTTCCTCAAAACGAGCCTGCTCCAGCATGAGATAGGACCTGACCAGCTCGATTTCCTTCTGAACAGAAACCATGCGATCCCGATTATGGAAGTCAAAGCTTCCGCGTAAATATTGACTCAATTCCATCAGCAGCATGGAAGCCTTATCCGGATTGACCGGACAAATTGAAATCACCGTATTCAGCGCGTTATATAAAAAGTGAGGCTTAATTTGTGCTTGCAAAAAAGCAATTTCCGACTGGACCGCCTGCTGCACGGATTTTCGCAGTTGAATAAGCGTTCTGACGCGGGCACGCAGCTCCTTGGATTCCATCGGCTTGCTAAGGAAGTCGTTAATCCCTGTTTGGAATGCTTTCTCCATATCATCGGGATAGCTTCTGGAGGTTAAGAGCAGCACCGGCAATTCCGACATCAAAAACCGTTCCCTAATCATCCGGGTTAGCTCGATGCCTGTCATGCCTGGCATCATCCAGTCCGCTATGACGAGATCAATACTCAGATTTTGCCTAATTTCGTTAATCGCCGCTTCTCCTTGCGTTACCGCAATCACATTATAATGCTCGACCGACAATAGGTTTTGCAGCACTTGCAAGTTAACCGGATCATCGTCTACGATCAGAATCGTTCCGCTGCTCACCTTATCGCTGTAATCTGCTATGACTTCTGCTGCTGTAGCAGCCTCATTATTGCTACTATCCATCAGCTGGTTTACATCCCTGTACGCAGGCGCTCCAGGCAGCTCCTGCACATCGGAAATCGGCATCGTAAAATGAATCGCCGTACCGATTTCCCGCTCCGGCTCCAGCCAAATCCGACCGCCCCCTAGCTCCACTAGCTTTTTCGTTATGCCTAGCCCGAAGCCTGAGCCTTTATAGGCAGGATCATAACCCTCAGCGTCCCGATAGTTGCCATGAAACACATCCTCCAAGCGCTCCGTATGGATGCCGATGCCTGTGTCTGCAACGGTTATAACGGCCCTCTCGCCCACGATATCTGCAGAGATGCTGATTTCTCCCTCATGCGTAAATTTCACCGCATTGCCGAGCAGATTGTACAGCACCTGAACGAGGCGATCCTCATCCGCATGCAGCAGCGGCATATCATCCGGCCATTGCTGGACAAAGCTTATTTTTTTGCTGCCTGCCGTATGCTTCACGACCTCGATGACCGAATCAACAACCGTCGGCAGATGAACCGGACGGAAGTACAGCTGAATGCTGCCATTTTTGAGGCTTGAGAAATCAAGAATATCGTGTATAAGCAAGGACAACCGTTTGCCGGTTGCGGAAATCATCGCGATATGGCGAGACTGCTCCGTCGTAATAGTTCCCGCAGCCCCTTCCATAATGGAGTCTGCCATATTAATAATACCGTGCAGGGGCGTTCTCAACTCGTGAGAGGTATTAGCCAAAAACTCATCCTTGAGCACGTCCAGGGTGATCAGTCTACGGGATAATTGTTCAACTTCCATATAAGAGTTGGCAAACCGTTGAGACATCGTCATGGCCTGTATAATGACAAAAAACAACATTTCATAGGATATAATCGTCAAAGTGTCTAGCAAGCTGAGCAGTAGCAGAGATTGCAGAGCAATCACAGTGAGAATGCTTAATATGCTGAGCATATCAAAGAAAGTGTTGTTAGAGCTTCTCGAAAAGTTTCTCAGCATAATATAAAATACAAACAATACCGTGCTCGAAGCGATGACAACCACGAGCAACTCCATCGCTGAAATCAAGCTCGCTGGAAGCACAAAGGTAATAGCCATCAAAGAGATTGTCAATACTTTAAAAGCCCGAAGCAGCTTTTTAGAGACTATGATTAAGGAGACCGATGAGGTATATAATAGCAAAAAATAATAGATAAATGCCGTTGAAGCAAATTGTATTTTTAATATCACAGCATAAGCTATCCACGGCACAGCGTCAGCCAGCAGCTTCTCGCCATGGGTAAGAACATAGAGGCTTCCCGCTATACATAACAAACCAAGGTAAAGCAGCGACAGCTCCTGCCTGAGCTTACGGTAGAAAAGCAGCAGGTAAATGGCGGGCATGATCAGGCCGATAGCCGAGATTAAATCCTGAAGCACTCTCCATTCCCGATTATGAAGCACATTTCCCTGCTCGCCAAAGGAAATGGGCATAATAATGCCGCCCGAATTATACGTATAGTTAGATACTTGTACAATAAGCTCCACAATGTCCCCCGTCACGGACGAAAAACCGATATAAGGAACGTTATTAGGTACCGATGATTCGGGAGATTTCGTAGGGTTTCCGCTAGCGCCTACTTCTCGTCCATTTATATAAATACGGTTAGCCATTCGAATGTTGCCTGTATGTATGCCGTATATCTTATCTGATGTATTGTCCAGCCGAATAACTAAACGGTAAGTTCCATAACCGTAAGCGCCTAACACGCTTGTACTTTCCATATATTCGTTCCACATGCCAGGCACGTCCACTAACAAAGCATTATCTAGCACCTGTGCTTGGCCATCTTTCGCATCTGCGAAGGCCTTCGGCTCCAATAACTGATTTCGATAAAACTCCCATTCCCCTTTTAAAGGAACGATTCCATCCTCGCTAAAATTCCAATCCCGCAAATCCAAATAACCGCCTTTGGCTTCGGGCATGCTCATGCCGGACAATATGATTTGAATAATCAAAACCGCCGGCAGCACAAAGCCTAGCAGCACACTAGCTGCAATTGACAGCTTACGCCGATTCATACCCTTCTCCCCAATCGTCTTTGAATGCCAGATAACTCCATCATAACTTTAACAGCCTGAACCCGGCAATGGCTTTCAAGCCCCTGAACTTAATGACTAGCAGATAGAAAAAAAGAAGATGAATGCAACGAACTCACATTCATCTTCCAATCAGAAACAACCCGGCTGCTACAAGGAACAGCCAACATGCGCTGCCGTTCCAGCCTCTCTCTATTTTTTCATTAAAGCCCGCAAGTCTCCGGTATCAATAACCAGATGAATATTGTTCATTGTACGAAGCGAACCAGATATCGTTCCTACTAAACGCCCTTGCTCATCAAGCAGCGGTCCGCCTGACATCCCGCTCGCAATTTGGGCCGACGTCAGGATACGGGGTCTGCCATTGATCTCTGCGCTAGGATTATTAACAATTCCCTCCGTAATAATCGGCGTGTCACGCAGCGGGTATCCAATGGCAAACACTTTCTCCCCATGCTTGACGGGCGCTTCGCGAACCTGAAGCATGTTGTAGACTGCTACTTTGCCCTTCGCGTCTTTGCGCTCGGGAAGCTTAAGCAGAGCCGCATCTGTCAGCTCGTCATAGCTAAGCAGCTTAACTGCCTTAACGACCGCGCCATCGGAGAGGATCGCTTCGAAAGAAGCGGCTCCTTTCACAACGTGATAGGCTGTTGCCGCCTTGCCATCCTCAGAGATAAGCGCCCCGCTGCCCACCGCCAGCACGGTTCCATCGCTGCGCAGCGCCCGCAAATAAAATGTGGCAGCGCTGGCCTTCTCATAGGTTTGTTCGGCGTTTTGTGCGGCAGGCGTCTCCGCCTTCGCACCTGTAAACCAAATCGTACCGGTTAATAAAGCGACGATCAGGCACGCAGCGGCTAGTTTCAGGTTAAGGGTACGCTTCACTTCTTATCTCCTCTTTTCCTACTTGATTAAAGCAGACATAATTTCCTCATAAGCCCAATGTGTAGCTGGCAGATCCTTATAAGCAGCGTTTGTCTCGCCTTGCTTTTGCGCTTTGATCACCCGGTTAATAAGGACAACGGCCTGCGCTCTTGAAATTTCGTCATTCGGACGGAACGTTCCATTAGGGAAGCCCTTGACATAACCCGCTGACGTAAAGGCATTAATATATTTTTCCGACCAGTGACCCTTGACGTCCGAGAGAGAAGCTGCTCCCTGCTGAGCAATGGAGAGATTCAGCACTCTGGACATAATGACAACGAACTCCGCTCTCGTAAGACCACGGTCGCTTCTGAAGGTTCCATTCGGATACCCTTCTACGATGCCTGCGGAAGTAAAGAAGGCAACGAGCTCCTCTTCCCCTGCGCTTACGTCACTGAACAGGCTGCCTACGCTCACTTGCTCCATATCGAGCAGCAGGGATAGCGACTTGATCAATTCATAACGCGTCAGTGCTGTGTTCGGTTTAAACAAATCGTTTGAATAACCCGTAATATAAGGGGTTTTATTCGCATCGCTCTTCAGCTCATACTTGGCATTCTCTACCTTGTAAGCGATCGTAACCACTTCTTCGTTCTTATCGGTTATCGCTTTAATGGTCATATTGCCAGTAATCAGAATTGGCCCTTTATATTGAAGACTCTTTGTTGTTGGTGCAGATCCATCCGTTGTGTAATAAATCACTTGGCCTGTCGGCGCCGTCAAGACTAGCTTGCTATTGCGTGCGACAGTAACCGGAGTGCCCGCTTCCGCATCCACGGATTTTTGGCCGATTTGAGCGGTGACTGCCGGCTGCGTGACAACCGGAGCAGCGCCTCCGCCTCCTCCGCTAAATACAACCTGCTTCGTCCAAACGCCGGACAAAATCGCGCTGTATTCTTTTCCATCTACAACCGTTATCGCTTTAATCGTAGTCGTAGCCGTCAATTCAATAGGAGCTGTGTAAAGCTGTGAATGCTCATCAGGCTCCGTACCATCTACCGTGTAATAGATAACGCCGCGAGGCTCATCTGAAGCCAGCTCGACGGATACCTTATCACTGAAACTCACTTCACCCGAAACGACTTTAGGTGCAAGCGCTGCTTCAGCAAATGGAACTGAAGGGGCACCGAGAACAACAGAACGAGACTGTCCATTAACCGCTACGATAAATTCTACTGGCCCTGTCTTCGTCAAAGTTCCTTTCAGCTTGCCGGCAACACTAGTGATCGTTGCCTCTCCAAGCTTCGCCGTCCATTTCACTGCACCGTCTGTTGTCAATTCAAAGGCTGACTTGATGCGGTTGATTGAATCACGCTCGCCCAAGATGACAGCCGCTGTTCCAAGTACAGCTGTGTCAGAGTTTTCAAATGCTTGCAGTCTCGGATAGAAACCCTGTAATGCCTGCCATACAGACGAGCTGAGCTGCGAAGGCAGTGTTGCTTTTACAAGCTCCTGGGATATGACGCCCGCAGCTTCTGCCGCTTGTCCCGCCGTCCGGTTGCCTGCTGCATCATAATAAGCGACGTTCAGCTTCAGCATTTGCTTATTGAAGACGTTTTGCGCAAGGGATGCGCTATTGTCCTTCTGTCCAGCAATGCCTCCGAAGAAGGTATTTCCGCTAATCAGCTTGCCCTCTACGGCAGCTTTGATTTCGCCCGTATTTAAGGAATGGCTGATCATGCCTGATTGCGCATGGCCGGCGATGCCGCCTGCCCACGCTTTACCTGTCCCTTCCGAGATCACACGGCCTGCATTATAGGCGTTATCGATTAGGCCCAGTTGAATGCCCGCAATACCGCCTGCCGCCGCTTGGGAGGATACGGCATGGATGTCCGCCAGCGAGAAGGCTTCCGTAATGGCTGCTCCTGCTTTATTTTGGCCAGTGATACCGCCAAGAGCAGTTGTCGATCCCGAAGCTAGGCTTCCGATACTGCCGCTAATAATCGTTTTATTGATTTTGCCTTCGTTGATGCCTGTCACTCCGCCCACATTAGCCGTTCCTCGAACAGCTCCGCTAACGGAAACATTTTCGATCGTACCGCTTGCGCGGTTGATGCCTGCGACAATGCCGGCACTTTCTCCGCCTTCAACATTCGCGTCTACAAACGTCAAATGATGAATATGGCCTTCATTCTCAATAACAAAACCGATTGTGCCTGTATCTCCAGCCGCAAGCTTCAAGCCTTTAATCGTATGTCCTTGACCATCCAGCTCGCTTCCGAAGCGGGTGAATGGCGTCATTTTTTTGCTTGTAAGATCGAGGTCTGCCGCCAGCATGATTTTCGTAAAGCTTGGTTTAGCTGCAGCAGCTCTATCGTATAGACGATAATAATCCAACCCTGTGTCGTTCATAAGAAGAACAATGCCTTGCAATTGCTTCACCGTTCGGATGACAGCCTCCCCAGCCGATTGATCGCTAAGGAACGTCGTATCCACTTCAAAGTCCCAATCGCCAAGCCCTAGGCCGGCTGTCAGATCAGCCTGCTCCAGTGCTGCTCCAGCTCCCAGATTTCGGCCAATGGCAATAAGCGTGCCTTTGTATGAAGACTGCTCCACCTTGCCGTCTCTAAAGTTATAGCCGATAAAAGCGCCTGTATGGACATTTGCTCCACTAGCTTGGACTGTGATACTGGCTGCATCTGCATAAACCTGCTTCAACGTCCCGTCATTGTAGCCCGCGAAACCACCTGTATAAGACCTAGTGGCACCGTTCGTGCCTGTAGTCTTAATGCTAGGAGCAACTGCATAGGCTCGGCTTATCGTCGCATTTCTCTCAACAGCAGCTGCAAAGCCGCCGCTTCGCGTGTCGAAGCCCGAGGCCTGCACGCTGCCGGATGCATAAGCATCCGAAATGAGATAGTGATCAACCGAACCGGCAAAACCGCCTGCATAAGCGCCAGTCCAGCCCGTAACATTAACGTTGCCTGTAGCATAGGCCCATTGGATCAATGCCTCGCGTGTATCTGAATCGCCTAGCAATCCTGCGAAACCGCCCGCATAAATCGTATTATCCGGATTTGTGCAATTCACTTCAACGGCTACGTTTGTTGTAGAGTTGGTTATGCGGGTATAATCCGCCAAGCCTACAAAACCGCCAACATGTGTCGAAGGTACAACGTTTGGCTGCGTTACCGCAGTACCCAGAACGATTTTTTCTCCATTCGGGGATACCGCTTTTGAATAATGGATTTCTCCTCCGGCGGAAATCCCTGCTACACCGCCTACCGAATAGATGCTTCCCGCTTCGGCATGGATATTGCTCTGTGCATCCGAACTAACGATAATGCCATCATTAAAGCCCGTTAGGCCGCCGATTGCAACTGCCTTACCGCCGTTCACTCCAAGATCAACGATTTCCTTAGACTGATAGATCGATGCGTTGCTGTTTTTGCCTGCAATACCGCCCACGAACAGATCGGTACTATGTGCCGCTTCTACCAGCAATGCTTTGCCGCCCTGGACCTTGGCATCGTATATGCCATGATAGAACGGAATCAAGCTGCCAAAAGAATACGGCTTGTCGCGATCAGTTGAGGCGCTCACGCCTGCAATACCGCCAATCGCGCTTTCTCCTTGACCTGTCGTAAAGGCAAAGTCCGGTTTCACATCAGCTTTCATGATAATCGCATTTTGCGCATAACCAACGATTCCTCCTGCGGTTACACTATTTCCTGCCCCATGGATTACCCCGCGGAAGACCGGGCGGGCAATCGCGGTATCCGTAAGCTTGCCGGCAATCCCGCCGACTACAACGGCTTCGCTGCTTGCTTTCGTTGCGATTACTACATTCTCAGTAGAAACATCCTCGATATCAAAGTTGCTGTTTCCGCTGCCTGTCTTCGCGCCTATGACGCCTCCAACCGTACCTGCTCCGTAGAGGTGAGGGCCTTCGCCACTGCCAATGATTTTAATCTGACGAAGTGTGCTGCCAGCATCAGCCATTCGAAGAAGCGGGCTGTTAGCATCAGAACGGCCAATGACTCCGCCCAAAATCGAATCCTTGCCTGTAGCTTCAAGCTTTCCATCCGAAATGCTGACGGTCATGTTCTCCACCTTGCCGGATACGTGATTTCCGATGACGCCGCCTACGATACTGCGTTCGCCCGTTGCGTAAATGCGCGAGGAAGCATGGACTGCAAATTCAAGCTTGCCAACATCTCCAGCTTGTCTTCCGATGAGTCCACCGATGATCGCATCATTTTCTGAACTGCCAATGCTTCCGCCTTGCAGGTTCAGCACCTGCGCTTCATATGCGCCAGAGTTATCCCCGATAATACCGCCAACGATTGGCTGCGCACCTGTTCCTTCAATAAAGCTTGCATCTTTAAGCGAAATCGTTAGGTCCGCATAGGTTCCACTATTGCGGCCAATGATGCCGCCCACGATGCCGCCTGTAACGTTGGCATGATCAAGCAACGTAATCGTGACGTTTGACACGCTGCCTTTGTTCATCCCGGCAAGCGCACCCGTAAATCTGCTGCCAGCAATGGATGCTGGTTCCATAACGATGTTCGAAACCTGTCCATTCGTGCCTATGACACCAAATAATCCGGCGTAATCTTGAGACGAACCTACCGTAAGTCCGTCGATTAAGTAATTCTTCCCTTCGAATTCACCCTCAAAGGCATGGTTCTCGTCCTTGCCGATGGATGTCCATTGTTTGGATTGAATATGAATTGGATTGAGCAAACGAATCGTCCGGTCCTCGAAATTAAATTTCTCAAGCCCCGGAATCGTACCGTTTACGATAGCTGCAAGGCCAGCCAGCTCCGCTTCGGTTCCGATATCGTAGAATAGCGCGTCCTTATCCAGCATGTACCAGCGAATATTCGCATTGACATCGTTGCTGCCCCCGCCGTCATTGTTCGCGCTGCGGTTCAGCTCTGGATATTTGTAGCTGGCATTCAGCGAGCCGTACTTCCATGATTCATTGAAATCCCAGCCAGACAGACCTGGGAATACTTCCCTATCGCGAAGCGTTGCTTCAAGAATCGTGCTAAGTCTTGCATGTACATTCAAGAATCGATGATTTCCATCCGCAAAGTCAGGCAGGTCCTTATTAATGTTATGATCCTCATCCTTCACGTAGAAGGATTTGTACAACAGTTCTTTGCTTGCATTGTCATAACGACCAGCAAAGCCGCCGGCAAATGCGCCATTGGATGCCGATACCTGTACAGCAGAGTAACTGGTCGTAACCTTACCTCCGGTAATACGGCCGATAAAGCCGCCTGCGAAGGAGTTCGCATTGGTCGCTTTAACTTCTTTGGCTGTATACGAATCGGTAATATACCCAGCTGCATGCTCGCCGACCAAACCGCCCGCATAGCTGTAAGCCCCAGTTGCTGTTACATTAGCAACGCTGTATGATTTCGTAATCTCACCTGTATTGCGGCCAACCAAGCCACCCAGCACCAGTGAACGCGCCGCTGTACCGTGAGCCAGTGTCGTAACGTCCGTATCGAAGTAGGAAGCAATGACATGACCTGCGTTTTCGCCGACCAATCCGCCGACCAGTGCATTTTCACCCTCGATTTTTAAATTGGCATTGGAATACGTATAATATAAAGTTCCGCTTGCATGGTTTAAGCCGACAAGCCCGCCGATGACTCCATTGTTTGCTTTGAAGTTAACCGGAATTTTGTCAGCAATGCTGTTATTCGCAATCAGACTGCGGTTCTCGCCTACCCAGCCGCCAGTTACCGTGGATGGAGCAGCAATATTAACAACACCGACAAAACGGCTTTTTTGAATGGTACTGACCGCTGTCGCAGGATCAGTTCCGACTTCATTGGCACGCGCGTCATTCAGACCGACAAAACCGCCCGCGATGGAAGCTGAAGCCGTTGCATTAACTTTCAAATTCATATCTTCCGCATACACGTTTGTAATAATTGCCGTGTTCGTGCTGCGATTATAACCGGCTGCACCGCCGACAACCGCATGATCACCGTTAATCGTAAGGTTGGTTTTGCTCGTAACCAGACTATCCAGCAGCGTATCCTTGGCATAACCCGCAATTCCGCCAAAGTAGCCGTTAGTTGCTGCGGTCGTCGTGGAAATGACCAGGTTTTTGATATTCGTTTTGACCGCGTCGCCTTTAATCTTGCCAAGCTCGATGCGGCCCGCGATTCCTCCCACTGCCACGCCGCTGCCTTTGACAGACAACATCGCGTACTGAGGAATCTCAGTGCCCACGATTGCATCTATCAGATCCGTGCGGCTTGCTTGCCCGACGATACCGCCAATATTGCTGTTTGCCCCTGAAGCGGTGATCATAGGCTCGCCTTCTGCATACACCTCTACATAGGAAATGAGTGCTGCCGCACCATTCTCAGCCCCTATGGAATGACCTGTAATACCTCCGGCGGAAGTGTTTGCTCCGCTTGCTTGAATAACAGGATTGAAGGAGCCATTGTCAATCAAGGTTCCCGTATTTCTACCAGCTATACCGCCAAGCTCATTTCCTGTGCCGCTTGCCGTAATCGTAATATTTTCTGATCTTCCAAGCGACGCATGACCCGCATGCTCGCCATACAATCCGCCCAAATGGGCATCATTTCCTTGAGCTGTAAATTCGATGCCTTCAGCCCACAAAATACTCGATTCAGCTTGAATTGCTGCATTGTTTACCCCTGCGATAGCTCCGGCATTAACAGAGCTTGCCGGTACGTTGAACTGTATGTCTTTTACCTTTACGCTAACTTTAGGCGCATAGTTGATGCCAATGGCCCCTCCGACATTGCTCTTCTCCCCTTGAACGTTAAACAGCATTCGTTCAACCTGAATTGCCGTATCATCCTCACCAATTGTCGCTTCGGCTGTTAGAAGGCCCGCTACGGCTCCAAGCGCATAGCTGCTTCTGCCTACTTCGCCAAGCAGTCCAATTTGAGCAACATGGCTATTGACAACGGTCAATAGTCCCGCGTTCGTTCCTACAATACCGCCAGCCGTAATGTTGTCTACATTACCGACTGCATTGCGGACAGCAGCCTTAATAAGGACGCTATCTCCATTCCGCTCGTCAACAAGCCCGACGTTCGCATCAGTGATCAAGCCCTGCGCTTTACCAGCCACACCGCCAGCCGTACCGCCAGCGCTGTTTACTTCAAGAGCAAGCGTCTTAACGGTCGCTCCTTCAATCGTTCCTTTCAAATCACCAACGATACCGCCGGCGACACCGTCCGTTGAAATTTGTGCAAAGCTGCTAAGTGCATTCCCTGCATAAACCTCAGATAAGCTTCCGCCGTTAAACACACCTGCGATGCCCCCTGTGTACACGTGGTCGCCGCCCGTAACTTCAAGCTTCCCGTGGAAGGAGCTTTTGTCAATAATCCCATTTACGATGTAGCCGACAATTCCTCCCGTGCGCACCGCTTGTTCAGCGCTGGAGGATACTGTCGTTACCTTGATCTCCTGCGCAAAAACAGCTTTCAAGAACGTTCTGTGGCTTCCTTCCGAAGCCATGCCCACAAAACCGCCTGTGTACAGCTTGGCCGCTCCGTTTACTTCAATATTAGCCAAGCTCAAGACATTAACGCTGGGCTCGCCAGATACTTTTGCATATCCACGGTTAGAAACAATTCCGCCCGTATAGACACCTGTCCCGCCAAGCACTGTCATTTTACCGCTATTGGAATAATCGCCTTCGCCTGTGCTCTCAAGCTGTACCCTCGAGCCAGCATAGCCAACAAGTCCACCGCTATAAGCTTCATTCGGATTGCCGGAAACCCATACTTCTGCCGTATTATGGGCAGCTCCGTTGAAGCGAAGATCGCCAGAGATATTTCCGATCAGACCGCCTGTATAGACATTGGCCGATCCACTTGAGGTGATCGCTACATGGTTTGAATAGCTCTTGTTCCAAGTGAATGAACCGTTGATGTAACCGACAATGCCGCCCGTATTGACGTTAGTGCCGCCTATATTAACAATAGGTGCTGTATTCTCAAGCGCAATATTAAATATAGTCTGGTTTTGCTGCGCCGTAATCGCTCCAGCCATACCGCCAGCATAAGAGCCTTTAGCGCCGCTCGCATCCACTTTTACTGCACCGTTGTTGACCGTTTCATTGGAGAATCTGACCTCTGCTCCAGCTTTACCGACAATACCGCCCGCATAGCTCAGTTCGCCGCTTGAAGCCGTTACCGAAGCCGTATTGATAATCGGTGTCGCTTGATCCTCCATCAGCAAGGTGCCGGAAGCATGTCCCGCGATACCGCCAGCGTATACTTCCAATGCGCCCCCGTTACCGGAATGGATAGTACCGTTATTTGTTGCCTTCTTAATAATAAGCCCGCCATTAGAAGCACTGCCCGTAATACCGCCGGCATACGCATAGGCTCCGGACACTTCGACCAAAGTATCGTTCGTCGAATTCGAAATCGAGCCTTCGCCCGCGCCGACGATTCCACCTGCGTAAGCACGCTGTCCAGCAGCATTTAGCTTAACGGGAATCGTATTGGTAATGTTATAAACGATACCGTTGTTGACCATTTTACCGACAGCCGCACCTGCGTATGCCGATGAGTAAGTAGATTGAGTTACTGTATTAATGTTGATGCTGCCGTTGGCAAAATGAAACCCGCCCACGGTGCCTCCGTCCATGTAGCCGACAAGTCCCGCATACACGTTATTGGAACCCAAATTCATGCCTTCAATGGCGAAAATATTGGCGCTCTCTGCAACCAATGTGCCTCTAAACGGCTTCTCGTCCGTTCCGATAGGTACCCAAGTATAGGCCGATAGATTAAGATTTCCGGTTACTGTCAATATTTTGCCTCTAAAACCATCGATATTTTTGCCGTCTGCCGTTACGCCGTCATTCACCAGCTTCGCAATTCCCGCTAGCTTCTCCACCGAATCAATAGTGAATGTATTGTAATCTTCGTTATACCAATCTACCTGGGCATGCTCTGTCCAGTGATCCGAGCTTGCCGTAAGAATGGATACGCCAGCAAATACCGCTATTGCCGCGCCAACTAGCGCAATTACCATCCGGTAGATTGATTTTTTACTCAATGCCATTTGTACACCGCCTTAAATGAATGTCTGACTCTATCGTTGCTTGTGACTCTATCAACCGTAGGATGTCGCAAAGGTGCCCACATAGGTCTATGCGACTTATGTGGGCAGCACCTGCTATTAACGATTTGTAATAAATTCGTCAAGTCTTGTCGATATCGCCGCAGCCTGTGCTCTGGTCAGCGATTTCGTCGGATTGACGTTATTATTGTCTCCAAGAATGATGCCGTGCTTAACGGTCAAAGCAACCGATTGCCTAGCCCATGCCGGAATGGAATCTTTGTCATTGAAAGCTTGTAAAACTTGCTCGACTTCCTCAGCGCTGAGTTCTCCGCCTAGGCCAAGTGATGTCAGCAATCTGCCGACCATCGTCATCGCTTCAATACGATTCAATGTTGCCGATGGAGCATAGCTGCCGTCTGCATGGCCATTTACAATACCAAGTTTCGCTGCAATCGCCACGCTTCGCTCATACCAAGCACCAGATTTCACATCTGTAAAGCTATCGCTAGCCGTTTTGTTCATGAGTCCCGCTACGCGAAGCAGAATCGTTGGATATTCCGCTCTCGTTACTGTGCTCTCCGGCTCAAAGCGACCATTGCCCTTGCCAAGTACAAACAGCTTGGAAGCTGCATCGTTGATGCCCTTCTGCCCCCAATAGCCGGCTTTCACATCGTTAAACGTATTGGTGCTGCTAAGGAAGATCAGCTTGCCTTCACCTGTCAATTGAATATCAAGGATCGGCGCTGAGCTTGTACCAGCAAGCTTCCAAGGAACCGTTGTCCAGCTTCCGTCCGCGCTTTGCAGAACGACGGCTGTGATCGCTTTCGCTTGAATGCCATTCGGCACCGGTACATGAATGGGCACATATTTGCTCCAGCTGGTTTCCGGCAGATTAGTCGTGATCGTCACGCCTTTGCCATCTCCAAGCAAGGTAGCGCCAAGCTCCTTAGCGAGATTGACTGAAGCTGTTTTCCCTGCTTCGCTGTTAGCCCCGATGGATACCACCATGTCTTCCTTTAAACCATCCAGCATAGCAGGAGTAATGACCAATTCTGCTATCGGTAATTTGATGCTTATCCCCTTCTTCGCGGTTGCAGCTTTTTGAGCATTAGCTTTATCCATACGGAAGGTATAACTTGTGATCGTAGCATCTTCAGAAGTAATCGTGATGTCGCCATCACCAGCTGCCTGTAGATCCTCATCCGTAATTGGAAGCACTACCCCGCCATCCTCGCGCGTGACTTCAAGCTTCTTGCCGTTGACGATGATTTCAGCTGGTCCTTCTGGAAGCTCGCCGCCTCCAATTGCACCGCCACCACCGCCGCCACTGCCTCCGCTGCTCGCCGACCAAACCCTCGCTGCCAGTTTAGCCGATAGTGCAGTCGCTTTCTTCGTAGAGGAAGCTCTAGCCGCAATGACGATCGTTTCTCCAGCTTTTGCAGCAATTTGCCCATTCTGAGGGAAATAAGACCAATCGCTGATCTCTGCTCCAAACGTTGGAAGTACAAAAGAGCCGCTGCCTTCCGGATACACTTTATAAACCAATTGCTGGCCCGTCATGTCTCCTGCGGAGCCAATCGTTGCCAAAGTCATAGCGTTATTGCCGCTAATAGCAGACAAGGTTGCCGTTATCGTTCTTAGGCTGGTTTGCTCCGGCCATTCAACCGTCGCGGCTGCCATTGCCTTAAGCGATACATCCTCAGTCAGCTGATATTCCGCTTCAATCCGGCTGGCTCCGACATCAAGGCCAGTTATAACGCCAGTCTCCGATATGCGAACCGAGTCTCCCATGCCTACAGAGAAGCTCAGACGGCTCAGATCAGCTTTCGGAATATCTTTTTCCTCAAACTTCGGCTTCCCAGAATCGTCCTTCCCTTTGGCATACTTGAGGACCGCTTTAACTGCTATACTGTCGCCCGGCTTTATGTCGCCTATCGGCTTCAACACCAGTGCTGAAGGCACTTGGAAAGAAGCATTGGTAACCACAACAGATGCTGAGTTTTCGTTGCCGGCTTTATCTTTAGCGATAAAATGGAGCGGGACAGTCGCTTCGTTGCCCGTAACAGGCACCGTGCCGCTGAATGTTCCGTCATCTGCCACTGCAAGCTTGGTTCCGTTAACGGAAAGATTTGTGTCCTTTGTCGTCGTTCCAGCTACCTCTATGTTTCCGCCGCTTGATCTAGCCCCAGTAATCGGCTCATCGATGTAGATAACGGGAGCAATGGTGTCGACAGTCAGGTACAGCATTGTTACCGAAACGTCCTGCGTAACCTTATTCGTTGCTACTAGTTCAATTGCATAAGCCCCGTCAGTCTTAAACTGATCAAAGGTTAACGTACCGTTGCTGCCTGACCCGCTGTTTTTCAAGCTTGTTTTGCCAATCGATTTGTCGGCATAGAACGCCTCGATTTCAACATCATTTTGATTGGCCGTTAGATTAATCGTTTGTTCAAGCTGATTAGTAAGCAGCTCCATATATACCTTCGATGTGTCCAGCGTTCCAGCTGTCGTGCTCACTCCAAGCTTCGGCTTGGAAGGAACCGGCAGGAATTTCAATGCGCTATTCACTTTTCCAGCAAAATGATAGTTTTCATTTTTGTCCGCGTCCTTGGTTGGCTTCGTCACCGCAGATACCGAAATGACGTAATCCTTGCCGACCTCAAGACCTGTGTAGGTCACGGGAGCCTGCGCAGCATCGATTGGTACGAGACTATCTGTACTTATCGCATCCGATGTAGATGTTGCGGCCCAGCCGCCAACAAGAATGCCTTCATAGCTGCCTGTCTTCGCATTCCAGTAAGGAGCAAGCTCGGTTTCCGTAAACAGAATCTCGCCGAATTCCGGATAAGATTCAAGTGCTCCGCCGCGCTCTTTCAATGCTTCCAAAGCATAGCTATGCTCGTAGTTCTCATGACCAGCTTTTTTCTTACCTGGCTTGAACGACAAGGAGAACAGTCCATTGCCGGCTGGCTTAATCGCTACATCGCTGACTGGCTGCGGTGCAAGCGGATCAATGATTTCAAAGCGCTCCGCAGATGTCTTCGTACCGAAGGCATCGTCCGATTTCAGCTCCGCACGCAAGTAGTAGTTCCCTTGCTGCAATAAGCCGCGGATATCCTCGACATCACCAAGCATCGATACTTTCGTGACGTCAAGCGTCATGCTGCCGCTCGTTTTATTCCCTGTTTTGCTGCCATTTTGGCTGACAGGAATATCCTTCGCAATCAACAGACCCGGCTCGCCCGGCTCCAAGATGGCATCGGAACCCGCCTTGGCGGATTTAGCATCTGCCACTGCATTTTCTGTCAGGTACAAGCTGATCGTATCGCCTGCATGCGCATTCGTGACATTCCACGCTCCTGTAAAAGCATTGGCGTCCGTATTGCTCTTCTTCAAGCTAACATCCGTCAGCTCCGGCGTTGTCGGAATGTTAAGCAATCTGCTCTCCACCGCCGACACGGAAGCTAGTGTCCAAGTTCCGCCTGCCGCTGCGCGGTCCTGCGGGATAATGATGTACGCTTTTTTCGAATCTACGCCATCCACAGATTGATTTGCCGGGATATGCTGAACGAATGCATTCGCATTCGGATTAGTATTCGTGTTGTCGAAGACAACCGGGTAAAGCTTGCCTTTGGAATCCTTAAGTGTAAAGCTTGGGGTTTCCTTCGACGTGTATTCCACTTCAATCATGGCATTGCCCGTTACGCCGCCTAGCGGAATTTCATGCGTTCTGCCGCTGTTTTTCACAACGATTCCGCCGATACCCACGCCCATTGGGCCGTTATCCAGCACGCTTACGCCTTCCGATACTTTGCGGTACGTAATTTCCTGTATCGCTTTCTCCGTATCCAGCCACGAAGTGGCCAGCGTCTCAACACCTTGTCCAATAACCATTAAACGCGGACCTTTCTCAGGGTCCTCGACAACCATATGAATGAAGCCCTCTGGAAGATTTTCGCCCGAGGTGCCGAATTCAACGCCACCGCCCCAATAGTAGGTAATGCCAAGGGAAATGAACAGAATGCCTACGCTTCCCCACAGCTTGTCATTATTTACGCCCATAAACACGCTTGCCAGCGGCATGCCGCCAACGACAGGCACACTGCTTGGAATTTGAACCCTTGCTCCGATAAAGCCTTCGAAATCAATGCGGTTTTTTTCCAGGTTTTGGCCAACAAAAATGCCCGCTTTGCCGACAATGACCTCCCAGCCGCCAATATCAACCTCGGCCTCCATCCTTACAAACCATGGCGTCACCCATTGCGCTTCAATCATCGCTCTGGTCAGCATTGGAATAAGATCGTCGTCATCCGGCTCAGCTTTGGAAGAGTAATCCATCTTCCCTTCAACCTTGATGCCTGTTCGCTTCACGGTCAGGTCGATATCGCCAAAGAAATAAGCTGGCGTAATACCAAATTTCAAGCTGACACCCGCCTGCACAACAAGCGGGAAAGGATCTTTTTTCGAACCGCCTGCAATCGTATCTGCAAGCTCACGAACCGCACCGCGAATTGCAGTTAAATAGGTGGCTCCCGTAATGAGAACACCTGGTTCAGGCAAGCTTGTTCCAAATGCGATTACATCCGGCAAAACCCGGCCGTCTGCAACCTTCTTAAAGGACAGCTCAAGCTCAACATCGACCATGCCCTTGAGATCAGCTTTAAACTGAAGGCCGTATTGATTTTCAACATCCTCTACCTGCTGAACCATATGGACAATGTTGATTCTTCCGCTTGCCGATGAGCCTTCATCATCCTCAGCGCCGTCTTTTTTAGCTCCGAACAAGCCCATATCCTTATCCAGGCTGAACTTCAGCGCAGTATCAATACCGACAAAGCCTTTGTCGTTAAAGACAACGTTGCGCATCTCTGCATCAACGATTTTCAACGAAATCGCGCCCCCGAACGAAACGCCTCCCTGTCTCAAAATAAAATCATTAAAAGAGAGCCCGAAGCCTTCAATGGAGAAGCTCGGCGCTGCAAACAAGCTATGCTTGTTGAAGTAAACCGTCTCAATCATGAGCCTGCGAAGCGGGTTAACCGCATCTCCTAGACCACCAACCGCCCAATCGAGCGATCCATTCTCACTATCATCTTCTTCATTATCTTCGCTATCCGGCATTTCCTCGTCATTGACAAAGTAGCCTTCGCCTAGCGACTTATTGAAGCCGTTATAGAAGTCTAATGTCCATTCCCCTTGATGAAATACAAATCCGCTGTTCGCTACGCTCAAAATACCGTCGCCTTTAACGACTAGCGTATCGAAAAATGGCGTATCATTAACGTTGTTGTTATTATTAGACTGCTTGGTGAACAGGCCAAGATCCAACTTGCCTGGAACTAAAACGATGTTTTTGCCTGTATAAGCAACGGCTTCGTTAATAATTGCCGGCTCCGTCTTCGTATCCACAACAATCTGCTGCTCATCACCCGTACCGACCTGCTTGATCATACCCCGAATGACAACCAGCTGCTCGGGTCCATCCTCTTCACCGAAAAACTCTTCCAGCGCTTCCTCTGATTCAAAAAGCTGGTACTGGTAAGCAGCTACTTCCTTTAATGATTTCGGATCCAAATACTCTCCCAAATCAAACTCAGGATCGCTTGCTTTACTCGCCATGCCCACAATCGTTTTCGCTTTTTTATATTCCGTTACTGCCGTATAAAGATCCGTACCGGATTTAAAGGGCTCTCCCGGAAAAGCTTCATTAATAGAATCTAGCAAAGCTCCGCTTACGTTAGCCGTTACGAAGCTCAAATCCACCTCTTGCTTATAAACCGCCAAAATATTTGCTTCCCTAATACGTGTTTCCTCATTATCTGTTACAAGGAAGGTTTGATTTGTCGTAATGTCGTACATCGCCGCGATTTCCTCATCGCCGCCGGTATCGCCTTTAAAATCAATTTGAACCTGATATTCGCCGAGCGGCAGCTCAGGTCCCAAATCGGGATCTATTACATTGCCCTTATCGTCCACAAGGTCGCCGCCCCGGTACGTAATACGCATGTCTCCAGCGAAACCATCAGCTCCCGGCTGCAAAATGACTGAATCTTGCGTATCCACCTTGTAGCGGTTACCCGTAACTTTTTCTTTGAGATAAACATCAAAATTCGGGGCGATGGTCTCATTGCCCGTGTTGTAAGCCTCAATATTAGAGAGGTTTACCGTCATGTACTTCACATCCGTGCTGTACAGCTCGGAAGGCGAGATCGCATAGACATACGTCGGCACCGCTTCGCCAATTGGAGGCAGCAAGATAAAGTTTTTCTTCGTAGACTCGTATTGCGCCCGGAGGTCCTGGTCTACATTTTCCTCTTTCTCTTTTCCCTTTTCATCCCTTTCAATGACTGTACCTGTTTTTTTCTCAAAAGCTAGCTGGGTTTCCGGACTTTTTACCGTGAGCATATACTCTCTTGTCGTTGGCCATGGTCTGCCTTTGGCTTGTACAACAAAAGTAACCGTCTCCGTATCGCCTGGTTGATATTTAGGTACTATACCTTCTTCCGCTTCTTCCGGCGAAGGAGTCTTTTTCATCGGCTCCTTCACAAATTTCCGTGACGGCTCCGTTTCAATCTTATTGTTTTTATCCCGCTCAATTTTCCCGAATTTATCGAGTTTCACAAAACTCAATCCACTTTGCAGCGTCATAGAAACGTCAAGCTGAGTATGCTCCATGTCGTACATCGCCAAATTTTCAATCTCGGCTGTTATTTCAAATACACCTTCATCGACGTAATTACTACCATCGGACATTGTAGCAAGCTGCTGCACAGGGTCCATGTAGCGAATCGAGAATACCTTATCCGGCGCTACGATTTCACCCAGCCCATAGATCGTTTCGAAGGTTTGCGTTGCTTGCTTCGCCAGTTTCTTCGGGTTCCAGTAGAAGGCTACTGCCGAATCTGCCGTTCCGTAGTCATTCGTATCTCTTGTAAAATCCAAATTCGGATTCGGAGTGTAATCCCACTTTGTATTAGAGAGATTATTCCAGTGAGCTACCACCATTTCATCAATGATGTTGATGTTGGCTTCCGCAATATTATTGAAACCATAAGCCATTACATTCGTGGCGAGCGGGTTGTCTAGCTCCAGCTTGTCCCTCATCACCCAATAGGCTGGTATTTTATAAAAAGGCTGTTCACCTTCCGGAATACCTAACTTCCCCGGATCATGTACAAGCTTCCTCTCTACTAACAGTGGCGATTTGTAGGCCGTTCCAATCTGAAACTGCGGGCCATCATTGCCGCCTACCATCGTATCCAGCAAAATCCGGCTGCCGAGCGCGACTTCCGCACCGCTCTTGTTAACCACCTCATACCGGATGTTGACATTACCAGCATTTTGCATGTCTGCACTATCGGTATAAAGCATCAAGATTTGCTTGATCTCTACCCCTTTAATTTTCCAGACCGTTTCAATCTGCTTGGTACCGTTAATATTTTGAATAATCTTCGGTGTTGTCGTCTCCGAGAAAAAATTCGCAGCAAACTTATATGGATTACCGAAAATATAATCCGTGCCGTCAATTTTGAACGTCGTAAACGAGGTTTCCGGATCATCGCCGCGGAAGAGCATGTCGACGTTCTGATCCTTCTTGCGCACCGGCTGTCCCTCTACCGTACGAATCCCAAAGCGCCCCGTGCTATTATCTACTGTAATTTTAATAAAATCATTCTGAAGCACGGTTGTGTTGGGGCTGCTTACTGCTGCTGCAACGGCTTCCATGCCTGAATAGTTTGAAGCTATGAATAATAACAAGGCGAGCATGAATATGCCGCTTTTTCTAGCTACTCTCACCTAAATGCCTCCTGTCGTCTGACCAAATCTAGTATTCGCATTATTTCAATACGCCAACAGAGCAGCAGGCCGAGAACCAGCCGTGCTAAACGCACGGCCGATACTTGGTCTGCGGATCAATTACTGCGCCTTCGAAATGAAGAATGTAGCAAATTCCCGCTCGCGCTCCTGGTTTCTCACAATAATGGTATACCAGCCTGCGCCAGGGAAGGTCACTTTAAATTGACCGCTAATGAGTTCCTTATACGTAATCTTGCTCGCAATATATTTCATTTGGCCTTCACGATAGAGACCTGGCTGATAGAGCAAATCATAGGTACCCAGCTCATTCACCTGATCCTTGCCGCCAACGTTCATAAAGTTGTAACCGGAAATGCTGAAGGTCAGCGTGCTGCGGTCAAACAAGGCTGTCTCTCCTGCAGATGAAGAAATCAGCATGTCATTCGCAAAGATCAGGATTCCTCCGTCTTTGACCACATACACATTCTGTACAGCAGAAACCGTATTGCCTACTTCATCTACAGCTGTGTAAGTAATTGGCTGACGCCCTGTTTTGGTTAGGTCCAACGTGCTGATCGATACCTTAATGTTTTCAGGCTTCGATACGTTGTCTGAAACGGTAAAACCGCCTAAATCAACGGCGAAGTTGAAATCCTTTTTATTCTGAACCACTGCTGCTGAAGCGCGTTTCAATACAAGCTCAGGTGCTTTATTATCAATTCCATCAACAGTCACCGCTACTTTATTCACGTTGCCAAGCAGATCAGTAACTGCTATCGTCGTTGAACCATTGGCCGTGTACGTTCTGGAATAGTTAAAGCTGCCATCATCACCGCTGATTTGATTGATATAGCTGCCATTTTGCGCGATGGGCACAACGCCCGAAAATACTTTATTCGGAGCAGTCGTATGACCACTTAACGTGACTAGCATGTTTCCATTCGCATACGTCTTGCCGTCAATAGTAACGATTTTGTTTTGCGGCAAGGGTTGTCCGTCCTCATCAACATACGTATACGTCATGCTCTCCACTTGAGGCGGCGCTGCAATGATATTGTCAATCTCCGCGGTCAACACCTTCGTATTGCCAAGCAGATCGGAAACGACAAACGTTTGAATGCCATTGCTTTGCAACGTGACTACATCTTTCCCATTAACGATTTTGATTTCTTTTGTTTCCCCTGACTCTGCCTCTACCGACAACGTTACGCCGGAAGAGAATAGGATATTGCCATTCGCATCTTGAATGGTACCGAATGTCTTTGCTCCGTCTTTGCCATAGGCATAAGACCGTATCAGGCTTACTTTAGGGCTCTCTCTGTCTATATTGTTGACAACTGCTGTTGCTGCACCCGTATTGCCCGCTTCATCCTTAAACTCAAAGGTGAAGGACCCATTATCCGTAAAGGTATAAGCGCCTCTGCCTTCATTGTTTGTTACTTGTACAGGCTCCGAGGTATCCAGCCTTACCGTTACATTGCTTTTCGTTTGGGCGGTAATCATATATTCGATACTGCCTTCCGGCGGTGTTCCGTCAATATTATTAATAACGACATATAAGGTATCCTTGCGTTCTCCGTCATTCACATCTGTAAGATCGAATGTATAGAAACCGTTCTCCTTCACTTTGAACGTATTACCAGTACGCTCCGGTATAGACGGATTCATGTCCGTTGGAACGACTTTAATGCCAAGCGGCGCTGAAACCTCAATGTTGATACCAGTAACTGGGCTAATGGGCCTTGTTGTGCTCAGTGTGGTAAGCGCATAAACCGGCTCAATCGTCGATAGCGTCTCAATGTTGATCTTCTGAGGATCGCTGACCGCTCCGCCTGAGGTTCTGTATTTCACTTGAATCGGCAGCGCAGAAGCATGATCGGAATCTACCTTCACGGATACAAAGCTCGTGAATGACCGCCATTTGTTCCAGCTGGCTCCATTGTCCGCGGAAATGGAATATTCATAGCCTTTCTTGTCTTCTGTGTCGAGAGTCAGCTTCAAAATCGCTGTATAACCATCGGTATCATCACCGTACAAATAGATTAAATCGGAGTGCGACGGTGCGGGCGGAATTTCCGCTCCTGCGTTTTTGGAAACCTTGAAGGTTCCTACCGTGCTCTTGATCGTGCTGTTGCCGGCACCGTCAATTGCATACACATACAATCGGTAATCCGCAATTTCGCCATCCTCCAGCTCCTTGCTGTCCAATACAATTGCCCCGTCATCCGGCAGCTCCAACCAGTCTGGCGAATCTGCATCAGGGGCCGCTTTGCCAAGCTTCACCCATTGGTATTTCTTCACCAATCCAGTTTCGCTATAGGATTCGCTGACCGAAACCGTTACCTTATGCGATTCAAGCGGATAGGTGACTCCATTTTTGCTAAATCCGATGGTTGGCGCCTGATTATCAAAATAATAGGCTTTCGAGAAATAATAATAACGGTCTCCCGCTTTCGCCATCATATGGATATAACGCTGTCCGTTCACATCCGTATTGACTGGAACAAGATAATCGAAACCAGCAGTTATGCTTCCGCCTCCGGATACATTCAATGCTGTGAAGTCAGCATTATTTACTGGTCGTGTTGCATTAGCGCTTATCACATACCCAACGGTATCTGGCGTAACGCCGCTGATGTTGAAGATTACGTCATGGCTTTTTACATAATTCGTATCAGCAGGAGGAGAAAACTCAGAGAGTACCTTCTCTTTCGAATTAACCGTTACCGGTGTTGCTGTAGAGGTAACGAGCTCATTCCCCGCTTGGTCAACAACCTTGATGTACAAGTGGTAGACGCCATCCTCTTCCACTTCGTTCAGACTGGAAACACTAAGCTTATCGCCTGTAAGAGCAGCGGTTTTCCAGTTAATTTCTTTGGGCTGCTTGCCATCCAGCACCCATTGATAAGAGGTTTTCTTAACCCCGCTATGATCATCTGATATTTTGGCGCTAAGCTGAACATTAAACGTGTTGTCTCCATTAATTTCATTGATCAAAACGGCCGGCTTGCGGTTATCCAGCTTGATGAGTGTTGAATTATAGTTCCAGTTGGAATCTTCATGTGTAAAGTCTTTCAATTCCCACGAGTTGATATTTCCGTAGTCACCAACAGCAGCTAGTGCTTTGTTATCTGCATAAAAAGTTCTGTCAGCATCTGAACCGCTAGTTAGCTCCTGTTTCCAAGCTTCATACTGCTCTGCATGCTTAATGACGTAATCCGCTTTCTTCTTGTACTGCATCAGCTCTCTGGCACTGTCCCATGTCATATCTGCTGTCCAGGTATGCAAGTACCAATCTCCGCTGTTTTCAGAAGTTAGCGCTTCAGAAGGAGGAGCGAGCATGTTGGTTTTGTTATTAACGACCTGGAGGGAAAGGTCCGTATACTTCCCTGGATATAGCTCTTCACTCGGCTGCTTTGCCGATAAAGAGTAACGCTTGATCGCAGCGTATTGATCCGCAGCCTCCGCCGCAAAAGGATCATTTGGTGATTGGGTCCAAACGTAATAGACTAGTCCAACAGATGGCGAACCTGCGCCTGTATTGTTGGAGGGGCGATAGATCCCGCGGCTTGGTCTTTCTTGACCGCGCTCTTCGACAACCGGATCAAGCGCCGGAATCAACACAGATGGGTCGTTAGCATCAATCGTAATTTTCCCGTTTTTCTGATAAGTCTGATTAGTGGCTCCACCTACTTCGTAATGGTAGTCAATAATCGGCGCTTTATTGTCAATCGCAAGCCGTGCCCAATCAATCTTGGAATTGACCAGTGATTCATCGCCATCAATATGGATGCCATCATAGTTGGCCGGCTGGATAAGAAGATTCCCAGCATAATCCTGAATGACATTGATATCGGAGTCATCTCCTTTACCATCATTCGAGACGGCTATTGCTTTCAACAGCGGCGTTTCCATAAACTTTTCATCCGTAATGTTAGCACGGAAAATCCAATTTTTCGTGTTGCTGCCCGATACGTAATACGCCTTCATTCCCGTGTTAAAAAGAATAAAGGTCTTCTTCACATCCAAGCCTATCTTCACGATCGCTTCCTCGGTCATTTGCATCGTGAAGTCAACCGTATCGTTTTTGTTCAGCGTAACGCCTGTCACGATTTCCGGCTGTATTCCGTTGCCGGTCTTCGTATATTTAGGTGCGACTGCGTCAACGATGATGCGATAGCCGCCGTTGTTGTAATCAAAGGGATTCACCACTTTCCCTTTCAAATATGGATTACTGGCGTCACTGGCTATATTCGGAAAATCAGTAATGGCGACGTTCCCCGCAGTATCTGCCAGTACAGCCCCCCTAATTTTCTCTTCCATCGTCTGGTTAAGTGGCACACCGCTTGTTGAAGTACCCGTAATCAGCGGCTCTAGCGGCAAATTTCCGCTGTTATGGTATTTTACGCCTGTATATTCATACTTAATGTTTTTTTGATATGTATTTAGATTATTAGCCGTGTATGTTTTGTTTTCTAAATATTGCGTCTGTCCCGCTGCCGGCAGCCCTGTTCCGTTTGGATTAGCAAATAGCGGATGACGCAAGAAATGCTCATAATACGCCGAGTTCAACGCAGTAGGCTTAACTGGCTCAGTAAACTGATAGTTGAGCGTCAATTTCTCGTCCTGCTTAACGTACAATTCGCGTTGATTAATAGTATCGTTCTGGCGTTCAGCACCATTTCCTGTGAAAATATAACTCGTCATCTCAGGTCGTTTTTTATCCTGGAACTTTATGTACAAGCCTCTGGCGCCGGTAAGGTCTCCATCATCGTCTCCCTCGCCGTAGACGCTAATCTCAAGCTTGGAAGTCTTTTTAATGATCTTCGACGCTGATCTTGGGCCGACATCACTGCCGTTAGCATCCCCGAGTAACAACAGCTCCCCATCCAGATCAAAACGTGCCCATGATGTACGTGTCCAAGTGGGTATGCCTAGAAATGACCCTTCATAATAGACCAGTCGATTCCATCCCACCACAACTTCAGCTTCTCCACTTTCGGCAAGCTCTCTTAATCTAGGATTGTCAGCAATATTAATTTCAAATCTAACTTCGGTTTTACGATCTCCTTTGCCTGTGTATATATCTCCAGTACCCCAATCAATTTGAGAATCCGCATCGGTTTTCGTTTGTTTAAACCCCGGCGTATTCGCATAAATATTCACAAACGAATTATCCGCTTCATAGGTTAAATTACCTATGTGCGTACCAGCACCAAAAACAACTTCCAAATCCGCGGGTGCCGCCGCCTCCACTTTTTCTGCACTAAAGCCCTGCAGCATCGTCCCAAGCATAGCAATAATGATCATCGTTGCCATGCTTCTGAAAGCCTTTCGATTTACGTGCATAAACTTATGACTCCTCTCTGTAATCCAGCTCTGTTACCCAGCATACTGCCCTGCTTCACTTTCGTTTTAAACGAAACGAGCATACCTGTAGATCGCTATAAATCAGCAATAAATTCTCAATTCCGTCATTAATCGACATCCTATGAAAGTGTACCAAATAGCTCTGTGCAAATTCTGAGCAGAATGGGGTCTTTAGTCCCCTTTCACTCAGAAACCTGAGCAAACAAGGTGAAACGGCTGACGCCGTCCTCTGGCGGCGCAGCGTGTTTCATTCCGAGAAATATAGAGAAAGGATATACTTTCCTATATTTTAAAAAAGAAAGCCCTATCACAACTGGATTTCTTATTAATCTATAAAAATCAAAAAGCATCCAGTATATCCAAAACTGTACAATTAACTTATGATATATTTGCAGATAAAAAGGGCATGTAACAATTAAAAGGAGGCAATGTAATGTCGGATAGAATCATAATGTCCCGGTTCTTCTTTGTCATATTTTGCGGATCGGGGATTTTAACTATTTTATTTCCTGAATTCATGGTCAAAACATCCTCAAGCTCAAAACATCAGAAGGAACCCACAAAAGACATCATTTATTTATATAAAATCGGAGCATATATCTCCATATTCTTAGGTTTAATCATGATTGCAGGGGTCTGGATGGGAGGCCTGGTAATAAATATAATTTGTCTAATCAGACATAGTAAAGGGGAATATTCGTTTGAAAAATCGTTTAACTCACGGGGAGTTTAAGCTAAAGGTTTTATTACAAAAAAATTTGTGCATGGTTCTCGTTTATTGGGCAGTAGCATTCGCTACATCATGGATAGATCCAGCCATGCATACTATAATCTACTTCATTGTCGAGATTTTAATTTTGCCATGTTTTATTTCTTATCTCAATTATAAGTTCTTTCTTGAAGCCGGAAAACGGTTCTTTTTTCTAGGTTTTATATTCGTCATACTAGTCATAGTCTTAGGCCATATCCTGAGCTATTTTGTATTTTCATTGTATATTTACAAAAATGACTTAAGCCTTCCCGAAGAACAGTATTGGTTATCAGCGTTCTCCACAGTTGTCATTGTGATCGGGATTATTTCCTGTATCATTGCTCAAATTTTGTTGATCATTAGACTCAAGAATGTAATAAAAACAAAGAGCGGACGGAATACTAAAAAGTTATCGTAGACGATTGATTATTAACTTCGTAGCCTATACACGTTCGAGCAGGTGGAAATAAATTTGCGGGAGTGACGCCATATTATGAATTGGATTATATTTTTTCTTCTTGGATTACTACTGTTGTTTTTTCCAAGAACATTTTCAAAGATTGGGTGGTTTAACTTAGATAATATGGACGGTAATGCAGGACCAATGGAAAAATACGATAAACAGAAATTCATATCGGTCAAAACGATTTATGTGTATAGAATGATTGGCATGGTTCTTATTATATTAAGCTTGATATTCATTTTGTCATAATCTTTTGATGAATAATATGAATCTACCTTCGTCTTAAATTTCACAAGCCACATGAGATGAAGTGACCACCTAAAGTTAGACAGTTTATTTTGCTAGCCGATAGGCATGAATTCGGTACTGTACCTAGCTCATGCCTTTTTATTTTCAACTTATCCACTGCTCATTCGGCTTTGCAGCGCTCACAATACATCCTTCATATTCCCTTCACAGCCGCAACCGTACTAAGAGCCGCTTCCAAATCGCTATAAATCACATTTCCGACCACAACCGTATGAGCTGATTCCGCCGCTTGGCGAGCTTTGTCCGCACTATCAATGCCGCCGCCGTAAAATAATCTAGCTTGAACGGCTGTTGCCCGTGCTCGCTTCACAAGCTGCATATCGCCGAAACGGCCGCTGTATTCCAAATAAATAACAGGCAGGCGCATCAGCCGGTCAGCCATCCGCACATGAGCGATCAATTCTGCTTCTGTCAGCTCCGTATGTGCATCGGTTACCTTTGCGGCCGTCGCCTCGCCATTCAAAATAATGTATCCCTGCGCCGCTGTCTCTTCCCATGGAACAAACGAGCCGTATTCGAGCAGTCCAGCGGTTTGCCGTCCGGTAATCCATTCCGCCTTATCCGTATTCAGAACGAGCGGCACAAAATATCCATCGAAGCCAGGAACTGCCCCTTCCAGCGTCGATACCTCCAGCGCACAGTCTACCGCATATCTGCGAATCCGTGCCATGAGATCAACAGTATTCTCAAAAGTCACTCCGCTGGAGCCGCCCACGATAATCGCATCCGTCCCTGAATTGCATATCAGATCCAGTGCTTCATCGGTTATTTCACGCTCGGGGTCAAGCTTAAACACATGCCGCCAGCCCGAAAACCAAACCTCACTCATCAATGACCAAACCTCGCTTTTTCGCCAAAATCGAATGTCGCATAATTGCGCTATCCCTCTATGCTATGCCAGCGCCCATCGCGTGTCAAACCTGTCCTGCGCCGGCCATCAAATAGAAAAATGCCGCCCTCCTACGAATAGGAGAGCGGCATACCTTTTTCACGTCAAATCTATCCTATTTCTTGACTAGTTGACCACGGGTAACGCCTAGCTGATTGATCGCTTTCAGGCTGCGCCAAACCTGCGTGCCGCTGATGCGTCCATCCAGCGCGTCGCGGTATAGACCCAATACCTCAAGCACCTTCTCCGGCGTTTCTTCCAAAAACTCTACACGGAAGTTAGAGACGCCATAGCCGACAAAATTGCGGATATACTCTGCGCCTGATTGCTCAATCGCATTATATACGGTGTTGCGGCAGCCCTCATCTACGCGCACGGGGTGCGCCATGCCGATCCGGTCCTGCAAGGAAGCGCGCTGCTCCTCGCACGGACGGCCGCAGTTGGTGAAGTCGGTTCCTTCACTCATAAAGGTGCAATATACGCAGTGCTCCGTATGGAACATCGGCAAATGCTGATGGATGACCATCTCCAGCATCGACGTATCCGAGTTTTCCAGCAAATCGACCATCTGCTGAATGTTCAGGTCATACGAAGGCGTAATCAGATCAAGCCCAACCTCCGTGAACAAGTTCACTGCTTTGTGATTGGCTACATTCAGCGAGAAGTCACCGATCAATTTTGGGAACGGCTTGTCCGGGTTAGCTGCACGAGCGCGCAGGTAATAATAAAGAGCTCCTGTGTTCCGCACGAGTACCGCATCCGGCTGCAGCTTCAAAATATTCGCATGGTAGCCGTTCTCGCCCGGCATATGAATGCGCGGCGTTGCCAGTGCAATCGGCTTGCCCGCCTCACGGGCCGCAGCCACTGCAGCAGGGAACTGCTTAATGAATTCAAAGTCAGCATAGACATAGGATACATCCGTTGTTACGGCTGCCTGCACTTGCTCCAAGCTGCGGCACAAGGCGATCAGGTTCGCGTCCTTGCCGCTTTGCGGTGCCAAAATGTCCTTCGTAGCCGAGTCAGCCTGGAAGAGATTTTCGCGCGAAGCGACTGGATTCTTCACATATACCGGCGGCTTTGGACGCTCGCCCGCAAGCAGCTCTACCGCTTCGCGGCGCAAACGATTCAGCTCGCGGATCGGGACGATCAGATCGCCCTGAAGTTCAACCTCCATTTTCTCGAGCTGATACACCGTACCGCCCAAACGGCCCAATTGATCCTCCAGCAGCGCCGCATCCATCGGACGCTTCTGCGCTTGCTCAAGCTCGAGCTCCGTGGCAACCTCAACGGTCGTGCCTTTTTGTACATCCGTCCACCAAGTACGCATAGGCTGGCCCAGCGCACCAGTTACTCGTACATGCAGCGGGAACACGCGGTATGGCTTTTCCGTTTCAAACGTGGCTCTCAGACGCTTATCCAGCGCCGGATCGCTTGTTTTCCAGACGCGGTCGCCCACATGCACCTTGCGCAAGTCAACATCATTGCGTCCTGCTACAAGCTCGATCAGCGTGCCTTCCTGCGCTTCGCCCTCAATCTTCACGCCCTGGCGGCGAATATCGTACACGCGTCCGCCCTCTTCCTTCTTCGTCGGGTCGCCGGCGTCAAACACAATGCCGTCGCCGCGCTTCAGAGGCGCGTCGATCCGCAAGGAAACCGCATCGCGCATCACGCGCTCCACGCGGCCGAGGTAGACGCCGCGGCTTTTCGGGAACGTGCCCTCAACGAGCATCTTGTTGTTCGTTCCCGACAGGAAACCATGCGTGAAGCCGCGCGAGAAGCTTTGCTGCAGCTCACGCACATCCTCCGCCGACGGCTTCGACAAGTCGCCGTCAAAATATTTATCGATCGCGCGCCGATACTTGCTCACGACATTCGCAACATACTCCGGGCTCTTCAGCCGCCCTTCGATTTTAAACGACTTCACGCCGGCTTGGATCAGCTCCGGCACGATATCGATCGCCGCCAAATCCTTCGGCGACAGCAAATAGGCGATGTCGCCCATCGGCTGGATCTCCCCGTCAACCATCAGATCATACGGCAAGCGGCAAGCCTGCGCGCATTCGCCGCGGTTCGCGGAGCGTCCGCCCCACATTTCCGACGTCAGGCACTGTCCGGAATACGATACGCATAATGCCCCGTGCACGAATACTTCCATCGGCAGCTTCGCCTGCTCGCCGATCGTGCGAATTTGCTTCAAATTGTTCTCGCGGCCGAGCACTACGCGCTCCAGCCCGAACGGCTTCGTAAATTCAACCGCCTCCGGCGACGTTATCGTCATTTGCGTCGAACCATGAATCGGGAAATCCGGCGACAGCTCGCGGATCAGCTTCACCAGTCCCAAATCCTGCACGATAACCGCGTCCACGCCCGCATCGATACACATTTCAATCAGCTTCTGCGCGTCTCTCAGCTCGTCCTCAAACACGAGAATGTTAAACGTCAGAAAGCCCTTTACGCCGTACGTATGCAGAAAAGCCATAATTTCCGGAAGCTCTTCGCTGCGGAAGTTGTTCGCCCGGGCACGCGCATTAAATTTCTCCACTCCAAAAAATATCGCATCGGCGCCGTTAGCCACAGCCGCCCGCATACAATCCCAATCGCCGGCCGGAGCCAGCAGCTCTATGTCCGATCTTATTATTGTGTCAGTCATAATAACAATCCATTCCTCTCATTCTTGAAACCTGTTGCTACTATCTTAACAAACCCCGGTCATCTATACCACTACACAATACTGGCATCGCGCAAAATAGGGCAGATTTACAAAAAAAAGACCGGTTCCTCTATCGGGAACCGGTCTTCCATTCAAAATCTCAATTAACTAAAACGAATCGACTGTGCCACATCGTTAATTAGCTTCAAATTGCTTTCCGTTGCGTGGACATCATCAAGGGAGAAATAAAACACCATTGAACCATCTGCTGTATCAAACAAGTAGAGAATCTCCGAATACGGCAGCATTCCTTTTGGCTTAGCTGCATGCAGCACTACCTTGCGCGCCGTTTTCCCATTGATCGTTATCGTCGTATTTTCTTTGATCGTAACCCCTTCAGAAATAGCTTGGGGCTCGGTGGCAAGCTGAGTCGCTTTAGAAGCTATATCTGCAGCCGTATCAGCAGATTCATATGCCTCGAACTCGCCAGCATTAAACGTATAATACACGCCGTCTTCATTAAAGTTATTTTGCTCGCCTGTCCAGAAAGCTGGCATCTCGATGGAGTAGCCGTAAGTAGAACTGCGTTTCGTTAATTTTTTGCTGCGGTCGATAAGATCCAACTGATCATCCACTACGCCAAAGTTTTTCTCAATATACGCCGTATCAATCGTTACCGAAGCAATAACTTGCTTTAACGTCTCTTTGCTTTTGGAGCTGTTCGATGCCGGATGAAGGTAAACCAATGAATACCGGTACTCCCCAGAAATAAAAGCAATTTCATTAAAAGTGATCCAATAGTCTTCGCCATATGAAATATCATAAGAAAGACTTAATGCTTTCCCGTTCTTCAGGGTGACCGGTGCTGTAGCTACATTGCGAATATTGGAGCTGACGAACTCTTCGCGAAGATTTTTCTCATGGCGTACTGCCCAGCCTTCAAGTGTATCTCCAGCCAAAAGCGATCCAAAGGAGAACAAGAAGGAATCCGTTTTGTTTGCAAATGCTGGCGTCGAGCCGTCAGAATCATCATACCATCCCGCCGGCAGTTTAACGGAGAATCCATAATCAGCATCCTTAAACGTAATCATGCCATCTTGGACCTTCGTAATATTTTTTACGGTTTTGTCGGACACATTAAACGAAGGCGTAAAGCTGTTCAACAAAACATCGTAGCTGCTAAGAACAGACTTGTCTGAGCCTTTCACGCCAACGAGGACAATAAAGTATTTATCCCCTTTTTGGATACCGCGATATTCATAATACATTTTGCTTTGTTTCGTGTAAGAGACAACTTTTTCGAATTGCTGGCCGCCTACTGTAATCGTACGCTTGTCCACTGTAATTTCATCGCCATCGTAATAGCTATACAGCAGATCACGCTGCTCTTCAACTGTAAGCTCATCGTCGCCGACAAGCTCCGTGAAGACATTCACCTGTGCAGCCACTTTAGAAGCGTCTGCGGTATCCGCCCAGCTTACATAATCTCCGCTGTCGCTTTGTGCAACTTGAACGAGACCAGCCGGGTAGTTTAATGTCCATCCATAGTAGCTATCGCCGATTTTCGTTTTACCATAGTCGGAGTCGATCGAAGTACCGCCTGTGCCTGAGGATTGAGCCCGAACACCAATAATGACCGTTTCTTTTGTCGCACCATCGTTGGAAATCTTAGCGCCGAAAGCTTCCACGATTACGCGGAGCGGAACCATTGTGGAGCCTTTAACAACGACAGGAGCGATAGCAACCGTCTTCGCAGCTCCGTTGATTTTGACCGTTTTGCTGCCAAACGTTAAAACAACCTTTCGATCATTGTACGTTAAGGTAATCACATTCCCATTTTCCAATTTAAGGCCTGCGCCAAACGCATTGGTAATGACTTTCAAAGGAACCATCGTCGTGCCGCTGCTCACAAATGGAGCTTCTACCGTCGAAGCCTTGCCATTGATTTTGACTGTCGTGCTGCCCGCCTTCAAACGAACCTCTACCTTATTGTCTGCATCTGCGGCAAACACCGCCATTGGCAGCATCGCCAATACCAGCAGTAACGGCAGCAGCATCGTTAAAAATCTTTTCATTTATAATTGCTCCTCTAATGTCAGATAATTGCTAATTCATTCTCATGCTTCTACTGCCTATCCTTCTACCAGCGTCAACTTCTTCGTCACGAGATCGCCATCCATTTGCAGCATGACCTCAACCTGTTGGCCCGGCAAATAAGCTTTCAACAGTTCATTCAGCTCTACGATGGTAGATACCTGCTTACCCGCAACCTTATAAAGCAAATCGCCGTTTTTGATCCCTAATTTTTGGGCAGATGCCGACTGCACCGTTTTCACGGTAAGAGGATCAGAAGTCGGGATGCCGATTAAGGCCGACCAGCTTTCCTCCAGGCTTAATCCCAGTGAAGCGCGCTTCACATGCCCGTATTTGAAAAAATGATTCGTCACATACTGTACTGTATCCGCAGGAATGGAAAATCCAAGATTGTCGACCCCAACTTCTACGAATTTCAAAGAATTAATGCCAATGACCTCGCCCTTCATATTCACGAGCGGCCCACCGCTGTTTCCTGGATTGATGGCTGCGTCTGTCTGAAGCAGTTTGTAGGCTGAGGAAATACTGCGATTCATACCGCTTAAGATACCGCTAGTCGCTGTATTGCGAAGAGAGAAGGAAACCGGAGTTCCAATCGCTACAACCGTTTCGCCTACTTGCACATTAAGCGGGGTAGCCGCTAACTTTGCTATAGGGAGCTTCGTTGCTTTTATTTTGACCAGTGCCAAATCACTTGGTTCATCATAATGTGTCCGCTCAGCATCATATTTTTTGCCGTCTGCAGTAACCACGACTAAATTCGTCATGTCCTCCACGACATGCGCATTGGTTACAATCCAGCCATCTGCTCGAATGATGACGCCTGTTCCATGAGCTAGGGCGTATCTAGGATCAGCGGAGCCTACATCCTTCGGCTTGCCTATGATCGCTACGACAGAAGGAGACACCTTCTTGATTACTGATGGAATATCTGCAGTTGTGTACGCGTATGTATTGGTCTTGGAGTCGAACGTGCCCGTGCCGCCAAGCGCACTCGTAAGCGAACTGGCCTTGACATAAACTTCACCGTTAATCTTTGTCGCACTTAAAGCATGCGTGCCTGTTCCTCCTGTGCCGGCAGCCCACGCAGTTCCAGCCGCTATAATCGCTCCAATCGCGATAAAGCTGCAAACCCTAAGCATGCTACTTCTCATGAACCCACTCTCCCTATCCTTCTCTGCGCAAACGCCGGTTTTGCCCCGATTTGACGCTGCTTTCTCTATTTAACAATCCCCTCGTAACATAGCATATTTTCCAATAAACGACAATGAAAATTAGCTAGATTATTAGGCAAAAAGATATAGATACTTTTGGAACTTCGAGGCTGGACTATGCCCGTTTTGCTTAGTTATTATGCGATTTTGTCAATTGTCGTTTCGGTTATGTGTTCTGATTATGAAAGTGGTATACTATGTGGGACTACTAATTCAATCCATTTCGATGGATTCGGGAGGTAAAAGGACAAATGAAATTAGGCGTATTTAGCGTTCTTTTTGCACAAAAACCATTCGAGGAAGCACTCGACTACATCGCTTCCAAAGGTCTGGATGCAATTGAAATCGGCACGGGTGGATACCCGGGCAACGCACACTGTGATGTGGATGCATTGCTTGCGGACGAGGGCAAACTGAAAGCGTTTAAGCATGCAGTAGAATCACGCGGACTAATGATCAGCGCACTTAGCTGCCATGGCAATCCGCTTCACCCGCAGAAAGCTATTTCTTCTGACCATGATGCGGTTATTCGCAAAACGATTGAGCTCGCCAACCGTCTTGAGGTATCCGTTGTAAATACATTCTCTGGCTGCCCAGGCGACCATGAGGATGCAAAATACCCGAACTGGCCGGTTGCTCCATGGCCGAATGATTTCCAGGATATCCTGAAATGGCAATGGGAAGAAAAAGTTATTCCATATTGGTCTGAGATTGGAAAACTAGCTACGGAAGGTGGCGTCAAAATCGGCCTTGAGCTGCATGGCGGCTTCTCCGTTCACAGTCCAGCTACCTTGCTTCGCCTGCGTGAAGCGGCTGGTAATGCAATCGGTGCCAATCTTGATCCAAGCCACATGTGGTGGCAAGGAATTGATCCGGTACAAGCGGTACATATTCTTGGCCGTGCCGGAGCAATTCATCACTTCCATGCGAAGGATACAACAATCGATCCGATTAACGTCAATCACCATGGCGTAACGGATATGCAATCATACGCGCTTATGCTTGATCGTGCTTGGCAGTTCCGTACTGTCGGTTATGGCCATGACTTGAAAACTTGGGCTGACATCCTCAGTGCGCTTCGCCTTGTTGGTTATGACTACGTGGTCAGTATTGAGCATGAAGACGGCTTGATGTCGGTAGATGAGGGCTTCACGAAGGCCGTACAGAACCTACAGCAAATTCTGATCCGCGAGCCGCTAGGCGAGATGTGGTGGGTTTAATCCTTCTAAACAAAACAAAGGCGTACTGGACTTGTCCAGTACGCCTTTGTTTTGTTACATTAGATACTAAGCTAACCAAACCTGCGTGATCATAATAAAGTCGATCAACAAAAACAATGCAAGTGAAACGAAAGTGAAACCGATCGCAAAAATGTTTTTCTTCGGGCGAGCGGTCAATAGTCGCACAAACCCGATTGCAATCAGTACGGTAAAGGCAAGCATGAACCAATCGAAAGTACCGATTTTACTTGCTTCTTGAACTGCTTCTTCTGCCAAAAACATGAAGGGACCTCCTTTTTTCGCACGTAACCTATAATACTATATGTTAGCTTTTTGTGGCTCCTGACGCAAGTCAGAATCGAATTTCGTAACAAGTTTGTCACGTTTTTTTTGAAATATAAGACTTTATCTGTTTCACACCACAAAGCAGCCTTATATTTCTGCGAGAAACGAATCGCCAACCTCGACAGAGGACGGCAAAATCGTTTCTTCTTGGTTAATTATAAAATGTCCATCTATGGCAAAAACTATAACGATTAGCATTCAACAAATTCCTGTTATATCATGCATCTATGCACACTTAACGAATAATTACCCTTCTTTATTTTTTGTTTATTTTCAACTTTTAAAATTACTGTAATCTAATCAAAAAATCAATAAAATAAATGTTTTTTCAGAAAATGAGATTTTCATTTTTATCCATATACAACTTTCAATAAACAAATATAAATTGGAGGATTAACATGCAGCCCACACAAGAGCAATGGAAAAACTTATATGAAGCGGCAAACGCATTTAAAGTAGCCGCACCTTGGAACGTGTTTGAAGATAGCGATATTTTCGCTGTCAAAGACCCATACACTGGCAAAACCGGCTATTGCTGCATTATGGGTGCTGGGGGCCAGCTATTTGGTTTGGCTCTTTATTTAGGCAAAAGAGGTTTAGATACCATTCATGCCATGCTGGAAGGAGAATTGCACGACGATCCTCTGTTTGTTCAGCATTGTCTCATGCTCTCCTTCGATGACCGCGAGGACTTGCATCCTGAAGAGTATAAACAAATCAAATCGCTTGGTTTAAAATATCGCGGACGCAGTGCCTGGCCTGCCTTCAAAATTCATGAACCCGGTTATTATCCTTGGATTCTTGAGAAAGCTGAAGATGTTCTTTTCTTGACAGCAGCTTTGGAACAGGTCATCCAAGTCGCCCTTTCTGCGCCTGAAGATGCTTACAGCTATATCCAGCCTCAGGGCGAGAAGCTGCTCACTCGTATAGCAACTGCTCAAGAAGACGGAAGCCTGCAATGGAATAGCGAATGGTTGGTACCGGAAGAGGACAAGAAGGAACCCGACATCGAGACTCCTTTCGTTCTTAACGAGCTACAGCTCGCCAAGCTGAAGAAAACGGTCAAAAAAACAAGCAGCTCCTGGGAAGTCAGTTGTTTCTTCATGCCTACGCCTGTAGATGATAAGGGCAGACCCTATTATCCTATGATCTTTGCCGTTATTGATCAGGACTCCAATCAAATTATTTCGATGAACCTGTTCGAGCAGCAAGAAGCTCCTTTTATTGTTCCCGAAAAAATGGTAGAGCTGCTGGAGACCGTTAAGCTCTTGCCTGCCAAATTAGTCACTAATGATGCTAAAGTCTTTGATTTATTATCCGAAGTCATTGAAAGCTTTGATTTAAAATGTTTTACCTATAATGGTCCGCTTATGATGGACGACTTCAAAGATTCATTATTTAATCGCATGGGGAGATAACGAGCAGTAGTTATGGTCTATCGAACTTAGCAGAACAAGAAAAACAGCAGGCTGATCGCTCAGCCTGCTGTTTTCTGTTTATTCCATTGCTGCCGCTACCTGCTTCTCCTTATGCAGTGTAATCGTCCGTTCACGATCACGCTCTAGGATTGGCTTTAAATATTTACCCGTGTACGATTGCTCTACCTTAACAACCTGTTCAGGCGTTCCAGTTGCCACAATCATACCGCCGCCGTTGCCACCTTCTGGCCCCAAATCAATCAGATAGTCCGCTGTTTTAATAACATCCAAATTATGCTCAATAACGAGGACAGATTCACCTGAATCAACCAAGCGATGCAAAACCGTCAACAAGCGATCAATGTCATGCACGTGTAAGCCGGTTGTTGGCTCATCCAAAATGTACAATGTTTTGCCTGTAGAGCGGCGGTACAGCTCAGCCGCTAACTTGACCCGTTGTGCTTCGCCACCAGACAAGGTTGTGGCTGGCTGTCCCAGCTTCATGTAGCCAAGACCCACGTCAAGCAGTGTTTGTACCTTCCGGTGCACTCTTGGAATATTCTCGAAGAAGAGACAGCTGTCTTCAATCGTCATATCCAAAACCTCTGCAATGTTTTTCCCTTTATATTTCACTTCAAGCGTCTCGCGGTTATAGCGCTTGCCTTTGCAAATTTCACAAGGCACATAGACGTCCGGCAAGAAATGCATTTCGATTTTGATAATGCCATCACCTCGGCATGCCTCACAACGGCCGCCTTTGACGTTAAAGCTAAACCTACCTTTTTTGTACCCGCGTACCTTAGATTCATTCGTATTGGAATATAAATCACGAATATCATCAAACACGCCGGTATACGTCGCTGGGTTTGATCTTGGCGTTCGGCCAATCGGCGACTGGTCAATGTCGATAACCTTCTCTAAATGCTCAATACCGCGCAGCTCCTTGTATTGACCGGGGCGTGTCTTGGCTTTGTTCAAATCCCGCGCTAGCGTCTTATAGAGAATTTCATTAACAAAGGTTGATTTGCCGGAGCCTGAAACACCTGTGACCGCTGAGAAAACGCCAAGAGGGATCTTCACATTCACATTTCTCAGGTTGTTTTCCTTCGCTCCACGTACCTCTAACCACTTCTCATTGGTTTTTCGGCGAACTGCGGGCACCTCAATGAACTTCCGTCCGCTCAAGTATTGTCCCGTTAGCGAATTCTCATTCGCCATCACCTCTTCCGGCGTCCCTTCAGCAATCACCATGCCTCCATGAATACCGGCGCCAGGCCCAATATCAATGATATAGTCAGCTGCCAGCATCGTATCCTCATCATGCTCAACCACAATCAAGGTGTTCCCGAGGTTGCGCATATGCTCCAGCGTCTCGATCAATCGGTCATTGTCGCGCTGGTGCAACCCGATGCTCGGCTCGTCCAAAATGTAGAGCACACCCATCAGGCTTGAGCCGATTTGGGTAGCCAGTCGGATCCGCTGCGCTTCCCCTCCGGAAAGAGTACCTGCAGCACGACTTAACGATAAATATTCCAAGCCAACGTTGACTAGGAAACCTAGTCGACTGTTGATTTCTTTCATAATTAGATTGGCAATCGCAAGTTCCTTTGGTGTAAGCTTGAGCGAATCAAAATAATGCTGAGCATCACCAATTGATAGCGAGGTCACTTGTGATATATTTTGTGTATTAATGGTTACGGCCAAGGTCTCCTTACGAAGGCGATGCCCCTTGCAGCCCGCGCATGGCTTAGCACTCATATAGTTTTCAATATGCTCACGCATCATATCCGATGCCGTATCGCGGTAGCGCCGCTCTAGGTTGTGAACGATACCCTCGAACGGAACAAACGCTTCCTTCCGGTGGCCGAAATCATTTTCGTACAGGAAGCGAACCCGTTCTCCTCCCGTACCATAAAGAATCTTTTTCATTTGCTCTTGGCTAAGCTCCGAGACAGGTACGTTCTGCGGAATGCCGTAATGAACGCATACTGCGCTAAGAAATTGCGGGTAATAGTTGGACGTGCTGCCTGCCCAAGCCAGAAACGCTGCATTCTCAACCGATTTGCTCATATCCGGAACGAGCAGCTCGGGATCGACGATCATTTTGACGCCCAAGCCATCGCAATCTGGACAAGCTCCATAAGGACTGTTAAAAGAAAACATACGCGGCTCAAGCTCTTCAATACTGAAGCCGCATTCTGGGCAAGCCAGATTTGAGCTGAACAACAGCTCTTCTTGATCGATAATATCAACTAGCACGCGGCCTTCAGAGAGCTTAAGCGCCGTTTCCAAAGAATCCGCAAGGCGAGTTTGAATGTCTGTTTTCACTACGATCCGGTCAACCACAACTTCAATGCTATGCTTTTTGTTTTTCTCCAGCTCGATCTTCTCGCTCAGCTCACGCAGTTCTCCGTTCACACGGACGCGCACGAACCCTTGCTTCTGAATATCAGCAAGCAATTTGGTATGCTCGCCTTTGCGTCCAGAAATAAGCGGAGCCAAAATTTGCAGCTTCGTTTTCTCTGGATATTCCAAGATCCGGTCAACCATCTGCTCCACGGTCTGCGATGTAATTTCAATGCCATGCTCCGGGCAATGGGGTTTCCCGATACGGGCAAACAGCAACCTGAGGTAATCATAAATTTCCGTTACGGTTCCTACTGTAGATCGTGGATTCCGGCTTGTCGTCTTCTGGTCAATAGAGATGGCCGGTGATAAGCCTTCAATTGAATCGACGTCCGGCTTCTCCATTTGGCCTAGAAATTGACGAGCGTAGGCCGATAGTGATTCCACGTACCTACGCTGTCCTTCCGCATAGATGGTGTCAAAAGCCAGTGAGGATTTACCCGAGCCGCTAAGACCTGTTAACACGACGAATTTGTCGCGTGGTATGGTAACATCAATATTTTTTAAATTATGGGCACGTGCGCCCTTAATTACGATTTTATCGCTAGCCAATCTTTTCTCCTCCTACTTAGCCCATCTCTGCCCGCAGCTCAAGCAGCGCATCCCGAAGCTCTGCTGCGCGTTCGAACTGCAGATTTTTTGCTGCATCCTTCATTTCTGCTTCCAGCTTCTGAAGCAGCGCCAAACGATCTTTTTTGTTCATTTTGCCAACGCCTGCACCCGTTAAATAATCCGCCTTCTGCTCAGCCACCTTCGTAGCTTCGATGACGTCATGGACTTTTTTGCGAATCGTCTGCGGCGTTATGCCGTGCTTCTCATTGTATGCCAATTGAATGGTTCGACGACGTTCTGTTTCTTTGAGCGCTCGGTCCATCGAATCGGTTATTTTATCCCCGTACATAATAACGCGGCCTTCACTGTTCCTCGCCGCACGTCCAATCGTCTGAATAAGCGCGCGATCAGAGCGTAGGAAACCTTCCTTATCCGCATCGAGAATCGATACGAGCGATACCTCCGGTAAATCCAGCCCTTCCCTTAAGAGGTTGATGCCAATCAGTACATGGAACACGCCAAGCCTTAGGTCACGAAGAATCGCCAGCCGCTCCAATGTCTTGATATCGGAGTGGAGGTAGCGAACCTTAATGCCAATCTCCTTCATATAATCCGTTAGATCCTCTGACATCTTCTTGGTCAACGTCGTAACGAGCACCCGTTCATCCTTTGCAATGCGATCACGAATCTCGTTTAACAAATCATCAATTTGCCCTTTCGTAGGACGTACATCGATAATCGGATCGATAAGACCAGTTGGCCTAATAATTTGCTCGATCATTATGTCCGTATGTTCGATCTCATACGGGCCTGGGGTAGCCGACACATAAACCAGCTGCTTTGCCTTTGCCTCGAACTCTTCGAAACGCAGCGGCCGATTATCCATTGCCGAAGGCAGCCTAAAACCGTGATTCACAAGCATTTCCTTCCGAGCCCGGTCACCGTTGTACATGGCCCGGATTTGCGGCAGGGATACATGTGACTCATCTATAACAATAACCATGTCGTCAGGGAAATAATCAAGCAACGTATACGGCGTAGCACCGCGCTCCCTGAAGGTTAGCGGTCCTGAATAGTTCTCGATGCCTGAGCAGAAGCCCATCTCGGCCATCATTTCCAGGTCGTAGCGTGTACGCTGCTCCAATCTTTGCGCTTCAAGCAGCTTACCTGCCTCGCGCAGTTCCGCAAGCCGCTCCTCCAATTCCCGTTCGATATTGACAAGCGCCACTTTCATCGTCTCTTCCTGGGTCACGAAGTGGGAGGCCGGGAAAATAGCGATATGTTCGCGTTCGCCGATAATTTCGCCTGTGAGCACGTCGATCTCCGATATACGCTCAATCTCGTCTCCAAAGAGCTCTACGCGAATGGCACGTTCATTATTGGCAACTGGGAAAATTTCCACGATATCTCCACGAACACGGAATGTTCCCCTCGTGAAGCTAATATCGTTGCGTTGGTATTGAATATCGACTAGCTTATGCAAAATGGTATCCCGAGACTTTTCCATTCCGACTCGCATCGATAACACCATGCCTCCGTATTCGGTTGGAGATCCGAGACCATAAATACATGAAACGCTGGCAACGATAATGACGTCGCGGCGATCGAACAGCGAGCTTGTCGCCGAATGTCGAAGCTTATCTATTTCATCATTAATACTGGAGTCCTTCTCGATAAACGTATCCGATGACGGGATATAAGCTTCCGGCTGGTAGTAATCATAGTAGCTAACAAAATATTCAACTGCGTTGTCCGGGAAAAAGCTCTTGAATTCGCTACACAGCTGCGCAGCCAACGTCTTATTGTGCGCGATGACGAGTGTAGGCCGATTAAGCTTCTCCACCATGTTCGCAATCGTGTAGGTTTTGCCCGTTCCCGTCGCCCCAAGCAGAGTTTGATGCCTCTTGCCTGCCTTAATGCCTGCCAAAAGCTGCTCGATCGCCTTCGGCTGGTCCCCTTGTGGTGTATAGTCTGACTTCAATTCGAACAGCTTCGTTTCCTTTGCGAGTTCACTCACGCCTCTATCCACCTCCGTTATTCGAAATACTCTTATTATTATAGTCAATTATATGAATTTCATTTCAGTAGCATTTTAAAAATAAGAATGTTTGTTCCCGTTTATTATACCGTGTACTGTCAACTGGCGCAATGATCCTCACACAAAAAAATACCGCAGCCTATCTCTTCTTGAGACATGCTCCGGTATATTCCAATTTTGCAACTTGTGAGCTCACCGCATCTGTTCCTTACCCATTCTTCTCTCGCTCCACTGATCATACCAGTCTTCAATTGGTTTCGGAACAACCAGTCCGAGCTCATTCTCCAGCGTTAGAAGCAGCCGTTCATAATAAGCTGTCACTTTATCAAAATGACCTAGTTCATCATAAAGCTTCATAACAAGAAGACCCTCAGTCTCATTATATGGATCGATCGTTTGTATTCTTTCATATAGCTGCAAAGCTTCGCTCCATTTATCCTGTCGTTCCAAATCGTAAGCGGCCACCTGCCTTGCCAGACTCAGCCACAGCTGGCGAAGGCGCTCGCTCTCATGCTCTGCCCATATATAACCATGGTCCTGAAGATAATGTCCTTCATATTCCCCTAACAGCTGAATCGCGCGATCATAATGCTCGTCTACAGGCCCCATCAGATTTTCCAATTCCCGTTCCCACCGTTCGGTGTCCAATGCCACCTGCCCGATCTCAAGGATGTAACCTTCCTGAATGCTCGTATTTTGAATCACAATAGATAGATTTGACTTTTGAATGCATTGTCTAATTTGGTAGATAGCCGTATATAGTTGAGTCATGGCCCGCTTCATATCCATCTCAGGAAAAAACAGCTCCAGAAGCGTCGATTTATGAACAATCTGACCGCGATGATGGAGCAAATAAGCAAAGATCTCCTGAGCTTTTGCTGTACGCCACTTCGGCAGCTCTGCCGGCTGACCATTCGTCTGGAAGCGGAGCATTTTGAAGCAATAAATCATATCCGTGCTCTTCTCAAGAGCTTCTGGTGGTGCCTGAATCCCTCTGAGCTTCATTAACCTCTCCATTGTTTTCTGAATACGCGAGGGTTGCGGAGGCTTCAACAAGTAATCTATCGCATTCAGCTCGAAAGCTTGAATCGCATACTCATCATAAGCGGTTACAAACACAATATAAGCTTGCGGACAAACCATCTGAATAAGCTCCGCTGCTTGAATACCACTTAGTTCAGGCATGTGGATATCCAGAAATACAACATCCGGCATCATCACGCTTGCCCGCTCCACCGCCTGTACCGGATTTTGATAGGTTTCAATTGACGTTACTTCGGTAGACTGGCGGAGCATGCGCTCAAGCTGTACGAGCGCCAGTCTTTCATCATCAACTAAAAGCAGCTTCACTTGCTTCACTCCTATATTAGCATCATATCTCTTCTAAATTATAAATCATATCGGCATCGTCCCCGAAAACGATTATTTCCTATAAATCTATTATACCTATTCCCTTGAAAATTGTTCAGAAAATGTATAGTATCCATTAATACAATAGTCATGATGCGAACAAAGACAAATCTTGTTGCTTTATGACGAGAATTAGCAATGTTTGTTCAAAAAATGATCAGTTGCACTTGTTACATTTTGTTACAGGATCCGTGCAGCTTGCTAAATTTATTTGCGAAGCGAGCAGGCCGCAATCTATTATACGGCGTTTATTACTTTGCCGATAAGTGAACCAGCTAGCACGATGCTGATATTATCATGTTCCTGCCGCATACCCACTGGCAATCCTCTAGCTATCCAGCGGTTGACTAGAATAAGGAGGCTGATCACAGGTTAATCCCGTTCTTTTGGAACGACGCGTCTTCCTGCTTCACGTAAACGTGAAAACAGATCGAAAGGAATGAAGAAAGAAACCATGCTATTACAGAAATTGCGGAAAGGCCGTATGGTCCCCCTCATCCTGATGTTCGCCTTGCTGCTGCAAACAGCATTGCTGCCCTTTGCATCACCAGCAATGGCGGCTACACCAGTTGATGGACTAACGATAACAAAATCCGCAAGTAAACCCAATGTCAATGTCGGAGATACCTTTACTTACTATATTCAAATTGAGCTCTCCAGTACGGTTGGGCTGAGCAAAGACCTGGAAATTAAAGATATCGTTCCAGCTCCGTTCAAGGTGTTAAGCACGACCGGTGCAAGCTTCTCCGGAAATACAGTTACCCTTAACCGTACTTTCAATCCCGGCGATTCCCTGGAGATTGAAATAGAAGTGAAGGTTGACAACACGTATACAAATTCGCAAGTGTCGAAGATTAATACGGCAACGGCAACTGAAGCTTCAAGCGGCAACATTAGTTCGGCCAGCGCTACAGTAATCGTCGAGGCAGATGCAACGCCATCGCCTACACCGGCGCCAACAGCCACGCCAACGCCTGTTCAGTCGACTTATGATAAATGGGCTGCCTTTAAAACACAAGACACCGGCTATGCGAGCGGCGTTGCGATTGTTGGCGGTTCAGTCAATTACAATGTCGGCATTAACGCTGTCCAGAAAGGCAATGTAACACCGGCAGGCGCGCTCACAAACATTACTCTTGTGGATTCTTATCCATCGCAAGCAACGGTAACTCTTGCGGATATTACGCCAGTAGCCGGTCCGTCGATCACGCCTGTGATCGATAATGTCAACCATACGATTACATGGGTTATTCCGCGATTGGATTCCGGTCAAAAGTTCGAGGCTCGCGTTAAGCTTACTTACCCTCCTACATTAGGCTGGGCAGGAGCTGTTAATGCAACAAACAATCTTGCAATTACACAGTATACAATTGAAGGCCCTGTTGAGGGCGAAGTAACGAATCCGAATGCATCTATCGATACAAAATTCGGACCTCCAGTCTCCGGAGGAGGAGAAGTTACCAAGAACCGTACTTACGATTATCGCTGGCATAGCCAAGAGCAACGGTTCACGATCGGCGGTATTACAAACTCAGCTAACGGAGCAAACTCCGAGCTGCGGAATATTGTTCTTACGGATACACTTCCTTCCGAGCTTAAGTACACGTACTTAAAAATGCCTAACCGCCAGTGGACTTCCTTCACTTATACATTAAAGAACGGCGGAGCAACAACGATAACTCCAAACAGCAATGGCACCACATTGGAGAAAGCAACGCCTAATAAACAACTTACGGTCGGAAACGGTTCTGATCTCAACGTACCGACTGGCGATTCGCTAGTCAGCGTTTCCTGGACCTTTGATTCGCTTCCGGTAAACCAGACGATCGGCGGCGTAGAGCTGCGCGGCTTGGTGCTGGATACAGCTACAGGAATTCGATCTAGCGAAAACACAGCATGTGGAGCAGCAGCAATTCCTAACGCCGACTCCGCAGTTAACCAAGGCGATACCATCAAAAACTGTGCGGTTGTCACTTATGAGGCTTTGACTCAAACAACGCCAGGCAACTGGACATATACAGCACAGACACCTGCTACGGCTGTAGCAATTTTTAAGATCAATGAACCAAAACCATGGTTGACAGCATCTAAAAGCCAACCAGGCGGCGGCACCTTCTTCCCGTTAAGCGAAGTTCCATTCTCACTGACGGTGAGCAATAAGATAGACGCGACAGGCCCATGGGTAGATCCCGTCATTTACGATTTGCTGCCTCAGGATTTCGATTATTACACGGATCCAAAGCAAACAAATCTCGTAACGGCTCTAGCCAATTCATTTACGATCACGGGCTTGCCTTCTGGCGCGGCTAATCCAACCCTAGTCAAGCTTGCTGATGTGAATGGACGGGCTCTAGTCAAATGGTCATGGCCAAGCGGCTTGTCTTTAGATCCTGGCACCAGCTTAACGATTACTTACAAAGGAAAAGTTCGCTCCGGCGCTTTGCCTTCTGGCGGTTCGGTCAGCTATCTCAACAAAGTATTTGCAACAACGGCTGACGCAACTACCCAGTTCTGGCATGACGGCAACAAAAATCAGTTTAGTCCGCTTGGTTTCCCAGCATGGGCAGCAGCTAATCCGGACCGTTCAGGTACGACGCTGCAATTCAAACCAAACGCAAGCGATCCGGTTGAGCACTATTATGTCGATGCGAATGCTCCAGTCACTGTCGGCCTAGCCGCTATTGTCAAGTCGACCAAATGGAACAAAGGCGATTTGCCTGCCATCTTCGATGTTGCCAATTCCGGAGGCTACAGCGGCCCGCCATCGATTTCCTACACACCATTCGACAATGGGACGTTAGGAACGCCTGAATATACAGAGTTCCCTCGTTTCAGCACAACCTATGAAGGCGGATCCGCAGATTATAAGCTGGTTATCCAAAACAGCGGCAACACGCGGTTATCGAAGATTGATGCGATCGATATCCTGCCATTCATCGGCGATAAAGCTGTTCACCCGAATTCGAATGTGGACCGTAATTCCGAATGGCGTCCAAACCTAGCAACAACGCCACAATCTGGCACAGGCAAAACGTTTTCCTATACGCCTGAAGACGGTGGAGCGGTTAAAACCGTTACGTATGATCTTCGCGTATTTTACAGTCTGTCGTCAGACAAAAGCAGTATCGTTAACTTCACGAATGCCGTCGGCAGCAAAAACGGCTGGATTAACCAGTCTACTTTTGCAAGTGATAATCTGACCGATATTCAATCTCTATACTTTGAAATCACGAATATCAAGGGCAGCGATGGTGCAACAGATTTAGCAGCTGGCGATTATATCGTTCTCGATTGGGAAATGAATGCGCCGGTAGGTACGGAATCAGGTAAAGTCGCCTGGAACTCCTTCGCCATTCAAGCTACCAGCGCTGCAAGCGGCAGAACGATGCTGCCAGCTGAACCAAACAAAGTAGGCTTCCTTGTTCACCCGAACGACGAGCATGCGCCGCTTGGTGAAATTGGAAACTTCGTATGGTTCGACAGCAACCGTGACGGCTTGCAAAATGAAGGCTATCCTGGTGATAACTCGCAAAGCGCCGGTATCAACGGCATTAAAGTAAACCTTTATAAAGACGGTGCTACCACGCCGTTTAAGGACACGATTACTGGATATGATCAGTCTGGAAGCCCTGGCTATTATTTATTCCAAGGCTTGCCGACCGGTCAATATGAGGTTGAGTTCGTACTGCCGGAACATTATGTTCCTACCGTAGCGAACACGCCTGGACTAGATCCGACTCATATCGATAACACCGATTCGAATAAAGTTGTCAAGCTGTCAACAGCTGGCGGATACACGCCATACCGTACAGACGCGATTTCGATTAACGTTCTGTCGGCTGACAAAATCAAAAATTATACGATTGATTTGGGCTTGGTTGAGGCAGGAACAACAACTCCGTCCTATCCGTCAGCAACAATCGACAAATCGATTACTAACGTAGCGAAAGGGTCCTCTACAGCAGCACCATCACAAAGCTACGTCGTTGTGGGCAATCAAGTTAATTACAAAATCAACTTTAAAAACACGTCCACCGTTACCTTGCATAACATTAAAGTGCAGGATGAACTGGACCGTGCGCAAACAGGTTTTGCTTTCAATAAACTGACGTATAACGGCACTTCCATTTCAATAAACGGCAATAGCCACTCCCGCCCTGATATCATTTCTAGCGTGAGCAATGCCGGATCAACGCCATTTGTCATCGTTAAAAACCTTGCTCCTGGCGGCGAAATTGAGCTCGAAGGCACCTATACGGTTACAACAGATGATTTTGATTTAACGGATTTGGATAACAAAGCAACGATTTACTACAATGAATCCAAAGAACCGCTCGAAGACGAAGCAAGCATCCCTACTGCCGCCGTAAAGGTCGAGAAATCAAGCAGTAGAACTTCAGCTTCAAGCTTCGATGAAGGAGATTGGATTGATTACCTTGTTACGGTAACCAACACAGGCAGCAGCGAATTGACGAACATTGTCATTACGGATACGAAGGTTTCCAATATACCTGCGATCCCAACGCTCGCTTCCGGTAAATCAATTGAAATTACGTACCCGTACCAACTGACTGCTGCAGATGTGGCAGCTACGTCCATCATTAACATCGTTACCGCCGACCCGGACGAAACGCCACCGGTTACCGATACTCATGAAATTCCGGTTACTACCGATGCACGCGGTTCAATCGGAGATTATGTGTGGTTCGATCGCAACGAGGATGGCATTCAGAATGCAGGAGAAAACGGCATTAATGGGATTATTGTCAAGCTGTTCGACAGCTCCAATACCCTTGTGTCACAGACGTATACGAGAGACAAAGATGGCAAAGCCGGACATTACATTTTTAAAGGCTTGCCATTCGGAAGCTATCAGGTTCAGTTTATCGTTCCTGCTGATTATGAGGTAACGAAGCCGGAAGTATCAGGCTCCACTTCTGATTTAGATTCCAATGCCATCGATGCTGCTGGCAAAACGAACCTAATTACAATTACTAGCGCACAACCCGATGATCTGACTATCGACCTCGGCTTGTACCCTCGCGGCGAGATCGGCAACTATGTATGGCTTGATCGCAACCGCAATGGGATTCAAGATGAGAACGAGAAGGACGGCATCAATGGCATTCAGGTGAAATTGTACAAGGACAATACGTCAGGCGTACCAATTGCAACGGCAACTACCGCAAATGATGGCAACGGAAAACCTGGCTACTACCTGTTCGACCACTTGCTATCGGGCAACTATTTCGTACAATTTATCATTCCTGACGATTATGAGAAAACGATCGAAGGAACAACCGCTGGATCAGGAAACGATTCCAATGTAACGAACAACAGCGGAATAACACAGCAAATCGTTATTGGGGAATCCACACGCTGGATTGATCACACGATTGACCTTGGATTAGTCGCCAAAGGAACCATCGGCAACTACGTCTGGATTGATCGGGACAGCAACGGCAAGCAGGATGAGAATGAGCAAGACGGCGTCAACGGTATCAGAGTGAAGCTTTACGATCAAAACAAGGTGCTCCTTGATGAGACCGTAACGGCTAATGATACTTCTGGCAAGCCTGGCTACTACTTATTCGAGCAGCTGACAGGCGGCAACTATTTCGTGAAATTCGAAGTGCCGACTATCTTTGATCTTACCAAGGCTGGCGCAGCAGGCACTACGAGCGCTAACGATTCGAATCCGACGGTAGATGGCTTTACCAATGTTATTTCCATAGGCGCGACGGCTCCTAATGGCTGGCATGACCTAACCATTGATTTAGGACTAATCGGTATCGGTCGCCTTGGCGATTATGTGTGGCATGACCGCAATCGTGATGGCATTCAAAACGAAGATGAGTCAGATGGCATCAATGGCGTCGTAGTTAAGCTCTACAAGGATTCCCCTACTGGAACTCCGATTGCTGAAACGACTACAGCCAATGATACTACCGGCAAGCCTGGCTATTACAGCTTCAAAGAACTGCTTGAAGGCGACTACTACGTACAATTCGTTCTACCGACTGACTATGTGAAAACAAAAGCGGAAAGCGGCGGTAATAACGGAACCGATTCGAATGCAACAGACAGCACCCACACCACTGCAAAAATCGAAATCGGTGAGGCATCGGGCTGGATCGATGCCAGCATTGATTTGGGTCTAATTGCAAAAGGCGAAATCGGTAATTATGTATGGCTGGATCTGAACCGTGACGGCATACAAAACGAAAATGAAGCACAAGGCATTAACGGCATTGAAGTAAGACTATTCAAAAACAATGCTTCCGGTACGCCATATGCTGTAGCTACTACTGCAAATGACAAAAACGGAAAAGCTGGTTACTATCTTTTTGAAAATCTGCGCGAGGGCGACTATTATGTTCAATTCGTCATTCCTGTTGATTACGAAAAGACAGCTGCTGGTAAAGATTCTGACAAGGCTGTTGATTCTAACACAACGGATACGATGGGCATCACATCTGTGATAACCATTGGTCACGCCGCTGGCTGGATCGACCATAGTATCGATTTAGGCTTGATTGCTAAAGGTAAAATCGGTAACTACGTATGGTTTGATTCCAACACCAACGGAAAACAAGATGAAGCTGACAACCGCGGAATGAACGATGTTTTGGTGAAACTGTATGATGCTAACAAAACATTCATTACAGAAACCAGAACAGCAAATGATGTGGACGGCAAACCAGGCTACTACTTGTTCGATCAATTGATAGGCGGGCAATATTATGTCCAATTCGTTATTCCAGCCGGCCATATGGCCACCTATGCTGAAGCAGACGGAACTACGCCAGCAAATGATTCAAACAAAAGGGTAGACGGTTATACCGAAGCTATCATTATTGGAGAGAGTGCTCCTAACGGATGGGAAGATTTGACGATTGATTTAGGCCTGTACTTTACGCCGAACCCACCTGTCATTCCTACAATTCCTCCAGTGCTTCCTCCGGTAACGCCAGGACCTGATCCTGTAGATCCTGAGATTCCTGGAGAAACGGAAGAACCTTCAATACCTCAGCCTAGCCAGCCGCCAGTTGAGCACGAGACAACTGAGCAGGACAAACCTGTTGAAGGCAGCGTCGATGTTCCTAAAGACAGCAAACCAAGCATCGGCCAAAAGCCGGAGCATGGCGTTGTTACGATCGACGAAAATGGCAAATGGGTGTATACTCCTAACCCTGGTTACACCGGTAAAGACAAGTTCTCCATCATTGTGAAAGACAAAGACGGAAATGAAGAAGAAATCTTCTTTGAAATTGATGTCGAAGTTCCTCTTGGCGGTGTAGACAGCAGCACACCTCCAGTTACTACGCTTCCAAAGACCGGCGAGCAGAGCTATCTGCTTATGCAGCTGCTCGGATTTGCCTTCATTCTACTAGGTGCAGCACTTGGCTTCAAACGCAGAAAAATGTAATGCAAGCAAAAACGCCTTCGGCGTCCTTTAGACGCAGAAGTAGCTTTGACGGTGAAACGGCTGTCGCCGTCCTTTGGCGGCGCAGCGCGTTTCATTCCGAGAAATGTAGAGAAAGTATGGCCTAAGGCTATACTTTCCCAGATTATAAAAAGCCCGTTGAACGATATCGTTCAACGGGCTTTTTATCTTTTGACAGCTTTTTTTCAACAAAACCTGTGGCAGTATTGTCCATGCGATCACTTGAAGCTTTCTGCCCTCTCAGCCCGATCACCGCGCCTGTTTGAGGCATGATAGCTTCTGAGCAGCTCAAGCAATGAAGCTGGTCCAGCAGAGGCATAATAGTTCGCCTGCTCGTCCGGAGCTAATATAACGCCAAGCTGATGATGCTCACCTGTAAATCGTGCGCGCTGCGCAAACTTGATTTCTCCCGCTAGATTCAGTACTTCCAGCTTGCAAAAGGCAGAGTTTTGTACAAGAGCCTCATACAGCTCTTCTTTTGTTTTCACACGTATACCATTAACCTTATGCACAATCTCGCCTGTAACAAGTCCCATTGCTGCAGCCGGCGTTCCAGGCACAATGCCCAGGATACGCAAGCCACGGGAATCATGAACGTACAATGGAGACTGAGCCGCTTCTATGGCACGACTACGCCATATAATCGCTTCATGCAGCAATAAGGAGGCGACCCCTGCGAGCGGCAGGAGAAGAGGCTGCCACCAAGCTAAAACAGCCGCAGCCGCCAAGCCTATGCTATATAATAGCAATCCTTTAGCCGCATGATTGGCTTTATCTCTTGGCAATAAGGAACGCGTCATCTCTGTAAACCCGATAATCATCGGTAAAGCCACAAACGTCCAGCCCTGCGACCCATCGGCGCCAAACAGAGGTGTCCAAGGCAGCGTTAATGCAGATGCACTGCCTGCAACACTAGGTACCAACATTAATAGCGGAACAGGCCAAAAGCCTTGCAGCATATAGCCTCCGATCAACTTTCCTCGCTTGCCTTCAAGAAACAAAGGCGTTGCCAGCTTCGCTCCTTGCCAGCGTACAAGAATCGCTTCTGCCAAATGTAAGATTGCAACCAGCACAAGCAATCCCGCTGCATCAATTCCCGCAAGGGACGCTGCCATTGATCCTAGCCAATCGGTTCGATCGGACAAAGTGGTCCAGCCTATCAGCCATTGCAGCAGCGTGATGACACCCGCACTGTAGGCAAAGCATAAATATCGTATTCGTGCGAGCATGAGAACAGCCGCTGTAGCCCAAAGCCAAATGACAGCTTCGCCTGTCAAGGCTGCACCAATGAATACTCCGGCAGCGGAGACGAAAATACCCACCAATAAACCAGCAGCAAGCGCTTTAATAACTAAGCTCGGCCAATGGTGCAGCTTTACCGCAAACATTTGCCTCTCCATCCTGATCTGCCTTGTATACTGTAAAATAATAAATAACACCGCAATATAATAAAATGGCTGTGCCACCAATTGAACAGCCGCTTGTCCGAGCCTCTCCAGCACTTCCATCGCCGTTTCCAAAGCTAACACTCCTTCTTACGTTCCGCATTTCCTTCCAAGCGCAAAAAAATAAAAGGCCGACTCCCTTAAACAGAGTCAACCTCTTATTCATTCGACGTGCCTGTATCATTTCCTGCCTACTGCCTTAATTGCTTCATGAAGCTGCGTATCATTTTTCTCATCCTGAATCCAACCAATGACCGCTTTCTCCAGCGCTTCACCAGTCAGCTTATCGACCTGTCCCGTAGCCGATAAACTGTGCTCCGTCTGAAATTTCTTAACGGCCTCTGTCGTTTCCACGCCGTAATAACCATCCTCACGCTTCGGCTCGTAGCCAAGGCCGTGCAGCATAATTTGTATGCTGCGCACTTGTTCACCCAGCATATCCTGCTTAAGCGTGTCCGGCAGGGTCAACCTAGCCACGGTGTATAAATCAGGCGGCTGCACAGTGATATCCGGCTTAATCCCATTTTGATGAATCCAATTGCCGTTTGGCGTTAGCCATTTGGCAATAGTCATTTTCAAGAGGCTTCCGTCACCAAGCGCCTTATTATAGCTCACCTGTACCGTACCCTTGCCGAACGAGGTTTCGCCAACAAGTTTGGCGCCTGCACTTTCCTGCAAGGCTCCTGCCAATATTTCAGAAGCGCTAGCACTTCCGTTATTCATCAGCACCGCTATCGGATAGTTCTTGCTTTGTCCCTTGGACAGCGTCTTCTCCCGATTCCCGTCGCGGTCTTCGACTTGAACGACTGTCGCTCCCTTAGGCAGGAAGTTCTGTGCAATATCAACAACAACAGGCAGCACCCCGCCTGGATTGTTGCGCACATCCAGCACAAGCCCCTTCAATCCTTGCTCCTCCAGTTTGGCAAGCTCCTGCTTAAAGCGCTCTGCCGTATGCAAGGAGAACTGCCTGATTTCGATAACACCTGTTCCATCCGGACGCAGGCTGCTATATACCGTCTCCACATCGATATCATCACGGATCAACACGAGCTGAATCGGATCTGAGAAACCTACCCGCTGGACTTGAATTTTAGCTTTGGTTCCTTTGGGTCCCCGGATTTTAGCTACTGCATCCTGTAAATTCAATCCGTCAAGCTTCGCACCGTTAACCGTAAGCAGAATGTCCTTGGCAAGCAAACCTGAACGCTCCGCCGGTGAGCCTTTAATAGGGGAAACAACGACAATTCGACCATTCTCCAGCGTAACCTCTGCACCGATGCCCGTGAAAGAGCCTTCGATGGACTCTGAGAAATGCTGAGCTACATCCTTCTCCATATAAACAGAGTAGGGATCATCCAGTGATGACATCATGCCACTAACTGCGCCGTCGAGAAGCTCGAGGCGATCGACTTTTTGGTAATATTTTGTTTCAATTAATTCCAGTACCGCGTTAAGCTTCGTCAGCTCATCCTCTTTCAGCCTGAAACGCTCACCCTCGCCAGCAGCGGAAGCCGTGAGTGCAGCCAGCGATGGCTTGTCCGGTTTAATAATCTGATCCGCAATCGTCAGTGTCACGAGTACGGATGCAATCATCGTCAGCATAACGAACGCGAATACTGTGCGTCCTTTGAAATGCACCTGTCTACACCCCCTTCTCAATTACATGGTCTTTGATTTAAGACCACCTTAGTATATGACAAATGGGTTAGAATTATTTGTATTATACGGTAAAGATGATCATTTCCCAGGTTGACGTTCTATAGTTCAAACAAGGCAGCCACAAGGGCTGCCTTTGATCTTGCGTTATGAGTTAGAACTATTTCAGATAGCTGCTTGGGTTTACAGGCGTTTGATTGACGCGCACTTCAAAATGGAGATGCGGGCCCGTAGAGTTGCCTGTACTGCCAACCTCGGCAATTTTCTGGCCTTTCTTCACCGTCTCGCCTTTTTCAACTTTGATCCCGCCATTGCGAATATGCCCGTACAGCGTCCAAAGCCCGTTGCCATGATCGATAATGACACAGTTGCCGTAGCTGCTCCACGTTTGGGCTACCAGCACTACGCCGCCCTCAGCCGCATAAATGTCGGTTCCTTGCGGAGCCGCAAAATCAATGCCAGTGTGCGTATGCTTTTTACCCGAAATCGGGTGAACCCGCGTACCGAAGTTTGAGCTAATTCGATAACTGTCCTTGATTGGCATGCCAAGCTTGCCACCGGTATAAGGGTTCGAAATTTTATTTTTCTCGGCATTCAGCTTCGATACCTTGGAAGCAAGAGCCATGAGCAGCTCCTCTTGTTCCTTGCTGATGCCCTCTAGCTCTTCAAGCGTACTGTCGATCTGCGACAGCTTATTGTCGAGCTCCTTAATATTAACGTTGTAGCTGGCAATCATCGTTTCCTTCTCTTGTTCCTTCTTCACGAGATGTGCCTCATAAAGCTCAAGCTTCGCGTAGATTGCCTTCACTTCTTCAAACTGCTTCTCTACCTCAACTTTTTTGAGGGAAACAAGCTCCTTCTCTTCTCTTTGCTCTGCCAAAATATCGCGGTCCTGCGATAAAATGGACTGGAGCGCATCGAAGCGGTCAATAAAATCAGTAAAGCTCGTCGCGCTAAGCAATACGTCCATATAAGAGACAAACCCATTCGTATACATAAGCCGCATCCGGGATTGCAGAAGCTCATCTCTCGTTTTCACACGCTCCTCTGCCTGTTCAAGCTCCAATCCGGTTTGCAGAAGCTCTTCTTCCTTGGCGTCGCTTTGTGCTTGCGTTTTTGTTTTATTAATGACGACATTATCAATCTCCGCCATCAGATTTTGAATAGAAGCTTCCGCTTCTGCTTTTTTCGTAACGATATCGCCTTTTTCGCTCTTTGCGTTCACGGCTTGCTTCTGTGCATTCGCTGCCTGCTGCTCGGCTTTCGCTGCGCGCCGCTCCGCTTCCTTCATTTCGGCCTTGGCAGCAGCAATCTGCTTCTTGATATCACTAAGAGAAGCTGCTTCTCCTCCGGTCGGCTGCAATACAAATACCGTCAGCATCATCATTACTGTTAATAATAACCATTTCCTCTTCTTCACGTTCGCTTCCACCTACACTTTCAAATACTTTCGTATCGAAATCGTACTGCCCCAAATGCCGATCAAGGTTCCAAGTACAATGAGCAGAGTTCCAGTCATCAAACCAGACTCTTGTATCGTGACGAGCTTTATCATCATGAGTGACAATTCCATTTGTGTAAATTTCACGAGTTGTGAATAGCCCGTTAATACAGCCGCCGTCGTAAGGGCCGAGCTTATAATGCCGATCAAGGCACCTTCAATAAAAAACGGCCAGCGGATAAAAGAATTGGTTGCGCCAACAAGCTTCATAATGCCAATTTCCCGGCGCCTTGCGATAATCGTCATCTTGATCGTGTTAGAGATCAGGAACATCGCGGTTACCGATAAGCCTATAACGATGACAATACCTATGTAACGAACAGCATTCGTAATTTTGAATAACGTTTCTACGGTGCCTTGTCCGTATTTAACTTTGGCAATAGGGATAAGCTCATCTGCTGTATTGATCGCTTCGATTTGCTTGGCAGCATCATCAATCGATTGCGGATCATAAACCTCTACCGTAAAGGAATCCGGCAGTGGATTTTTTTCATTTTCATAACCATCCAGCAAATCCTTGTTCTCATCACCCAAGTTTTTGCGCAGCAGCTCAAGCCCCTCTGCTTTGGACACAAACGTTACGCTTCTGACTTCTGTCAGATTTCCGATCTTGTTCTGAAGCTCCGTGATTTTTTCTTGTTCCACATTCAACTGCAGAAATACGCGAATTTGCACTTGGCTCTCAATTTGAGCAGCCATATGATTCACATTCAATGCAAGCAGCAAGAACATTCCGAGAATGAATAAAGATATAAAGATTGAACTCATCGAAGCGAATGACATCCAACCGTTTCGAATAATATTTTTGGCGCCTTCCCTCAGATGCCGAAGTATGGTTCTAAGCTTCATAGCCATACTCCCCTCTAGCCTCGTCACGAACAACGTTTCCATCCTCGATGGCAATGACGCGCTTGCGTATGGAGTTAACGATGTCCTTGTTATGAGTAGCCATTACGATTGTTGCGCCTCGAAAGTTAATCTCTTCCAAAAGATTCATGATACCGAGCGACGTTTCCGGGTCAAGGTTTCCTGTAGGCTCGTCCGCTACAATAACCGATGGGTTATTGACAATCGCGCGTGCAATTGACACCCGCTGCTGCTCGCCGCCTGAGAGCTGCGCCGGAAGGCTTGCATGCTTATGCTTTAGGCCGACGAGATCCAGCACTTCCATCGTCCGCTTCTTGATTATGCGTGTGGGTGCTTCGATAACCTCCATGGCAAACGCCACGTTTTCAAAAACCGTTAATTTGGGTAATAGTCTGAAATCCTGAAAAATAACGCCAATATTACGCCGGACAAAAGGAATTTTGCGCGGCTTCAGCTTGCCTATATTAAATCCGTTGACTGAAATTTGTCCTTTGGTCGGTACTTCCTCGCGATAAATCAGCTTCATGAATGTTGATTTGCCCGCGCCTGACGGTCCTACGAGGTAAACAAATTCGTTGCGATCTATACGAACAGAGACGCCTTTTAACGCATGCGTTCCGTCGATGTACGTTTTCCATATGTCTTGCATCTCAATCACATTATCACATCCTGTTTATAGTCAGTACTACTATTTCGACAGTTTGTGCTGAATTCCTTCATAAGGAGCAGCCTTTCCTCATTTTTCACAAATCTCATAATCAAAGGCTTTGTCGAATCGAGCTTCTGTTGCCCATTAGACAAATATGAGCAAGTCTTTGCATATACATGTAAGACTGTCTTTTTCAACCTATCGAAATAGGTTATTTTCTCAACGGAATGGAATTCTCTATTTCACCGCGAAACGGGCTTTTAACAGAAAGCTCGGCCACCGTCGTAGCGCCTAACACGTAGAAAGGAGTGATTCGTATCGTCAAACGAATACACATTACGATTATCCTCGTTGCCTCCCTGCTGCTCATAGCAGCTGTCGGCTGGGGATTTGTCTGGAATTACGCGCATCAAAAAACCGTCCCCAATGAGGTCGTAGCCGGAGGGATACCCCTCGGAGGTCTGCCGATTAATGAAGCGCTGGAGAAGCTTGAGAATTATGAAGATTCGCTGCTGCAGCGTACGATTACGATTCATACCGAAGCATCCGCAGATGACAAGAAACAGTGGACCGTAGAAGAACTTGGCTACAAAACTGAGTTTCAAGGCATCCGCGAAGCTTTAGCCAAGCTGGATGAGGGAGATAGTTGGGAACGTGCCCAATATCGCTACCATTTTCAAAAAACATATACGATTAGCCAACGCTGGAACCCTGATGCCTTTGATGCCGCAGTTCGAAAGCAATGGAGCTATATCGAAAAAAATGAAGCCAAAAATGCCACCCGTGCCATTACGGATGACGATAAGGTCGTTTATGAGCCGCATCTGGATGCGTACCGCCTTAATATCGAACCGTTGAAGGTGCAGGTTGATGAATGGGTCGTCATTAAGCAGGAGAAACTCGGAGCATCCGTGGAAAAAGCCTTTAAAGGCGTGCTACCGATTAAGGCGATTCATCCCGCCATAACGCTGGAGAAGCTGAAAGATGAGGGCATTGATCGTAAAATAATCGAATTTTCCACCGACTTTCGGACGAGTGCGGAAGGACGGGCACATAATGTCACCGTAACCGCCCAGGCGCTTAACGATTGGGAGCTCGCGCCTAATGAGATTTTTGACTATAGCAAGCTGATTGCAAAGGCTGAAGAGCTCTATGACTACCGGGAAGCACCCGTAATTCTAAACGGAAAACTGGTACCGGGGATAGGCGGCGGTATCTGTCAGGTATCCAGCACACTGTATAATGCTATATTGCGCACCGGCCTGGAGATTGTGGAACGTCGCAACCATTCCCTGCCTGTTGCCTATCTGCCCATTGGTCAGGACGCCACCTACGCGGGCGGGGCTATTAATTTCCGTTTTAAAAATACAACCGGCAAGCACCTCATCATCCGAACGGAAGTCGCAGACCGCAAGCTCACCATTAAACTGTTCGGCACTATGAACGAAAACGAGCGCTATGACATTGAATCGGTCACGCTCAAAACCATTGCACCATCCGTGCAGGAAAGCAGCAGTAACCGTTTATCCCCTGGCCAAAAAGTCACCATTGAAAAGGGCAAGCCGGGATATGTCGTCGAAACCTATCGGACACTGTTGCGTGATGGGAAAACCGTTTCTAAAGACCGCGTGTCGCGCGATACATACAAGGCACAACCAACGGTCATTGAAGTCGGTTCGATGAAAGGTGGCAACAGCCCTGCAGCAACCCCTACGCCACCCGCTCGTTCGCAAGAGCCTTTGCTTGAAGATGGGATTTAGCCGTAATGCTTAAGTATTCGGATTAATCTCCGCATTATGCTAATTAACGACCAATCCCTACAAAACCACTTTTATTGCAGAAAAAAAGCAGTTCAGCTTGGCGCCTACAAGGCGCCTCTGAACTGCTTTCCTATTTAAGATTGCTGAAAATGTATTATCTGCTGCGCTCCAAGTACTCGGTTACCCATGCAGCCGTTTGCTCTAATGCAAGCTCAGCGCGGCCAATAGCGTCCTGCACCTGCGTTTTCGCTGTACCGCCATAGACGTTACGGGCATTAACAACCTGCTCTGGCTGCAGCACGGCGTAGATCCGATCGTCGAACAGCGACGAGAATTTTTTGAATTCCTCCAGCGTCAGGTCCAGCAGGTATTTGTTTTGCTCGATGCAATACAATACCGTTTTGCCGATAACCTCATGCGCTTGGCGGAAAGGCAAGCCTTTGCCAACGAGGAAGTCCGCGATGTCCGTTGCGTTCGAGAAATCCTGATTCACCGCTTGGCGCATCCGGTCTTTGTTCACTTTCATCGTTGCGATCATTGGGGCGAACAATTGAAGTGCGCCTTGCAGCGTCTTCACGGTATCGAACATGCCTTCCTTATCTTCCTGCATGTCCTTATTGTACGCCAGCGGCAGCGACTTCAGTACGGTCAGCAAGCCAACAAGATCACCGTAGACCCGTCCGGTTTTGCCGCGCACAAGCTCGGGCACATCCGGATTTTTCTTCTGAGGCATAATGCTGCTGCCTGTACAGAAAGCATCATCAAGCTCTACGAAGTGGAACTCCGTGCTCGACCAAAGAATAAGCTCTTCGCTCATACGCGAGAGATGCATCATAATAATGGACGCATCAGCAAGAAACTCGACGATAAAATCGCGGTCGCTTACCGCATCTAGGCTGTTCTCATAGACACGGTCGAATTTCAACTGGCTCGCTACAAAATGACGATCGATCGGGAACGTCGTTCCTGCCAAAGCGCCAGCACCTAGTGGGAGCACGTTGATCCGTTTGTAGCTGTCCTGAAGACGCTCGATATCACGTCCGAACATCGATACATATGCCATCAAATGATGGGCGAACAAGATCGGCTGCGCACGCTGCAAATGTGTGTATCCCGGCACAATTGTATCAATATTCGCTTTGGCTTGCTCGATAAGCGCAAATTGCAGCTTATAGAGCATATCCACGAACTCGACTACGCGTTTGCGAAGCCACAAATGCATATCCGTCGCCACTTGGTCATTACGGCTGCGTCCTGTATGCAGCTTCCCGCCAACGGAGCCAACATCATCGATCAGCGTTTTCTCGATATTCATATGAATATCTTCATCCCCGATAGAGAACTCGATATCGTTGCGCTTGATGCGTTGAAGAACGCGGTGCAAGCCGTCTTTAATTTTCTCAACGTCATCAGCAGGCAAAATACCTTGTTTGCCAAGCATTGTTACATGAGCAATACTGCCTTGGATATCCTCTTCGGCAAGCTCCTTGTCGAACATAATCGATGCCGTATATTCCTCTACCAATTGGTCTGTTTTCTTCGTAAAACGACCGCCCCATAATTTACTCACTGGTTCGTTACACTCCCTTGTAAACCTTATTTATTGCTGACAGCAGAGGACACTTTCAAGCGCAAAGCATTCAAACGGATGAAGCCTGTCGCATCACCTTGATCGTACGCTTGTGAAGGATCGGCCTCCATCGTTGCAATGTCAGGATTGTACAAGCTAACTGGACTTTGCACGCCTGCACCGATTACGTTGCCTTTGTAGAGCTTCAGACGAACAACGCCGCTTACGTTCTTTTGGGATTCTGTTACGAGTGCTTGCAAAGCAAGACGCTCAGGAGCAAACCAGAAGCCGTTATAAACAAGCTGGCTGTATTTTGCAATCAGGGAGTCACGAAGATGCATCACTTCGCGGTCCATCGTCAACGATTCCATTTTGCGGTGAGCCGTGAACAGGATCGTTCCGCCCGGTGTTTCATACACGCCGCGGCTCTTCATGCCGACGAAGCGGTTCTCAACCATATCCACACGGCCGATGCCGTGCTTGCCGCCAAGCTCATTGAGCGTATCCATAACCTCAAGAGGGCTCAGTTCTTTGCCGTTAATGGCTGTACAGTTGCCTTCTGCAAAAGTAAGCTCCACGTATTCCGCTTGATCTGGAGCGTTTTCTGGAGATACGCTAAGCACGTACATGCTTTCGTTCTCTTCGGAGCTTGGATCGAACCAAGGATCTTCCAGCATGCCGCTCTCAAAGCTAATGTGCAGCAGGTTGCGATCTGTCGAATAAGGCTTTGCAGCAGATGCTGTAACCGGAATGTTATGCTTCTCTGCATAAGCGATCATTTCCGCGCGGCCCGGGAATTCTTCACGGAACGCTTCGGAACGCCATGGCGCTATAACGCCAATCTCCGGTGCAAGCGCAGCAGCTGTCAGCTCGAAACGAACTTGGTCATTGCCTTTGCCTGTTGCGCCGTGCGCAATGTAAGTCGCGCCTTCTGCACGGGCAATATCAACCATGCGCTTAGCGATAAGCGGACGGGCAATGGAAGTACCTAGCAGATATTGACCTTCATACAGTGTTCCAGCCTGAAACATCGGGTAAATAAAGTCTTTCGCGAACTCTTCGCGAAGATCGTCAATGTAAACCTTCGATGCGCCTGTCGCTAGTGCTTTTTCTTCCAAGCCGTCCAATTCATCCTTTTGTCCGATGTCTGCCGTGAAAGCGATGATTTCAGCGTCATACGTTTCTTTCAGCCACTTGAGGATAACCGATGTATCCAGGCCTCCCGAGTAAGCAAGTACGATTTTTTCTTTTGCCATGGTAATGATAACTTCCCTTCAAATGAATTGATCTATATCAACAATTTATATTAATTGAACTAAACATCTACGTTATGGTCGCTGCGCGAGGTGATCATTCTTACGATCGCGGTTGTAGCCAGATTCTTTTATTGAATTAAACCTTAAAAGGTATGAATCAGACTACAAAGGCGAACAATTCGTTTCTACAGAACGATCTTCTCGCTTCGCTAAACCTTTAAATCTTTTGCTCAACTTATTTATTTCCAAAATCTAAATTAAGCCATAATGGCTGCCATGATTGCTTTTTGCGCGTGGAGACGATTCTCAGCCTGATCAAAAATAATCGAACGATCGCCGTCAATGACTCCCTCGCTCACTTCTTCACCGCGGTGCGCTGGCAAGCAGTGCATGAAGAGGTAATCCTTCTTAGCATATTTCGCCAAAGCTTCGTTCACCTGATAAGCTGCAAAAGCAATCTCGCGTTCTTTCTGTTCCGCTTCTTGCCCCATACTCGCCCATACATCCGTATAAACGATATCCGCATCCGCGATTGCTTCCTTCGGATCACGGCAAATGTGGATTTGCGAGCCCGTCTCAGCCGCATGGTCCTTCGTCTGTTGGATAATATCAGCATCCGGCTCGTAGCCTTCCGGTGTGGCAACCGACATATGAAGTCCCAGCTTGGCAGCACCCATGAGCAAGGAATGCGTCATGTTGTTGCCATCGCCGATATAAGCGATTTTCAGCCCTTCCAGACGGCCCTTTTGCTCCAAAATCGTCTGGTAGTCCGCGAGTGCCTGGCATGGATGCGAAAGATCCGTCAAGCCGTTAATGACCGGAATCGTTGCTCCGCGAGCCAGCTCAACCACTTTACGGTGCGCAAATGTACGAATCATGATGCCGTCCAAGTAACGGGACAACGTTTGGGCTGTATCCCAAATGGTCTCGCCGCGTCCGATTTGCAAATCATTACCGCTTAGGAACAAGCCTTGGCCGCCCAACTGGTACATGCCTACTTCGAACGAAACGCGCGTGCGTGTCGACGACTTTTCAAAGATCATGCCCAGCGTTTTCCCTTTAAGAACATGATGGGTTTCGCCAGCTTTTTGCTTTTGTTTCAAATCAATAGCCAAATCGATCAAGTAACGGATTTCCTCCGGCTTGAAATCAACCAGCATTAGAAAATCGCGCCCCTTCAAGCTTTGCGCTAATTCCTCTTTTACAGCTCCTTGCATAATAGAGCCCTCCTTCAGCTAAAAACCTTCTGCTTGCTTATTTAAACAACTGGCTGTTGCTTCTCCAGTAGATCTACCAATATGGAAACGGCGATGTCGATTTCTTCATCTGATACGAGCAGATTCGGCAATAGGCGAATGACATTCGGACCTGCCGAAATGGCAATCAACCCGCGTTCCTGCGCTTGATTCAAAATCTCGCCAATCGGCTCCGCGCATTCGATGCCAACGAGCAGTCCCAAACCGCGAACCTCACGCACAAAAGCATTTCCTGCTAGCTTCTCACGAAGCTGCGTCATCAAATATTCGCCCTGCTGAGCCGCTCGTGCTGAAAGGCCTTCTCCGACAATCGTCTCCAATGTCGCCTTGACGACTGCAGTAGCGATCGGCGTGCCGCCAAAGGTCGAGCCATGGCTTCCTGCCGTAAAGCCTTCGCGAAGCTTCTCTTTCGCAGCCATGGCGCCGACCGGGAACCCGCTTCCAAGCCCTTTAGCCATCGTGAAAATATCCGGTTCGATGCCAAAATGCTCATAAGCAAACAGCTTGCCCGTACGCCCCATTCCGGTTTGAATCTCGTCTACGATCAGCAGGATTCCCTGCTTCTCGCAAAGCGCCACAAGCGATTTCAAATAATCAGGATCAACCGGATAAATACCGCCCTCTGCCTGAACCATCTCCAGCATAACCGCTGCCGTCTGGTCAGAAACCGCTGCTTCAAGCGCAGCCAAATCGTTCAACGGGATTGTTTTGAATCCGGCTGGCAATGGAGCGAAGCCTTCCTTCACTTTCGCTTGGCCCGTCGCTGTAAGCGTTGCAAGCGTACGCCCATGGAAGGATTGCTCGAAGGTAATAATCTCAAATCGGCCGTTGTTCAGCACTTTCTGGTTATAACGACGGGCTAGCTTAATGGCTGCTTCGTTAGCTTCCGCACCCGAGTTGCAGAAGAAAACTGCATCCGCACAGCTGTTGTCCGTGATAAGCTTGCCCGCTTCCGCCTGGTTTGGAATATGAAACAGGTTGGATACATGCCAAAGCTCATCTAACTGCTTAACAAGAGCTTCCTTGATTTGTTTAGGAGCATGCCCAAGATTCGTAACGGCAATCCCGCTCATAAAATCAAGGTATTTGTTCCCTTTATCGTCCCACAGCCAGCTTCCTTCTCCCTTGACCAAAGCCATTGGATATCTTGCATAGGTTGGAAATAGGGATTCATCCGCAGCTGCCGCTGTTTTGATTTCACTCATCGCCTTCTACACCCGCCCTTCATTCGTCTGAACAATACGCGTACCAACGCCGCCCTCGCGAACCGCCTTGGTCAGTACGCCCGGCTCCTCGCCGCTTACGATAACCACTTCGCTTACACGTCCTTGTATGCATTGAATCGCTGCGCGCACTTTCGGAATCATGCCGCCGTATATTTCGCCGCTCGTGATCATTTCCTCGATTTCCGCAACCGAGACAACAGGAAGCACCTGCTTTTGCCCGTCCACCGTTTTCAAAATGCCCGGCACATCCGTCACAACGATCATTCGCTCTACGCCCAGATGGGAAGCAACCGCTCCCGCTGCCGTATCTGCATTGATATTGTAGCGCTGGCCTTGTTCATCGATGCCAATTGGAGCAATAACAGGGATATATCCCATCTCCATAACGCCTTCAATAATGGCTGCATTCACGTCCGTGACATCGCCGACAAAACCGATCTCTGCCGCATTGGCAACAGGACGCGCTTGTATGAGCATACCATCTACGCCGGATAGTCCTAGCGACTTAGCTCCGTTGATTTGGATTTTACGCACGATTTCCTTATTGATCCGTCCCGCTAGCACCATCTCTACCACGTCAAGGACCGCATCATTCGTCACCCGCAGCCCGTTCACGAACCCCGTCTCGATTCCAAGCTTGCCCAGCGTTTCGGAAATAGCGGGACCGCCTCCGTGTACGATAACCGGAAGCACGCCGGAGAGCTGCAGCTCCCTCAGTTCGTCAAAAAAGCTGTTCGGAAGCGCCGCTAGCGTGCTGCCTCCGCATTTCATTACAAATCGTTGCTCCGTCACTGTCTCATACCCTCCAAGCCTCTTCTTTGCTTACGTCCGATAAGCCGCGTTAATGCGGACATAATCATAGGTCAGGTCGCAGCCCCATGCCGTCGCTGTTCCCTCGCCGTTATGAAGGTCCACGCGGATAACGACCGTATCGCCCTTCAAATAGTCCAAAGCGAGTTCCTCGTCGAAGCCGACAGGACGCGATTGCTCCAATGTCACAATATCGCCTAGACGGATATCAACCGTCTCCGGGTTCACGGGCTGGCCTGCACGGCCTACTGCCGCAATAATCCGTCCCCAGTTCGCATCCGCTCCAAACACAGCCGATTTGACAAGTGATGATCCGATAACCGTTTTCGCAATGGCTTGAGCTGAATCGTCGCTTACCGCGCCGTTCACCTGTACTTCAACGAGCTTCGTCGCGCCTTCGCCGTCACGGGCAATTGCCTTCGCCAGCACCTCACATACATAACGAATGGCAGCTGTGAATGCATCCCAGCCCTCATGCGCTGCCGTCAGCTCGTTGTTGCCTGCAAGACCGCTCGCCATAGCGACCAGCATGTCATTCGTGCTCGTATCGCCGTCAACTGTAATCATATTGAACGTCAGATCCGTAGATTGGCGCAGCACCTGTTGAAGCGCCTCACTGCCGATCGCTGCATCCGTCGTCACGAAGCCAAGCATCGTTGCCATATTCGGGTGAATCATGCCTGAGCCTTTTGCCGCGCCGGCCACATACACGCGCTTGCCGTCTAGTTCGAGCTCGACGCAGACCATTTTCTGCACCAAATCCGTTGTCAGGATCGCTTGGCAAAAATCATCCGCTCCTTCGCGGCTTCCTGCCAGCTTAACAGGCAATCCGTCAATGCCGGTGCGTACCTTATCCATTTTCAATAGCTCGCCAATCACACCCGTTGAAGCAACCGCAACTTGATCAGCCGCTACGCCGATGGATTCTGCGAATCTGGAACGCATTTCATAAGCATCCGCATCACCTTGCTTGCCTGTGCAAGCATTCGCGTTGCCGCTGTTCACAAGCACAGCGCGAAGCAAACCGTCAGAGCCGATGCTCTCCCGCGTCACTTGCAGCGGTGCTGCCTGGAAAACATTCGTCGTATACACACCTGCTGCTGCCGCCGGTACCTCGCATACGATCGCACCCAAATCGTTGCGCGTCGTTTTTTTGAGACCGCAATGCAGTCCGCCTGCCTTAAAGCCTTGGGGAGTCGTTATCGAGCCGTCCGTGACGACTGAGAACGAGGTAGCCATAGTATCCTGTCCCATCGTAAAATCGTATCTCCTTCACCTGTATAAGTATGGATGATAAGTTCAAAAGCTATGTTTGCTGCTTAAGGGTAAACGGGAACAAATTGCAGACCGAGCGTCTCGTCCCAGCCCATCATCAGGTTCAGGTTTTGAATGGCTTGACCTGCCGCGCCTTTAACCAAGTTATCAATAACGGAAACAATCGTCACACGGCCCGTACGCTCATCAACCGCAAAGCCGATATCGCAATAATTGGAGCCCCAGACTTCCTTCGTAGACGGCCATTGTCCTTCTGGACGGATACGCACGAATTTGCGGCCTTCATAGTAGGAACGGTAAAGCTCGATAAAATCATTCGTGCTCCTATCGCCTTGCAGCGTCGCATACATCGTAGACATAATGCCCCGTGTCATCGGTACAAGATGGGTCGTAAACGTTGTAACCACAGGCTTGTTCGCTGCGTCCGAGAGTACCATTTCAATTTCCGGAATATGTTGATGCTTATTTAATTTATAAGCTTTAAGATTTTCATTCAGCTCTGAATAATGAGTGCCTAGTGAAGCTCCACGCCCTGCGCCAGACACACCCGATTTTGCGTCAATAATGATGGTAGCCGGATCGATCCAGCCCTCTTTGACTGCTGGAATAAGGCCAAGCAGCGTCGCGGTCGGGTAACAGCCTGGATTGGAGATGAAAGGGGCGTTTACGACCTGATCCCCGTAAATTTCAGCCAAGCCAAAAACCGCTTGCTTCAGATAAGCCTCATCCGCAGCTGGTTTTTTGTACCATTCTTCATATAATGCAGGCGATTTCAAGCGGAAATCACCGGATAAATCAATCACTTTTAAACCAACCTCAAGCAAAGACGGCACCAATTTAGACGCGACACCGGCAGGGGTTCCAAGGAACACTACATCTGCCTTGGCTTTAATGGCTGCTGGATCTACGTCATCCAGCAATTCCTCGCGAATGCCCAGCAAATGCGGATAGCCCTCTGTAATTGGAGTGCCTGCTGCGGAGGAAGAAATGACCGAAGTTATCTCTGCCAACGGGTGGGATGCGAGCAATCGAATGAGCTCTACACCGCCGTAGCCGGTTGAACCGATTATTGCTATTTTCACCTTTGTGCTCATGTTAATCTCTCCTCGAAACTAGATGCTGCACGCTGAGTTCGGCTCGCGCTGCAGCTCTCTCTATTGCTCTTTCCGCACGCGGAAAGGTTGTCATCTTCTTCAACTTATAATTGTACAACATTCGGCAGTTGATGGAAATACGCACATTCTTTCGTATTATTATACATTCGAATTCATAATAATACAACGGACAAATCATGATGTATTCAAGGCCTTATCTCCATACTCACAACTACTTAACTCTCCAGCTTAAACCCTTGCCCAAGCACCTCGGCCGTATTGCTTATAATGACGAAGGCACCTGGATCAATTGCCCGCACCAGCTGTTTGAGCTTCGGCACCTCATTTTGCCCAACGACGACCATCAATACCGTACGCCCTGCTCCCGTGTATCCCCCATGTCCATCCAAACGCGTCAAGCCGCGGTCCAGATCATTCAGAATCGCTTCGGCAACCAGCTCGGAATGCTCGCTGATAATGAACGCAACTTTCGACAGCTGAAGTCCGCTTTGCACAAAATCAATCGTCTTGCTCGTGACAAACAATCCGATCAGCGCATAGAGTGCCACCTCAGGCGAAATAATGATACCCGCCGCAATAATCACGCACCCATCAAAGCAAACGATCGCCAGGCTAAGTGGGAGGCCTGTATACCGGTGCAAAATTTGCGCCGCTAAATCCAGGCCGCCTGTCGATGCCCCACCACGAAAAACAAGGCCCAATCCAAGCCCAACGCCGATCCCACCGTAAATCGCTGCAAGCAGTGGATTATCTGTTGGCGAAGGCCAACCATCCGTTATCAGTACAAACAACGGCAAAATGATCGAGCCCAGCGCTGTTTTGACAGCGAAACGTTTGCCAAGCAGCCACAAGCCTGCAATAAACAAAGGTATATTAATCGCCCATTGCGTAAGCGCTGGCGTAATACCCGTTACTCGCTGCACGAGAATAGACACCCCAGACACTCCGCCCGAAGCAATGCCATTTGGAACCATAAACATATTAAAGCTAATGGCAACGATGGCCGAGCCGATCAGCAGTTGAACGATGCTCCACACTGACTGAGCGCGCGGACTCAAAACACGGCCACCTTTTTTTCTTTTTAAAGCCCCCTCGTTCATACCACCGATCCCCCCGTAAGCTTATTTTCGCAAAAAGAAGAGCTCCACACGTCTCTCGTGTCGGAACTCTTCCCCGTAGCTATTTATTTAATCATGACGAATCTGATGGCGCAGATAACCATCGATAAACGCATCGATATCTCCATCCATAACCGCGCCTACATTTCCTGTCTCCACCGAGGTACGGTGATCCTTAACCATACTGTAAGGATGGAACACATAAGAACGAATCTGGCTGCCCCAAGCAATCTCGGATTGATCGCCGCGGATTTCTGCAAGATGCTTAATCTGCTCCTCGATCTTGCGCTCATACAGCTTGGAACGAAGCATCTTCATCGCCCGCTCCCGGTTCTGGATTTGCGAGCGCTCCTGCTGACACGCCACCACGATACCGGAAGGAATATGCGTAATTCGAATCGCGGACTCCGTTTTGTTGACGTGCTGGCCGCCCGCTCCGCTCGCACGGTACGTATCAACCTTTAAATCCTCAGAACGAATCTCGATTTCAATACTGTCGTCAATTTCTGGTACAACATCGCAGGAGGCGAAGGATGTATGGCGACGGCCCGCAGAATCGAAAGGAGAGATACGGACGAGCCTGTGCACGCCCTTCTCTGCCTTCAAATAACCGTAGGCATTAAAACCCTTAACGAGTATCGTCACGCTCTTGATACCGGCCTCATCACCCGGCAAATAGTCGAGCAGCTCCACCTTGAAGCCACTTTTCTCCGCCCAGCGCGTGTACATCCGATAAAGCATTAAGCCCCAATCCTGCGACTCGGTACCGCCAGCTCCAGGATGCAGCTCCAGTATCGCATTAAGCTTGTCATAGGGCTGGTTCAGAAGCAGCTGGAGCTCAAACTCACTGATCTTCTTCATAAGCTTCTCTACGCCGCTTACAACGTCTGCAGCAACCGATTCATCGCTTTCCTCTTCCGCAAGCTCTAACAGCATCTGCAGGTCTTCCTGCTCGCTATTAAGCCCAGCGTAGTGGTCGACGACCGACTTGACCGCATTCATCTCCGAAATGACGCCCTGTGCCTTGTCATTATCATCCCAAAAATCAGGCATCGTCATCTTCTCTTCGAAATTGGCGATAATCTCTTGCTTAATATCTAAGTCAAAGAGACCCCCTGAGCTCTTGGAGACGCTTAGCCATTTCACGCAGGTCTTGTTTAACCGTTATGTCTATCATAGCTTCGCTTCACCTCAAAATCATTCTTCATTCCATATCGTATGCCGTGCTGCCCAGCATCGCAACTTACTTGCCGTGGCACTGCTTGTATTTCTTGCCGCTGCCGCATGGACAAGCATCGTTGCGTCCTACGCGCTCTTCACGCTTAGCCGGACGCTTCTCGATCGCTTCCCCGCCGCCGCTCGTCGTCGTCGTTTGCCCTTGAGCCACTTCCTGACGCTCCAGGTTGCTCTCTACGCGCGCCTTCATAATATATCTGGCAACTTCCTCTTGAATGCTCTCGATCATTTCCTTGAACATCTCAAAGCCTTCAAACTGGTACTCACGAAGAGGATCGGTACCGCCATAGGCACGCAAGTGGATACCTTGACGAAGTTGATCCATCGCATCGATGTGATCCATCCATTTGCTGTCTACGGCGCGAAGCACAACAACCTTCTCGAACTCGCGCATCGTCTCCGCTCCAAGCTCTTCCTCGCGCTCATCATAAGTAGCAACAACTTCTGCCAGGATATACTCAACGATCTCGTCCTTCTCTTTGCCCCAAATCTCATCCTTGGACAAAGCTCCTTCCGGCAGGAAGGTTGCAAGTGCGTAATCCACGATCGCTTGAAGATCCCACTCCTCCGGAATATCCTCCGAGGTATGTGCTTCGACAATACGCTCAATGACAGGCTTCAGCATGTCCATAACTTCCTGGCGGATGTCTTCCGAGCCAAGAATATCACGGCGCTGCTTATAAATAACCTCACGCTGTTGGTTCATGACATCATCATATTGCAAAACGACTTTCCGAATGTCGAAGTTGTTGCCCTCAACACGCTTCTGTGCCGATTCTATCGCTCTGGAGATCATCCGGCTCTCGATGGGTTGATCTTCATCTAGCCCTAGTTTGTCCATCATGCCCATAATATTTTCAGAACCGAAGCGGCGCATCAATTCATCTTCAAGCGATAAATAGAACTGGGAAGAACCAGGATCGCCTTGACGTCCAGCACGTCCACGCAACTGATTATCAATCCGTCTGCTTTCATGGCGCTCTGTACCGATAATGTGCAAGCCGCCAAGATCTGCAACCTGGTCGCCAAGCAAAATATCCGTACCACGGCCTGCCATGTTTGTAGCGATCGTTACCGATCCCGCCTGGCCAGCACGAGAGATGATCTCTGCTTCCTCCGCATGGAATTTCGCATTAAGCACCTTATGCGTTACGCCTCTGCGTTTCAGCATCTCGGATAGCTTCTCTGAATTTTCGATAGAAATCGTACCGACAAGGATCGGCTGGTTTTTGCTATGACGCTCAACGATTTCTTCCACAACCGCTTTAAACTTGCCCATCTCGGACTTGTAGACCACATCCGCAATATCCTTACGGATCATGGAACGGTTGGTTGGCACTTGAATAACATCAAGACCGTAAATCCGTTTGAACTCTTCTTCCTCTGTTTTGGCAGTACCGGTCATCCCGGCAAGCTTGCGATACATCCGGAAGTAGTTCTGGAATGTAATTGTTGCAAGAGTCATGCTCTCGTTCTGAACCTTCAGTTCTTCCTTCGCTTCAATCGCTTGGTGCAAGCCATCACTGTAACGGCGACCCGACATGAGCCGGCCCGTAAACTCATCGACAATGACGACCTCTTCGTCTTCAACAACATAGTCCACGTCGCGTTTCATAATGAAATTTGCTTTCAACGCTTGCTGAACATGGTGGTTAAGCGTGACGTTCGCATGATCAAAAAGATTTTCAATATGGAAAGCTTTCTCCGTCTTCTCTACGCCTGATTCAGTCAGCATGACGCTGCGAAGCTTGATATCAATCGTAAAGTCCTCTTCCGGCTTCAAACGGCTAATAAAGCGGTCAGCGGCAAAATAAAGCTCCGTCGATTTCGCAGCTTGTCCTGAAATAATAAGCGGCGTCCGCGCTTCATCGACCAGAATGGAATCCACTTCATCGATGATGGCAAAATAAAGGGGACGCTGTACCATTTGTTCCTTGTAAAGCACCATATTGTCACGTAAATAATCGAACCCGAATTCATTGTTCGTTCCGTACGTAATATCACAAGCATAAGCTTCTTGCTTCTCATCATGCGACAAGCCGTGCAAGTTACAGCCAACGGTCATGCCAAGGAAACCATACAACTCTCCCATCAGCTCACTATCACGTTGTGCCAGATAGTTATTGACTGTGATAACGTGTACGCCTTTGCCTAGCAGTGCATTCAAATAAACCGGAAGCGTCGCAACGAGCGTCTTACCTTCACCCGTTCTCATCTCCGCGATCTTGCCTTCATGCAGCACCATACCACCCATCAATTGTACATCAAAGTGACGCATGCCGAGCGTACGCTTGGATGCTTCCCTTACTGTTGCAAAAGCTTCGGGCAAAATTTTATCCAAGGTTTCGCCTTTTTCAATCCTTGCTCTGAATTCCTCTGTTTTAGCACGAAGCGCTTCATCGGATAATCCTGTAAATTTCGATTCGATTGCGTTGATTTCATCTACCGTCCGTTGGAGCCGTTTTACCTCGCGCTCGTTATGGTCACCAAATATCTTTTTCACTAGTCCGAGCATGGAATTCCCCTTTCGTAATGACGCCTCTTTGCATTAAATTGTATCAGTTTGTCGACACCGCCGCAACGAGGATGGTTGGAAAAGAAAAAGCCTCTCTCCAAAAAGGAGAAAAGGCTCTTCGATTTAAGTATAATTGCTGCTAGCCCTGCTCGATTAGCCCATATTTTCCATCGCTTCGTTTGTATACAACACTCACTTCTTTGTTGTCTACATTCGAGAAAACGAAGAAACTATGTCCAACCATATTCATTTGCAAAATCGCCTCTTCCACGTCCATTGGCTTCATTGCGAAGCGCTTGGTACGTACAAGCTCCAGATCGTCTTCTTCCTCCAGAACGCCCACTGCGGAGCCCTCTTCCTTAAATAAGGCACGAACGCCGCTGCCTTGGCGGAACTTGCGATTCACTTTTGTTTTATGTTTGCGTATTTGTCGTTCGAGTTTGTCCGCAACCACATCGATCGATGCGTACATGTCCTCGCTTTTCTCCTCGGCTCTTAGCATAACGCCGGTGAGTGGAATGGTCACCTCTACTGCATGTTTTCCTTTGGTGACGGATAGTGTTACGTTGATATCGGAGGTGATTGGTGCTTCGAAATATTTATCCAATCGGCTGAGTTTCTTTTCGACGTAGTCTCTCAATGCGTCTGTCACTTGAAAGTGTTGACCTCGAATGTTGTAGTTCATGGGGAACTCCTCCTTTACATGTGCTTATTATATCATATGTAAGCGCTCGAATCAAAATAGTTTTTAATTAATTTAGAATTTTCAGATAAATTAATTCATAGATGTAATAGAATGTTCACAACTGGCGGGGCATCTGGCCTTACAAATGTATGTGCAATAAAACTTACAAAAAAAAGCCCCGGTTTCCCGGAGCTTTGTGTAAGTGACATGAGTAGTGATCCAAAATATAGGTTGGCTGGATCAGCCGAATGATTACAATTTAACTACGTTAGCAGCTTGTGGTCCGCGAGCGCCTTCTACAATATCGAATTCCACGGATTGGCCTTCTTCAAGTGTTTTGAAACCTTCAGTTTGGATTGCGGAGAAATGAACAAATACGTCGCCGCCTTGCTCAGTCTCGATAAATCCATAACCCTTCTCTGCGTTAAACCATTTAACTTTACCTTGCATGTGCAAACATTCCCTTCATCTTCAAATACTGTGAGGCATCTCATCGTATAACCCACAATTTGACTATAACACCCACTTAACGGAATTGTCAAACAATTTGTTGTAAGCGGATTCAATTCTATTTTGAGCCAATATATTGCACACAGATGCTCTCGCTTGCTTAAGATTAAAAACATTCAACAACTACGAAAATCCAATTCAGCTGTTCCATCCTCTTTTCTCCGATTTTCATCTTTATGCTGTGGTAGTCAATATATACAATTGGTTTTTCTAGTTAATTTCTATTTAGTAAATAAAAATCCGCCCAGAGGGCGGATTAAGAAATTGATAATTAACATTCTCATCGTTTTGTATCGAAAAACATACTTTCATCCCCATAGGATCCGGTATCATACATGGATTTTGAACGTTTCCCTATATTAATCTTCTCAATCTCCTGATTGGCATTATTCCGAAGTTCCATCATTCTGCCCATGATGACGACGTCTTGCTTCAGAATAAGTTCAACAAGAGGGCGAAATGCAGATACTTGCGTTCGGTCTGGAGTAGTTTGTTGAAGCTTAGCAAACAACTCATCCCTCTCCTCCATATATAAAACAAGTTCCTCCATCTCGCAATTACCCAACCGCTCAATTAAATTATACGACAGTTGATTGAGTTTGTTTAAAAGTGTTTCCACTTGCTTGTCCTGCTAACTGGTTATATTGTTTGGCAGCTTGAATCCAAGTTTCCTTAAGCTCCTGCAAATGACCGAGTACCTCTTCAGCCGGTTCACTGCTCTTCTTCATATTTGCCTCAACTATTCGCATATTGAAATATTCATAGAGCTTCAATAAGTTATCCGAAATCTCAGATGTACGATCTATTGTAATAATAAACTCATTAATAATGTCCTGTGCTCTCAAAAAACTTGTATTAGCAACAGCAAAATCTTGGTTCTTTATAGCTTCTGTTCCTTGTCTCACAAACCTGATTGCACCATCATAAAGCATAATAAGAAGTTGCTGTGGGGTTGCGGTTTGTACCGTTGTCTGTAGATACTTATTGCGCTGTTGGGTTTGCATGTATTACCTCCTATGCGAATTGCTGGGAAAGCCATGCGCTTTGTGAATTCATTTTATTTAACACTGTTTCCATTGCTGTAAATTGTTTATAGTAACGAGCTTCCAAATCTTCGAGCCTTCTTGTCATACGAGTGATCTGTTCATTAATATCTTTGGTCGTTTTACCTATTTCGTAACGATCCTCTATAGCATTAGCAGTACCTGCTTTCTCCGTTACCTGTGCGAACAGAGCTGAAGCTTTATCATATAAACGTGTAGCAATTCCATCCTGTGAAGAAGTCTCGCCATCAGTCTTGAATAAATTCAATACTTCCTCGGGCTTCTCCGACAATGCCTTTTTGAGCTTCGTTTCATCAATATAAAGCATACCACCATCTGCAAAGCTTCCACTGATTGTTTTGCCATTAACGTTCGCATTTGAAATTCCTATATCTGATAAGTTTCTTAGTTGGCCTTCTGGAAGACCACTCACAGTACTTGACATGGCAAAACGAAGATCGCTTAAACCTTTTAACAACAGGTTTTCACCTCTAAGCGTACCACTTTTCGCTTTTTCCTCCCACTGCTTAATCTCATCTTCTTTCAAATCTTTCCTTTCATCTGCCGTAAGCGGTTGAAAATCACGATATTTCTTTTCATTGAGCTTTTTATTCACTTCACTTATCAATGAATTATATTTATCTACAAACTTAACGATTTTGTCAAATGCGGCATCCGTATCTTTCGTAACCGTAATATTAATTGGTGCTGTCGTTTCCTGTTTAATATTGTAGGAAATACCCGCTACCGTGAAGTTGTTTGATGAGAATTCATCGATAGATGCACTGCCATTTAGCCTAACCTGAGCATTTACACCGTTCGCTGATGCCACATTTCCACTACCAACCTTTAATAATGACTGTAGAGAGGGTGCAGTTCCGTTCTCATCTTTAAGCACTACATCTTTTAGCTCCAGCTTTATGCCATCATCAGCTAGTTTACCTGATTGAGTAGATGTAAAGTACATCTTTTTAGTACCAGGATCGTAAGATGCTTTCATACCAGTTGCGTTTGAAACAGTATTAATATCGGCCACCAAGGAAGCCAAAGTTGTAGTCTCACCAACCGTTATTTCTTTTTCGCCTTTCGCTCCTGTAATTACAATTTTACCTGATTTAAAATTATTATCTAATTCTTTGAGCGTTGTAATGTCTTGTCTCACTGCATTCAATGCTTCCGATGTCATTGATGCCGTTGATGCTAACTTAACAACTTCAATTGAGTATATCCCTTCATTAGCCGACGCACCTGCTGAAGCACTTACAGAAGCATCCTGGGATGATGATACTTTTTTGGATAAATAAGATGATTCCAATCTCATGTCTGTCGTCGAATTACGAAACTCGAGAATCTTATTGTTTAGAGCACGATAATCATCCCGCTTCCATTCCAGCAATTGCTTCTTTTGAGCTAGTTTATTCATCGGCGCACGCTGCGCAGACATCAACTGCTTTATTAGATCATCCGTTTCCATGCCTGAAGCTAAACCACTCACTCGCATAACCATCGAGATCACTCCTTTATTTCATTCTTAGTTGTTTAAACACTAACCTTTTTCATCAATTAATATGCCGGCCATTTCCCATAGTTTTGCTACAAAATCCAACGTTTTCTCAGGCGGAATTTCCCTAATAACCTCACCTGATTCACTATCTAAAACCTTTACTGCAATCATTTTTGTTTTTTCATGGACTGAAAATTCGAGGTTTGTCGCCTTCCCCTGCATTCCTTTTATCGCTCGTTCAATAGCCTTAACAATTTGTTCATCACTTACCGTATAGTTTTCTCCACGCATCTCCGCTTTTTTAAGCTCACCAACATTCGTAAAACTCGCCGTTGTTCTAGTTGTATGTGGTGTTGTGACCTGTAATGCTTCCATTACAACCTCACTAGATTTGCTGCTTGAGACTACTCGATCAGAACCTGTTCCTGCGCCTGTTATCGATGTATTCACATTCATTACAAATCATTCCTCCAACGTTGATATTATAATATAGTTATCGGCATGGAACGGATTTAATATTAGGTGAAATTGACTGCATTATATAAACATACTTTTAAAATTATATATAGTTTTCATAATTAAAAGTAAAATCATTGCACTATGAAAAAATTGATCTAAAAAACAAACACCTTTGTTTCTTTTTTGGTAGGTTCTCAAAAAAACAAAGATGTTTATATTATGTAAACTCTTAAACGTACCAATTATTTTCATTTAATACTTAGATATCATTTCACGCCTGTTGATTAACCAGAATATGTAACTGGAAGATGCCCGTACTTATAATTAATCATGCGATATATGCGCAACATCCATTCGACAGGTAAGCCATCCAGAAGCAGCAACCGAGTAAATCGAACAAAAGAAAGCTCCGCATGTCGGGGCAACGTGTGCTTCGCGCCATCAAACAGCCATTTGAGCAACACAAAGACGAGCAATGCGGAGAAAAGTTGACCATAGACGGCATTCTCTGTCGTACCAAATAATGTCGGGATATTTAAATGTTGCTTGATCCAACGAAAGAAAACCTCTATTTGCCAACGGGCTTTGTAAATCAGGGCGACTTGCTCCGCCGTTATTCCTATTAAATCTGTAACGACACGAATTTCTCTACCTTCAAAATCACGAAAGATGACCACACGGTGACGCATCTCAGAACGACACTGAGATGTACCGAGTTGACAGGTGATATCCCGAATTACAGAAGAATCGTTGAAAACTTGACGTCGTAAGGCTCGTGGTTTTTCAAGATGTACATTGTCACGAAGTCGAATGACGAAGGATTGTCCATCTTTTTTATAGCGATCCAAACGCTCCAATTTACCGTAAGCGCGATCCATAACCATAATAAAATCGATGCTTTCTAACGATTCACTTATCGGTCCATCATGCTTGGAGCCAACCGTTTCCGTAACTTTAAGTGGCTGCATGTTTCGGTCCTGTAAGGCTACATGTAACTTCACAGCAGAACATTCTCCGTGGTATGGAGCCCAAGGCAACCGTGTTTTCCCCACAGTCATAGTAGTGGAGTCAATGAGTAATAATTCTTTAGGAAAAGCTAACTTCCGCCTCGTTTCCCGATTGCATTTGCGGATAAGCAGATGAAAAAGTGCCTTAAATACCGTAAACGGTACATCAGCTGCTTTGCCTGAAAAGGAGGAATAGTGAACTTCGGGCAAGCCGATACGGGAGGCACGATCCGCACCGAAACGATAACCGGGCCATTCTTCACTTGCTGCAGCACACCAATATTGTAACAAATGATACACTGTGAACTTTCGAGCTGTATCCACGTAACCGACGGCTTGAACGACGAGTGCGACTTCTTCAGGTGTTAGTATGGATTGAAGGATGGATGGAATCGTGATAGACTTTCTCATGGAGTCGTCACCTTTCGGTTGGTTTGTAGGGGTACAAACATTTTACCGAGTTGACGACTCTTTTTCTACCATTTAGTGGTAAATCAACAGACCTGATATCATTTAAACAATAAAGTTGAGTTGTCACAATTTTCAGGTATTTCAGAACGGATTGAAAACTATATTTTTGCTAACAATTATCCAAACAATCATAAAATTTAGTTTTTATATTTCTATAAGTTGCTTTCATCAGAAAAATATTCAAAAAATAAGCTCACATCTTTTAAATATCTAGCCATCTCAACAATTTTATCGTCCTCCCAGTCCCACCATTTCACTTTGTTTAGTATTTGGATCTCTTTTTCGTTAAAACGGAATTTTATAATTTTAGCCGGTACTCCTGCCACAACAGCATAATCTGGTACATCCTTAGTAACAACAGCTCCCGCCGCTATTATTGCTCCATTCCCAATTTTTATTCCTGGCAAAATAATAGTTCCTGCTGCTATCCATACATCATTTCCCAAAACAACTTTATCATTTTTAGTGACTTCGTCTTGTCGGAGAAGTTCTATATCCTTGTTAGTGAATAAATCATTTGGAATAAGTTCATTCCCCCCTAAATGACTATATGGATAATAAATAAAAGGATGTGTTGTAATTTGTTCAGTTGGATGATTATGCAAGCCTATCATCGCAGTATAATTAACGGAACAAAACGCTCCTACACTTTCGATATGTGGTACAGGATAGCAGTATTTCTCCACCCCGTAACTATATTTCCCGACAAATACTCCGTTTATATCTCTGTTATGTCTAGCTTTAATATTAATTGTGGGCTCTTCTTTTACATTTATAATAGGCGTTTTAAATAAAGAAATATAATTTAGGTCTTCTTCGAATCCCATTTCGTTTAATTGAGATGCAATTTCATTATAAAATGCACTTGATATAATAATTACTACATCCTTTTTATTCTCCATGGATAATACACTTGGTTGTCTTATATTAATACCAAACAATGTTGCATCTATATTCTCAGAATTATTATCCGTAAAATAGTTTACCTCTAACGATAGAATCCTTAGACCAGCTAAAACTAGTCTCCCTCCTTTACCACTACCAAAGAGAACGATTTTTTTATTTTTAGTTAATGGTTCTATGTCAATTAGTTTTTCTATTACGGTTGTTAAATGCATAGTATCCGCCTCCCTAACACTTACAAATGCCGATAATATTTACTAACAAAAATCCGATAAAAGTTTAAGATATTCAATTTAGAATATAACTGTGCCTAAGAGACGCAGCTTAACACAGTAAATAAATCAGAGTGTTCCATTATCTACATGTATGACCGTACCTGTAATGGAAACAGATTGTTCTAATAATAAAAATAATGCAGTACTTGCTACACTATTTACACTTGTTTCTTTTTTCATGGAAGTTCTTCTATAGATACGCTGTTTTTGTTCCAAGTTCAAAGATGCATTCATAGTTGTTTCCATAAACCCAGGAACGATACAATTAGATCGAATCCCCTTCTCTCCCCATTCTCTTGCGACATTTATCGAGAAAGCCTCTAAAGCTCCTTTTGTTGCTGCATACATGCTGAGCCCTTTATAGCCAGTATGTGCACTAACTGACGAAATGTGAACAATTGATCCTTGCACCTTATTCAGTAACATATCTCGTATAACATATTTAGTTAAGTTCATAGGTGAATACACATTTACCTGAAACATTTGATCTAAGAGTTTATTATTTAAATTTGATACAATATCATCATATGCAAACGCCGAATTATTCACTAAACCGTATATGGGTCCAATTTTTTTTATTTGATTTATATATAGATTTTTAATTTCTTTTGAATTTGCTAAATCATAAACTAAATGAATATACCTACCTGGGTAATTTGAGATTATATCACTTGTTTCGTTCACATCTGAACGGCTTATTCCGATTACACCGTATTGTGTTTCCGACAAAATCTGAAGTGTAATCTCTTTGCCTAATCCTCTGGAGTCCCCTGTGACAATAATCCACTGCATATTCTTGCCTTCTTCCCTGTGCGAGTCGTCTTAATTTCTTCCACAAAATTAATTAATCTTGGTACTTTCCATTCCTGTAGATGCTCTGATGCATGTGCTTTTATTAACTGTTTTAAAATTTTATCGTCCACTAACTTCTCCTTGACAACATTAACAACAATCAATTGACCTGTAATCTTATTCTCTCTTCCCATAACTAAACAATCAAGCACACCAGGCACTTGCATTATAACAGCCTCAACATCAATTGGATTAACTTTGTATCCACCTACATTTATCATTTCATTACCACGCGAAACAAACCTAAATAATTCTTCCGTCACTCGTTCAACAAGGTCTCCAGTATTATACCAATCTCCGTCTAGATGAATATGATCTGATTGACCAAGCAACGATTTATGAAGCCAAAGTTCATTTAATTCATTTATTCGAATAAGTTGAGAAATATTTGAATTAACAATAAAATCTTCTCCTCGGGAAGAGAATAGGCTGCCACCTTCTGTTGTAGCATACACATTTGTTACTTTAGCGTTAGGAAATAATTGATCAATAGAAATCTTTAGACTTTGATCGAACTTTTCACCGCCAAAAGTTATATTTTTCACATTTTCATGAATCTCTTTGAAATTCGATAACACCATTCGATAATATGTAGGGGTTGCAGAAATACTAGTAATTCCATATTTCACAATTAACTTTTCCAAATCAATTTGGCCTAAGTTAAACGCATATATTAAGCTATTTTTATTAAATAGGCTTTGAAAAAACACTTGAATACCTGCTATGTGCGTCGTATTATAACACATAGCCCATACGTCTTTTTCGTACTTTTCACCTTGTTTAACAAATCTTGTGATTGTATCGAATTTGTGAGTTATTTTTTTAGGTTTACCCGTCGTACCCGATGTATATAGAGCAACATTCCAATCAACTTTGTTTTTTATTTCTTCATTTACTTCATGCATACTTCTATATACTTTAACATTATCAATAGTATATGTTTTAGTCACTTCAATTAGATTTAAGCCTAATCGTTCTAACTCGTATTTAGAAAAGTCTCCATCTAATATCACAGTTGACTGTTGGTATAGAATACTATGAATAATTCTAAGAAATATTTCATAAGGATCGTTTTCTTGAACATAAATATACGGTGAATAGCTAATCATATTATTCAAATCATTAATTAAATCAGAATAAGAATACTCTTTTAGACCGCACGCTAAGAATAATTTTTCCATAATTTAACTTCTTTCTATCTTTGCTAATACTTCAGCAACTGTACGAACAATACCGTCCTCAAATAAATCCACTTCAAATTCATCTTCAATGCGCACTGTTAATTCTGCAAGCATTAATGAATCCATTTTTAAATCGTCGCGAAGACTCATTTCTTCTTTTAACTCTTCAATTGTAGAAGTACCTGCTTCCTCCATCATTTCATTAATTATATCCAATAACTTATTCTTCATATTATTATCTCCTCTCATGAGCTATAAAACTGTCTATTTCGCCTATTTTTTCAACGGGAATATATCCATACAATCATAGCGGTTAAGCCAAAAGTTATTTAAGCCTTGATTCAGACCAATTGATGTGGTGAATCCTCCTTTAAACCCATTTTCTTTCAGTATTGGTTCTAACTCATTAATCATTTGTTTAGATTTCTCTCCTCCGCCAAATGCTGGAGTATACCATTCTGTTTTAATGTTTATGCTTTTTTCAATAAATGAAACGCACGGAGCAATCTCGTTACTATAAAACGCCTCAGGATCTTCATTATATGGTAAATGGTCTACGCAATGAACACCTAAGGTCATACCAGCTTTACTCATTTCTACCCACTCGTTTATACTTATATAGTATTCTTGAATAAATTTTTGTTCACTCTCATAGTTCTCAAGCAGTTTCTGTAATAAATAATTTCTACTATCCTGTTCCCCGAGAAAGAAATTGAATATATATTTATTGTATCTACGAAATTCATTTTTTTCATAAGAATAATACTGGTTACTTCTCTCTTTTATATCTGGTAAAACAAACTCTGTATTAATATCTTCCCATATCTCCTTATCAGAATAAAAGGATAGGATAGCATGAACTAGATGGAATGTGGGGATTCTCATTTTCTGCAATGGACCTGACATAACTGTGAAATAGCCTGGAAGTCCCTTTTGCTTTAGAAATGCAAAAGCATTTTCATATTGATCTTTTGTCCCATCATCGAATGTCAATACACATCGGGGTTTTAGTTTCTTTGGTTTATGCAGGTCGTCTAAACTAACAATATCGTATTTTGTTGCAATAAATTCAATTTGTTCTTTAAATTCATTTGGAGTTAATGGTACTATTCCATTCCATTTACGATCACAAATGTAATGATACATAATTGCGATATCCAATTCATTCACCTCCCCCTAGTTCGGCCTGTCTTGATCAGAATCACCCTTTGTTACATACCATGCTTGATCGCACAGTATATCTACATTATTTAATAATGATGGTTTTAAATACACTGATGCCATCATATTATTGACCTTGTAATCAACAGGTTGAAAGTTCGTTGGTAGAACAGGCTGCTTCATTTCTTTTTTAAAACCTATCGATTCCAAACCTTTTGCAGTTTCAGCAGAAAAACAATAAAAGTCGATAAATAATACATCCGAACAAAACTCAGCGATTTTATTAGCTAGAAGGATAGAAGCTACTTGATCTTCAGCAATAAACTCAACAATCCTGCCAACTGTCAAATTTGAGCTCTCTATTTTTTCCTTTCTTACTACAGCCAAACCTAGATATTGTCCAATGATGCTTTCACAGATGATGATTTCATAATTGAAATATGGATGATCTAGATATCTCCAGTTCAAAAAATCAAAATCTCGTGCAAATCCTAGTGTTTTTTTTGCAATTCCATTCCAGTAAAAGTCGTTCCATTTGTCTTTATCTAATTTATTACTTATTCGAATGTTTCCTTCTTTATTATTAGACGTTATCTCATTGAATAATTTTAATGCTTCCGCGTTTACGTTAAACATCTCCAAAGTTTTGTTTCTATCAACCAGCCCAATCCAACGAGGTACATTTTGGAAAACTTTCCATTTCATAAGTTGATATAGTTTTGCTACCGAACGATTGATTCCTAAGGATAATATCATGCTTGGATTTGATTCTATAACTTTATCTAATAAAGCCATTCCCGCACCAGTATTACGGTATTCAGGAATAACGATCCAATTTGTTAAACAAGCACCGAGTTCCTTTTCACCTCGCACATTTACTTCAAGAAATAATACACCTAAAAGCCCTATTATTTTCCCATTATCCCATGCTCCTAAAAAACTAACTTCATTTTTTCCACAAATTTTATTATGGGCAGGTGATTTTTTAAACATATGTTCTATTAATCTATCTTCTTTACTTAATATATGGTTCTTTGCCCAAATATCATTAATTGCTAGTTTCAATTCATCTATATTACTTTCTTTAAAGAAACTAATTTGCATGCGCAGCTGTTCCCACACTTTCCGTAACAGAGAATTATATTTCTACTTGTAGTATTTTTGAATACCATTTCTTAGTCATTTGAATATGATTTTCAATTCCTAACAGATGCTCTGTACAATTATTCAGAAACGCGTTCGTCTGAAACCAAAGACCTGGCTTGAATTTCTTATCAATTCCATTATTGATACTTAAAGGATTAATTTGAGTTGATCCAATTTCTTGATACCAAACTTCTTCTAACGGCCTTAATATATAACGAGTTTTATTGGTACATAGTTCTATTCCCCATCTTCCTGGTGCATTCCAATCTGCGAAATATGAAAAAACAATTCCTTCATTAGTTATTCCCGCACCAGTAAATCTAGCAGCACTTGAATGCCAGTCTAATGCTCCTGAAACGAAACTTGCTAGTTCCTTTGGAGTACCACCTAAAAAAAAGGCCAAATCTATTACATGAGTTGAGTTTCCAAAAAACCAGTTTTGCAAAACAGAAGCTGGTTTTTTCAAATGCTTAATTTGGTGACTCCACTCAGTGAACTCAAAATGAAAAGATAATAGCCCTTCATCTTCTATTAAAGTTTTCAATTGTTGCACTGATTGGTAGAAACGACGATTATAAGCTACGAAAATACTTGCATTTCTTTTGAGAGCTAATTGTGTCAAAGTTTCTAATTCCTCACTGGTCATAGCAGCAGGCTTTTCAACTAGAATTCTTTTAAAATCGTTTTCCAATAATATACATGTCACACTATATAGCTCTTCCATACTAACTGCTACAATAGCTATTTCTAATTTACTGATTTTTGCAATGCTACTTGCAATTCCACCACTGTAGGGCTTTATCCCAACATTTTCAAAGAAAACGTTACAAGATTTTTCACTTCTACCAACTACCTGGAATTGAGCTTGTTGATTGATTAGTACTTTTGCATATTCTTCGGCCATTTTCCCTGTACCTACAATAAGGACTGAAGATGAAGTTAAGTAATCATACATTGGCTCAACTCTTTTCCAGTAATAGTTACCAAATGGTCCAAAAATTCTTTCAAAAGCTGTTTATGCAATATCATTGATTTATCATAATCCGGTAACCCAATGCTCTTATTTTCTAATGTGCTTTCTATTAGCTCATTAGTCATTTCACTTTGAAAGGGAATTCTATATGAGTATTTCTCAACATTCCAGTTATCGGAAGACTTCATAACCGATGCTTCAAATTCACTTTCATTTATCACACATTTCACTTGACTACTGCTAATTTCAATAAGAGTTGGACTTCTTAACTCATTTTCTGAATAAGATATGAGTGAAAATTGATCCCCAGTTTCAGTGAAACCAAATAATTCTCCAGTGAACTCAATAAAGCCGCTACGTTTACTTTGTAAAATTTCATTATCTAAGCTGCTTGAAATTGATATGGCTTTATCATTGACCATATAAGAAAACCAATCTAAAAAATGAATTCCATTACATCCAATCCCTAGATTCCATCCTTCAACTTTAAAATGAATTGATTCTGCATTTTGAAAAAGAGACTTTATCTCCTGATAGAAGTCTATGATTCTTCTTCCACAGTTTACAAATACCTTTGTTTCTTGATTTTCAAATAAAACAGCCGCGTTATCAAATTCCAATAATGATGGAAAAAGAAATTTTTCCATCATTAAATACTCAATTTGAAAATCATTTTCAAATAAGTAGTTTATAATTTCATATCGCACCAATGAATTTGTTGAAACCACTAAAAAATAAATGCTTTTTGGTAATTGATCGAGCGTTTGTAGTAAATATAGTTGATGAATACCATTTGTAGATTCCTCAAACCGTGTTTTTGCCATATTTAAAGATCTACTATTAGGATCAACAATAAATATATTTAATGGTTGCTTGACCTTTCCAATGGCTTGAACATGCCTACTTCCTAATTCACCCGCACCAATTACACATACATTCATAAAATACCTTCCTTATAAACTAACCTATTGCTATATGAGAGCAACTGTTTATTTATTTTCAATAAATTTAACTATTTCATTATATACAAGCATATTACCTGATTTATTCAAGTGATGGTCATCTGATAATATATATTCGTATAAATTATCTTGATTGATAAACTTTGTCATATCTAGATAGTCATGTCCTTTTTTTAAACACATGCTTTTTATAACTTCGTTATAGTCATTAATTTTACTCAACAAATCTATGAATTTCTCATCCATCTTTGTTGATGTTGGACTTATCCCAATACATATAACCTTTACATCGGTCAATTTTTCAATTGATTCGAATACCATTCTATAATAGTATGCAAATTCTTCAATATTTAAATAACTTCTAAATTCCAGTGTCTCTCTTGGCCAAAGATCAACGATTCCGATGTGAAGAATAATAACATTCGGTTTAAGAAGAAAAATATGATCCAACTTATCTCTTTCATATATCAATTTAATAGTGGACGATCTCACTGCGCGATTAATGACGTAAGCACTCTCTTTATATCTCATTTGTAATAAATACCCGTATGTGTCTTCGAATTCAATTTCTAATTCCAAACTCTCATCAGGATTATAATCTCGAAAACGAATCGGTCTCGGTAACGCAAGGGAATCACCAAGAATAATAATTTTGTTCATGATATCCCTCACCTTTCAAATAAACTAATATTATTTTTCATATCTAGTTACTCACTACGTTCTCTGCTCTTCATAATTTTTTCACAGATATAAAAATCAATATTTGAATCTATGTCATGCGAGTCCTCTTGTGTCATTACATATCCTATCGTTTCTGGTCCTATAAAAGTTTTATTGTCATTTAACCATTCTATGCTTGATATATATATGGCGCCATTTGTTTCGTATGTCGGCGGGATATCCTGTCTTCTTAAATAATGTGTTTCTGAAAACAATGGCACTAGTTGCTTTTCTTCATTTATTTTATACATCCAATATGGACTTTTACTTGCTAGCGAAACTGAAACCATAATTTTATTTTTATTATCGATAGCTTGCTTTAATGCCTGATCAATATCTTGTACCCTTCTAAGTGGAGAAGTAGGTTGCAATAGGATAACATAATCATAACCAGGTATCTCTTTTATAGCATGCAATACAGGAAGGACTCCAGGAGTATCATCAGCAGCCAATGCCATAGGTCTAATAAATGGTATTTTTGCACCATATTTTTCAGCTACCTCAGCAATTTCATAGTCATCAGTAGAAACAATTAGATGGTCAATATAATTTGATTTCTGCGCTTCCTCTATTGTCCATGCTATTAAAGGCTTATCATATAATAACTTTATATTTTTCTTCTTTATTCCTTTAGAACCACCACGAGCAGGTATTATAGCCAATATTTTAGTATTGTTATACATTATTTCACCTATTCACACTTAAGAGTCAATAAATTGCTTTTGATATGGTATTTTCCAAATCTCTGCAGATTGGATTGTTTTTAAAAACACTTCTGAGCTCTTTTCTTCTATATCAAAAAAACTTTTTGGTTCAAAAATCAGGTTTTCAACTTGTTCAAATGCACTCAAAATTAAATCTTTTTGTTCAGAAACATGTATAATATCTTGATTAAGTGAACGATTTTTCTGTCTATTACCCAAATTGATAGTTGGGGTCCCGTACACTTCCGCTTCTCGTATACCAGCGCTGGAATTTCCTAAAATAAAATTCGCATTTTTTAATAACGATAAAAAAAACTCAAATCTCATTGAAGGTAAAATCTTGAACCGCTTATTTTTACGTAAGCGCGAGTACTCATTTAGAATGATATCTGAGCCTTTATCATTATTCGGATAAATTACAACAAAATTATATTCTGAAGCTATCATTGCATCAACAGTTTCTTTTATGCAACGACGCAATTGTGATAATTCAGTAGTTACAGGATGATATAATAAGATTCCATAGCGATCAAACTCAATATTATATCTTTCCTTCACGTCAACTATTTTGGGTAGATTTTGAGATCTCATAATTTCAATATCTGGTGACCCAATAACAAATATTGAAGTTAACTCTTCTCCCATAGATAATAGTCGTTTTTTTGCTTCATCATTTGAAACAAAGTGTACATGTGATAATTTAGAAATGGCATGTCTAATCAGTTCATCAATAGTTCCAGATATCTCTCCACCTTCAACATGAGCAACAAGGATATTATTTAATGACCCTACGATAGCGGCAGCAAATGGCTCAATTCTATCTCCATGGACAACAATTAAATCAGGCCGAAGCTCATGTACATAGTTACTAAATCCAACGATAGTATTGGATAGTGCAATATCCATCGATGTATTGCTTGTTTGATTGATGTATTTGTAGATTGTTGCACTTACTGTTCTCTCTACCTCCTTAACAGTAGAACCATATTTAGATAGTAAGTGCATACCTGTAACAAAAACATGGATTTGAAAATCTTCTTTCTCTTCAAGTATCGTAATCAATGGCTTTAATTTCCCGAAATCTGCACGAGTACCCGTAATAAACACAATTTTTCTCATTACTTAATCATATCCCATTTGAGTTGAGTATTTATTTCAATGGACGTTTTTGCAGATTTATTTAGCAATTTATTATAATCTTTAGCTTTTATCTCACCAGTTCCTGGTCTTTTAACCCATATATTATCACTTGTAAGCATCTCACCAACTTGAATATTCTTAGTAGCAACGACACAAGCATAAGCAAAATCAATTGTTGGCTTTTCTTCAGGAAGAATACTTTTAGTTCCTCCAAGTGCAGCGTGTATTGCATTTGTACCATTGATTAATTCTTTTAGTTCCTTTGGATCAATTGATATAGATACATCAGGTCCTGGCCAGGATTTATCTGACGTAAAATGTTTCTCTAAAATACTAGCACCTAATGCTGAAGCCGCATAACATGTATAATTACCATAAGAATGATCACTTAAGCCCACAATTGAATTTGGAAAAGAGTTTTTCAGGTCATTTATTGCCCCTAGGCTTACAAATTCATATGGGGTCGGATAAATTGAAACACAATGCAATAAAGCATAAGAAACGTTATACCTCTCTAGAATCTCAACCGCCGGTTTTATACTCGCTATGTCATTCATTCCTGTACTTAAAATTATAGGCTTGCCGAATGATGCAATGACTTCTATTAAAGGATAATTATTACATTCGCCCGATCCTATTTTATATGCTTTAACATCCATTTTTTCAAGGTGATACGCAGCTGCGCGAGAAAAAGGAGTGCTTAAATATATCATTCCTAAATCATCGACCATTTTTTTTATTTCATAATCTTCTTCTATAGTCAAAGCACATCGTTTCATGATGTCCCAGATTGACTCATCTGCGTTTCCTGGTATAACGTTGTTAGGTATCATTTCGTCTTCAATAATGTGTGATTGAAATTTAACACACTCTGCACCTGCATGGTATGCATCTAAAACCATTCTCTTAGCTTTCTCAATACTACCTTCATGATTAATTCCAATTTCCGCTATAACCAATGGGGGATAATTTACTCCTATATCTCTATTACTAATTCTCATTTTCCGTCTCCTCTATATCTAGAATTATTGCTTTATAATAAAAGATGGACTCATTGCATATGGAAATTTTTTAATTATCACATCTTTATTTTCAAAATAGTCATCTACTGCTTTTGTTTCTCCAGGAAAAGTTCCATAATCATCAAGTATCAAAACTCCACCTTTTACTAACCTTGGATAAAAGTTTTCTAATATGGTTACTGCTGGCTCATATATATCAGTATCTAGGTTTAACAGAGAAATCTTCAATTCCGGGTGTTTTTCTAAGTATTCTGGGACTGTCAATGTTATATCTCCTTTAACAAGATCAACATTGCGTTCTACCCTCTTATTTTTCAACACTTCAAATAATTGATCATCAGAAATACTTATCGCTCCAGCTTCATTGATAAATTTTTGCCTCATAACTATATCATCATCGTATTTTGTCTCAGGAAACTCCCCAAAAATATCGAAAGCAATCATTTTCTTTGCAAATGGGCTGTTAAGTAACTCTCTAAACATCGCAAATCTTGAAAACGATGCACCTTTAAATACACCACACTCAACTAATGCACCAGGAAGATCTACAACCATTTTATACAACTCATAGTGTGCCATCATCTTGCTCATTCTTGTAATATCGCATGATAAATAGAAATTGTTCTCATATTCAAATGATTTTGAGAAATCCGGCATAGAAATCATTATTACTCTCCTCACACTTAATTATTTTGTATTATATTTTTGTATTTTTCAGTAGGTCTTTTATAATCTGTTTGAAATATTTTATTACCAAAATGTTTATACTCAACTTTTAATTTTTCATATTCCTCTTGTAATAGCAGTCTAGTACAGATATGATTTAATTCATTATAATCATTAAAAATTGTTGATAATCCTCCGCAAATTGAATTTACAGCTGGATGGTAATCATACACGAGTGCAGGGATATATTCATAAATAGCTTCGTAAATTATTACACTACTTGAAGTTATAATAAAATCAATGTTTTTAAGTAATCCTCTAATATTAGTATGAGTTGTAATTATCTCTTCACAATTATTATGATTGTATTGTAGTTCTGACAAGCTAATATTATTTCCAGGGTGCACCTTTAGTAAATATTTCCAACCAAATTCCTCACATAATCGATCACTGAATGTTAATATATCTTGATTTATTTCTTTCTCCCTATTACCTGGACCCATAAAAGCTATCAAAAAGGTCTTATTTTTAACAAACTTTTTTCTATGAGTCAACAACCCCTCCCTTTCAACATCAGTTAAGTTATATTTAGCTTGACCTATCACTAATATTTCACTATTATCTAATTTAATTTCATTTAAAATTTCGGCTTGATGTACTCCCCATACAAGCATTTTATCTACAGTTGGATATTTGTATACATGGCTGAACGGAACGCTATTATACTCATGTTTTCTTCCAAAAGTACCGTGTTGTAATCCTAATGTTTTCACACCTTTCCCTTTTGCTACTTGAACAATAATATTCTCCTCAGAATTATTTGAAAACGCAGTAACATATTTTTTTATTGGATATTTACTCAATAGTACGTGTGAAAAATCAATAAAATGTAAGAAATACACCGTGAAATGAATTAACCATTCGATTTCAATACTTGACAAACAAAATTTTTTTTCATTTAATACGAGACTAAGCTTTTTAACCAAAGCTTTGAATTCTAGTTTACTTGCAGTATACTCAAATGTTTCTTGACTAGTATATTTTCTATCATCATAGTACGATTTAAGTTCCATTTCCATATATGAACTAGCAGGAAGTTCTTTCAGAGTTTCTTTCATTAGTTCATAATGATCTGGCCTATGATCTTTATGCCAAACATAGCTAATTAAAATTGATGCTGCACCTTTCATATGATATTCTCGTTTTAAAGGAATTGGAAATAAATTTTTATATACATCTTCTTCGTACAAGTAACTTGTCAATAATGCTATATATGGCAATAGCACCGGGACCAGTTCGACCTCTCTATACTTAATTCCACTTATTCCCTCGATAATACCCTCAATAAACTCTTGCATAGAAAGTGAAGTTTCTGATAAAAACTCTACTCTTCTTAAAAGCCTAGTTTCATGGTTTATTTTCCTTTCAAGCATCTTCAAAGAAACTATATTCTTATCTTTAAAACCTAACTTCAATAATTGTTTACTTATTTCTTCAAAGAAGTAAGACAACACAAATATAACTGTTTTTTCTTTCTCTTCATAGTTCAGTACATCTGGTGACTTAATTTTCACTCCATTTACTTCTTCGTTCCATCTCTCTTTATTATTATCTATAATGTAACTTGCATGAAAATCAATTTGTTGGCTCCATTTTAAATAACCAGAGCCACTACCCCATACAATTATTTTTTTATCATTTTTATAGTATTCTCTTATTGAGGCTTTCACTACTATTTCACCTCTTGATTGATATACACTTTTATAACTGGGCGAAAACCTGTTGCTTCATTTTCATTTGTATAAGTACCATATGTATATTGGTTATCATTCTCCCCTGAAACTTTTTTCCTATATACGCCTATACCTCGAACAACCTGAAGATTTTCAAAATTCGCAACCTTTTCCGGCTTATCTTTAGTCCAAGTTGCAGCAGGACCTTCTAAGAACCAGTCTTTTTTAGAAAATAAATGCGATTTATTTCTAATTCCATCCATGATGTAGGCATCCCAATCATTAGCTTTGTCATTACTTGTAATTCCACCTGTTGGTATGCTGAGATAAAATTCGTTATCATAGTTTTCAAAAGATATTTTTTTCTCTTTCTGATTTTGATGTAGAAAATTCATAATTGTTTTAGCAGAGATGTAAGTTTGAATCACCCGGTCTGCAATTAAAAATATTTCTTTATCATCTCTCTTAACACAAATGAAATAAAAGTCTCCTTCAGGCATAACTGTTTGTGCTTCGTTTATAAATGTAGAAGTTTGCAACCCTAATCGGGAAAACAAACCCACTTTTTTACTACCAGAAGCGTAATGACATCTTATTTTTTTTCCAATATCAAGATCTTTAATGTGAGAAACTTCTTTCACATGATAAGCCCTAACAATATTCTTCACTAATACCACTGCCTTATTATTATAATATATTATTCAATCTGGATTCCTTCGAAGAAAAAAACATCATTATCGATTGTTTCTATTAATATAGTATGGAGTTCTTCACTTAGCTCCGCCTCAAAGATAATCTCTCCATTTAACAAAGTCTTAAAATCAGGAATATTAATTATGTTTTCATTTGAATCAATATTTATTTTAATTCTTTTAGTTGTATGTTGACTAATACCACCTACAATTCTTATCTTCTTCCCAAAAAAGCTAAACTCTATTCTGTTACAACTATTGGTTGATACACATACTCGAAGTTCTCGATGAATAGTTCCCCATATGTTAGATAAATAGCTGTTTACATTCCAATCTCCTACATAATTGAAAACCCCATCATTTGCTTTATATTCAATAAAATTCTCATTCTCTTCCTCTATTTGTTTTTTAATCTCTCTTAGGTACGAATGTACACTAGATGACAGCTCTGTGCCATCCTTTATAAATTCCCTCATTTTATAAATTAGATTTTCAATCTCCATTTGTGTTATACTTTTATTGTTTATTCTGTTTTCATACTTGTTCAAATAATAAACCTGTGTTCTCAACATTGGTGAAATAAAGTCAATATAGAATGATTGATTTATTAACTCGTTATAAATTATTATCATTTTTTTTATTTGATCTAGCTCTATAGAGTCTCGCTGAGACAATTGCTTGTACAATTTATCTAAAACATAATTCAAATTTTGAATAATAGCAATTGAATAATAATGGGATTCTGAAACATTTTTCAAACTTTTATTGTAAATGCTCTTTGAGTACTTATTTTTTGTTCCTTTATACCAGTTTTCCTGAACAATTTTAGATTTAAGATATTTATTAATAACTTCGTTTAAACTCTCTTCTACCGTTCCTTCAATTTTTGCCCCTTGTTTAGTTGTATTAATTGTATTTATATTAGGATAGGCCTTAATCATGTATTCAAGCTGTATTCTCATTTGGTTTAGCATTAAATTTGTATATACAGTACTACCTTCAGTACTCTTTATTTCAATTAATGTTTGCTCAGAATCTATAGTTTTTCTAACATCCCCATAGATAATATCTTGCGCATGAAACTCTTTATTCCTATAGGCTAAATTTTGTCCTACCAGTATAATTAATGAGCAGTCTAATTCAGCCAATAAATTATATGCCACTATTGCAATCGATAAATTATCGCGAACATACTCAAATGTTTCGTTTCTTTGTCTTTCCATGAAATAAGTTGAGAATTTATCGTGTTCAGTAAAAAAGTGAACCTTAGGCCCTCTATATTTTTTTATAGTTTCATATCCTACATTAGTTCCATAAATCATTGGTATAGAATCAATATCTGACAAATGTAACTCTTGAAAGACCAATTCATTAGTCCCCTTGGGATCGTACGTAAAAACTCCATTCGGAATAATTTTATTCTTAATTAACGTTTTAATAGCTGATCCCACCGCAAATATATACGCTAAATTATTCTTTTTAATATAATGAAGATTAATAAGTTCTTCATCTAATGAGGGACCTGCAGACACAATTATTACTGGTTTTTTTAGAAATATTTCTTTATAATCCTGCAAAAAATTAGAGGTCTGAAGCGTAGTCTTCAGATTCACCAAATTATTGATTGTCCACCGTTTCTCATATGCCATATATGCTGCAGTATTTACCACTTTTAATTGGTAAAAATCTCTAACTTTCATTTGAAAATCAGTTAATTCTTTCTCAAATATCCTTTCGTAACTTGGTAGTACAAAATAATGTATCTTGTCATGATTTTCAATAATATCATTTATAAATGGATCTAGAAGCAAGTCATTATTACCCACATTTATAGTTTTACTAGAATCTCTTATAATATCTTTTAGACTTCTCTGTTCTAAAAATCGATAAAAAATTTCGGCGCTAGGCTCATATATACTAAATGTAATATTAGGATAATTACAAACCAAGTAATCAATGTGATATCCAAGTCCTATCCCAAAAAATACAATATGTTCATAAGAATATATTTCTTCTCGAATATCTTCATACAGTTTTTCTACTTCAAGCATGGGGTTATATTTACTATGAAGTAAAATAGTATTATTTTTTTTCACTTCCATTGTTTTCAACCCGTTTTTTGTATCTACAAGACTCACAAGACTTAGCTCTTGAGCTCCAATATTATTTAAATCATTTAAAATCGTTGGGTATTCTTTTTTTAATAGAGTTTGGTTTTCGATTCCAATCATTGATTACCCTCACAATTTCTAATTATTTATATTTTCTAGTTGTTTCAATATGATTGAGTAGTAAGGTTTAATTTCGTACATTAAAATATCTGCCATTAGAATAGAATCATGATTTTCTACTGCTGTATTTAGCTCTTTTAATACATCAAGTAATGAGTTTCCTTCACTTAATTGTACAGTACTAGTTATAAATTCTATTGCTGTGATTAACCAGCTCGCACCTTCAATAAAATCAGTAAACAGATCCCATCTTATTTCAATTCCTGATTTGTATAGATTATTTATCAATATATCCATCGCTGGTAGAGCTCTCTCTAAATATTGTATCATCTCAACGATCATCTCAGTTTCTAATTCTTTCTTTGTCCTTACATCTAAGATAATTGAATTGATTTTTCCGAGATTTTTTAAAATTGTTTCATCATAATTGTCACTAATATGTATTCCATCTATATTCATACTTGTTAATATGTAATCTTTTTCTACGATTAACTGATGAATAGCTGATATAACTTTATCTACAGAAACAGATTCTTCTAACATTACAATTTCTTTATTTTTACAAAAGATGTTCACTGTTTCAATCACCTGACTTATCATATTTTATAAATATTCATTAGTAATATGAGAATTTTACATTCTACTAAACAAGTTGTTATTCTTTCTATTTTAAATCAAACAACCTGTATAGATAAATTCTATACAGGTTGTTTTTACTGCGTATTCCTTGAAAAATAACTAAATTTAATTATCTTAGAAGTTGTAGAACGCCTTGTGGTTGTTGGTTAGCTTGAGCAAGCATAGCTTGTGCAGCTTGAGTAAGGATGTTGTTCTTCGTGAACTCCATCATTTCTTTCGCCATATCTACATCGCGGATACGGGACTCAGCAGCAGTCAAGTTCTCAGAAGCAGCACCCAAGTTGCTGATTGTGTGCTCAAGACGGTTTTGCATTGCACCAAGTGAGCTACGTTGCGATGAAACTTTAGTCAACGCATTGTTAACTGTTTCAATTGCTGTTGCAGCGCCAAACTTAGATGAGATATCAATATCCTTCACACCGATAGCTTCAGCACGCATATCTCCAACGGAGATGAATGCTGTTTGACCTGAGTTTGCGCCAATTTGAGTCATAATTGAGCTATCCAAGTCACTGCTAGCAACTTCTGCTTTACCGAATACCAATGTAATGCTTTCTCCAACCTTCATGTTTCCAAGGCCACCAACTGCTAGAGTTACTGCTGCAGTTTTAGTTGTTCCAGTGCCGCCACTCACTGTTGCAATACCGCTACTCGAAAGAGTCAACTTTGTAGTATTAGTTCCTGCAAGTTCTGTTCCATCTGGTCCAATGATTTTAAAGTCTGCTGCAGTAAATGTACCGGAAGTAGCTTCAGCAGTTTTCACGATCATATAGGCACCATTTACACCGGATTCTGTATCAAGTGCTGTGTTAAAAGCATCAATATTTGCTTTAGTAATATTAACCGAAGAGTTGTTATTAACAGATCCTGTACCTTTAACTGCATCCGTTACACCCTTAGCAGAGCCGTCAAGCAATTTCTTTGTATTGAACTCTGTAGTGTTACCAATACGGTCAAGCTCAGTGATCAGTTGCTTAACTTCAGCTTGAAGCTCTTTACGATCGGAATCCGTGTTTGTATCGTTGGACGATTGAACAGAAAGCTCACGCATACGTTGCAAAATGCTGTGAGTTTCGCTTAGTGCGCCCTCAGCTGTTTGGATCAATGAAATGCTGTCTTGCGCGTTTTTGGAAGCCATGTCCAAACCGCGGATTTGACCACGCATTTTTTCGGAGATAGCAAGACCTGCTGCATCGTCGCCTGCACGGTTAATACGAAGACCGGAAGACAATTTTTCAAGAGATTTTTGTGCTCCACCATTGTTGATTCCCAGTTGACGGCTAGTATTAAGAGCCGCGATATTGTGATTAATACGCATTGTTATTTCCTCCTTGAAATAGGTTCGATTATCCGCATCCTTGCGGAAGCTTACGATAATAGTTCGGCCGCCCTATCATCGTGCTAATATATATATCGGCTGTATTTTTCATTTTTTTATAGCTAAACGGTAAAATACAGATTATTTTTTAAATAATTTGGACATGTTCTCTAATGTTATTGAGCTTGCTGCTGCTGCACGGTTTTCCTCTTGAATGCTGAGGTAAATTTCTTTCCTATAAATATTAACTTCCTTTGGCGCTCGAATGCCTAATTTCACATTTTCGCCTTCTACGCCAAGTACCACGATCTCAATGCCACCATCGATCATAATGGACTCATTGCTTTTACGGGATAAAACAAGCATGTCGTTTAACCTCCTTATTCTCTAATGAGTGGGGTGCGTGGACTGTATGTAGAATCATGAAGAATGAGCTGTTTGCCTTGATTATTTTTTGTATTTAACACGATTGGAGCCATCAAATTAATCGTCGCTTTTGATGGGTCCTCCAATACCGTTACAATCGTCCATATTTGAATATCTCCTTCTACCTGTAACTTCAACTCTTCCTTAGAGGACTCCGGTAAGTCCCACTCATATTCCGGGTAGAACAAAAATGGGCTTGTCACTAATAATGAAACATCCTGATCATCAACAGCCTTCATTAACTTCATGGGAAGATCATCGCCAATCTCTACAAACACAAATTGCTGCAAGTGCTCAAAACCAGGTATACCTTGTGAAAAATGATACGCTACTGTTTCAATTCGCATAATAAAGCCTCCTTATATAAACATCAATAATTTATTAAAATAAAAACTATAGACCACCTGCGTGTTACGCAACGGTCTATAGTTTTTTTAAAATATTCTTTATAACAATTGATCGATTTGCGGGGGGGTAATTTCAACCTTTGGATATTGACTCATATAAATATCTAACTTGCCGCGCTCATATTCAAGTATAGGTTTATTAACCTGTACATTAATATTCACTTTCCCAGGTGATGTTTCTATTGAAAGTTCTGCTGGTGTATAGTTCATATCTATATTATCAAATGATGCTGGTCCACGGAAATCAAATTCCGGAAATGTCCGTTGCCATTCTCGTGCCATCTCTGCAATAGGATTTCCACCTAAGTGGATAGATGCCATTTGATCGCCTTTTTGTACAATTCGCGCAATCCCTTGTAAAGCAATATCTGATGCCATTGAATAAATCTTACTCATGGTTTCTAAATTATTGCCCAAACCCAAGGCATCCCATACACGATCCTGATTAATATCCAACCGTCCTCTTGTAGTAGACATTTGTAGTTGAGACTTAGCTTGCTCAATATCCACAGTAGGTCGAGGCTGCTCTATTTGTTGCTTTCCAATATCTGCATCGATTGACAAAACAGCATGTTGAAGATGCATTTGAATAGAAGGGATCTGCATATCATCGCCGTCCTATCTTAAAAAGTCAACGAGACTCGGACGAATAAGCTGTGCTCCAACCGATAGTGAAGCTTGATATACATTTTCCTCTGTTTTAAGATTTGTAATCACTTGCGTGATATCGGCATCTTCTGTCTTTGCTTGAACAGTTTGTAAATTCAAGTCAATGTCGTTCAAACGATTTTCAATAATTTCTACTCGATTTATCCGTGCCCCAACCTCAGCACGTTTCGTAAGCATCGTATTCATACGCGTATCGATTTGACTTAATAAGCCGGTTATTCCTTGCTGATCACCAGAGTTCAACATGTCATGAGCCCTTTGGAGCAGTACAAAAACATTATCACTTGCTTCAATTTCCGCTTGGGTAGCGGTTGGGGAGAGATTATCACCAAACACTTCATTGCCTGTTGTATTGATTTTCAGACTCATTCCCGCCGAAAGTTCATATTTAATAACACCATTATCCGTGCTCGTGTGATAAGCCTTGAGTTTAGGAGGATCTGCTGATAGATCCACAGCTTCATCCAATGCTGTTGCAGGATAAGGCTTCACTCCTGTAAATTCACCATTAAACACTTGCTTTCCATTAAACTGGCTGTTTCCAATCTCAACCATTTGATTATACAGTTGAGAAATCTCAGTTTTAATCGCGCTAAGACTAGTTTGCTCGAGTGTTCCATTTGCTCCTTGAACTAGCAGTTCTCTTGCCCTCTGCATAATATCACCCGCTTGGCCGACAGTCGTGTCTGTATATTGAAGCATTGAAATGGTAGCATCCACATTTCGAGTGTATTGATCATTAGCGTCCAGCTCACTTCGATATCGAAGCGCAAAAGTAATGCCCACAGGGTCATCTGAAGGCTTATTAATTTTCATTCCGGTTGACAGCTGATTTTGAAGATTGTTCATACGTCCCATATTGTTTGAAATGTTACGAAGCAGTTGAGTATTCATCATCGATTGCGTAACGCGACTTGACATTATTCTTCACCTCCAACTTTTATAGTCCTACTCGTCCCATCCCGTTAATAACCTTATCCAATATTTCATCAATCATTGTCATATTACGAGCTGCGGCGTTATAAGCATGTTGGAATTTAATCATATTGGACATTTCCTCATCTAGAGAAACTCCGCTTACCGATTGCCTGCGAGATTCCACTTGGTCAACGATAATTTGTTGATTCGTCTGCAAGCGTGTCGCTTCAGCAGCTTGTACACCAAGCTGTCCAACAACTGAACGAAAATAGGCATCTACCGTATTTTTATTTTCTCCAGTTCCCGCGTCAAAGTCGAACCGCGTGTCTCTCATCTGGGAGAACAATACCGCCAAGGAGTTATTACCACTCACAACAGATTCCGAGCCGTCTGCATTTGTAACCACACGCATGGAAGAAGCAATTAGATTGGAATTTGCAACAATAGCTGGATTGAGCGTAATATTTCCTGCGGTCAGACCCGTTGTTCCGCCTGCCTTATTTGTGAAAAACGGTAAGCCCGCGTCTTGACCCGCCAAGGAGTAGCCAAGCTGGTGTAATCCATTCAAACCCTTCACAGTAACCGTCGTATCGTCAGCTAATGTACGATTTGTTCCTGTGTACGTGACATTATTCAATACAGTACCCTCTGGCAATACGGAACCCTTAGGCAATGTAATTTCAAATTCTCCACTCGCCATCGTTTGAACAAGCTTATCCAATTCGTTAATATACCCATCAACAAAGTGATCTCTTGAATATATTGTTCCATAAATGGCTCCACTATTTAAATCTCCTGAAGCCACTGCAGTAGTAACCGACGCCATATCCAATTCTGCTGTTGCTGTGCCTTGAACAAGCTCAGTACCGCCCATTGTGATTCTATAACCGTTTGCGTCCTCTTCTACTCGAATATTTATCAGGCCAGAAAGCTGATCCGTAATGAGGTCCCGCTGATCCCTCAAGTCATTTGCATTATCGCCTAAGCCTTCTACACGACGAATTTCACCATTCAACTGAGCAATACTGGTGGTTATCGAATTAACAGTATTCAAATTAATTTGCGCATTCTCCGTCAAATCAGTTTTCAAATCAGCAAGCTGCTTGGATGTGTAGTTAAAAGAATCTACTAAAGCCATCGTTTGTTCCATAACAACTTTGCGGCCATCCGCATTTTCCGGGTTTTTACTAAGATCCGACCATGAATTCCAGAAGTTCGAAATCACCGTTCTTAATCCAGTATCACTGGGTTCGTTTACAATTCCTTCTAATTTAGAGAGTGTATCGAGTTGTACCGTAAAATTTCCATGGGATTTATATTCATTTCGATATTGATTATCCAGAAATTTCTCTCTGATCCGTGTAATTGAAGATGCTTCAACACCTGTACCCAGTTGACCTGCTGCTGTCGATTTCGAGAAGCCAACTGCCTCTATAGGCCTGGAAGCCGTCATATTCACGACTTGCCTTGAATATCCAAGCGTGTTTGCATTTGCAATGTTATGTCCCGTCGTATTTAAAGCCGATTGCGTTGTAAAAAGGCTCCGCCGCGCTGTCTCCAAACCATGAAATGTCGATGCCATCGTTCTACACTCTCCTCTTACAATTTCATATTAAAGCGATTGCCACGTTTCAAAGCCATCCCTTGTACAGCCCGATGATAAGTCGCTTCGTCCTCTGTCGGTCCAAGCAGCAAATCCTCTGTAAAATGCAAATGCTCCAGCGTCATCCTTACAAGCTGTTGATTAAACTCGTTAATATCCTGAAGCTGCTGAAGAGCGGCCGATAACTCTTGCCATAAAGTTTGTAGTTGCTGCTTCTCATTGGCATGGTAAACAGCTTGTATAAGCTTCTCCATTTTAAAAGAACGATGACTGCTCAGCTTTTGGTCCAGCATATATTTTCCGATCAGAAAGACCCGCCGTTGCTCAAGCTCCAAAATGCGCTGAAGACATTTCTTTTCCTTGTTTGAAATGTACGAAATCGTCTCTACATTGTTCACGGTAATTGCTGTTGTCTTCGCATTGCCGTATTCAATCAGCTGCCGGTGCTCGTCTAGTAGCTCTTGCAAAATCTCGATTATTTGCTGGATGTACTCATTCATTTAGAGAACTACTCCTTCAAGTAGGGAAGCAGCTTCTCGGCGATCTTGCCGGCTTCCACATGGTATGTGCCCGATGCCACCGAGCTTTTCAACTGTTCGATATGTGCCGTTCTGTCTGCCCCGCTTATTTTGCTCGTCGTCAGCATCTCCTTGGCAGCAGCCGATATTTGAACTTCATCCTTCTGCTTAGCCTTGTTTGCCCCGCTCGCTTTCATCTCGTTTTGCTTCTGGTATGGATTAAGCGCTCCAATACGATTCGTCTCATTTATTTTCATTTTATCCACCTCATTATTTACAAGAACTAAAAAAGCCGATTACCTTTACAAGTATTATCGGCTTCAGTCAAGTGAAATTTTATAGTCGAGAAAATATTAGCTTAAAATCAATTATTTATCCTTATATCTGTCAAGCCCTTTATATACGCCAGTTGCTTTATCGAAGCCTCTTAATTGCTCTTTCTTCGCCAAATCTTCAAACATGTTTTTCTTATCCTTCTCAATGCGGTGACGGCAATTATCACATAAATGGTGCTCACGGATGAGCGTTCCACAGGATTCGCAAGGATAAGACATATTCGGAGCATTCATAATGGAGATGCGACCCTCACGGATGAATTTAGTAATCTGCTTAATAGATACGCCAGTAGCATCAGATACCTCGGTAATAATCGAACCCTTGAATTCCCGCAAAAAATTTGCGCAAAGCTCGTACTCTTTATCAATGTCACGTAGGCATGACGGGCACACATCTCTAAAATTTTTGGCAAACAGCTTTCCGCAGCGAGGACAATTGTCTAAATTCATCGCGCTGAGCCCCCCTTTTTCGTTCAAACTAGTGATCTATTATTCTCATTCTAATCGATAGTGTTAACTTTTTCACTACCTATCTATCTGTTAACCTTCTACATCATCAATGCGCTAGGAGCGAGCCCATGTTAAAACGTAGATCTTCAAAGGAGCTTCTATCTCTCGTTTTAATATCTGAGCGCAAGCCTCTGCCGTGCTTCCTGTTGTATATATATCGTCAACCAACAGAATTCTTATGAATTCGCTAACATTATGCGACTTCTCCGAGGAAGCGGAGGACATTATCCGAATACGATCAAGCTCCACCTCATTTAAGCTAAAAAGAGCTTTCGTATCCCGCATTCTCTCCGAACGCGACTTGAAGCTTTGCTTCTCGGAGTGTCTGGCCCGCTGCAGCAGGTGTACAAGAGGCACACGGTAATGCCCACCCAAGTGGCTCGCCAACTGCTCCGCTTGATTAAATCCCCGCTCTATCGCCCGCTCTGCGCTAACTGGCACGTACGTGACGGCATCCCAGTAGTCGGCTGGGTTTCGCTTGGCTGCCTTGCTTTTAGTTGCGGTGCAAGCTTCCATGGGCAATTCAGCGGTCATAGCTTCAAAGACCGGAAACAGCATATCGCCTAGCAACGGCGCTAATTGCTCGTTTCCCCGGTATTTATAGAGGGCGAGCATCTCCTTCATGGCTGGGTTATAGCGGACCGCGCTGCGGTTGCAGACGAACGCACGCTGCGGACTGCGGATGCAGTCATCGCAAGGGATGCCTCGCCCGCAGCGAGTACATGCGATGCGGGTGAGCCATGGGATTGCGGAGAGGCACGCTCCGCAAAGGGACTGCCGAAGCTGGGAAGTCAGCTTCGCTTGGCTCGCAGTGGCCGCGCTGCGAGCCGAGTCATGCGGTTTGCCGCAAAGCAGGCAAACCGCTGAACGTGGAGCGAGCAGCTGCGCGGCAGTGGCGAAAGCGGCCGGAAGGCGCTGAAGCCAGCTTATAGGCGAGGCTTTCATTTGGCCGAGCCTCCTTTGCTTGTAGGGAGCAGGAAGCCCTGCTTGCGAGCCATGCGGTTCATGGTTTGGATGTGACGCACGGCTGAGAGCTGCGCACGGTTGCGCTCCCGGCTGCAAAAATACACCTGCCCAAACGGATCATCCGCCGACCGTCCAGCTCTACCTGCCATTTGGACTAATGAGGCCTCGTCAAATAAAGCGCCATCTGCGTCGAGAATATAGACATCGCTTTTTGGAATGGTGACGCCTCTTTCTAATATTGTCGTCGTAACTAGCACTCTAATTTCGCGTGAGCGAAATCGCCTCACCTTGTCCGTACGCTCTGCGTCCTGCGAAGAAGTCGCTTCTACAAAAGAGTGCTGTAATCGATTGCGCAGCATCGCCGCCATAGGCTCGGTCTGGGCAATTTTCTGCACGAATACGAACAGCTGGGCACCACGTTTCAGGGAACCCAGCATCGCCGCCTGCAGTTTGACAGTCAACTTCTGCTGCTGAAGCATTTGCAAAACCGTCGGCGTTTGATATAACTTCGGAACGGGCAGCGGATGACGATGATACCGCACCGGTACCCTCGCATGCTGGAGCTTACCGCGCCGGGCCGCGCGCTGCAGTTCGCTTGGCGGCGTGGCAGATAGCAGCAGCCTTGCAGCTCCGGGTGCACAGCTCTTGTCCGCTGCGTAATGAAGAATTTTGTCTCCCACAAATGGAAAAGCATCGAGCTCATCTACGATAACCAAATCAAAGCAGCGATAAAAGCGAAGCAGTTGATGAGTGGTAGCGAGCGTAATATCCCCACTTTCCCAGCGCTGTTCGCTGCCGCCGTAAAGGGTAACGACTGAGGCATCAGGAAAAGCTTTTCGGATTCGCGGGTCCAGCTCAATCACAACATCGCGGCGTGGCGTAGCAATGAGCGCTCTCCCGCCCCGCAGCAACACCGATTCCACCAATGGAAATATCATTTCCGTCTTTCCCGCTCCCGTAACCGCCCATAGCAGATAATCCCTTGCTGGAGCAGCTTCATCCCAGCTGGTTTGCATCGGATTGGGAGCCTGTTTTTCTACAAAGCTTAGTGCCGTTGCCGCCGCAGCGGTCTGCGCAGGGCTAAGCCCCCACTTGGCTAGCCGCTGCTCCACCGAGGTCTGAAGCACCGGCGGACGGCTCTCCAATTGCAAGCTGCGATGCCCCGTCGCGAGCAGCTCACACTCCCGGCTCCGCCCCATCCCAATGCACGCCGTACAATAGGCGCACTCCCGCCCGCACGCAGCACATGCCGTGCGGTGCAGCAGCGCCTCACCGCTCCCGCAGCGCTGGCACCTGCGCTCGCGCCTGCGGCGCCTCAAAGCGTCCGATCGCCCGCCAGCACCGGCGGCGACCGATCCGCTGAGGCGGACCCGCCCGAGCAGCGCGGCCAGCTGAAGCACTCCGCTCCAGCCTGCCGCGGCGCCGGGACCGGCCGCCCTGAGGAGCAGGGCGTGCGCCTCGCTTCGCAATAGCGCACGTCCCTGCATCACATCTGCGGCAAGCAGCGCCCATCCCGCAAGCTCTTCAAGCCCAAGGACCTCCCTCCCCCTATCGAACTGCTTGTCTCCCGTTCCCTCTCTGTTTAACCTCGCCTCTCCTGGCAATTGACTTGCCAAATAATCCTCACTCACACTTCCCCCTCTAGTCTCATGCCCCTGAGTCACCCACATCTCACCTAATGGCAGCAAGCTCTCCCTACTCGTCTCCATATCGCGCGGCCCTCCTCGCTGCCACCACCTGTTGTTAGTGGTTCCGCCAACCTGAGCAGCCTCTCGCCTCACCTCCTCGGAGCAAGCCAGCAGCTGCTTAACGGCTCGGAGTAAACTCTTGTCACCAGCATAAGTAAGCCTACTTCCTTGTTCGTTCCCGCTCCTCCTCTTACTAGCCATGCCCCAAAGCTCAACGACACGACAGGCATCACCAAGTGGCAGCTCCTCTTTCATCATCCAACCGGAATCGGCAAGCTTACCATTCAAATTTCCATAATGCCCGTAGCTCCCCACTAACCAATAATGCTTGTCTACCACTGAATTAATCGTCAGCCGTGCTTCCCATGCTCCGCTTAACTCCACGATATATACTTGAGCCTTCATTTACGCTCACTCCCCTTTCATCATTTCAACATCAGAAAGTTAATCGGAGCTCTTGCCATAACCACGAAAGACAGCGAGGGGCACTTTGTTTTGTACAATTTCAAACAAAAAAGACACACCCAACAACGCAGCCTGCGTTATGGAGTGTGCCTCACCCTGAATATTGAATTACCCAAATTATATCTTAAAATGGCATCTTCGACAAATCCGTTGGGTTTTGCAAATCAACGAGCACCGCATGGTCAGCCTGCGAAACAATACCTTCAGCCTGAAGCATCCACAGCAGCTGCGTCCCGTCTATATCTGCTACTTGTGAGCGCTTACCATCCTTCTTCGATGCTTCCGGTATTAGCTCCTCGTGATGTACATTGACCTCTCTGCCGCCCCTCGCCAGACGTTCAACAATCGCGCGTGTTTCCTCCGTGACTCCCCGATCCACGATGGTTAAACGAACATTCCTGCCCATCCGCTTCGAAAAAGAAAACAACGAGCGTACGTACCATTCGATATTTTTGTGGCTAACGTCCGCAATCAGCACATAATGCTTGCTGCTTTGCTGTTTTCTCCGCCAGATGCGATAAGCCAGATGCACGGATAACGCAGCCAGAACATAGCAGCCGATGACTAAAATCAGAAGCTCAAACATAGCGGCCACCTCCTCTTTGTGACACTATATGCCGCAAAGAGCCCATCGGTTACGCGATCCGTGGACAAGACGACAAAATGTGCAGAATACACCGAGAAATGCCCGCATAGATTTAAAATTAACAGTCAAATTACGACAAAGAAACACCCTTGAGCAATTCACAATATATGTTATTATCTTACTACATCCTTGCAATCCGTACGTTTGCGAGCAGATAGAACGGGGAGAAGGTGGACATCAAATATCTTTAACAGCCAGGGAAGCGATGATATATAATCTGCAATTTGGACACTTAGATTATATGGAGCGAGTAGTGTAACCGGCCCTCTTAGAACCACACACCTAATCTAAGAGGAGAGTGTATCATGCGTGATTTAAAAAAGCGGATATCATTAAGCTTGGCTTTTCTGTTATTGTTTTCACTGGCGCTCGGCTCTCTCGCTACAGCAGAAGCCTTAAATACCGGTGGATCTGCCGTTACCGAACCTCCAATAGAAAACAGCTGTTCGGAGTACTCGACCAACCGCGATTTTGTTATTGCGAACCATTCCAATATTGTAGTGAATGGTGACGGAACCGCAACAGCAACGTTTCAAACCACACAAGACTGTGTAAGAGTCAGCTTCTCTTCCTATGAAGCCGCACCCGATTGGATCGCCGGCCCTAATGATCTTACCATCCCTTATAACAAGCAAACTCATTTTGACGGGCAGTCCATAATTTACCCAAAAGCTGGAACCCATACCGTCACCATCAATATTCCCAAGTGCCTTCCTTATCAATTGGATATATACAGCGGTTTACTGCTCATTAACCTAGGTACTGGCGCACATGGAGACAAAATCAAAGCTTGGAAGCTGAAGCTTCAGAATACCTGCTCAGGCAGCATTGTGATTAATAAACATTTAAACAATGCAGAAGGCGCTCCGCATGCAGGCATTACCTTTGAACTTTGGAAAGACGGTAAGCTCGTCCAAAGCGGAGTCACTGGAAGCAATGGCGTTTTGCAATTTAATAATCTTCCCATTGGTACTTATACGCTGAAGGAGCTCACTCTCGATGGCTTCACCACCGACCTAAGCGTAGAGGAACGGATTCCGGTTACAGTGGATTCATCCGCACTAAAAATCGTAATTAACACGCCTAAATTAAATTTAATTGCCGCTTGCTCTGCAGATCCAAACAAATCTAGAACTTGGATTGTAAGCAACGAAAGCAATATTGACGTTCCATACACTTGGGGAATTCCGGATACCACCCAAACAGGTACAGGCAGCATCCCTGCAAAAACCTCTGTAACCATTACAACAAATGCTGTTCCAGGCTCCAACACTTTGAAAGTCTATTGGAGCAACGAAAAAGAGCTTACTCTAGTAAGCGCGGGAGAGACTTGCCCAACACCAACACCATCTACTACTCCTTCACCTACACCTGAGACTACGCCTACAGTTCCACCATCTGCTTCACCTTCACCATCACCAGAGACTACGCCTACAGTTCCACCATCTGCTTCACCTTCACCATCACCAGAGACTACACCTACAGTTCCACCATCTGCTTCACCATCACCGTCACCTGAGACTACACCTACAGTTCCACCATCTGCTTCACCATCACCATCACCTGAGACTACGCCTACAGTTCCGCCATCTGCTACACCTACACCAGAGTCTACGCCTACTTCAACGCCTAACAACACACCAGGTACAACACCACCATCTTCGCCACCGGTTACTTCATCACCAACACCAACGACCACTACTACTACTACGCCTGTAGCATCGCCGACGGCTCCGCCTTCAGATCCTCCATCGGCTGAACCAACAACAATCGTTGAAATCGACGATGAGGATACTCCGATCGGCGGTGTCAATGCTGGAACCGATGATGATATTGATACCGTGATTGACTCTGAGGACGATCAGGTCCCACTGGCCACACTGCCTAAAACAGGGGATACCAGTCCAATTCCTTACTATCTTCTAGGTGCGTTTGCCATATCAGCTGGATTCCTCACGCTGCGTAAGCAAAGAAAACAAAGGTAAGGCCATTTAGCCGAATACGACTTCTATCCTCTCCGAGGCTGCGACAAGCAGCTTCGGATTTTATTTTTTAACAGCGGCAGCTTAAACTCTAGTGAATGTAAAAAAGAAATCCCGCATCAACTGATGCGGGATTTCTTTTTTATTATATGTACCATACAGCTCTCAAAAACTCAGTATGCTGCGTTCCCAGCTTAAGTGCTTTTGCGAAATTGCTTTACAATGTCACCCAGCCATATTTAATCGACTGAATAACAGCTTGCGTGCGATCGTCAACTTCCATTTTTTGCAAAATGCTGCTGACATGGTTTTTAACCGTTTTTTCGCTGATAAACAAAAATTCTCCGATAAGCTTATTGCTTTTGCCTTCAGCCATCAGTCTTAACACCTCAGCCTCACGGCGAGTCAGCGGGCTTTCATCACCTGCAACGAACTTCACGCCTGGCTCTTGAGCGGCTGCAGCTCCTGATACGATTCCCATCTCATCAAGGTAAGTCATCCGGCGCAGTTGATTAATCAGCTTGCCCGTCACTTTCGGATGGATATAAGCGTGGCCTTGTACAACAGAGCGAATCGCATTGATCAGCGACTCCGCTTCCATATCCTTCAGCAAGTAGCCAGTGGCTCCTTTGCGAAGAGTCTCGAACACATAGCTCTCATCATCATGAATAGATAGAATGATAACCTTCACATCAGGAAATAAGCTCTTCAGACGCTCTGTCGTTACGACACCGTTCTCGATCGGCATATTAATATCCATCAAAACGATTTCTGGAATCGTATGATTGCAAAACTCCATCACTTGAATGCCGTCTCCGCACTCGCCAATGACTTCAAGATCGTCTTCCATATTCAGAATCCGTTTGAGTCCTTCGCGAAATAGCTGGTGGTCATCCGCAAGTAAAATTTTGATTGTATTCACATTGCTTGCAGGTTTCTGGATCATCATCATCTTACTCCTTTCTAGATTCGGCAGTAGTAGGTATTTCTATCATAATTTTCGTCCCTCTACCGGGATTTGAGTCTATATCCATCCTTCCCTCTATCAGCTCGATACGTTCTCTCATCCCGACCAAACCAAAATGTGCGTTTCGGGTAGATTCCTGCTCGATTAACTCGCTGTGAAATCCAATGCCGTTGTCCTGAATAATAAGTGAAATTTGACTCGGCTGATAGTTGATTTCGAGCAATACATGAGAAGCACTCGCATGCTTTAGGGCATTGGTAAAGGCTTCCTGAACCAAGCGGTAAATCGCCGCTTCCATTGCAGAGGGCATTCGGGCTTCTTTACCAATCAACTCGAATACGGTATGTATTTTCGTTTTTTCTTCAAAATCCTGCGTAAACTTGCGCAGCGTCGGAACAAGACCCAAATCATCCAGCGCCATGGGACGCAAATTGAAAATAATTTTGCGAATTTCCTCTAGTCCGGAGCGAACCTGCCCTTTCAAATCTACTAATTCTTCCTGTACCATCACAAATTCCTGCTTGATAAGCATACGTTCTGCAATTTCTGTTCGAAGAACGATATTGGCTAGAGACTGTGCGGGGCCGTCATGTATTTCTCTAGCGATCCGCTTGCGCTCTTCCTCCTGGGCTAGAATAATTTTCAAGCCCAGTAGTTGCCTGGTTTTGGCGGACTCCAATATCCTCGTAACCTGATTCAGGTCACCAGCCAAATACTCGAGCACCACATTAATTTGGGAAGCAATCGTTTCAGCACGCTCAATGGAGTTCTCCACATTCCGAACGCGTTTTTGCAAATCGTCCCTACGTGCCTTCAAATAGGATTCTTTCTCACGGTACACCATCAAATCCAACTGAATTTGTGTTGCCTTCTCATAGGCCGACTTAATATCATCTTCCTTGTAGCGGACAAAATCACGGCTTACTTCCGTCAATCGAATACGCGCACGGCGATAATCCTGCTCGAGCTGATCGACCTTGTCGATCGTCTTGACCGTTTCCTGAAGCACAACCTCTAGCTCCTGCTCAAGCGACTCCAGCTCCGTACGCGCCGATTCACATATTTCATAAATCTGGTATTTGCTGTCTTCCATGACTTCGATTGCATTTTTAATCACTCTATTTATATCTACAGTAAGGTGGTCCACAATAGATCGGCAACCTTTCTTTATTAAAGGTTAATCTACTCTATCATACCACAGATTGGAACGATTTCGTCCATCGTTAATCGATGGTAATCTTTTTAGTCTTGGCGTCGTAGGCCACTTTAAGCCCCAGTTTCTCTGAGAATAAACGGACTGGGATTAAAGTACGATTGTTACGTACGATCGGGACTATGTCTGAGGACTGACGCACACCATTCAGTATCAGATCCTTTTTACCTATAGTCATCGCGAGCAGCTTATTGCCGCGCAATACCGTAATTTGGCCTGTGTTTCCATCGAACAGCAGCTTGGAGCCCATGGCATCCGATACGAATCGAACGGGCACATAGGTCGTACCTGCCAGCACAAGCGGAGCCGCATCCAGCTTAAGCGCTTTTCCGCTAATCGATGCTGCCGTGCTGCCAACCGTCATTTCAACCTTAGCCTTTGAATCTACCGTAACCGTAGGTGGATATTGAAGCTTCATATTATCTAGTCCAATTGAACCAGAGGCTGACCGTTCGTCCTGGCCTTCGGCAATCGTCACAACATAGATGCGTTTCAGCTTAACCGGGAATTTCATACCTTGGGATGACAGGTTTACTTTTACATTTTTCCAGCCGTTCCAATCGAGCTGCTTGGCCAAATCAAGCAAATGAGCTTTGCCATCCGCATCAATAAATTCTGCACGCACCCAATTTAAGCTGTTATCGCTGTACAGATCAACTGTCATTGAGGTTGGCGAGCCTTCAATTGTACGGCCAGATGTGTTGAACACGGCGTAAGAAGCTTTCGTCCCCGTGCCGTTTGTAAAATCATAATCTATTTTCAAAGCTTTCGCCGTTGTCTGTCCCGGTAAATCAGACACCAGCTTCACGCTGCCTGCTGTTTCTGCTGGCGTCACTTGCGAGGTTATCGGATATGTGGATTTCTCAAAATCCTCAAACGTGCTTACCGCTTCGCCCTGCGTAAATGGAATCATCACCGGATAGCCATCATACCGAGCGATTGCATAACCCGTTGTCGCGCCAGCTGTTACCGATTGTACAGTTAGCGTGTCGCCGCTCACAGCAGCGGTAAAGCCGACAAACTCCCATTTTACAGAGTCTCCGCTCAGCTTGTGGGTACTACCGTTCTTGAGTTTGAGAGTCAGTGGTACAGAAACCGTAGCTCCCTTAGCCAATACTCCTGCTGCTGTATCGATCGTTAACGAAGCAATTTGGTCTTGTCCGACTACCTCCACCTCTTGCTTAGTCGTAACGGCGCCGGACTTCACGGTTATCGTTGTTTTCCCTGCCTTCGTCGCCGTAAATTCATTTCCTTTGAACGTTCCAACTGCTTTGTCAGCACTCCATGCCGCGCCTGCATTATCAACCTCATAAGGGTTGTAATAATTGTCGTAACCCGTTAGGGCATAGGAAGTTTTCTGGCCGATAACTAGCGACTTAGCTCCACTTACAAAGATGCCTTTAAGCGTTCCTTTCGGAGCAGAAGTGAATATGCCTATTCCATTAGCAACGCTCCTCTGCGTAGTGCCATATTGCGTAGAATGGGAAAGCTGCAGCAAATTACTGCCCAGCGGACGCTCAACCATCGTAGTCGAACCGCCGCCATCGAGGTTCACGCCTTTATGTATGCTAAGCTGCACCATGATCTGCTGAAGCTCCTTTAAGCTTACACCCGTGTTACTGCCACTCCGTTCACTTGTAATGAGATACACTTTCGTTCCATCTTTGGAGTAACCAATACCCGAACGAGAGGTGTAGGAGGATCCACTAACTCCTGTAACGTCCCGTGAGAAGGTTGTAGCTGCTCCTGCATTAACCAATAGGGTATGGCCGCCTGCCATCATTTCAAAGGAGGTTGGATCTGCTTTTGCACCCGTCGTCTGAGAAACAAGCGAATAGTTCGCCGTAATCGTTTGACCGATTTGCAAATGCTCCTTCACATACGTTGCTGCAAGGCCATGTGTTCGCAAAATATAACCATCCGTCGGCGCCTGACCAGCAATCGCTTTGTCGATCGAAATTTCCTCGATAACGCCATTGCGAACCAGCACCTCTGTTGGTGTCGACCCTGAGTTTTTCGGACGCTCCGCGCCGCCCCAGGCACTTGTATAGATATACATCATATTTACATGGCTGAATCCCGTTCCCGTCGTCTCCGGAACGTAAGCTGATTGATTAAGGCCTTCCAGCGGAAAAGTAGAGCCATCAGCTGCGGTCACCATTCCTTCAAAGTTATACGCATCGATCATCGGCTTGCGATCCTTCGATATCGAGAATGCGTACATGCCCGTCAGCTTGGATGGGCTTGACATAAACGTGCCGCCAGTCACCTGCGCGCCCATCGGCGCTCCTTCATTGCCCATTACAAAAATGTCGGCATTGATGGCTGCTACTGCTCCATTTTCCTTTGCCATATTGAGTATGGTGTTCACTTGTCCAATGCTATTATTTTTTCCGCTCATCGCATTTAGCGATACGTAGGGATTGGTTAGATCAATTTCGATGACATGCACATCGGTTTGCACCTTTGAGCTACCTCGTGTGGTATGAAAGACGTAATCCAGACGTTTGGCTCCTGCGGTTACAAACGATTGCTGGGACAGCTTCAGTACAGGATCACTAGCTGCTGCCTCTGTAGATTCAATAACTGCCGCCTTCCAATTGCCAGGAAGGACTGAAGCAAGCGGCTGCGCGAGCAATGCCCCGCCTAATACAACTATGATGACTCGTTTCCCCAAGCTCTCCGTCTGCCTACCGATGATTTTGTAAACCTTACCCATGAGTTTAGCAACTCTCCCATCTCATAATCTAATAGTTATAGACTACAAGAATAGTAGAAAAGTTCCGTCTGATAAAAGAGTGCTATCGTTTTTTTTGGCCTGATAGATATCCCCTATGTAAATCTCGTTATTTTTCTTCTAGAATTTAACAAGGGGCTCAACATGCCTGATTGCATGTTGAGCCCCTTGTTTCGTTCGTTATGGCGTTAAAAATTTAACCTTCTGCAGCAATCGCATCAGCATGACGGTTCCTTCTGCGCGAGTCGCATTTGTCTGCGGACTTAACGTAGTTGCCGTTTTCCCGCTGATCACTCCGATATATACCGATTTCGCAACATCTGTTTGAGCCCAAGAGCCCACCTTGCCACGATCGGTATATTTTTGAAGGTATGAAGCTGCCGATTGTGGAAGCTCAACGGTAAGCCCTGCAACCTTGGCAGCCCTAATCATCATTGCAGCCATCTCTTGCCGCGTAATTGGGTTATTCGGCTTAAAGGTGCCATCCGTATTGCCTGCGACGACTCCAGCCGCAGATGCAGCGCCTATATAGGCTCCCATCGCTGTATTTGTATTCACATCTTTGAACTTAGCCGCAGAAGCCTTGTCCGCGCTTAATCCGAGTCCTTTTGCAATATAAGTGGCAAACTCACCGCGCGTAATCGATTTATTCGGCTCAAATAAAGCTGCCGTCCGACCTTCCACGATAAATTTTCTCGACATTATATAAATCGAGCTTGCCGCCCAATGCTTGGAAAGGTCCGTAAAGCTTGAGGAATTGGATACAAGTGCGTATGCGCTATTGCCTTTGCGCTTGAACGTAACACTTGTCTTTCCCGCGCTAGTTGATAGTTCTGTTGGGACATAGGAAAGCCCGCCCGTTGCCGGATCAAACCATACGACTGCCGCTTTGCTGCTATCCACCGTCTGATACGTTTGCAGCGTTCGTGAAACGTAGCCGTTAAAGTCCGTTATTTCCTTCTGCACATTGCCGTTTACTGCCGTCACATCGAAGTGATAAGGTCCTGCTAGCAAACTGGTATTCGAGCTATTTATTTTTGAACTGATATTTCCAGTTATTGTAGATAAGCCTTGATCGATTCGAATGAGAAGCTGTCCGGTTGAACTGTTTCCGCCAAGCATTGAATTAATTTTCGTGAAATCTGCCGAGTTCAGTTGGAGCTCGTAGGTCACGTCGCCGTACTGGACAGCGAATACGGAATTGGCACTTAGGCGATAGGCCGTATCCAATGTGCTTATAGCAATGGCAACGATCGCTGCGCGTTCCGATGCCGGAACCTGGAAAGCCACACGCGGCAAGGTAAGACCCGCGGCACGGGCCGTCTGGAACGCTGTCAGCACTTTTTCGCTAGATACGGTATATCTGGTTGCTTGATTGCCAGCTGGCGAAATATCCGTCATCGTCGTTGCTGCCGATGTTTTCAGACCGACGCCGCCGCCTGCAGATGATTCATAGTCGCCTGACAATCCATCGATTAATGTGGTTTGATTCGCTGCGCTTATGTTCGTAAAGTTGTTGATCGTTGTACCGCTGTTCGTTCTGAGACCAGACGTGCTGGAATAATAAGTGACAGCCACAGACTCGCCAACAGCAAATGGTGATGCCATCGTTAATATGACGGTCGAGCCGCTCATATCTACTCGCGAGATCGTTTTAACGGAACTGTTCCCTGTAACCGTAAACTGATTCGTAGACGGCACATAGCCGCTGTTTAACGTTTCGGCAAAGGTTAAGGTCAACGTAGACCCTTTAGCAATGACACTATAAATCGTTCCGTTCAGCCCTCCGCTGCCTCCGCTCCCACCGCCGCCTGTGCTTGCGTTGTTAAAGGAAGGTGCTGCGTTGCCTGAGAGATCAGTAATGAGCGTCATAGAGGCCAAATAGGAAACGTACGTTATTTGGCCCGTCGTAACGGCAGAGCTCAAGGTTAACAATACCGAATCACCGGATATTCTCACCTGAAGCACCGAGCGCGCCATATTATCCACTAAAACGCTGAATTGGCTGACCGAAGGTACGCTTTGTGAATTTAGGATTTTATTGTATTTCAGTGTAACAATGTTGCTGCTCACACTGACCGACTGCAGCGCTGGCGTAGCCGTATCTGGCACGCTATATATACTGTAGTTGCTAAACCCGGCTAGATAATTACCTGCTGTATCCCTAACTGGATAAGAGCCAGGCGTATACGTCACATAAACATTTGAATAATTTTGAATGGATCCGTTAATTGTGAGCAGAATATTGCCTCCGTTGCTCGAAATCGATGTCGTGCTGTAATTGACACCTCCAACGCTCACAGAGAATTGCAAGTAGGCATAACTGTTCACCGTCATTAAATCCTTGTTGAAGGACAATGTAATTGCGCTGCCTGAAACGCTACCGCCTACGATGGTTGGTGCGGAAACGTCCTTGGCGCCTGCAACATCCTGATTGGCAATACTAATCGCTTGATTGCCTGAGGTATCCTGTATAAGGCCTGTAGCTGCTTTGGAGTATGACAGCTTCACCACTTGGCCTGCTACGATAGGACTTGCTAATGTCAGAATAACGGCCTCACCTTTAATTTGGACACCTGTCACTGCACGCGGAGCGCCATTGACCGTCACATAAAAGCTGCCCATAGACGGAACCGCATAAATATTCAAATCTTCGTTGTACGTCATCGTAATCGTCGAGCCGCTCCACTCTAGCTTGCTGACAACCGGCGCCGTTGTATCGGAACCAAACGTACGGAAAGTCCATTGATATTCATTCAAAATACCAGCGAATGTATTGCCCGCCAGATCAGTAACCGCACTCGCATCAATCGTGACATAGTAGCCCGTATTCGGTTCGAATGCTCGTGTAGGCGAGATGACTAACACATTATTATGAGTACCATCGACATAATAATTGGCCGGTATCGGCTGCAAATTATTGTCTCCAACAGGATAGAAGGTAATGGCACCTGTATCGCCCTTCTTGATGGTTTCGCTAAACACAGCAGTAAACGACTGAGTAAGTCCGACGGAAACTGCATTGTTCAAAGGATTCAGCACTGTAAGTGTTGGTCTCACCGTATCTTGAGATACCGTAAAGGACCACGCCGTCGTTGAGGAAATGCCCTCGTAATAATTTCCAGCTGCATCGCGCACAGCACGGTTGCCTATTGTAATATAGTATTTCGTATTATTGACAAAAGCTTTTTCAGCCTCACCATTGGTAGCTTTATTCGGATCAATCGTTAATTGATAGGTTCCGCCACCCGAGACGCGCTCCGAAGTGACCGGAATAGAGCGGAATATTGCACCGTTCGCAGCATCCCTAATCTCGATGACACCACTGCTTGGGAAGACAGGCTCGTTAAAAGTAATTTGCAGTAACGAGGTCAAGCTTGTTACGGATCCTCCTGACGCTGGCGATACTGCAGTCGCTGCAGGAGGAATCTTCTCATAGCCCGGGTCCGTGCTGAAATTCCAAATCGACGCGCCGGCGATTCCATGATACCATTGGCTGCCATTTGGATCAGGCTGCGTAAACGCACCTGCATCAATCAACACGTAATAACCCGTGTTCGCTTCCAAATAGGAGCTTGGTGTGATCTGAACCTGATTCTTGTTTATGACAACACGCGGTGATTGAGCGCTAAAACGTTCAAATGTTGTATTATTGCTAATTCGGCGTATTTCAATAAATTTATCAGGACGAGCCTGAACGTTCTGGTCAAATGTAATTCCGAGAGTCGAGTTGACCGGAACAGAAGTGGCATTGTCTGCTGGAGCAAACGGTGCAGCCACATTGACAGGGGCCGCATCGGTCGTAAAGCTCCAAGTTGTGCCTACATAAAGATTTCCGGCTGCATCCTGGAAGGCTGTTCCTGGAATTGTAACGGTATATAAGGTTTTTGGCTGAAGGGCAGCCGGCGGCTGAATGACGATTTGATTCGTACCACTGCCTCTTACCGCATTAGAGGTAACGGCAATACTTCTATTATCCTCTGTTGAACTAAGTTGAATGCTGCCGCTTGCAACATAAACCGTCTCGTCAAAGGTGATGACAATGGGGGATGTGACTGGAATTGAACCAGTAGTTGGTGATATGCCAGTGTGAGAAGGTCTTGTTACGTCTACTTCAGCAACGGTTCGAAAGTTCCAGCTGCTGGCACTGGTAATGCCGCTGTAGCCAGCGCCATTAGATACATTTAAGAAAGCGCCCGCATCTACCATTACATAATAATTCGTATTTAATGCAAAATTATTGACTGGGTCAATGGTTACGATTCGCTGCGTTGCATCAATCGAGATTCGGCTTGATGACATGGGAATCGTTTCAACCAGATTGCTTGTTCCGTAATCATAAATGGATACCGATGTTGAATTGGAGCCTTTAGTGACATTCTCATCAAAGGTCATTTTAAGATCCGCTGTGATAGAAACATTCGTTAAATCATCCGCTGGGCTTAAGCTCAGCACGACTGGACCGGCAGGCGCGGCTGCAACTTGCTGATGGCCCGAAGACCAGCCTGCCAGGCTTATTTGAAGCAACAGCATGACAGCGATAAGGGTAGATAGCTTGCTGGTTCGATTCATTTCAATTCACTCCTCAAAAAATTACACTCGTACCTTATTTGTCGGTTAGTTGACATGAAAAATTTAGGTTATTCCCCTTTTTTGTCTTGAACAGCAAACAAAAAAGCTGTAAACCAAGAAATACAGCTTCTTGGTTTACAGCTATTAAATGATTTTATAGGTTAGAATATCATGCCAACTGAAAAATATTAAACTCCGCTAATTACACCAGCGTCTGCTTTAAGTTTATCAGCTTTGTCAACGCGTTCCCAAGGAAGATCAACATCTGTACGCCCAAAATGACCATATGCAGCTGTTTGTCTGTATATCGGACGACGAAGATCTAGCATTTTGATAATGCCTGCAGGACGAAGGTCGAAGTTGCTTGTGATCAGATCAACAAGTTTGTCTTCGCCGATTCTGCCTGTACCGTAAGTATCCACGTTGATAGATACCGGTTGAGCAACACCAATCGCGTAAGCCAATTGGATTTCGCATTTGTCAGCAAGGCCTGCAGCAACAATGTTCTTAGCCACATAACGAGCCGCGTAAGCCGCTGAACGGTCAACCTTTGTAGGATCCTTGCCGGAGAAAGCGCCGCCGCCATGACGAGCATAGCCGCCGTACGTATCAACGATGATTTTACGGCCTGTAAGACCTGCATCGCCTTGTGGTCCGCCAATGACAAAACGGCCAGTTGGGTTAATGAAATACTTTGTATCTGTATCAAGCCATTCAACCGGAACAACCGGTTTGATAACATGCTCAAGAATGTCGTGTTGGATTTGCTCCAACGTAATTTCTTCTGCATGCTGCGTGGATACAACGATCGTATCTACACGTACTGGCTTGCCATCGGCATATTCAATCGTAACTTGCGTTTTACCATCTGGACGAAGGTAAGCAAGTGTCTCGTTCTTACGAACTTCAGACAAACGACGAGCGATGCGGTGTGAAAGCGCGATTGGAAGCGGCATAAGCTCAGGAGTTTCGTTCGTTGCAAAACCGAACATAAGACCTTGGTCACCTGCACCGATATCTTCGTTTTCTTGCTTCATGTCTTTGCCATCACGAGTCTCAAGCGCTGCGTTAACGCCTTGGGCGATATCAGCAGATTGCTCATTAAGCGATGTCAAAACTGCGCAAGTGCTGGAGTCGAAGCCGAATTTAGCACGTGTATAGCCGATTTCCTTGATTGTGCGGCGCGCGATAGCTGAAATATCAACATAATCTGCACGGCTGCTAATTTCACCAATTACCAAAACTAGACCTGTTGCGACAGAAACCTCACATGCGACACGCGCATAAGGGTCTGCTTCTAGGAATGCATCTAAGACAGCATCGGATATTTGATCACAGATCTTATCCGGATGGCCTTCAGTTACTGACTCTGATGTAAACAAGTGGCGTCCTTTAACCGACATCCGTATCAACCTCCTACAACCATAGTATGAATTAAGTGCGGACATTCTACACAAAAAATGAACCTTTTCCCGTAGGAAAAGGTTGTTTGACAACTCTTCTAAAACAGTATGATACCGAAAATGTCGCTTTGTGTCAATGGACGCCGGTATTTCCAGCAATTATTGGTAGTTTCCAAGCACCGATTGGGCCTGGGCAATGAGCCTTCTTGTTATTTCCCCACCTACCGAGCCTGCTTGTCTTGTAGAGAGCGCAGACCAATGTACGCATTGTCCGCCACCAGCGCCAGATGACTCCCCTAGCTCACCAGCAAACTCCGTATCCTCTCCAGTGCCTGTGTAGGCTCCTGAAGTCAAACCGAACTCTGCTGCGATTTCATACTTTAATGCATTTAGAGCAGCTTTGCTTGTTGGCACTACTACCTTATTCGAACGACTCATAATATGACACCTCCAAATGAATGTAAAGCACATTTCTATTGTGCATCGCAACATCCATTTTGAAGCGTATAATCTATTGTCATTACGGGTAAAATGTAGGTTGACCAACCAAATTATTGCAAGGTATAGCTTCCTTTAACGAGCACAGTGAGACCATTTTTTTGATTAGGATCCGGCAATATTCCACGGCCTTCTCTTGGAAACAAGAGCAGGTGATTCGTAGGAATTGCTTTTCCTTTTGTCAAATCAGTACCGCCTGTAAGATCTGCAATTCCGCTTGCATCCGAGCTATAAGCAATGGCCTTCCCAACCCGAACGATAACCTCGGTGCCTTGACCAGCCATCAATGTTTTTCCTGCTGGTACGGTAACAACTTCAAGTGTGGCATCTGCAACCGGCGTTGTAGGCGTTGTGCCGCCACCTGAGGAGCCGCCACCCAATTTTGCAAGCTGTTCGTCCACATAGCTTTTTGTTACAACTGGATCTTCTACAGAGCCTGGAGTCAGCGCATTCGATTCCGCCTCAAGTGGCGAAGCGAAGTTTACCCCAACCCAAATGCCAGCTCCAATTAGAACAACTGCAGCTATTCCGCGTAATGCCTTTTGTTTCACTACGTAGTCTCCTCTCAATCTAGCATCTCCTATAAAGATACTAGATTTAAGTAGGAGAAACCAGTATTTCTTCAATTATTAGTGTAAGCCGTCAAGCCAGTTCGTATTGATGTTCCAGCTAATTGGTTTGGAAGCAAGCAATTTTCTATTTCCGTTTAACGTTTCATAGATATTGAAGGTGTATTCATTCCAGAACGCAGTACCCGCCAATTCCTTCTTGATTTCAGTAAAGTTGCTACCTTCTTTCCACTTCAGAGCACCTTCAGCTTTACCGTCCATATCAATGACTTGAGTATAAATGACATGATTTGTTTTCTCGTGATGCAACTCGATTGTAATCGTTGATTGGCTGTATCCATCATAGGAAGCATCTTTGGTTACAGTTGCACCAAGATCCATATCCAATAGATTTCCATCGAGGAAAGCATTTAGATAGGTCATATCAAACGTATAAGGGCCAACGTTAATTTTTGCAAAGCTGTCCGTTGTTGTCGTTTCCACAGGCAAAGCAAGCTGCGCTGCTTTATAGAAGCCTTTAGGCGTGCCAGCCGCTGTCATAATGCCATTTGCATCATATGCTTGACCAATTAGCAGCTGCAGGGAAGACTTATCAACATTCAATGGGAGCTCGGCATAAACAATCAACTGCTCTTTATTTCCAGGTTTAATCGTATTTGTCGTCTTCACAAATTTCGCTTCATAGAAATTGCCGTCTGAAGATTTAAAATAACCTGCCCATACCGGCAATGTATTTCCACGATTTTGCTTGTTTGTTACATCAACATATACCGCATATTGTTCTGTAGTTTCACTTTTGTATGTTCTTACATTTGTTACTTTTCCAGAGATCTGTGATCCATTAGCATTTTGTGTGAATTCGGAATTCAGTTTAATGAACGGTGTAGCTGCAATGGTAGATTTCGTTAAAGTCGCAACCTCTGTTGTAGTTTCTCCGTCTTTTTCACTAAGCTTAATGTTAAACTGCTTCCACGTATAATCGTATGGTATTGATCCAACGTAATGCACGGTTGTGCTAGCACCAGGAGCAAGACCAATATCCGATTTGTTTTTAATCAACTGCGCATTAAGTTTAATGTTTTCATCAACAACCATCAAACCTGTTAGATCTGGTAATGGTAAGTACACTGACTCTTTATTTTTAATCGTTACTTCAGCAATAATGTTGTCTTCTGTTATCCATGGCAAACGATTAATCGATGTTAAATTCACTTCATACGTACCTGTATCATTAGTAAAAGCGGCTTGTGATGAAACAACCGTCGAGCCTACTTTAAACGGCGTATCAAAAATCGCTACTGGAAGCTCAACTTTACTTGTTTCTGCTCCGACGCTTTCCGTAATGATCAGCTTCCAACCAGTAGTTGTAACTGTAGCTGGAATACTTCCCGTTAAGCGAACCGCATTTAAAACGGTTGGTTCAAGCTGAAGCGTTTCATCTGATTTGTTCCTTAGTGCTAATTTATATAAGCCTTTGCTTGTTTGCATATAGTAATTGTATTGAGGAAGCGTAACGCCAAATTTACTCGTATTGCGCACCGCATAAGTCAAATTAAAATCATAATTTTTATCCTTTTTGGTGACGTTAATCTGATCAACTCTTACATTAGCAGTTGTATTATTAATCAAAACACTTTTATAGCCATTAGCAGCTATGTAATTAGAATAGCCTGCTGGGAAAGTATATTGTGCAACTGCTTTCTCATATCCAGCTACGCTGAAATCAAATTTGATAATTTTCACAATTAACTGATCAAGCGTAACCTTAGATCCTACTTCGCTATAAAAAGTAAGGTTAGTCGATGATTTTGGAGCGACTTTCTTTTTCTTGTCCTGATCCAGAAGTGTAAGTGTATACTTTGTTCCGCCTTTTGAAGTCATACGAGCCCAGTAATCAACTAAATTGATCTGAGAGCTGTCTCCATTGTAAAAAGTGAAAGTAAAGCTTGCAGTCGCACCTTTGGTACTCGGAATAAGATTAGCATCAATTAATTGAATATATGATGCTTTCGTTAAATATACTTTTTTGTTCACTGCCGGATTGTTAGCTGCGCTTGTCAGTGGAACTGCGCTTAGTAATACAAATAGTGCAATAAAGAGAATAAAGAACGTTTTTGTCTTCTTTAAACCATGTCGCATTTTCCTGTTCACTCCGTATCCTATGGGTTTAATTAATTAGACGGCAATTAGGTAGGATTAGTTTCGCTTAAATAAAAATAAATTAATTTAATCCTCCTTTTCAAGAAATAATGATTCTATTTATCTTGATTCTAACTATACCTACTTTTTGTGAACAACAGATGAACACCATTTAAACAAAAAAAGGGAAGCCACCTTTTCAGGTAAGCTTCCCTTTTTATTTAAAGATTAGTTATTAAGAGTTTTTCTTAACTACGATTACAGATGCTAGGTTGAACGAACCAATGTCAGTTCCTGCATCGTAAACTGTAACAGTCACGTCAACTGGTGTTGTTAGAGCAAGACCAGAAGCAGCACCACGAAGATCAGTGAACGAACCGATTGTCAGGTTGTCATTAGCATCAATAAGGTAAACGACAGAGCTAGTTGCGATCCAAGGAGTTGTAACATTACCTGCAACAGTGTTGAAAGTTCTATTACCCGAATCTACAGAAGCGATTGGCAATTGACCAGTAGTTGTAGCTACAGCAGTTGTAGTTTCAACTTTAACTGTTACGCCGTCAATGCTTACAACATTACGTGCAACAGCGTTGTTAAGTGCATTATAACCTGTTTCAGAGATGTTGTAAGGAGTAACTGTACCAGAAACGTTCAGGTATACTGTGTACGTTTTAGCACCAGTTGGTGTAGTGTTGATTGCTTTCGAATCAAACAAACCGAATACTTTAGTTGTTGTCGAAGATGCAGAGTTAGTCAACACGATAACGCTAGCATTGATTTTGTTCTCGCTGCCGATTACTACGTGATCGCCAACTTTAATTTTGTCCAATGTAGTAGAAGCTACTACTTTACTGCTTAGCAAGCCAGTAGCATCAACTGCAACAGTGTTGCTGTTGATTAGGTAAGTTGCGCCACCTACTGTGATGCTTGTAGCAGATACTGCAGTTACGTTTGTAGCAGATGCAGCATTCGTATCTTTGTTAACAGCGTTAATTGCGCCATCTTTAAGAGTGAATTTAACTACATCGTTTTGCGCAAGACCAGCCAAGCCAGTAACAGCATCAGTTCCTGATTCTTTCAGGTGAACTGTTACGTTTTTAGCATCTTTCACAGAGTAGTAAACTACTTTAGTGTAAATTGCTGCAGTAATACCACCATCAAGAATGATTTGTTGATGTTGAACTGGAGCTTCAGTCAATACACCATAAGCGCTTGCTGTAGCAGCATTAGGAGCTGTTGCGTATGCAATTGAACCTTCATTGTTCAGGTAAACAGTGTAGTCAGTGCTGAAGCTTAGGTTAGCTTTAGGGCTAGATGCATCTTTGTACTCAGTACCAGCAATTGTGTAGTAGTCAGTAGTTCCTACAGCACGTTTACTTGCTACTGTTCCCGTTACTGCTTTACGAGTCACTTCAAGCACAGCAGCGTCATTGCCGCTAAGTACATAACGAGCAACGTCAAATTCTTTCAAATCAGTTGCTACTGCTGCTGCACCGTTGATAGTGATTTTAGTTCCAGCTAAAATATTAACCGAAACTCCAGATTTAAACTCAAGTGATGCTACGCGGTATGGATTTGCTGGCTCGTAAGCTGCAACTACAGCGTTGTTTTCCCATGATGTTACGTTCACGAAACGAACTTTACCAGCAGCGTCAAGGATGATGCTTGCAGATGCGTCAGTTGCAAGAGCGTAAGGAACATTTTGTTTAACAAAGTTGTTGTATACAGTTACATCGTTAGCAACTGAATAAGTGTTTTTCGAAGTACCAACAGTCAATTTAACAGTATCTACAGCGTTCGAGTAAACCGAACCGCCAACTGTTACTTTGCCTTCAACGATTTTGGAGCTATCTTGGTTATCAGTAATAGCGATAACTTTAGTTTTAGCTTTGTTCCAAAGAAGAGTTACATTGTGACCAAGAAGGTCAACAAGTGATTTACCACCAGTAACGATAAAGTTATCATCAACTGTTACTGATTTATCAGACAACGTCAACAATTTGTTTGAAACTGTTGGGTTAACCAATACGCCAGAAGTAGTATCACCAATTTTGTTGATTAGTTTTTTATCAGTGCTAACAACTAGGTTGCCATCAGCATTGTAAGAAACTGTGAATTGGTTAAGAGTGTTCGAGCTCAATTGAGCAACGTCGCCGCGAGTAGCGTTTTTGCCAGCAACAACAGTTACGTTACCAACAATGTTTGTTTCGTCGCTTTGTGCAGCGATTAAGTAGTTATAAGGCCAAGCGCCAGTCAGTTTGTTTTCTTGGTAGCCAAGAGCACGAACCAATACTGCGATAACTTCTTCGTTCTTAACATTGTCGCTAGGACGGAATTTACCGTTGTAGCCTTGGATGTAGCCTTTTGCTTGAGCAGCATTGATGTAGCCAGTGTACCACTCGTTTGATTTAACATCTGTGAAAGCGGATTTTACAGTTTGCAACGTAATTGCAGCTGCACCGTTTCCAGAAGCGATAACGATGATTTTCGCAAGTTCAGCGCGAGTGATTTCGTTATCTGGTTTGAAAGTACCATCTTCATAACCACCGATGATTCCAAGAGCAGTAAGCTCCTCTACAGCGGATTGAATTGGTTTGCCCACTACATCAGTTGGTGTTGCTGCGAAAGCTGTTAGAGATGTTGGAAGTACTAGCGCTGCGGCTAATACAAATGCTGCTATTTTTTTCTTCATAACCTTTATTTCTCCTCCTCTAAATACGTGCGGTTGTTGAGAGTTTTGTTTAAATAGTGAATTGCTCTTTTCCCTCATAGTCGTTTCACCCCCTTTCCAGAGTTGAGCATAGATTTGATATAAATAATGTCTACAATCATGATAAACCCATTTGTAAGATCATGTCGTAGAAACTTGTAAAAATGAGTAGAAAAATGCTAGAGTCGCTGCACCACTATAACATTATACAATGGGCTGGTCGTACCGTAAAGAGGAAGTTGAGAATTCATTCCAATTTCTTTCCAGCAAGTGTAGGTCCAGCGTATCAATGCAGGGCGTTTGTAACCACGCTATGTATTTAAACGCACGTTACACTGAAAAGTTGCGATGTTTCGAAAAAAACTTTAAAAGTTTTTTTCATTGTCGGTCAATGACACCGACTCATCTCACGCGCGCTTGTACCTTTGATACTTTGTTAGTATAGCTTGTTTTAATAGAAAGCGTCGATGCAAAACATTTTCCATGGATAATGTTTCACACGGACAAAATATCCAAGCTTTATGCGAAAAAACCTGGCCGCCTAAAAATCTAAACGACCAGATTTTTCTATTGTGAAAGATATTTAACCGATGCTTGGGAGCTTCTTCAGATCTGCCAGGATACGAGCTACGATAATTGCAGCATCAGAACGAAGCAGGTTTGATCTTGGCTCGAATACCGAGCCTGCTTTCGGATTGCTTGGATCAACAAGAGATCCTAGAATGTATTTTTTCTTAGCAATCGCTAGAACGGAACTCTTTGCATAGTAATTGACATTAACGCCATCCTTAAACGTCTTCTCAAGATCCTTGTCAATTTTTGCGGTATCAGTAGCCAGCTTCATATCAAGTGCTCTTGCAATGATAACCGAAGCCTCTTCACGAGTTAGACTAGCACTAGGCTGGAAGGTACGCGGGCCAGTGCCCCGAATGATGCCTTCTCTTGCAGCTGTCTCAACATATCGGTAATCCCACAATGCATCTGGATTAATAATTGCAGGCACATCATCGAAATGCGGTTTGCTTAGCTCGTAGTTAAGCGGAATATCAAGTGCCTTAACCATCATACGCGCAAATTCACCGCGTGAAATGTAGATATTGGATCCAAAATCATCAAAGCCCGCAGCATTCATGATGCCTTTGGCAAAAATCGCTTCCAGATAATTTCTCGCATAAGGGTGCGACGTCATATCGGTATAGGAATAAACCATCTTACCGACCACATAATAACCAAACTTGCTGAATGGTACAGTGATCGTATTTTTTTTCACATCGACGACACCGCCGATATTCTCCCAGTATTTCGCTTTTACATCATAACGGTATACCGTAATAATAGTTCCCACGCTGTCTTTCATGTTAGGGTCGAATGAAAGCGTCAAGGTTCCTACTTTGGAAGTAACTAATTCACGATTATCTGGGCGCTCATCGTATGTTGGTATTTTAGTGCCGCCCGTTCCGGTTGCATTAGGGAACTGGTAAGGGTCAACACCCCTTGTTAATGGATCATAAGGAGTCGTTGCCGGATCATCGGCAAGACCTGCGTCAATCCAGTAAACCGGGCTTGCTTTCGTAAAGCGCGTTGGGTATGACAATCTGAACCTTGTACCGAAGCTCTCCAATATAATGTTGAAGTTCGGCGGCAGCGCTTCAAGCTCCCGACGGTCAACGACTCCATCTTCCGAGTTGGCAATGGCAAATAATAAATTATGCCCTGTAAACACTTGGTTCTTCAACGCTGCAGGAACATTAAAGTCTGTACGAATCAACGTCGTTCCTTTTTCAAATTTCAAGTTGACTGCGCCCTCGAATACTTTATGGCTGCTAGCCATCGTCTCTAGATACTGCGCGCCTGGAATATTGGTTGGTGCATAAGTGATCTCGATGCTGCTTTGAACCTTATCGTTGGCACTTGAAATGACAAAATCGATTTTGTTTTTGCCAACCTTCAGCTTGTCTACAAATACGCGATAAGAGTTTTTGTATAATTGCTCAACGGTTTGAGAGTTATTATCGGAATCGAAATCAATTTTTTCAGCATTTTGTTTATTGATAATTACGGATGTTGCACCTGGTGCATCAATGATAACTTCAACATAGTTTTGGTTAACGATGCTTTTGTTAGGCAAAATCGGACGAAGAATCGTATACGGAAGCGACGTCGGATCGACCTCTAAACGGTAAGAAGCTTTTGGTCCTGTTTCGCCGTTATTGTATACCGTAAACGTATATACGCTCGAGCTGCCATCCGCATTAAGCGCTTGTCCACTCAAAATGAAAGAAAAAGTTTTCGTTTTGTAGTCATATCTGACAGCAAGACCAGCAACGTCATTATTTGCCGTGTTGTTTACTGTTCCGATTACGGTAGGCCCGTCCATAATAATGAGTTGCTTATTCAGGTCCCATCGAATAGGAGTCGTAAATGCACTGCTTTCGATTTTCAAAATGTATTTATCTGGTGTTGTAAGTTTAAATTGTGCCGTATCTTTCATCTGATTGATTTTAGTTTGAATATTATTAACAATATCTGCGTTTGTCTGACCTGCAGCAATAAAATCGATGAAGTCAAACGTTCCAAATACATTCATATTTGCTTCATTAGTCGTGTAAATCCCGCCACGATTAACAAAGTTCGGATCGTTTGGAAGCGGTTCTGTATATTTGATTCCATAAGGATATATAGTTGTTCCTTCTACAGGAATAACCGGTAGATTTGTTGGAATCATATATACCTTAATTTTTTTCTCATAGGAGTTTTTACTTCCCTGGAATACAAATTTAATTTCATTTTCGCCACTGAACAAAGCATCAAACGCTTTTTCTCGTTCATTCACATCGGTTGTAATCGCCGTATCATCAAGTATTTTAAAACTTGTTGCTGATCCATTCTGCTGAAGCTTGATAGGAGTGTTATTTACATAGAAGAAAACCGTTTGTGCTGCATTCGTTGCACTGTCAAAATCATAACGGATTTCTGAAGTATTATTTATGTTATTGATAATACCTTTAAAATCACTCAGGGTCGTAGTGATCGCTTCAGTGACTCGATCGCCTTTCACTTTATTCGTATCGTCGTAAACCGTCATGTTATCAAATGCGCTTGTATAGCTCACGTATGGACCAAAAAGCATCGTGAATTTTACTTGCTTCGTAACACCATTCGTACCACCTACATTAAGAGTGACCGTTTGCGTGCCTTCAAAAGGAAGCTTTTTGAAAATAAGAATTTCACGTTTATAGATTTTACCGTTCACATTAACGAATTTGTTTACTAAACTAGACGACACGTTTTCAATATTGCCTCCGGATGCCGCATAGCTAAATCCTGTTGCAGAAGCATTAGACACATTTTTGATATCCGTTACCGTCACTAAATCAGCGGTATTTGTTAGAACAGGATTGCCTACAAGCACTTCCATCGCAAACGGAACACTATAAAGATTCGCCCCTTCAAGAGGTGTTCCCGTCAAAGCCTCACCGTTTCCTGAGCGATAACCGCTCAAATAGCTAATCGTATCGATAAAACGAGCACTAGCATTTTGAAGCGAGAAGCCCATAAGGCCTGTTCCTTCGTCATCAGGCTGACCAAGCGCTGCCTTCCTCGCATTCTTGGCTGTAAATTGAATATTGTATGATTTATCAAAATCTAGCGTATACGCCGTACCAATAGGTGCAGTAAATTCATAAATAAAGAAAGCTTCGTTGCCCGTATAAGTGCCCACTGGGGTAGCGACTTGTGAAATCGGCGTCGCTGGTTGCGTTACACCGCCACCCGTGATTGTGTATTTAACAGGAATGTTTTGAGTAGGATTTGGATGTGGATCTAATATACCATCCGCATTATCGTCCTTTAAGAAGTTTGGCACAATAATTTTACCTTTAACTTGTGTCGAGTTCGTATTCGTTACAAGTAGGTTAGGATTGTACTCAAGCGGCTCGGATGAGTTAATTGCAGTTCCTGTGCCGTTGATTCCATTCAAATTCACATCATAAAACGTGACTTCGCCATTATAAAAAGCAACCTCGCGTGTCGTTTCTACGGTTTGGTTGGCATTTTGAACCTTAATCGTCACAAGGTTTTTACCCTTTTGCAGCGTAATTGGAGATGCAGCAAACTGGTAGCTATTTGAGCTATTTACCGAATAGGTTTTACTGCTGCCATTGACAACAACCGTTACTTGCTGCGCATTAGGCGCGAAGCCTGTAAGGCTGATATCTGCCGATTGGCGGCCAGCAGATGCTGTGGAGTGAACGACTGTCGTGCCGGCTTCTTCGATGTTGAACTTATTGCCGTCGAGCTGCGCAACGAGGTCATAGAAAACCGGACCGTTGTGATATTCAATATAAATAGAGTTGGTTACTTCCCCTCCGCCTTGAATACCTCTGAAGGTGATGCGGTTTAAGCCAGGAAATAACTCTACGTTATACACTTGAATATTGAAGCCGTTGATATAAATGTTGCTTGTAATATTTTCGCGTTTGGAGCCTAGTTGATCGTCTGCGGGGTCATCATTGCCTTTGTTGTTAATAACCTGAACAACGCTGTAAGAAACCGATGACGGGTCTACCCCTGTAATCGATCCGGTCAGCGTTAAGCTTGGGTCTGTTGTAACTCTCGCTTGCGTAGATAAATCCTTCTCGGTCGGAAAGCTGAAGCTGCCTGTTGCGGCTGTTGCCACTTGCGATGAACCGAACGGCGGCAGCAAAGTAATTAACAATGCCAGCGTTAGGGCTAATGAAAGAATTCTTTTCAAAACAGTGTTCCTCCTTTATGTATATAACAAGCATTAGTATTTAAATAGTAAGTGGACTGACGACTATACGGCCTATCTCCGAATAAACCTTCCTCCCTTTTCCTCTTTGGTCAGCTTTCGTTGCTTTGCAGTTAGACTCGCTGACTGCAGAAAAGTTCTGTATTGTTGTTATCGGTTTCGAACTCCCATTTTTTTAGTTATTTCAGCACTTTCGCGCAAAAAAAGAGCCCTGGCCGCCAGATCGGAGCCAGAGCACTTACTTATTTCGAACGGGATTCCGCATCCACCTTGAGGCGGTGCCTCATGCGATTCAGAAAATTGATAAGCGGTCTACGCGTTTTGTCCACGATACCGGTAACCTCAGCACCGATTTGCAGGAAAAACATCAGCATGCAGATTACGGCAAAGGTAATCCAGTTGGCAGCGCTCGACTGTACGACTGCCGATTGCACAATAGCCAAACCGCCGAAGATAGCCGCTACCCCCCAAATAATGAGGACCGTACGGCGATGGCTGAAACCAAGATCGCGCAGCCTGTGATGCAAATGGCCTTTATCCGGTGCGAAAATCGGCTTCTTGTTTACCCAGCGGCGCACGATGGCGAAGAAGGTATCCGAGAGTGGAACTCCGATAATAAGCAAAGGCGTTACGAATGAGACGATCGTTACCTGCTTAAAGCCTAGCATGGATAGCGTTGCCAAGCTGAAGCCGAGAAACAGCGAACCTGAGTCGCCCATGAAAATTTTGGCCGGATGGAAGTTGAACACCAGAAACCCTACAATCCCGCCCAGAAGCAACGTGCTAAGCAGAATGACCGGTTGGAAGCCCATGAGCGACGCCATCACAACAATGGTTGCGATTGCGATGCCGGAGACACCCGCCGCCAGCCCGTCCAAGCCGTCAATCAAATTAATGGCATTGGTTACGCCAACGATCCACAAAATCGTAAGCGGAATGCTGATCCAGCCGGCAATCGGCTGCATTGTTTCGCCAAACGGGATGTTAAGCAAATCAATCTTTACGTCAAATCCGAATACAACAACACATGCTGCTGCTACTTGACCCAGAAGCTTTACTTTGGCCGACAGCTCGAAGCGATCGTCAAAGGCTCCTAAGATAATAATCATCGTACCGCCCACAAGAAGAGCGTTGATCATATTTGAATCCTGAGGACGAAGCAAGCCGTCCGGTATAAATGGCGACAAAATAAAGAACGCGCCAACAAATGCAATATAAATAGCTAGACCGCCCAGACGCGGCATAATCCGCGTATGTACTTTGCGGTGGTTTGGTTTGTCTATTGCGCCAACCTTGAAAGCAAATTTCTTAACTAGCGGCGTCATCGCAATGGCAAGAACAAGTGCGATAATGAACCCAATCGTATACAGCAAGCCAACCGGCATCTGTGCAGCTCCCCTTTTCTTTCTACCGAAGAGAATTATACTCCGATTGAAAAAGAAATACCAACTCCGTTTTCATCCAATTTTCATGGTTTTAACGAGATTTTCACGGCGTAGGCCTAGGTTTTGTTACGTTTTCTTTGTCGCGAAGCACTTTCACTACGAATTTCGGCAAAACGAGCATTCTTTTGTATCTTTTTGGCTCTTGGAGCAGGCGATAAAACCATTCCAGACGAAGTTTTTGGAACATCATCGGCGCACGCTTCAGCTTGCCTGACACGACATCGAAGCTGCCGCCGACGCCCATAATCAGCGGTACGCCAAGCCTTTGCTTGTATTTAACAATCCAAGGCTCTTGCGTATCTGCCCCACGGGCGACAAACAATAAATCAGGCGCGGCCTCACGAATGGTTTCTACGACTTCCTCATCTTGCTCAGCGCCAAAAAATCCATTGCGATAGCCAACAATTTTCACCTGAGGGTACTGCAGCTGCAGTTTTTCGGCTGCGGCTTCAATAATCTCCTGCGAGGTGCCAAGCAAGTAAGCTTTCCATTTGCGCGATTCTCCTTGCTGGAGAAGGCGGTGCAGCAAATCAAAGCCCGTCACCCGTTCTGCAACTGGCGTTCCTACATGCTTCGCAGCCCATACTACACCTGCGCCATCGGGTACGATAAGGTCTGCTTTGCGGATCATTGTACTATACTTCACATCCTCAACCGCAGACATAATCATGATCGGATTTGCCGTGATGACATGTGTAATTCGTTTCGCTTCAATAGCAGAAGTTAAATAATCGACCGTCTCATCCATGCTCGCTTTGGAGAACGGTATGCCATAAATCGGCACTGTCGGTAGTTGTTTCGACAAGAGGGAATCACCTCGATAAAGTATGACGCAATAAATGAATGATTTGTTGCGCCGGTTTTTGCGATTGTTGTTTTAATAGGTCGATCGCAGGCTTATGCTTCGCTTGCCAGCCTACCTTGTCTTCCAGCAGTGCGATTCCCGCTTCTGCAAAAGCTTCTGCATCGAGCTGCTCCGTCGTGCCAATCGCCTTTAGTCCAAGTCGATTCAGAAACTGATCGATCTTCGGGTCGTACGAGAGGCCAAGCATGGGAACCATTTGGCCTGCGGCATATATCAGTGCATGGAGGCGCATGCCGAGCAAAGCGTCGCACCGGCTGACCTCCAGCAGCATTTGCTGGGGGTCGTCGCCGGGCGCGGCCAGCTCGGCGGTGGAGCCGTCGCCGAGCCGGCCGCGCAGCCGTTCCATCACTTCCTCCGACGTTACCGTGTCGGAGGGGGTGTGGAACGGCAGGAAGCGCAGCCGCATAGGCTTGCGCTTCGACAGCGCGACCAGCGCTTCGGCGGCGCGAGCGAGGTCGGCGCCATCGCCGCGCCAGCGGCGCAGCGATACGCCGACCAGCGGCGGTGCCTGCGCGATTAGCGTGCCTGCGGCTTGTCCCGCAGGCGCCGCGCCAAGCACCGCTTCCTGCGAGCCCGCCGGAAGCGGCAAGCCCATGACCGGATCGGGCACAACATCGATCCGTTCCGCCGGAACACCGATGCGTCCTAGCAAAGCAGCGGACTCCGCATCACGAACGGATACATAAGCGCTGCGATTCATCACGCCTTTAATAAGCGGATCCATCCAACGGCGGTTGACCGGGCCGATTCCCTGCGAATAAGCAAACGTTGGTTTGCCAAGCAGCTGCGCCAGCTTCATCACGCCCGTATAATACGGGATCGTCTTGGCACTAGTCGCATCCTGCAGCAGGCTTCCACCACCGCTGATCAACCCATCGCTGCTCCGCAGCACCCGCCATAAGTCTCCCGGATGCATACGCCGAACCGATTCAACGCCATACATCCGGCTTGTCCAAGCAGGATCAGCCGACAAGACGATCGGTTCGATCCGGACGCCTTGTGCCTCACCTTCTTCTCCAAGAGCAAGCAAAATCGAACGCAGCACAGCTTCGTCACCGCTATTGCTGAAGCCGTAATAACCTGAAATTACGATTCGGTAAACTTGCGAACGATTGCCGGTGCCCATTTACGTAATGCTCCTTCCACTAGCTGCCAAGCCACGATTAAGATACAGCCGATAATTAAACCCGTACCTAGGCCGAGCAGAACACGAATGGTGGAAATGTACAGCGGCGTATGAAGATGCGCGAAGGTATCCACCATGGAAAGCTGACCAATCGAGCCTACAATCACAAGCAGCCATGCTGCGCGGTAACGCAGCGACAGGAACAATCCGAGCAGAAGAAGCGGATGCGCCAGCAAAAACTCCTTAAAGCGAGGACGAACGCCAAAGTTCGATTCCAAGAAATGACGAATCACAAGTTCAAGAGATGTCACTTGACCGCCGTTGCCTGTGCGAGACAAATAATAATAGCCGATGATGCCAATCACTCCGGCCAAAATAATCCAGGTCAGCGTAATTGGCTTGGACAACAGCGGTTTAAGCTTACCGATCGACAACTGTCCGTTATAAAGCAGAACATAAACGGCCACGAGCGCGATTGGAGCCAAATGCAGGAGACTTACCCCGCGGAACTGCTCCAATACCAAGTTGTACGTAATGTTGCTCAGCAATCCGAATACAATCGGCACAGCCATAAGCGAAATCAGCGTTGCCACGATAAACCAATTCAATGCCAGTCCAAAACGACGTCCCGTGGATAAAGCAGGGAACACCCATTTCATCCGGCTCGTATTTTCATAAACAGCGCCAGGCTGCGGAGCAGCTTGTCCTAGCTTGCTTCGGCCGATAGACCAGCTCGCGCCGCCTACAACTCGGCGATCGCCAACGGTACGGGAATAAATGCGGTTCATGACCCATACCAATCCTAGAGTAGGAGCTGCTATCGCTGCCCCAAGAGCAAGCCCTTGCTCCATAACCGAGCTATTAAGCTTGTACAACGCTGCGCTGCCTAAAAGTCCGATCGCAAAGACAGGGATATACACTCCAGGAATGAAAGCTCCAATCAATAATGCGATCAAAGCAACAGCTGCCACAGCTACGACAGCACGAACAGGTTTGCTCCATGAGGGTGGATCATAGTCAAATGCTTTCGGCGTTCCCGGAGTGAAACCTGCGTCCGCAAGTTTGGCAACGATACCTTGCTTGCCGCTCATCGCTTCGCTCAGCCTATCCAAGGAGTTAACGATTTTTGCTTTATCGGTGTTGGAAACCACCGTTCCATTAATAAAGAACATCCGGATATTCCGATCCTTGGCCGCTAGTAGAAAACGATCAGCAATCGCCTCAGGCTCCATCGTCATGCCGTCGTTCTCAGACAAGGAATATAGTCTGACTACATTATAGTTTGTAATATATGCTAATTTATTTATGCCTTGTTGAGGTTTTTTCAAATTTTCAATGGCTGCGACGCCCATATCGTATTTTTTCAACAATTCCCCGAATTTATCAAGGCTTTTATCCGTCGCTTGATCCGAGGCACCTTTTACTTTATCGCCGTCAAACAATACCCGGTTGACGCCGTAGCCATTTAATTTAGCAAGCAGCGCTTCTGTCGCTGCTTCATCATAAGGCTTGATACGGTCCGACAAACGCGGCAGGATGCCAAAACCAGCATCATGTATGGTTTCGAGGGACATCGGATCAAAATCCAGCGTTTTCATAATCGCTTCGGCAATCGGAATCTCTACGACAATGCCATTGCGACCACCGTACGACCAATTGCTATAGGCAGCGTCAGAACGATCAAACGCTTCCCTTACGATCGGGCCGATTTTTTCTTCTTCTTCCGGCCCATTAAACAAGATATAAGTAAAGTTTTGGCCTAGCGGCTCAAACTTCCCTTGCAGCAGCGCTGCGTCTCTAGAGCTGTAATACGTCAGTCTGCCTGAAATCTGCAGCTCTTTCAGCGAGCTCTCGTAGACCGCCATCGTCGCAATGCCAGCTTCCTTCAGCATAGCCAGCTTTTCCGCGAGAAAAATCTGAGGCCTTGGCTGTTTCTCCGCCACCTCAATGATATCCCGGTAATCAAATACATACTCGATTTGCTTCGATGATTTTTCCATATCCATACGAACCGCGCCAAGCGGCAAAGCTGCCGCTACACCGATCAGTGCAATTACCCATAATACAAATCTTGCGCGCCGATTCCATTGCTGCCAACGTAAAAACACGTAATTCCTCCGTTCTAAACAGGTTGATTATCGTTCTATTCGCTCCGGTCTACCCGTTCCATAACGGCAGCTTTCAGCGTTTCCAGCGCAGCAGCAGCGGCATCCTTCGACTCGCTTTTGACCGCAAAATAAACCTTGATCTTCGGCTCGGTGCCCGAAGGCCGCAAGCAGAACCAAGATCCGTCCGCTCGTAAGTATTTCAATACATTCTCAGGGCGCAGACCGTCTTGCCCTTTGCCGTAATCGATCACTTGCTCAACCTTTACACCGCCAATTTCAGCCGGCGGATTTTGACGCCAATCGTCCATGATCGCGCCGATTTTTTGCACGCCGTCAAAGCCTTTGAGCGTACGGGATTCCAGCCCCTCCAAATAGAAGCCAAATTGAGCATAAAGCTCCAAAAGCACATCATAAAGCGTTTTTCCTTGGCTGCTGTAATACGCCGCTGCTTCTGCAATCAATAAAGCCGCAACGATAGCGTCTTTGTCCCGCGCATAAGTACCCGTCAAATAACCGTAGCTTTCTTCATATCCGAACAGGAAAGTACGCTCGCCCGTCTGTTCATAGCGAGTCATTTTTTCCCCAATATATTTAAAACCCGTCAGCGTGTTTTCAACATCAACGCCATAAGAGCGCGCAATATCCGCTCCCAGCTCACTAGTTACAATCGTTTTGACAACCACGCCATTATCTGGCAGTTGACCGCGTTCTTTCAATTGACTAAGCACATAATGAACCATCAAGGCGCCAGACTGATTGCCGGTAAGCACAACATATTCGCCTTCATTATTTTTCACTACCGCACCCATACGGTCCGCATCCGGGTCCGTACCGATGATAATATCAGCGTTCACTTGCTGTGCCAGATTAATGGCTAGCGTGAATGCTTCACGCTCTTCCGGGTTAGGCGATTTCACCGTGCTGAAATAACCGTCAGGCTGCTCCTGCTCCGGTACGATATGCACATTAGAGAAGCCTACCTTCTTCAGCACCTCTCGAACGGGCATATTGCCTGTCCCATGAAGCGGCGTAAACACGACACTGAACTTCTCGCCAATCCCGCCTTGAATAAGGTCGGCATTCAAGCTCTGAGCGACTACCGTATCAATGAACTGCTGATCAGCCTCTTCGCCCAGCCAACGCAGCAAGCCTTGGGCTTCCGCTTCCTCGCGAGTGATTCTTTTCACTTCATCAAAGCCGGAAATTTCACCGATTGCCGTGATGACTTGCTCCGCCTCTTCAGGAATAAGCTGGCAGCCATCCGCACCGTAAGCTTTATAGCCGTTATATTCTGGAGGATTGTGGCTTGCCGTAATCACGATGCCGCTTGACGCTTTAAGCTCACGTACCGCGTAAGAAAGCTGTGGCGTGGGGCGAAGCGCGCTAAACAAGTAAGCGGTAATGCCGTTCCCAGCAAGCACTAAGGCAGCATCAAGCGCAAACTCAGGCGAATAGTTGCGTGAATCATGTGCAATCACGACAGAAGAGCCTGTTCCGTCTTCTTTTGTTCCCGCAAGCAGCCAGTTTGCTAGCCCCTGTGTAGCTTTACCTACCGTATATGCATTCAAACGGTTCGTACCCGCGCCCATGACGCCGCGCAAGCCGCCCGTTCCAAATTCAAGGTCACGATAAAAACGGTCCGTAATTTCTTTTTCCTGTCCCTCAAGACCGCGAAGTTCTTCTTTCGTCGCAGCATCGATGAGCGGATCATTCAGCCAAGCTTCATATTTAGCAATAACCGTATCATTAGTTGGGTTCGTCATAAGTAGCAGCCTCTTTCATTCATGAATTTTAAATTATGAAGGATTAGTTAAAGCAAACATAAGCTCGCCTTCGGCAACGATTTGATCGCCAACCCTTGCTGTGCCTTGCCCTTTGCCAATAGAACCTTTAAGCCTTGTAATTTGAACTTCCAGCGTCAAGGTATCGCCCGGTTTAACTTGGCCGCGGAAACGGAAGCCGTCGATGCCTGCAAAAAAACCCAACTTGCCTTTATTAGCTTCGATCATCAGCATAGCCACAGTACCTACCTGCGCAAGTGCTTCTACAATAAGCACCCCTGGCATGACCGGGTAACCTGGAAAGTGGCCTACAAAATAAGGTTCGTTCATCGTAACATTTTTGAGACCGACCGCGCGTACGCCTGGTTCAACCTCCAAAATACGATCGATTAACAGGAAAGGCGGGCGGTGCGGAATGATTTCTTGAATTTGATTGATATCCAACATGTCAAATAAACCCCTTTCAAATGTGATGTAGTATAAAAAAAGCCTAAATGTACGACACTATACATATCCCTCATAAAACTGCAGTTTATGAAGGTTAAGATAAGGGGCTTGGCTGCTTGGACCAGAAGTGTCCTGTGCCAAGCCTCTTTGTTCATATGTAGAAGCCTAGGATGATCACAAATGCCCAGTCGGCGTTTCCGCTGTAGGCTTGTTGAGCGCCTTAAACATTGCAATATACACAATGGAAGTAAAAAAGGAAAACGCAATGACTGCCCATAAATACGAGTGCGCATTGGGAACTTCAAAGAAAATTAACATAATCGCCCCATAAAACATTATGGTTGTGAGCTTTCCCATCCAATTCGCAGGCACCGTCTTTTTTCCCCGAAAATGAAAATACAATCCCCCCGCTATCATGCCCAGATCGCGCAAAAACATCGCTGCAGCAGCAGCCCATGAAATATGGCCGGAAATAAGCAGCGATCCGATAACGGTTATGAGCATTAATTTGTCAGCGAGCGGATCGAGCATCATGCCTAATCTGGTCACTTGGCCGCTTTTGCGAGCGATATAACCATCAAGCACATCGGTAACACCTGCTGCGACCATAATCAAAAAGGCTGGAATCATATGCCCTTTGGCAAACACCGCTATGTAGACTGGAATCAATACAAAACGCAATGATGTTAATAGGTTCGGCAGATTCAAACTCTCACGCTCCTCTACCTGTTGCTGACTATTCACCATGGTTCCCAACTATTATACAACTACCTCCCGTAAAAATAAAACTATCGCTAATCCTATGACTATAGAACTTAAGGGACAAACGGCTTGCTCTCGCGCTTAACAAAATTTTTATTGTTAGAAAATGGCATCGTTATTCATTTTCGGCTTCCATTTACCGTTATTAATAGAAGACCATTTACTTTAAACAAGAAAGGACAGGGATGTAGTGAATTTTAGTTTACGCTTTGGCATGTCGTTGAAAGATACTCGCAGGTGGTTAGCCGCTCTGCTCGCATTTGTACTTATTATGACTTCATTAACTAGCGTCGTGAACGCAGCAGAGGATACCGTAACCGGCATTGAATTTACTTACGATTCGTCCGATTACAACAGCAGCACATCATCGCTTCAAGCTTTCATTGAAGACGACAAAGTCAATTTATCCGTTTTTGCTTCCATCTCAGGATCTTCGTCAAAGAAGGATGTTACATCGGATGCAACATGGAAAACGTCCAACTCTGCGCTAGTCAAAGTTGAGAGCGGCATTATAACTGGTGTCGGTAAAGGAACCGCGACAGTGAGCGCTACTTATAAAGGCTTCACTATTTCCATCAAGGTTGCTTCTGATTATGTCTATGATTCAGTAACCCTTATGCAAAATGGCTTAACCGCGCCTGATAAGACCGATATCGAGATCGGGCAAGCGCTGAGCTTTAAATTGAACGGAACAAAATCAAATGTCTCAAAAGATATTACTGGTGATGCAGTATGGACAACTTCCAACTCGGCAATTGCTACCGTCGACGACGGAACCCTTACCTTGCTTGGTGTTGGTGCCATAACGATCACGGCAAAATACAAAGGAAAATCAGATGCCATCACTGTTACTGTCTCATCGCCTTACAAGTCCATCACGATAACTCCGGAAAAACCCGGTTCTCTAATCGAAATGGACATCGGCTCTGATGATCAAAAGCTGACCGCGACTGTTGCAGAAAAAACAGGCGGGACGCCTGTAGTGACAGATACAGCTACATGGACTAGCGCGAACGAAAAAGTCGCAACAGTCAAAAAAGGAATCGTCTCTGCCGTTGCCGCAGGAAAAACAACGATAACGGTGTCTTACAAGGGAGTTTCCTCAACAATTGATGTAGTGGTACGTACCGCTTACCAATCGATCAAGCTCTTACCAGAGAAGGAATACCACTTACTCTTGCAGGACACGCCTCTCCAAGTTACAGCCGAGGTGCTTAGCAATTCAAACGTTACCTTGCCCGTAACGAGTTCTGCTGAATGGACTTCCTCCAACGTTGTAGTTGCTACAGTTGATGGGGGTAAAGTCACTCCCAAAGCCGTAGGCACAGCTAAGATTACCGCAACCTACAAAGGAATTAGCCGCAGCATCGATATTACCGTATATCCAAGCATTACTGGAATTTCAATTGAAACGGAAACGATTGACGGATTCGTTGGCATCAGCGAGGATCTGCCTAAAGTAATGGCAACCACGTTCGACGGTACAAAGGTCGATGTAACCAAGCTTGCGACCTGGACAAGCGAAGATGAGAAGATCGCTGTCATCAAAGACGCGCAATGGTCTGCCAAAGCACTTGGCGAATCTGAGCTCACTGCAACTGTTCAAGGCTACAAGGCAAAAGTAGACCTGGTCGTTCACGTCAAGCCATTGAAACTTGTAGCCAGCGTAAAGGATCTTAGCATCATTTTAGGCAAAGAAACGCCTTTCCCGTCCGTTACAGTCATCAACGATGATGGTGAAGAGGAAGACGTTTCAAGCAGGGTTAAATGGAAAACGACGTCCGAAGATATAATCTTAAAAGATACTGTCATGAAGGGACTCGATGTATCCAGCGTTACGCTAACTGCCACTTACCTAACGAAGAGCGTCAGCGTAAAAGTGAAAATTGAGGAAGAAATCGTTAAGTTTGTCGTTGAACCGACGACGATCGAGCTATATCCAGGCAAGTCCAAATCAGTTAAGGTTACTGGTTATTATAAGAGCGGCAAACAAGTTTCCATAGGGTCGAAGATGAATTGGGAATCCGGCAATCCGAATGTTGCGAGCGTGAGCAGCACATCGGTTAAAGGCTCTGCAGTAGGTACAACCAAAATTTCGGGTACTTACCAAGGTCAAACCATCACCGTACCTGTCATCGTTTCTCAAAAGCTGAAATCACTTGTGCTTTCGACCAAGTCGGTACAACTTAGTGCTGGCGGCTCCTATTCTGCCAAGCTTCAGGCCAACTACACGACTGGCAATCCCGCTAACGTGACCGAAGATGCCGTATGGACATCCTCCAAAGTTAGCGTCGCTACGGTAGTAGCAGGAAAAATCGTTGCTGTTGGCAAAGGCTCAGCATCCATTAAAGCAACCTATGCAGGCAAAAGCGTAACGATTCGTGTAACCGTAAAATAAGAATGAGCATTCAAGGTGAAATGGCTGTCGCCGTCCTCTGGCGGCGCGGCGCGTTTCATTCCGAGAAATAGAGAGAAAGGATGGCGAAATCATATCCTTTCCTATATTTCAAAAAAAGCAGACCACGGGACATAACCGTGATCTGCTTTTTTTTACTTTGTACCATGTTCACATCTTATTCGAAGAAAAAAAAGAGCTGTTCAAAGAGCAGCTAATTCTGCTTTCTGAGCAACCCTCTATTGTATAATGACTAAGCGTCGGCAAAAATCAAATCATAGATATGCTGCCATGTGCCCCAGCTAAACACTTCATCCTCAGGCTGCTTGCCCACAACAACATAACCAATATATAGTCCTGCCACAAGCATAATCACCATGATGAGCGGTACGATACTCTTGCGCAAAAACCACAACAGTATTCTTACCCCTTTGGGCCGTTGCTTCTTCTTGACGCTTCCGTTCGTCTTTGCGCGACTAGCGCGCTTCTTCTTCTCGGAGCCGCCCTCATCCGCTTGACTCCCGAATCCGCTTGATTCACGGTCGATTCGTTCATCGGCCATACTCATTAACATCATCCTATCCTTATGCGCGCAGCCCGTTGGTAAGGCTCATCATCGTATCACTTGACGACAACGCTCTAGCTGCCAATTGATAAGCCCGCTGCACATTAATAAGCTCGGTCATCTCATCCGTAAGCTGGACATTCGATTGCTCCAAGGAGCCTTGGCGCAATGAAATGAGATTTTCCGAATCTGGTACGATCTGCTGCACCACGTCACCTGTATTAATTCCGTTCGCAACAACAAACAGGTTGTCAGAAACCGCAGTGAGCGCTGCTGGGCGTGAAGCCTTCAGCAGCTTGATGCTTCCAAGCTCAACCGTTCGATCGGAGGAAACTCCGAGCACCGTTCCATCCGTATTTACACGGAGACTAAAGCCTTGCGGCAATACGATATTGCCCTCTACTATACGGTTAGTCAGAGGCTCTCTCACGTTAGCGACAACCGGATAGCCATCCTCTGTTGCCAAAATCGTATCACCGTTTGCACCGACCGTCAACTGAAACGCCCCATTACGCGTATAAGCGCGATTTCCGGCACCGTCCACTTCAACTTCAAACAAGGCATTTCCTTCGATAGCGATATCCGTATCCTTATCCGTGCCTTGCAGAGGTCCTTGTGAGAGGTTAGGCTGTATCGCTGTCATCCGCGAGCCCCAGCCTTGCGTGAAATCCATAGGCGTAAGCCGCCCCGGCTGGTTGAACGCCTCAGGCTGGCTTCTGAGATTTGTCAGAAGATCCTCAAAGGTAGCTTCTTTGCGTTTGTACCCTACAGTATTTACGTTAGCTATGTTATCCGCGAGCAAATCTAGCTTTTGCTGAAGCCCGTTCATTGATACCATAGCATTAATCATTGAGCTGTTCATTGTTCGTGCACCTCCGCTGCTTTAAGCCTCATGCTACACACGACCTACGTCATTCACCGCTTTGCTCAAGCTTTGATCATAAAATTGAATAACCTTCTGGTTGGCTTCATAGGCACGAAGGGCCGACATCAGATCAACAGCCGCCTGGGCTACATCCACGTTCGAGCGTTCCACATAACCCTGTCTAACTTCAACACGCTCGTCCGCTGCGATCGCTACAGCCTCGCCCTCTTCACCCGAGAAGCGAAAGCTGCCGTTACCTTCGCGCACAAGAAGATTCGGATTATCAATACGGCTGATCAACATTTGAACGCCAATATCCTCGCCATTTGCATCTATAAAACGCTGATCACGAGTCAAAATCAAGCTATCCAGACCTACGCCAGCAGGCATCTGGATCGGCTGCCCGTCCGTTCCGAGTACACTGGAGCCATCGCTTGCCATAAGGAAGCCATCCTCCGTTAACGTGAATTTCCCGCCCCGGGTATACCGTGTTTCACCGTTTTGATCCTGTATCGTAAAAAACGCTTGCGGCTGGAACGTAACTTCACCATCAGGGCCTACATTTTTACCTGATGCATCAAAAGACAAGCCATTCAAATCAATATTCGAAATCAAGGCAAAATCAGATGAGTTATTCGTCTGCGTCAAATCGCCTTGCAGATGGATAGACAAGCTTTCCTCCGCAAACACGCCATTTGTCAATTTGCCGATCTGTTTAAAATTTTCTTCGCCTGCTCCCGTCAATGACAGCATCATCTCTGGAAAAGAACGCGTAACCGCATTGGTTTGCTTATAACCAGGCGTATTTATATTTGAAATATTATTGGTTACCGTATCATGCCGGCGCTGCTGAGAAATCATGCCTGATGCTGCGGTATATAATCCTCTTAACATCGTTGTTACCTCCTTGGCCGCTTCCAATCGAACTTACCTATATATGTTATCGGTTGAAAGCAAGGCTGGCTGAATAGCTTGTCCATGCGACCAATGACTCATTTACGCCTCGGCTACGCCCCCCTAAGGCTCCCTACCCGCGCATATGAAACTTACTGGCCGCTGTTGCCCCTACTTCTTTCCGAGCTTGTCCAAGTTATCTAAGAGGATTCCAGTCCCTTTGACTACACAATGCATAGGATCTTCCGCAATAAGGACCGGTACCTTGAGCTCTTCCGCAAGAAGTGAATCAAGCCCATCCAGCAAAGCTCCCCCACCGGTCAAAATAACGCCGCGGTCAATAATATCCGCCGAAAGCTCTGGCGGCGTACGCTCAAGCACCGACTTGGCAGCTGAGACGATCGACATAATCGGATCCCACAACGCTTCGCGGATCTCTCCTGAACGAATCGTAAGCGTAAGCGGCAGCCCGGAGACCATGTCCCGCCCGCGAATATCAAGCTCTTCTTGGCGGCCATATTCCAGTACTGTTCCAATCTTGATTTTGATATCCTCACTTGTTCTTTCGCCAATAAGAAGCTTGTACTTACTTTTGATAAACTTCATAATGGCATCGTCGAACTTGTCCCCTGCAACCTTAATCGAAGAGGCGGTAACAACGTCACCCATGGAAAGAACGGCCACGTCTGTCGTGCCCCCGCCAATGTCTACGACCATATTGCCGCTAGGCTGGAAAATATCCATTCCAGCCCCGATAGCGGCAGCCTTCGGTTCATCCTCAAGAAACACTTCTTTCGCGCCGCTGCGTTCTGCAGCCTCGCGAATCGCCTTTTGCTCAACCGAAGTGATGTTCGTCGGCGCGCAAATAAGAATTCGGGGACGGCTAAACCACTTCCGTCCCTCGACACGGTCAATAAAAGCTTTCAACATAATTTCAGTAATCTCAAAATCCGCAATAACACCGTCACGCAGCGGACGAATCGCTATAATATTGCCAGGCGTTCGGCCTACCATTCGGTGGGCTTCCTCGCCAACAGCGAGTACGCGCTTCGAATCGCTTTCAATCGCTACGACTGATGGCTCATCGAGTACAACGCCTCTTCCTTTCACATGAATGGAAACATTGGCTGTGCCCAAATCAATCCCAATATCCTTGCTCAACATAAGGCTTAAGTCCCCCAACGAATAATAATTACAAAACGTACGTTTGGTTCCCATGACGCAGAAACCGCTAACGTTCATTATTCGCCAAATAAGACAAAATTCCTCTATAATTCGAGAAAAAACTTCATAACTTTCCTGCTGCAAGCACTTCGCGTTTCTTTGTGCTCGTTTTCTTATATTTTATCTTGGTCGCTTCTCCTCCCCTTAAGTGGCGAATGGATTTGTGGTACTCGAGAATGTGCTTTACCTGATCAGCCAAATCGGGGTTTATTTCAGGAAGCCGCTCAGTTAAGTCCTTATGCACCGTGCTTTTGGATACACCGAACTCCTTGGCAATCGTTCGCACCGTGTGCTTCGTTTCCACGATGCAGCGGCCTATTTTAATGGTTCGCTCCTTAATGTAATCGTGCACGTTCCCGCCTCCCTACTCGAGATAGTTTGGTACATTATATGAGTAGGTCACGTATATATTCGTTGTGGTCAAGCCTAACAAGCCTGAATGTGAATAAATTTTCATAAAAACGAAAAACAGGCAGGGATTTGACCCCTGCCTGTACGTCTAAAGACCTATTTTTTTGGAAGCTGTTTCGCTTGTGCCATTTACTCCACGATCAACGAGCTTGGATTAATCGCCTTGCCGTTGTTCAATATTTGGTAATGCAGGTGGATGCCGAGATCACGCTCAAGCTCGTTGCGGCCTGCTTTGGCAATAATGGTTCCTTGTTCAACGTCATCGCCTTCTTCCACCGCGATATCCGCTAAGCTTTGATACACGGTCACGAGACCGCCTTCGTGCGTTATTTCAACGATGTTGCCATTCGTCGGGTGCTGCTCAACATGGGTTACTTTACCAGATAATGCGGCAAGCACGTCAAACGTTTTTCCATCCGGATCTGCAAAATCCATGCCCATGTGCGGGGAGAAGCTGGTTCCGGTTTGCACCACAGCGGCTTCTCTTTCTTCATCTGTTGCTTTCTCATCATAGAACGGAAGCTCGACTTGCAATGCAGCCTTGTCAGTCAAAGGCCATTTCATTTGCTCGCCGCCGGCAATGACCGGAAGTGTATCCTCGCCCTTGCCTTCTGGTGCAGTAGCTTCTTCACCTTGTGAAACTTCAGTGGTATCGGTTTTTCCTGTTGTAGGTTTGCTCGTCTGATCCGCTCCCTGATAGATCCACATTAAGGTTACGATAATTGCTGCCGCGGCCATGAAGATTGCTGGAGATACCCATCGCTTTGCAAAAAGGTTCTTCCATCCACTGCTAGATTTGGCGGCAGACGTTCCTCCCAGAACTGTTTTGGGAGTTTCTTCTGGTTTTTGCTTCGGTTTGTTTTGATCATTCATTTTCTATCACCTCACTAGCCATTGTTGCCAGTTCTGCTAGGTTTATACGTGAGGGTCCTATAAAATAATGAAAGAGTTTAAACTACGAGTGGCTTGCGACCAAGTTCGGAAGCTTCGAAGCTTGCTCCACCTGAACGCTAGAGTAATAATGAGTTAAAATATCCTCGGCGCTTGCCCCCGCTTCAGCCATGCCGTTTGCCCCCCATTGGCTCATGCCGACGCCATGTCCATAGCCATAAGTAGTAATCGAAATTATATTCCCCTTAATGCTCCAGATGAATTGAGAGGAAGCCAAGCCCAGTTTCTCTCTCACTTCTCTTCCTGTTAGCGTCGTCTCTCCTATTGCAATTTTACTAACGCGGTTGCCCTCCGTTTTCTCTATTACGCGGATGGATAATTTGGAAGCTTGCTTCTTGGATAAACCAAGCTTGCTGTAGAAGTCTTTGAGAGAGAGCTTCACTGTCTCTTTATACTTAGGAGAGATCGCCTGATCCCACGGACTCGCTACGCTTCGTAGATAGGGTATTTTCTGCTGCCAATAATCCTCTGAATTTTCGGTGTAGCCATTGCTTGTTGAGAAAAAGGCAGCGTCGATCGGTTCACCTTGATACGTTATGATTATGCCTTTTGTCTGTTCAATCGCATCGTTCAGCTTGCCTATGTTCGACTTCTGTTCATCTCCGCTCCACTTCTCTGCGAGCGCCGACAACGAAATATAAACCTGATGCTCGGTCGTATCGGTCACGTCCGCGCCCTTCACTGGCACTCCGCTGTCATTTCCCTGAACCATTCTGCGTACCATATAAGTCCGTGCTGCGATCGCTTGCGCCTTAAGCGCCTCCAGCTCAAAGCCAATGGGCATTTCTGCAGCCACAACCCCGCGCACATAAGTTTCTAACGGAACACTCTCGATTCGTTTTTGCTTCGTTAGATAAACCCGCACAACAAGATGTTCTAGTGCATCCTGCTCTTTCGTAGCGGTTTCCTCGCCTATCGCTGACTTCTCCCCGCCCTGCGCTGCGATACTGCCTAAAGATGGAGACAACCTTGCGTCTTTCTCCTTCGTGCCGGCAGTGCCTTCCGTGAGATTCACTTTCGCACTGCCATCCTCATAGGAACGCGCCTGAACCTCATTCAGTTCGTTCAGTGAGAGCCTTACAAGCAGTATGGATGCACCCATCATAGCACCGACAGCAAACCAAGCCGCTCCTCTGCTTGTCCGCAAACCTTGCAGCAAATCAACGATTGAAAACTTCCCTGCCTTTCGTCTCATGAGCTCTCCTTCCACCGTGACCATTAAGAGAGCAGCTATCCCGCCACTCTCTCAAACCAGTCTTGATGGTTCATTCTATGAGCCAAAATAATAGGGTAGAACCGTTTCATGGCTAATCGTGGCGAAGCGCGTCAACCGGACGCAGACTAGCTGCTTTGTTCGCGGGCAAATAACCAAATACCACGCCAACAAATGCAGAGAATAAGAAGGCTACTCCGACCGTGTCTAAAGGAACCTCAGTTTCGGTTTTCATAACTACGCCTATAATAAACGAAGCAACATAGCCAAGTCCGATGCCGAGTGCGCCCCCCAGGCCGCTTATGCATACCGCCTCTACTAAAAACTGAAACAGAATGTCTCGTTTCTTCGCCCCTAAGGACTTGCGAATGCCTATCTCTCTCGTCCGCTCCGTTACGGACACGAGCATGATATTCATAATGCCGATTCCACCTACAATTAACGAAATGATGGCCACGTAGATCAACTGCCTATTCATCGTTTCATTCACCGAGTTTAGCGTCTTCATCGCTTCCTCTTGATTGAGCACCCGGTAAGCATTCTCGTTGCCGCGGAATTTCTCATAGAGAACCGCTTCCACCGCTGTTACGGTTGCAGACATTAGACTTGTGTCGGATACGATCAGGTTAATGGTAGATACGCCGCTGGTTTGAAACACTTTTTGCGCTGTCGTAACCGGAATTAATATTTTCTCATCATTCGAGCCTGTGAGCGAGCTGCCTTGCGATTCAAGCAATCCGACAATCGTGAAAATATATCCATTAATCGTGATCTTCTTGCCTACTGCCGCAGAAGGGTCCTCGCCCTCATCCTCAAATAAATCCGTAGCGGTGTCTACTCCGATCAGAGCGACCTTCGTATTGTTTTTAATATCGGGAGCAGCGATATACCTCCCGTCCTGTACCGGGAATTCCTTTACCTTCTCATAGGCGGCTGTGATTCCCTCCACAGTAACAGACACTTGTGTTTTCCCATATTTAGCATACCCCGTAGCACTTGTTACCGGTGCTACTCCTGCCACATTCATAACATCGCCAAGCTCGTTTGCTTCATCTACGGACAAAGTGGTTACCGTTCCCCGTCCAAGAATCGTTACTGACAACGAATTCGGACTCCCGAGGGAAGAGACCTGCTTGGCAACCTCGTTAGAGGATGCCTTCCCCATAGCAACAAGCGCGATGACTGTTGCCACACCGATCAAAATACCAAGCATGGATAATACGGTTCTAAGCTTGTTGGACAAGACGCTCTTCACTGCCATCTTGAGGCCCTGCGTAAGTTTCATCGCTGTTCCTCCTTTCCTGCTCCGTCAACACCCCGTCCCGTATAATGACCGTACGCCTGGCCCGCTTCGCTACCTCCATGTCATGCGTAATCAGGACGATTGTCTGACCCGCGCGGTTGAGTTCCTCCATCATGCTGAGTACTTCCATCCCCGTCTTGGAATCCAGCGCCCCCGTGGGTTCATCGGCAAGCAGCATTGGCGGATTAGTCGCAAGCGCCCGGGCAATCGCCACACGCTGCTGCTGTCCTCCCGAGAGCTCATTTTGCCGATGATGCATCCGTTGTCCAAGCCCAACCCGCTCCAGCGCTTCCATCGCTCGCTGTTTTCTTTCTTTGCCAGGCAGTCCCCGGTAAATCAGCGGAAGCTCACAATTCTCCAATGCGGAAAGCTTGGGAAGCAGATGATAGCCTTGAAAAATAAAGCCGATCTTCTTATTGCGCATTTCCGTCAGCTTATTGTCGCTTTGGCCCATGATCTCCAATCCTTCAAGCTTGTAGCTTCCTTCACTCGGTAAATCGAGACAGCCGATAATATTCATTAATGTTGATTTCCCGGACCCGGATGGGCCAACAATGGCCAGAAAATCACCATGGGCAACCTTCAAGGATACTTCATGCAAAACCGTCGTTTTTTCCCGGGCCATCATATATGATTTTGACACTTTACTCATCTCAATAAGAGGAACATTAGCATTTGTAGTCATCGCGAGCCACCTGCGGTGCCGCGAGTTGCGCCACCGCCGCCGCTCATGCCTCCCATGCCGCCTCCAGTACCCATGCTTCCACCGCCAGGAAAGCCCATACCGCCTCCAGGGAAGCCGCCTTGCTGCATGTTCGTCTCTTCAACACCTGTTCCCATACCTACTGTTCCTTGAGCAAGGGGAATAAGAACGCTGGCTCCCTCCTTCAGTCCGGAAACAATCTCTACAAAGTTCTCGTCGCTCAGACCTGTCGTCACCTCAACAAGCTGTCCACCCAGCGCATCTGCCATTTGGCCTCCGGTGCGTCCGCCTGCCGCAAAGCCGCCCTGACCTGCTGCTCCATCTCCCGTACGGGCCTGACCGCCTTCCGCCGTCGCCTGTCCTGCCGCCGCGGTTCCTCTTGCTCCTCCATACTGCCTCGTTCCAGAAGCTCCGTCTCCTTGTGCCGGTGCTTGCTGCCCAGTCGCTCCACTACCTTGTCCGGTCGCAGCCCCATGCTGTCCGCCTGCTGTTCCACCTTGCCCGCCTGACCTGCCAGGCTGCTGACCGCTCCCGGTCGAGGCACTTCCACTATTTTCAGCTGGCACGCGCACAAAAGATCTTGTTCCCATTTCAACAACCGCGTTAACAGGAACGAGAATGATATTTTCCTTGGATTCGATTGTAATCGCCGCTTCACCGGACATGCCCACCATAACGCCTTCAATGTCATTAAGTAGGATGTTTACCGAAAACGCAGATGAGCCATTGCTTGAAGTTCCTTCCTTCGCAATCTCGGATACGGTCGCTTCAATAGTCCGGTCTGCAATCGAGCTTAAGGTAATCGCCGCCGCCTGACCTAACTTTACCGAAGAAATATCTAGCTCATCCACCGAAGTGACAAACTCCAGCGCCGTATAATCGACAATAGAGGCAATCGTCGTGTTGGCATTCACCTCATCGCCAACCTCGATGCTCATTTCCGTAATCTCCCCGTCAATGGACGCGGTCACTGCTTTTTCCTCTTTCGCTTGCTCTTCGTAGATTTTTGCCAGCTGGTCCTCATAGTCTGCTATGTCTGAATTGGCATTATCCATATTTTTCTGAAGCGATTTTTTAGTCACCTCTTCATTTTCGGTGCCGGTCGCTTCCTTATAGCTTTCTTGATATTCAACTATAGATTCTTCCAGCTTTGTAATGCTTTTTTGAATCGAAGTTATTTTATCCTCATTATCATCGGCAGCCTCAAAAGTAACCAAAATTTGTCCTGCTTTAATTTTATCGCCTAATTTCACATTCACCGTAGCAATGGTGCCACTTTTGCCTGCTGTTACCGTTTCCCGTGAGTTAGCAGCCACGGAACCCGTCCCGCTGATTTGTTTGACGATAGATCCTTTAGTCGCCGTTACCGTTCGAGATGTTGCCGTTGCTCCCGCCGCTTCTTTGTCCTTGGCAAAATAAAAATAATAAGCGCCTGTTCCAGCTGCAGCCAAAATAATCAAAATGCTGAGCCCTATCGTCCATTTCTTCATGTACTGTAGTCCACCCTCCATCGGTCATTATAAAACCGAATATAGCATGCAAAAATGAACGCTACATGAACAAGCAACCCTATACCGCGATTCAAAGACAAGGTCACAGATGTGCTTAAACCATCCATCCAGCCATGCTGCTTAGGCAAGTTCCCATAAAAAAGAGCACTGTCCTCCCTCCCGCTCAAAGCGGCTGGAAAGAACAATGCTCTTCTTTTATTATTCACACATTTTCACAAAGAAGGAAGCTCATGCAATGCAGGCAATGAAGAGATGGCTCCTGCTCGCGTAGTTGTTAAAGCAGCGGCCGCATTTGCGAATGTCAGTATGCGCAGCGCCCTGGCCTCATCTAGCCCCAAAGCTGTTCCTTCATTTACTAGAAGCTGATACAGCAGCGCGCCGATAAAAGCATCGCCAGCACCCGTCGTATCCGCAACAGTTACCTTTTGCCCAGGGACGGACACTTCATAAGAGCGTGTATGCCACGCTGCCCCTTCCGATCCGCGAGTATAGACGACTGCTTGCACATCGCCAACGAACAGGGAAGCAATCGCATCCTTCTCGTCTTCAATTCCCGTAATAAACGCCAGCTCGTCCGAGCTGATCTTCACCAAATGGCTCAAAGGAATGAACTGCAATATTGTTTGCCTGCACTCCTCCTGATCCATCCAAAGCGGAAGCCTTACGTTAGGATCGAAGCTGATGAAACCACCAGCAGCCTTCATCGCTTCAATAGCCTTGAGATGCGCATATTTTACGGGAGCTTCGATCAGATCTACCGAGCAGTAGTGCAAAATATCGCCGGCTGCAAACCAGTTCCCATCAATCTCATCCGCTGAAAGCAGCATATCCGCGCTTGGGTTCCGGTAAAAAGAAAAGTCACGGTCTCCGTCCGCCTTTAAGCTCACAAACGCTAAAGCGGTATTGGCTTCCTTCGTGCGAAAAACACGGCTGGTATCCACTCCCGCTTGCTCCATCGTCTCAATCAGAAAATCGCCGAAAGCATCCATACCCAGCTTCCCTATAAATGAGCTGCTCCCTCCAAGCTTAGCTACCGCGCAGGCAACATTGGCGGGAGCACCGCCTGCTTCCTTCGTAAAGCCGGCAACATGCTTCAGCTCAATTCCACGCGCATCCGGAATAAAATCAATTAACGCTTCCCCAATGGTAAACAGCTTTGGCAATTTACGCCCCTCCTACTTCATATCCCATTTTTTAAAGGATACCATAGAACATGCTCCTTCGGCATACGCTTGAATGCCCAGCGAATCGGTACCCGGATAAATTCGGCCGGTCATGACCTTCTCGCCGCCCTGTATAAATACCTCAACGGAGGATTTGTCTACGAAAATGTTCAAAGCAAGCAATCCATCCTTAAGAAGAACTTTCGTTCTGCGCTCGCCGCCCAGCCCGATGCCGGATTGATCACGATTAAACCGAAAAAGCCCATCATCCTGCCGGTAAGAAAGAACCGTCTCCTCATCGCCGCTCACCCGCAGCTTCAACCCAAACTCCACTGCCTGCCCCGCCTCGAACACAACCTCCAGCTCGTAGCAGTCTCCGCGGACTTCCATATCCCGAACACCTGACAACGGAATGCCGCTTGCCTCGTACCCATTGCGACGGTATGCTTTCATTTCCTCCAGCGGCTTGAATGCTAACGATTCTCCTTGCAAAATAACCTCGCGCGGCATCGTCATCGCACCTGCCCAGTAATGGCCCAGCTGTGTCGGAATCTCGCTTTCCCATGTCTCCATCCAGCCCATAATAATACGTCGTCCCTTTAAGTCGACCGTGGTCTGCGGAGCATAGAAATCAAAGCCATAGTCCACCGGCTCATACCGATCATAAGTAAAGCTGCCTTGCCCCACAACCAAACGTCCGATCATATAGGTGGTTGAATGCAGGTTTTGGTAGTCATCCCCTTGCGAAGGCATCCGCTGAGGCGACATCACAAGCACGTCGCGACCGCCCAGCTCGAACAAATCCGGGCATTCCCAGTTGTCACCGAGCTGTCCGTCGCTGCGAGCGATTTCGCCTGCAAAGCTCCAATTCACAAGATCATCTGAACGGTATAACAAAATAAGCCCATTGCCCTGACCATCATTGGAGCCTAATACTGCATAATAAGCCCCATCGCGCTCAAACAGCTTCGGATCCCGAAAATCCTTCTGGCTCAGGCCAGCAGGCATTTGGTCCGGACCGATAACCGGATTGCTTGCCAATTTCTCAAAATGGATACCGTCCTCAGATACGGCTATATTTTGATTTTGACGGTAGTCATGATCCTTGTCAGGACCGGTAATCAAATGGCCGGTATACATCAAATACAGCTTTCCGTCCCTCTCAATAGCACTCCCAGAGAAGCAGCCGTCGCTGTCATAAGCCTGATCTGGTGCAAGCGCAACAGGCAGGTACCTCCACGTAATCAGATCGCGGCTCACCGCATGGCCCCAATGCATGGGTCCCCATACCGGCTGGTAAGGATAATGCTGGTAGAACATATGGTATTCGCCATTAAAATAAATAAATCCGTTCGGATCGTTCATCCAGCCAAACTCGCCCATGAGATGAAAGGCAAGCCGATACTCTTCCTTCATTAAATACTTTCGTTCGGCAATAAATGTGTCGGCATTTTCTCTCGTGTACAAAATAAAGCATCCAACCCTTACTTATTATTTGATGGAGCCTTGCATAACCCCTTGAATAATATATTTCTGCGCGAATAAGTAAACGACCAATACAGGCAATATCGTCAGCATTAGTCCCGCCATAAGCGGTCCGTAATCCACCGTGTACGTCCCAAAGAAATAGAACGTTGACAGCGGAAGCGTGCGCTCGTCGGGAGAAATCAGTACCAGTGACGGCAACAGAAAGTCGTTCCAGATCCACAGCACATTCAATATCGCAATCGTCACCGTCGTCGGAGCAAGCACCGGGAAAACAATGCGAAAAAACGTCTGCGTCCTCGTACAGCCATCAATTAGCGCCGCTTCTTCCAGCTCCGCAGGAATGCTCTTCACAAACCCGTGATAAATAAAGACCGCAAGCGGGCTGCCAAATCCGGCATACATATAAATAAGTGCCCATTTGCTGTTCAGGAAACCGATCGAACCATATATTTTGACCAAAGGAATCATAATCGCTTGAAAGGGAATGATCATGGCCGCAACCATAAGAAAGAAAGTATATTGATTCAGCTTCGTCTGATTTCTCACGAAATAATGTGCCGTCATAGCCGCCAAAAAAGAGATCAATACGACGCTAACGACCGTGATCACAACCGAGTTTGAAAAAGCGGAAACATACGACATTTTGCCAAAAGCATTCGTATAATTAGCAAAGCTGAAGCTATCCGGCAAAGACAGCGGGCTTGAGGTGATTGCCTTATTTTCCTTAAAGGAGTTCACCAATAACATGGCAAAAGGAAAAATAAACAGCACTAGGCAAATAAGAAGAGCAATGAATTTCGTAAAGGCCAGCGCCCCGTTCCGATTCTCCATTATGCTTCCACCTCCAGCTTCTTGCTAAAGTAAACCTGTGCAATCGTAATGGTAGCCACAAGCAGGAACAGAACAAAAGCCTCTGCCTGGCCTACACCATAGTCTCTCGACAGAAATGCCTTCTCGTATACGTGCATGGATACCATCTCCGTGCTCTTGAATGGTCCTCCCTTGGTTAAGGAAAGGTTCAAATCATAGACCATGAAGCAGCGCTGCAGCGATAAGAAAATACATACGATAAAGGACGGTACCATGAGCGGTAAAATCATTTTTCGCATTTTCGTCCAAAGGCTCGCTCCATCGATGCTGGCCGCTTCTAAAATATCCTTTGGCACATTCATCAGCCCAGCTACATAAATGACCATCATATAACCCGCATACTGCCATACCGTTACGATAATCATAGACCAGAACGCCTTATCGGGATCAGCCAGCCAGGAAGCGCTGAACAATGGGATATTCAGCTCCTTGCCTACATACACAAAGACATTAGAGAAAATAAACTGCCATACAAAGCCAAGAACAATGCCGCCCACCAGGTTAGGAATAAAGAAGCCTGCTCTAAAAATGCTTTGTCCCTTCAAACCGCTAGTCAGCACATAGGCTAACAAAAAAGCCACGATATTAATAAGGGCTACGGAAATAAACACATATTTCAAGGTCAGTAAAAAGGATTGCCAAAATACGGTGTCCTTAAATACTGATACATAGTTTTCAAAGCCAACTAAGCTGCTGGAGGTCGAAATGCCATCCCAGTTCGTAAAGGTCAAATAGATGCCATACAGGAAAGGAATAATCATTACAGCAAGAAAAGCAAACAAAGTAGGTCCGGTAAACAGCAGCCGCAATCGCAAGCGATTCCACAGCCCTTTTTCCGTTATCATCATGATCCCTCGCATTCATGCATGGATTGTGTCGATCAAAAAGCTAGCAAGAGTAAACGGCCTACCCCGTCATAGGGCGGGGTAAGCCAGTTGTCAGCTATCCATCATTATTTATTTTACGGTTTTCCAGTAAGCCTCAATCTCTTTGGTCAGCGTCGCGCGATCGGCTGCGCCCGCCAAATATTTTTGCATGGAAGCGCCGATTTTGGCCCAATGATCCGCCGGCAATGTGCTCATGGAATCCTCGGTCTTGCCATTGGCAATATGCTCTGAAATGGATTTCGCCAACGGGTCTTTAGCTTCAAGCGTAATGTTCTTGAACGCCGGAATAATATTCGCCTGATTGACGAGGAAGTCTTGCCCCTTCTCGCTGTACACCATCCACTCCAAAAAGGTTTTGCCTGCAGCTTGCTGCTCGGCCGTATTTTTCTCCTTATCAAGCACTAGACGTTTCGATACAGCGGAAGAAATCTGCGTATTGCCAAAGTCCGCCGGATTGTTGCTCACCGGTACCGGAAGAAAGCCATACTGACCGCTTGCAGTATCAAAGCTGCTAATTTGCGGCCAAGCCCAGTTTCCTTGGAACCAAATGCCTACCTCGCCTTTGCCTAGCACCTCCGGCCCTCTCTCATAGGTTCCGGATAAAGGAGATGCTTTATCGATGTTGTATTTAGCCATCACATCAAACGTATCGATCAGGCCGTTAAATACAGCGTTGCCAGCCAAGTCGACCGTACCCGCTTTCAAATCGTCAACGAACTTCGCCACAGCAGCGGTATCCGCCGACTGCCCAGCGTAAGCCAGCGGCAAGTAATGCGCGCCTAGCGACCAATCCATTGGGGAAATAATAAGTGGCGCTTTGCCGGAAGCCTCGATTTTTTTGAACAGATCCTCCAGTGTGCTAGTCGTATTCACCGTTGCCGGATCAAATGCCCCGCCTACCGCTTGATCCAGAACCGCCTTGTTATAAATAAAGCCGTAACCTTCAATTGCAAGCGGGAAGGCATAGTTTTTGCCATCGAATGTCGTTAACGCTGTACTGCGATCAACCGCGTCCGCCATCCATTTCTCGCCGCTCAGATCAAGCACACGATCCTTGAACTTTTCGACATCGCCCGTATCCAGCATCGTAATGGTTGCTGGATTGCCCGATGCATAAAGCGCAGACGCTTTCTCAAATGGAGATTGTCCGGCAGGTACCGGTATAATTTCAAGCGTAATATTCGGATAATCCTCTTTAAATGCTTTTGCCGCGTTCTCCAGCTGCGCCTGAATTTCACCTTTAGAGTTAAGGAGTGTGATCTTGACAGCTGACCCCTCACCAGATTCTTCCGACTTATTCCCGCATGCCGTAACGACCATAACAACGATAAGCGACAAAGCCAGTGCTTGCATCCACTTCCAGGTTTTCATTTGTATGCCCCCGATTCTTATCATTTGAATACGGCTCACCGATCGTGTAAACCGCTTTCATAACGTATTATAGCGATGACTATTTAATATGTCAATCGTTTGACATGTCAAACGATTGACATTATATGATAAAAATAAAAAACCCTTGCTGCGCATGGGTTTTTCACTATTTACTATGATGTGGTTGCACGTTCAATTAGCGTAACTGGCAATATATTCGCAGTCTCGAATGCTTCCTCGTTCATTTGCTTCAAAATTAAATCAACAGCTGTTTTACCGATATCCGCAATCGGTTGTTTGATCGTCGTCAGCTCCGGCGTGATCCATCTAGCCGCATTCACGTTGTCATAACCGATGATCTTAACATCACCAGGCACATGCCTCCCAGCGGCTGCACATTCTTTGACCGCAAACGCGGCTATAATATCACTGGTTGCGAAAATGCCATCCAGATCAGGATGATCCTGAAACAGCTGATGCATAATCTGTTCGTACTGGAGCTGGTCGAACACATTCATGTCCGTCTGTATAATAATATGTTCAATCCCTCGCTCCTGCATAACCGCCTGAAAGGCCTCTGTTCGCTGGTTTGCCAGCAAATGCAGCTCCAGATTCCCGCAAATATGCGCAATCTTTTTGCAGCCATTATCAACTAAGAGCTTTGCCGCGAGCTTACCTCCAGCATAATTATCCGAGGATATGTAGGGAATCTCATCGCTAATTTGACGGTCAATGGTTACAATCGGAGAGCTGAGATTTTTGTACTCATCCACTTGAAGCGTATGGCTTCCCATAATAATGCCATCCACGCGATTGCGCTTTAACATTTCGATATATTCCTTCTCTTTAAGAGGATCAAGCTGGGAATTGCACAGCAGCATCTTGAAACCCAGCTCGTAGGCGTAATTTTCCACATGATTGGCCAACTCGCTGAAAAAAGGATGCGAGACGCTCGGTATGATTAAACCGATTACGTTAGATTGTTTTCTTAGGAGCGAGCGGGCAATTTCATTCGGCTGATAATCGAGCTCCTCCATCGTCTTGTAGACCTTCGTTCTTGTTGCCTCACTAATATAGCCGCGGTTATTTAACACGCGGGAAACCGTCGTTACGGATACGTTCGCTTTTTTTGCCACATCATGTATCGTTGCCATGGCCGCCCCTTTGCTCTAGCAGTAGTACCATTTATTATAGCGAAATCCTAGTCATAATCATACTTGTTACGTGGAGACCGTTTCTGTGGGTAGTCTTCGATTTATAAAAAAGAAGCTGTTTCAGATAAGCCCGTTGCGGCTTATTTGAAACAGCTTCTTCGTTGTAAAGGAATAGGTTAAGCCCAAGTCGGCTGGATCTTAACCCGCTTGTAAGATGACGCAGTTTCGCTCTCTGATAAGGCACTTACTGAAATAGCAGCTACAGCAGCCGTGTCTCTCGCAGGGATCGAAATATTGACTGCCGTACCTTGAGCACTAGCCGTAACCGTCACGTTCTCGGTTGCAGACGCAACGCGGGAAATATCCGCTCCAAGCGCAGCCAGCTTGCCCGTAATATCGACATAACCACGATCCACATGGTGCAGACCCGTCACTTCCGTCTCGCCGTCAGCCCGCAGTGCCGCGCAAATAAGCGCTGCTCCTGCTCTCAAATCAGTCGCGCATACCTTAGCGCCTGTTAACGGCAAACCTCCGCTTACAATCGCCGTGCGGCCATCCACCTTGATTTGGGCATTCATTTTCTGGAATTCCTCAACGTGCATAAAACGGTTTTCAAACACCGTTTCGGTGACCACGCTCGTTCCTTCAGAAACAAGAAGAAGAGCCATCATTTGTGATTGCATGTCGGTTGGGAAGCCTGGATGCGGCAAGGTTTTCACGTCTACCGATTTCAAAACCGGACCTGATTGCACGCGAATACCGTTATCACTTTCAGTAATTTCCACGCCCATTTCCTGCAGCTTGGATATGACTGGCGTCAGATGGTCAGCAATCGCGCCTTCAACGAATACATCGCCGCCTGTAATAGCCGCAGCAATCATATAGGTACCTGCTTCTACCCGGTCAGGAATAACATTATGAGCTGCGCCATGCATCTTATCTACGCCTTCAATACGAATGACGCCTGTGCCTGCACCGCGCACTTTACCGCCCATAGCATTAATATAATTAGCTAAATCAACGATTTCCGGTTCTTTGGCTGCATTCTCAAGAATGGTTGTGCCATCCGCCAAAGCTGCCGCCATCATAATATTTTCGGTTGCGCCCACACTGGCAACGTCAAGATAAATCTTGGCGCCTTTCAGGCGGGTCTTTGTGCTTGCTTCAATAAAGCCATGGCCCAGCGTAATTTCTGCGCCCATCGCTTCGAAGCCCTTCAAATGCTGATCGATTGGCCGTGTACCGATGGCACAACCGCCAGGCAATGATATTCTGACACGGCCGATACGGCCAAGGAGCGGTCCCATGACAAGAAAGGAAGCACGCATTTTGCGAATAAGCTCGTAAGGAGCCTCGTAAGACGTAATCTCCTGCGCGGTAATGCGCATGGTTTCATTGTTATAGGTTAATTGTGCACCTAAGGAAGCGAGCACCTTCTGGATCGTCATAACGTCGTCGAGGAGGGGTACGTCACAGATGACGCTGTCTCCTTCTGTCGCCAATAATGAGGCCGCCAAAATGGGGAGTACTGCATTTTTTGCTCCGCTGACACGGACCGTTCCCTTCAAGCGCTGGCCTCCGCGGACGATAATTTTGGTCATCTTTTGGTTCCCTCCGCGAACTGCAATTTCTATTACCTATTCGTGAATATTTTGGAATAGCTCACTTTACCCAAACTTCATCTTATCATTCAATTACATGAAACGACAAGCGTTAAATTTTTCTCATTTTTTACAAGTGTTTCTCACAGCAATTTATGACTTTTTTCACCAAATTTAATACGTTTTTTTGAACAAAGCAAGATTCCTACCCCTTCACAGGCTCTAATTTATACCTATTCGTAAGCGATTTGCTTTTTGAGACCGTCATGTATTACCCATTGTTGACATGTTTCGCTTTTGTTATTCGACAAAGCTCTTGAGAAGTACCGTGTAGCCCCAATACTCCAAAATAAATTTAGCGAGCAAATGTCCCATAATAACGGCAACGATTACTTGAAACATACGTGCCTTGGGGCTGCGTGGAAAACGGAAGAACGTTTCCCATTTCACTTCCCTGAGCACAAACCAAACCAGAATAATGCTTAGGATGACAATGATGATAGAAAATAAACCAGTCATACCCGTATAGGTCTGAATATTATTGTAAAGCTCATTATCGACGTCCATGATGCCTCCCTAGCTATTGCGATCTTTCCGTTGCTATTCCTTTGCTTACCTAATCAAACGTATCCGAATGCCAAATTGTTTTAGGAAAATATTAGGACAGTACCCGGTGAAGCAGTACCGTAAAGTCAGCACGGCTGGCCTGCTGCTTCGGTCGGTACAGGTTGGATTGTACCCCTTCAATTTGGCCGCTCTGCTTCATCGCCATTAGCATAGGCGCTGACCAATGGGTCTTAGGCACATCTCCAAACGGGTCGACGGTCGGCAGGCGTGGCTGTACCCCCTCGGCATAACCGATAATAAGCGCCATCTCTGCTCGCGTAATCGGCTGATCAGGCTTGAAGGTCTGGTCAGGGAATCCTTTAATCCAGCCTTGCTTCACCGCTCTTGCAATCGCGTCGCTAGCCCAGTGGCTTGCGGGGACATCACGGAAGCTCTTGATCTGTGATGTGCCTGCTGAAATCGGTTTGTAAGCCTTAACTACCATAGCCACGGCCTCTGCTCGCGTAATAGCACGCTTAGGCTCAAAACGATTATCCCCCGTGCCATTGATGATTCCCTGTTTGTTAAGTGCTACGATTTCATTTTGAGCCCAATGGTTTCGAATATCGCGGAAACCGGCTATGAGCTCATCCGCTTTCAGTTTAAAATGATAATACTGTTGATCGAACGGCTTATCTGCGGTCAGCTTCACATAGTAGATATCCGGCTGCAGAAGCAGTTCGCTTAGTTGAAGCTTACCGGTTTTACCCGTCCGTGCGCTTGCCAGCTGTTTCATCCTCTTATCATATACGATAAGGCTTAGATCAATGTCCAGCGGCACGCCGCTGATTAACATGCCAATAACACTCGTGCCCGTAATTCGGTGCTGGAACCAATCTACATCCGAGTAACTTCCGATTACACCAACATATTCAGTGCCTGCCTTAATCATTAAAGCCTCGTAGGACTTATCATTGGGCTCATTCGGATCATCATATTTGGGTGTATAGTTCAGCTTGAGCGTATAGGCGCCAAGCGTCGCGCTCGCTTCCGAGGAGATCGCATTGTGAACACGAATATAATATTTACCTGGAGTCACAGTTATGACAGGTGACCGCTCGGTTTCTCCTTCGCCTTCATCATCGTACACCATCAATTGCTGACCCGCTCTTTGCAAGGCAAGACCGGGATCTATACGCGCGGTATTCGTACTGAGTACAAGGCTCAGCTTTCCGCCTTGCGTAAAGGTGACGGCAAACCAATCACGATCCGCCGTTTGATGAAAATTGCCCTTTACGGATTGCGTCCTTGGTTGAAGCGTAAACGCTTCATAGGATTTGTCGTTGGTCTCATATTCATCCGGCTTCATGGTCAAGGTTGATGTAAGCAAGTATGGCAAATCGTCATTACTGCTTTGATTGATTAGTTCCATATGAATAAGCTGTGAGCCTTTTTTGACCTCTAGGTCGATAGATCTGCTTGCCAGCTTCGTATCGCTTACGCTCTTCTTCGTCCCGTTCACATAATGCGAAATTCGGACAGGCGGTACAATTTTTCCGCTGCTGACGATTCCTTCATATTGAAGGGACAGTGTACCATCATATGGGACATCAATACGGTACCAATCATGATCTGCGGTTCCTTGCAGCACAGCTGATATTTGCGTATTAAGCGGAAAACGAGCCGCAGTGTTAATACTGTTGTTTGTTTCGTAGCCGTCTGCTTTCATGGCCATGCTAACCGCTCGATCGATTTGCAGCACGCCGTACCCGGAGGCGCTGTCTGCACCGGCTGCACCGATATCCTTGGCCGTTTGGCGCAAAAGCCCGCGTATTTGGTAGGGCTTCAAATCCTTATAGCGCGCCCATATAAGCGCAGCGGCAGCGGCAACTTGAGGGGCTGCCATGGATGTGCCTTCTTCCTTCTTGTACAAGCCGCCAATTGCGGTTGTGTACACATTCCAAGGTGCAACCACGTCAAGCTCAGATCCCTGATTAGAGCGCGTATCTACCGTATTGTCTGCTTTTACGCCGCCTACGGCCACTACCGTAGGATAGGCTGCCGGATATTTCACCGTTGCTTTCTCTCCGAAGGAGACGCCATCATTTCCGGCTGCTGCGACAAGGAGCACGTTTTTGCTTTCCGCATACTGCACAATATCCAGCATATAAGGGGAGTACCGATACAAGCCTACGGATAACACGACTATTTGGGCCCCGCTGCGTATGGCATACAAAATCGCTTCGCCAAGCTCTTGTTCTGTACCGTCGCCGCGGTGATCAAGCGCCTTGATTGGCATGATTTTGGCTTTCCAGACGATGCCGGCTACGCCAATACCATTATTGCCCGCAGCTGCTATAACGCCGGCTACGCTCGTGCCATGGCCGTTGTCATCATCCGGCTTGTCGCCCGGCGATACTAAATTGGCGCCAGGCACCAAATTATCCTTTAGATCCGGGTGATCGAGATCAATGCCCGTATCTACGATCGCAATCGTCAGCTGCTGCTGCTCCCGAACGGTCTCCCACGCTTTTTGCGCACCGATCTGATTGAGATATAGCTGCTTTGCCAGCTCTGGATCATTGGCTTTCAGCGGCGCAGAAGCTGCTGCTGCCGCCCCTGCGATAGCCGGAGCCTTGCCCACTGGTGCGAGCTCTGCCGCAGCTGAGGAGCCATCAGGCGCCTTCTGCGCATCGCTGCCGCGCACCGCCTGAGAAGCGTCCGCCGCCGCATCACCTTCCGGCTCATCGGCAGGCATAGAGAGCATGTGCACCCCATAATTAGGGTGCACATATTCCACGCCCGGCATGCTTTGCAGCCGGCGCAGCCATTCCTGCACGTCCGCGCCTTCAGCGGCCGGACGCACGAGCATCACCGCCGTCTCCTCCTGACGGCGGAGCACCTCCGTCCCGCGCAGCTCTTGCGCATGCGCGGGGTCACGCCATTTGAGCAGCCAGCTTTGCGGCTGCTCTTCATCTGCGGCGGCTGCGGCCTGCACCGCAGCCGGAGCGAGCCCTGCGGGAGCGATGCCCCCTAGGGCGACGCTCACGAGCAGCAGTGCCAGCAGCGCGCGCCGCACGTACATGCTCGCAGCGCGTGCGCATCTCGCGCGCAATCGGTGGTCCTCGCGCGCAGTGCTGTTTTGATTAGCAGCTGTCTCTTGCAGCTGTAAATCAGGATCTTTTTGTAGCGCTATTCGATTAATCATCATAGTCTGCCTTTTCGTATTGAACGATAATAGTGTCTTCCTGCTTTCACTTATAAATAACCTCTTTAATACTTTCTCTGAACATGGCTCATATCCCTTGTTTCAGGCAGACAAAAGGACCAAAGACCTATGAATCTGCGAGTGGATATGTACAAGGAGTTGCCGAGCTGACAAACTATTATTTCCCGGTAAATAGGAACTATCGCAATTGGGCTTCACTGCGCATAAAATGCATTCATAAATCCCTATCCTCCTGCTGCTCAATACCCATATCGCCTGTTCATGAAACAACACAGCATAAACGACAAATCTCGCCCTATGCATAAGCAAAAAAGCGAAGCCTCCCTTACAAAGACTTTACGCCTTTTAGAGAGCTTCGCCCTTTGTATTTCATCTATGTGCCTAGCCGTTCTGCAAATTCCGTTCGCTTATCTCCCAATGATGAGATCGCCTGTAATCGAAAAGACGGCATCAATCCAAGTCATTAGCGGTCCTGGAAAAAGACCCAGACCAAGCGTACCAGTCGCACATACCCAGATTACGATCCCCGTTGCTGCCGATATGCGAATTTCACTGTCATCGTTCCCGCTGCGCATAAACATCTGCCGCACCAGACCGAAATAAAAGTAATAGGAAATGACGCTGCTGACCACGATAATGGCGACCAGCCAATAAGCTTTGGCGTTTGCTGCTCCAAGCAATATGAATAGCTTTCCGAAAAATCCGCCGGATACTGGCAATCCTGCAAACGACAAGATGAAAATGACCATCGCTGCCGCTGTCCATGGCGCCCTGTAGTACATGCCGGCAAACCCTTTCAGCTCCTCATGCCCTACTGCCCGGCTCACGACCGTGACGACCGCAAATGCCCCGATCGTCATCAATAAGTAAGCTACCAGATAAAAAACAAACTCAGAGAAGTTGCTGCTATGTACGATAGTAATCGAAATCCCGATCGGCACGAGCAGGTATCCGGCGTTCGCAACGCCAGACAATGCGAGCAGGCGCTTAGCATTTTTTTGTCCCAGCGCAGTCATCGTTCCGATCAGCATGGCCGAGGCCGCAAGTACAAGCAGAATCAAGTAGATATCCTTCGCCATATATGGATCACCGCTTGCGTTAAACAGCTTGATGCTGTACAACATTCTAAATATGGCGGCAAGAGCTGCGCCCTTGGCGATAACCGCAAGAAATGCAGCTATTGGCGTCGGAGCGCCTTGATACACATCTGGTGCCCATGCGTGGAAAGGAGCCGCTGCGATTTTGATTCCGAAGCCCGCAAGCATAAAGAAGAAGCCCACATACGCCAGTGCTTTGAAATCTATCATCGCCTGCGGCAGCGCCTCGCTGATGAGGCCAAGATCAACTGATCCCGTAATGCCATAAATGTAAGACATGCCGAACAGCACCATCGCGGAGGAAATCCCGCCCGTCACCACATATTTAAATGCCGCCTCTGCCGATAAAACAGATTTGCGCTTGAGTCCAACAAGCACGTAACTGGTCAGACTAAGCAGTTCCAGACCAATGTACAAGGAAACCAGATTGCCCGACGAAGCCATCATCATAGCTCCCATCAGCGCTGGAAGCAGCAAATAGAAATATTCGGCCTTGTCCGCAATCCCTCCCTCGTCCCGCTCCGAGCCAAGCGCAAGCAGTAAGATAAGAGCCGTTCCTGTCAGAAATACGATTTTCAGCAGACTGGAGAAATCGTCAATCCGATAGCTGTTGGCGAGCAGCGATATTGCCTCTGCCGATACGCCACCCTGATTCATATCAATCATCCGAATAACAACGAGCGCAAGGGAAGCAAGCATACCTGCAAGCGAGAGCCATCCAATCACTTGTCGGTTCACGGACTTCGGGAGCAGCAAATCCAGAATGACTGCGATCAGAAATACGGCTGCAAGGGCAAGCTCAGGGGCAAGATAGAGCATATCCGTCCATGTCAGTGGTACAAAAGAAACGCCTTCATACATGGTCTATCCCCCCGCCCTTGTTGCGAATAATGGTTTAAGTAGTCCTTCAACGCTTAGTTGCACCGTATCCGTTAGGATGGATGGATAGCAGCCGAGCAGCAGGATGAACGCAAGCAGCACGATCATCGGCACCGCTTCGACGAGCCTCGCATCCCTTAGCGCGCCGAAACGCTCCGGCAACGGACCATAGGTGATTTTCAGCACCGCACGAAGCACGTAGACCGCAGTTAATACAATGCCAAGCGCCGCTGCCGCTACCAGCCAACGCATCGATTCGAACAAGCCAAGAAGCGAAAGAAATTCGCCTACAAAGCCGGATAATCCCGGCAGACCAAGCGATGCGAGCCCTGCGGCCAGCAGAACGCCGCTTAGAAATGGCATGGACCTTGCCAAGCCGCCAAGCTCGTTCAGCTCGGTTGTTCCTGTTCTCTCGTAGATGCTGCCAACAATTAAAAAGAGCAGCGCGGATATCAGCCCATGTGACACGAGCTGAAATACAGCCCCCTGCATTCCAATCTCGTTAAATGCAGCAAAACCCAGCAAAACGATGCCCATATGGCTGATCGAAGAATAGGCTAGCACAAGCTTGAACTCCCGTTGCCTGAAGGCAAGAATGGCCCCATACAGCAGGTTGATAAGACCTAACACCGCCAGTAGGCTTGCAAAGCTGCGGGCTTGCCCCGGAAACAGCAGGAAACCGAAGCGCAGCAGGCCGTACGCACCCATTTTCAGCAATATGCCGGAATGAATCATGACGATAGACGGCGTCGCCTCTGTATGCACCTTCAGCATCCAGGTATGGAATGGAAAAATCGGAAGCTTAATGCCAAAGGCAACTAGCAGCATAATAAACAGCACTTGCTGCATGGTATCTGTCATCAGAAACGGATTAATGGAACCAAGCTGCTCTGGAGACATGTTGACCCAAGCTGTGGGGTCAGCCATGTTCCGGAAAATATCGGTATAGCTCCCGCTATAAATAAAACTTACTTGCTCACCGACTTGGTCGATGCGAAAGCCCGCCGTATTTACAAGAATGACGAAAGCAACAAGCATGATTGCTGAGCCGATGCCGTTATAAATGATAAATTGGTTGGCGGCCCGCTCCCGTTTGAAATAGCCCCATATCCCGATCAAGAAATACATAGCGATCAGCGTAATCTCAAAGAAAACAAAAAACAAAAACAGATCACGAGCGAGAAATACGCCCAGCATGCCCGTCTCCAGCAGCAGAAACCAACTAAAGAAAGCTTTCCACCTTTTTTTCACATGAACGGCTGCAAGCGCGGCCATCGCACTCACCAGCGCAGTCAACAGCAATAGAGGAAGCGACAGCCCGTCAACGCCAAGCTCATATTGAAAATGAAACAAAAATTCCGATACTCCGTTTTGCGATTCCTTGTTGAGCGGTACCTCCACCCAGGTATGCTGTTCCTCAAATGACACTCCGCCCTGCTGTTTGTCAAAATCCGTGTATAGCCACAACGATAAAATAAGCGGAACCAGGGTCGTTATGACGGCGGCCGTCTTCATCCAGCCGCTCCGCTGCTTTGGCAGCAGCAAAATAACGAGCAGTCCCAGCAGTGGCGAAAGTAAAATAAACGATAATATCGGAATATCGCTCAGGATGCTCATGGCAGGAACCTCCTTCCAACGATGGCAACCACGAGAATAACAAAGCCGATGACAGCTGCTAGGCCATAGGTTTGAACTTGGCCATTCTGCAGCCTTGCCGCCGTTTTACCAGCTGTACTCACCGCGGCTCCTGTCAGGCGCACGATCCCGCCAATGACATAAATATCAAAAGCTGTTAACGCTGAACCGATTAGCTTCAGTGGCTTCACAATGACAGCAGCATAAAATTCATCCATATAATAACTGCGTTCCAGTACCCTTACCAGCCACGGCGTATTCTCACGCAGCGCAGAGCTGCTAACGCTTCTTTTTCCATAAACAAGCCAACCAATATAAATGCCCAGCAGCCCTACGGCAATGGACGCTACAATAGCTACAGCGCTATCATGCGCTTCTTCAGCCCCATCGTTAAGCCAGCCGCCAAACCATCCGTTCCACGGCGTTTCTATAAATCCGGCTGCAAGCGCAAGCGCCGCCAACACGACAAGCGGTACGGTCATAAGAGCCGACGATTCCTTGGCGCCAGAAGTTGCTGCGCTCGGCTTGCCTGTGAATACAAGGAAGAACAGCCGTGACATATAAAGCGCCGTGCAGAAAGCCGTAGCCAGCCCCACCACGAATAACAAGGGATTCGTCTCCCAAGCTATCGACAGAATCAGATCCTTAGACCAAAATCCCGATAACGGCGGAATACCGGCAAGCGCTAAGGCGCCGATGGCAAAGGTCCATGCCGTCACCTTCATTTTTGAGCCTAATCCGCCCATTTCGTTTATGTTTTGCGTATGTACTGCATGAATGATGCTTCCGGCTCCTAGAAACAGCAGTGCTTTAAAGAAAGCGTGCGTAAACAAATGAAAGATCCCGCCGGTTAACGACCCCAACCCCAGCGCCATCATCATATACCCCAGTTGGCTGACCGTTGAATAGGCCAAAATCCTTTTGATATCGTTTTGCGCCAGTGCTATCGTCGCTGCAAATATAGCCGTAAAGCCTCCGATATAGGCGATTGTTTCCATAGCCGCCGCAGAATCTTGGAAAATATCATATGTCCTCGCAACGAGGAATACACCCGCCGCTACCATGGTCGCCGCATGAATGAGCGCGCTGATTGGGGTTGGTCCCTCCATCGCGTCCGGCAACCACACATGAAGCGGAAATTGCCCTGATTTCCCCATTGCGCCAAGGAATATGAGCAAAGCGATCAGCGTCGTAATCCCATTTGTAATCGCGCCTGACTGCCCGTCAAACACGCTTTGAATCGTAGTGAAATCCAGAGCGTGATCCGGCATATACCAGAACAGCAGAAGGATGGCCAGCAGCAAGCCCGCGTCACCGATCCGTGTGACAATAAACGCTTTTTTGGCAGCAGCACGCGCCTTCGGCAGCGTGAACCAAAAACCGATCAGCAGGAAGGAGCATACGCCAACCAGCTCCCAAAAAATATAAAACGATAATAAATTATCGGACAAAACAAGTCCAAGCATGGAAAACGTGAATAAAGCAACGTAACCGTAGAACACGGTTATCCGTTCATCATCCTTCATATAACCTGCCGAGTACACATTCACTATAAAGCTGACCAGCGTAACCACAACCAGCATCAACGCTGTCAGATTGGTGACCTCAAACCCGATTCGAAGCGTATAATCACCAATAGCTATCCAGTCAAAGGAATGATTATAGTCTACTTCGCTGCCGCTTAGCCGGTCCGTCAGAATGAGCAGGGACATTGCAAATGCCGCTAAGGAACCTAGTGACCCAATGAATACGCCTGCTCGCCGATAGCTGCGGCCCAGCGCCGTCAAAACAAGGAAGGCGACCAGCGGAAACAGCGGAATAATCCAAGCCGCTTGTGTGTATTTATCCATTCGCTGCGCTACCTCCTCATTTTGTTAAACTCATCGACATTAACCGTTCCGCGCAATCGGAACAAGGCAATCAAGATGGCTACCCCAATCGCCGCTTCAGCTGCTGCGACTGTGATGGTGAATAAAGAAAATATTTGTCCCGTCAGCGACGGTGCGACGCCATATTTCGAGAAAGCAATTAAATTCAGATTGACCGCATTCAGCATCAGCTCAAGCGACAGCAGCACAACGACAGCATTTCGTTTCACCAGCGCGCCATAAAGTCCGATACAGAACAAGATGGCCGCCATCGTTAAATAGGACGGGAGCATGTCATTCATCCGCCTCCTTTTTGGCAAGCACGATCGCTCCGATAAAAGCCACCGTCAGCAAGACGGAAAGCAGCTCAAACGGAATGACATAACCCGTATATAAGAGCTCTCCTATTGCCATCGTATTGTCTTCTCCCGGATTAAAGTTTCCCGCTTCCGGGAATGTCGTGATACGAATAGCATAAAACAATACGCCGAACAAGCTGAGCGCTCCTACCGCTGCCAGCGTCTCATGCAGCGGCTTCGCAGGCTCGCGCTCCGCGGCCTGATGCTTCGTCATCATAATGCCGAAAATCATCAGAATCGACACCGCGCCTGCATATATAAGCACCTGAACAAAAGCAACGAACTCCGCCTCCAGCAGCACGAACATGCCTGCTAGACCCAGAAATACAGCCGCCATGGAAATGACCATATGTACGACCTTTTCCAGGCTAATCATGAGGACAGCACCGCAGATCATGATCGCCGAAAATACAAAAAATGCGGCAAACTCGCCGGTGAAATCAATATTGAACAACTATTTGCCGCCTCCTTTGGCTGGCGCTCCGATATTGTTATTATCCTGCCGGGTTAGCGTGTTATTGTCCGTCAGCCACTGTGCATCCTTGAACAAGTCATCGCGGCTAAAAGTCGCAAGCTCGAAGTGGTTAGACATGACGATCGCTTCGGTAGGACATACCTCGGTGCATAGATCACATAAAATGCAAATTTCAAAATTAATATCAAACGTGTCGATGACCTTCCCTTTTTTCTCGGGATCGGGATTCGGCTTGCCGGTCAGCGTGATGCAATCTGTCGGACATATACGTGCGCATTGATTGCAAACGATACATAAATCTGGAATAAAATGCTGAATACCACGAAAACGATCCGGCATAACAAAGGGCACATCGGGATAAGAGGTCGTCACTTTGGGAGCCGTCATTGCTTTTAGCGTAACGCCAAGTCCTTGCAGGATGCCTTTCATTTCCTTCTCCCCTTTGCTAGTTCTTAATAAACAGCTCCAAGTACAAAGCCGTCAGAAAAACGTTGAGCAGTGAAATAGGCAAAAGCACCTTCCAGCCAAGTCCCATCAGCTGGTCTACTCGTATCCGAGGCATCGTTGCTCGAATCCAAAACAGGAAGAACACGATGAAGGCAAATTTGAGCAAAAACCATACAATGCCTGGAACAAAATCTAGAAATGGCGCCGGGGCGTGCCAGCCACCAAGAAACAGTACCGTAGTCAGCGCGGCAATCGCATAAACGTAAACATATTCCGAGAGCATAAAAAAGGCAAAGCGGAAACCGCTGTATTCCACGTGATAACCCGCAACAAGCTCCGATTCTGCTTCCGGCAAATCGAAGGGCGTCCGGTTAAGCTCCGAAATGGCAGCGATAATAAAGATTACAAATCCAATGATTTGGGGGAGAAAGTTCCAGTCCCAAAACCACCCACCATCCTGTGCCGCTACAATGTCCCTCAAGTTCAAGCTTCCGCTGAGCAAAATAACGCCTACGACCGAAATCACAAGCGGTACTTCATAGCTTATCATTTGCGCCGCCGAGCGCATACCCCCAAGCAGGGCATACTTGTTATTAGAAGCCCATCCGCCAAGCACGATCGCCAGCGTAGATATGCCGGATAATGCCACATAATAAAGCAATCCTACATTGAGATCGGCAAAATAAAGCTTTTGCGTATAGGGGATTACAGCCAGCACGGAGAAAGCAGGGATGTACGCCAGCGCCGGCGCAATAATGAATAGTACCCGGTCAGCCTTGCGCGGAATCGTATCTTCCTTAATCAGCAATTTGAAGATATCCGCAACGGTCTGCAGCAGGCCCAGCGGGCCTACACGATTGGGGCCGATGCGCAGCTGCATCCAGCCAATGACCTTACGCTCGAAATAAATGGCATACGTCACGAAACCCAGCACAATAAACAGGAATACAACCACCCAAAGGAACAGCACAAGCGCATTGCTCCATGTGAGAGCCTGGTTAAGCCAAGGCTGCATCAGCAGTCCACCTCCCCAACAACAATATCGATGCCGCCTAATATCGTGATGAGGTTCGTCATGGTTTCTCCAACAAGCAGCTTGGGCAAAATTTGCAAATTAACGAAAGAGGGGCGCCGGAACTTGAGGCGGTAAGGCTCGGCTTTGCCTTTGGAAACAATATGGCAGCCAATTTCGCCGCGCGGCGATTCAATGCGCACATAAACTTCTCCAGCAGGAGGACGAATCACGCGCGGAACCTTTCCCATCGTATCGCCGCCAGACGGAAATTGCGCCAGCGCTTGCTTCAAAATACGCAGGCTCTGGCGAATTTCCTCCAGCCTAATTCGGTAGCGATCATAGCAATCGCCGATTTGTCCGAGTGGCACATCGAATTCAAACAGTTGATACAGGCTGTACGGCTCAGCTTTGCGAATATCAAAATCCACACCGGTGCAGCGCAGGTTGGCCCCTGATAAGCCATAGTCAATGGCTGTGGCCGCATCATATCGGCCTACACCCTTAATGCGGGCAAGAAATATTTCATTGCCGCTGACGAGCTTATCGTACTCTACAAGCTTATTCTCCATGTAAGGGATAAAGTCGCGCACCTTATCCAGCCAGCCTGGAGGCGCATCCCACTTCACACCGCCTACCCTCATGTAGTTATAGGTCAACCTAGCACCACAGAGCTCATTGAACAAATCAATAATTATCTCCCTGTCACGGAAAGCATACAGGAACGGGCTCATAGCCCCGATATCCAGCAAATAAGTTCCCCACCAAACCAGATGGCTGGCTACCCGCTGAAGCTCCATCACCACCAAGCGGAGATACTCCGCCCGTTCTGGAATTTCGAGCCCCATCATCGTCTCAACCGCGTGTACCAGGACGTAGTTATTCGTCATTGCAGAAACGTAATCCATACGGTCGGTATAAGGAATAATCTGCGTAAAATTTAAGTTCTCAGCAATCTTCTCGGTACCTCGATGCAAGTAGCCCATGACAGGTGTCGCCTCGGTAATGACTTCTCCGTCAAGCTTGACGATAATGCGAAATACGCCATGTGTGCTTGGATGTTGGGGACCAACATTCAACAGCAGTTCTTCTGTACGGATCAAGGGAAGCCTACACCTCCGAGTCTAACGATTCATAATCCTTGCGCAGTGGATGGCCCACCCAGTCGTCAGGCATCATTATTCTTCGCAAATCGGGGTGTCCGGGAAAATCAACGCCGAGCAGGTCAAAGATCTCGCGCTCGTTCCAGTTCGCCGTTGCCCAGACAGGAGCCGCTGAATAGACGGCCGCCGCTTCGCGGTCTGTTTTAATTTTGATTGCGACCTCGCGCTTGCTGCCAAGCGAAATCATATGATAGACAACTTCCATATGCGTCTCATAATCAACGCCTGAAACATTTCTTAAATAATTGAATTGCAGCTGCTCATGGCCCTTAAGAAGCTTAGCCACTTCGCGCCAATAGTGATTGCTAATGATAATCACGGGCATATCGGCATTCAACTCATTCAGGTATGCAGCCTCAACGGCACCATCGGCAACCTCTTGCCTCAGAAGCTCCGTTAGGCGATCCAGTTCCTTCTGCCTCGGAGACGGAGGCTTCGGCGCTTCTGGAGGGGCTTCAACTGCCTCCGCCTCTGCCGCTTTAGCTGCTGCTCTAGCAGCCCTAGCCTCAGCTGCTGCCTTCAGTTTCGCTTCTTTTGCAGCATCCACTGCAGGCGAATCTGTTCCCTCGGCAGAAGATAGCTTCGGTGCTTGGCTTTTTCCAGCGTCTTTCACTTGTCCCTCCAGATGATCCACACCGTCCATCGAAGGTTTCCCACTCTGGTCTTGTTCCTCGCTCACCGGCCTGTCACCCGCTTCCCGGTCTTGGCCTCGTAGCGAATTTTCTCCTGCAGCTTATTTATTCCATAGATCAGAGCCGCAGGGTTAGGCGGACAGCCCGGAATATACACGTCTACGGGTACGATCTGATCGACACCCTTGATCACGGAGTAAGATTTAATATAGGGTCCGCCCGCCGTTGCGCAAGAACCCATCGCAATGACCCATTTAGGCTCCGGCATTTGATCGTATAACCTTTTTAGAAGCGGTCCCATTTTCTTGGTCACCGTTCCCGCAACAATCATCACATCCGACTGCCGTGGCGAAGTGCGGAACATCACCCCAAAGCGGTCCAAATCATAATGCGAGGCACCCGTCCCCATCATTTCAATGGCACAGCATGCCAATCCGAAAGTCAGCGGCCATAAGGAGTTGCTCCTTGCCCATGCCTTTAATTGCTCCAAGGTGCCCATAAATACGTTGCGCTCCAGCTCTTTGCGTTCCTCTAGCGAAATTGACTCTAAACTGAATTCCATTTCAGCACCTTCTTCTTCCAGGCATATAGAAGACCGATAAGCAGCATTCCCGCAAAAATGAACATTTCGACTAGCACAAATAAGCCGAGCTTGTTATACGCAACGGCCCACGGATATAAGAAAACGGTTTCCACATCAAAAATGACAAACATAAGCGCAAATAGGTAATAGCGAATGTTAAATCGAACCTGTCCCTCACCTACTGGCTCATTGCCACTTTCATAGGTGGTTTGCTTCAGCTCCGTTGGTTTACTCGGCCTAAGCAGTCTGCCAACCGTTAATGCAATAACTGGAAGCAAGATGCCAAGTACGATAAAAATAGCCACGACGACATAGTTGTTGGCGTAGTTTTCCACACGATCGCCTCCGTCAATTCAATAGGTACGGACCGTTGCCGCTTGGTCAATTTTCCTCACAATTATAACAAATGCTGCCACACACGTCTATGACGGAGTTACGCCGGAGCAGGCTCCTTGTCCGCTTGTTTGTCCGCTTGATCACTCCCGTTTTTTGCCAAATTTTGTTCCTTTTTGTCTGCATCTTCATTCTCCCTCACAGGAGGAAAGCTTCCATCGCTCGTATCTTTTTTCCCACGTATCACTGCAATGACCAGAACCACTAACGGCAGAAAAAATCCATGAAACAAACTATAAATCGTCCAAACCCCCATGGCAAATACCTGAGTATGGGCAGCATTCCGATAGACCATTAAAGCAAGAGGCACGATAATGAACGAATAAGGAACTACTAGCGGCCGGTAGGTAGTCAGCTTAAGCATCTGCGCAGTCAATACGGCCAATACATACACGCAAAGCACAAGCTTCATAAAGACGGTACCGATCCATACCATCGCCACTAAAATTTCAACCCGTACCAATACTTCCTCGATATTAATATTTTTGGCCATATCATACACCGCAAAAGGGCTTCTGCTTGCCTCTGAAACGCCCATTACACCGACCAAAAATACCGTAATAAGCGTGCTGACGAAAGTAATTGCACCAGCAGAGAGTTTCAGCGACCTTCTCAGCTTCTTGCGATCCTGCTTCTTTACAAGCGGAAAGATTGCCGTAATAAACACAAATTCTGCAATAGGAAAGCCCAATATAGGATACATGCCTTTAATCGGCTGCTGCCAGCCGTTAAACAGAAACGGCTCGAAATTATGAAGATCAAATTGATTGAACAGGGAGAATAGCACGATTACAATGACGAACATTCCCCAGCCAAACAGAATCTCGCCTGTTCTGGCAATCGTCTCGATCCCGAGTAAAACTCCATAAATGATGACGATCATAAATGTCACGTCTATAAACCATTCGGGCGTAAGCGGCAATACGGAGAGATTCAAGAAGTCGGAGATGTTGCGCAGAACTAGCGCGCTAAGCAGAAGAAAAAAGAAGATGTACAATAAGGTCAGCAGCTTCCCTCCCCACACCCCCAGCACCTTCTCCGCATATTGCGCCAAAGACAGGTTGGGAAAGCGTTCTACAAGAGCCAAATAAATAATTAGAATAAAGTAATTAAACGGTCCAGCAAGCAGCATGGAAATCCATCCGTCCTGCCTTGCAATCGACGTCACGGCCGTTGGGAGGATAAGCGCCGCGCTGCCCAGCGCGAACAAAAATAAAAGCTTTGCGGCTTGTCCTGAAGTGATTTCCGCATTATTTATTCCTGCGTATTTGCTCATTTCTGCTACACCTCCTTCTCAATCCATTTGATTATCGGCCTATACACTGGCGAGAAAATGGCCGCAATCCAATCTGCCGGATTGGAAACGGGTATGCGGAGAATCTGAGCCATAATGAACACCGTACCGATAATGAGGATGAACAACGCCCACCCCCGCTCGCGGAAGCGAAGCCGATTGCTGTTGCGGACCCATATCCCCGTACCTACTGCGGCGGAAAGTAAAAAGACAACGATGCAAGCCAGCATACTGTTCACTCATTTCATAATAGATTCGCCACGTATACCGGAGCCCATGATTATCGTCTTGCAGGTGACTTGGCTTTTCACTTTAGGAAATACTGTCTCCCAATCTCCTTCGATTCGCCGCCAAATCTCGGGCTGATGCAAATAGACTTCTTTCCCCCAACCAGCGGCATCCGAGCGCATTTTGGTTTGCAGCCTTTTAATGGTGCTCTCTACCTCGCTCTTAACCGCCTGGCTTGTCAGCTCTCCGATCTCCAACAATACTTCCTCTTTAGATACTTCCACGCCAGGACACATAATTTCTTGTATGCCTCCGGTCAGCCTCAAATGCAGCTCAATGACTGGCATACCATCCTTGCCTTTCTTTACCTTTATGTCGGTTGCCGATTCCTGTATCTCTACGACGAGCTCTCCCTCCGATTTCGGACAGGCTAGCTTGACAACCGTACTTTTCACTTTGTCATGAATCCAGGACAGACCTCTGGATTCCTTAGGATTCAAATAGTCGATTAGCTTTCCATCCCGAAATATCGCCATGGTCGATAACACCGGAATGGCATTCGCAGGTATGCTATTCACGTTTTCATTCGAATGGCCCAAAAGCTTATCACCGCTAATTCGCATGGACGGGAGTGCGATTTGCTGTTTTCCCTCTCCAGTCATTCTTGTAATATCTTTGACCAGCATCACATAATTCATCGCATACGCCGCTTGACTCACTTCAATCATTTCGTGCAGCTGATTTACGGGTATCGATTCCATTTGGGTAGTTAGCTGCAGCAAATCCGCTGCCCTCACGCCTCTTGTAACAACGACTGAAATATCGGTCCGTATATCCGGGTTCCGCTCGATGAGATCGACCAATGGGTAAATCCCCTTCTTTGCCATCTGTTCGCTAATGATCAACATTTGTGTGTGCGAAAAAAACAATCGCCTGGACGTTTTTGTCGTCATTTTCCGAATGGCTTCGAATAGGGTATCTCCACTCTCTGTAAAAGTGGTCACCGCCGTCCCGCCAATTCCGCCCTTGCTTTCGGCTGCAACATTTTGCGGCAACACGACCTGAACGGTTAACTGTAGTTTCTGATTGCCTGTCGGGTCCTCATCAACACCTAGAGCAAGCACCACGCCAAGCTTGTCCAAATAACGTAAATCCCAGCAGCCGCTCAATAGGATGAGCATGCAGATCACCCATAGGTATAACAGTTTCCTGCCTATAAGCTTTACAGCGGATAGTCCCTTATTCGCAGGCTTGCTTCCATCGCTCATTGCTCCGGCTCCTTCCTAGGCTCCGTTTCGATACTTTGCCTGATTCTATTGCCAGAAGCCAGCTTCTGTGGGCGCTCACGCATAAGCCAAAGCGGTGCCCTTACAAGCGTGTCCTTCATATCCTTAAGAAACATAGGAGCAAACGGTTTAATGTAAGGCATGCCAAAGGACCTTAAGTTGCTTAAATGCAGCAGCAACATCAATACCACCACGCCAATTCCATAAAATCCGAGAGTAGATGCTGCTAATAGCAGGAAGAACCGAAGCAGCCTCGCTGCAATGCCTAAACTGTAGTTTGGTGAGACAAAGCTTGCAATCGCTGTAAAAGAAACGACAATAACAACGGCGGGGGACACAATCCCCGCCTCTACGACCGATTGCCCGATGACTAGACCGCCAACAATCGATATCGTATTCCCAGCGGCGCTAGGCATTCGAACGACGGCTTCCCGCAAAATTTCAAATACAAGCTCCATGATGAAAGCTTCTAAATAAGCAGGGAAAGGCACCCCTTCCCGCTGCGCGGCCAGCTTCAAGAGCAGCTGCGTTGGAATCATTTCTTGATGATAGCCTACAATGGCGACATAGACAGACGGCATAAGCAGCGCAATCATGAAGGACACAAAACGAAGCATCCGCAGGAAGGTTGCAATATCAAACCGCTGGTAATAATCTTCCGATGCTTGAAAAAACATATTTAAAATGGATGGTACAATGAGTACAAAGGGGGTACCATCCACTAGTATAGCTATTCGTCCTTCTAATAAGTTACCAGCCACCGCATCTGGCCTCTCGATGCTCATAATCGTAGGAAAAGGTGACCACACCTGGTCCGTAATGAGTTCCTCGATATAGCCAGATTCCAGTATGCCGTCTATATTAATCCCTTCCAGACGTTCTCTTAGATCTTTGAGCACATTTTCGTCCGCCAAGCCTTTGACATACATAATGCTTACCGGCGTTTGCGAAATCTCTCCAATCGTCCATTGTTCCATCCAGAGCTTCGGACTGCGAATTTTTCTGCGCAGCAAAGAAGTATTGGTGCGTATAGACTCCGTAAAGCCTTCTCTTGGCCCGCGGATAGCCATCTCCGTTTTGGGCTCTTCTACCCCACGTCTTGCTCCGCCGATCACATTCGCGCCTACCGCATGATCAGCTCCTTCAACAAAAATAATGCAATATCCCATAAACAGCTTCTGGAAAAGCAGCTTCCAGTCGCTAATATCAGTTACGATGCCTGTGGAGAGCTGGCTGCTCTTCATGAGTTCAAGCATTTCTTGAGGTTCTATGCTCCCATCCTGCGGGAAGAGATCTCGGTGCAGCGGTTGTATAATAAACTCATTCATACGTTCATCATCAATCATGCCCTGCACATATACGATAAGCGCCTTCGTGCGTCTAATGTCGGTTAAGAGAAGCTCACGGAAGATGATGTCCTGACTCTCTCCTAGCTCACTCTTAATGGATTCTAAGTTTTGAGTCAGAGACTTGAAAAGGGGCTTATCCGCAAATGGATCAAGCTGCTCCTGCTCATGGCGCTCCGCTTTCGTAGGTCGCTTTCCGGCCTTCTTGTCAGCCTTGGTCTTGCCCTGTCCAGTTGGTCTTAACATATGCCCCTCTCCTTCCTTCTGACTATTGGCAGTCCACCATAGGATAACTATTCCATGGCAGAAATATGTACACCATCGCAAACAGTTAGGATTAGCAGCGAAAGATAGAACATATTAGCAGCTCGATATTTCAAAAAAAAGAGCCGCAGAACCGTATTCATACGGTTTCTGCGGCTCTTTCCTCTGCTTAGCCTTATATTTATCTAATTCTCGAGTCTGTAAGCTTAAACTGCCCAACCAACTGCTGCAAGAGCGTCGTAATGGACTCCACGCTTTGCGAGGTTTGTCGGACGTTGGTCATTTCGCATATCAATTCCTGAACTTTGCCTTCCACATCAGAGGAAACCTTGCGATTTTCTCTGCTTACGAGAGCAATTTTCTCCATTAGCTGTACGACCTCATCCACCACCTGCGTCTTCCGAAGATCCTCCGCATGTGCAGATGCAAGCGTATTGGCCGCCGCTGCTACAAGCTGATTTCCTTCCTCAACTACGCGAGTTCCTTCGTCCATAGACGCGTAGGCTTGCTTGGCTTCATCGTAAATATGACGAGTGATCTCGTGGACCTCTTCGGTAGACTTTTTCGTCATATCGGCGAGCTTGCGGATTTCAGAGGCGACGACAGCAAATCCTCTACCTTGTTCACCTACTCTGGCTGCCTCAATGGAAGCATTAAGTGCCAGTAAATTTGTTTGTGATGATATTTGCTCAATAACAGATAGGACTCCTTGTATTTCCTGAACGGTGTCCATAAATTTATGGATGCTATCGTTGGTTTGTCCGACTTTTGCAGAAATATGCTGCATCTTGTCACCGATACGGTCAACCTCCGTTTTGGCAACGGCGATTTGCTCAGCCGCTTGCTCTTCTAGCTCTCGCAGCGTCGTCCGCATATCGCCTGCCGCATCCTTCGCCATGTCGATGTCCTTCAACTGCAACCTAATGCTGCCGATCATATCGGTTACCTTGCCGCTCACGCGCTCTGTAGAGGCCGAGGTGACCGCTGCAGACTCATTAAGCACCACTTGGCTGGATAACACATCGGCTGAAGCAAGCTTGACCTGAAGCATTATACCTTCTAGTGAGTCAATCATATTATTGATCCATTTCGCTAGTTCTTTTGATTCATCATTATCAAATTCTTGAAGCGGAAGCCGCTGGGTCAAATCTCCCTTGCCTTCTGCATTTATCCGAATGAAACTATTGATTTTGCGCAAGTGCGATACCACTCGCGTGGACTCTTTCTTCTGAAATGCTCCGCTATAGATAAGTCCAAACAATAGATTAAAAGCCCCGGCAGTCACAGCCGTTACCCATATCGGCGCATTACCGGCAATAAATACAATCAACAAAGCAGTTAAAATACTTAAGCTGATGATTGAGATTAACTGCAGCTTACGCTGTCTCCATCCGATACTGCGTATCCGGTATACCTCTTCCAAGTCGCCCTCACACATCATTCCCCATTTGTCTGGACAATGCGGAAGCTGAAAGGTAACGCCTTTGCCGATTACGGAAATATGCCGATAGTCGGAGTATCCTGGGAATTCTACAAACAAGTTGCTTCCGTTTCGAATCGTATTGGCTACACCGGGATGCAGCTCTCCAGTTGCTGGGTCCGTAAACATAATCTCAAGCTCTGTGTGCTCCTTTATGGATACAATTCCCCACTCGGTTTTCACGCCATCCTTTAAATTTTCACCGTGCGTGAACGTTCTGTCTTCAAAGCGGCTGCGTGATAGTGCCATCCCTGGAGCTATTTGCGTATTTAGATTAGCCTTAGCCATAAACAAATAATTGTCGCCAGAATCCGGATAGACATGACCTGATTCACGCTGAATGAGATCACCTAATACATCATTGGGCACTCTTCCACATAGCGTTCCCGCAAAACTGCCGTTGATAGTGAGGGGCAGCATAAACATTAAAGTCATTTGATCATGAAAGGAAGATGAGCGTGCCCCAAGCTTTAGCGTGATGGGATCGCTGAAAGGACCGAGTAAACATTTTTGTACGCTGCTCGTATGTGTCATGTAGGCTAGCCCAGTATGCAGGCAGCTGTCAGCTCCATATGCAATACCGATATGCCCTTGATAAGTAGAGCTATGTACCGTTTGTGTCGCATCCAGATAAAATAGCTCTGTAAAGTCAATGGCGCGTGCGTATGTTCTTTCAAATAAACGTTCTATTTGTGACTGTACTGTGGAAGTAGAAGAATTCTCGCTTTGGTTGAGTATCACTGACATTTGCTCACTCAGTCGATCTAAATGATTCCAATAATCCGTTGCCCATGAGGTCAGCAGCTCCTTACGTGTCTCGGCAATTCCTTCAAAGCTGTGCTCGACATCTGCTTTCAGCTCTTTATTCAAATGCCACGAAACCCAGAGCGGAAATCCCACCTTCGCACCTAACCAGTCAAACATACGACTCTCCCCCTGCTTGCTCTATCGTTTATAATGTTAACTATATTAACATATAATACAGGGAAATTCATACATAATATTAGAGTTTTTGTCGAAAAAACGTATTTTCGAGTAAACATATCATCATTTAGTCAGTAAAACACGAATATTAGAAGATATCTAACATGGATTATCTTGTATTTTGAATACAATATTCAAATGTTTGGGAAGTGCCATTGAAATTGGTTGTCGTCATTCATAAATGATAGGTAAAAACCTCAATGAGCTGGAAATCGGATAAGTTCACATACATTAAAAAAGCACCGCCAACGCTGTTATCAGCGCAAACGGTGCTTAAAGGTCTTACCTATTTTTGTTTAACATGCAGACGATTCATCGCACGCTGCAAAGCAAGCTCTGCACGGCGGAAATCGATTTGATCCTGCTTAGCAGCTAGCCGCTGCTGAGCACGCTGCTTAGCAGCCTCGGCACGTTCGATGTTAATGTCAGTGGAAAGCTCAGCGCTCTCCGCAAGAATAACGATTTTATCTCTGCGAACTTCGATAAAACCGCCATTAACTGCAATAACATCTACTTTATTGCCGCGTTTGATGACAACAGGAGCAATACGAAGCGGCGTTACGAGCGGAATGTGGTTTGGCAATATGCCAAGTTCACCTTCAACGCCTGATACACTAACCATATTCGCAGTCTCTGCGTACACCTTGCGCTCAGGTGTTACGATTTCTACCAAAAAAGAACTCATGTGGATTCCTCCCGCCCTTCGCTATTACAGCGTTTTGGCTTTCTCCACGGCTTCTTCAATCACACCAACATATCGGAAAGCTTCTTCCGGAAGGTCGTCATGTTTGCCCTCGAGAATTTCTTTAAAGCTGCGAACGGATTCTTTAACAGGTACGTATTTACCTTTGATACCTGTGAACGGCTCAGCAACGTGGAATGGTTGAGATAGGAAAAGTTGAATTTTACGTGCGCGAGACACGGTCAATTTATCTTCTTCACTAAGCTCATCCATACCTAGGATTGCGATAATATCTTGAAGCTCTTTGTAGCGTTGAAGAATTTTCTTAACGCCTTGAGCTACGTTGTAGTGCTCTTCGCCAAGTACAGCCGGGCTAAGGATACGGGAAGACGATGCGAGTGGATCTACCGCTGGGAAGATACCCATCTCGGAGATTTTACGCTCCAAGTTCGTTGTCGCATCCAAGTGGGCAAATGTCGTTGCAGGAGCTGGATCCGTATAGTCATCGGCAGGTACGTAGATCGCTTGGATCGATGTAACCGAACCTTTTTTCGTAGACGTGATACGCTCTTGCAGCTGACCCATTTCAGTTGCCAGCGTTGGCTGGTAACCTACCGCGGAAGGCATACGGCCTAGAAGAGCCGAAACCTCGGAGCCTGCTTGCGTGAAACGGAAGATGTTATCGACGAACAATAGTACGTCTTTGCCTTCTTCGTCACGGAAATATTCAGCCATAGTCAAACCAGTCAAAGCAACACGTTGACGTGCGCCTGGTGGCTCGTTCATTTGTCCGAATACCATCGCTGTTTTGCTTAGTACGCCAGAATCTTTCATCTCGTGGTAAAGGTCATTACCTTCACGAGTACGCTCACCTACACCTGCGAATACGGAAATACCGCCGTGCTCTTGCGCGATGTTGTTGATAAGCTCCTGGATCGTAACCGTTTTACCTACGCCCGCGCCGCCGAAGAGGCCGATTTTACCGCCTTTTGCGTATGGTGCGAGAAGGTCGATTACTTTAATGCCTGTTTCAAGAATTTCCGCTTGTGTCGACAATTGGTCGAAAGCTGGAGCTTCACGGTGAATCGGAAGATTAATCTTCGAAGTCACATCGCCTGCTTCATCAATCGGTTGGCCTAGTACGTTAAATACACGACCGAGTGTTGGCGCACCAACAGGAATCGTAATAGCTGCGCCAGTATCTACAGCGATCATACCGCGTACAAGACCGTCTGTCGTACTCATAGCTACGGCACGTACCTTATTGTCACCGAGGTGAACGGCTACTTCAAGCGTCAGGTTAATGTCAATGCCACCTGCTTCGCCCTTTTGCTCGATTTTGACAGCGTTCAAAATTTCCGGCAAATTGCCGCGTTCGAACTCTAAGTCTACGACCGGACCCATGACGGATACAACATGTCCTTTTTTCATGGTTTTCCCTCCTGGTTCCTTCTTGTTACTGCACGCCGGTCAGCTTATCGCAAGCGCCTGGCCTATGCAGTGCATATATTAAGATTGAGCATTTGCCCCTGCAACGATCTCGGAAATTTCCTGTGTAATCGCCGCTTGACGCGCTCTGTTGTAAGTGAGCGTCAATTGGTTGATAATCTTCGTTGCATTTTTCGTTGCGCTTCCCATGGCAGTCATACGTGCGCCGAACTCACTCGCTTTGCCGTCGAGAACCGCGCTGTAAATAAGCGTTTCCGCATACTTAGGCAGCAGCACTTCAAGTACGCCTTCCGGTGATGGCTCGTATTCATACGATGTTACAGCCGTGTTTCCGCCTACTTCTTCAAGTGGCAGCAAACGAACAGCTGTCGGAATTTGAGTAATCGCATTTACGAATTCGTTATAGTAAATATAAAGCTCATCATACGCGCCTTCGGAGAAGTTCTTGACCGCTGCATTTGCGACCGCTTTAATGTCAGCGAATGAAGGAGCGTCCGGCAAGCCGGTAACTTCCTCAACGATTGGCATATTGCGGCGGCGGAAATAATCGCGACCCTTCCGTCCAATCACGAAAAGTACGTACTCATCGCTTGATTTATGCTTTTCACGAATCGTTAGCGTTACTTTACGAAGAATATTCGCATTGTAGCCGCCTGCAAGACCACGATCGGATGTAATCACGAGATAACCCGTTTTCTTCACCGGACGCGTCTCCAGCATAGGATGCTTCACATCCCTAGTGCCGGCTGCGATGCTTGCAACAACTTCCTTCAGCTTCTCAGCATACGGACGCGATGCTTGCGCAGCTTCCTGAGCTTTTCTCAGACGGGAAGCGGCAACCATCTCCATTGCTTTCGTGATCTGCTTCGTATTTTGTTTACTCTTGATTTCGCGTTTAATATCGCGCATACCTTTTGCCATTTGGTTTCACCCGCCTTTGTTGCTTTGGACCTGCTCCAAAGCCTGGTGTTGGTGGAGTAGGCAGCCGAAGCCCGGACTTCATAAACGGGCTTAGACCTCTATTTCACGACGAAACAACAGCCTCGCTGCCAGAGCAGCAACGCTGCTATTCGTGCTTGATTATGCCGTTACAGCAAAGCTCTTTTTGAATTTATTAATGGCATCCACGAGAGCTTTCTCGTTATCGGAAGTGATGTCCTTCGTATCACGGATCGATTGGCCAATTTCAGGGCTGTTCGAATCGAGGTACGCGTGGAACTCTTTCTCAAAACGAAGGATATCGCCAACAGGAACTTCATCCAGATGGCCTTTAACCGCAGAATAGATTGAAATAACTTGCTTCTCAACCGGCATTGGCTGGTTAACATCCTGCTTCAGGATTTCCATCGTGCGAGCACCGCGGTTAAGGCGGGCAAGCGTCGATTTATCAAGATCAGATCCGAATTGCGAGAACGCTTGAAGCTCACGGTAAGCCGCAAGATCCAGACGGAGCGTACCTGCTACTTTTTTCATCGCTTTAATTTGAGCAGAACCACCTACACGGGATACGGAAATACCAACGTTAACCGCTGGACGTTGACCCGAGTAGAATAGATCGGCCTCAAGGAAGATTTGACCATCCGTAATCGAGATAACATTCGTAGGAATGTAGGCCGATACGTCGGATGCTTGCGTCTCAATAAATGGCAATGCCGTCATTGAGCCGCCGCCACGAGCATCGCTAAGCTTAGCTGCACGCTCAAGCAAACGGGAGTGAAGATAGAATACGTCACCTGGGTATGCTTCACGACCCGGTGGACGACGAAGCAAGAGTGAAAGCTCACGATAAGCAGCTGCTTGCTTCGACAAGTCATCATAGATAACGAGCACGTGCTCGCCTTTATACATAAAGTACTCGCCCATTGTGCAGCCCGCGTAAGGAGCAAGGAACAGCAATGGTGCCGGCTCAGATGCGCCAGCGGTTACTACGATTGTGTAATCAAGGGCACCGTGACGACGAAGTGTTTCTACAACGTTCGCAACAGTTGATTGTTTTTGGCCAACGGCAACGTAAATACATTTAACGCCATTGCCTTTTTGGTTGATGATCGCATCGATTGCAATTGCGGTTTTACCCGTTTGACGGTCACCAATGATAAGCTCACGTTGTCCGCGACCTACGGGTACCATCGCATCGATTGCTTTAATTCCAGTTTGCATAGGCTCATGAACCGATTTACGGTCGATAACGCCTGGTGCTTGGGATTCAATCGCGCGGAATTGAGTGGTGTTGATTGGTCCTTTGCCGTCAAGCGGCTGACCAAGTGGATTTACTACGCGGCCAAGAAGCTCTTCGCCTACAGGGACTTCCATGATACGGCCTGTACGTTTTACTTGATCGCCTTCACGGATATCCGTGTATGGTCCAAGGATAACGACACCAACGTTGCTTTCTTCTAGGTTCAAAGCCATACCGACAACACCGTTGGAGAATTCGAGCAATTCGCCCTGCATCGCATTTTCCAAACCGTGTACGCGGGCGATACCGTCACCGACATTGATTACGGTGCCGACGTCTACGACTTGAATTTCGGATTTATATTGTTCGATCTGTTGTTTAATCAGCGTGCTGATTTCATCAGGTCTGATACTCAATTCGTTCACCCCTATCTACAGTGCATTAGATTTTAAACGATTTTTGTAAACGTTCCAGCTTGCCGGACAAGCTACCGTCATAAAGGCGGTCGCCGATGCGTACTTGTACGCCTCCGAGCAGGCTTGGCTCAACGACTTGCTGTGCAATGATTGTTTTGCCGGTCAATTGTCCGAACTGCGCCGCTACCCCAGCAAGCTCGTCATCAGACAAAGCTTTGGCGGCATAAACCGTCGCATGCGCTTGACCAAGCGCATCTCCCGCTACCTTCGTGTAAGCTGCGTATACTTCAGCAATTGCACCTTGGCGTCTGCGAGTGATCAGAATTTGAATCGTATTAAGCACAAGCGCAGATACGCGATCACCGAATGCCGCTTTTAACACAGCAACCTTGCGTTCCGGATCAATGCTTGGCAGTGATAGAAACTTTTGAATGTCAGCGTTCTGCTCAAGAGCTTGCACGATCAGCTTAAGCTGCTCCTCTACCTCTGAAACAACCTGCTGCTTCTCAGCAATTTCGAACAGTGCTTTAGCGTAGCGCTTCGCTACGACTGCATCGCGGCTCATTTATTTCCAACTTCTTTCAAATATTGACCAACCAATTGCTCTTGCGATTTCTCATCCACTTGCTTCTCAATAATTTTCGACGCGATTTTCACGGAAATGCCGCCAACTTCTGTACGAAGAGCTGCAATTGCTTTGTTTTTCTCGCTTTCGATATCTTTGAGAGCATCGTCTTTCAGACGGGATGCTTCCGATTTCGCCGTTTGAACGATCTCTTCCGCTTGCTTCGAGCTTGTCGTTCTCGATTGCTCAATAATCTCATATGCTTCCTTGCGAGCTTGTTGGAGTGCCAACTTCTGCTCTTCCATTTGCTGATCGGCTGCTTTGCGGCTGTTTTCAGCTGTATTCATTTGCTCTAAAACAAGCTGCCTGCGCTTCTCCATTACATCGAATAACGGACCGAATGCATACTTATTAAGTAACCAGTACAATACGCCAAAGGCGACCATTGCGATTACTGTCGATTCCCAAATCCATGCCATTGATGCCACTCCTTTCTCACCACAATATTATCTCAATCATAACGAAGGCGAAGAGGGCTAAGGCCTTCCCCGCCAATTTCAGTTATTAGGCTTGGAAGAAAGCCAAGAAACCGATAACTACGCCGATGATAGGCACAACTTCAACGATACCTACACCGATAAACATTGTTGTTTGCAATTTACCTTGAAGTTCAGGCTGACGAGCGATACCTTCTACTGTTTTACTAACGATCATACCATTACCTACGCCCGCGCCAATCGCACCCAAACCTACTGCCAAAGCTGCTGCTAATAATTCCATTTTAAAAATCCTCCTCGAATATTGTTGTTTTTTGTTTGTATATCCAATCTCAGTATTCCTGTTTCAGAACCCGAGACTCAAAGCGATAATTAATGTTCTTCTTCGTGGATGGCAGCTTGTGAAATATAAACCATCGTAAGAATCGTGAACAAGAAAGCTTGGATACCTCCGACAAAGAGACTGAAGCCCTGCCATGCAACTAGGAACGGAGTACCGTACCAGCCCATCATCAGGATGGTTGCAATTAGCACTTCACCTGCGAAGATGTTAGCGAACAACCGAAGCGCAAGAGTAACTGGCTTAGCGATTGTTTCAAGCAAGTTAACTGGAAAGAAAATCGGAAACGGATGGAAGTAATGCTTCACGTAGTGCTTTCTATTCTGTTTCAAACCAAGGAAATGGATGATCACGAATACGATAAGCGCAAGCCCCGCAGTTACTGAAATGTCAGCCGTTGGTGATTTCCACCAAGCTAATTCCTTATGCTCTGCTATCATCTCTTCGGTAACTCCTAGTGAAGGAATCGCATGATGTGGTTCAGTCACGATACCGAATGGCAAGCCTAGCAAGTTGGAGACAAAGATGAACATAATAAGCGTCAGACCTAAAGACAAGAAAGGCTTAACACGGTTGAGCGGCATTGTACTTGCAATAAAGCTGTGTACAAATTCCACTACCCACTCCATGAAGTTCTGCATCTTCGAAGGGTTGTCCACCGAAAGGTTGCGAACAGCCAGCTTCGCGATCAAGAACGTCACAATGACTGATACCACAATTGCTATCAAGGTCGAAAGATCAATATTAAACGGCCCGAGTGGCATCACCGGAAATTCATGCATCTAAAATTTTCACCCCTTTCCGCTAAGATTGTCGTTTATTGTGGATATAAGCAGATACCAATAATACAAACGGCATGACCATACAGCCAGCTAAAGCAGCCGGCATGCTGAGATCCTCCGGAAAACGATAGGCGATCATGGCAACCAGCAGCACTGTCGCGATGCGGTTTCCTAGACCAAGACCTCTCTTGCGCGGTCCAATCCCTGCTGCTCCTAGGGTGACCATTTCTACTCTGCGCCTCAGTAAAAACGCATTCATGGAACTTGCTGCCAAGCCCACAAGAAGACCGAGTGACACCGTACGCCATTCCGGAAGGAAAGCCCATACAATAAGGCATACCACCATTGCATAAACAAGCGTACGTAACGCTGTCTTCATTATTTTATCCATCGGCTTCCTCCATAACCTTCTTAACAAGCAGAATGGCTGAGAGTAGTCCGACAGCCAGACCGACCAGTATGCCACCGAGCGACCATCCCTTTGCATCGCCGAAGCGGTTGCCGAGAGAAGAGCCGATCCAATAGCCTAAAAAGATACATACAGCGACTTGCACTCCGAGTGCGCCTACTAGTCCGGCCGCAAACAGCGGATTGTCCCTTCTGTCCTTTTTATTCATGGTTCATACCCCTGTCAATCCTCATTTATTTTATCCAAGCGGCAACACGTTTGTCAATTGAATTAAGTGCAAACTTTTGATGAAAAGATTACCCAAAACCCTTGATACATAAGGTGTTGCGACTTCCAAAAACCGTACAGTACTACTGTATGCTGTACATTCGCCTATCAAGCTATCGCTTCAGGTCAATCTATGAACGTTGTGTGAACGAATCCGGACGCTGCTTCAGCCTGCCAAAATGATGCAAAATTGCATCTACAATCCGTTCCGATGCATTGCCATCACCGTACGGATTAGCCGCTTGGCTCATCCGGCTGTACAACTGTGAATCCGTCAAAAGTGCGCGCGCACGACTGTACACAAGCTCCTCATCTGTACCTACCAGCTCAAGCGTTCCCGCTTCAATTCCCTCTGGGCGCTCTGTCGTATCACGCAGCACCAATGTCGGCACGCCGAAAGAAGGCGCTTCCTCCTGCAAGCCGCCGGAGTCCGTCATAATCATGTAAGCGTGTGGATAAAAGTTGTGGAATTCAAATACATCGAGCGGATCAATCAAGCGAATACGCGGATGATCGCCCAGTATTTCATTCGCAGGCTCACGAACGGCTGGATTAGGATGCACGGCATAAACGATAACAACATCTTCATGCTCATCCGCGATACGCTTAACAGCCCGGAAGATGTTGCGATGCGGCTCACCGAGCGCTTCCCTGCGATGTGCCGTCATTAGAATCATCCGTTTTCCCTTTGCCCAGTCGATCACCGGGTGCGAGAACGACTCATCTACCGTGTACTGAAATACGTCAGTAGCGGTGTTGCCAGTCACATAAATGGCAGCATCCGACTTGTTCTCTTTGCGCAAATTATTAGCCGACCATTCCGTCGGTGCAAAGTGCACATCAGATAGCACGCCGGCAAGCTGCCGATTCATTTCCTCCGGATAAGGAGAAAGCTTGTTCCATGTACGAAGTCCAGCTTCTACGTGACCTACCTGAATTTGCTTCAGAAACGCAGCGTAGCTTGCCAGGAACGTCGTCTGCGTATCGCCATGTACAAGCACAATATCAGGTTTGGCTTGCGCCAGCACGGGATCAAGGCCTTCCAGTACGCGTACGGTCGTTTCAGTAAGGGTCTGACGGTCCTTCATGACATTCAAATCGTAGTTCGGATGAATTTCGAAAAAATCGAGAACCTGGTCGAGCATCTGGCGATGCTGCGCGGTTACGCACACGATTGATTCAATCTCGTCCTCGCGCTTTTGCAGTTCGAGCACAAGCGGTGCCATCTTGACTGCCTCCGGACGCGTGCCGAATATAGTCATTACCTTCAGTTTAGACAAAAGCTACCACTCCTAATATAATATCATGGGCTTAGCGTTAATTTGTTCCGAACATACGGTCTCCGGCATCGCCCAGACCTGGCACAATGTAGCCCTTCTCGTTCAGACGCTCATCCAGAGCCGCAATATAAATATCAACATCAGGATGCGCTTCCTGTACCGCCTTCACGCCTTCTGGAGCAGCAATCAGACACATTAACTTAATTTGATCGCAATGATGGTTCTTCAAAGAGTTAATTGCTGCTATTGCGGAACCGCCAGTAGCGAGCATAGGATCAATAACAATGAGAAGACGGTTTGGAGCATCCGTCGGCAGATTGATATAATACTCCTTTGGTTGAAGCGTTTCATGATCGCGGGCCAAGCCGATATGACCGACCTTTGCCGATGGGATCAGCTTCAAAATGCCGTCAACCATGCCTAGACCGGCACGCAAAATAGGCACAAGCCCAAGCATTCTTCCGGAGACGATTTTCGCATCCGTCTCAGCGACAGGCGTTTGCACCTTGATCGTATCAAGCGGTATTTCTCTCGTTAGTTCGTAAGACATTAAAGTAGCGACTTCATCAACCAATTCCCGAAAATCTTTTGTATTCGTTTCTTTATTCCGAATAAAAGTCAGCTTATGCTGAATTAACGGATGGTCGCAAATGATTAGTTTGCTCATGGAGCGGTATTCCTCCCGTTTGTTGTTGTAGGCTTTGACACAATCCCGTATATTATAGCATTGTAAACTAGCCGTTGCATCTTGAGTTTTGCAAACTGCTCCAAATAAAAACAGCTGTCACCTACATTTTGCGAAAAAAGCTCTTATTCCAATAAATTTATTGATAATAACTATGAAAAAAACAATCCCCTCCTATATGCAAAAATAGGCTAATGCTCCTCTTTAAGGAAAACATCAGCCTCTTTAAAATGAAATTCCCGATTAACTGCTGCAGCCGCCTCCGCAGGAAGAGCCGCAGGATGAACCTCCGCTATCACCGCCTCCGCTGCCACAGGAGGAGTCGCCACCCCCACCACCATGTCCACCATCATTGTCTCTGCCGTCGTCAGACGAGCCACTGCAAGCATAGGTTGAATCACCGCTGCCATTGGCTTTGCGCTGCTCCTCGTTTTGCGCTTGGTCCATCTGCTGGGCAAAATCGTTTGGACTGGACACGGAATGAAAAATAAGCATTCCAGACAATAAGCCCACCGCACCCAAAGCAGGATCATAGCCGTTCCTTCGCTGACCGTAGCCCTCTTGATCTCTGCCTTTAGCCTCATCGAGCTGAGACTTTAAGCGATAAATCAAATGGTCAACCGTAGCGCTCAAATCTGCGTAACGAGTGAGAGCCTTACTGTTAAACCATTGAATTCGCAATGTATCGTCACTGAATTCCGCCAGCTCGAAGAGCTTTTGCGGAGACATGCTTGTACGGTAGAAAGCTCCCCAAATTCGGCCGCTTACTGGAACTTGCTGGAACAGCTCACCATACAGCCAGTCAAATAAAGCCCGCTCGCCCTCTGCAGGCTGTGCGTCTGGCGCATGAGGCGCGTGGTGGATCATTTCGCCACAAAAAGCTATGCAAAATTGTTCATATTCCCTTGTAAACATAAGCATTTCATGCCATACGGCATCCACCTGCCTGCTGTACATCGGTACGCTTCGCATGAGACTACACATCAGAAAATACCGCTTCAACTCAAACCATGTCCAGTTCCACTCTTTATCTGACATTCGAGGAGATTCCTTCAGTACCCGGTCCTTGACACGGCTCTCAAAGGCCAAGCTAAGCGACGCTTCCAGGCGCTCTGCCGCCGTTCTCGCAGGATGGCCATAAGGTATGCCAAGCGCAGATGGCAGCTCAGAATCCGGCCAAGGCGCAAACCTGTTCGTCCGGCCGTAGGAGCCCCTGCCCCTCCCGCCTGAATACCGATTCCCGCCAACTTCTCTCGATCTTATGAGCGAAATCACGATAACAAAAATTATGATTAAAACAAATACAACTATTGCAAATTGAGTCATCATGCCCTCCTATGCGTTTTCGTCTTACCCATATTTTAGCACAGCTTCTTTGATTAGGTTCAGGGTTCGAATAAAAGTTGGCTCTAAACGAATGTGATTTTTTCGTTACCCACATTTACGACTCAATTTATCCACATTTCCCCACAATATATCAACAGACTTATCCACAATTCATAAATTGTTAATATAAATTCTAATTTAAAAGGGCATGAAACAGCATTCACTATTATTTTGAGGATGAATTGTTGATAACCTTTTACTTTAATCTGATTCCCACTGCTCCTCCACATTCGTATTTCAACTGATTAAAATCACTTTAGATAAAGATAAGATTCAAGTGAACAACATGAAACTGAGAGGTCATTCTGTCCCTTGAGACTTTACTGTTACCTGCATCACTTTTCCATTTCCACTAACTTTTCTATTTATGTAATAACCTAAATTCACTTACCGAAACCACTGGATTAGTCTATTGAAGAAAAAAACACGGGGTAGTGGAGCCATGCTGAACTGACGGCTGTAAACACGCATGTGCTTTTACAGAGACTAACTAACTCGGATTTGTGCGCTGCAAGCACCTATATGTGCTTAACCCGCCACCAAAGCCTCCAACGGAAGCTGCCTGCGCAGCAGCAACAACAGCACTCACACAAAAAATCAGCAAAAAAGCAGAGCGAGGATGAGTCCTGCTGCTCCACCATTTTGCTGATTATTAACGATTATAACCACTCTAATAACATGCGCTGCTTATACAGATGCATAGTGACAAGCGGCGAAATGCCCTTTTCTTACTTCAAGCAGAGCCGGCTCGTCGACCTTGCACTTATTAGTCGCAATCGGACAACGCGTGTGGAACTGGCAGCCGCTCGGCGGATGGATTGGACTCGGCAGATCGCCAGTCAATACGATGCGCTCACGGTTAGCCTCTACCTCAGGATCAGGGATCGGAATAGCCGACAGCAGCGCTCTCGTGTAAGGATGAGCCGGCTTGTCGTAAAGCTCGCTGCTTTCGGCAAGCTCTACGATTTTGCCAAGATACATAACCGCCACGCGATCACTGATGTGCTTAACCATGGAAAGGTCATGCGCGATGAACAAGTAAGTCAGTCCAAGCTTACGCTGCAAGTCCTGCATCAAGTTCACAACTTGAGCTTGAATGGACACATCGAGTGCCGAGATCGGCTCATCTGCGATGATAAAGCGCGGGTCTACCGCCAGCGCGCGCGCGATCCCAATACGTTGACGCTGCCCGCCAGAGAACTCATGCGGATAACGTGTGGCATGATCCGGATTAAGGCCTACCACATCCAGCAATCCTTCCACCCGGTGCTTCCGCTCTTTCTTGCTCGCAACGAGCTTGTGGATATCAAGCGCCTCGCCGATGATGTCCATAACTGTCATACGCGGATTCAATGACGCGTACGGGTCCTGAAAAATCATTTGCATGTCTCGGCGCATAGCCTTGAGCTTGGAGCCCTCAAGCTTATAAATATCCTGCCCATCGAAGGTGACACCGCCACCGGTCGGCTCATACAGACGCATAATGGTGCGTCCAGCCGTCGATTTACCGCAGCCGGATTCACCAACAACACCGACCGTTTCCCCTTTTTGTATGGAGAAGGTAATGTCATTGACAGCCCGGAGAGTTTGTCCGCCTCCCAAGTTAAAAAACTTGCGCAGGTTGTTAATTTCTATTAACGGCGCACTCATACCGACACCTCCCGATTTGCATAAGGATGTGCGAGCCAGCATGCCGAGGCATGCGATTCATTGCCGTCTACGGGGAGAAGCTCAGGATCATTATCCACACAAACCCTCATCGCATCATCACAACGGGCACAGAAGCTGCAGCCTGCTGGAGGCTTAATCAAATCCGGCGGCATGCCATAGATCGGCACAAGCGGCTCGTCTTTTCTCTGATCTAGACGAGGAAGCGAGCGCAGCAGCCCTCTCGTATAAGGATGCTTCGGATTTTTGAAAATTTCCCACTTGGTTCCTGTCTCCACGACTTTACCTGCATACATGACAATGACACGGTCACACATATCCGCTACAACGCCTAAATCATGAGTAATAAGAATGATAGAAGTGCCAAGCTTTTGCTGCAAATCCTTCATGACCCGCATAATTTGCGCTTGAATCGTAACATCGAGCGCAGTCGTCGGCTCATCCGCGATGAGCAAAGACGGATTGCAGGCAAGCGCAATTGCGATCATCGCCCGTTGACGCATCCCTCCAGAGAACTGATGAGGATATTGGTTCACCCTCGAAGAGGCATTAGGAATACCAACCAGATTAAGCATCTCAATGGCACGCTCTGTCGCTTTGGCTCCATTAATTCCTTGGTGTTTGATTAAACCCTCCGTAATTTGCCGTCCAATGGTCAGGGTAGGATTAAGTGAGGTCATTGGATCTTGGAAGATCATGCCCATCTCTTTGCCGCGGATGTCCTCCATCTGTTTACCGGACAGCTTTAAAATTTCTTTGTCCTTGAACATAATCGATCCGCTGGTTTCTGCTGGAGGAGATGGAATCAAGCGCATAAGCGACTGGGCCGTTACGCTCTTGCCGCAGCCCGATTCCCCTACAATAGCGACTGCCTCCCCTTTATTAACGTGAAAATTTACGCCGCGAACCGCTTTAACCACGCCGCCGCGAACTTTAAAATTAACACGAAGGTCCTTTACTTCAAGTAACTTTTCCATCATGAACCACCTCCTACTTTTTCATTTTCGGATCTAGCGCATCCCTTAGACCATCGCCAAAAATATTAAAGCAAAGCATCGTAATGCTGATCACTGCTGCTGGGAAAATCATTCTCCATGGATAAAGCGTCCATGCCTTGATCGCGTCATTAATCATCGTACCTAGCGACGCAGCCGGCGATTGTACGCCCAAGCCGAGGAAGCTCAGAAACGCTTCAGCGAAAATGGCACTTGGCACCGTAAGCGTTAGCGTTACGATAATCGGCCCCATGGCATTAGGAATAAGATGCCGGAACAAAATCCGTGCAGTGCTGGCACCTAGCGCCTGTGCAGCCATGACATATTCCTGATTTTTGAGCTGCATGATCTGTCCTCGGACGATCCAGGCCATGCTGATCCAACCGGTTATACTTAGGGCAAGCACGATGGTAAACATACTTGGCTCCATAATAACGATCAATAAAATGATGATGAGCATGCTTGGAATCGAGTACAAAATTTCGCAAAAGCGGTTCAATATTTCATCGACACGCCCTCCGAAATAACCCATAATTCCGCCGATAATGACACCTAGCACCAAATCGGCAAGCGCCGCATATAAACCAACCTGCAGGGATATGCCTGCCCCCATCCAAGTTCTCGTAAACAAATCACGCCCAAGGTCATCCGTACCGAACCAATACGTTGCATTCGGCCCTAAATTTTTCTCTTTCAAGTGATTCGTTTGATAATCTTGCTCCGATATCATCGGTCCAAAAGCCGCAGCCAAGGATACGATGATTAGAATAATCAAGCTAAGCATCGCGATTTTATTGGAACTCAAGCGCAGCCAAGCATCTTTCCAAGCTGAAATACTTTCGCGGACAACGACTTCCGTATGTTTCTCGTCCTTGTTCAGCTTGTCAAACTGATCAGGCGTAAAGGTTTGCTCCTTCATCCTTTTCCGCCCCCTCTTGTCATCTTGATGCGCGGGTCTACGAAGCCGTAGGCAACGTCAGTCACGAAGCGCGCAGCCATCAGTATAATTCCATAAAATAAAGTAAGCCCCATGATGAGCGTATAGTCGCGGTTAGTTATGCTTTGTACGAAGTATTTGCCGATTCCGCCAATGCCGAAGATTTGTTCAACCACAACGGAACCCGTAATAATATTCGCGGTCATCGGGCCGATGTAGGTAACTACCGGCAATATCGCGTTGCGAAGCGCATGGCGAACGAGAATGATTCGTCCGCTCAAGCCTTTGGAACGAGCAGTCTTGATATAGTCAGCTGACAGAACCTCCAGCATCGTTGAACGCGTCAAGCGCGCAATAAAGGCCGCCGGAAGAAAGGACAAAGCAAGCACAGGCAGTATAAAATCAGTAGGGTCATTAAGTCCAGAAACGCTAAGCCAGCGCAGCTTGCTGCCAAAGACATATTGCAAAATCGATGCTGCAAGGAAATTGGGGATGGATACCCCAAGCACGGCAATGATAATCGTTACGCTATCGAGCCATTTACGGTGGTTAAGGGCTGCAATTATGCCCAAAATCAGACCCGCCGCAAGCGATACAATAACAGCAAATAAACCAATTTGCGCAGAATAAATAAAGCTTTCCTTGATGATGCGAGTGACAGACATATATTGCTGCTTCATGGACATGCCAAGATCGCCATGCAGCAAATTGTTGAGGTACATCAGGTATTGCTTCCACATCGGTTGGTCAAGTCCGTACATGGCAAAGAGGTGTTCTCTGATTTTCTCTGGAATGGCTTTTTCCCTAATAAAGGGATCGCCCGGGATGATTTTCATAAGAAAAAAAGTAGCCGAAGCTAGGACAAACAGCGACACAAACATAGACAGAAACTTCTTGGATACGTATTTAATCAACGCAATGGACACCTCCTTACAGAATATAAACAAGAAGAAGCGAGAAGAAACCAATTAGCGGAATCAATCAACAAGAAAGGGATATATGCGCACATCCCGCATATATCCCTCCCTTCAGATGCTTGAAGGTTGACTAGTTCGCTTGGTAATAACCTCTTGTGTAGTCAATGTCCCCTTTGTAATCCAAGAAGATATTTTTGAATCCTGGTTTAAGCATGTACGTGTTGCTGTAGTAGTAAATCGGCATGATTGGCATGTAGTCCATCAGAATTTTTTCTGCTTCTGTCATAGCCGCAATGCGCTCTGCTTGGTCTCCGCTTGTGTTTGCTTTTTTGATCAAAGCGTCATATTCAGGAGAAGCAAAGCCAGTATTGTTTTGACCGCCGTTCGTTACGAACATATCCATGTAAGTCATTGGATCGTTATAGTCCGCTCCCCAACCTGCGCGTGAAATTTGGTAGTTCATGGCTGTACGATTTTTCAATAGTACTGCGAACTCTTGGTTCTCGATACCTACTTCGATACCAAGGTTTTGACGCCACATTTCAACGATGGCTTCGGCAATTTTCTTATGGCCGTCACTTGTATTGAACGTCAAAGTCACTTTAGGGAATTTCGACAGCTTAAGCTCAGCCAAGCCTTCAGCTAGCAATGTTTTCGCTTCATCAACGTTCTCTGTGAAGAAATCATCCTTCACTTCGTTACGGTAGTCCTCTTTCAAACCGATAATGCCCGGTGGTACAAAACCGAACGAAGGAACTTCTCCGGCCATCGTTACACTTTCAACGATTGCTTCACGGTCAATCGCCATTGCAAGTGCTTTACGAACTTTTACGTTGTTGAAAGGAACTTCTTCTGTATTGAACTGGTAGTAGTATGAGCTTGCGATACCTTTGGTAACGAACTCATCTTTTTTCGATTCTCTAAGAACCGGAATTTGCTCAGACGGAATTTCGCCTGTCGGTTTACCTGTGTAATCAAGCTTGTCTGTCTCATAGTTAGCAAGCTCAGTAGCTGAATCGCTGATCATTGTAAAATCAACGCCCGTGAATTTAACTTGATCTTTGTCATAATAGTTGTCGTTCTTAGCTAGCTTGATGGATGTATTGTGCTGCCATTCGCTCATTTTGAAAGGACCGTTACCAATGATTGAAGCCGCATCTGCCGCCCAAGCTTCATTGTCCTTCACGGAAGAATGAACAGGGTTGTACACATAAAAAGATGTCAGGCTCAAGAAATAAGGGGTAGGCGAGTTCAACTTCACTTCAAGCGTTTGAGCATCAAGTGCTTTGATGCCTACAGCGTCCGCATTTGTTGTTTTGCCTTCGTTATAATCTTGTGCTCCAACGATGTAATAGAATTGGTAAGCGTAAGTTGAACCTGTAGCTGGATCAAGCGCGCGTTTCCAAGAGAATTCAAAGTCATTTGCAGTAACGGGGTCACCGTTGCTCCATTTTGCATCCTTGCGGATGGTAAACGTATATGTCAAACCGTCGTCTGATTTCACCCATGATTCTGCAGTTGCTGGGATCGATTCACCGTTTTCGTTTTTACGAGTCAAACCTTCATAAATACCTGTAGCAAGCGTACCTGATACGTTGTCTTCCATAAGTGCGGGGTCAAGAGTCGAAGGCTCCGAATGGATGTTCATGCGGAAAACTTTCCCTGCTGTAGACTCACCTGATGTCTCGCCGTTTGTTGTGCCGTTGTTCGTAGAACCGCTGTTGCCTGATTCAGGCTTCGGCGTACAACCTACCGCGACCATAGCAAGAATGAGCAACGCAGCAACAAAGGATAATGCAGACTTTCTTGTTCTCATTATAATCCTCCCGTTTTTTCTCTCTAATCGGTTCAATATGGGTCGACCCGCTCGTTCGATCTATATGCAAACGCCTAAGCACTCTTCCCATTCAAACATAGAGATTGAATTTATTAATATTTTTTTACTATACATCCATGTTAATTATTTATCAACAATATGTAAGCTGTAAATTTATGTATTAAATGACTTTAATCATCTATACTTTAGTACATTGACGCGTTTATTCGGTTAATTAATTTGTTACTTTAACGCTTCAAAGCGTTTATTCAGGTGTTTATTTTATTACTTTAACGCTTTGAAGCGTTTATACTAAATAATTATATTATTTAGTATGAATTCGTAAAAATCATGACAAAATATAATATACCAATACATACCATATAAATATTCGTTTTATAATGATACTTATGTTATAAAGACTGTTAAACACTCATTATCATTGCGTTTATTCAGTTTTCACATAATTGTAAGATTATTATAACGAGTAAGTAAGAAAGCGATTATCAACACTTTTTTAGTAAAAAATATACTTTATTTTTATTCCACTCCCCTTTTTCGCATAATCTTTTAACCTATTATTTTATAACGCTAAATGTTTTATGCATGGATATGAAAACAAAAAAAACCCATTCGACCATAACTGGCCGAATGGGTTTCATATTCTTAGAGCTTAAAATGATTAGTAAGTCATACCTGGGTAAAGCGGGTATTGCGCAGTAAGATCTCTTACCATACCGCGAGCTTTATCCAAAACGGCTTGATCTTGCGGGCTGTTAAGGACCAAAGCGATTACTTCTGCGATGACTTTCATTGCTTTCTCATCCATGCCGCGAGCCGTAGCTGCCGGTGTACCGATCCGTATGCCAGACGTTACAAACGGGCTAGTCGGGTCAAATGGAATAGCATTTTTGTTAACCGTAATACCTACTTCGTCAAGAACATGCTCAGCCACTTTACCTGTAATGTTCAGGCTGCGTGTATCAAGCAGCATCAAATGGTTGTCAGTTCCGCCGGATACGATGTTGAAGCCTTTAGCAACCAGCTCTTCGGAGAGAACTTTAGCGTTTTTGACTACTTGAGTCGCATATTGCTTGAATTCTGGTTGAAGCGCTTCGCCAAAAGCAACTGCTTTTGCTGCAATAATATGCATCAACGGACCGCCTTGCGAACCAGGGAATACAGCTTTGTCGATCGCTGCAGCCCATGGCTTGCGGCAAAGGATCATACCGCCGCGAGGTCCGCGAAGCGTTTTGTGCGTCGTTGTCGTTACGAAGTGTGCATGCGGCACTGGGCTTGGGTGAAGACCTGCAGCTACCAGACCAGCGATATGAGCCATATCCACCATGAACAATGCGCCTACGTCATTCGCAATTTTGCCAAGCGTTTCGAAATCGATCGTGCGCGGGTATGCACTTGCACCAGCTACGATCAAACGAGGACGGTGTTTGAAAGCAAGCTTTCTAACTTCTTCATAATCAATTGTGAAGGAATCTTCTTGCACGCCGTAAGCAACGAAATTGTAAAGCAAGCCGGATGCGTTAACCGGGCTTCCGTGGGTCAAGTGACCGCCATGAGCCAGGTTCATACCAAGTACGGTATCGCCAGGCTGAAGCGCTGCAAGGTATACCGCCATATTGGCTTGAGCGCCTGAGTGAGGCTGAACGTTCGCGTGTTCTGCTCCGAAAAGCTCTTTCGCACGGTTACGAGCAATATCTTCCACGATATCTACATGCTCACAGCCACCGTAGAAACGCTTGCTTGGATAGCCTTCCGCATATTTGTTCGTAAGCACGCTACCCATTGCTTCCAATACAGCTTCGCTAACGATATTCTCAGATGCGATAAGCTCGATGTTGTCGCGTTGACGGCCAAGCTCAAGGCCCAGTGCCTTTAGTACTTCCGGGTCTTGTTTGCGTAAGTTTTCCATTTCAATAATCCTCCTCAAAGTTAGAAAGCTTTTATTTTAATAATAAAGTAAGAATCCATTCTTAAAGGGCAATCGATCACTCGCATAATCCGGCAGATTGCTCCGGGGAAACGTTCGTTTCCAGCTCGTAAACCGCTCGCGAACCGCCAATGAGCTTCGGCCGCGTGATCGCCATCGTCACATGAGCCATGCCGATCGTACGAATCGACGGGCGGACGGGAACCGCTACCCGCTTCAAATGCATGCCGATGAACGTATCGCCGATATCGATCCCAGCAAACGCTTGTACAGTCTCGACCAAGCACGGTGATTCCAACTGCCGGTAAGCATATGCCGCCATAGAACCGCCTGCCTTGGGAACCGGAATCGCTCCAACGATATCAAGCCCCAGTTGCTCTGCTGCCGAACGCTCGATGACAAGAGCTCGGTTCAAATGCTCGCAGCATTGGAAGACCGGAATAAAACCCGCTTCCCTTCGAACCGTATCAATACCCGCGTAAATCTGTGCTGCTGTGTCCGTAGTTCCGGCAGTTCCGATGTGATGCCCTAGCACCTCACTAGTACTTACACCTATGACAAGCAGCTGACTCACCGCAATTTTTCCCGCCGCTACAAGCTCTCGAACAATCGTTTCTACCTGCTCTGTAATGACTCCAAGCTCTGCATGGTCATTATTGCTCATTGCGACCGCCTCCTGCTTAGGATTGGCTGATATATTGCTCTTCAATTTGCTTTACTTTATTCACTCTGCCAACATGGCGCTCTCCATTGGAGAACGGCGTTTCCAGCCAAATGCGAATAATTTCCAAAGCGACGCCTGGTCCAATTACGCGTTCACCGAGAGCCAATACATTCGTATCGTTGTGCTCGCGAGTAGCCTTCGCAGAAAACATATCATTAACGAGTGCGCAGCGGATACCGCGAACTTTATTCGCAGCAATCGACATTCCTATACCTGTACCGCAAATCAGGATACCGCGCTCTGCTTTGCCGCTCGTAACAAGGTCGCATACGGGCAACGCATAATCAGGATAATCAACGGATTGATCACAGCTGCAGCCTACATCTTCCACCTCATGACCGAGCGACAGAAGAAAAGGCACAACCTCATCCTTCAGGCGGTAGCCTGCATGATCGGCACCAATAGCAATTTTCAACGTAAAAGACCTCCTTCGAAATGTAACATTACAGTGCTAGTATACCTATTTTTGCAGAAAAAGACGAAAAAAGAGCATGACATGCTTATTAGCATGCTGCTCTTTGCCCAGGCGACCGGCCGTATAATCCGATGCTCCACCGTGGTTAGCCCACTTCCGTCGCCAGTTACATCGGAAACCATATATTGTCCTTTTATAATAGCCGAAGCCGCTAGAAAAATCAATCTCTATTGCTGGAAACAGCAGCGGAGTTATCTTTTCGCCAGCTTGTCCAAAAGCTTCACCAGAGCATCTTCAATTTCATTGGCGCTGCTGTCGTAAATCGAAAGCGAGCCTCCGAAGGGATCAACGATGTCGAAGCTTGGTATACGACGCTCCAGCTCAAGCAGCCGACTGCGTTCTGCCGAAGTGAGCTGCTGCCCAAGTGCTTGCTTCATATGAAGCTCCGAATAGAGGCGCTCCAGCTCTTCAATGTCAGCAAGCACGGCTGCATCTTGGTTAGCGAATTCCTTTAATGTATACGTTTTATCAACGGCTTCCGGATGCCATTGCAGCAATCCCCGCTTATGGTTCGCCGTCATCGTCAAGATGAGATCAGCCCAGCCAACCGCTTCACTTGTTAAAGCCAGTGAGGTGCTTTTATGATCAATGTCCCGTTTTCTAAGCGTTTCTACTGCATGAGACGATACAGGCAAGCCATCAATCGTCGAAATGCCCGCCGAGCGAACAGCCACTGTCATGCCTCTCAGAGCAGCCATCCGGCGGAGCATAGCTTCCGCCATTGGCGAGCGGCATGTATTGCCGGTACAAACAAATAAAATACGCTTCAAACTGCCCACTCCTCTTCTACCCTAGTCAATGCTGCCTACTCATCAAAAAATAAACAAAATGCCAAACACGAACAAGATTCCTCCGCCTATGGCCTCGCCATATTCGCCGAGATTCCCGCTTACCTTGCGCCCCAGCAGCAAGCCGCTTACCGACATCAGTCCGCCTAAAATACCGAACAGCAAAATCGTCATCCATAAGTTGGCCGAAAACATGCCAAGCGTAATGCCAACTGAAAACGAGTCGATACTGACGCTCAGCGATAGGACAAGCAGGCCCCATAACGATTTATGGTCGAACGATTGGACAGCCTCGCCGCGCAGTGAGCTATAAATCATGTGGCCGCCGAGCAGCACCAGCAGAATCCCAGCCGCGGTCGTAGCTACGTCGCCAAGCAAGCCACCCACATACTGACCGGTATAGATGCCGACAAGTGGCATCAGCACATGAAACAACGCAATGACGATGCCCAGCTTTAAAATATCTCGCAGCCGTATGCCCTTCAGCCCAATGCCAAGCCCCAATGAAAAGGCATCAAGCCCAAGTGCCACTGCTATAATGAACAGCGTCAAAAATTGCCCGGCCTGCATATGTGCTTCTACCACAGTCGATCTCCCCCATGTCCGCGCATAGTCTATATCCAACATATGCGGGCATAAGGACAAACATACTACTGATGATACAAGCTATTTTGTTAACATAAACCCATTAGTTGCCCTTGGTACGTGGCTTTTCGCTACAATCGAATGATTCGGTTACCAGCCGCTTTGGCCAGCCTGTTCATTAAGGCTGCGCCTATGCCATGCTCCTGGCAGCCTTCCGCCCATATCCGCTGCGCTCCCGCTCCGTCAAAATCACGCAAAGCCGCGTATAATCGATGGGCCGCAGCCTCAAGCTCGTCCTCGCTTCCCAAAGACAAAACCGAATCGGCCTTATAGCGTTCCATGCGTTCTTCAAAAGCGAGCACGCCTGTCCGCTCGCCGCGCTGCCATGCAGCTGCGACTCCTTTTTGTATATACGCCGCTACTGCCTCGGGGTCGCCACATATAAGCTCCAGCTCGCCTTTTGGCGCGTAGTGGGTATATTTCATGCCTGGAGAACGCGGAGCAAGCTCAGGCTCGCCTAATCCCGCATTATCGATCTGCGCAGCAGGCACGGCCTGCTGCAGCGCTTCGAGCGTAATCCCACCAGGCCGCAAGATGCGAACCGTTTGATCATCAACAAGCTCAACGACCGTCGACTCCAAACCAACGCCGGTTGGGCCGTCATCCACCACGCCATCAATGAGCCCTTCCAAATCCTCCAGCACATGCTGTGCCAGCGTTGGGCTTGGCCTGCCCGAGCGGTTCGCGCTTGGCGCCGCAACTGGACATTCCGCTTGGGCCAGCAGCGCAAGCGCTGTGCGATGATCAGGCATCCTAATCCCAACGGTAGATAAGCCCGCGGTTACGAGCGGAGAGAGTGCCTCTGGGCGGACAGGCAGCACGATCGTCAGCGGCCCCGGCCAGAAGTGATCCATCAGTTCCTCCGCCAGCTTTGGATAAGGCCTAACTAGTTCATCCAGCTGCCTCCTGCTCGCTATGTGTACGATGAGCGGATTATCTGACGGACGTCCCTTTGCCGTAAAGATCCGCTCGACAGCTGCCGTACTTCGTGCATCCGCGCCTAGGCCGTATACGGTCTCCGTAGGAAAAGCGATCAAGCCGCCTTCCCTAAGCGCAAGGGCAGCCTCGGAAAGCTCCATTCGAAGCTGCTTTTCTCCAGCCTGCTTTACTTCCCATATTTTTGTTATTGTCATCTATGCTTCAATCCTTGCTTGTATATGAAATCGTCCATTCATCCGCTATTATAGCACAAGCATCCGAAAACGAGCAGAAACGGCGGCCAACTCTTCATAAAATGAAGCCGGAGCCGCCGTTTCTTATGAAAATAATGATTTAATCCAAGATATAAATGATTTGATCATTTCCCAGAGGAAAAACTTCGCTTCCGGCGCTTCGCCATCCTGAGCTGCAGCTGCAGGCTCTGCTTGCTGCGGCGACGCTTTCTCCACTTCCGGTTCAGCTTTCACTGCTGCTGCCGTTTGTACCGAACCGTCCGATGCGGCTGCCGATGCCTCGCCGCTGCCGGCGTCAATGAAGCAAAGCGGCGGGAACAGCACGCACCACCAATTTTGACCGCCGCCCTCGCCAAGCGTAATCAGAAGCGCTTCATAATCGCCAGCTGGGTATACCTGGTCGCCATACATTTTCGTCGGGAAGGGTACCATGCCAAGCTCTGCTTTAGAGCCGTAGGCAAAACCGCGGCTCTCCAGCACCCTAGCTGTAATGCGTTCAATCTCCGGCATATTCGCAAGTATAGTCTGACGGGCTTCCTCAATCGTCTGAGGGCTGGTCACCCAGCTATCCATCGCTTTGACGATCTCATCGCGAACCAGGCGCTTAACCACCTGATCAACGGGATTGTCGGAATTGGCTAAAATACGAAGACGGATCGCTTCGGTAGGAATCTGGCCGCCAGCCACCGCCGCGTCCATTTGCTGGGCTTCCCAGCTCATAATCAACAAAATAAGGGCAAAAACAATAAAACCATATGATTTACGGTATACAAACCGATTTGTACGAACGGAATGGGAAGAAGGCGTTTTTGAAAGATTAGAATAGGAATGAAATGAATGATTGCTGGACATACACACAAGCCCCTCTCGTCGCACCCGTCAGTGCGTCTGCTTGCGTTCCGGAACGTATCTATCCGTCATTATGTCCAGCATCCCGATTATATAAACCTAGCAATCTACCTTTTTTCTAAACGAGACTGATGTATAATAGCTGCAATCTATTCCATTTTCAATTTGCCTATGAAGGACGGATGATGCCCAATGCGTTTTGAACAAACCTATACCACCTACAGGCCACTGCTCCACTCAATCGCTTATCGCATGCTCGGCTCGTTAAGCGAGGCCGAAGATCTCGTTCAGGATGTATTTGCCGACTATAGCCTTCTGGAAACGGGTATCATTCATAATGAAAAAGCCTATCTGGTTCGAATGGTGACCAACCGTTCCCTTAATGTCAGCCAATCCGCGCGCAAACGAAAAGAAGTGTATGTCGGAGAATGGCTGCCCGAGCCTGCCATGGGTTCTGCCGAGCTGGATCCCGCCGAGCTCTATGTCGAGCATGAATCGGTTTCATATGCGCTGCTTGTCATGCTGGAGAAGCTTTCCGCCATCGAGAGGGCCGTGTTCATACTCAGGGAGTCCCTACAGTATGACTACGCCGAAATTGCAGCTTGCCTGCAGTTAAAAGAACCGAATTGCCGGAAAATTTTTAGCAGGGCTAAGGATAAGCTGCATAAGGAGCGGAACAGGCTGCCTATTAACACGACAAAAGCTGAGCCGCTTGTCACGGCTTTCATCAATGCCACGGCATCAGGTAATTTCGATCGATTAGTTACCCTACTGACAGAAGAAGCGATTCTCGTCTCTGATGGCGGAGGCAAAGTGCGTGCTGCAATCTTTGCAATTATTAGTAAAGCACGCGTGCTGGCTTTCTTGGAGGGCGTTACAAAACGCAACTTTTTGGGCGATGGCCACCAATTCGCGGACATCAATGGACAAGCCGGCATTATCATCCGTCAGGACGGAAAAATCCAAAGCGTACTCAGCTTCCAGCTGGACGAATCGGAACAAAAAATTGAGCGAATTTTCGTCGTATTAAACCCGGATAAGCTGACCCACGTTAAGCTCGATTAAACAAGCGCGAACTTTTTTTGAAAAATTTTAAATTCTGCGTCACAACAGTTGGCCCTACTTTGTCTTAGCTATTGAAGGCAGGCAAGAAACCTGCAGAGCTATACAAATCGAATCATTGAGGAGAATGCAGAACATGACTACAAGAACGGTAATTGCCAAAGAGTTGCCTGCAGCATACCAAGCCATGATGGGATTGGAAAAATATTTGGGTACAACCAGCCTCGATAAATCACTGAAGGAGCTCATCAAAATTCGGGCTTCCCAAATCAATGGCTGTGCCTTCTGCATCAATATGCATGCCAAGGATGCACGGGCACTCGGTGAAACTGAGCAGCGGATTTACGCTTTGAGTGCATGGCGCGATACGAATTTCTTCACGCCGGCAGAGCGCGCGGCCCTCGCCTTGACGGAATCGATGACGCTCATCACCAAGGAGCATGTGCCCGATGCGATATATGATGAGGCTGCGCGCCATTTCGACAGCAAGCAGGTTGGTGAAATCATCATGGCCATCGTTACCATCAATGCTTGGAACCGCATTGCGATCAGCACGAACATGATGCCGGAGTAATTTCAGCCACTCACCTTGCAGCCCGTGACGGAGTAATGCTATTTGATTGCGGCAGGATTAAGGGAGTGCAATGAAAGCCATGAGATTTTTTGCACAAGAGTTGATGCTCGTTTGAAAATAGAGTGGTTTTGCATTAACCAAAGTTTAGCGGCAAAACGACCAAAAGATGCCCCCGGATATGAATTGAACTTAAGCCGACAAGAAGGACACTTTGATGAAAAGTGTACCTCTTGCGGGTTGCAGTTCGAAATTCTGTCGGGGGCATCCTTTTTGGGATAGAAACACTTCCTCAATGCTGCTGTGACTGCACCGCAATCACATGCCGTTCAATGCCTGCGTAATCGCTTATGATACGAATCTCATCCCAGTGACCCATTTCGCGCAGCATGTCAGCTACGATCCGGGGCTGGTGGATGCCAAGCTCGAAAGCGACGATGCGCGGCATTTGCGCGAGAAGCGGAAGCTGCTCGAGCATGCGGCGGTACGGGACCAGCCCGTCCGCTCCGCCCTCCAGCGCGAGATGCGGCTCAAAGTCGCGGACTTCGCGCTGCAGCCCTTCCATATCCGCCGCCGGTATGTAAGGCGGATTGGATACAAGCACGTCGATGCGCAGCACGTCGTGCGGCAGTTTGCACTGCTCATGCCCAGGTATGAAGGGCATGAGCAGGTCGCCCTGCGCGAACGCGATCCGGTCCGCCGCTCCATGGCGGGCCGCGTTCGCGCGGGCGACTGCCAGCGCGTCCGGCGACAGGTCGGACGCGCTCACGCGCCACGCGGGACGCTGCGCAGCTAGCGTCACGGCGATGGCGCCGCTGCCTGTGCCGACGTCGACGACCGTCGGCGGCCCGCTCGCGCGCGCGTTCGCCTGCTCGCCAGCCGCGGACGGCCAGAGCAGATCCGCCGCATCAAGCACGGCCTCCACAAGCAGCTCCGTCTCGGGACGCGGAATCAGCACCGCTGGCGATACCGCAAAGGGACGGCTGTAGAACCATTGCTCGCCGATCATGTATTGCACCGGCTCCCCCATCGCCTTCCTGCGCACAAGCTCCTCCCACTCGGATAGCTTATCCGAGGGAAATGGATCTTCTCCATCGCGCAGCAGCGCAGCCCGGTCGATATCGAGCAAATGCATAAGCATCAGCTCGGCATTGTTGCGCGGCTCTTGGACCGCTTGCTCCTTCAATAGCGACACAGCCCGCATACTGGCTTCACGAATGGTTAACGGCAGCGTAAACCAGGAACCGCCCTTCTTTTGATTCATTGCGCAACCTCCTCTTTCCCTATCGTCTATCTTAGCGCTATGCAAATGGAATTTACCCTTTTAATATCGTAGTAGCTGTATTTGTTACTATTGCATCCCTAGTCAAAATAAAACGCCGGACCGCTGTTTGCTTGTCGTAAGCATCCAGCGATCCAGCGCCATAATGTTAAGCCATTTCACGTTCCATTAGATCTGCTTGCTCTGCAATCGTCAGAGACGAAATAACCTCTGCCAGATCTCCGTTCATGACCGAATCCAGCTTATGCAGCGTGAGTCCGATTCGGTGATCCGTAACACGGCTTTGCGGGAAGTTGTACGTACGAATTCGTTCGCTGCGATCTCCCGTTCCGACCTTGCTCTTGCGTTCGCCAGCATATTTCGCTTCTTCTTCTTGACGGCGAACATCGGAAATACGTGCACGAAGCACGGCAAGCGCCTTCGCCTTATTTTCATTTTGAGATTTGCCATCCTGACAAGTCGCCATAATGCCTGTAGGAACATGCAGTACGCGCACAGCGGATTTTGTCGTATTAACGGATTGGCCGCCTGCTCCGCTAGAGCAGAAAGTATCCACACGAATATCCTTGTCAAAAATTTCAATCTCTACATCTTCAACCTCCGGCATAACCGCTACCGTCGACGTCGATGTATGAATACGGCCGCCTGATTCCGTTACTGGAATACGCTGCACGCGGTGAGCGCCGCTCTCGAACTTCATTTTGCTGTACGCGCCTTTGCCAGTAATCATGAAGATTACCTCTTTAAAGCCCCCAACGTCATTTTCGCTAAAATCCATCAGCTCTACGCGCCAGCCCTGTGCATCTGCAAACTTCGTATACATGCGGTACAGCTCATAAGCAAACAATGCTGCTTCGTCGCCACCGGCCGCGCCGCGAATTTCGACGATAACGTTCTTGTCGTCATTCGGGTCCTTCGGCAGCAAGACGATCCGGATCTTCTCATCAAGCTCAGCTTGGCGCTTGCTTAATTCGTCAATCTCCATCTTCACCATTTCACGCATTTCGTCATCGAGCTTCTCTGCCTGCATCAGCTTGGCATCATTGAGCTGCTCGGTCACTTGTTTATATTCCGTAAAGGCATCATACGCCTCTTGTAAATCTGACTGCTCCTTGGAAAGCTCTCTAAGCCGCTTGGGATCACTGGATATATCCGGATCACACAATAGCTCACTCAGCTTCTCATACCGGTCTGCGAGTGCTTGTAAACGGTCAAACACGATCATTCACCTCTGTTTATTCCATTAGGATAATGTTCATTATACCATATCAGCGAAGGAGTATCGACTGCTGGTTTCGATTTACAGCCAGTCATTGTGCCCAAATTTGCAATAAAGCCCCGCAAGCGCATATTTGCACTTACAGGGCCATATTATTCCCATTTTTCCTATACGTTAAAACGGAAGTGGATAACGTCGCCGTCGCGCACGACATATTCCTTGCCTTCGAGGCGAACTTGCCCCTTCTCGCGCGCAGCTACCATGGTGCCAGCTGCAGCAAGATCTGTAAAAGATACCACTTCGGCGCGTATAAAGCCGCGTTCGAAATCGGTATGGATAACGCCTGCCGCTTGCGGCGCTTTCGTTCCGCTGCGAATCGTCCATGCACGAACCTCTTGCACGCCTGCTGTAAAGTACGTGTACAGGCCAAGCAGCTTGTAAGCCGAGCTGATCAGGCGGTTAAGGCCTGACTCGGTCATGCCAAGCTCCTCAAGGAACATGTCTTTATCCTCGCCCTCAAGCTCCGCGATTTCCGCTTCTACCTTCGCGCTGATCGGTACAACGTCTGCGCCTTCGGCTGCCGCGAACTCGCGTACCTTTTGAACATATTCGTTGCCGTCCGAATTAGAAACCTCTTCCTCACTTACGTTTGCGGCATACAATACCGTCTTCATCGTCAGCAAGTGCAAATCGCGGATAAGCAGCTTCTCGTCGTCGCTAAGCTCAACGCTGCGCGCCGGCATATCGTTATACAACGCTTCTTTGACGCGCTCAAGCACTTCAATCTCTTGGGCAACCTTTTTGTCGCCGCCTTTAAGGTTTTTGCGTGAACGATCGATTTTTTTGTCAACCGAATCAATATCCGCCAGAATAAGCTCCAAATTGATCGTTTGGATATCGCTGATTGGATCTACTTTTCCGGATACATGCGTAATATTCTCATCTTGGAAGCAGCGAACCACGTGAACGATCGCATCTACCTCACGAATATGCGCCAAAAACTTGTTGCCTAGTCCCTCGCCCTTGCTCGCGCCTGCGACCAAGCCGGCAATATCAACGAATTCAAACGCTGTTGGCACGATGCTTTTAGGAACAACCAGCTCAACCAGCTTATCGAGACGCTCGTCCGGTACTTCAACAACGCCAACGTTAGGGTCTATGGTACAAAAAGGATAGTTGGCAGATTCTGCCCCTGCTTGTGTAATTGCGTTAAATAATGTCGATTTCCCGACATTTGGAAGACCTACGATTCCAGCTTTCAATGCCATGCGATAAGACACCCCTATTTTCCCGAAAGTAAACAACTCCAGCTATTATACCCCAGCGGCACCTACATTGAAAGTACTAACGGTTCACGAAGCCTGCGAATGATAACGGCAGACACGGAAATACTAAGGATGCGAAGGCTTACCGGATTATGTCCGGAAGCAAGCTTTTTCTGCATACGCATAATACGAATGGGAGGCAATCGCATGGAAAACCAAACGCACAAAGGTAATTACAAAGGAACCACGAGCATGAAAGCAAAAAATCAGGACATGGCGTTCGTCAATGATACCGTAGAAGATGCCAAATCCGTAACGAACTTCTCGTCCGAAAAGAAAAAAACAGACTAGCTATCGTCCATTATCCGAACGGAAGAAAGGCGTGAATACGACCGGCATAAGACCGACTGTACCCACGCCTTTTCTATATGTTCTGCGAAGAGAAGCTACATGCGAAGCGGTGCCTCCTGCAGCTCAGCGCGTGCTTGTAAATAACGGAAGAACGCAACGGAAGCCTCGCCTCGTGTCACTTGCTTTTTCGGCAAAAATTTGCCGTCCGATAAACTCATGATTTTCAAGCCTACCACGATTGCAGCCTGCCCCTTGTGTTCAATCTGGACGGAATCCTTGTAGGTCGTCTTAAAGATATGATCATAATTCGCAAGGGCATTATAGCCCAGCGCCCTTACGATAAGCTCGGCCATTTCATCGCGAGACACGTTTCCGCTTGGATTAAACGAGCCATCGCCAACATCAATTAAATTTTGCTGCAGTGCGCTTTCTATATAGACGAAATATCTCGAATCCGTCGCTACGTCGTTAAAGGAAGCTTTTGCAGCGCTTTCTGCTGTGCCGTATACGCCCGGATTACGTCCGCTGCTCCTTGCCAGCACCAACATTTTAATTAGTTCGCCACGGGTAACCAGCTCATTTGGCCTTACTTTTCCATCAATAACATCGAGCGCTTTGTATGCGACCATCAGCTCCAGCTGGCGCTGAGCCCAATGTCCCTCGATATCGTTCGCCTTCGGCTTCTCAAGCTGCGTAGCTTCGCCCGTTTCCCGGTTGCGCCAGCCGCCCGTCTCTGCATCAAGAAATACAGATTCATCCATTAATTTCGGTACCAGACGATAGACGAGCTCCGCGTCCGTCGTCGTTACCACATCATCGCCTTTAAGCTCTCCAGCTGCAAGCAGCGTCTTGTATTTTTCAATCGGAATCGGCTGCCCGTTCCATACGAATTGCTGTACCAGGCGATAGGTCAGCTGCGTACGGTAGAAAGCAAGCCAATTCTCCACGGCCTGCTCCTTTTTAATCAGTACAGGAGCTTTTGCCGGATAAGTAAAGTTTGAAAGGTATGCGTCATAATTGACGATGTCACCTGTGCGAGCATGGACACCCACATTAATATTGTCATACTCCACAGCAGCTCCGTGAACTTTGTGCACAAAGCTGAAGTAGTACTGGCGATTGCCGCTCATGTCTTCGTACTGCTTAGGGTCCGGCTTCACCAAATAAAGCTCATGCGTCAGCCATGGCAAATGCTTCTTTACGGCAGCAGTCGCTGCAGCCGTAGCCTGCTCCAACGTCAGTGCCGTGCTTCCAGGCTGCGCCTGTTCATTATACGTATACACATAAAAATTGCGAACTGCGCCCGTTCTGCCATCAACAGATGCCGACGCGGAGCCAATCTCCTTGCCTTCCTTCTTTACTGTCCAATTCAACGACCAATACGTATCAGTTGTCCCCGTATTATCATTATAGCTTTCACTGTAGTTTGAACCGCTCAGCACTGCATCCGCTGGCAGCTTGAAGGCTGCCTTTACTGCGCTCTCTGCCTGCTGCTCCGTTACAGTACTTTCCTTAGGTTTTTCCCCCAAAGGCTTCTCCGACAACGGCTCATCAGAAACCTTGCCTGCTCTATAATCGATACCGTCCGATTGCTCCTTAATCTTACCCGTAACGGCATCAATAGATATAGGCTGAAGCATGTAGCTAAGCACCGGTTTCTTGACTCCCTGCATACTATAAGGAACTGTGTAAGTAAGATCTGGAGATGCCGCCGCACGAAGCTTTACGTTAGCTTCTTCCGTCGTCAGTACAGCATCCACTTTCGGAAAAGTGATGGTATCGTCCCACTGCATGGAATATCTCCTAATATGACCCTCACTGTCGACTTCAAGCTCAATGTAGTTGTCTACATAGGGGATGTTGTGAACTAAACGGTCATAACGGAGCGAATGGACAACCTCGCCCGACAATGGCGGCTGCAACTGCACCCCATAGTCTGGATTATATTGAATTTGCTCTTTATAATCGGCTGCAATGGTTTGAATGAACTGAAGAGCAATTTGCTGAGCAGCTTCACGCTCCACCTTTAACGGATAGGTAGGCTTCGCCGAGGGGTTATCGGTGTACGAGCTAAATTCAAGCAATTGCCCGCTGTCTGCATGAATACGCACATAGATACTGCCCAAATGCTTGCCATTCACCTTCTTAACAAAGTCGAGCCCCCACGCATTACGTTTGCCGCTTGCCAGCAATTCCATGGACAAGTTGGCGCCTTGCAGAATGTATTCCTTCGGAATAACCACGTATTTCCTTGCCATTGCCTCTGCCTTTTCCTTATTAATCGCTACGTTTGCCGGAGTATCAAATGCCTCTTCCATTTTTCCTCCTTCTGCAGCAGTTCCTGCTGCTCTTGCTGCATCCGCGGCTGCCGGCTTATTAACGCTTTCGGCAAATGCCGAAGCCGGCAACACGCTCATCAGCATCACCGTTGATAATATGACTGCAAGCTTTTGTCGGTTGTTCTTTCTCACAATAACCCCTCCAATGCTTTTCCATATAATTCATAAATTAGACGGAGCATACAGGTAAAATGTTGCAAAACAAGGTGAAACGGCTTTCGCCGTGCTATGCAAGAGAATGGTGTCCGTTTCTCGTGGATAACGAAGACGGGCTTTAACGTGTAAACCATAATAAGCCTTGTATAAACAAAAAGACTGACTCCTACCATGCAGGAAATCAGTCTTTTATTCATTAGTAGGACTAGCGCGCAGTTTTCCTTTGTGCGATAAAGGTCCCAATTTTTTGTAAAATATAAATGCCAAGCCAAGAAGACAAAATAATGAACAATGGCATAACCGTGAAGTTATATCGATATTCCGGTACGAAGACGAGTCGGATCATCGTCATAATAATAATAACTACGGCCAACATCGCTGCCGGATGTCGCCATCTCCACACAAGCGCAAGAAGCGGAATAATCGTGCTGTATATAATGAATACATGCAGGGAAGCCACTTTCGGATACGCATGATAAAGCGGTGAATGCCCAGAACCAAAGAACATATGGGTATATGTATATTTAAGCTTTCCTACCGTATACCACTTCACATATTTCCAAGTCTGCTGCGTAAAGCCAGCTTTTATGCGCGCCCAAGCATATTCATCCTGCGTCATTCCATTTTGCTCTACGATTTTATCCGTGTAATCCTTATCCGGGTATGTACCTGCTTTGAATGGATTGGACTGAGATGCTGTCACAACAAATTCATTCAGCGATACGACATTCCGTATCCACCATGGAAGCATCGTAGCCGACAAACATAGGCCAGTAATGATGCCAAGAAGAGCTACTTTTTTGAAAATAGCCCATTTGGACGGACGAGACACCATTAAATCTGTTTTCGACCTATACCACTGTTGAAGTAAGAACACACCATAAAGCGGTACGAACAACGGTAAAAATTCAGCTCTGACCAAAACCGTAATGCCAAGCAATAATCCTGCGAGAGCAGCGTCACGCTTGCGCTGTGTCCGAAAAGCATAGAGCTGCATTGATAAGTAGCCCATTAGGAAAAATAAAGCCAACGTTTCGGTAAGAACTGCACCGTTCGCCCAAATAAATGGATGATAAATCGCTGATACAAACAGCGCCATGATGGCAACCCACTTGTTTCTTGTTGCTTGCAACGCAATCATGTAAATCAGCACTAATGTGGCCAAGCTGACGAGAACCTGTACCCAGCGAATAAGCGGGAAAGGCTCTACGTTGATCTGATCAGCAACCACATACATCGCTGTCATAAATAAGGGATAACCAGGCGTCACTCTAGCGTTAGAAACCTCTTCCTTATATGCGTAGATCCCTTTATCAAGCAATCGGTGTACCATTTCATCGTAATAGACCGTATCGTGTGACACCTTATGTGTAACTGAAGTCAGAAAGTCAGCTCTCAGCCAACCGGCAAGCAGAAAAATAAGGACGATCGCTATCGTCCAGGCTTTGTTTTTTCTAAGCCAATCCATCACTTTTGATAATCCCCCTCGTTCCTAGCCTCCGCTTATTTCCATGCCAATACGATAACGCCAACTAAAATGATGGCAACCCCAACCCACCGTTGAAACGGAACCGATTCATGGAAAATAAATACGGCTGCTACCAAAGCAATTACATAAGCGAGGCTTTGCAGCGGATACGCTAGGCTTAGCGGCAGCTTCTTAAGCACATACAGCCACAATACCGTTGCAATACCGTACAGTACAAGGCCAGACCAGATATGCGGTGACCATAGCAATGTCATCCAAGAATCGCCTTTGGATGTATCAAGCTTGTTCATTCCTGTTTTCCAGAGCAGTTGTCCCGATACAAGCAGCAGAATATTAAAGAATAATACAATATACGCCATTAGGAATCCGACCTTTTACGTTCATGTAATTCGTGATGCAAAATGCCCAGCTCCTGAGTAAGACGAATGACCTTCTCCGACAGCTTGGAGACGATGACCGTAAGGTGCAAGATCAGCGCAATACAAAATAAAATACCGACTAAAAATAATAATGCCGGCGCATAATTGATTCCAATCGCATGAGCAAGCAAATCAATGATTTGAACGCGTACGGATAAAATCAACATAACAACACCAAATAACAGCCACAGCATCGAATACTGCTCTCGCAGCAATCTGCGGTTAATTAACATAATCAGCACAAACAAAAAACCTATACTTGTGATAATCCACAAGGCTTGCATGGTGTATCCTCCTTGTAGCTTTGCTATTCTATTCTAAAGCAAAACCCTCTTCGTAAGCATCGATAACGGTTATGACTGAATTTCAACAGGCTTCGTTGTCTTCATGCTGCGGATAAACAGCGCCAGCGTTACCTTAATCATGTAATACACCGATCGCATTGCATTTATTGACGATTTGCCGCCTGTACGAGCGTCCATAACGACAGCAACCTCGCTCGTGCGCAATCCGCTGCGATGGATAAGCACAATAGAATCCACTTCTGGATAGTCAGTGGCGTAGTCGCTTTGGAATACGGCAATCGCACGCTTGTTGGCCGCACGGAAGCCCGATGTTACATCCAGAACACGTTTGCGCGTCATTGCACTGACGATAGTGGACAAAATTTTAATTCCTGCTCTACGGGAGGCAGAAGAAAGAAACCCCGTTTGCTCAATAAAGCGTGAACCAATCGCCAAATCAGCTTGGCCGCTAAGAACAGGATCAAGAATAAGATGAAGCTGCTCCGCTTTATGCTGTCCGTCACCGTCCACCTGAACAGCAACATCATAGCCATAGCGATAAGCATAGCGATATCCGGTCTGCATAGCGCCTCCAATACCCAAATTAGTTGGAAGTGTAACAACAGCAGCACCATTCGCTTCAGCCACTTCTCGGGTACGGTCCTTCGAGCCGTCATTAATGACCAAGATGTGAGCGGACGGGCAGTGCGTCTTCACATCATTGATCACATGGCTTATGCTGTGCTCTTCGTTATAAGCCGGGATAATAATCAATATTTTGGAAGACGTCAAACCTTGTCGCAGAGACTCTCCGGTTATCTTGCTGTCCTTTTTCGTCATGACTGCGTTCACTCCACCATCACTCCATAAATCATAGTTTAGGCACGCCGATGCGCACAATTATATCAATTCTACTAGATAACTCTATTAGAAAGCAACAGAAACGATTGTGAATTTGTGTAAAAACTGTAGAAAAATCGCGGTCGACATAACCATATGTTACCTAATATAGCAAAAAAATTATAGAATATGAGAGGATAACATGAAAAAAAATACCGCCTGGTGATCAGATCAAACTGATACCAGACGATATTTAGACGAAGGCTCGCTTCGAAAAGTTGCTTACATTTGACCGGAGATTTTTGCTTTCAATGCGTCTTTGCTTTGTACGCCAACCATTTTGTCAACGGGTTGACCGTCTTTGAACAAAATAAGCGTTGGGATACTCATTACGCCGAATTGGGAAGCAAGCTCAGGCTGCTCATCCACGTTGATTTTTGCAATTACAGCTTGGCCTTCCAATTCTGTGGAAAGCTCCTCAACGATCGGAAGCTGCATTTTGCAAGGTCCGCACCATGGTGCCCAGAAATCTACAAGTGAAACGCCGCTTTGAATGCTCTCGGTAAAGTTCTCTTTTGTCAATGCTACTGCCATGTCAATCATCCTCTCCAAACAATGTGTGTATGATTAAGGGAATACCCGTCTCACCGTTTATTGAAACATCATCTGCTAACCACAGGCATGAATCTTCTTTAGCACATCCTGAATCGTTATCGCGCTAAAATGGCTTTCCAGCTGCTTCTCCGCCGTGCAAAAAATACCGAACATCACTTCGTTCATATTCGATCCAACGACACAATCCATCTCTGGATTGCCTGAGCACCAGCTCGGAATGAGCGATCCTTGTGCCATGACGCGATAAATATCCGCTAAAGTAACGACGCTTGGATCAATCGTCAGCCTGTAGCCACCGCCTGAGCCTTCGCGTGTATCCACATAGCCATTGCGGCGCAAACCACTCATCACCTTCCGAACGCGTGCAGAGTGTGTGCCCACATTCTCGGCAATCATATCGCTGCTCGCCATTCTCTCCGGCAAATAAGCCAAGTAAACGAGACTGTGTACGGCAATCGTAAATTCGCTGTTCACTGTTACGGGCCTCCCTGCTTTGTACTGTAATTTTATCAGTTACAGTTACATTTGTCAATAGTCAGGACGCCTGTTTCCTTCATTAGCATACGACAGTGTATATTGAGATATTCTCTATCAGATTTTGGATGCTGCTCGTAAAGTTTTTTTTCACGGGTTGGCATGATTGGTTGCTTTGCCTGAATAAATATGAATTGTGCTTCTTCATTCGGTTTTTCATCCCTAACCGTGAAGCACATGCTTCCTAAACTAGTTTTACTTTGTAAAACTTTAAGGAGGTGACGCATAATGGCATTATTTTGGAGTCGTTGGATACCCGTTCGTACGGAGGGGGGATCAAGATCGGAGTTGATTGACCGATTGCAGGCCCACTTCAAAGCAAATGGCTTGAAATCCAAAATTACCATTGAAGGCAATTCCTTGAGACGGATTCATGTGCTTAAAAAGGACGCCGACCTTGCCAAGGGGCTGCTTGAAGCCTTTGACGAGGAGCATTAAACGGATGGCGGTACAGCTTGCTGCGAAGCTATGTTGTGCCAGGCAGCGGCTGCCCTCAGGGCAGCCGCTGCAAAGCTTTATGATTTAGGACGAGCGTCCTGTTACCGAAGAGCTTCTCATCCAGCGATAACCCTTGCGGACACCATTCAGTACCCATTCGGGAACCGGTTTTGGTCTTTTGGACAAAAACGGCATATATATGCGGTTGTATGCCTTTTTCAAGTCATCCCACATTTGGCAGGGCTCTTCCTTTAGAAAGTCAGAGATATCGAGCACGATACCGCGCCCGTCCTTTACCATCACATTTTTCCCGTGTACATCATGGGGATGCAGCCCTCTTGCGCGAGCATAGTCCAGTGCCTGATCAATATCCTCAATCGCTTTTTTCGGGATGGCGACGCCATCAATAATGCATTGATACAGCGTCTTGCCTTGCAATCTTTTTAAGATTAAATAATAATGCCCTTTATACTCTCCTGCATGGTAACACCTGGAGTATGCCGGATGATCACCAATTCGCTGGTAAACTTCGCATTCACTCTCCCAGCCTTCCCGGCCAGGCGCATATACTTTCACGGCAATCTCGGGATATTCGCCATGCATAAATACTCCCGCATAATTGCCAGCTCCGAGCAGTTTCCAGCCTCTCGGCACCACATCCACGCGAATGGGATTTGTGGGGTCCACGCTGTTAAGTTCAAGATCTGAGAGCAGCGTCTGTTCCATCAGCGCTTTATACGTCTCCAGCTGTTTATCTTCCATCCTGTACAGCTCCTCTTCCTTGCCTATCCTATACCCATAATCTCCTCCATTGTAAGACCATAAGCCATAAAAATAAAGACCATGATCAAAAGCAATTACAGCTCTTAATCATAGTCTATATGATTCGTAACGTTAGTGGCCTCCGCTTACGACCTTCAGTCCAATAACTCCGGCAATAATCATAGACAAGAACAACATTTTGCGCCAATCCCTGGATTCTCCGAAAATGAACATTCCGAGGACTACGCTGCCAATCGAGCCTATGCCCGTCCAAATGCCGTAAGCCGTGCTGATCGGTATGGTCTGAAGTGCTTTAGATAAGAAGAAGAAGCTTACAAAACCTGCTGCAATAGCGCCAACCGTTCCCTTCCAGCGCTTAAAACCGTCGGAGAGCTTCATGAACGTAACTCCACCGACCTCGCCCAAGCCGGAAATAATTAAAAACACCCAAGCCATATCAAGTACCTACCTTTTCACGTTCTTTGTTGTCAGTGCTTATCGTATTCTTGAAGGACGGCTCCTGATCCAGAGCCGCCTCTGCTGCTGGGTTGCCTTTCTCCGGTAAAGGCTTCTCCTTGGAAACGAGCTTCAGCCCAACTATACCGCCAACCAGCAGCGCGATAAAAAACAAGCGCCAGAAATCCGCAGGCTCATTCAGCACCAGAATGCCAGCGATGACAGTCCCTACTGTACCGATCCCCGTAAACATGGCATACGCAACGCCAATTTCAATCGTACGCATCGCACGAGCAAACAACGTAAAACTTGCAGCCAACAGAACAACGGTAATAATACTCGGAACAAGCTGCGTAAACCCTTCCGAGTATTTCAGTCCAAATGTCCAGCCTACCTCCAAAAAACCTGCCAATAACAAAAACACCCACTGCATATTCGTTCAATCCTCTCTCGCTGTCATCGTCCATAGCTGCCATAATGATTCCCACACCATTTGCTTCCTTTTGTCAAACAGCTTTTCTTCATACAACTGGTTTTCTACGAGCATGCCGTCTACACATACATAAAAGGCAGCAATCAGCCGTTCTTCGTCCAAGGCATTGAACAATCCGGCCGAGGCCCCTTTGCGCAGCACAGCAGCAATGCCCTCCGTCAACTCATTTTCGTACCGCAGAAAATCCTGTCTCAGTTGATCACGCAGATGCCTCGGAGGAACAAGAATGGTCCGCTTCAGAAAAGCCTGACCGGTAGTCATATGGCCTAAGTCAGTAAAAAAACCGAACAACAAGCGCACCTGCTGCTTAATCGATTCCCGCTCCATGCTTTGAAGCAGTTCCATGAATTGCTTCCGTTCCTCCGCAATCACTTGATAGATGAGCTGAAGGAACAGCTGCTCCTTGGATTTATAATGCGCATATATGGAAGGCGTCTTGATACCGACCGCTTTAGCAATTTCTGACAAGGAAGCTCCTTCGTATCCCGACTCTGTGAACATCATTAGCGCTGCCAGTTTAATTTTCTCTGATGTCGAAGGTTCCGTCCCCATCCCTGATCGCTCCTGCCATGTCGCCCGTTCCCTTGCCTAACGAACGTTAGTTTCATCAAATTGTAAGACGAAAGCAGTAAAAAGTCAAGATGCCTTACACAAATGATTTTCGACGTTCTTAGGCCGTTTATTGAACAAAAAAAGCCATGCATGTCCCTTTTTTCTAGCAAAGGAGTACATGAATGGCTATAGCTTATCGCTTTTAATTTCGCTTGTATTTGTCCCACAACATCCAGCAAGCATTCACAATCATGCCCAGACCAAGGCCAAGGACCATAACGAGAACATTTAAGATCAGAAAATAGACGAGCAGCAGCCCAAAATCCGTTTGGTTATCCGATAGTGGCAGCACTTGGCTGAGCACAAAAGCAAAAATAACGCTAAACGGAATCCAGAACAAGAAAACAAAAGCCGGGAAGTACCAATGGCGATTTCTGAAAAGCTTCACAATCGGCGCAGCGAAAGCAAGGATCATGATGATGCAGATCAGATAGCTTTGCTTAATGATGCCACTGTTAAAGTAAGCAGCATACAAAAACACGTTGCATGCCACCGCATAAATGATGCTCAATACCAGCACAGAGCGCATCGACCGCTTGAAAAGCACCTGTTCCTTTGGGATCTCTTCCATTTTAGGAGCCTATAATTTCTTGAAGCGCTGCTACAAAAGCGTCCATCTCTTCATCGGTGCCAATGCTTACGCGCAAATATTGGTCGATTCGGGCCTGATCAAAGTAACGAACAAGCACACCCTTGTCACGCAGCTGCTGGAAAAGCACCTTAGCCGCTATTTCTTTATGCGAGATGAAGACGAAATTCGCTTTGGAATCAGTCACTTTGAAGCCCAGTTCAAGCAATTGCTTCGTTACGCGCTCGCGCGTCGCGATAACCCTCGCTGTCGTGTTACGGAAATAAGCGTCGTCCTCAAGCGCTGCGACGGCACCAGCCAAAGCAAGCCGGTCAATCGTATAAGAGTTGAACGAGTTTTTGATCCGATTCAGTCCCTCGATCAGCTCTTCACTGCCAAAAGCAAACCCTACGCGGAGGCCCGCCAAGGAACGGGATTTGGAAAGCGTCTGAACAACCAGCAAATTCGGGAAGTCCTGAATCAATGCGATTGCCGATTGGCCGCCAAAATCGATATACGCTTCATCGATAATGACCACTTGGTTCGGCTGCCCTGCAAGCAGTGTACGGATGTCATCAAGTGCAAGAAGTTGCGCCGTTGGTGCATTGGGATTCGGGATGACCACTCCCCCGTTATCCGGATGAAAAGCATGGACAGGCACGTTAAACTGCTCATCAAGCGGAATCAGATCAGCGTTTAGGCCGTAAAGCTTCGCATACACCTTATAGAAGCTGTATGTGATGTCGGGAAACAGGATTTTTTTGGCAGGATCAAAAAATGCCGCAAATGCAAAAGCCAATATTTCATCCGACCCGTTGCCAACGAATACCTCTCCCGTGGGCAAACCATAATATTTTGCAGCGGCTTGAACTAGGCTCTCACAGGTAGGATCGGGATAAAGGCGCAAATCCGCGTTGTTCGCCTCCGCAATCGCATCGATCACCTTTGGAGATGGCGGATAGGGATTTTCATTCGTATTCAATTTAATATAGGTTTTATCCTTGGGCTGTTCTCCCGGCACGTACGGAACTAACGATGCGGTCAGCGGACTCCAAAACTTACTCACGGGTTAATCTTCCTCTCCTCTGTTACATTTCAAATCGTGGTTTCATTTTAACATGAATGCCAGATCGGCCTTTATTTATATCGAATTAGAAACTTCATCATCAACAAGCCGATCCAAGCACCGAACGTATTTAGGATAATGTCGTCGACATCGAAACTCCCGAGCTTTGTTACCAGCTGAACCACCTCAACCACGGTAATGAGTGCGATGGAGGCGGCAATGAGCCTCCAATGGCTTAGGCGTTTCTTGTTCAGCAGAGGCAGGAAAAAACCAATCGGGACAAAAAGGACGATATTGCCGAATAAATTTTTGAACCAGATGTCAAAGTTGAAATGGTCATAGTGAATGATATATTTTTTTATCGTATATAAAGGAACCAAATTATAGCTATAACCTTCGCCAAAATAACGATTGCGGTAAAATAGCAGCCACCCCATAATAAGCGCATAACACAAGGCAAGCACGGTCAACAATAAATTCAAATACAAGCTTTTGAAATATGCATTCGGGTACAGACGCATCGCTTAAAGCCTCCAAGGAACGGAAAACACCTGAAACTCATCAGCTCCCGTAATCGCTAAACCATTAAGCTGATGGCCCGTTGCACAGCCGCCGTCCACGCCAATCTTCCCGGGTCCGAACCAGATGTCGGGCTTGCCATGGATATCAATGGTTTTGGTATGGCCAAATATAACCGTTTTGTCCACATTCGTAGGCCTACTGAGAAACGGCTCCTTGATATATAAAAAATCTCTGGCAGGTTGATCCTTCCAATTTAAGTAGTTGGGATTAAGACCTGCATGCACATATATAAAATGCTCGTCCTCGTGATAGTAGGGCAGTTGATCTAGAAATGTCATATGATGAGAATAATGCTCCTGCACAGCAAACTGGGCCTGTTCAATCACATACTCGATCGAGCCTTGCTTGATGCCAGAGTAGCTTTCGGCAGTCTGTCTGCCGCCATGTCCGGAAAACTTCAGCAGCGCCTGCTCGCTGCGCTCCAGCATCACATCGACCAGGCGTTCATCATGATTGCCTTGAATGGCGATGGCGCCATCCTTTTGAACCAAACCATAAACCTGCTCTACCACTTCACGGCTGTGAGGCCCCCGATCCACAAAATCACCCAGCAGCATTAACTGATCCTCGCCTGGGCAATAATTCATCAGGGCCAGGAGATCATTAAACGGCGTGTAGCAGCCATGAATATCGCTAATCACAAGTGTCCTCTTCATACGCGTCTCCCCGAGATCACTAGATCTCTCTCTACGCCATCAAGTACGGCCACTTTGGGCAAATGCCCCCATGGCTCGAATTCAAACTTGCGGAGCAGCGCCAGACTAGGCTCGTTATGCCCGAATACGAAGCCAAGCAAGGTGGTAAGCCCTAACCGTGGGCTTTCCTCCAGTGCTCGTCGCATAAGAACGGAACCAAGACCTAGATTGCGATATTGCTCTGCTATATAAATACTGATTTCAGCTGTCGCTTGGTAGGCTGGTCGGCCATAAAACGATTGAAAGCTAAACCACGCCGCTATCTCTCCTTCGATACGAAGCACCCACAATGGCCGGGAATGGGCTGAATGCTCATCAAACCAAGCCCGCTTGCTCTGCACGGTTGCCGGCTCCAAATCCGCTGTTACCGTCCGGCTGGCAATCGTAGAGTTATAAATGTCGACAATGCGCTCCAGATCGCTTAGCTGCGCATCGGTAATTTCATAATTAAGCTGTCTGGACATGCTTGCCACCCCTTACCCTTGAGAAATAAATATATTATTTTTGCAAATCGAACTCTCCTAACTTTGTCAAATTATATCACACCACAGATTGTTTAAGCATGCAAAAAAAAGCCGCCGAGCATACAGCTCAGCGGACGGACAATAATTGAATAGGACGTACGGGATCTATCCCTCTGAGGAATACGCTTCATAATCAGCGGGCGTATTCAAGTTCGTGAATAAATTAGAACAGATATTCTCCGGCAATGCTACCTCGATGGAAGCCATTCTTCGAAGTAAGCCTAGCAAACGGTAATCACCTTCTTGAAGCGCAGCTTCGATTGGCCGCAATGCTCTCGTATGGTAAAGAGCATGGAAAGGCTGTCCCATCACATGAATAACATCTACCCTGCTATTGTTATAGGACATCAGCTTCTCAAACAGCTCTTCCGACACGTTCGGCATATCGCAGGCCATGACGAATAGATATCCTTCAGGCTGACTGCTCAAGCCTGCGTGTAGACCGGATAAAGGCCCCCTTTCGGGATATCGGTCAACCGCGTAACCAACCTTCTCTCCCAAATCGCCAAGGCATTGGCGATAAATTGCCTCACGCTGCGTTGTTCCAACGGATACGGTCACTTTCTGTGTGAGGTTCGATAGCTGCTGGACAAGCCGGTACAGCAGCGGTTTGCCATCAATAGGCAGCAGTGCTTTGTCCGTTCCCATTCTTGAGCTGTGTCCACCGGCGAGTATTAGGCTGCCAATCGGATATTTCCCCATTTCCCTCCTCCTCCTCCTCCTCCTCGGCTCTAAGAAAAAAGCCTGCCGGGCAAAGGATGTCCGACAGGCTTCATATAATAGTTTAAATTAAGCTTTGGACGGGTCAAACGAGCTTTTCAGCGAAACGATGCGGTTGAACGCCAGCTTCTCTGCCGAAGTATCCTTCGGATCCACGTTGAAATACCCATGACGGAAAAATTGGAATTTATCCCCGCCAGCCGCTTCCTTCATATTCGGCTCTACAAAACCTTGCAGCACTTCAAGTGAATTCGGATTGATGCATTCCAGGAATGGCTTGCCTTCCTCCTCAGCCTCGCTCGTAATGAGCGGCTCGAACAAACGGAAATCCGCTGCGACCGCCTGTGAGGCCTCCACCCAGTGAATCGTGCCTTTCACTTTGCGCTCATTAAAGCCCGAGCCGCTTTTTGTCTTCGGATCATAGGTACAATGCAGCTCGATTACATTGCCGTCTGCGTCCTTGATCACTTTTTGACAAGTAATGAAATAAGCATGCTTGAGACGAACTTCATTGCCAGGGAAAAGACGGAAATATTTATTCGGAGGATTTTCCATAAAATCGTCCTGTTCAATATAAATCTCACGGGAGAAAGGAATTTGGCGCGTGCCCATCGCTTCGTTCTCCGCATTATTCTCCGCATCCAGCAGCTCCGTTTGACCTTCTGGATAGTTCGTAATTACCACTTTAAGAGGACGCAATACCGCCATCGTACGAAGCGCCTTCAGCTTCAAATCTTCTCTGATGAAATGCTCAAGGTTGCGCTCGTCAACCAAGCTGTTGCTCTTCGATACACCGATCTCACGGCAGAACGCGCGCATCGCTTCCGGTGTATAGCCTTTGCGGCGCAAGCCGCTGATCGTTGGCATGCGCGGATCATCCCAGCCATCCACAACCGCTTCATCCACCAGCTGCTTCAGTTTGCGCTTGCTCATAACCGTATTCGTCACGTTTAGACGGGCAAATTCATATTGGCGCGGTGCCGCATCCATTTCACATTCCGCAACCGTCCAGTCATAAAGCGGACGGTGATCTTCAAACTCCAGCGTACAAATGGAATGCGTAATGCCTTCAATGGCATCGCTAAGCGGATGGGCGTAATCGTACATCGGATAAATGCACCACGCGTCTCCTGTACGGTGATGATGCGTATGCGCAATGCGATACAAAACGGGATCACGCAGGGTGATATTCGGCGAAGCCATATCGATCTTGGCACGGAGCACTCTTTCCCCGTCCTTAAACTCTCCGGCACGCATGCGGGCGAACAGGTCCAAGTTCTCTTCCACGCTTCGATCACGATAAGGGCTTGCCTTACCCGGCTCAGTCAACGTACCGCGATATTCGCGCATTTGCTCAGCTGTTAGATCACACACATAAGCTTTGCCCTTGCGGATCAGCAATACCGCACGGTTGTAGAGCTCTTCGAAATAATCGGAAGCAAAGCGCAGCTCGTCCCACTCAAAGCCAAGCCAGCGAACATCTTCTTGAATCGATTCCACGTACTCCGTATCTTCCTTAAGCGGATTCGTATCGTCAAAGCGCAAATTAGTTCTGCCCTTGAACTCATCGGCCAGCTCAAAGTTCAAGCAGATCGACTTCGCATGCCCGATATGCAAATAGCCGTTTGGCTCCGGTGGAAAACGAGTCACAATTTCCTGCACATGGCCGCTCTTCAAATCTTCGATAACTATATTTTTAATGAAATTAGAGGATGAGGACTTGTTCTCTGCTGTACTCTCCATTTGCGACCAACCTTTCCCACGGAAAATATTTATCCTACTATAATACACAAATTTCCGTGAAATTATAATACTCCGTACCGGCCGCAATGAATGAATGCTCTACTCCACCTACTAAAGTCTTATTTTTATAGCTATACCTAGGACTGTGGAACGAATATAATAACAATTGAAATATATGGAAGGGAAATGACGAAATGAACAAGAATGCGTTAGTGAGAGCCACGGAATTAGACTTAATGCTCGGCAAGGTTTCCGTTGAACTATTCCATATCATTGATAGCCATTTCTACGAGAACAGCTTAAACCAAATGGCAAAGAGCTATGTCCGTTATAAAAATTCGGAAACTCTTCTCTGGCCTCAGCTAACGCTTTATGCCCATTATATGCTAGGCGGTAATTCTCCCTTTATCTATCATACTGCCGCTCAGACGGAATTGATCATTCTTAGCTTGGACATCCTCGATGATCTCCAGGACCAGGACAATCCACTCCCACCGTGGATGCAAATCGAGCCCGCGATCGCCATGAACTGCGCATCGGGCTTATTGATTGCCGCCGTTGCAGGCTGTCGAGGTAAGCCTATGGACACAACTGCTTTAAAATTGATCAGCACGGCCCATAATGGCCAACACAAGGACATCCAGAACCTCATCGAATCAGAGGAGGACTACCTGCAATTAATTGCTGAGAAATCTGCCTCTCTTCTCAATCTGGCCATTCAGTCCGCCTATCATCTCGTAGAAGAAACGAACCCGTTGACCTCAAGCATACTTGCTGAATTCGCTCGGAACGTTGGCATAGCAGCTCAACTGCGCAATGATTTAAAAGGCTTAACAGACTTTCGAGCGCATAATGATATCGTGCAGCGAAAAAAAACGCTGGCCACTTTGTATTTGCTTGATCAGTCCTCCCGAATGGATTCCTTTCTAAGAAGCTACTACGAGGGGGGCGTTACATTAGGAGAACTTCTTGCAAGAGAGCAGCAGGTGACCGAATTCATTACTACTTCGGGCGTATTCGAATACAGCACAGCAGTTCAATTGCTTTACCTTCAGCAAGCTGACCGCATTTTAACAGAGATGGCTGCTTTACAGCCTTGGGAGCTTAGACTAAGGTCCATTACCATCGATGCATTCCTTAATTAATTCTATGGCATTCCCAAGCAAAAGTTAGGGTTGAAGCTCACTATTATTTGATATAATTATTTTGTCGAAAAGACCAATAAAAGGGGGAATTCTATCATGTGGACACCAATGCTTAAAGAAACAGCTATACAGCTTGCAGCTAGCAAAAACTCCAAAGAGAAGTTATCTTCTGTTTTGGCTGAAGCGACGATCTCTATTGATCAGAAAAAGGCATTAACACTGTCTTACGCATCCTCGGCTGCAGCGCTTAGCAACGGTACCTCTTCATCTGATTATTGGGCTTAATGTAAATAATGAAGAGCCTGGCGATTGAGTCAGGCTTTTTTATTATTCATTCTGAAAGGATCATGGCTATGAATAATTCACTTCCGTTCAAACGTTTCTTCTTTATTTTCGTAGGTGCAGGTTTACTCTTGATCCATTCATGGTTCAGTTACATTTCTTTTCATTTCCCATACGTCGGTATTGGAGTAACGGCTACTAGCTCCGGCACATGGATCATCTCCGATATCTACAAAGGCGGTACCGCCGAGAAATTAGGATTGGCCCTTAACGATACGGTCGCCTTGGTAAACAAGCAACCGACCGGACAGCATTTCACAGTCAACAAATATCATGATATCGAGCAAGCTCATTCCATCGAGATTATACGAGATAGAATTCATCATAGCTTCGATATAAAAAATTCAGCAAACGAAATCTCAGCCCGGTATATAATAGGAATTATTGGCGAGCTGGTCCTATTTGCTATTTCTGTGGTGGTCTATTTCAAAGTTAGGCATTCTCGGTCGGTTTATTATTTACTAGCCGTGCTCATCCTTATGGGTTTGGCTTTTATTGGCGCGGAAGCCTCCGCACGCTCAGATAGCCTGGCGAAATTTATAGTGCTGAATGCCATGTCGTTCATCCCTTTTTTGTTCGCGCAGTTTGTTTATCACTTTCTTAAAGAAAAAGGATACAAGCTCTTTTCTTACCGCTGGTTTAAGTACGGATTCATTCTCCTCTCCGTCCTTGCGGTTATGCGGCTGTCTTATTTCTTTAGCATGCCTCTCCACACTTATTTTGTGCTGGATCGTTTTATAAGTCTGCTGAGCTTTGCGCTGGGCTGCCTGTTTGCCATTTCATTGTTATTCATTATGTATCGAAAGAAACGCCATGAATATTCTTTTTCCGCTACCATTATTAGAGTGGTATTCACAGCTTTCGGTATTTCCTTTTTCCCCTTTCTGCTATTATCGGTCTTGCCCGACCTATTCGGTAAGCCCATATTGGACTACGCAAGCAGCGTCTGGTTCATCATTTTATTCCCGGCGACCTGCATCTATTACGCGGGGAGAAATAAACTAAAGCAAACCAAACGGTTTGGCTGGCCATTGCTAAACAAGCAGCGCGATGCTTTTTACCGCTTGCTGGAGGAGCAGGGGCAAGTCAAGCAGCTTGAGGATACCTCCCACAATCTGCTCCCGAATCTGTGCGAGGCGCTAAACCTTAAAGGTGCTGCTATTCGACTTCAAAATAACAACCGTATAAAGCTCGCAGTCCATGGAGCCATGGATGCAGAAGAAATCGAACAGATTATGAAAAACAAGGATGAGAATGCGGCAACTTATGTCGTCTACGGCATCCACCCTGGAGAAGAATTTTCAAGCCATATTATCATGGCAAGAGAAGGGCATGGACATACCTTCCATGCAGAGCAACAGCGATGGATCGCTGCAATCATCACTCAGCTTTCAATCATGATCGAGAATATATACTTATCTGAACTGTTGTCTCTTAAAATCAATGAACTGTTGATCGAACCTGCTGCTGCAGGAGACAAGTCCCCTAGCTCTTATTTGTGGTTTAGAAAATCACTCTATGAAATGCAAGAAAAGGAACGTCAGCGTGTCGCTTCGGACCTTCATGATACGATTATGCAGGATATTTATTTCGCCAAGCAGAGGGTTGCCGCCATACGGGATAATGCATCCCAGTCGTCTCATTTGGAGGACGAGCTCAAAGAGCTGATGGAATATCTCGATATTATTAATTTAAATGTACGAGAAACCGGCTTCCAACTATACCCTCATCTCCTTAAAGAGGTTGGATTTGCCGTAACCGTGTCCAACCTGATTGAATCCGAACGGATGAAGGTTCCGTTTCAACTGCATTTGCGTATTGAACATAAGACTGAATGGGATGCGCTGGATACGGAAGTCCATCACCATCTGTTCCGGATTATGCAAGAGCTTCTCTCTAATGCCAAAAAACACGCCATGGCTAATCAAATCGATTTTCACCTTCATTTGTCCAGACAAGGCTTCATAATGGAATACCAAGACGATGGGATCGGATTTGATGATCAGCTGCAAAGCACCGGCATAGGCTGGCACGGCATCAAACATCGAATGAATAGCTTGGAAGGGCAATTACACTATGACACAGCCCCCAACGAAGGATTAAAGCTGGTCCTCACATTACCTACAGAAGGGACCGACCCTGTTGAACGCAGAAATTAAAATGGTCATTATCGACGATCATCCGGCAATGGCGCTCGGGATTAAATATCTGCTGGAGCAGGACGGGCGCATTGAGGTGCTGGGCATTGCCTCCACTGGCAGAGAAGGAATCGAGATGACGGAGAAGCTTCTTCCCTCCGTTATCATTCTAGATTTAAACCTCCCTGACGATACGGGGGTTCATATTGCCGCAGCTATTAAAGAGCGGCATCCGTCCATTCATATCATCATACATACCGGGTATGACTACACTCCTTACTTTAATCGCCTCATTGAAAGCGGCGTGAGCGGCATATTAAACAAAAGTGCATCACCGCAAGAAATTGTCGATATGATCCATTCCGTCATGCGCGGGAACACGATATTGCCGCTGTCCATTTTCAGACAGGTTCAGCTCCAGCGGCCCGACTATAGCAAGCATTATTGGGAAGCTGATCTAACCTCGACTGAGCTCAAAATTTTGTCCATGGTTGCCGACAAATTCACAAACAGTAAAATTGCTGGCATCATTCACGTCAGCGAGAGCTCCGTCGAAAATTATTTAAAAAAGATTTACGGAAAACTAGGCGTGAAATCCAAGACGGAAGCCTTAGTAAAAATAACAAACGATGACCGCTTTCAGCGCGTCTTTGATGCTAAACCGATAGAATAAATTAGCCGCTCGTTCTATTGCTAACTCTCCGTTTTATCCTTCACAGTCATTCATCCAAGAAAGAATAGAAGCGGCGGCGACTGGTTCAGATCGCAATGTCTGCAGCAGGACCAAAGCAGCTCATTGCCATGCTGGACTCGCCACTCGAAGGCTAGCCTGCGCTTTGGGATAAAAGGCGCCACCGCTGATTATACGCGTATGATGATCTAAAAATCGCAAAAAAAGTATCTTTTATTTTTATCCTTTTTCAACCTTCGAGACAATAACCCCTATCTTTTAAACGAATTAAAAAAACGTTATAAACATCCATTTATTTTTGCACATTTAAAACACACAAACTTATTTCATAATTATTAATTTTTCTATATTTTTAGAAGAAAAATCACAAAATCGTTTATATTTAACAGTAATATTTTTACCTGTTAACAACTTTTAAAGCGTTGTATCCCAACTCCATTCCCTTCCATTTAAAAAGCATTCTCCGCATAAAAAATGGACAGAATCGGTTACCCGTTTCTGTCCATTTTCAACTTTTTATTTAATTAGAAATTCGATTAAGCATGGAGTGATTTACTTAGTGAAGTTGAGGTAATGCTCATAGTTGAAGAGAGTATAGAGCTGTAGAAACCTCCCACTAAGCAAGGGGCTGCTAAAGAGGTACTAAGCCCTTTTCAAACCTTATAGCAAGCAAAGCTATGGCTCAAACTATAGCTACTCACCGACCTGCCCACTAACTCAAATACTTACGGCGCCAGAAACCCTTCCTGCAACTCGAAGCTTGTCTAAAAAAGAGGACATTTCTGCAACAAACGTCAATCTTGTCCCCAAATCGACTAAAATAGCCATTAAATGGGCTTTTTTTCGCCCGGAAGCCGCATCTATTTCATTTTTAACTGAGGGAGCATTAAAGCAGCAGCTCAATATCGGCCTTCATATCGAGTGGTTCGTCAGTCGATTCGAACCGTTTGACGATGTTCCCTTCCCGGTCTATTAGAAATTTAGTGAAATTCCATTTGACCGAGTTGCCTTCCAAGTAGTGAGGCAGTTTTTCCGAAAGAAACGCATTGAGCATTTTACCGCTAGGGCTGTCGGTATTGAAGCCGTTGAATGGAGCGGTTTCCGTTAAATGCTTGAATAGAGGATGAGCCGAATCGTCCCGTACGTCGGTCTTCGCGAAGAGGGGGAACGTGACGCCATAATTCAATTGGCAAAAGCTTTGCACATCCGAGTTGGCACCAGGTTCTTGCTCGCCGAACTGATTACTTGGAAATCCAAGAATTTCAAGGCCCTGCTCTTTATATTGTTCATACAGCTTTTGCAAATCCGTATACTGCGGGGTAAAGCCGCATTTGCTAGCCGTGTTAACGACAATCAATACTTTTCCTTTGTATTGCTCCATACTTTGCTGCTCGCCTCTGATGGTCTCCAAATCATACGTATAAACACTCATTAATGATTGCCTCCTCTATTGGTATGTAAGTTTTAAATAATTAAATTGCATACAACTTAATTAATTAAAATAATAGCATGAGGAATTGCACTTGTCAATTCACCCATGCCCAGTAGATAATAACATCAACATAGTGACTGCTCCATTTAGCCTCCCGACAGCCATTTTAATGGCCGCTCGGGAGCAGAGGAATAAGTATAATTACGTTACAGAAGGCTTCTTTCTTCCAACCAACCATTCTACGAATAAATCGTAGTCCTGTTCGACGCTATCGGCATAGGCCATTGCCCACTGTGCAATAAATGTGCAAAATGCCTCTTCATCGTCACCCATAGCCTTTACAATTTCAACCTCGCTGTGATAGGCCAAGATGCCTTGTGCTACATCGGCATCCGCGCGTGCATGAAGCTTCGCCGTCAGCCTTCCCATCGTAGCTGTGATTGCCAGAAGGTCGCCGGTTGTTTCAATCGCTTCCAGCTTCAGCCGTTTCTTATACGGCGAGCGCTCCCGTACATAGAACTGCCTCTCCCCGATAGAAAACCAGCCGAGATAAGGATCAGCCTCATGATGCATCGCCTTTTGTGTCATCGTTACCCGCTTGCCCTGATGCTCGAACATCGACCAGAAGTTCTCATCGTAAGGCATATAATAGGCAGGAATCGGCACACGGACCTCTTTGGCTTCAAGCACAATATCGTCCTCTCCCTGCTCCCCTTCACCTGCCTCAATAAGCACATAAAAACGGTCAAGCCCAATCGAGGCCGTACCCGAGCCATGCTTTACCGCAACATCCTTCACCTGAAAATGGCGCAGCTGTTCTTCCCCGCTCGCGGCCACCGTAGACAAATATTCCGGCCAGGCTTCCAGCAGAGCTTCGCGCTCCTCCTCTGTTGGAGAAACAATTTCCTCGTTTGTCGCAAATTGCCGATGCTCCTGCACGAGTGCAGTCACCTTTTCCAAGAAATGCTGCTCCTTGCGCTTTTGCAGCTTTTTGAGCAGCTTCTTGATCAGCCCTTCCGCTTGCTCAATATCGACGGAATAAGTGCCAGGATCATCTTTCGCTTTCACGAACCGGCGCATTTGCTTGGAATACGCTTGCAAATACGATTCTACGGTTTGAATTTGGCTGTTATGAGACATCCCTTTCGAACGAGCCACAAGCACCGCACTAACTGACATTCGCAGCAAATCATATAAATAGGAGCCCAAGTAACCTTCATCAAAATCATTCACATCATAGACCAGCGTACCCCGTTCATTGCGAAATGCCCCGAAATTTTCGAAATGCAAATCTCCTTGAATCCAGGTTGGACGATTGCCAGGGGTGTGGTAGGGAAACCATTCCCGCGAGACGTCAAAATAAAACAAATAAGCGCTGCCGCGAAAAAATGAAAACGGCGTTTCCGACATTTTTGCATACTTTTCCTCGCGTTTGCCACGCTCAAGCTTCATCATTTTCTGATCGAATTCCTGCAATATCGCCGATAGTGTACGTTTTCTAAGCTTGTTTTGCGTTAGCTTTACCCGTTCTGTTAGCTTCGGATCCATGCTCTCTCCCCCAATCGAGCTACGTTTCTACTTTTTGAAGCCTCACAAAATCACTGATCATCGCAATTCGCCATGGTATAATCATCCCGAACGCCAACAGGTAAAAAATAGCGCCCGTTTGCGGTATCGACATGTATTGCTCAACCACGCTATGCAGCGCAAGCCTGATCATAAATAGTGTCAGCATAATAAAAATAAAGGCCTTTGAGCGCCGGACATAAATTTCGGATTCCACACGTTCCAATCTTGTCGTGACAATAAGCGGGAAAGAAAAGATCAGCATGCCAGTCAAAAAGGCTGATAATCCCCATACCCAAGGAATATGAGTGACCGAGAAAACAAACATCACAAAACCCGTGGCCATGCCAAGCGGGGGGATGATGATTTTCCGCATAGAAGTCGGCTGCTTTCCGGCACGAATTCTTACAACGATAAGCGCCAGCCCCGCTAAAGCCGATACGATGATCGAGCTGACTTGAATGAAATATGTAGAGAGCAACACTGCGTCCTCCCCTGAGTAGGTAGTGTAATGGAAATATTATTTCTTTCATCGTACTGCAAAACCGGAAACACTGCAAACCGCTGGTTTAGCGTGAAGAAACTCATCGACTTTGACGTGCGTATAGCTTTATAATTGGTAAAAAATAGAGAGGGGAGAGTAGGGGATTGGAGACGAATGCACAGACAGGGCTGGTCCAGTCGTGGCCAGCTCCTTCAGCCGTTCCTGCAGCGCCTGAAATCGGCGGAGGGATGCAGCAGGAGCTTCAGAAGGTATGGCAAAAGCTCGCTTTCTGGATGAGGATAACAGCGGTTTTCACTCTTTGTTTCGGGTTGTTTCAAACCTTTATCGGCTTTATTAATTTTGGCTGGGGGACGATTGCCGGTTTCCTTGAGCTCGTCATTACGTTTGTACTGCTTGTGATGGCAAGCGCAGCCAAGAAGCTGCAAGCCAATCCAAACGACGAGCATGCCGTAAAGCTCCTGGCTAAGCGGCTTACCCTTTATTTCAAGCTGCAAGCCGCGTTTATCGTCATTTTTTCTTTTGTCATCATTATGCTTGTCATAACGATCCTGCAATTTCTAACCGATTGGGACTGGCTGCTCCATCTTGTGAACGAAGGCAAGAAGCTGGACAAGCTGGTCATTAAAGTGCAGCAATGGTACGAAACGATTGTGAATTGGGTTGAAAAAATAAGAAAGTAATCCATACATCACCAGCTCATCCAACTGTACCGCACGCTCTTATTCCGGCTCCCCAAGACGGTACGTCTTCGGTGAGATACCTTCCTGTTTCTTGAACACCTTGCTGAAATATTTCTCGTCGTGGAAACCGACCATTTCGGCAATTTTGGAAATGCGCAAGTTCGGATTGACCATGAGCAGCTTCGCTTTGTCGATGCGAACGCCTGAGATATAATCGGTAATGTTAATGCCGTACTCCTGCTTGAACTTGCGCGATACATACTCACGACTGACGAAGAAACGCTTGGCGATATCCTGAAGCGACAGCTCGCTCTGGTAATGCTGCTCAATAAAGCCCGCGATATCGCTCATCTTCGTTTTCTCCTGGGCTTGGCGCTGACCAATGGCCTGGGACAGCTCCCGAAGAAGCAGGTACGACCATTCTCGCCAAGCCTGCAAGGAAAAGGTGCTGGCACTCACATAAGGTGATTTTTGCTCCAGCTCCTCAACAGATAGCAGCCCAGCTTCATCCCCTGCCTGTCTGCCGGGCGCTTCACGAAGCAGCCTCGCGCAAAACAATAGAGAATCCGTCTTGTACTCTTCAAGCATCGTTGGCGTGATAAGGCCCAACACGCGCACAGCTTCCAGCCAGCGGCCGGAGGCTGCATGAAGCTGGTACGCGTCGCCGCTTAATACGGCAACCTTCCACTCCTCCTCACAATCCGAGAAACTCACCCGCTTGCCGGTTGGATGATCCACTAACTGATGAATATAACCGTTCGAATCCAATGTATTGCGGCGCCGCAGTGCATCCAGCGCCTCATCATGCTGAGCAGGCATCGCACCGGGAAAAGCACCCGCGCTGCTGAGGCCCATATGCATACGCCGCTGGAGCGTCATAAATAGGCCTTCATTAATATCCTGCAGAACAACAGGCAGCTGCTCGACTTCCACCCATACGATGATGACGATTTCCGTAGGCGCTCCCCAATGCCGGAAAGCCACTCCCCGTTGAGACGAAAGTAGAAACTCATTACAAATGTTAATGATCGCAAAATGAAGCAGATCGCTATCAAAGGCGAACCGTCCCTGCAACTGCGTATCACTCGCGTCGACCTGCAGCAATCCAAGCCTTGCCGTATTCGCAGCCTCCGGGATCAAGCGTTCCTCCCGCAGCTTGCGCAGCGATGCCTGTGCGGTAGCCGGATCATCAATTAGGCCTGTAAGCAGCTTCTCTCCGTATACCGGCTTGAATTCATTTAGCTTTATGCTTTGCTTTTGCCGCTCGTTTCGCTCCTGCTGCTCCGCCTGCCATTGGGCGGATGCTTTGGCAACTGCCGCATTAATCGCCTCGGGCTCTATGGGCTTCAGCAAATAATCGATGCCTCCATTGCGGACCGCTTCACGTACGAAGTCGAAATCACCTCGCCCGCTCACAACGATAAACTTCACCGTTCCCGCAAATTCGTTCACCGCTGCCATCAAGTCCACGCCGCTGCCTTCCGGCATCATCATATCCATAATAACAATGGCCGGTTTATCGTCCCTCATTCGCTGGATAGCTTCATAGCCGCCGCTTGCTTCTTCAATGGCGGTAACCCCATGCGCATCCCAATCTACAAGCAGCCGCACTGCTTTGCGCACACGCGCCTCATCATCTACGATCAACACCTTCATCCGTATTCCCTCCTTTCACCGCTGTCATTCCCAGCACGAGCATGATACGAACGCCGCCTGATTCCCTATTTCGTATATTCAGCTGAGCGTCTTCCCCATACACCATCCGCAGCCGCGCAAGCACATTGAGCAAACCAATCTTCGGTTCAGCTCCGGACTGCGCCAGCTGGAGCGAGCTGTAAACTCCCTCGACTGGCCCTGCCGCTTCCCTGTTGTTCCTTCCGGCTGATTGTCCTTCATAATCCTGCGTTTTATCTGCGTATCGTACGCCTGCAAGCTCCCTTTGCAGCACGGCAAGCCGCTCTGGCGAAATGATCGCGCCGTTATTCTCAACCGTCAGCTCCAGAAGCCCGTCATCCCGCAAAGCAGCCTTCAAAGCGAGCTCTCCATTATCCGCAGCCTTGTCCATGCCATGCTTGAAGTAATTTTCGATCACGGGCTGTAAAATCATCTTCGGCATCTCCGCATCCAATAGCGCCTCATCCACATCGACATGGAAAGTAAAGCGATTCTCGTAACGCTCCTTCTGCAGCTCCACGTATGCCTTCAAGTGTGCGAGCTCGTCCCGCAAGGTAATCATGCTTGTCTCATTGTCCATACTGTAGCGCATCATTCGAGCAAGTGCGGACAACAGCGCATAGATGCGCGGCACGCCCAGCTCAAGAGCCAATGTGCCGATAATTTGAATCGTATTGTTCAGAAAATGAGGGTTGATCTGCGCTTGCAGCGCCCGAAGCTGATTAGTTTTGTTTGCTAGCTCCAATTTGTATTCACGCAAAATCAAATTGTTGATGGTATCCATCATACTGCGAAACCGAACCACGACCAAACCGATCTCGTCATTCCCCGTCGGCTGAATCGGAACATTCAAATTGCCCGCCTCTACCTGGTTCATATAGCGAACGAGCTGCTTCACGGGCGCGGTAATCCGCAAAGAGACGATGACCGTAGCTGTAACGATAACCGCCAGCGACAGAGCAAGCAAAAGCAGGTTTATCGCAGCCGCATTGTTCGCTTCCCGGATCAGATACGAGGTTGGTATCCGCTTAACAAGCGTCCAATGAGCTGCTGTACTCTGTATATGCTCATAAACAAACAATGCACCATTTTGCTCAAAATGGCCGCCATTGGCATCTCCTTGAGCCAATGTGCCGTTGTACCAAGCTTTATGGAGCGGTTTGCCTAGCAACTGCTCGTCGTCTGCAAATACGACAAAGCCATTGTTGTCGATAACGTATAAATCTTCTTCTTTACGATCATAAAGCTGGCTCACGATATCCGTCAGCAGCGATAGCTTCACATCAATTGATACATACCCCAGCTTCTCATTGGAGGGTACCCGCTCGATTCGCCGGTGAAGAGTGAATACTCGCTCACTTGGCTGCTGCGGCTGCAAGGAAGCAAAGCCATAGGTGTGGCTCATATGTGTAGGCTGAAGCGAAGTACTCTCTCCTGTGCCTACATAGGTATCCAGATCAGGAAAGGCAGCAGTATCGTTCGCGCGCTTCGCGCCCGCCACATTCGTTACGATCGTCGCCCGCTGGCCGAGGCTTGCATATAGGTAGACCTGATGTACGTCAGGCACAGCTGATTTCATATAAGCCATCGCTGCGAACACTCGGCTGTCGGTCTGAAAATCAGCCAAGCCCGTTTGCAGCTGCCGATACAGCTCCGCATCCGAGTACACGTTAAGCGAAGCACGGCTAAGCTCGTCCAGCACCGCCGTTACGTTCCGCTGGCCTTGATAAAGCAGGTTTTGCGTATCCTCCAGCGCTCGATCCTTCATTGATTTTGCTGTATAGCTGTAAGTGACCACCATGGTCGTCACGATCGGCACAATCGTTGCCAGCAGCATAAATACGATTAGTTTAGTTCGAATGCTATTCCAGTTCAAAGCTGCACGACCTCCGCTCCCGATCAATATATTGCACCTGACCGGTCACATCCGTCGGTGTTTATCGCTCTCTCGGACTTGCATAATTAAACATACAATAGTTTTCTGGTGAAAAGAAAGGGGAGTTTCCAAGATGGGCAGCAAGAGAATGTCCGGATGGTGGCCGCAGCTCGTGTTCGTAGGCCCAGTAACCATCTTTTTCCTACTGATTATGATCATCCCGTTTCTGCTTGGCATGTACTACTCGTTTACCGATTGGAACGGCGTTGCAGGTACGGTTAATTGGGTTGGCTTCGACAACTTCAAGCAAATTTTTACGAATGATGCCGATTTCTGGTCTTCCTTCTGGTTTACGATCCGCTTCACGGTGGTCGGCGTTCTCTTAACCAATCTGGTCGGCTTCTTCCTAGCTTATTTATTAACGAAAAAGCTCAAATCCCGCAACGTGCTGCGGACGATCTTCTTTATGCCGAACGTTATCGGCGGACTGCTGCTCGGCTTTATCTGGCAGTTCATATTCGTAAAAGGCTTCTCTACCGTCGGCGATATGACCGGCTGGTCCTTCTTCAATCTTCCGTGGCTTGGCGATGAAACGACCGGATTCTGGGGCATTACGATGGTCTTCGTCTGGCAATCGGCCGGTTACCTGATGGTCGTGTATATTGCTTCACTGACGAACGTATCGAAGGAAGTGCTTGAAGCAGCCGAGATTGATGGCGCTACCCGCTTCCAAGTGCTGCGTGGCATTATTTTGCCGCTCATCATGCCTGCTATTACCGTATGTTTGTTCCTGGCCATCTCATGGTCGTTCAAAATGTTCGATCTGAACTTATCGCTCACCAAAGGCGGACCGTTCAAATCGACGGAATCCGTTGCTCTAAACATTTACGCTGAGGCATTCCAAAACAACCGTTACGGACTCGGCACAGCGAAATCATTAATCTTCTTTATCGTCGTTGCCGTCATTACTCTTATCCAGGTTCGCGTAACCAAGAGCAAGGAGGTCGAAGCTTAATGGATACCAAAAAATATACCGGAAAGCTGTTTATAACCGAAGCGGTGATGGTCATCGTCGGCCTGCTGTTCCTTGCGCCGTTCTATTTCCTGCTCGTTAACTCCGTGAAGCCGTTCGGTGAAATTATGTCGAACTCAGCCAGCTGGCCTCAGGTATTCAAGTGGGAGAACTACTCCCGTGCTTGGGAGCTGACAAGATTCCCGGAAGCCTTCACCAATTCTATGATCATCACGGTCGTCACTGTCGTGCTGACTGCGCTGATTAGTTCGATGGGCGCCTACCGAATGGTGCGTGCCAATACGCGTTTTAACCGGATTCTATTTATGCTTTTTGTAGCGGCTATGGTTATTCCGTTCCAATCGATCATGATTCCGCTGCTTAAAGTGGTGAACATGCTGGGCGTCAACAACAGTATGGTCGGTTTGATTATGTGTTATCTGGGGCTTGGAGCACCGCTCTCGCTGTTTCTGTTCCACGGCTTCATCAAGGCGATCCCGCTTGAAATCGAGGAAGCGGCAACTGTTGATGGCTGCAATCCGATTACCGTATTTTTCAGAATCGTACTCCCATTGCTGAAGCCCATGCTCATGACCGTTATTATTCTGAACTGCTTGTGGGTATGGAATGATTACTTGCTTCCGTCGCTTATTTTGCAAAAGCCCGACATGCGGACGATTCCGCTCGCGACCTTCGCTTTCTTCGGGCAATATACGAAGCAATGGGATCTTGCGCTTCCGGCGCTCGTGCTCGGCATTGCTCCAATCGTAGCTTTCTTCCTTCTGTTACAGCGTTACATCGTTGAGGGAGTAGCGGCTGGTTCGGTTAAAGGCTAACGCTTGTAATCGGACGGTCGATTCCATATAATAAACCATTAATCAAGGGGGATTTGCATCATGAATAAAAAGATGACTATGCTTTCGCTAAGCCTTGTGCTGGCGATGAGCATCGTGCTATCCGCATGCGGCAGCAGCAACGAAAGCGGCGGCACAGCTAAAGGTGACGTCAAGACCGTAACCATTTTCCAATTTAAAACCGAAATCGTGGAAGGCCTGAACGAATTGGCCGTTGAATTCAATAAAGAATACCCGAACATCAAGCTCGATATCCAAACCGTTGGCGGCGGTGCTGACTACGGCGCTTCCCTAAAAACGAAATTCGCAGCTGGCGACGCTCCTGACATTTTCTCCAATGGCGGTTACGCTGAAATGGAAATGTGGCTGGACAAGCTTGAGGATCTCTCCGATCAAGCCTGGGTGAAGGATCTTGTGCCTTTGGCTGCTGAACCGATGACAAAGGACGGCAAGGTATATGGTATGGCGATGAACCTTGAAGGCTTCGGCTATATCTACAACAAGGACATTTTTGCTAAATCAGGCATTACCGAGCTTCCAAAAACGTACTCCCAGCTTGAAGCGGCTGCAAAAACGCTAAAAGCTGCAGGCATTACGCCTTTCGCAAATGCTTACCAAGAATGGTGGTTGATCGGCAACCAAGGGATTAACCCCGCGTTTGCACAACAGCCAGACGTCAATGCTTTTATTGCGGGCCTGAACGACGGCTCCGTCAAAATTCCGGGCAACGAGAAGTTCGCCGACTGGGCTAAGCTGATGAAGCTTACGATGGACTATGGCAACAAAAACCCGCTTACAACTGACTACAACACGCAAGTATCGCTTTTTGCCAGCGGCGAAGCGGCGATGATGCAAGAAGGAAACTGGGCGCAGGTTCAAATCGATAGTATCAATCCTGACCTCAACATCGGTGTGCTGCCTATGCCGCTTGGCGAGGATGCAGAGGCAAACGACAAGCTTAATGTCGGCATTCCGGCTAACCTTGTTATTAACAAAGAATCCGATGTGAAAGAAGAAGCAAAAACGTTCCTGAACTGGCTTGTTACTTCCGATATTGGTAAAGAATACATCGTTAAGAAATTCAAGTTCATTCCGGCTCTATCGACGATCATAGCTACGCCTGAGGATATGGGCGACATCGGTACTGAGGTTTACAACTATGTACAGGCCGACAAAGTGCTTGGACTACAATCCTCCAAATACCCAGATGGCGTTACGCAAGAATTCGCTAGTGTAATTCAGCAGTATATCGCAGGCAAAATCGATGCATCTGCATGGGAAACCGGCATGCAGGGCGCTTGGGATAAACTGAAGAAATAAGGTTTAGCACCATGAAGTCCTAATTTTCAAAAAAACAGCCGCACAACCGTCCAAATGATATGCTCCCATCATAGTAGACAGTAGAAAAAACAAAACCTCTACTTCTACCATGATGGGAGTTTTTGCTTTGTCAAAAAGGAGTCCAATTTCATTAGATGTAAAACTACAGGTTGTAAAAAGATGCCTTAAACAGGATTCAAATCCTCACCATGAAGCAAAGCAACTGGGGATTGACAATCAGACTGTTGGGGAGTGGATAAGGAAATACAAAGCGGATGGTTATGAGGGGTTAAAGGAATCCAAGGCTTGGAAAACATACTCACATGCGCTCAAGCAGACTGCGATTCGTGATGTTCTATCTGGAAAGTACTCCATCCGAG
>NZ_SKCD01000089.1 GCF_006542765.1 Paenibacillus luteus
GCCCGTCGCAGCCGTTGCACCAAACGTCACCGCTGTTGCTCCAGACAGATTCGTACCGGTCAACGTGACGGTCGTGCCTCCGGTCGTCGAACCCGCCGTTGGCGAAATGCTTGTGATCGTCGGCGCGCCTATGAACGTATATTGGTCAGCCGCCGATGTCGCTGAGGTGCCGCCCGCCGTCGTTACCCTTACGTCTACGGTTCCCGCACTACCCGCCGGAGCCGTTGCCGTGATTTGTGTTGCTGAATTTACGGTAAAGCCCGTCGCCGCCGTTGCACCAAACGTCACCGCTGTTGCACCAGACAGATTCGTACCGGTCAAAATGACGCTCGTGCCTCCGGTCGTCGGACCCGCCGTCGGCGAAATACTTGTGATCGTCGGCGCGGCTATGAACGTAAATTGGTCAGCCGCCGATGTCGCTGATGTGCCGCCCGCCGTCGTTACCCTTACGTCTACGGTTCCCGAGCCTGCCGGAGCCGTTGCTGTGATTTGTGTTGCTGAATTTACGGTAAAGCCCGTCGCAGCCGTTGCACCAAACGTCACCGCTGTTGCTCCAGACAGATTCGTACCGGTCAACGTGACGGTCGTGCCTCCGG
>NZ_SKCD01000090.1 GCF_006542765.1 Paenibacillus luteus
ATAGCCCGAGGGGGCCGCAGTGAAAAGGCCCAAGCGACTGTTTAGCAAAAACACAGGTCTGTGCGAAGCCGTAAGGCGAAGTATACGGGCTGACGCCTGCCCGGTGCTGGAAGGTTAAGGGGAGCGGTTAGGAGCAATCCGAAGCTGTGAACCGAAGCCCCAGTAAACGGCGGCCGTAACTATAACGGTCCTAAGGTAGCGAAATTCCTTGTCAGGTAAATTCTGACCCGCACGAATGGCGTAACGACTTGGGCGCTGTCTCAACGAGAGATCCGGTGAAATTTTAATACCTGTGAAGATGCAGGTTACCCGCGACAAGACGGAAAGACCCCATGGAGCTTTACTGTAACTTGATATTGAACTTTGGTACGATCTGTACAGGATAGGTGGGAGCCTAAGAAGCATGAGCGCCAGCTTGTGTGGAGGCAACGTTGGGATACCACCCTGATCGTATCGGAGTTCTAACCTAGAACCGTGAAACCGGTTCGGGGACCGTGTCAGGTGGACAGTTTGACTGGGGCGGTCGCCTCCTAAAATGTAACGGAGGCGCCCAAAGGTTCCCTCAGAATGGTTGGAAATCATTCG
>NZ_SKCD01000091.1 GCF_006542765.1 Paenibacillus luteus
AGAGTGCAAAGGCATAAGGGAGCTTGACTGCGAGACCTACAAGTCGAGCAGGGACGAAAGTCGGGCTTAGTGATCCGGTGGTACCGAATGGAAGGGCCATCGCTCAACGGATAAAAGCTACCCTGGGGATAACAGGCTTATCTCCCCCAAGAGTCCACATCGACGGGGAGGTTTGGCACCTCGATGTCGGCTCATCGCATCCTGGGGCTGAAGTAGGTCCCAAGGGTTGGGCTGTTCGCCCATTAAAGCGGTACGCGAGCTGGGTTCAGAACGTCGTGAGACAGTTCGGTCCCTATCTGTCGCGGGCGCAGGAAATTTGAGAGGAGCTGTCCTTAGTACGAGAGGACCGGGATGGACGTACCGCTGGTGTACCAGTTGTTCCGCCAGGAGCACCGCTGGGTAGCCAAGTACGGACGGGATAAGCGCTGAAAGCATCTAAGCGTGAAGCCCCCCTCAAGATGAGATTTCCCAGTATGTAAGACCCCTTGAAGACGACGAGGTTGATAGGTTCGGGGTGGAAGCACAGCAATGTGTGGAGCTGACGAATACTAATCGGTCGAGGGCTTATCCTAAACA
>NZ_SKCD01000092.1 GCF_006542765.1 Paenibacillus luteus
GTGCGCTCTTACTAGCTTAACCTATCGTTCCGGTTGATTCGGCTTGCTCGCCGTTTTCATTTTGTTTCCTCGATTTCAGAAGAGACCAAGTGGTTGAAACAAAACGAAAAGATGTCGAGACAATCACAAACAACCTTCACTAACAATTAAAACATTTTAGCTAAAGGATGATTCAGCAATTTCTTTTCTTTCGTTATCCAGTTTTCAAGGTGCAATATTGGTGGAGCCAAGCGGGATCGAACTGCTGACCTCCTGCTTGCAAGGCAGGCGCTCTCCCAGCTGAGCTATGGCCCCAAAATGGGAACCGACTTCTCAGAGTCGATAATGGTGGGCCTTAGTGGACTCGAACCACCGACCTCACCCTTATCAGGGGTGCGCTCTAACCAGCTGAGCTAAAGGCCCATAGGTATTCCCTTTGGACTTCCTGTTGAAAGATGATTAATCTTTCAAAACTGACAACGAGTAAGCGATAAACTGCCACGTTTATCCGAACCTCATCGGGTTCGGGTATTTCCTTAGAAAGGAGGTGATCCAGCCGCACCTTCCGATACGGCTACCTTGTTACGACT
>NZ_SKCD01000093.1 GCF_006542765.1 Paenibacillus luteus
AATAATTGCTTTACCCGACTCTTCAGCAAAAGAGACACGCAGCAGCCCCCCCTCTGTCACATTTTCAAGCCCATGTACAAATGCATTTTCAACAAGCGGCTGGATGATAAGGCGTGGTACGGATATTGGCTTTAGCTTCTCTGGAATATCCCCAAAATCAATGGTCACCCTATCCGAGAAACGTGTTAGCTGTAGCATGACGTAATTTCGAGCATGTGCTGCTTCATTCTCTAAAGGTACCGTATCCCTTGTATTGCGTGTAATGAACTGAAAATATTTGGCGAGCTGATTGGTAAACTGCACCGCTTCATCCTCTTTTTGCATCTTAATTAATCGAATAATACTAAACAGGCAATTATAAAGAAAATGAGGATTAATTTGCGATTGCAGCTGCTTCAGCTCCGCATTTTGCCGATGGATTTGCTGATTGTATACCTCATCAATCGAAATTTGGAGATTAACAAGCATCTCATTAAAACGTTCATATAAAAAACCAAACTCATCATCCTTGTGATGTCTAATATTCAGATCCAGATTCCCTTCCTCTACCCGTTTGAATGCGCG
>NZ_SKCD01000094.1 GCF_006542765.1 Paenibacillus luteus
CCGGGGCGGTATCGTTGTTCGCCACGTCCTTCTTCGGCTCCTGGTGCCTAGGCATCCTCCGTGCGCTCTTACTAGCTTAACCATATGCTCAGGTGATTCGGCTTAACCGCCGTTTTCATTTTGTTTCCCCCTGATCTCCTAAGATATCAGTTGGTAAGAACAAAACGAAAAGAAGTCGGATTAATCTCGAACACCTTTCGCTTACAATAAAAACAGCTTAAAGGATGTTTCAGCAATTTCTTTTCTTTCGTTATCCAGTTTTCAAGGTGCAAATTGATAAAAGTTGTTGGTGGAGCCAAGCGGGATCGAACCGCTGACCTCCTGCTTGCAAGGCAGGCGCTCTCCCAGCTGAGCTATGGCCCCATACAAATTCCATCAAAGCTGAACAAATGGTTTTCACGTCTTGCGCTCAAAGCGCCATATACCGATAACTTGTATCCGAACCTCATCGGGTCCGGGTATTTCCTTAGAAAGGAGGTGATCCAGCCGCACCTTCCGATACGGCTACCTTGTTACGACTTCACCCCAATCATCTACCCCACCTTCGACGGCTAGCTCCCTT
>NZ_SKCD01000095.1 GCF_006542765.1 Paenibacillus luteus
ACCCTACCGAGGCACCCCTTCTCCCGAAGTTACGGGGTCATTTTGCCGAGTTCCTTAACGAGAGTTCTTCCGCGCGCCTTAGCATGCTCTGCTCGCCTACCTGTGTCGGTTTGCGGTACGGGCACCTAGATCTCACTAGAGGCTTTTCTTGACAGCCGGAGTACATGACCTTCGCTACTGTAATTTTCGCTCCCCATCACAGCCCAGCCTAATAGTGTGCGGATTTGCCTACACACTAGCCTCACTGCTTGGACGGACTATTCCATCAGTCCGCGTCACTGCCCTTCTGTGTCACCCCATTGCTCAAACAATCTTCGGTGGTACAGGAATTTCAACCTGTTGTCCATCCACTACGCCTTTCGGCCTCGCGTTAGGTCCCGACTTACCCTGAGAGGACGAGCCTTCCTCAGGAACCCTTAGGCTTTCGGCGGACAAGATTCTCACTTGTCTTTTCGTTACTCATACCGGCATTCTCACTTGAATACAGTCCACCAGTCCTCACGGTCCAACTTCAATCCGTATTCAACGCTCCCCTACCCAAGTACC
>NZ_SKCD01000096.1 GCF_006542765.1 Paenibacillus luteus
AAGCCGGTGGGGTAACCCGCAAGGGAGCTAGCCGTCGAAGGTGGGGTAGATGATTGGGGTGAAGTCGTAACAAGGTAGCCGTATCGGAAGGTGCGGCTGGATCACCTCCTTTCTAAGGAAATACCCGGACCCGATGAGGTTCGGATAAACGTGGCAGTTTATCGCTTACTCGTTGTCAGTTTTGAAAGATTAATACTCTTTCAAAGGTAGTCCAAAGGGAATACCCAAGGGCCTTTAGCTCAGCTGGTTAGAGCGCACCCCTGATAAGGGTGAGGTCGGTGGTTCGAGTCCACTAAGGCCCACCATTATCGACTCTGAGAAGTCGGTACCCATTTTGGGGCCATAGCTCAGCTGGGAGAGCGCCTGCCTTGCAAGCAGGAGGTCAGCGGTTCGATCCCGCTTGGCTCCACCAATATTGCACCTTGAAAACTGGATAACGAAAGAAAAGAAATTGCTGAATCATCCTTTAGCTAAAATGTTTTAATTGTTAGTGAAGGTTGTTCGTGATTGTCTCGACATCTTTTCGTTTTGTTTCAACCACT